>NZ_JAQQCH010000026.1:0-102201 GCF_046030555.1 Paraburkholderia sediminicola | reverse complement strand
AGCTCAAACCGCTAATTCTTAAGCGGGCCCCCTGGCTTGGAGGGGATAGTGGTGCATCTGGAATCCGTGTCCTCGCACATTCGGCGTAAGTGACACAGGGCTCGTCAGCTCCCACTCCGCACTGTGTGCGTCGCGGACGGGTATGCCTGGGAAACCAGGGGCTTCGTTTGCTATGACAGTTGCAGTGGCGATGCCATGACGAGCGATGACCGAGCAAAGAGCGAGAGCGCAAAAACGCGGCGAACGGTTTTTGAAGTGCGCGTCGGCGCGCGCAGCGCCGCCGGAAGTATGACGCCCTTGTCGCTAATGCGGAGTGTGCGCGAACACAGATTCCAGATGCACCACTATCCCCTCCAAGCCAGGGGACCCGCTTAAGAATTAGCGGTTTGAGCCGCTTTCTCTTGCTTACTTCTCTTTGCGGCGGCAAAGAGAAGTAAGTGCCCGCCCCGCACAGGGGCGACGCTAACAAACCAATAACAAAACAAGGAAAGGCCAACGTCATAAAACCACAGACGAACAAGCACCGAGGACACCGAGGAGACAAACAACTCAGGTAAAGCCCAACGCCACAGGCAGTCAGACGAACAAGCGCCGCACAGGCAAAAAATCAAACCTTATATCCAATCCGAACCCCACCCCAATGCCGCCCGGCAACAAACACGGGCGCCGACGCATCCTTCATCAAGACAAACTGCCCACCACCCATATCGCGACGATAAGTCTGCAACAGAAACTTCTTGGTATGCGACGCAGCCGCAATCCCGGTGCGATCATCGAACATCCGCCGGTTCCGGCAATTGGCCATATTCCAGACCACATCGTCGCGCTGCGGCAAAGAAAACTTCAGATTGTGAGTCGGAAGATAGCCCCGCACATCGACGGCGGCGCAGAACGCCACGCGCGGATCGAGCCCGAGTAACGGCTCCTGAACAGCAGGCAAAACCCGATCAGTAAAAGCCGTAAACCGGGTAACGAACTGAGCCGGATTGCTCCCTGCAACAGGCACATAACGCTGATCGAACAGATCCTCAATCGATATCTCGCCCCGAGCAATGGCCGTTTCGAATGCCTTGCCCACGGCGGCCGCGGCCTGCTGCACGGCATCGATGAACGGCGTATCCGTCGTCTCTACCCCCGTTGCCGCAGTCAACTCGATCAACGTCTCGGACACGCCGAGCAAATTCCCCAGCCGGTCCTTCGCCTGTGCAAAGTTCTCGCTTGAATCCTCGACCCCGCTCGCCATTTCCAGCACCTGCGCCTCGAGTCCGTTGCATTGGGTTTCGATCTCGCCGGTCAACGCTGCGATCTGCCCAGCCTCGTCGTTGAGCTGCGTGATCGCATTGCCGGTCGCATGGACGACATCGCCGATCTTGCGGGTGCCTTCGCGTACCCGATGTGCGCGCGCCGTGTTCACCGAACCCTCGTTGATCAATTGCTCGGTCTGCTGAGTGAGTTGTGCCAGTGTGGTCTCGATCTGGCCGGTCGCCTGCGCGGTCTTCGCCGACAGGTTCTTCACCTCGGCGGCCACTACCGCGAAACTCTTGCCGGAGTCGCCGGCGCGCGCGGCTTCGATCGCGGCGTTCAGCGCCAGCAAATGCGTCTGGCGGGCGATCAGCGAAATCTCCTCGGAAACGCGGCTCACATGCGCCAACGCGCTGCGCAGCGCGCCAATCTGGCTCTCGATCACCGTCACACCTTCCACCAGTCCGTGGATGTCGGCGAGCGACGCCGCCAGCGTCTGTTGCGACGCCTGCACACCGGTCGCGGCTTCGGCCGACACGCTGCGCATTTCGCGCGCGGCAGTGGCAATGCGATGATTGCCCGCGAGCGTCTGCGCAGCGGACTCGCGCAGCGCACGGCAAACCTGCGCCTGGCGTTGCACGCGTGCGGCAACTTCCTCGACGTGACCCGATACGTCGCAGATTTCAATTCCCAGTTTGCCGGCTTGCGCGGCAATATCGCCAACAACCGTTTGTGAACGGCCGACCCGGCGAAAGCTGAAACGCGTCATGCTTGTCTCCATGATGGCGCGGTTGGCGCAGTCAGTTAGCGCGATCACCCAGTGCGGATGTCGCGTCTTCTCGACACGTTTACGGCAAGCTTGCCAGGGACTTGATACGGAGTATCCCGCAGCCAGTCGTTATCATGTGCGCTCAGCCTGCAACTGCGCAGCCATTCTTTTCTGTCACCGGCAATCCATGATCGACTCCTTCGCGCGCGTTTCGGGCTGGCAACAGCTCTATCACCTGTGGGAACTGATCGTGATGCTCTGCAAGTTTCTCTGGAGCTTGCTGCGCCTGCTAGGGGGAGGGTGACGGAGCGCGCGTACAGGCGAATCAGCTGGAAAAAGCCAGGTCAGGCGGGCGCGCTGCGTGTGCCTTCGGCAACAGGCGCATGCGCGGCGCCCGCCGCGGCGCTCGCGCCGAGAAACGCCTGGAGATCGGCCATCACGCGCTCGGGCGCTTCTTCCATCGGAATGTGACCGAGCCCGGCGTACATCACCGATTTCGCTCCTGGAATGCGGCTCGCAAATTCGGCCGCGTGTGCAGTCGGAATCCAGCGATCCTTCGCGCCCCATAGGACCAGCGACGGCACGCTCAGCGTCTTCAGCACGTCGGTATCAACGTCCTTGAAGTCGAGCGTCGGCACCATCTTGCCGATTGCCTCACGGGTGCCTTCGCCGTGGAAGAATTCGACGTAACGCCGCAGCGTCACCGCATCGATCTTGCGCGGATCGCCGTACACGTTGCGCACCGCGCTTTTGATAATGATTTCGGGCAGCCACCACGGCGAACTGACCCGCACCAGCGCGCTATTGAAGAGGCCGATGTAAATTGGCAGCTTCATCGGGAACCCGGCCGAGTCGATCAAGACGAGCCGTTCGACGGCCTCGCGATGGCGTATCGCGTAGTCCCACGAAATCAGGCCGCCGAGCGAGTTGCCGATCAGTGTCGCGCGGGAGATGCCGAGCGCCTGCATGAAGGTATCGATGAAACGCCGGTAGGTCGGCAGATTCATCGTTTCGATTTCACCGGAGCTCGTGCGCAACGGTCCGGTCACGCCGAACGGCGGCAGATCGAGGCGGATTACGCGATGCTCGCGCTTGAGTTCGTCGGCGACGCGATTCCACGTATGCAACGAAGACGCGAAACCGTGAATCATCACGATCGTGTCGCCGCTGCCTTCGTCGACGTAATGCACGTCGGCGCCCATGATCTTGACGAACTTCGAACCGCTTTGCGTGTAGCGCCGCTGCAATTCTGCGCGCGGCACGCTGGTGATCCCGAGGCGCGCGGCGAGCGAGCGGGGCGGTAGCGGTGCTGTTGATGCCGGCGTCGCGGATTCGATGCTTGCCATGATTGTTATCTCCCTTTAGTTCGAGTTAGATCGTCTCAGCGGCTACGTCTACGTTTGCACCTGTGTTTACCGCGGCGTCACCCTCAGCTTTAGCCTCGCGTCTGCATTGCGCTGCCTCTGCATTCGCACGGCCTCCGCGTCCGCGTTCGCCGCGCGAGCGGCCCGCGAGCCTAAGGTGCGAAGCGATAATCGTGCGGCCGCACGCGCCGTGTGCGTTTGCGAAAGTTGAACGTGAAGCCCGGCCACAGCGCCGTGACCTTGCCGCTCTTCGTCTGATACCAGCTATGGCAGCCGCTGACCCACACGGAGTGCTGCATCTCCTTCTGCAGGCGCTGATTGAAATCGCGTTGCACGTCGGGCCGCAAATTCATCGTACGAGCCTTGCGTCGGCGCAATACGCGCAGGCAATCGGCGATGTACTGCACTTGCGACTCGATCATGTAGATCATCGAGTTGTGACCCAGCCCGGTATTCGGACCGACAATCATGAAGAAGTTCGGGAAGTTGGCGACGCTGGTCCCGAGGTAGGCCTCCGGCCCATCGCGCAGCCACATCGCGCCGAGGTCGGCGCCGTCGAGGCCGGTCACGTCGAATGGCGCACCCACGTCGTTCACCTGGAAGCCCGTGCCGCAGATGATCGTATCGGCTTGATGATGGGCGCCGTCGTCGGTGACGATGCCGTCAGCGACGATTTCACGGATGCCGGTCGTCACCACGTCGACGTTCGGCTGGCCGAGCGCCGGATAGTAATCGCTCGACAGCAGCACGCGCTTGCAACCGAGCCGATAGTTCGGCGTCAGCTTGGCACGCAGTGCCGGGTCCTTGACGCGCCGTTCGAGGTAGCTCATGCCGAATTTCATCGGCAACTTCATCAGCTTGGGATTGACGACGAACGCAATGGCACGCGATTCGAGCTGCCAGTAGATCGCATTGCGCACGAAGCGCTGCGTGAACGGCACATGCCGGAATAGCCAATGCGCGCGCGGACCGATCGGCTTGTCGGGCTTCGGCATGATCCACGGTGCGGTGCGCTGGAACAGTTCGAGTTGTGCGACGCGCGGCTGGATCCGCGGCACGAACTGGATCGCGCTGGCGCCCGTGCCGATCACCGCGACGCGCTTGCCGTCGAGCGGATAGTCATGATCCCAGCGAGCCGAATGAAACAGCTTGCCTTCGAAACGATCGAGCCCCTGGATTCGCGGCATGGCCGGACGCGATAGCGGACCGCTCGCCGCGATCACCACGTCGGCCTCGATGCTCTCGTGTGTGCCGTTCAAATCGATTTCGACTTGCCATGTCTGGCGCGCTTCATCGAAGCGCATCGCTGCCACGCGCGCATTGCAACGCACATAACGATCGACGCCGTATTTGCGCGCGCAATGCTTGAGGTAAGCGAAGATCTCCGCCTGGCCACCGAACGCACGCGACCACGCCGGATTCGGCTCGAACGAAAACGAATACAGATGCGACGGCACATCGCAGGCCGCGCCGGGATAGGTGTTGTCGCGCCACGTACCGCCAATATCGCCGGCGGCCTCGTAAATCGTGAACGACGTGATGCCCATCTGGAGAAGGCGGATCGCCATGCCGATGCCCGCAAATCCGCTGCCGACAATGGCGATGCGTGGCGTGGCGGGTTGGGCAGATGAGGCAGGCGTCACGACGGGTCTCCGGGGGGGGCAGGCAAAATTCGAGTGTCTACATATGTCTACATCGGCATAATGCGCAGGGTAGACAACTGTACACTTCGCGTCAAGATCGTTTAGAGTACGACTATTAAACGCGCGAGCCGCGCTCTGGCTGAAAGCTCATGAAACTCGTCCCCGAAGCGGCGTCCACCGCCGACCCTGACGCTTTTGCCGGGCAGGACCTGCCGCCCGGCAAGCGCAAGCTGATCGAAGCTGCGTTGCGCCTGACCGCGGGCGGGCGGAGCTTTGCAAGCCTGGGTCTGCGCGAACTGGCACGCGAGGCGGGGCTGAATCCCAACACGTTCTACCGTCATTTCGACACGCTCGACGACCTGGCGCGCGAGGCGGTCGAATCGGTGAGCCGCCGCTTGCGGCCCATGCTGCGGCGCGAGCGCTGGCTGGCCGCGCACGACGAGCCGCAGAGCGTGCCGCGTCGCGCGTGCGTGGCGTTTTTTGCGTTTGCGTTGGAGAACCGCGAGGCGTTTCTGAGCGCGCTGGCCGAGTATCACGGCACGTCGCCGGCGCTACGTGAAGCGGTGCGGGCGAACCTGCACGAAGTGTCGGCGGAAATGGCGGACGATGTCGTGCAGCTGGAACTGATGCCGACGCTCGCCCGCGCAACCGTCGACGAAGTCTGCACGCAGATCGTGTTGCAGCTGTTTCATTTGTCGGCGGAGTACATCGATGCGGACGCCACGCGCCGGGAAGCGCTGGTCGCGTATGCGGAGCGTTTCATCGTCCGGCTGTTCGCGGGTTCGGTGCTGTTGGCGCAACACGAGCCGGTGAGGGCGCCGGCGTCAGTGGGCGCGTAAAGGGCGCCGACATAAAAAAACAGGCTCCATGCAGGAGCCTGTTTTCGTTGCAGCTTGATTGATTGGCATTTGCCTGACTGCATCTCAAGCAGCGCGGTTGTTGCTCAGGTGTCGCTCCAGCCGCCGGAATCGTCGTTGCTGCCCATGTCGACGCCACCGCCGCCGCTGTCGTCGCTCCAGTCGTTCGAGCCCTGGCCGAAGTCGAGGCCACCGCCATTGCCGTTGTCACCGCCTCGGCGACGCGTTTCATCATCGACAATCACGTCGCGCTCCACGACGCGATCACGCCCGGAATTCAACGCCTCGCCGAGCAGCACGCCGGTCAGCAGACCGCCCATGCCGCCGCCGAAACCGCCACCACCTTGTTGCACGATGACCTGCGGCTGTTGCTGATACGGTCCTTGTTGCGGATAGGGCGCTTGCGGCGGGTTGCCGAAGCGCTCGGCTTCCTGCGCATACGGCGACTGCTGCGTGCCGGCGGCCGGCGCGGCATACGGATCGGGCCGCCCGTCGGCACGGGCGCGCATGCTGCCAATGCGCTGCTCCAGTTCGTCGAGCTGATACGGCGGCACGGGATTCTTGCCGTTCGACAACGTTTCGACCACACCGCGCAACTGGTCTTCGGTCGATTCGACTTCCTTCTCCAGCGCCTCATGACCTTGTACGGTGGAGAGTTTCACGTCGAGCTTCAACGAGCGCACGGCGTTGAGCATCTCGGTCGCGCGCTTGAGCTGCACGCGACGATCGTCGTCGGCACGCGAGTCGTCTTGCGAGCGGGCGCGGCGCAATGTCCAGCGCAACACCAACGCGATCACGCCAATCAGGAGAATGATGCCGACCCACATGCCCAAACCGGGGCCATGCCGTTGCGGAGCTTGCGACACCATCGCCGACTGCTGCTGCACCGCCGGCGAATTCTGCTGCACGAACGGGTTGGCCGCGCGGCTCGTGGTGTTGCCGCCCGCGGCGCCGGCACGTTCCGCGTCCTTGCGGATGCGCGCTTCGGTTTGCGCGAAACGGGTGGGGTCGGTGAAACGGATTTGCGGATCGAGCGTCTTGGCCTGTTGAACCTGGGCGAGGGCGTCGGCGTAACGGCCTTCGCGATCGAGCACCTGGCTGTACAGGTAGTGCGCGCGCGCGTTGTTCGGATGCGCCTGCAGCACTTCGCTCAAACCGGCATCGGCCTGCTGCCAGTTGCCTTGCGACATGGCGGATTCGATCTGCTGAACCGTCGGCATAGCGAACGCCGCGGCCGACACGAACAGCAGTGAGGCGAATGCGCTTGCGAGAAATTTTTTCATTTGCGGACCGGGTGCGATGCACCCGTCTCCTTCAGTCTTCAGTCGATTCCGGGGGCCGGCGTTCCGGTGGCCCGGCATACCGGCTGCGCTCGTTTGGCAGCCGGTATCTACTGCTGATGCCCTTACTGGGCCGGCGTGTTGATCTGCTTCTTCAAAGCTTCGAGACGATCTTCGACGGACGGACCACGGTTCAGATCCGAGAGCTTGTCGTCGAGTGCCTTGCCGCTCTTCACGTCAGCCGAATTCAGGCGCGCGTCGGAACGGGCATTCGACAGTGCGACCTTGTCTTCCAGCTTCTGGAAATCTTCGGACAGATTTTTGCCGCCGATACCGCCCAACGCAGTGGCTGCAACATCTTTGGCCTGAGCGATCTGCTGCTTGGCTTGCAGGATGTTCGAGCGCGCGTTCAGGTCGTTACGACGGCCACGCATGTCGTCGATCTGGCTCTTCAACTGCTCAACCGAAGGCTCCAGCGTGACCAGTTCCTTGGCCAGCGCGTCGCGCTCGGCTTCGGCGGTGGCTTGCGCGCCGAGGGCTTCGCGTGCGAGTGCTTCGTCGCCGGATTGCAGGGCGCGCTTCGCGCCGTCTTCGTACTTCTTCGCCTTGTCGGCGGCAACATCGCGCTTGCTTTGCTGCGTGGCGACTTGCGCCTGAATCTCGATCAGCGAGTTCTCGGCTTTAGCGATGCTCTCGTCGAGTTCGCGCACGATCTGGCGCGAATCGCGCGACGGGTCTTGCACGGAATCGGCTGCGTCGTTAAGGAGACCTTTAAGCGTGCGCGAAATGCTGTCAAAAAGCGACATGAAAACCTCCAAAGAATGAAATCGGCGCTGAATAACCCCATGCGCTTTAACTGCTTTCCAATGCTACTTTACGCCGCTGCGCGCAAAGCTGCGCAGCGTTCGGACCGGAGTTCGGGGCGTACACGCCAATTGCAATAGCGGCGCCGTAAATTTACGTTTTTGAAACGAATTGCAAACAGCCTAAAAACGCGCGGTGGGTCATTCAGCCGCTCGCGGATATTACACCACGCATTCTCTTAAAACCGCCTTAAAGGGCACGATGACGTAGTCGCCGGCTTTGCGCATGGCGGGCAGGGCGCGACGACGCAATCGGCCACTCTGCACGCGGCCGGTGTCGCGGATGTGAACAGGCGTGGCGCGTGAGTGTGACGCCTGAGCGGCGCGCTCGAGCTTCTCACCCGCAACGCGTCGATGCGCGATGGGTCGGGCCGTTTGACCGTGCCCCTTTCGGTTCAGGCGAAGCGGCCGCCTTCCGTGCTTGGATCGCTCTGCGGATCATCGTCTTCGCCGCGCGCGGCGTCGAGGCGCGGACGCTTGAGCACGTTGCGCAACGGTGTTCCTGCGTCGGCCGGGTTCTGCGCCGAATCCGCAATGGAGGCCGCCTTGGCCGCGGCGACGCGTCCCACGGCTGCGGCGGCTGCGGCGGCTTCTATTTCCTCGTCTGTCGCGGTAAGCGCGGCCAGTACGCCGGCCGGCAGCAACGGTGCCGGGCTTCCACCTGCGGGTGTGCCCAATAATTCTTCCGCATGCGATGCGGCCGTGCTTTCCGCCGACGCAGCGGATTCGTGGTTACCGTGGGTCTGCAAGGCCGCCGGGAGCGCCGCCCGTGCGTGGCGCGTGCCGCGCGCCACGCGCTGCAGCGCCGCGTCGAGCGCGTCCGGCGCGCGCGGTGCATTCAACCGGTCGACAATGCTGGCCGCTTTCACCTGCTCGCTGGTCGCGCCAAAGCTCAACACCGCGCGCCGCATCAGTTCGCTGACGCTAATACCCATTTCTTCGGCGGTGGAGGCGATCGCGCGTTTCTGCGCGGTCGTGACGAATACGACGATGCGTTCGCTGGGCTTGTTCATGGTCGGCTCGCATACTTGTTGGCATTGGCGGTTCAAGGCGTGTATTTGGCGTACGCCGTCGCGCGCGTCGATAACGACTTGCGCGCCGAGTCCATCATATGACGAGTTGCACCGATGCGGAACGGGCGCGACATGAAAATCCCGTGACATCAACGAGTTGTAGCGTTTCCGGCGGCCTTGTCCACAGGCCTTTCAACATTTTCTGTTGATAACCCCCGCAGACGGGCCCGGGCGCTTGTGTGATTGCCACAAGCTACCGCCGGGACGCCGCGCGAAGGGAATTCTTACAAAAAAACTGTCTTGGACGGCGCTTGATTTCTTTAAAATGCGCTGTTACGTTGCGCCGGACGATGTCCCAGGCGTGCCGTGCGGCTGCCCGGGGGCGTAGGGCCGCGCGGTGTTTTGCGCCTCATGCAGTCCATTTGCTATTGTCGTGTGTCCTGCTGCCTGGTCGGCCGTTATGGTGAACCTTGGGTTCGCTGTCGGCCTGGCGTGCGGCAACGGCGCTTGCGCTACGACCACGATCCATGCACGCGCCAGGAGCGTGTGCAGAAAGGCGTTCAGTTACGCGCCCACTATTCCAGTCATGCCAATCATCAAACGACCGCATTCTTCAAATTCTCCGGCTGGTGAAGACCGGGACTCCTACCACCGCACTCCAGGACGCAACGCCGCTTCGCGCGACGGGGAGGCCGGCCGCCGGTCGATCGGTACGACCATCGCCATCTGGTTTGTCAGTCTGCTGGCGACTATCGCCGTGGTGGGCGCGCTGATTGTCGGTTACGCGCTCGTGGTGATGGGGCCGCAACTGCCGTCGCTCGACGCGCTGACCGACTATCGCCCGAAAGTGCCATTGCGGGTGTACACCGCGGATCACGTGCTGATCGGCGAGTTCGGCGAAGAGCGGCGTAGCATCGTGCGCTTCCAGGACATACCGGACCAGATGAAGAAGGCGGTGCTCGCGATCGAAGACTATCGCTTCTACGAGCACGGCGGCGTCGACTTCGTTGGCATTCTGCGTGCGGGTGTTTCCGACATCATGCACGGCGGCGCCTCCCAGGGCGCGAGCACGATCACGATGCAGGTGGCGCGCAACTTCTTCCTCTCGAGCGAGAAGACCTACACGCGCAAGATTTACGAAATGATGCTGGCGTACAAGATCGAGCGCGCGCTGACCAAGGATCAGATCCTCGAGGTCTATATGAACCAGATTTATCTGGGCGAGCGCTCGTATGGTTTTGCCGCGGCCGCGCGCGTTTATTTCGGCAAGGATCTGAAAGACATCACGCTGGCTGAAGCCGCGATGCTGGCGGGCTTGCCGAAGGCGCCGTCCGCGTATAACCCGGTGGTCAATCCGAAGCGCGCGAAGATCCGTCAGGAATATATTCTGAAGCGCATGCTCGAGCTGAAATACATCACCCAGGATCAGTACGATCAGGCCATCAAGGAAGAGATTCACACCAAGAATCCGGGCAACGAATACAGCGTGCATGCCGAGTACATCGCCGAAATGGTTCGCCAGATGATGTACGCGCAGTACAAGGACGAAACCTATACGCGCGGCCTGAACGTCACCACGACGATCGACTCCGCCGACCAGGACGCCGCCTATCGCGCGGTGCGCAAGGGCGTGATGGATTACGAGCGGCGCCACGGCTATCGCGGACCGGAAGGCTTCGTACAACTGCCCGCACCGGGCGACGACCGCGATCAGGCGATCGACGACGCACTCACCGATCACCCCGACAACGGCGAAATCATTGCCGGTGTCGTGACGGATGCCAATCCGAAGCAGGTGAAAGCACAACTGGTCGACGGTACCGACGTGACGATCAGCGGCGACGGTCTGCGCTTTGTAGCCGGCGCGCTCTCCACGCGCGCGGCGGCGGCCACGAAGATCAAGCCGGGTTCGATCGTGCGCCTCGTCGCCGACGACAAGGGTAACTGGCAGATCACGCAGCTTCCGCAAGTGGAAGGCGCGCTGGTTTCGCTGACGCCGCAAGACGGCGCGATTCGCGCACTGGTGGGCGGCTTCGACTTCAACAAGAACAAGTTCAACCACATCACGCAGGCGTGGCGTCAGCCGGGTTCGAGCTTCAAGCCGTTCATCTACTCGGCCGCGCTCGACAGGGGTCTCGGACCGGCTACGATCATCAACGACGCGCCGCTGTACTTCCCGCCGAGCACGCCGGGCGGCGATGCGTGGGAGCCGAAGGACGACGATCAGCCGGACGGTCCGATGCCGTTGCGCCTCGCGTTGCAGAAGTCGAAGAACCTGGTGTCGATCCGCATCCTGTCGTTCATCGGCACCAAGTACGCGCAAGACTTCGTCACGCAGCGCTTTGGTTTCGACGCCGACAAGACCCCGCCGTATCTGCCAATGGCGCTCGGCGCGGGCCTCGTCACGCCGCTGCAGTCGGCGGGCGCATACTCGGTGTTCGCGAACGGCGGTTATCGCATCAATCCGTATCTGATCAACGAAGTGACGGATGCGCGTGGCGAGCCGCTCTCGAAAGCGCAACCCTTGACGGCGGGCCAGGACGCGCCGCGTACGCTTGAACCGCGTAACGCGTACATCATGAACAGTTTGCTGCATTCGGTGGCCACGGCCGGCACCGGCGCGGGCACCAACGTGCTGAAGCGTTCTGACTTGCAGGGCAAGACGGGTACGACCAACGACGCGAAGGACGGCTGGTTCGCCGGTTATCAGCAATCGCTGGTTGCGGTGGCGTGGATGGGTTACGACCAGCCGAAGAGTCTCGGCAGCCGTGAATTCGGTGCACAGCTCGCATTGCCGATCTGGGTCGAGTACATGCAGCGCGCGCTGCGCGGTGTGCCGCAAAGCGAACCGGCGCAGCCTGACGGTGTGACGTCGGTCGACGGTGAACTGTTCTATACGGACATGACGCCGGGCAATGGTTTCGTGGCCAGCATCGGTCTCGATTCGGCGAATCCGACCGCGGGTGCGAGCGATGCGGTCGGCGGTGTGGGGCCTGCGGGTATGACGCCGCCGGCGGTGCCGCCGCCGAACGTCTCGTCAAATGAAAAGAAGCAGATCATGGATTTGTTCGAGACGAACAAACCTTGATATCTCTCTGGGCGGACTTTCTTTCGGGGGTCCCGACCAGGTGTGTCGCGAGTGTGGGGGTTTGCCCAAGGCCGCACACACGAGTTTTTGAAGGGCAGGGAAATCGCCGCCTGGTGTGGCGTCTGCGGGGCCAATCAGGCGGGGCCCCGCCAGCAGTTTTTGTGCCCATCCCCCGCAATATGTTTTAATCACGCCTACGGTGTTTTTATATTGGGTCCTATACGGACGCCCGATTCCTAAGCGGTTTCGGCCTCCGGCACTGCTGCGTCTCGCCGCGAGCGAGATGCCCATCCTCGAAAGTCGCGCCGCGCGAGACCCGTTTAACGCGCGCGCATGCCACTTCACCCGTGGGCAACTGCCAGGTTGCCGCGGCTGGGGTGTTTGTCACTCAGCATCCACCGGGTCTTTTGCCTCGTGAAAAGTCGAATACTCATCTGTCTGATGACAGGTCTGCTACGCGCGTTTGCTTTCCTGCCGTATGGTGTTGTCGCGCGCATCGGTACCGGCATCGGTGCATTGCTGTACCGGATTCCTAGCGCGCGCCGGCGCGTCGTGCATACCAATCTGAAGCTGTGTTTTCCCGACATGAGCGACGAGGAGCGTGAGCGTCTCGCGCGCGCGCATTTCTGTCATGTGATCCGCAGCTATGTCGAGCGCGGCCCGCAATGGTTCGGCAATGCGCAGGCGCTGGCACGCCTTGTCGAAGTGGAGAGCGCGATCGATCTTACGGACATGGAGGGTAAGCCGACGATTTTTGTGGGCTTCCATTTTGTCGGTATCGAGGCGGGTTGCATGATGTATTCGACGCGGCATCCGGTTGCTTCGCTGTATACGCCGATGTCGAATCTGTTGCTCGATGCGATGGCCAAGCGGCAGCGCGGGCGTTTCGGTACGGAGATGATTCCGCGGAGCGATAGTGTGCGGCGTGCGTTGCGGGTTTTGCGTGGCGGTAAGCCGGTCATGCTGGCTGCGGATATGGATTTTGGGCTGCGGGATTCGGTGTTTGTGCCGTTTTTTGGTGTGCCGGCTTGTACGCTGACTTCTGTTTCGCGGATGGCGAAGGCTGGGAATGCGCGGGTGGTGCCGTTTGTGACTGAAGTCTTGCCGGACTATCGGGGTTACAAGCTGACTATTTTTGATGCGTTAGCTGATTTTCCTTCGGATGATGTTTCTGTCGATGCTCGACGGATTACGGAATTTCTCGAGACGCAGGTGCGGCGGATTCCTGATCAATATTATTGGGTGCATAAGCGGTTTAAGAATCGGCCGGTGGGGGAGGCCGGGGTTTATTAGCGTCGCCCCTGTGCGGGGCAGGCACCTACTTTTCTTTGCCTGCCGCAAAGAAAAGTAGGCAAAAGAAAGCGGCTCACACCGCTAGCTCATAAGCGGGTCCCCCGCGCAGCCACGGTAGTGGTGCATCTGGAATCCGTGTTCTCACACATTCCGCGCTAGTGACAAGGCCGTCATATTTCCGGCGGCGCTGCGCGCGCCGAGGCGGTACTTCAGAGTCACTCGTCTCATGGGCCGCGCTATATACATCTAAGCCTGATTTCGTTGCGCGCTCAAGCACTTAGCCCGGATGTCCAGGTGTTATCAACATGCCTGTCAACAAAATCTGTGGATAAGATGTCCCGCCGCATGCACCCCTCCTCGCGAAGCGAGTAGTTGCTCACCTGTGCATCCACTCGCGCCGCACACCACAAACCGATCTGCATCAAGCACTTAAGCGCGTAGCCCCGTAGTTATCAACAACCCTGTCAACATAAACTGGGGATAAGTCCGCTCTCGTCAGTATGGAATCCCAGGTTTAGTTGGATGCACCCACATTCATTGCGGGACCTGGCGGTACCGCCGTCGCAGACGGCTCCGACTCCAATGGTGGATTCCCCATCGCCTGGAACAAGGCCGCAGTGTCCGTCAGGCGCGCGCTCGTATAGCGGATCTCATCGAGTTGCGCGTTGCGAAACTGTTGCTCGCTCGATCGCGTCGACGCGATCGGTAACGCGCCCAGTCGGTAGCGTCCCGACGTCTCATCGAAAATTCCCTGCGCCGAGCGCGCTGCTATGTTCGCGGCGTCGAGCGCCTGCGCGTCGTGCTGCAGTGCTGCGAGCGTGTCGGCGACGTTCTGGAACGCGGCCAACACCGTTTGCTTGTATTGCGAAACTGTGGCGTCGTACGTGTCGACCGCCGCGCGGCGCTGCGCGAACAGGGCGCCGCCGTGGAACAGCGGCTGTGACAAGGACGCGCCAATGCTCCATATCGCCCCCGCGCCAGACAGCGCCACCGGCCAGCTAAAGCCGCCTTGTCCCATCGATGCACTCAGCGAAAGACTCGGGAACATCTGCGCCGTCGCGACGCCGACGTCGGCCGCGGCGGCCTTCAATGCGGCGTCCGCAGCCTGAATGTCAGGTCGGGAGCGCAGCAACTCGGACGGCACCACCACCGGCACCTGCTCAGGCACATGCAGTTGCGCGAGATCGAGGTCGTCCGGGGCCGCGTCCGGTGTGCGGCCGAGCAGCACCGCCAGAGCATGACGCGTCGTCAGCCATTGCTGCTTCAAGCCCGGCAAACTCGCGGACAGGCTCGCCGCACTTTGTTGCGCGCTCAACTGGTCGGCATGCGAGACGGCGCCCAATGCGTAGCGCCGCTGCGTGTCGCGTGCCTGATCGTTGGCAATCGTCACGAGCCGTTCGGTCGTCTCGATCTGTGCATGCAACGCCGCACTCGTGATCGCCGCCGTCACGATGTTGGCGGCCAGCGCGCGGCGCGCAGCATCGAACTGATAGGCCTGCACGTTCACGCGAGCCGCGAGCGCAGCATCGGCGAGACGTGAGGCGCCGAACAGGTCGAACGTGTAGTGCGCCTGCAATTGACCGACGAAGATGTTGTACAGGAACGTATTCGGACCGGCCTCGGGGATCGCCAGCGCACGGTTGCGGGTGGCCTGGCCGCCCAGGTCGATGGTCGGCAGCAGCGAACTGCCGATCTGTGCGCGCAATTGCTCTCGCGCGGCAGCCAGGCTTTTGTCGGTGGCGGCGAGCGTCGGGCTGTTGCGCAAGCCTTCGTCGACCAGTGCGTTCAACGCCTCCGATTGATACAGCTTCCACCATTCGGGCACAGGCTTCGCGCCGACCACGAATTGCTGGGCGATGCCTTGAGCCGGCACGGTTTGCGTCGGTTGTGCCTCGGCGCCGTAATGAGCCGGTTGTGGCATCGCGGGCGGCTTGCCGTTCGGCCCAAACGAGCAGGCGGCCAGCACCAGCGCGGCGGCGGCAGGAAGCGTGCGGCGCAGGTGTCGAGGAAATGCAAAGGTAGCCATGATCTCAGTTCCCCGAATGCGTCGTGCCGGACGGCGCCGGCGGCTCGCGCTCGTCGATGCGTACTCTGAACGACGTGGCGTACAGGGCCGGCAGATAGAACAGCGTGAGGATGGTCGCGCTCGTAATGCCGCCCATCAGCGCGGTTGCCATCGGGCCGAAGAAGTTTGAGCGCAACAGCGGAATCAGCGCGAGCACGGCGGCGGCCGCAGTGAGCGTGATCGGCCGGAAACGCCGCACCGTCGCGCCGACGATCGCGTCGAAGCGCTTATGCCCCGCGGCAATGTCCTGCTCGATCTGATCGACCAGAATCACCGAGTTGCGCATGATGATGCCGAACATGGCGATCACCCCGAGCATCGCCACGAAGCCAAATGGCTGGCCAAACAGCAGCAGCGTGATGACCACGCCGATCAGGCCGAGCGGCGCGGTCATCACCACCATCAGCACGCGCGCGAAACTCTGCAACTGGACCATCAGGAGCACCAGCACGGCGATGATCATGATCGGCATCTGCGCATTGATCGATGTTTGCCCCTTGCCGCTTTCTTCGACCGACCCGCCGATTTCGATCCGGTAGCCGACCGGCAGCGTGCTGCGAATCTGGCTGAGGGCTTTATCGACCGCATGCGTGACGTCGATCCCTTGTGCGCCGGGCGCGACGTCGGACTGCACGGTGATGGTGGGTTGCCGGTCGCGTTCCCAGATCACGCCGTATTCGAGGTCGTTGCGCAAATGGCCGAGCGTGCCGAGCGGCACCGGGCCGTTCGGGGTCGGCATCGCCAACGTGACGAGTTGCGCGGGGTCGACGCGTTCCGCTTTGGGCGCGCGCAGATCGACGCTGATCAGTTTGTCGCGCTCGCGATACTGCGTGACGGTGTAGCCGGAGAGCGTCATCGCGAGGAAGCTCGAGATGTCTTCCGAAGTCACGCCGAGTTCACGGGCTTTCTTCTGATCGACCTCGAAACGCACCGAGCGCTCGGCGGGCTCATCCCAGTCGAACTGGACGTTGCTGGTGCCGCGATCGGCCCGCATGGTCGCGGCGACACGCTCGGCGATCGAGCGCACGGTGGCGATATCGTCGCCGCTTACGCGGAACTGGACGGGATAGCCGACCGGTGGGCCATTCTCAAGACGCGACAGGCGTGTGCGGATTGCCGGGAAGTTGTTGCGCAGTTCCGGTTCGAGCCACTGCGCGAGCTTCTCGCGGTCCTTCACCGATTTCGCCGTGATGACGAACTGCGCGAAATTCGGCTGCGGCAATTGCTGATCGAGCGGCAGGTAGAAACGCGGCGCACCGGTGCCGACGAAATTCACCGTGTGATCGATTTCCGGGCGGCCCACCAGCACTTTCTCCAGCCGCTCTGCCTGCCGCAACGTCGCTTCGAACGACGCGCCTTCAGGCAAGCGCACATCCACCAGCAACTCGGGACGGTCCGAGCTCGGGAAGAATTGCTGCGGCACCAGTGTGAAGCCTGCCATGGCCAGAATGAACAGTACGACGGTGATCGCCAGCACGACGAAACGCCGCTCGATGCACCAGCTGATCCAGCCACGCAGCCGCTTGTAAAAGCGCGTGTCGTAGATATCGTGTTCGTGATCGTCCGCTTCGTGTTCCTGACGTTTGCGCTCCGGCAGCAAGTGATAGCCGAGCAGGGGAATTAGCACGACTGCCGCGAGCCACGACGCGATCAGCGCGATCGCCGACACTTCGAAGATCGAGCGCGTGTATTCACCGGTGCTCGACTTCGCCAACGCGATCGGCAGGAAGCCGGACACGGTCACGAGCGTCCCGGTCAGCATCGGAAATGCGGTACTGGTGTACGCAAAGGCTGCTGCGCGTGAGCGGTTCCAGCCTTGCTCCAGTTTCACCGACATCATTTCGACCGCAATGATCGCGTCGTCGACCAGGAGTCCTAAAGCAAGCACCAGCGTGCCCAACGAGACCTTGTGCAGGCCGATGTCGAACAGATACATGCATAGCGCCGTGACGGCGAGCACGACAGGGATCGAGATCACGACCACCATGCCGGTGCGCACGCCCAATGACAGCAGGCTGACCACCAGCACGATCGCAATTGCCTCGGCGACCGCTTCGAGAAAGTCGTCGACCGAATGCGCCACCGCGTTCGGCATGCTCGACACTTCGACCAGGTGCAGACCGGCGGGCAGGGAGGCTCGCAGCGTGACCATCTGCTGATCGAGCGCTTTGCCCAGACGGATCACGTCACCGCCCGGTTGCATCGTGACGCCGATGCCGAGCACCGCCTTGCCGCCGGCGCGCATTTGCGTGGCGACCGGATCGTCGTAGCCGCGCTTGATGGTCGCAATGTCGCCGAGACGGAACGAGCGATTGTTGATGCGGATCAGCGTGTCGGCGAGCGCATTGACGTCCTTGAACTGGCCGGTGGGGCGCACGAACACGCGGTCGTCGGTGGTCGTCAGCGTGCCCGCCGGCGAGACGCTGTTCTGCGAATTGATCGCCTGACCGAGTTGCTGCGGCGAGATACCGAGTCGCGTGAGTTGCGTGTTGGCGATCTCGATGTAGATGTGCTGATCCGGATCGCCGAAATAATCGACCTTGCCGACGCCCGGCACACGCAGCAGCACGGTGCGCAACTGGTCTGCGTAGTCGTGCAGTTGCGCGGCGGAAAAGCCGTCGCCCTCGAGCGTGTAGATGTTGGTGTAGACGTCGCCGAATTCGTCGTTGAAAAATGGGCCTTGAATGCCTGGCGGCAAGGTCGCCGCGATATCGCCGACCTTCTTGCGCACCTGATACCAGGTTTCGGGCACGTCCTTGACCGGCGCCGAGTCTTTCATCGAGAAGAACATCAGCGATTCGCCGGGGCGCGAGTAACTGCGCACGAAATCGATGGCGGGCGTTTCCTGCAACTTCCGGCCGATGCGGTCGGTGACCTGTTCCTGCATCTGGCGCGCGGTCGCGCCGGGCCAGAAGGTACGGATCACCATGACACGGAACGTGAACGGCGGGTCTTCAGATTGGGCGAGACGGGTATAGGCGAGGATGCCGAACGCGGTTGAGAGCGCGATCAGGAAGACGACCAGCGCCTGATGGCGCAGCGCCCATGCGGACAGGTTGAAGCGTCCTTCTTCATGCGTGGTGCTCATGAAGCGAAGTCCTCGGGATGCAGCGGCGGGATCACGTGGACTTTTTCGCCGGCGGTGACGGTGTGCACGCCTTGCAATACGACTCGTTCGCCATCTTTGAGCCCCTGGCTGATCACGATCGTGCGCTGGTTATAACGCGTGACCGTCACGCGGCGCAGTTCCAGGGCGTTATCCGCAGTACGCACGACCCACACGGCCGGCTGCGTGCCGTCGTGGAACAGGGCGGTGGCGGGCACGGTGAAGGCACTGCCCTGATCCGCGAAATTTGAAGCGGAAGGCGCTGCAAGCGCGATGTCGGCTGTCATGCCGAGGCGCACGTCCGGGCCGGGATTGTCGAGTGTGAGCTTGGCGCGGTAAGTGCGGCTTTGCGGATCGGCGGCGGGCGACAGTTCGCGCACGCGCGCGTTGAAGCTGCGGCCCGGCAGCGCGGCTAATGTGACCTTCGCGGCCTGCCCGACCGAGAGCGCAGCTAGCGCGCTTTCCGGCACGTCGCAGACTACGTCGATGTCGCCGCTCCATGCAAGGTTGTAGACGGCTTGACCCGCGGACACATTCTGGCCGGTGTCGGCCTGTTCCGCGGTGATGACACCGGCGTGGTCGGCAATGAGCGTGGTGTACTGCAACTGGTCTTTCGACAACGCCGCCTGCTGCGCGGCCTGGTCGCGCTGCGCGGCGGCTGACGCATAGGCATTGGTGGTCTGTTCGAGCTGCGCGGGCGCGATCAGGTTTTCTTTGGCCTGTGCCTGGTCGCGATCGAGTTGCTGCTTCGCATACACGAGACTGTGTTGCGCGGCTTCGAGTTGAGCCTGCGCGCTGGCGGCGTTCTTCTGTGCATCCGCCGGATCGAGCAGGGCGAGTATCTGCCCGTTTTTCACCACGTCACCCAGGCGCACCCGCCGCTCGACGATCTTGCCGCCGACGCGAAACGATAGCGGCGTGGCATAGCGCGCCTGCACTTCGCCAGGCAGCGAAGCCGCAGCCATCGCGCTGCCGTCCGCATGAACGGCGACGGCGACTACCGGACGTGGTGCGGGCGCGGCCACTTCTTTCTTCGAGCATGCGGCGAGCGTGACGATACCGGCGAGAGCGAGGGCGAATGCTGCGCGGCGCAAGTGCGCGGGACGGACATACCGATGGAACTGGTGGCGCATCGCAGACGATGCGGGAGAACCGGGACGCTTCACAATTACCCCAACTGGAGACAGCGAACGAACACGGCAAGCCGCAGCGGCCCGCCAGCGAAGACCCGCGGCCGAAAACATGCAACCGGCATACGCGTCTGACTTCGAATGATTGAATGCATTCTAATACACACCTGTATTTGAATGTTGCGGTGAATTGGAATTCTTTTCGGTGCTAGACTTGCGCCCATGAAACGGCAACGACTTACACGCGAGCAGAGCAAAGACCAGACGCGTCTGCGTCTGCTCGACGCTGCGCAAGCGATTTTTATGAAGAAAGGCTTTGTGGCGGCGAGTGTCGAAGACATCGCGGCGGCGGCGGGCTATACACGCGGCGCGTTCTATTCGAACTTCCGCAGCAAGAACGAGTTGTTCCTCGAGCTACTGCGGCGCGACCACGAGACCATGCAGGCGGGCTTGCATGCCATCTTCGAAAACGCGACCTCGCGCGAGGAGATGGAAGAACGCGTGCTGCGCTACTACAGCGGCATGCATCGTGAGAACAAGTGCTTTCTGCTATGGGTGGAGGCGAAGCTGCTCGCCGTGCGCGACGGTCGCTTCCGCCTACGCTTTAACGCGTTCATGCACGAGAAGCTTGAACAGTTGAGCGCGTACATCCGCGAATTTTCGACGCGAGTCGGCACGCCGCTGCTGCTGCCGGCGGAGACCTTGGCGATGGGTTTGATGGGGTTGTGCGACGGCGTGCAGTTCTTCCACACGGTCGATCCGCAGAATGTGTCCGCGGAGATGACTGAAGCGGTGCTGGCGGGATTTTTCGCGCGCGTGGTGTTCGGGCGCGAGGCGTAATAGTCTGACGAAAGCCGGCGAATCAGCTCGCCGGCAATTGCGCGCAGGCGTCCGCAACCGGCGTGGCGCAGACGAACGAATACTGCCCGCTGTAGCGCAGGGCTTCTTCACCGGCATGCAGGACGACCTTGATGTCCGGGCACCGCTCGTAAGCGATGAAGGCCGAACAGGCTGCGGCGGACCAGCAAACCAGTGAAAACGCGATTTTTTCGAGAAGCTGAAAACGATGTGGCATAGCGATTGATTTCCTTTCGGGCGCTATGTTACCAGCATCTAAGGGTTTATACCTATCTAATATCCGCAATAAGCCTCGCAATAGTGTCGCGAGCGCCTTGGAAACCTGACCGGATTGTCATGTTCAGGTCAGTGTTGGGACATGGTCGGGTCGATACAATCGAATCGTTGGGCAAATCCGCGCGCGCCTTGCCGTGCGGGTCGACACAGGCGGCAGCGTTGCGCCGGCCCGGCTTTACCGAGGCAGGAGTCGTCCCATGAATCAATTGCAGTCGATGCGCGTATTCGTCAAGGTGGCCGACCTTGGCAGTTTCGTTCGCGCGGCGGGCGCGCTGGATCTTTCCACTGCTGTCGTCACGCGCCATGTCGCCGATCTGGAAGCACGGCTCGGCACGCGGCTGCTCAATCGCACGACGCGGCGCCTCTCGCTGACCGAATCCGGCACGACCTATCTGGAACGCGTGCGTCACATTCTCGACGACCTGGAAGGCGTCGAGCAGATGGTGGTAGCGCGCAATCACGAACCGGTCGGGACCTTGCGCATTGTCGCGCCTGTGGTGTTCGGGCTGCATAGTCTCGCGCCGGTGGTGCAGTCGTACGCCGAGCGTTATCCGGATGTGATGCCTGACGTCACGCTGGCGGATCGCCACGTCGATCTGGTGGAAGAGGGTTTCGACGTCGGCATTATGGTGGCGCGGCAGATGCGCAGTGCGAGCATCGTCACGCGGCGTTTGACGACCGGCTATATGACGGTCTGCGCGACGCCCGCCTATCTTGAGCGGCACGGCACGCCGGTCCGCCCTGAGGATTTGCTGACGCACCCGTGTCTGAGCCGTCCTTCTGAGCAGGGCGGCGACGAAAAGGTATTCACCGGACCCAACGGCGAAGTGCGGGTAAGGCCCACCAACGCGATTGCCGCGAACAACACCGAGATGCTGAGGCAGTTCGCCTTGCTGGGTATGGGCGTGGCGATTTTGCCGAGCTATCTGATTGGCCGGGATCTGGCGTCCGGGCGCCTTGTGCCGTTGCTCGGCGATTTCCGCCTGCCGCAAGTCGAAATCACGATTGCTTATCCGAGCCGCCTTCATTTGCCGGCCAAGGTGCGGACTTTTATCGATCACCTGGTCGCGCATTTCCAGCGAACTGACGAGCACGCGCGCGATCCACGCGATCTGATGCCGCGGCGTGCCGTAGCCAGCTCACCGGTTTATGCCGCCGGCCTGTCGGTGCCCGCATTGCCGGGCGACGCGGCGCGGCCGACGCACCAGGTTTCGCGAGCACGAAGCCTGGCGTCGTCACCGCTTTGACGGGCGTGCAGTATGCGGGAGTCTGAAGCGAACAGCAGGCCTGCCTAGATCCACACGTCGTTCGCCGCAGTGCGTTCGTTGCTTTCTTCGCCGGTGTTCTTCACGCCACGCGGTTCAATCAGCAGCAGCTTGACCTCGCGTTCGGCATACGGCTTGTGCTCCGTGCCTTTGGGCACGACGAACATTTCTCCTGCCGAGAGCAGCACAGACCCGTCGCGCATGTCGATGCGCAATTGCCCGTCGAGCACGATAAACGTCTCGTCGGTGTCCGCATGCTCGTGCCAGACAAAGTCGCCTTGGATGCGCACCAGCTTGAACTGGTAGTCGTTCATTTCCGCGACGACGCGCGGTTGCCATTGATCGCTGATGAGCTGCAGCTTTTCAGTGAAGTTGATGGCGCGCTGAGGCCGTTGAACTGTTTGATGAGTGGACATCGCGGTGCTCCTGCTGAGGGGGTAGGTGTCAGGCAGCAGCGTAGGGCGGAAGGCGCTACCGGGTCTTGTACGTTTGTGCGCGCGGCCGCGAGGCAGGGGAATATCCGTCGGGTTGCTGCTTGTTGGGTTGCCGCTTAACGCGTGCCGCGCGTCGACGGCCCGAGCATCCTGAGCCAGTGCGCCGGCGCAACGCCCCACGCACGCTTGAAGTGCCGCGTCATATGACTCTGGTCGGTGAAGCCGGCCGCCGCCGATGCGTCGGCGAGCGACACACCCTGAACCGCGAGGCGGCGCACAAGATCGAGCCGGCGCATGGTCAGATAACGGTGCGGACTCGTGCCGAACAGCGCACGAAAATCGCGCGACAGACTCCAGCGGTCGCGGCCAGCGGCGGCGGCCAGTTCGTCGAGCGTCACCGCGCTATCGAGCGAGCCAAGCATATATTCGCGCGCCCGCTCCGCCGCGAGGTAATCCACCGGACGGCGCGTCGCCGCCGCACCCGCCACGGTGTCGAGCGCGATGGTCAACTCGTAGAGCGCGTCGTCCTGTTCGAGCGAGTCGATTGCGCAGTCCATTGCGCGTAACAGGCTTTCGGTCGCAGCAAAGAGACGCGGATCGTTCGACAGGCCGCCTTCGAGAAAAGGCAGTGGCTTGCCGCCGAGCACCTGTTGGAACAGTGCCGGGTCGACATAGATCATCCGGTAATGAAAACCGTCGCGGGTACCGGCCTGGCCGTCATGCGGTTCATCGGGATGCAGCACCATCGTGCCGCCGGGCAAGCTGTTACGCGTGCTGCCGCGATAGCGAAAGCTCTGCACGCCTGCCAGCGTGCGGCCGATCGCATAGGTATCGTGCCGGTGCATGGCATAACCGGCATGATGAAAGAAGGCTTCGATTCGCTCGATGCCGCTCGTGCCGCCCGAATGCGGCGAGCGATGAATCCAGTCGGCGGTGGACTTCAGATCGGCGGAAAGTGCGTTCAGCGTCAGCACCTGCTTTTCGCTCATGCGCCGAGACCCGGCCCGTAATTGCCGCCAACCAGGCGCGTCACCGACGTCACGTCGGTGTAATCCTGCTCCGGCAAACCGTCGAGCATGGATAAGACTTCGTTGCTTGCGCCGGCTTCGCGCGCGGCGTCGACTAGTGCGTCTTTGTACGTCGGGAAACTGACTTCGCGCAAAACGTCGGCGATCTGCAGATCAATCGATTCGCCGGGAATAGCCGATGCGGTCATGCAAGCGCTCCGAGGGAGGGTGTTATCAGGTTTGCAAGTGCTCATTCTGGCCCGTGAAGCTTCGCTCCAGATGCCGCGACTTGGGCAGCGCGATAAATTGCCATTGTTGCGGACGATTCTCGTCCGTGACAGCGACGTCGGGCGCCGCCGGGGCGACGGGTGCGGAGTCGGCGCGTTCGGCAACGCTATTCGCGGTCGTGCCGTCCGGCGCGGTATGTACCGGCGCGGCAAAACACGAGGCTGACAGCGTCACCATGGTCAACAGTGTCGAGGTTTTCATCGCCCGACCTCCTAAGCTCATGCGGCGCTGACAATTGAGCAAAAGCTGTGCCCTCCCCGCGTCGAAGGGAGGGCACAACTACACGCGGCGTTGCGCTATGCGGGCAGCGTGCCTTTACTATCTTAGATGGCAAACCGCTGCGGTGCGCGCGCAAAAGAGACAAAACCTGATTGTAGATTTCGCATGATGGCAGGAAAAAGGCAACGCGGTCGCGAACGGTCGTGCCGCGTTTATATTGCGCTGCAATAAATGCCGGCGTCTAGCGCAGCACGTCGAACCGTGTCCACGGCCACGATGGCCGGTCGCGCATATAGCCGTTGAGCCAGTTCCACTGCGGATGGCGCTTCATGAACGCCTGCGCGTCGAATGGGCGGCCGCACGGATGTCCCCAGCGGGCGGTGAACGCCATATTGCGCGCCATGTCGCTGTCGACCACCTTGCCGTCGTTGGCGCCCCACGGATTGAACGGCCCTTGATCGGAACCGCCAAAGCGTGCGTCGTCCAGTTCCAGATGCCCGCAGATGGTGCGCGAGCACGGGTTATCGTTGCGGTCGAGATAGACGTCGTGATGATCGGCGATCATCGCTTTCGCGAGTTCGACATCGATCTTGCCGTGGTGCATTTCTTCGAGCTGCATGAAGCGCAAGCGGCGCGCGCCGTTCTTGCGCACGTCCGTATAGTCTTCGCCTTCACCGATGCATTCCTGGTTGCGGATCTTCAGATCGGTCGCGGTGTTGTAGCCGCTATAGAAACCGTCTTTCGTGCTTTCGAAGCCGGAATAGTGCAGCCCCAGTTCGTAGCGCGCGATCTCGCCCGTTTTGGTATCGCCGAGCAGCCAGCTGTTCGCATAGCCGCCGTTATTGGCGATTGCGAACATCTCACACCATTCGCCGATGTTGTTCGCGTATTGCGAGGCGCGCCGCGAGCGATAGAACTCCGGCGCACCCGCTGCGTTGTAGCCGACAAAGTTGGAGATGGTGGTTTCGGTCACCATCAGGCCGGCTTGGGTGACCCAGAAATCGGTGAGGCTGGAGATGCAGCCGGGCAAGCCCTGCATCAGGATGCGATTGCCGCGATCCGGCACGATGTCGAACACCACATTGAACGCGTCGCCCGCGGCGTAGCGGTCCCACGAGTTGTGCGCCATCACGATGCGGCCGTCCCGGGTGGCATTGCCGGTGGCGATGAACGCGCTGCAGTGATGACCACGGCGTCCACGCCACGGTTTCAGGCCGAGCTGCGGTTGCTGGGCCGCCGCGTGGCTCGGCCACCAGCTTTGCAGCAGATCCATGTATCCGTTCCAGGCCAGCACTTCGGCGAACGGCAGCTTCGCACCGTCGGCGATGCCCTGGATTTCGTCGGCGAATTCAGTGTCGAGTTTGTTGGCGAACTGGGCGACGGCGGCGTCGACGAAAGTATCGAAGTCTTCGCCGGTGTCCCATTTCGCAAGGTAGCGGGCAGTGCGGATCGCGTTCTGGATTTCAGCGGCAAGTAACTGGCCATGCTGCTCGCCGCGATCGTATGGCTCGCCTTCGATATGCAGAAAAATCCAGCCCGCCTGATCGCGGCGTACGGCATCGAGGGACGGTTCGCTCATCTTCGCTCCGATCGAAGGACGGGTGCCCCGGTGCGCCCGTCCTGGCGTAACGCGCGCTGCTCACAATCGCTGCAGCGGTCTCCTCATTGTAGAGAATCTGCCGTGCTTTGCACGGGCTGTGGGAGGGAAGTGTGGGTGAGCCGCCGCGCCGTGCACCCATTTCTAAATCGCTTACCCAGAACACTTAAAAAATAAAGTTTTTTAATATTCCAGAAGCGTCAACGTTACCGTTGGCACTTCTGGCTCTATTGCCTAGGTGACGAAATTTCAAGCTATTCAGACTGCACGCCAATGATCATCAGCTGTGGCGGGTAATGCGTCTCTTTCGAATAAAAGGTATAAATATCTCCGTTCTTTTTGGTGTCACCGCTGATGCAGAATGCAATCTGCTGTTGCCCTGCTTGTTGAGCCTGCTTAACGATATCGGTTACATCGATGTCGCGATATTGAACTGTTTCATCCAGATACAGGCTTGCATAGGATTTGTAATTGCAGGCAGGATGATTGTTCCACGTTACGCTATTTTCATCCCAATCCGTCGATGTTGGGTAAATATAAACCGTTTGTGCTCCACTCGACGTACTTCTTCCGCCATAGAGGTGAACTTTATATTTAAACAATGCAATTTCTTCTGCAGAGTAAGACGTTGGCATGGATGGGATTTGATATTTCAACAAAATTATTTTTTCGGGATTACTGCTCTCGCTGGCGTTGGAGGTGTCTCCCTGGACTAGTAGTTGATCACTTCCACCAAAATTCCTGTCACTGTCATATTTATTGCTTACATACGTATCGGCAATGGGGTCGAAATAGCTATGAGGCATATAACTTGTGCAATCGTAGTTATTATTCATGCAGCGTTCGGTCATGAACTTCGCCGCATCTGCTGTCCAGCCATTGATGAAATCGCCATGCGCTGTATAGATACTTCCCCATTGATCAGTACGCTGGTCGCCGTTCATGATGGGATCTAACGACAATTGAACTTTAATCAAATCCAGAGAGGCTAAGCCGGGGAATAAATAAGCGACATTCATGTTAACCGTGGGGATCTGTTTTGGATAATCAGTCGGACAGACCCCGCTGGCATCGGCATAAACTGCATTGGGTTTATGCGTCACGCCTGACGGTTTTGCAGCGATAGTGGTACCGTCCCAGCAGTTAGGAAACTGAATGCCGATATCGAGTTGTATTGATTCACCGGTCGAAGGCGGTAGACAAGTCCGCTCAGCGTTATTGGTATATTTTTTTGTATCATTGCACCAGAAATCGATGTGCTCGTTAGGTGCAGTGCCCTTATGATCGCCGGCCAAAAGCTGCAAACCAGATGGGAATGAGGTTAGCGGTTTTTTAGCGCCGTTTTGATAATATGTTTTCTGATAAGCGGGGCGCACTTCCGTGCCATCGGGCAATCTCAGCGACGGTGTCCAGTAAGCCGATGAATCAGCCAGGTCGGTACAGGTGGTGGTTGGTGCTTTTTGAAGGCTGGCATAAGTTGACGATGCATCTGTGCTGGTATTGCCAAAAAAATCATGCCACATCGCATGACCCGGCATTTCGAACATCAAAATAGCGTCATCACCCAAGGTATGGCTATAAGCACATCTGACGCTAGTTTGGTAATTATCCGCGTAAGCAGGGCGCGGTACCATGCTCATACTGCTGATAAGGACGGATAGGCTGCAGATATACCGCTTCGTACTTTTTATGTTTACCATGAAAGTACCCAATCAGTAGATTAATCGGAAATTGAAAATCCTGACCATTTTCGAAGCACGTGTTTATTAACTACCGAATGGCTCGAAACCTATGGTCAGAATTTTTTGCATACCGAATATTTGCCATGCCATACACGAACTCCCTGCTGACATGAGGCTGGGAGGTTTGGTAGGCGACGCAAAATCCGTTTGTGTACTCTACTAAATCCTGGAATTAAGCGTCAAATTTTTATTTGAAATTTTTTTACCGTATGCGCGGGACATATGGCGAGTGTTGTCATCAAAGGTTTTCTGCATCCAGTGACAAATTGACGCGAATAATGCGCCTCTTTGTTTCACTTAGGCCGGATGAATTTTATTCGGATAGTGTTCGGCTTAAAGTCATTATTCAAAATGCACGAATTTCCAGATCTTTTGTTTAGAATGCCTGGCCGCGAATGGCTCGAATACTCGAGCCCCCGCCTAGCGCGTCGGATTCATGCGGAAATACGCGTCGAGCAGCGACGTCTTGTACACCACCCCCGCCAGCTTCGGATCCGCAACGCTTTCGACTACCGGCAGCCGCTCCCCCTGAAACGCCATGAAGTGCTGCAACGCAACGCCAAGCGGCATATCCGGTGTCAGCACATCGAAATGCGGCTGCAGATAATCCGCGGCGGTTTTCGTGGCGGTGTCGCGCTTGTCGAGCAGATCGGAGGTAATGTCCTTGAGCGCGACCACGCCAAGAAACGCGCCGGACTCGTTGGCGACGTACAGATACTTCACCGGATATTCGAGGAACACGCGCGTCATGTCCTGCACGGTCGCATTCGGTGGCACGACCGTTTCGGCGGGACGGATCAGCTCGCGCATCTGCGTGGCGCGCAGACGGGTGCGCTCCTGTTCCTCCTGGTTGCGTCGCAATGTGATTTCGTACATCGACGTCTTGCCGATCGCGCGCGACACGAAATACGCGACCACGCATGACAGCATGAGCGGCAGCACCACCTGATAACTGAGGGTCATTTCGAAGATCATCAGGATCGCCATCAGCGGTGCCTGTGTAGCGCCGGCGAGAAACGCGCCCATGCCGACCATCGCATAGGCGAACGGCGCCGAGGTACCGTGCGGCCACAACGCGTGCATGCCGAGGCCGAACAGCGAGCCGACTACGGCGCCGACGAAGAGCGTCGGCGTGAACACCCCGCCGATCGCGCCCGACCCCACAGTCGCTGACGTTGCGACGATCTTGAACACCAGCACAAGGACGAGTGCCGTCCACGTCCACGGTGAATGCAGAATGGAGTTGACGACGCTGTAGCCGTTGCCCCACACCTCGGGCGTCCACACCGACAGAATACCGACGATCAGGCCGCCTAACGCCAGCCGGATGGGTAGCGGCACGGGCAGCTTGCGAAAGTTGGCTTTCGAAAAGTCCATCAGCCGCAGAAACTGCGGTGCGACCGCGCCACATAGCAGCCCGAGCGCGACGAACAGCAGCACTTCAGCACCCGCCACCGGGGGAAACACCGGCATTTCGTATGGCGGCTTGTAGCTGGTGAACTCGCGCATCGTGATGTTGGCGACCACCGCCGAGACCACCACGGGGCCGAAGCTTTCCATCACGATCGAGCCGAGCACGATTTCAGTGACAAAAAACGCGCCGGCAATCGGCGCACTGTACGCAGCGGTAATCCCGGCCGCGGCACCGCATGCGACGAGCAGGCGCAGACGCGGCGGATCGAAGTGCACCCAGCGGCCGATCAGCGACGCAGCCAGCGCCGCCAGTTGCACCATCGGCCCTTCGCGGCCGATTGAGCCGCCGCTCGAAATCGTGAAGAGCGACGACACGCTGCGCCAGAAGCTCAGCTTGACCGGCACCACCCCATCGCCGATAGCGACCGCTTCCATGTAGTCGATGTGATTGCCCTTGTCGAGGTGACGCTGCGCGATCAGCAGGAAGAAGCCGGCGATCAGGCCGCCCGCGGCAGGCAACCACACGCGCACCGTCCACGGCAAGCCGCGCGCCATTTCGACGAAGCTGCCGGACTTGCCGACCACCGCCAGTTGCAGCAACGCGATGCCCTCGCGAAAGGCAATCGTCGCGAACGCGCCCGCGACGCCGACGACCACCGACCAGACCAGCATCGTATGGGCGTCGGACAGACGGAACAGGGTTTGGGCGCGGGTGCGCAGCTTCAGCAGGAATGAAAGCACGTCGGCAGGAGAGGGCGTGATGGGTGGATGAAATGTGCGTACGGTAACAGCATCGCGCCCGCTGTCGGAAGCGGGCGCGATGCGGAAGGTTCGCGAAGGAGGGTGGCGTGGGTCAAGTCCCCGCCTTGTCGAGTTCCGGGTAGTGCCGGAAGATGCAGGCCTCGTTATGCTCGATGCGCCGCTCGGACTGGAGATAAGCGGCGATGTTCGGCCGCTCGATCACCGCGTCGTGCAGCGCCGCGAGGCGCGGATAGTGCTCGCCGAAACGCTTGAGCGCGCGCGGAAACGCGTACAGCAGACCGTCGATCAGCTGGAACATCGACAGGTCGACGTAGGTGAGCGCGTCGCCCACCATGAACGCATCGCCGGCCGGGTTCTGTTTCAGCACGCGCTCGAAGTACGTCATGAACTTCGGAATCCGGTTGTCGATGAAGTCGTGCGCGCGCACTTTGGCGGCGTCTTTCTGGTCTTCGTAGTATAGGGCGCTAGCAAGCGGATGATGCGTGTCGTGCGCTTCGGTCACCATATCCGCGATCGTCAATTGCAGTCCGTTGGCCACGTAGCGCAGGCTTTCAACCGAAGGCGCGAGATTGAGCTTCGGGCCGAGGTAGAACAGAATGTTGGCGGTCTGCGCGATCACCAGATCGCCGTCCTTCAGAAACGGCGGCGCGAACGGCGGATAGGGCTCGTCCCTGCTTTTCATCACGGTCATCATCGCGCTCGTGCCCAGGCCGTCCGACGGCTCGCCACGCGCCACTTCCACATAGTCCGCGCCGGCTTCTTCCAGCGCCAGCCGCACGAATTCGCCGCGGCCTTGCAGGCCGTCCCAATAGTAAAGTTCCAGACTCATCGATCGATCCTCATTCCGGTTGCATGAACTGGTTACGTCAGCAACCAGTATGCCGCGCATGCGTGACCGATGGTTCTCCTGAACGCACAAAACCCCGCACGCGGCGGGGTTGGGGGAAAGGCGAGGGCGCTTTAGCCGAACAGGTGCTGGACAGTCCATGTGATACCCAGTCCGCCGGCAATCAACCACATATACAGAATGAAGCCGGTGGTCAATGCGCGGGGGCCGGCCTGACGGATCTGCGAGATACGGGTTTCGATACCGAGCGCGGTCATGGCCATGGTGAGCGCGAAGGTGTCGAGCATGTTCAGCGTGCTGGTCGCGTTTTCGGGCAGCACGTGCAGCGAATTGATCACGACGAAGGCAAGGAAGCCGAGCGCGAACCAGGGAATCGCCAGCTTGCGCGGCGCGTGTTGCTTGCCGTCTTCGGCCGTTGCGTGGGCGGTCGCGCTGCGTGCCGAGCGGTTCACCCACACGCCGACGACCAGCAGCACCGGCACGAGCAGCATCACGCGGGTCATCTTGACGATGGTCGCGATGTGGGTCGCTTCCGGGCTGACATTGCTCGCCGCGCCCACCACCTGTGCCACTTCATGAATCGTGCCGCCGAAGAACAGGCCCGCGCCCACCGTGTCGAGATGCAGCCAGCCCGCCTTGAACAGCACCGGGTACAGGAACATCGAGAGGGTGCCGAACAGCACCACGCTGCCCACGGCCATTGCGCTTTTATGCGGCTTCGATTGCAGCGTCGACTCGAACGCGAGCACCGCAGCCGCACCGCAGATCGCGCTGCCCGCAGCCGTGAGCAACGCCGTGTCGCGGTCGAGCTTCATGATCTTCATGCCGGCCCACGTGCCGATCACCAATGTGCTGGCGACGATCAGAACCGATTCAGCGAGCCCGGGCAAGCCGACCTGAGCGATTTCCTGCAGGCTGACGCGCAGTCCAAAAAACGCCACGGCGATGCGCAGAAGCTTGCGCGCCGAGAAGTTGACGCCGGCCGCCCAGCTTTCAGGCATGCCGTCGCGCAGCGCGTTGCCGTAAATGGCGCCCGCCACGATGCCGACGATCAGCGGGCTCAAACCCAAACCGGCGATGGCCGGGATGGCAGCGATGCGCGTCACGGCTGCGGCAAACAGCGCAACGAACAGAATGCCGTTGAGCTGGCCGCGGGTCGATGATCCCGACGACCCGGCGGATGTGGCAGAAGCGGTGAGATGAGCGGTGGGCATGGCGTAGCGCCTTCCTATGACTGTCTTGATTCGATAGGTCCAATCCTAAATTAGATATATCGATATGAAAAATCATGATTTAGGATGTAAGGTATCGGCTCTACGGATACTTCGACCGCCATGACCCCGGATCAACTTATAACGTTTGCCGCTGTCGCCGAACATCGCAACATCAGCCGGGCGGCTGTGGCACTGCATTTATCGCAGCCGGCGGTGTCCGGCCAATTGCGGCAACTCCAGGACGAATTCGGCGAGCCGCTTTATCTGCGCGATGGCCGCGGCGTGCGCCTCACGCCCGCCGGCGAGCAACTCGCCAGCTATGCCGCGCGGCTGCGCGATACATGGCGGCAGGCGCATGCCTACCGTGACGCACTGCGCGGCCTCGAGCAGGGCACCTTGCGCATCGGCGCAAGCACGACGCCCGCGAGCTATCTGCTGCCCTACCTGATCGCCGACTTTCATCGCCGCTATCCCGACGTGACACTACATACCGCCGACGGCAACACCTCGGACATCGTCGGCGCGCTGGGTTCGGTGGATATCGCCATGATCGAAGGGCCGGTCGGCGTGGATTTGCCGCCTGACACCGCGGTGCATGCGTGGCGCGAGGACGAGATCGTCGCGATCATGCCGCGCACGCATCCGCTCGCGCAGGCGGGGGGCGCCGGCGAGCCGGGCATGGCGGACGGGCTGCGCATCGATGGCGGGCGGGCGGAACTGGCGGCATTCGGCCCGTATCCGCTGGTGTTGCGCGAAGCCGGGTCGGGCGTGCGGCAGATCGTCGAACGGGCCTTTGCCCGGGCGGGTGTGCCGATGCGCGTGGCACTGGAGATTGCCGGCGTCGAAGGCGTGAAAGAGGCGGTGCGGGCGGGAATGGGCGTCGGTTTCGTCTCGGCGATGTCGATGCGGCACGAGGACGGCGCGCTGTGCCGGTTCTCGTTGAGCCCCGAGCCGCTGACGCGGCGGCTGTCGATTCTGGTGCCCCACGCGAGCGCGCCGTCGCGGGTCGTCGAGCAGTTCCTTGCGTTATGTCTCGTGGACGGGCCTTGATCGGGTTCTCCTGGGGATTTCCACTATGGTGCACGACGGCTGGCTCGGCGCACTATTCGGTCAACCAAGGCGCTTCGGCGCTTTTTTTCGAAGCGTGTTTGGAACCGGTTCCAGACGCTGATCAAGAGACAGGTTTGCGTAAATTCGACATGGCTGATGCAGTTGACGTAGTGATCGTCGCAAGCGCATTCGGGATGGACGCGGTTCGCACGGACGGTCATCTGAAGTGGGCCGAGGTGAGCAGGCAGGCCGGCGCGGCGGCGTTCGAAGTGCGCCGCGAGCTGTTCGCCGACGAAGCCGATGCCGCACCGCAGGCATTGAGCGCGCTCGGCAAATCGATCGCCGAACTGGGCTTGTGGTCGGTGTATTCGACGCCCGCATCGCTGTACACGTCCGACGGACTCCTCGACGCCGACGCACTGCGTCTCTCGCTTGACGAAGCGACGGCGCTCGGCGCCCGCTTCGTGAAGCTGCAACTCGGCGGATTCGCCGCCGAGGCCAATGGCGCGGCGATTGCTGATCACCTGAGCGGTGCGAACCCGCGGCTTGTCGTCGAAAACGGTCAATTGGCCGAGGGCGGCTCGCTCGCGCAGTTCGTCGGGCTGTTCGACGCGTTGGCGCGCGAAGGCTGTGCCGGCGTGCTCGGCATGACCTTCGACATGGGCAACTGGGCATGGCGCGAGGTCGCGCCGCTCGATGCCGCCGGGCCGCTGGCTGCTCACGTCGAATACATCCATTGCAAGACGACGGTGGGCGAGGGCGCACGACGCTTTCCCGCCGCGCCGGCCGCTGGCGACACGCAGTTCGCCGCGGTGCTCGACACGCTGCCGCGCCACGTGCCGCGCGGCATTGAATTTCCGTTCGACGCGAACCGTATCGATGAGGACGCGGCGCACTATGTCGCGTGGCTGGCCGCCGCGTAAGTGGCGCGTAGGACCTGAGAGAGCAGTACAAAAAACGCCCGGCAACCAGCGCGTGTGGAGAAGTGCACGCGGTACGGGCGGCAGCATACGCAGCGAAGCGCAAGCAATGCGGCGCAAGCAGGACAACACACGCAAAAACAGGCAGCAAACAGAAACACGCAGGAGCGAAGGATGAGCAACACAACCGCAGCACTCGACGTCATCACCTACGGCGAAGCGATGGCCATGTTCGTGGCCGCCGAACCCGGCGCGCTCGCCGGCGTTGGGCAATTCACCAAGCGCGTCGCGGGCGCCGATCTGAATGTGGCGATCGGTCTCTCGCGATTGGGTTTCAAGGTGGGCTGGATGAGCCGGGTTGGCAACGATTCGTTCGGCCAGTACGTGCGCGACACGCTGACGAACGAGGGCATCGACCAGCGCTGCGTCACCACCGACGCGCGCTACCCGACCGGTTTCCAGCTGAAGTCGAAGAACGACGACGGCAGCGATCCAGCCGTCGAGTACTTCCGCAAAGGGTCGGCGGCGAGCTACCTGTCGTTGGCCGACTACGCGGCCGACTATGTGCTGCCCGCGCGCCATCTCCATCTGACAGGCGTGGCGCCGGCAATCTCCGCGAGCTCGCGTGAACTCGCGTTCCATCTGGCGCGTGAAATGCGTGCCGCCGGCAAGACCGTCTCGTTCGATCCGAATCTGCGCCCGACGCTGTGGCCGTCACGCGCCGCGATGGTCGAAGGCTTGAATGCGCTCGCCGCTTTGGCCGACTGGGTGCTGCCCGGCATCGGCGAAGGCGAGATCCTGACGGGCTACACGCAGCCGGACGACATCGCAAAGTTTTATCTCGACCAGGGCGCGCGCGGCGTGATCATCAAACTCGGCGCGCAAGGCGCGTACTTCCGCACCACCGACGATGCCGCCGTGATTGCGGGTCAACCGGTCGCGAAGGTGGTGGACACGGTCGGCGCGGGCGATGGCTTCGCCGTCGGCGTGGTCAGCGCGCTGCTCGAAGGCAAGCCGCTCGCGCAAGCGGTCGCGCGCGGCAACCGCATCGGCGCGCTGGCGATCCAGGTGATCGGCGATTCCGAAGGTCTGCCGAGCCGCGCCGAACTCGACGCGCTTGAACTCGCCGAAGTGCCGCGCGTTGCAAGCGCGGCCTGAGTGCGCGGATGTAATGCACAACGTGTCATCCAGCGCATTCCGCGATTCAGCACTGGCCAGCAGTAGCTGGCTCGATAACAGCAAGAGCGCTCGAACAGCGCCCCATGACAGCCCATCATTGTTTTCGGGAAGCCGCAAAAGGAGATTCCCATGACTTCATCGCTCGCGATTCGCCGCTGGTGGACGATCATGCCGATCGTATTCATCACGTACAGCCTCGCCTATCTCGATCGCGCGAACTTCGGTTTCGCATCGGCCGCCGGCATCAACCAGGATCTCGGTATTAGCAAAGGGCTGTCGTCGCTGATCGGCGCCCTGTTCTTCCTCGGCTATTTTTTCTTCCAGATTCCCGGCGCGATTTACGCGGAACGCCGCAGCGTCAAGAAACTCGTGTTCTGGAGCCTGGTCCTGTGGGGCGGTTGCGCGGCGCTGACTGGCATGGTCAGCAATATCCCCTCGCTGATGGTGATCCGCTTCGTGCTCGGCGTGGTTGAAGCCGCGGTGATGCCGGCGATGCTGATTTTCATCAGCAACTGGTTCACGAAGAGCGAGCGCTCGCGGGCCAATACATTCCTGATTCTCGGCAATCCGGTGACGGTGCTGTGGATGTCGGTGGTGTCGGGCTATCTGGTGCATTCGTTCGGCTGGCGTCACATGTTCATCGCTGAAGGCGCGCCCGCGATCATCTGGGCCGTGTGCTGGTGGTTCATCGTGCAGGACAAGCCGCAGCAGGTGGCGTGGCTCACGCAGCAGCAAAAGGACGACCTCGCCGAAACCTTGCGCGCCGAACAGGCCGCGATCAAGCCGATGCGTAACTACAGCGAAGCGTTCCGCACGCCCGCTGTGATCAAGCTGTGCGCGCAGTATTTTTGCTGGAGCATCGGCGTGTATGGTTTCGTGCTGTGGCTGCCCTCGATCCTGAAGAACGGTTCGACGCTCGGTATGGTCGAAACCGGCTGGCTTTCGGCGTTGCCTTATCTGGCTGCAACGATCGCGATGCTTGCGGCTTCATGGGCATCGGATAAACTCAACCGCCGCAAAGTGTTCGTGTGGCCGTTCCTGCTGGTCGGCGCGGTTGCGTTCGCCGCGTCGTATGCGCTCGGTTCCACCCACTTCTGGATTTCGTACGCGTTGCTGGTGATTGCCGGCGGCGCGATGTATGCGCCGTATGGGCCGTTCTTCGCGATCGTGCCGGAACTGCTGCCGAAGAACGTCGCGGGCGGTGCGATGGCGCTGATCAACAGTATGGGCGCGCTCGGTTCGTTCGTCGGCTCGTACGTGGTCGGCTATCTGAATGGCGCGACCGGCTCGCCTGCGGCGTCGTATGCTTTCATGAGCGTGGCATTGGTCGCTGCGGTGATTCTGACGCTGATCGTCAAACCACAGCAGCAAGCGCAGACCGCGGCCGCCACGCTCGCTACACCGTTGCAAGGAAAAAGCTGATGAAGAAGATCGTCGCCTGGAAGTCGCTGCCTGAAGATGTGCTCGCGTATCTGCAACAGCATGCGGAAGTCGTGCAGGTCGACCCCGCGCAGCACGACACATTCGTCGCCGCATTGAAGGATGCGGACGGCGGCATCGGTTCGAGCGTAAAAATCACGCCGGCGATGCTCGAAGGCGCGAGCCGGCTGAAGGCTTTGTCGACCATCTCGGTGGGCTTTGACCAGTTTGATGTGGCCGACCTCACGCGCCGCGGCATTGTGCTCGCGCATACACCGGACGTGCTGACCGAGTCCACGGCGGATACCGTATTCTCGCTGATCCTCGCGTCGGCGCGGCGGGTGGTCGAACTGGCGGATTGGGTGAAGGCCGGCCAGTGGAAGCACAGCATCGGGCCGGCCCATTTCGGCGTCGACGTGCAGGGCAAAACGCTCGGTATTGTCGGACTGGGACGGATCGGCGGTGCGGTCGCGCGGCGTGCGGCGCTTGGCTTCAACATGAAGGTGCTGTATACGAATCGCAGCGCGAACCCGCAGGCGGAACAGGCTTACGGTGCGCGCCGCGTCGAGTTGGCGGAGCTGCTTGCCACCGCTGACTTCGTCTGTCTGCAAGTGCCGCTCACGCCTGAAACGAAGCACATGATCGGCGCGGCGGAGTTCAGGTCGATGAAGCAGAGCGCGATTCTGATCAATGCATCGCGCGGCGCTACGGTCAATGAACAGGCGCTGATCGAAGCACTGCAAAACGGCACGATTCACGGCGCGGGTCTCGACGTGTTCGAAACCGAGCCACTGCCGGCCGATTCGCCGCTGCTGAAAATGGCGAATGTGGTCGCGCTGCCGCACATCGGTTCGGCGACGCACGAGACCCGCCATGCAATGGCGCGTAATGCGGCGGAAAATCTCGTCGCCGCGCTCGACGGTACCCTGGCGACGAACATCGTCAACCGGCAAGTGTTGAAGAAATGAGCACGCCGCCGCTTGCCGCCGCCCGACGCGCGACGATTACTGACGTCGCGCGCGAAGCCGGTACCGGCAAGACCAGCATCTCGCGCTACCTGAATGGCGAGATAAGCGTGCTGTCGCCGGAATTGCGCGCGCGCATCGAGGCGGCCATCGAGCGTCTCGACTATCAGCCTAACCAGATGGCACGCGGCCTCAAGCGTGGCCGCAATCGCCTGATCGGCATGCTGCTCGCCGACTTGACGAATCCGTACACCGTCGAAGTACTGCAAGGCGTGGAAGCCGCTTGCCACGCGCTCGGGCTGATGCCGCTGATCTGCCATGCGGCTAATGAAGTCGAAATGGAACGGCGCTATCTGCAATTGCTGACCACGTACCGCGTGGAAGGCGTGATCGTGAACGCGCTCGGCGTGCGCGAGGAAACATTGCGGCCGGTAGGCGGCGGGGGGATTCCGGCGGTGCTGGTCGATCGTTCGGTAGATGGGCTTGTCGCCGATATGGTCGGGCTGGACAACCGGGCGGCGGCCGAGCTCGGCACGCGGCATCTGCTCGAAAACGGCTTCGACGATATCTGGTTTGTCGTGCAGCCCTTCGAGCAGGTCAGTTCACGGCAACTGCGTGAGGCGGCGTTTCGTGAGGTGATGAGCGGCGAGGGCCACGAAGGCAGGATTCGCGGGAAAGGCGAAGACGGTGCAAACCGCGGAAACGATGAAAGCAGCAAGGGCGGCGCGCGTGGGCATACGCTGGTGTTGAACCTTGGCGAGCCGGCGGCCGTGGAGCGTGCCCTCGCCGAACTGGACCGCGCAATCGATGCAGCTGGCGATCCTGCCGGCGCCATGGCCAGAGTGACAGGTCGCGCCGAACGCAACGCCTTAGATGACGCCACAGGCGATGCCGCTCGCAAAGCCTCGGCTAACGCCACCGGCAAAACCACGCGCATCGCCTTGTTCGCGGCGAACGCGCCGGTCGCGCTATGCCTCGCCCTGCATCTGAAAGCGCGCTACGGCGCGGATTGGCAGGCGCGCGTCGCGCTGCTGTCGATCGACGATCCCGAGTGGGCCGAATTGACCGGCGTCACGACGATCCGTCAGCCGACTTACGAGATCGGCTACCGCGCGGTCGAGTTCCTCCATGAACGCATCGAAGGGATTCAAACCACCGCACGCGATTGCCTCTTGCCAGGCGAATTGATCGTCCGCGCCTCAACTTCGCGCTGATCTGCGATCATTCGGGCTGCGGCGCGCAGCGGGTGCGCGTCGATCATCGCAAGGAAACTCATGGTTGTTGCACCGATTACTCTCTCGAGCCTCGCCGTCGCGACCCTGTTCGTCGCCGCCTTACCGTTCCTGATCTACCGTCGTCTGCGCCGGCCGCTTGCGCTGAATCCCCGCGACGCGATCATCGGCATCGCCATATTCGCGCTGTTCGCCATGGTGATCGAGCGCGCGCTGAACGACTACGTGCTGCATCGGAACGAAGCGACGGCCACCTTCCTGTCCAATCCACTGGCTTTCGTGGTGTACGGCGCGCTGGTCGCCGGTATCTGCGAGGAAGTGGGACGTTTCATCGGGATGCGTCTGTTGCTCAAGCGCGCGGCGGCGAAGTCCGCGTCCTCCGTGGCGGGCCAGGGCGACGGCACAGCATTGACTTATGGCCTCGGCCACGGTGGCGCTGAAGCCTGGCTGGCCGGCGTGCTGGTGCAGCTTCAATGGGTCCTGTTCGCCGTCTTTGAAAACCGCGGCGAGCTGGACGGCTACCTGAGCAATCTGCCGACCGACTCGATAATGCGCATCCACCTGATTCTCGCCAGCCTGACGCCGCAAACGGCCGGCATTTTCGCGCTCGAACGGGTGGCCGCGCTGGTGTTCCAGATCGGCTTGTCGGTGCTGATGTGGCGCGGCGTGCGGGCGGGCTGGCGCGGCATTCTGCCGCTCGCGATTGCGCTGCACGCGCTGGTCGACGTGCCGGCAGCGTTGTTTCAGGCGCAGCTCATGCCGCTCGCCGCAGTGGACGGTATGTATGCACTGGGGGCGGTGATTGTCGCGGGCTGGTTGTTCAGCGTGTTCCGTCGCCCGGCGGTTGCCGCGTAAGCCTGTTGTGAGCCGCTTGTTACACAGACCATCCGTGATTCACTAACTTTCGGCGTACCCTTTCGGTACACCGTTCAGGCTCATCCTTTCGGCACACCTCATGGAAGAAGCTTACCAATACGACTGCGCGAATCCCGAGTTCGAGGAATTGGCGCGCGTCATCAGCGATCTGTTTCCCGAGCAGACGCAGTTCATCCAGCAAGCGGGCGAAGACGGCACACCGACGCTGGCGATTCGTTGGGTTGCAATGCGTTTCGGTGCGACCGCGCGCCGTATCGTGATGACTGTGGTGATCGCGCCGACGGCATTGGCGCGTTATCGCGCGTTGCCGGCGCGGCTGCGCGGGCGGAGTTTCGCGGTGCTGCGGGCGTATGTCGAAGCAAGCATCGGCTCGCTCGAAGAGCAGTATGCGAACGGCGAGACGGTAGCGCGCGATGTGACGGTGGATCTCGGCGACGAGTTTGCCTGAAGCGATGGTGACTCAAGACCCTCGGGCCATCGGCTGGAAGGCGGGCCTGAGTGCGGGGGGCTGACCGCGCCGAGCCGGCCAACGCTCGCCGGCCGTGACTCAGGCGACGAGTCAGTCCGCAAGCCGATAGACCTTCGCGAAACGTGCGGCCTGCACCACGCCGTAGTCGCCGGGGGCGTACTGCATGATCCAGTCGCCGGCCGCGCCGTGCAGTACGTCGCCACCACTCGCTGAGCGGGCCAGTGAAAACGCTTCATTCATCTGTTTGGCTAGCACGATGGCCGGGCGGTTGCGGTATGCACCGGGCTCGCCATGAGCGAGGGCGGTGTCTTCAGGCAGGTATTTGGCGTCGAACCGCTCACGTGAGACGACCCAGCGGTCGCCGGTCGATCCGGTGATCAGCGCGTCGCCGCGGGCATAGCGGTTCGGGCCTTCCAGGCTCATCAGTTCGCCTTCGACGGCGGCGAATTCAACGCTCACGGTTTCGTTTTTGACGACGCGCCGGGCGTTTGCATCGTTACTCAGATCGAGATTTTTGAGTTCGGTCATGGAGCGAGTCGGTGTGGAAATATTGACAGCCGCGCTGGGGCGTTACGCCCGGCGCGGCATACTCGCATCATGCCAGATGCATGTGAAGATCGGATTCTTTTGCCATTGGCGTAGGCAGGCGGACGCATCCCGCCGCCAAAGGCAAAAGAACCGGGCGCGCAGCGCGGAAACCCGCGCCGCGCGCAATTGACTACGCAATCAAGCTCTTACGGCTTCACAGCCGTATCACTCCGCGGCAGCGGCCGGCGCTTTCTTGCTGCCGCCCTTGCCGTGGTGGCGATGGCTGCCTTCAGGGCCGCCCTGATGGAACGTCACGTCGGCCAGCTTCTTCTGCTCCGGCGAGAAGCTGCTATACAGCGGATCGAACGCATCGACCAGCTTCTTCATGCCGTCCGCATGCGCTTGTGCGATCGCCGCGTATTGTTTCATGTCGTCGACTGCCGACAGGTTCGTGTTGGCCTTGCGCTGCTGGAACAACTGTCCCATCGTCTCGCCGTTGTTGCGCATGACGTCGGCGAACGCGTTCCATTGCGATTCCTGCGCCGAAGTAATCTTCAACTGCTTATGCAGGTAGGCGATGCGGTCTTCGACGTTGCGCTCGTGACCCGCTTTTGCGGCAGGCGCCGAAGCTGCGGCGGCAACCGGTGCCGAAGCCGGTGCGGAAGTTTGTGCGAACGCGCCGCTCATGGCGACTGCGGTGGCCAGCATTACGAGTGCTTTTTTCATCGAAACTCCTGATGTCTGTTCGAATTATGACAAGGCGAGTATGGCGAGCGGCCCAACGCGCGTCGCCATAGCGACGCAGGGCGGCCGGCTGCCCACTTCGCCGTCGCCGCTATTTGTATCACGATATCCCTACAATGCGGCTGCAGTGCGACAAACGCTTACAACCGAAACGAACAGGAAATAGCGGGTGGACAAATTCGTCAGCATGGAAATCTTCGTCGCCGTGGTCGAGGCGGGCAGTCTCACAGCGGCCGCCGAGCGCTTCGACATTTCGTCGGCGATGGTGGGCAAGCATATCCGTTCGCTCGAAACACGGCTCGCGACGCGGCTTCTGACGCGCACCACGCGTCGTCAGAGTCTGACTGAAATCGGCCGGCAATATTACGAGCAGTGCCGGCGCATTCTGGCGGACGTCAAGGAGGCGGAGTCGCTCGCCGAGGCAATGGCAGCCGCGCCGCGCGGGGTGCTGAAGGTGACGGTGCCGCTGACATACGGCGTCGAAGTCTTTGCCCCGGCGATGACCGATTATCTGAGCGCATGGCCGGACGTGAGCCTCGAACTGGATCTGTCGAATCGCGTGATCGACCTGGTGGAAGAGGGCTTCGACGCGTCGGTGCGAATCGGCCATTTGCCGGATTCCAGTTTCGTCGCGCGGCCGTTGAAGCCTTACCGGATGCGCGCGTGCGCGTCGCCGGCCTATCTGGAACGGGCCGGCATACCCCGCACGCCGGCCGATCTTATGCAGCACGAATGCCTGGGCTTTTTGCATTGGGGCCGCGAGGGTTTGTGGCGGCTAGGTGGTGAGAACGCGAACGAAAACCAGCTGCGCGCCGGACGGTTCCGGGCGAACAACGGCCAGGCGCTCAAGGTTGCCGCATTGCGCGGCTTCGGGCTGGTGTTGCAGCCGGAGGCGCTGCTTGCGCGAGAGATCGCCAGCGGCGAGTTGGTGTCGGTACTGGAAGACTATCTGCCCGATGGCGCGCCGGTCCATCTGGTCTATCCACGCGATCGCCGCGCCACGCCCAAGCTCACCAGCTTTATCGATTTCGTGATCGAGCGGTTCGGGGTGTGATCCTGCCGCTTGCCTTGCTGCGTTTCCCGCCCGCTCAGTGCCGCTTCCCGATCGCTGCTAGCCGCTCATCATTCGGTCGGCGATGACTCGGGGTTCCTCTGCCTGCCGCCCGATGCCGAAGACGCGCGATAATCCGCCCATTGTTGACCAACTTCTTTCGCCCTCGATGAGACCTCCGCGCCTCGACCAACTCGACGACCTCGACCGCAACCTCGTTGCGCTGCTGCAAGCCAACGCCCGTGAGAGCGTCGCCAATCTCGCGCGTCAACTGGACGTGGCGCGCACTACGGTGATCGCCCGGATTGCGCGGCTCGAGCGCAGCAACGTGATCGGCGGCTACAGCGTGCGGCTCGGCCAGGACGTGCTCGACTCGAGCATCCAGGCGTACGTCGGCATCATCATCGCGCCGAAGTACGGGCCCGCCGTGCAGAAGCGCCTCGGCAAGATGCCCGAGGTGCAGTTGCTATGCGCGGTGAGTGGTGATTTCGACTATGTCGCGTGGCTGCGTGCCGATTCGCCCGACCGCCTCAACGATCTGCTCGATGAGATCGGTGGATTGGAAGGCGTCGAGCGAACCACGACGTCGATCATTCTTGCACGCAAGATCGACCGCGGCATGGTGTGAGCGCACGGCAAATTTTTACGCCGTTTTAACATGTTTTCGACATATCGACTGATTGCGTCGTCATAACGTCGAAATTCATGGTCATAGCGCAGCACTTTGCGCGTATGAACTGTTTTTGCTTCTCCCTAAACTGTGTCTCAAGGGTTCAGCCCGCCGGGCGCAGCGCCAAGCGCAGCGCACTTCCCAAGCTGGAGACAGCAGATAACAAACCATCTTGAATGGGACCGGAGTAGGCGCTAAAGCGCTAACTCCGGTCGACAAAGGAGAAGCGCATGAAAGTAGCCATTGTTGGCGCAGGTTTGATCGGTCACACCATCGCCCACATGTTGCGTGAAACCGGCGACTACGACGTCGTCGCGTTCGACCGCGATCAGCACGCGCTCGATAAGCTCGCTGCCCAAGGCATCCCGACCCGGCGCGTCGATTCCGCCGATGCCGCCGCGCTGCGCGCCGCTATTCAGGGCTTCGACGCGCTCGTCAACGCGCTGCCGTATTACCTCGCGGTGAACGTGGCCTCGGCGGCCAAGGGGGCCGGCGTCCATTACTTCGATCTGACCGAAGACGTGCGCGCCACCAGCGCGATCCGCGCGATCGCCGACGACGCCGATCACGCCTTCATGCCGCAATGTGGTCTGGCGCCGGGCTTCATCGGCATCGCCGCGCATGAACTGGCGAGCCGTTTCACTGAAATCCGCGACGTCAAGATGCGCGTCGGCGCGCTGCCGGAGTTTCCGACCAATGCGCTGAAGTACAACCTGACGTGGAGTGTCGACGGCCTGATCAACGAGTACTGTCAGCCGTGCGAAGCGATCCGCGACAGCCGCACGCAGTGGGTGCAGCCGCTTGAAGGCCTTGAGCACTTCTCGCTCGACGGCACCGAATACGAAGCTTTCAATACTTCCGGCGGGTTGGGCACGCTATGCGAAACCCTGTCGGGCCGTGTCGAATCGCTCGACTACAAGTCGGTGCGCTATCCGGGCCACCGTAACCTGATGCAGTTCCTGCTGGAAGACCTGCGTCTTTCGAGCGATCGCGATACGCTCAAGACCATCATGCGCCGCTCGGTGCCCGCGACGGCGCAAGACGTCGTGCTGGTGTTCATCACCGTGAGCGGTATGCGCGACGGTCAACTGGTGCAGGAAGTCTTCACCCGCAAGATCTTCGCGAAGACGGTGTGTGGCGTGGCGATGAGTGCGATCCAGATCACCACGGCCGGCGCGATGTGCGCGGTGCTCGATCTGTTCCGCGAGCAGAAACTGCCGCAAAGCGGTTTCGTGCGTCAGGAACAGGTGTCGCTGCGCGATTTCCTCGCGAATCGCTTTGGCCAGTTATACGAAGGGCAGTCGCTGGATGCGATGGCGACGGTGTAAACCGCAACTGTCGCGTTGAGGGTGCAAATGAGGCTCAAAACCGGGGGCCGTGCGTCCACGCGGCGGTGACTCTGCCGCGAGTAACGAAGCAGGCCTCGCAGAAGGCCGCCTGATGAACGCCCCGCCATGCGGGGCGTTTTGCGTTTTTGCGTTTGAAACACCGGTGCTAGACAGGCAGCGGCGGCAGCATCGCAGATGACGCATACGGGTCGCCTACGATGCGTGCGAGCAGCGCTTCGTAGTCCGCGTGGGTTGGCGCGGTGTTGTCGAACATCAACAGGTCCTCGCGAATATCGCCGCTCGGCTTCTTTGCCAGAGTGGTCTTGCCGGTGCCTGCGTGACCGCAGAAGAAAACCAGATGGGTCACGAAGACGTGTCCTCGGGCGTCGCGCTCCGGGTGCCGGCATGCTGTGGGTCACGCGCGAATTTGCCGCTCGCTTCCAGCCACATCACATTGATGATGCCGAAGCCCAATGCCACGCCGATGCCGAGAATCCAGGTGAAATACCACATTGCAGTCTCCTTGATCGTATGTCCGGCGAGGCGGGCGCTGAAGCGTGGCGCATAGCCGGCACAGCGAAGCGAACCTGCTGGCAGACAAAAGTGGCACGCGACGGATCCGAGGGTAAATCCGCAGCGCGCAGCGCCCACAACGCAGCGCTTTGCAGCGATCATGAAGAAGAACGCGGTCCTGTGCAAGAGGGGGCGCGGAGTCTGGCCGTTCGGCCAGGATGGCGCAATGCGCCTATAACAAGAGCAACACCCGCAACAAACCGGGAGACCCAGCATGCCGATGCGCCAGCACTTCCACTGCAAAGCCGCGTTGCTTGCGCTTGCCATCGCGTTGCTTGCCGGTTGCGCCGCCACACCTGCCGAACCCGTCCCGTTCAAGGAAGTACCGCAAGCGCGTATCGTTCAGCCCGGTTATACGCAGCCCGGAACCGGACTGGTTGCCGTCGACGTGCGGCGCGAACGTTCCCGCGATGTGATCGTCCGGTTTCGCGATGCCCTGGTGTATGTCGACGGTGAGCAGGTCACCGATCTGATGAACGGCGAACATGTGGTCTTCTATCTGAGCCCGGGCGTGCACCGCATCGGTGTCTCCACGCAATTCGATCCGGTCGTGGAGATGCGCTTTACGGTCACGGCCGACACCCGCTATTCGAACCGCGCGTCGATCATTTTCGGGGAGGATCACCGCATCGCTTTGCGCAGGGTTGCGCGATAGCGCAGGGCTTTAACAATTGGATACATGGCGGTCACGCTCAGCCCTTAACATGGCGGCTGTCGTGTATTCGTTCATGAATATCCGCCGCCGGGCTTACGCAAGCGTGAAGCCGGCCGGCCTATTCAGTTTTCAAGGTAATCCAACATGCTGATCAATTGCGCCGCCTATCAGGACGGCCGGAAGCTGGCTGACATCGATATCGAGAGCATCAGCGACTACGTGGCGCGGCCCGAGTGCTTCGTCTGGGTCGCGCTGAAAGACCCGGAGCCGGAGGAGCTGGCCGTAATGAAACACGAGTTCGGCCTGCACGAACTCGCGATAGAAGATGCGCAAAACGGCCATCAGCGGCCGAAAATCGAGGAGTACGGCGAGTCGCTATTCGCGGTCATGCATACCGTGGAAATGGACGAAGCGGGCGAACTGCTGATCGGCGAGGTCGACGTGTTCGTGGGGCACAACTATGTGTTATCGGTGCGCCGCGGCGCGCGCGCCGGGTTCCAGAACGTTCGCGCCCGCTGCGAGCGCGAGCCGCAATTGCTCAAGGAGGGCTCGGCGTTCGTGCTGTACGCGCTGGCGGACGACATCGTCGATCGTTATTTCCCGATCGTCGAGGCGATGAACACCGAGATCGAAGCACTCGAAGACCGCATCTTCGAACGCAACAATTCGGCGGCCTCGCGCGCGATCATTGAGGATCTGTACTCGTTGAAACGCCGCCTCGTGATCCTGCAGCACCACATTGCACCACTGCAGGAAGCGATCAGCAAATTGACGGGCGGGCGTATTCCGAGCGTCTGCGAAGGCATGCAAGCCTATTTTCGCGATGTCTACGACCATCTCGAACGGATCGTCCGAATCATCGACGGCCGGCGCGAAATGGTCGTCACCGCGGTACAGGTCAATCTGGGGATGATCTCGCTTGCCGAAAGCGAGGTGACCAAGCGGCTCGGCTCGTTTGCCGCCTTGTTCGCGGTGCCGACCATGATCGCCGGCATCTACGGGATGAACTTCCAGAGTATTCCTGAGCTGCATTACCGGTTCGGCTATCCGGTCTGTCTGGCTGTCATGCTCACCGTGGACGTGATCCTGTACTGGCGCTTCCGCAAGGCCGGCTGGCTTTGACGAGCCTTTGGCCCATCGCCCTCGCTGTTGCCGCTTGCACCGTGCGCAATAAAAGTCCAGCATAAACGGCCCGCCGACTGCTGAGTTTGCAGCCGGTGGCAAATTTGCCACGCACGGACCCAGCGAGGAACCTTTGCCAACCTGCAGCCTGCCGGCGCGCTTGCGCGCCGCGCCGGTCGAAACTATCGAGCGCGCTGCATCGACGCACTTTTTGCGGACCGATGCATCGCAGCACGGCGATCCGTTGACAATCCGAACAGGGCACGCTGAGAATAGGCCCTCACAAACGTTTGCGCACCACAAAAAATACGGCTCGACCGCGAGCCCGACAAACCTGGAGATATGCATGAGTCATCGCATTCGCCGCCGCATGGTGGCGGCCGCCGTTCTCGTCACTGCTACCGCCGCTTTGCCGTTTTCGTCCGCTTATGCGCAAACCGCGCCTGCCCATAAGCCGAGGGTCGCGCTGGTGATGAAGTCGCTCGCGAACGAGTTCTTCCTGACCATGGAAAACGGCGCCAAGGACTATCAGAAACACAATACCTCCCAGTTCGACCTGATCACCAACGGTATCAAGGACGAAACCGATACCGCGAACCAGATCCGGATCGTCGAACAGATGATCGTCTCGAAGGTCGATGCGATCGTGCTGGCTCCGGCTGATTCGAAGGCGCTGGTGCCGGTCGTCAAGAAAGCTATCGACGCAGGCATCATCGTTGTGAACATCGACAACCGGCTCGACCCGGATGTGCTCAAGTCGAAAGACCTGAACGTGCCATTCGTCGGCCCGGATAACCGCAAGGGCGCGCAGAAGGTCGGCGATTACCTGGGCAAGAAGCTGAAGGCGGGCGACGAAGTCGGCATTATCGAAGGCGTGTCGACCACCACCAACGCGCAGCAGCGCACCGCGGGCTTCAAGGACGCCATGCAGACCGTCGGCGCCAAGGTCGTGTCGGTGCAATCGGGCGACTGGGAAATCGACAAGGGCAACGCGGTGGCGTCGGCCATGCTCAATGAGTATCCGAACCTGAAGGCGCTGCTGGCCGGCAACGGCAACATGGCGATCGGCGCGGTCTCGGCCGTGCGCGCGGCGGGCAAGCAAGGCAAGGTGATGGTGGTCGGCTACGACAACATCGGCGCGATCAAGCCGATGCTCAAGGACGGCCGCGTGCTCGCCACCGCCGACCAGTACGCCGCCAAGCAGGCCGTGTTCGGCATCGACACCGCGTTGAAAGCGATCAGCGAGCACAAGAAGCAGTCGCAATTGTCAGGCGTCGTGGAAACGCCGTGCGACCTGGTGGCCAGGTAAGCGGCGGCCAGTAAATATTCCCAAGTACTGAAAAGTAGCGGAGGAAGCAGCACCCCAGGAAGCACCGCAACACGGCAGGGCACGCGGGTTCGCGCCGACGCCGCTGCATCTTGAATGCACGGCAAGAAGCACGCGAATCCGCGCCAATTCAATAAACGCTCAAGAAACCTGCTACGCCGCCGTTAATTCCAGAGGTAAGCGTCATGACGGTGGCTGCGCGGCGGGAGGGGCGGGGCCGACAGCACCTGCGCATTCGGCGCATCGGGCCGGCATGACACGTGGCCGCGGTTGGCGGTTTCATTCGAGCGAATCGCATGAAGCCGCGCCGGGAGTTACGGAACCGGGATTGCGATGGATTCAACTGATCACGACGCGTTGCCTGCCGTACTCGTACTGTCTGTCAGCGGTATCGGTAAGCCCTATGCCGAACCGCTGCTCGCCGACGTTTCGCTGTCGCTGCGCGAGGATGCGCCCGTCACTCAGGAAGCAGGGAGTCTGTCATGACCGATCGATCGGTGCGTGAAGGATCGAGCGGGCAGCCGGGTGCGGAAAACGTGGCCAACGCGGCCAACGCGGGCAACATAACGCCGCCTACCGACCCCTCCGCGCCGCTGGCAAGCGGCAAGCGGCAAGCGGCAAGCGGCAAGCGGCAAGCCGGCCGGCACGCGGCTCGGCTTTTCGAACTACCTGGGCCTCGCGCAGATCGGCGCGAACGAGCCGACCAAGCGGATGATCACCGGCGCGGTGATCGTAGTGGCGGTGGTGCTGGATACCTATCGCAGCCGCCGTAAGCGCGCATGAAGAAGGTACGGGTTGTCAGCAGCCTAGCGTGTCAGGAGCAGTCGAAGCACCAGGAACGGTAAAGCGTAAGTATTCATGGGTTTAGGTCTGTCATCGATGAAGACGTCCGGTGTGTCGCCAGATGGCGTGGCCGGCGGGAACAACAGGCAGGAGAGCAACAGGTTATGGCGACGATCAAGGATGTAGCGGCCGTGGCGGGCGTGTCGTTCACGACGGTATCGCACGTGGTGAACAACTCACGGCCGGTGTCGGCCGACGTGCGCGCGAAGGTCGAACACGCGATCCGTCAGCTTCACTATGTGCCGTCGGCGGTGGCCCGTTCGCTCAAAGCGCGGGCGACGGCGACGATCGGTCTGGTGGTGCCGAACAGTACGAACCCGTATTTCGCGGAGATGGCGCGTGGTATCGAGGATGGTTGCTCGCGCAACGGCTACTGCCTGTTCTTCTGCAATTCGGACGACGACCCGGCCAAGCAGCGTAACTATCTGCGCGTGCTGCAGGAAAAACGTATCGACGGACTGATTGTCGCCTCCGCGGGCGACGACGCGGTGCTGGCGCAGGCCCTCGCCAACGCCCGTGAGCCGCTGGTCGTCGTGGACCGCAATATTGAAGGCGTGAACGCGGATCTGGTGCAGATCGACCACGAGAAGGGCGGTTATCTCGCAACGCGTCATCTGCTCGAACTGGGGCACGTGCGGATCGGCTGCATCACCGGGCCGGTGAAAACGGCGGTAAGCGCCATGCGGGTGCACGGTTTCATTCGCGCCATGGCGGAGCGCGGCATTGAGATTCCGGCCGGCGCGATTGTCGAAAGCGATTTTTCGGGGACGGGTGGCCATCGTGCGGCTGGACAACTGTTCGACACCGTGAAGCCGTCGGCGATTTTTGCCGGCAACGACATGATGGGCATCGGCGCGCTGCGCGCCGCGGCGGAGCGCAATATCAGCGTGCCGCGCGATTGTTCGATCATCGGCTTCGACGATATCGAACTGGGACGCTTCACCTATCCCGCGCTCTCGACCGTCGGGCAGTCGGTCCGCGCGCTCGGCGATATGGCCGCGCAGACGTTGATTGAGCGGATCGCGGGGACGTCGGCCGGCACCGCGCGTGCGCCGGGTCGCCGGCGTGTTGTGTCGCCGCGGCTGATCGTGCGCGAATCCACCGCGACCTGGGCCGGCTCGGCGAGGCGCGATCTGGCTGCCTGATCCAGCCGCGCCGCGTTGGCGGCATCGAGCACTGCGTTACCGGACGCGAGTTGAAAGACCTCGTGTCCGGCCTTTCGATTTCGCGTTCGGCTTTTCGTACAGCCCCGGCCTGAAATCCATTCCCTCCCTCCCCAAAAGCGCTGCGCGACCTTCGCGCCGGCGCTGTCTGTCAGTGGTTTGTAATTTCTTCTAATTCCTTACAACGCCTTTCTTCATACTATATAAATCCTTCAAGTATGCAAATCGAGTGCCGTAAACGAGGGTATTAGAGCGCCACATCAAATAAGCGCCCTGCACGCAGACGTCACACGTTACCCCGCGCTGCGCACACAGCCTCTCATTTGCCAAGTACAGGAACAAGCATGTTGAACAAAGGCATTACGATCAAGGCACGGATTGGCCTCACGACGGCTTTTCTCGCTGCACTGCTAGTCGCCATCGGCGTTTTCGGTCTGTTCGGCATGAGCCGTTCGAACGACGCCTACCAGGACACCTTCACTAACGCCATGCCGAGCGCGGTCGATATCGGCAACGCCGAGATCTATTCGGCGCGCGAGCGGCTGGCGCTCGACCGGGCTGCGTTCATGATGGGCACGCCGGAAGCGGCGCCGACGCTCGAGCGCGCGCGTTCGATGCGGGTTACGTCCGACGCGTGGTGGAAAAAGTATATGGATCTGCCGCGCGACGCCGAGGAAGACCGTCTTGCGCAGACCGTCATTGCCAAACGCGACGTGCTGCATCAGCAAATGGACGCGTTTGCGGCGATTGTCACGGAGAACGCCCCGAGCAAGGTCGTCGACGGTGCCAAGGCTTTGCAGGCGGCGTACAACGATCTCGGCGACGCCGACGACGCGTTGCGCAAGTATCAGTTCGTATCGGCCAAGCAAGGTTACGACTCCGCGCAGAACAACTTTGAAGTGTTCCGCATCGTGAGCGCCGTTGCGCTGCTGGCCGGCGTGCTGGCTGCGGTGCTGTCCTATCTGACGCTGAGTCGCGCGATTGGCCGTCCGCTCGATCAGGCCCTCGGCCATTTCGACGCCATCGCCGCAGGCGACCTGCGCCACCCGGTCGTGGTCACCTCGCGCAACGAAATGGGGCAGTTGCTTGAGGGCATCGCCAGGATGCAGCGCAGTCTCACCGAAACGGTGCGCGCTGTGCGCAGTGGCAGTGAATCGATCGCGACGGCCACGCGCCAGATCGCAGCCGGCAATATCGACCTGTCCTCGCGAACGGAAGAGCAGGCGTCGGCGCTGCAGGAAACCGCGTCGAGCATGGAAGAGCTGACCGGCACGGTTAAGCAGAATGCCGATAACGCCCGTCAGGCGAGCGCGCTCGCCGCCAATGCATCGGAGATCGCCAATAAAGGCAGTTCGGTGGTCAGCCAGGTGGTCGGCACGATGGGCGACATCAATCAGAGCTCGGCGAAAATTGCCGACATCATTTCGATCATTGAAGGAATTGCGTTCCAGACCAACATCCTCGCCCTGAATGCGGCTGTGGAAGCGGCGCGGGCTGGCGAAGAAGGACGCGGGTTCGCGGTGGTGGCAGGCGAAGTGCGCAGCCTCGCGCAGCGTTCCTCGGCGGCGGCCAAGGAAATCAAGGAACTGATCGACACCTCGGTGGAACGCGTGCAGTCCGGCTCGGCGCTGGTCGACGAAGCCGGCCGTACGATGACCGAGATCATCGGTGCGGTGCAGCGCGTGACCGACATCATGGGTGAGATCGCGGCGGCCTCGGAAGAGCAAAGCAGCGGCATCGACCAGGTGGCGCGCGCGGTTACCCAGATGGACGAGGTCACGCAACAGAATGCCGCCCTGGTCGAAGAAGCGGCCGCCGCGGCGTCTTCGCTCGAAGATCAGGCCGGCAAGCTGCGTACCGCGGTCGCGGTGTTCCACCTCGACGAAAGCGGCGTCAAGGCGCCGGTCAGCGTGGCGCCGAAGCGCGCGGCCGCGCCGGTTCGCACGACGACGGCACGTAAAGTGTCACGACCCTTGTCACAATCCGGTGCGCAGGCCGTCACCGCAGCCAGGGCATCTGCTGTATCAGCGTCGACGCCGGTTGCCGCTGTGCCCACGAGAACACCGGCGAAGGCCGTGGCAAGCGCGGGCAGCGATCAGGATTGGGAAACCTTCTGATCGGGAACCGACGACCGGCGCGACACGGTAACGGCGTGGCTACTATAGGGGCGTGCGACGTCCGCACCGCGTTTTGAACGCGACGCCAGAGCCTGCGACTGGTCATGCAACGGCCACGACGTTGCAACATTCGTTCCCGCTGGAGCGTTAGACGGAAAGCGTGCTGATGCGGATTGACCGCATGACGACAAAGACCGCGATTGCACATGCAACCGCGGTCTTTTTTTACGGTCTGCGCACTAAGTAACGTTGCCAAGTGCTGTCCACGCCCTGGTGAGCGTCGTGATCCGGTACATTGACGGACGCGACTACGGCCTGCATCGGCGACGTCGCCGCTTCAGGCAGTCAGCGCGCGGACCGTCAGCCCGCTTTTTCAACTGCTGCAACTCAGCGCGGCAACCCAACGCTCAACGCGCCAGCCATAAAGGACCGACATGACGCCATACGACCTCGCGCACCACCTCGTCGAAGCCCGCCGGCAGCATCGCCCGATCGATGCGCCTCCACCAGACAGCCTGCCGCCCGACGCGGCAACCGCCTATGCGATCCAGCAGGCTGTCATTGCGGGCCTTGGCGACTCGACGGGCGCGTGGAAGATCGGCGCCAGAGCGCCCGGCGGGGCCGCCGGAGGCGCGCCCATTCCAGCTTCGCTGGTGCTGCCGTCGCCGGCACGGGTGGCCCATACCGGCTTCTTCCGCGTGCTGGTCGAGCTGGAGATCGCCTTTCGTTTCGCCGAGGCGATCGAGCCACGCGGCCGGGCTTATGCGCGCGACGAGGTGCTGTCGAAGGTCGGCGTCGTGCTGCCGACCATTGAGATCGTCGATAGCCGCTTTGCCGAATGGCCCAATGTCGCGCCGCTCGCGCAACTGGCCGACGCGCAGAACAATGGCGCATTGATCACCGGCCATCCCGCTGCCTATGCGGGCCTCGCACGCGGCTTCGATTTCGTATCGCCTGAACTGGAGCTAAGTTTCGACGGCAACTCGCTCGTGCCCGAAGCCACCGGCAATCCGGCCGGCGATCCGCGCGAACTGCTCGTCTGGTTCGTCAACCATTGCGCCGCGATGGGCATCACCATCGAGCCGGAATGGACCTTGACCACCGGTTCGTACGTCGGTGCGCACAATGTGGACAAACCGGGGGTTGTGCGCGGCCACATCGACGGTCTCGGGGAAGTGGAGGTTGAACTGACCTGAGCGTGTCACGCGTAGTTGTAACGGCGCGCTTGTAACGGTTCGACTGTAACCAGCGATTACGAAGTATCAGGACGCATCAGGAAGCATCAAGCAAACGGCTGCCCGCGGGCGGCCGTTTTACATTTGCCGCATCTGTGTTGGGCACTTAGCCGTATACACCTATGAAGCGACCCGATGCACTGCCGTGATCCAGTTATACGCGCGACTAACCATGCGGCCGACGCGGTTAATACGAGGGACAGGTAAGCGCGGCAACGCGCAGCGGCTTGGCCGTGCTGGATGCGACAAAACGTGCGCGTGCAGACAGGCTGTCCGGTGTAACAGTGAGATTGTTCGATGAACGAGACGATTCGTGTAACGGCGCATGGCGATCTGTGCTGAGCAGCACGGCAAGCAGCGGGCGCCGTCAGAACGCAATGGCAGTGGAGAGGCCGCAACGTGGGTCTGCCGTCGTTACGCAAGAGCCGCGATGCGAGCGCAAAATTGTAGGTGAGCGAATCTGTGTTTCCAAGTGAGGAATGTTGGGAGGCACATACGGCGCGATTTTCGCAACGTAGTTCATGGAAAAAAAATTTAAAAGGGTTTAGGATGAATTCGAGCGATGTCGTTTCCGAATAGCGCGCCGCGCACGACATCGGTCTAGACTTCGGCGAGGAGGTAGCATGGATATCTACAGCAGTTTCGCGACCCGCTTCGAGAAAACGCGAGAAGATGAACTCTCGCTCGAGGAGTATCTCGCGCTCTGCAAAGACAATCCCGCCGCGTACGCCACAGCTGGCGAACGCATGTTGACGGCAATCGGTGAACCAGAACAGATCGACACTCGCAACGATCCGCGCATGTCACGTATCTTTGCGAACAAGGTCATCAAGGTATACCCCGCATTCCGTGAGTTCTACGGAATGGAAGAGGTGATCGAGCAGGTGGTCGCCTACTTCCGGCACTCGGCCCAGGGGCTCGAAGAAAGGAAGCAGATTCTGTATCTGTTGGGACCGGTCGGCGGCGGTAAATCGTCGATCGCGGAACGTCTGAAGCAACTCATGGAACGCGTGCCGTTCTACTCGATCAAGGGCTCGCCCGTGAACGAGTCGCCTCTCGGTCTGTTCGATTACGACGAGGACGGTCCGATCCTCGAAGAGCAATATGGTATTCCACGCCGCTACCTGAAAAACATTCTGAGCCCGTGGGCGGTGAAACGCCTGCACGAATACAACGGCGACATCCGTAAATTCCGCGTGGTGCGCCGCTACCCGTCGATCCTTCGCCAGATCGGTATCGCCAAGACCGAGCCGGGTGACGAAAACAATCAGGACATTTCGTCGCTGGTCGGTAAGGTCGACATCCGCAAACTCGAACAGTACGCACAAGACGATGCGGACGCATACAGCTACTCCGGTGGCCTGTGCCTCGCGAATCAGGGCCTGCTCGAGTTCGTCGAAATGTTCAAGGCGCCGATCAAGGTCTTGCACCCGCTGCTTACCGCGACTCAGGAAGGCAACTTCAAGGGCACGGAAGGGTTCGGCGCGATTCCGTTCGACGGCGTGATCCTCGCTCACTCGAACGAGTCGGAATGGAAGGCGTTCCGCAACAACCGGAACAACGAAGCACTGCTCGACCGGATCTTCGTCGTGAAGGTGCCGTACTGCCTGCGCTACGGCGAAGAGGTCAAGATCTACGAGAAACTGCTGCGCAATTCGTCGCTGGCCAGTGCGATATGCGCGCCAGGTACGCTGAAGATGATGGCGCAGATGTCGGTGCTCACGCGCTTGCAGGAGCCGGAAAACTCCAGCCTCTTTTCGAAGATGCAGGTGTACGACGGCGAGAATCTCAAGGACACCGATCCGAAGGCCAAGTCGTATCAGGAGTATCGCGACTTCGCGGGCGTGGATGAAGGGATGACCGGCGTGTCGACCCGCTTCGCGTTCAAGATCCTGTCGCGTGTATTCAACTTCGATTCGACTGAGGTCGCGGCGAATCCGGTACACCTCATGTACGTGCTCGAACAGCAGATCGAACGCGAACAGTTTCCGCCGGAGACCGAACAGAAGTATCTATCGTTCATCAAGGACGTGCTGGCGTCGCGCTATGCCGAGTTCATCGGCAAGGAGATTCAGACCGCGTATCTGGAGTCGTATTCCGAATATGGTCAGAATATTTTCGACCGCTACGTGACGTATGCGGACTTCTGGATTCAGGATCAGGAGTTCCGCGACCACGACACCGGCGAGAGTTTCGACCGCGCGGCGTTGAACGCCGAACTGGAGAAGATCGAGAAACCTGCGGGTATCAGCAACCCGAAGGACTTCCGCAACGAGATCGTCAACTTCGTGCTGCGTGCGCGTGCTGCCAATGCGGGGAAAAATCCTGCCTGGATCAGCTACGAGAAGCTGCGCGTGGTGATCGAAAAGAAGATGTTCTCGAACACGGAGGAACTCCTGCCCGTGATCTCGTTCAACGCGAAAGGGTCGGCGGAAGAGCAGCGCAAGCACGAAGACTTCGTCAACCGGATGGTGACGAAGGGCTATACGCCGAAGCAGGTGCGCTTGCTATGTGACTGGTATCTGCGCGTGCGCAAGTCGTCATGATACGCACTGCGTGCCGCCCGTGCGGTCCGACCGCGCGGGCACCTTGCGAGGCGCGAGCTGCATGGACATAGCGTTGTGTTGGCAGCCATGCGAATGCAGCGTGCGTCTCGCGCACCCGAAATAGTGCAGCTGCATGGGACCAGAGTAAGTGTTTTGCACCCACTCTGGTCGACACGGGAGACCGGGCGTGCTTCATCAAATCATCGACCGCAGGTTGGCAGGCAAGAACAAGAGCATTGCAAACCGCGAGCGCTTTCTGCGCCGCGTTAAGAACTATATTCGGCGGGCCGTTTCGGAGGCGGTTCGCGATCGCAGCATCAAGGATATTCAGAACACCCAGAGCATCACCATCCCGCGCAAGGACATCGCGGAACCGTCGTTCCGGCATGGCCCCGGCGGCAAACGTGAAATGGTGCATCCGGGTAACTCGGATTACATCCGCGGCGACAAGATCCAGCGCCCGCAAGGGGGCGGTGGAGGAGGCGGGGGCAATCAGGCCAGCAATGAGGGCGACGGTCAGGACGACTTCGTGTTCGAGCTGAGCCGCGAAGAGTTCATGCAGTATTTCTTCGACGACCTTGAACTCCCACGTCTCGTCAAAACTCATCTGATGGCCGTGCCAACGTGGAAAAGCATCCGCGCCGGCTGGGCGGCCGAGGGTACGCCGAACAATATCGACGTGGTCCGTTCGCTGCGCAGCGCGCTCGGCCGCCGTATTGCGCTCGGTGCGCCGCTCGTCAATCAGTTGCACGAGATGGAACGGCAACTTGAAGTGATGAAAGCCGATCCGGACGACCGTCGCGACGAGATCAAACTGCTCGAAGAGGAAATCCACCATTTGCGCGGGCGCATCTGGCGCATTCCGTTTATCGATCCGTTCGATCTGCGCTACGTGAATCGTGTGAAGCAACCCACGCCGTCCAGCCAGGCGGTGATGTTCTGTCTGATGGATGTGTCCGGTTCCATGGACGAGCAGCGCAAGGATCTCGCCAAGCGCTTTTTCATCCTGCTGTATCTGTTCCTCAAGCGTAACTACGAAAAGATCGAAGTGGTGTTCATTCGTCACCACACCCGCGCCGAGGAGGTCGACGAAGACACGTTCTTTCATTCCACGGAAAGCGGCGGCACGGTGGTGTCGAGCGCGCTGGAGCTGATGCAGAAGGTGATGGACGAGCGCTATTCGCCGACTGAATGGAATATTTACGGCGCTCAGGCTTCGGACGGCGACAATTGGACCGACGATTCGCCCAAGTGCCGCAAGATACTTTCGGATGACATCCTGGAGAAGGTGCGCTATTTTGCATATATCCAGGTCACGCCAGAAGAGCAGAACTTGTGGCTCGAATATGCGCAGTTGGCGCTGAGCCAGCCGCACATGGCGATGAAGAAGGTCGAAACCGCGGCAGACATTTATCCGGTGTTTCGGGAGTTGTTTGAAAAGCAGGTGGCGTCTTCATGACAAAACACCTGCACAACGAAGCGCGCGGCTATCAGCCGGAGCGCGGGAAAGGCGTGCCGCAAGGTCAGTCGGGGCATGCCGAGGCGAAGGCGGACAATACGGGAGCCGCCGCAGCCGGAGCAGTCGACACCGCTGCAGCACGGGGACACACCGGAACGCCCACTGAGGGGCAAAGGGAAGTCCGTATGAACGTAGCCGATAGACGGCCTTTGCCGTGCCCGTCCGACTGGACCTTCGAATTGATCGAAGAGTACGACTCGCATATTGCCCGTGTTGCAGAGCAATATGAACTCGACGTGTATCCGATCCAGCTCGAACTCATCAGCGCCGAACAGATGATGGACGCGTACGCGTCCGTCGGCATGCCGGTGAACTACCGTCACTGGTCGTTCGGCAAACACTTTCTCTCGACCGAAAAAAGCTACCGTCGTGGGCAGATGGGGCTGGCGTATGAGATCGTCATCAATTCGAACCCTTGCATCGCGTACCTGATGGAAGAGAACACGATGACGATGCAGGCGCTCGTCATCGCGCACGCGGCCTATGGCCACAACTCGTTCTTCAAGGGCAACTATCTGTTCAAGTTGTGGACGGATGCGCACGCGATCATCGATTACCTCGTCTACGCGAAGAATTACATCGCGGAATGCGAAGAGCGCTTCGGGCTCGACCGGGTGGAGGAACTGCTCGACTCGTGCCACGCGTTGATGAACTACGGCGTGGACCGTTACAAACGTCCGCAGAAACTGTCGCTGGAAAAGGAGTTTGCGGCGCGCCGCGAACGTGAGGCTTATCTGCAATCGCAGGTCAACGAACTGTGGCGCACCTTGCCGACCCGGCATACGCCGTTGCCGGAGGAAACCGAGGAGCGTTATCCGCCGGAGCCGCAGGAAAACCTCCTGTATTTCGCGGAGAAGAACGCACCGTTACTCGAGCCGTGGGAGCGGGAAGTGATCCGCATCGTGCGCAAGGTCGGTCAGTATTTTTATCCGCAACGGCAAACCCAGGTCATGAACGAAGGCTGGGCCACGTTCTGGCACTACACCTTGCTCAACACGATGTATGCGCAGGGCAAGCTGGAAGACGGTTTCATGATGGAGTTTCTCCATTCGCACAGCAATGTGGTCTACCAGCCGCCGGTCACGAAACCGTATTACAGCGGGATCAATCCGTATGCGCTCGGTTTTTCGATGATGAGCGACATCCGCCGGATCTGCGAAGCGCCGACGGAGGAGGACCGCAAGTGGTTCCCGGAACTGGCCGGCAGTCCGTGGCTACCGGCGATGCACTATGCGATGCGCAACTTCAAGGACGAGAGTTTCGTCGCGCAGTATCTGTCTCCGCATCTGATTCGCGAGATGCGTCTGTTCTCGGTGCTGGACGACGATATGCGTGATGCGCTCGAAGTGTCTGCGATTCATGACGACAGTGGGTATCAGTATGTGCGTCAGGCGTTGTCGCGGCAGTACGACATGCATCATCGGGAGCCGAATATTCAGGTTTGGGCGGTGAATACGCGTGGTGACCGGAGCTTGACGTTGCGGCATTTCATGAGCGACAACCGGCATCTGTCCGGCGATAGCGATGAAGTGCTGAGGCACATGGCGCGTTTGTGGCAGTTTGACGTCTACCTGGAAAGCGTCGATGAGAATGGCACAGTGAGGAAGCGGTATGAGTGTAAGTATGTGCCTCCGGCAATAAGGGTTTGATACTGGTTTTTGCCCCTGCGGGGTGGGGTTGTGCTTCGCGGGGTGGTTTTCTTTTTTTTGAGCTGGTTGCTCTGGTTGCTCTGGTTGCCTGGCCGGCGCTTTCTTGTCTGTGTTTTTATGGTGTTGGCCTTTCCTTGTTTTCTTATTGGTTTATTAGCGTCGCCCCTGTGCGGGGCAGACACTTACTTTCTTTGCAGCCGCAAAGAAAGATAAGCAAAGAAAGCGGCTAACACCGCCAGCTCATAAGCAGGTCCCCTGGCTTGGAGGGGATAGTGGCGCATCTGGAATCTGTGTTCCCGCACAGTCGACCTGAGTGACAAGGGCGTCATACTTCCGGCGGCGCTGCGCGCGCCGTCGCGGTACTTCATTAAACCACCCGCCGCCTTTACACTCAGCGGCGCTCCGCAAACCCGCCCGCTATATTCGATGCCCACAGCACTTCACAAGCCGCCTGCCTTGCTCGATGCCCGTGACACTTCACAAGCCGCCTGCCTTGCTCGATGCCCGTGACACTTCACAAGCCGCCTGCCTTGCTTGATACCCGCGGCACCTCGCAAGCCGCCGCTTATTTGATGGGCATGGCATTTCAGAAGGCCGCTTGCCGTTTTCAGGGGCGAGCCGTACTTCCTGTGCCGCCGGTTATGCTTGGCGTCCGTGACATTTCCGAACCACTAGCCCCCAAGGGATATCGCCGAAGCGGACCCGATGGCCCTCGCACGCCTAGGCGAAGCCATGGTTTGCATGAAGGGCCCTTCCGGCGAGTACGTAGTGCGAGGCGGGAAGCATGACGGCTTTGTCACGGGCGCCGAATGTGCGAGGGCACGGATTCCAGATGCACCACTACCGCAACTGTGCGGGGGACCCGCTTAAGAATTAGCGGTGTGAGCCGCTTTCTTTGCTTATCTTTCTTTGCGGCGGCAAAGAAAGTAAGTGCCTGCCCCGCACAGGGGCGACGCTAATAAACCAATAAGAAAACAAGGAAAGGCCAACACCATAAAAACACAGACAAGAAAGCGCCGCCCGGGCAACTAGTTCAAGCAAAGGCCAACACCATAAAAACACAGACAAACAAGCGCCGAACCAGGCAAAAAACTACCCTTTCAAACCAGCAAACCTAACAAACCCCCATCTTTTCCTTGCAATTCTGTAAAATTCGCGCACGCACGCGATGGACGCCCCCGCGGCACCTCGATGCGCGCGTTGTGAAGGCGGCGCCACGACCGCCATCTCCGTTCAAAGACAAGGAAAGACAACAGCATGACCGACCTAACCGATCAAACCGTGGCCACGGCTCACGACGCCCATGACACCCGGCGCCGCATCTTCGCGATCGTTGGCGCTTCATCGGGCAATCTAGTCGAGTGGTTCGACTTCTACGTGTACTCGTTCTGCGCGCTGTACTTCGCGCCGGCCTTCTTCCCGAGTGGCAACACCACCACGCAGTTGCTCAACACCGCGGGCGTCTTCGCCGCGGGATTCCTCATGCGCCCCATCGGCGGCTGGTTCTTCGGCCGGCTCGCCGACAAGCGCGGCCGCAAGACCGCGATGATGGTGTCGGTGTTCATGATGTGCGGCGGCTCGCTCGTGATCGCGGTGCTCCCCACGTATGCGCAGATCGGCGCGTTGGCGCCGGCGCTGCTGCTGGTCGCGCGCCTGTTTCAGGGCTTGTCGGTGGGCGGTGAGTACGGCACCAGCGCCACCTATATGAGTGAGGTCGCGCTCAAAGGCCGTCGCGGTTTCTTCGCGTCGTTCCAGTACGTCACGCTGATCGGCGGCCAGCTGTGCGCGCTGCTGGTGCTGGTGATCCTGCAACAAACCCTCTCCACCGAAGAACTGAAAGCGTGGGGTTGGCGCGTGCCGTTCGTGATTGGTGCGTTGGCGGCACTGGTCGCGCTGTATTTGCGTAAATCGCTCGAAGAAACCACCACGGCTGAAATGCGCCAACGCAAGGAAGCCGGCACGCTGCGCGGTTTGTGGTTGCACAAGGGCGCATTTGTGACAGTGCTTGGTTTCACGGCCGGTGGTTCGCTGATTTTCTATACGTTCACCACGTACATGCAGAAGTACCTGGTCAACACAGCCGGTATGCACGCCAAGACGGCCAGCAACGTGATGACCGCGGCGCTGTTCATCTACATGGTGATGCAGCCAGCGTTCGGCGCTTTGTCGGACCGTATCGGCCGCCGTCGTTCGATGCTGTTCTTCGGCTTTTTCGCGACCATCGGCACCGTGCCGCTGCTGCACGCACTGAAAGACGTGACGAGCCCGTATGCGGCCTTCGGCCTCATCGTCGTGGCGCTGGCGATCGTCAGTTTCTATACGTCGATCAGCGGTCTGATCAAGGCGGAAATGTTCCCGCCGGAAGTGCGCGCGCTCGGTGTCGGTCTGTCGTATGCGGTGGCCAATGCGATCTTCGGCGGCTCAGCGGAATACGTCGCGCTGTGGCTGAAGTCGGTAGGTAACGAGTCGATGTTCTACTGGTATGTGACCGTGCTGTGCGCGATCGCCGGCATCGTGTCGCTGCGCATGCGCGATCCTTCGAAAGAAGGGTATCTGCGTAACGAGCCTTGAGCATGTGCCACGCTCGAACGGCGCGCTTAAGCGCTGCTTGAGAACGGCGGCACGGGGCAACCCGGCCGCCGTTTTTTTATCTCGTTGGCAAGCACCGCAAGCACCGCAAGCACCGCAAGCACCGCAAGCACCGCAAGCACCGCAAGCACCGCGAGCCAGGTGCGGAGCGCATGCTCAAGCCACCACAATCTCCGTCCCCAATGCATGCAGTAGATCGCGCAGCGTCTCAGCTTGCGCCATCTTCGCATCGCTGCGCAGATGAATCTGCAGCGCGCGCCCCGCGATTCCGTCGACGGGATGCGCGAGCCATAACTCCACCGCGAGCCCCAATCCTTCCGGCTGATTGACGGCGACCGGTTCGATCACGCGCGGCTTGAAACAGGCACTGTCGGACATGTGAATCACCTCGGGTGATGACGGTACGAGATTCATCGTAGTCAGCCTCAGGCCCAGGACCAACCGACAAATACACGTTTGCTAATGAGCGGATGCTTAGCAGAAAACACGCTTATTACAGGAGCATTTCTTGGTTCGATGCAGGCCGCGCCGCTGCTAATGTGGCGCCCATGCGTGGCCATCGGTTGCACCTTGCGGTTGTGACGGATATCGCCGACACGCAGCCGTTTCTGAAACATCGCACGCATATTGAACAAGCATCGCAGACAATCAAAGAGATCCATAAGAATGAAATCAACCATACTCGCTGCCTGGCTAATGACCATGACGGGACTGACGATGACGGTATCGGGCCTCGCTCACGCCGACCGTCTCGACGACATCAAAAAGGCCGGCGTACTGCGTGTCGCGACCTTCGACAGCAATCCGCCGTTCGGTTACGTCGACGCAACAAGCAACCATATCGTCGGCCTCGACGTCGACTATGCGAAGGCGCTCGCCGACAAGCTCGGCGTGAAGCTCGAACTGCAGCCGACCAATCCGGCCAACCGCATTCCGTTCCTCACGTCGAAGAAAGTGGACCTGGTGCTCGCCAATTTCACGATCACTGACGAGCGCGCCAAACAGGTCGATTTCAGCATTCCGTATTTCTCGTCGGGTCAGCAGTTTCTGGCAAAGAAGGGTGTGCTGAAGTCGGCGGATCAGATCAATAGCCTGCGGGTGGGCGCCGACAAGGGCACCACCAACGAGATCACGCTGCGCGAGAAATTCCCGCAAGCCACAATCGTTGCGTACGACGACACGCCGTTCGCGTTTGCGGCGTTGCGCGCGGGCAACGTGCAGGCGATTACGCAGGACGGTCCAAAGCTGGTCGGCCTGCTCGCCAACGTGCCGGACAAGCAGAACTACGAGATTCCGGCATTCACGATTTCGAACGACTATATGGGCGTCGGCATCCCCAAGGGGGAGACGCGCCTTGTCGGTTTCGTGAACGACACGCTGAAGGGGCTGGAAGCCGATGGCTCGGCCGCGAAGATCTACAACCGCTGGTTCGGTCCGCAAACGAAGACGCCGCTCGCGCGTATCTTCAGGATCGGCGATAAGACCTGATCGCGATGTCGCGGTAGCACCCTGGAATGAATGGGCACGTCGATAACGTGCCCGTCGGCGTTTTCGAAAGAAGTCGTTTAAAGAAGTCGTTTAAAGAAGCAGGTTTAAAGATGCAAGCGTGGCTCGCTCCGAAGTATCTGATGTGGTTGTGGCAAGGCTTCGGTGTAACCGTCGGACTCGCCGTGACCGCGGCGCTCGCGGCCACCTTGTTCGGCTTCGTGCTGGCGATCGCGCGTCATGCCCAATACGGCTGGCTGCGTCGCGCAACGGCCGCGTATGTGCTTGTGTTTCGCAACACGCCGCTGCTCGTCCAACTGTTCTTCTGGTATTTCGGCGCGGCCACGCTGATGCCGGACGCGGTGATGCAATGGCTGAACACGCCGCACGGCGTGCACGTCGGTGCGTACGGCTTGCGCTGGCCGTCGTTCGAATGTGTCGCCGGATGGGTCGGGCTCACGTGTTATACGGCGGCTTTCATCGCCGAAGAGTTCCAGGCAGGTTTGCGCGGCGTGCCGCCTGGTCAGCATGCTGCAGCCGCGGCGCTTGGCCTCACGCCATTGCAGGCGTTCCTGTATGTCGTTTTGCCGCAAGCGGTGCGCATTTCGCTGCCGCCGCTCTTCGGCCAATACATGAATCTCGTGAAAAATTCATCGCTGACGATGGCGATCGGTCTTGCCGAACTGTCGTACGCGTCGCGTCAGGTCGAAACCGAAACCTTTAAAACGTTCGAAGCGTTTGGCGTGGCAACCGTGCTGTATATCGTCGCAGTCGCGTTGATCGAAGCCGTCGCGTATGGGGTGGCGCATGCGCGCGACCGTTCATTCGTGAGGCGCTGAACATGACATGGACGTTGTTCGCCAATAACCTGCCGTATCTGCTGGTCGGCGCATTTCCGCAGGGACCACTCGGCGGCGCGGCGCTCACGCTGGTGCTTGCATTGTGCTCCGCGCTTGCGTCGGCGGTGCTCGGGGTCGCGGGTGGCATTGCGCTGACGATGGCGGGGCGCATTGTCCGGGTGCCCTTGCTACTCCTGATCGGCTTCTTCCGGGCGATTCCCGTGTTGATGCTGATTTTCTGGACGTATTTCCTGCTGCCGGTGGTCTTTCAGATCGATGTGCCCGGACTCGCGACCGTCGTCTGCGCGCTCTCGCTGATCGGCGGTGCGTATCTCGCGCATTCGGTGCACGCGGGCATTCGCGCGGTCGGCGACGGTCAGTGGCAAGCCGGGCTGTCGCTCGGCCTCACGCGGATGCAAACGCTGCGCTATGTGTTATTGCCGCAAGCGATGCGCATCATGGCGCCTTCGTTCGTGAATCAATGGGTGTCGCTCGTGAAGGACACCTCGCTCGCGTATATCGTCGGCGTCGGCGAGTTGTCGTTCGTCGCGACGCAGGTCAGCAACCGGCTGATGGTGTATCCCGCGCAGATCTTTTTGTTCGTCGGTTTTATCTATCTTGTGTTGTGCACGGCGCTTGACCGCGTCGCCACGTATGCGTTGACGCGGCGCAAGCGCATCGTGCGACCCCTCGGACAGGCCGCCACCCGGGCATTGTCCGGCGACTAACCGACTAACCGACTAACCGACTAACCGACTAACCGACTAACCGACTAACCGACTAACCGACTAACCGACTAACCGACTAACCGACTAAACCCCAGGCCGCGGCGAAGTTAGCCTGCTGATCGGGCGCATGAACCAGGTGGCGAAGGAATGAGCGGTTGCGTCCAGCTATGCCGCCGTCAGATCAGTTCAGATCGATCGCTCACGAGGTCCGTGACGAGTTCCGTCACAGCGGCGACGGGCTCCGCGACGACAGCTGGCGCGGCGGCGACCACAGCAGCCACCGCTGCGCGCTGCCGTACGCCCACGGCCACACGGGAGAGCATGAGCAGGTGGTAATAGAGCCGCATGCTAAAGCCATAGTTGTAGGCGAAGAGATGCGTGAGTGCGATCTTCAACCCGAGCACGGCCTGGTGATTCTTCGCATGAACCGACACGACGATCGGCGCGAGCCGGCGCAACGCCAGCTTGCGTGACGGTTCCAGTTGCGGCGGCAGGTTCAGCGCCTTAACGAACGCATACGCGCTGACGGTCGCGGCAAGCGCCGTGCCGCGCGTGCTATGCGAGATCGAGGTCGTTGTCTTCCGATACACCGATACGTACTCGTGCAGATAGAACACCTCGCGAGCCGCGAGACACAGATCGGTGCCGAACACGAAATCGCAGCACATGCCGTATTGATCTTTGTAGCCGATTCGCTTGACGAGGTCCGCGTTGGCCATCCAGCCGTTGTTCGGGAACATCTGGACCAGCCCGGTTCTGCCTGGCAAAGGCTGCAAACCTTCGGCGTCCTTCGTGCGGCGAAACGCCGTGTTCAGGCGCGTGCTCGCGTCGAAGTCGACCGCGCCGCTGTGATCGGCCTCGTACTGATCCGCGAACGCCACCTCCAGTTGCGGATGAAGCGCCCATAGGGAGACGAGCTTTTCGATGCCGTCGGTGGTGAGCAGGTCGTCGTCGTGGATCAGCAGGATCTTGTCGCCGCGTGCCCGCTCGAACAGGCTCGCGACATTGCGCGCCTGCCCGAGCGGCGGCTGGTTCATCACGTAGCGGACACGCGGCTCGTTCGCATAGCGCGTTGCCATTAACGCCTGTGTGCGGGCGTCCTTCGAATCGTCGCCGATCACGATTTCCAGATTGCCGTAGCTTTGCGCGAGGCAGGAGTCGATGCACTCGACGAGGAGATCAGGGCGATTGCACGTGGGCAGGCAAATGGAGACCCGCGGGGCAGGGGCAATCGGGGCGGTAGATGCAATGGACATGGGCTTCGCCTTTTTTATCTGTTGAGGGGCGGCAGCCGGTTCGCTTGGCGCACACGTCGCTGCAAGCAGGAAAATAGTCCATTACGCAAAAAAAATAATTCGTAATAAGTCGGAAAAAATGTCTTTTTTCTGAAAGGGCTCCGAAGGGGAAGAATTGTGCGACTTTGGTGCAGAAACGCAGCAAAGCCGCTTGTGGGCTTACGTTCAATATATTTCAACTCACTGACGGCTCACCCTCTCCGGGTTTTTTGCCTGGCCGGTCCGCTGGCGACTGTTTGCGCCCCTCATCGTGGCGCTCGGGCATCTTGCTCTTTTCGTTGTCGTTGTGAATGGCCGGTTGCGGATGTTCGATGTCGGCCGGTTTGGTGGCTTTGCTTCCTTTCGTTTCGTTCATGACGTGCTCCTGGTTCGAGAACATCCATGACGCAGCAAGGCGCGGACCCGACGGACTGTTCTCACGCCTCGCTCTGTGGCGGGCGGGCGCTAAATGCGCGCTGGATGCACCCTCACGGTGCCGAGTCGCTTCGCGCGAGTGCAAAATTCCGGCGGTTTGGCCGGGGCTGCGACACATCAAAGGCCTGAAGCGCCGTGTCACTGAGGGCTTCGCGGCAACTGGCACAACATTCGCTTAACAGGAAACCAGAGTAGAAGCGGCTAGCGAGCCGGCATGGATATGCCGGTCATCGTGGGGCATTGCTCTTGGGGCGCATCGTGCGCCCACGTCGAAGCGATTCGGCGTTTGAACGGAACCGTCCGGTTCCGCCAACAAGGAGCGTGCGATGCAGTTGCCCCAAATTTTCACCCGGCTGTTGTGCGTCCTTGCTATTGCGCGAGGCGATCTGCGTTCGTCCGCGCGTGGTGTCGCTCGCGCACGTCGTATGGGTCACGTCGAGCGCTTCTTATCGCTTTGCCTTCTCACTATCCCAACTATCCCCACGTTCACACGGAGTTCAGTCATGCGCGTTACGCGTTTTCTTTCCCGCATTGCCCGACTTGCCTTGGGTGCCCGCCCGCTTCGTTCTTCGTCCCGTTCCGCATCTCGCTCACTAGTCGCACGCGCGGCCGGCGCCGCGGCGCTGGCCGGTGCCACGCTTGCCGCGCCGTTAGCCCACGCCGACGATCACGTGACGCTGCTGACCAGTTGGTATGCGCAAGCCGAACACGGTGGGTTCTATCAGGCCGTCGCGACGGGCATCTATAAGAAGTACGGGCTGGATGTCACGATCAAAATGGGTGGTCCGCAAGTCAACGGCATGCAATTGCTCGCAGGAGGCCAGGCGGACTTCCTGCTGGGCTATGACTTCCAGGTCCTCTCCAGCGTCGAAGCCGGCATTCCCGTGACGACGGTCGCCGCCGCGTTCCAGTTCGACCCGCAAGGCATGATGACCCATGCCGACGTGACGAGTCTCGCGGGTCTGAAGCACAAGACGATTCTGGTCGCGGGTTCGGGCCGCACGACCTGGTGGCCGTGGCTCAAAGCGAAGTACGGCTATACCGAAGCGCAGGCGCGTCCGTACACCTTCAACCTGCAACCATTCTTCGCTGATCCGAATGTGGCGATGCAGGCGTATCCCTCGTCGGAAACGTTCCAGGCCGAGCAGGCGCATGCGAACGCGCACTTCTTCCTGTTCGCCGACGACGGCTATCCGCCGTACAACTCGACCATCGTGACGATGCGCGACACGATGAAGAACAAGCCGGACATGGTGGCGCGTTTCGTGAAGGCGTCGATGGAAGGCTGGAAGAGCTATCTGAACGATCCGGCGCCCGCTAACGCGCTGATCAAGAAAGACAACCCGCAGATGAGCGACGCGCAACTCGCGTACGGCGTCGCACAACTGAAGAAGCTCAAGCTCGTGACGGGCGGCGATGCAGCCACGCAAGGCATTGGCACGATGACTGACGCGCGCTGGAAGAAGACCTTCGAATACATGGTCGACGCGAAGCTGCTCAAGCCCTCGACCGACTATCACGCGGCCTACACGCTGCAATACATCCAGAACGCCAAGGTCATGCCATAAGGGTTCCTTAACGGTTACTCAAAGTATTCGCCGCTTATACGCCTGAACGCTCTAAGAAGGAGTTTCACCATGCTGGTCACCCGACAAAAAGTCTTGCGCCGCTTCTGGTACGCAATCATGCCGATGACGCAACTCGATGCCGGTCCGCAGCCGTTCACCTTGCTTGGTGAGCCGATCGTGCTATGGAAGGGCGCAGGCGGCAAGCCGCATGCGCTGCGCGATCGCTGCTGCCATCGCACGGCAAAACTGTCGAAGGGTTTCGTCGACAGCGACGGCAATATTGCCTGCGGTTATCACGGCTGGACCTACGACTGTACGGGTCAATGCGTGAAGATTCCGCAGAACAACGGCAGTGCGATTCCGTCGCGCGCGATCGTGCCGTCGTATCACTGCGAAGAACGCTACGGCTACGCGTGGGTTGCGCTTGAAGATCCGCTGCAACCGATTCCCGAGTTTCCGGAAGAAGGCGCACCCGGCTACCGTCGCATCTTGCAGTTCTACGAGCGCTGGGAAACAAGCCCGCTGCGCATGATGGAAAACTCGTTCGACAACTCGCACTTCAGCTTCGTGCACAAAGGCAACTTCGGTCTGTTCGACAATCCGAAGCCGTCGAAGTATGAGTTCCGGCCGAACGAATGGGGTTTCGAAGCGGAGACGCATGTCCCCGTGCGCAATCCGCCGGCGAGCTATCGCATCACGGGCACGACCGATGAAGTCACCGAGCGCCATCTGATCAACCGCTGGTATATGCCGTTCGCGCGCCGCTTCGGTTGCGTGTATCCGGCGAGCGGCATCCATCACATCATCTATAACTGCGCGACGCCGATCGACGACCGCACGCTGATGCTTTCGCAGTGGCTCTATCGCAACGACACCGAAGACGCGTGTTCGACGCAGGAACTGATCGACTGGGACCGTCCAATCACCGACGAAGACCGCGACATTCTCGAAGCCACCGACTACGACGCGTGCATCGACGTACGCCGTCAGCAGGAATGTCACATGGAATCGGACCAGCCCGGTTTGCTGATGCGGCGCATGTTGCTGAAGTTGTTGAACGATAACGGCGAGTCCGAAGTATTTCGCGAAGTGTTCCCCATCAACGTGGAGGAATGATCATGGCGTCGACTGAAACCTGTTCCCCGAAGCCGTCTGCACCGTTGCTGTCGGTGCAGCGCGTCGACAAGCGCTATCCGAACGGCACGGTGGCGCTCGAAGATGTTCGGCTGTCGATCGAACCCGGCGAATTCATCTCATTGCTCGGGCCGTCCGGTTGCGGCAAGAGCACCTTGCTGAAGATGTTCGCCGGCATTGAAACGCCGACGCACGGCCATATGCGCTGGTGGGGGCAACCGTTCGACACGGTCGGCTCGACAGGTCGGCGTATGTCGATGGTATTTCAGGAAGCGACCTTGATGCCATGGGCAACCGTTGCCGATAACGTGCGGCTGCCGCTCGATCTCGCGCACGTGCCGCGCCGTGAAGCCGATGCGCGTGTCGCCGAGGCACTCGACGGTGTGGGGCTCGCGAAGTTCGGCAAGGTGCTGCCGCGCGAGTTGTCGGGCGGCATGCAGATGCGCGCGTCGCTCGCGCGTGCGCTCGTCACCGAACCGGATCTGCTGTTGCTCGACGAACCTTTCGGCGCGCTCGACGAATTCACCCGCAACCGCCTCGACAGCGATTTGCGCGCACTGTGGCAGCGGCGCGGTATGACGGTGGTGTTCGTCACGCACAGTATTTACGAAGCCGTGTATCTGTCGAGCCGCGTGGTGGTGATGCAGGCGCGCCCGGGCCGCATCATCGCTGAAGTACCGATCGACGGTCCGCTCGATCGTGACGATGCATTCCGCGTCAGCGAGCCGTTCATGCAGCACTGCAAGACGCTCTCAGAGCTGATTACCGATGCGCATCGCGCGTCGTTCGCGAACGAAGAAACAGGAGTGCAATCATGACAGGCGAAGTGCTTGCGGGTCATTCGGCTAGTACAAACGCCAGGGGCGCCAGAGAGATCAGGGACGCGAGGGATGGCGGGGACAGCGGGGACATCAACCGCACCCCGGCGGCTGCGACGCCCACGCGTCGACCGTGGTTGCAACGTCCCGGTGTGGCAAAGGCAATCGCGCCGTGGGTCGTCGGCATGGTGGTGCTGGCGTTGTGGCAGGGCTGGTGTGTGCTGATGAAGGTGCCGGCGTACCTGGTGCCGTCGCCGTTGGCGATCGTAACCGAGTTGGTCCAGGACGCGCCTTTGCTGTTCGGCAGTTTGCTGGCGACGTTGAAAATCACGCTGCTGGCGTTTGCGCTTGCCACCGTGCTGGGTGTCGTCATCGCCTTGCTGTTCGTGCAGAGTCCGCTGATCGAAGCAAGCCTGTTTCCGTATGCGATTCTGTTGCAGGTGACGCCGGTCGTGGCGATCGCGCCGCTGATCATCATCTGGGTCAAGGACATGAATGTGGCGCTGGTGCTGTGCGCGACGTTGGTGGCTCTGTTCCCGATCATCTCGAACACGGCGCTCGGCTTGCGCAGTGTGAATCCGGGATTGATCAACCTCTTCAGGATCAATCGCGCGACCCGTTGGCAGACTTTGGTGCGCTTGCGCATTCCGAGTGCGTTGCCTTATTTCTTCGGCGGTCTGAGGATTTCGAGCGGGTTGTCGTTGATCGGTGCGGTGGTCGCCGAGTTTGTCGCGGGCACGGGCGGCAGTGGGGCGGGGCTTGCCTATCAGATTCTGCAAGCGGGTTTTCAGCTGAATATTCCGCGGCTTTTTGCTGCGCTGTTGCTGATCACCGTGACGGGCGTCGTGTTGTTCGCTATCACGGCATGGGTGTCGCGCATCGGTTTGCGCGGCTGGCACGATAGCCAACTTTGATTGTTTGAGCGCAGGTTTATGACGACATACGACATCCAGGCTTCCACGTTGATTCGCAACGCGGCCGCGATCATGACCGGCGGTCGTGGTACGGCAGATGATCCATCGCGCGCGCAGGGTCCCGACATTCGCATCGTCGGCGATACGATCGACGCAATTGGTGCGCTCACGCCGCGGCCTGGCGAGACGTTAGTGGATGCCACCGATTGCGTGATTTATCCGGCGTGGGTCAACACGCATCACCATCTGTTCCAGTCGTTGCTCAAGGGCGACACGGCCGGACTCGATGCGACGCTCACGCCGTGGCTTGCCGCGACCCCGTATCGCTTTCGTGCGCTATTTGACGAGCAGCGCTTCCGGCTCGCGGCGCGCATCGGTCTGATCGAACTTGCGCGCTCGGGCTGCGCGACGGTGGCCGATCACAACTACCTGTACTACCCGGGCATGCCCTTCGACAGTTCGGCAATTCTGTTCGAAGAAGCAGAGAAGCTCGGTTTGCGTTTCGTGCTGCTGCGCGGCGGCGCGACGCAAACGCGGCAACTTGAGGCCGAATTGCCGACGGCATTACGACCCGAGACGCTGGACGCGTACGTCGCCGATATTGAACGGCTCGCGGCCCGATACCACGATGCTTCACCGCGAGCGATGCAGCGGGTCGTGATGGCGCCGACCACGGTGTTGTATTCGATTTCTCCTGCGCAGATGCGTGAGACGGCGGCGGTTGCACGCCGGTTGGGTTTGCGTTTGCACAGCCACTTATCGGAGACGGTCGGCTATCAGGACAGTGCGCATTCGGTGTACCGGCAATCACCGGTTGCGTTCTGCGGCGAGCACGATTGGCTCGGCAGCGACGTGTGGTACGCGCATCTCGTCAAAGTCGACGCTGACGAAATCGCGCTGCTCGCGCAGACGGGCACGGGAGTCGCCCATTGCCCGCAGAGTAATGGGCGGCTGGGCAGCGGCATTTGCCCCGTGCGGGAGATGGCGGACGCGGGCGTGCCGGTGTCGATCGGCGTCGACGGTGCGGCGTCGAACGAAGCGGCCGATATGATTTCCGAAGTGCACATGACGTGGCTTGCGCAACGCGCGCGGCGCGGCATGCTGGCGCAGCCGAAGTATCGCGGCGGTAGCTTCGAAGGCGGCGCGGGTGCGGCGAGTGTGGCCGATGTGATTCATTGGGGGACGGCGGGTGGGGCCCGGATTATGGGCCTGGATGAGGTTGGGAAGGTGGCTGCGGGGTATGCCGCGGATCTTGCGGTTTATCGGCTCGATGATCCGAGGTATTTTGGGTTGCATGATCCGGCGATCGGGCCGGTGGCCTCTGGCGGGAGGCCTTCGCTGGCGGCGCTTTTTTCTGCTGGGAAGCGGGTTGTGGTTGATGATCAGATTGAAGGTGTCGATATTAAGGAGCTTGCCAGGGAGGCCCGGGGGGCGGTTCGGGCGTTGCTGGATGAAGTTAAGTGACGGTTTTTTTTGCCTGGGCGGTGCTTTCTTGTCTGTGTTTTTATGGTGTTGGCCTTTGCTTGTTTTCTTAATGGTCTATTAGCGTTCGCCCCTGTGCGGGGCAGGCACTTACTTTCTTTGCCGCCGCAAAGAAAGATAAGCAAAGAAAGCGGCTCACCCCGCTAATTCTTAAGCGGGTCCCCTGGCTTGGAGGGGATAGTGGTGCATCTGGAATCTGTGCCCTCGCACATTCAACGCTTGTGACAAAGCAATCATGCTTCCCGCCTCGCACTGCGTGCTCGCCGGAAGGGTTCTTCAGGAAGCACGGGCTTCGTTTGGGCGGGGTGGGGGCCGTCGGCTTCGCCTTGGCGAAATGCCGAATGAAACGTGAGTGCAAAACGCAGCAATCGTTTCTGATAATTGCGCTTCGGCGCGCGCAGCGCCGCCGGAAGTATGACGCCTTTGTCATCAGGGCTGAATGTGCGAGGGCACAGATTCCAGATGCACCACTAGCGTGACTGTGCGGGGGACCCGCTTAAGGATTAGCGGTGTGAGCCGTTTTCTTTGCTTATCTTTCTTTGCGGCGGCAAAGAAAGTAAGTGCCGCCCCGCGCAGGGGCAAACGCTAATAATCCAATAAGTAATCAAGGAAAGGCCAACGCCGCAGGCGAACAGACAATCAAGCGCCGCACAGGCAAACAAAACAAGGCCAACGCCGCAGGCACAAAGACCACCAAAGCGCCGCGAAGGCAAAAAACCCAAAGGCAAAAAACCCAAAGGCAAAAAACCCAAAAGCCCCCCGCAGGGGCAAACCCTGACACTTACAAACAACCCCTTGACCGCGCCCCTTAATCGGCGCACCGTGAAGAAGGCAAAACCACGGGAGCGTGACATGTCTCTCAACTTCCCGAACCCAAGCCGCAGCTATGACGCCTTCCGTCACTGCGTCAATTTCTGGGGCTATGACAACGCGCGCGAAATCGCCTTCACTGTCAACGATTCGGTCATTTCGAATCTGAGCCCGAGCGCAGGCTCCGACGAACCGGCACTGCTGGCGGCTTTCGACCGTCATCGCGAGCAAATCCTTTCGCTCGCTCGCGGTCTGTATGTCGGCGGTCCGCAAAACCGCTATACGATTTCTTGACGCAGCGCGGCGCGGCACGTCCAACCGGATCTGCCGTGCGCCGCCTTGCTCCACAGCCGAAGCAGCGCGGCGCCCACCGGCGCCTCGCCTTGTTTTGTCGCGGGAGTTCCAGCATGGATGATGACCAGGTCAACCTAGAAGAAATCGCCGAAAGCAAACGGCGACGTGAGGCCGCACGTGTCGCCGAAAGCGAAAAAGCGGCCACAACCGCGGCAAACGATCCGCAGCAGAACGAGGGCAATGAGCCCGCCCCGAAGCAATGGGTCAAGCATGTGACGAAGTGGCTGGGCGCAAAGCGCACGCTGATGGAAGCGCGTCGTCCATTGATACTCAAGAAGAAACCCGCCGCTCTTTAGACCGGCGGAGCAAAAATAACCGGCGTAAAGCCGGTTTTTCTATTTGTGCCGTCTCCATTAAAGTTTGCAGGAGCAGCACAGTGGGCGCTTTACCCGATTCCGTGTTTCCCACGCACGAGTCATAATCACCATTGCAGCGGAACGAATGCTTGCGCCGTTTCCGCAGACCATGCGCAGCCGCGCCTCGGGCGCGTCCGGAACCCAGCAAGGAGCCACCGATGCCCCAAGGTGACCCAAGAGAGAATCAGCTGTTGGCGGTGTTGCCCAAGATTGAGTGGGCACGCATCGAGCCGTATCTGGTCGAAGTCGATTTGCCTTTGGGTCAAGTCATCTACGAATCCGGCGGCCAACTCGAACACGTCTATTTCCCCACCACGTCGATTATTTCGTTGCTCTATGTGATGGAAGACGGCGCCTCGGCGGAAATCGCTATCGTGGGGCATGAGGGTATCGTCGGCGTGTCGCTGTTCATGGGCGGTGAGACGACGCCGAGCCGCGCGATCGTACAAAGCGCGGGCTGCGCGTGGCGCTTGAATGCCCACATGCTGAAAGACGAATTCAAGCGCGCGGGTCCGACGCAGCGCCTTTTATTGCGCTACACGCAGGCACTTATTACCCAGATGGCGCAGACCGCGGTATGCAACCGCCATCATTCGATCGACCAACAATTGTGCCGCTGGCTATTGCTCAGCATCGACCGCCTGCCGTCGAACGAATTACGCATGACGCAGGAGCTCATTGCCAATATGCTTGGCGTGCGCCGATCCGGCGTGACGGCCGCGGCGCTGAAACTGCAAAACGCTGGATTGATCCGCTATAGCCACGGCCATATCACCGTGCTGGACCGGCCCGGTCTGGAAGCCCATGTGTGCGAATGTTACGCGGTGGTCAAGCGCGAATTCGACCGGCTATTACCGGCGTTGCAGGCTATCTAGCGAACGCGCCCTGGCGAAGCGGGGCAACCCACCGCACCGCTGAACCGGCCCGCCTCGTGCACGCTACCGTGCCGTTGATGTTGACGTGGTCGCCGCATCCACTGATGCCTTGCGTTCGATCTTTTCGAAAACGTCCATCAACCTTCCGATACGTTGGGCGCTGTCAGGCGGCAGTCGTCCTTCAAGTGGCGACAGGGCGAGAATCCGGCGTCGCCAATAGGGCAAGCCTAGCGGCGGGGCAGTCATGAGAAATGGAATTATCTGCTCGAGATGAGCCAACTCGCTCTCAAATGGGTAGTTCGACATAGGTCTTCCGTGCGAGCTGTGAGTGCCTTCACTCAGCATGCGCGCAGCCGCGGGACGCTGTCTGCACGCTACCGTACAGGATGCGAATTCGCGTGCTCTGCGCCGGTAGGCGCGTGGTTGACGATTGATGTTCGGCAACGCATCGCGCTCGCCCCATCGCGACTCAAGCAACCGTTTCGCGTATCGGGCTTCCAGTCAGCGAAACGATAAAGTCGAAGAATGCCCGCACCTTGGCCGGCGGATGATGTCGCGAAGGATAGAGCGCGTACAGCGGATAGACCTCGTCGCCCCAGTCCGGGAACAGTTCGACCAGTTTGCCATTGGCGAGCAGGGACTCGGCACCGAGCGCGAGAATCTGCGCGACACCTTGGCCCGCGGCGCACACGCTATGCAAGGTGCCGACGTCGTTCACGGTCAAGCGGCCTTGCGGCGTAATCACGATCTTCTTGCGTCCGTGGTGAAACTCCCAGCTGAACGGGTAACCCGTCAGCGGATCACGGAACTTGATGCACACGTGCTTGCCGCTTTCGAGTTCGGCCGGGCTCGCTGGATGTCCGTGCTTCTTCAGATACGACGGCGCAGCCACGGTCAGAATCCGTGTGTCGAGCAGCTTGCGTGCAATCAGCGTCGAAACCGGCGGATCGCCGAAGCGGATCGCAAGGTCGAAGCCGTCGGCGACCATGTCGCCTAACTGGTCACGCGTGACCAACTCGAGTTGCAGATCGGTATGCTTATCGATGAAGCCACCCAGCCTCGGCCCCAATACGAGGCGCGAAAAGAACGGGTCCATGTTCACGCGCAGCCGTCCGCGAACCGCGGTGGCGCCCAGCGCCGCCGAAGCCGCTGCTTCCTCGAGTCCACCGAGTAGCGGAACGATCTGTTCGTAAAAGCGCCGGCCTTCGTCAGTCAGTGTGACCGAGCGGGTCGTGCGGTCGAATAGCCGGATACCGAGACGTGCTTCGAGCCGCGCAACCGAACGGCTGACCCCGGATTGCGACATGTCGAGTGCTTCGCCGGCTGCCGCAAAACTGCCGCAGTCGACGATCGCCGTCAGCACGCCCATGCCGTTCAGCATGCGCTCGTCAAATGGCATGTGATATTCCCTTGTTATGCATTAATGCGTGACATGCTAACGCGAAACGCCGTTTGAATTCAGGCGACGACGTCGGGAAAGGCCATCTGTCCGAGCGGATCGATGACGCTGCATCATGAGTGGAGTGACAGTCGCGCTATCGCGTCAGGCGTCCGGATGGGCGCCAATCCGGATGAGTTTGCCTGACGCGCGCATGGGCTGCGATGCTCGCCATGCGTGAGGCATATCAGCGCCCCGCGCCTTGGCTCGCCTGGCCAGCCACATCGCGCGTGACAGGCGCCTCGTCGAGATGACGAAACACCCAGGCGGACACCAGCGTGATGACGCCCACGCACACGAAGCTCAGGCGGAAGCCGAGCGCCGCCGATCCCCATTGCGCCGTGAACAGATTCACCAGCCCGCCGCCGATGGAGACGCCCAGCCCGATCGCGAGCATCTGCACCATCGAAAAGAGGCTGTTGCCGCTGCCGGCATCTTCATGCGAGAGGCCTTTGAGCGTGACGCTGTTCATCGCCGCGAATTGCATGGAGTTGGCGCCGCCGAACACAGCCAGAATCACGATCTCGACGATGAGCGGCGTGCCACGCGTAATCAATGCGAACGCAACGATCGCCGACCCCACGATCACCGTGTTGACGAGCAGGAACGTGTCATAGCCATAGCGCCGCACGAGCGGCGCAATCCAGCGTTTGGTGAGGGTGCCGGCCAGGGCGGCGGGCAGCATCATCAGGCCGGAATGCAGCGGTGAGTAACCCAGTTGCAATTGCAGCAGTAACGGCACGAGGAACGGTACGGCGCTCGAGCCGATGCGGCACACCAGGTTGCCGATCAGACCGACGCTGAAATTCGGCTCGCTGAAGAGCGAGAGTTTGAAGAGCGGATTGCTGCGGCGCCTCGCGTGCGGAATGTAGGCGAGCGCACTGATCACGGCGAGCGCGAACAGACCCGCCGACCATGCCGCGCGGTGCGTCTCGACCGGCGCCTCGACGGCCAGCGAAAAAGTGATCATGCACAGCGACAGCAGCCCGCAACCGACGAAGTCGAAGGGCGGCGCCCTGGTTTCTCCATGCGCCGGCAAAAACCGCTGTACCGCGTAGAGACCCAATGCGCCGATCGGTACGTTGATCAGAAAGATCCAGTGCCACGTGATGGCCTCAACGAACCAGCCGCCGAGCGTCGGCCCGGCGATCGGCCCCAACTGGCCGGCAATCGAAATGAACGCGAGCGCCGACACGTATTGCTCGCTCGAGACGCTGCGCAGGACGGCAAGCCGGCCGATCGGCAGCAGCATCGAACCGCCCAGCCCTTGCAGGACCCGCGCCATCACCAGCTGACCGAGCGTATGTGCGCTCGCGCAGCAGATCGAGCCGAGCACGAACACGAGGATCGCCGCGAAATAGACGCGCCGCGTGCCGAAGCGGTCGGCGAGCCAGCCTGAAGCGGGCGTGAGCATCGCCATCGTCAGCGTGTAGGCGACCACGATCGGCTGCATCGCGAGAGGCGCGACGTGCAGGCTGTTCGCAATCGACGGCAACGCCGTGTTGACAATCGTCGTGTCGAGCGACTGCATGAAAAAGCCGGCGGCGACGATCCACAGTAGCGCGGTCTGGGCGGAATCCTTGTTCATTGTTCAATTGAGCGACCGGGCGGCGGGGGCAGACAGACCGGCGGGCCGTGCTCGAAGCAATTGTTGGGGGGATTCCGTCATGATATTGACATTGTCGTCAATCGGGAACCCCACTAGGAGCATTGACTGTTATCGACTTTGCCGATAACCGGGACGACAATGGCCCATGCTCAATCCCATCTGGCTCAAGACCTTCGCGACAGTCGCGGCTTGCCACAGCTTCACCGAGGCGGGGCGGCGACTCGACCTCACTCAGTCGAGCGTCAGCGAACATATCCGCCGGCTCGAACAGAGTGTCGGGCGGCGCCTGTTCGTGCGCGACACCCATTCGCTCGCCATGACCCCGGACGGCGAGGCCATGCTCGCGCACGCCAGCGTGATCCTGCAGGCGCTCGCGCGGGCCGAGTCGCAGTTTCGCGCGCCGCGTCTGAAAGGGCGTGTGCGGCTCGGCTCATCGGACGACGTCGCGCTCGGGCCGCTGCCCACGGTGCTGGCGGCGTTTCGCGACGCCCATCCCGATGTCGAACTGGAAATCACCATCGGCATGACGGGCAAGCTGTACGAGTTGCTGGACGCCGGTTCGATCGATTTGCTGGTGGGGAAACGGCGTCTGGGCGACCGCCGCGGCGTGCCGCTTTTCACGGGGCGGCTGGAGTGGCTGGCGCGCACCGGCACGCTGGTCGATCTCAGCCAGCCCTTGCCGCTCATTCTGGTTGCCGAGCCGAGCGTGACGCGCGCCGTGGTGCTCGATGCACTTGCCGAAGCGGGTTTCAGCTGGCAGGTGGTGTGCACGAGCAGCAGTCATGCGGGCTGCATCGCCGCCGCGCGGGGCGGGCTCGGCATCACGGTTCGTCCGCAGTATCTGGCCGCGCGGGGCCTGGCGCCGCCGCTCAACGCGGCCAGTTTGCCGACGCTGCCCTCGGTGGAATTCATCGCGCTGGCCGCCAAACGGCTAAGCCGTCCGGCGGGCACGTTGCTGCAATTGCTGCACGACAGCGATTTGCGCGGGTCGTGGATCGGCGAATGAAGCCGCGCGGGCGGCGCCTGAGCGGGTGGCGTGACCCGAGGCGCTGTTTCGCTTAAGCGGGCAGGGCTGCCGCCAACGCGTCGAACTCCGCGCCCCACGCTGCGCGCCATGCGCGTCGCGTCGCTTCGTCGACCCATGCGCCGTCGATGCCGTTCAGCATGAACTGCCGCAACTCGGCGATGCTGAAGCCGAAGTGGCTAAACATCAATTGCCATGCTTCGCTCGGCGTTACTTTGTGCAGCGTGGGGTCGTCGGTGTTCGGGTGAATTTTCAGGCCCATGCCCGGCATGCGCCGCATCGGATGCTGCTCGGCCCAGACTTCTGGGGCGAGCGTGCGCAAATAGTAGGAGTTGGTCGGCACCACGGTGAACACGATGCCGCGCTCTGCATAGCGAGCCGCCAATTGAGGGTTGTCGACGATCGTATAGCCATGATCGATCCGGTCGCATTGCAGCAGGTCGACGGCCGTCTCGATATTGCGCCACGGCATGCCGAATTCGCCCGCGTGCGCGGTGGTTTTGAAACCGGCGTGACGTGCATTGCGGTACGCCTTCCAGAACAGCTCCGGCGGCCTGTCGTTCTCGCGATAGTCGATACCGAGGCCCGCCACTTCGTCCGCGCGATGCGCGCACATCCATTCGACCAGCGCGACCGCTTCGTCGGGATCGGCTTCGCGGTCGATGCTCGGGATCAGCCGCGCGCTGATGCCGAAATCGCGCGCGGCGTCGCGAATCGCGGTGACGATGGCCGCTTGCGCATCCGCATAGGGAATCTTCGAAACGCGCACCGTGCCGGTAGGATTCCAGAAGAACTCGCTATGACGTACCTGATGCGAGGCGGCATCGGCGAGATATTCATAGGCGATGCGATGCAGGTCGTCTGCATGCGTGAGCAGATGTTCGTCGAGCGCGCGCAGCACACGCAGCACGCCGACGGGTTTTTCGCCGCGCGTATAGAACGCGTCGATCTCTTCGCGGTCGATCGGCGCGTTGCTCTTTTCGGCGAGCGCGACGAAAGTCTCATGACGCACCGCGCCCAGAAGGTGGCAATGCAATTCGACCTTCGGGAGGGCGGTGAAGAAGGCGCGATGGGCGTCGGTCAGCGTAATGCCGAGGCGCGATGTGGGCACGTTGCCCAATGTCTCTTTCATGTCGGTATGGTTTTCGGTAGTGCGTAAGACTCGACGCAAATTCAGTTTAGTGCAAATGCAGGATGAAACGTGCCGCTGCGTTGGGTCGCTAAAGTTAAAGTGATGAACTCAATGCGGTTTGACCACGGTATAGAAGTAATAGCCGAGCGGCACGGCCAGCACGTAAAGGCCCCACGGTACTTCACGGAAACGTCCGGCGAGCAGCTTGACGAGGACGTAGCAGAGCAGGCCGCCCGCGATGCCGGTGCCGAAACTGTTCGACATCAGCGTGAGCAGCACCATCGAAAGAACGGGCAGCGAGTCGCTGAAGTCGTCGAAATGGGTATGGCGAATCGTGCTGAACATCGACAGCCCGATCAGCATGAGTGCCGGAGCAGTCGCTTCTTTCGGAATGGCCAGCGCGACCGGCACGAACAACAGCATCAGCGCGAACATCGCGGCCGCGGCGAGCGAGGAAAGACCGGTACGCCCACCCGCTTCAACGCCTGCCGCCGATTCAACCAGCGCGGTGAGTGCCGGAATGCCGAATACCGGACCGAGGGTTGCGGCAATCGAATCGACGAGAAACGGCCGGTTGATATTCGGCAAATTCGCGTTTTCGTCGAGCAGATCCGCTTTGGCGCCGACGGCGAGCGTGGTGCCGAGCGTCGAGAAAAACTCCGCCGCGAAGAACACGAACAGATAGGGGATCGCGGCCGCGCTCAATGCACTTGCAATGTCGAGCTTGAACGCGATCGGCGCGATGCTATGCGGCCATGACAGAAGCGACGCGGGCATATGCGTGACGCCGAGCGGCACACCGGCGCCGGCTGCAATCAGGATCGCCCACAAAATCGCGCCGGGAACGCGGCGGCCTTGCAGCACGACCGCCGCGCCGAGCCCGATCAATGCGACCAGGGTGCCGGGACGCGAGAAATCGCCGAGTGCCAGCGCATTGGTTTTCGCGTTGGCGACTACCATCCCTGCGTTACGGAAGCCGAGCACCGCGATGAACAAACCGATCGATGCCCCGAGTCCGAGTTTGATCTGCGCCGGAATCAGGCGCACCACGAGACTGCGCGCGCCCACCAGCGTCAGGATCAGGAACAGTACGCCGGACACGAACGCAATGCCCAGACCCGTTTGCCATGCGACGTGTTCGCCTGCGAGCGTAATGCCGAGAATCACCGAGCCACCGATGCCGGGCCCCACCAGAAACGGCAGATTCGCATACAGCGCCATCAATACCGTGCTCAGCACGAACACGAGAATCGTTGCGGTGGTCGCCGCGCCGCGATCCATGCCGCCCGCCGACAGCAATGACGGAATGACCACCAGCAGATAGGCGGCCGCGAGAAACGACGTGATGCCGGCGATGGTTTCGATACGCACGCTGGTTTTACGCTCAGCGAGCGCGAAACGCCGTTCGAGCCACCCGCCGCGCGCGACGGGTGCCGGGTTGTTTGTCGTCGGCATTGAAGATTCGTTATTGATCAATTGATTCATCCTGTAACTACGCCATTTATACTGCTGCGCATTGCGTCGATGCATTGCACTCCATGACCGACCGTTCGTCCCTGCTGCCCGCGCTCACGCTGCGGCAAATCCAGTACTTTGTCACGCTTGCGCATGCACGCAGTTTCACGCAGGCCGCGCAATCGCTCGCCTTGACCCAGCCGGCGCTGACCGCGGCGATCCGGCAGATCGAATTTCTGCTCGGCGGCCCGCTGTTCGCGCGTTCCGCGCATCGGCTGACGCTCACGCATGCGGGCGCCAGCGTGCTGCCGCTCGCGGAGCGGCTGCTGAATCAGGCGCGCGGCACCTTCGACGATATGGCGAGCACCTTCGCCGAACGCGTGCAGACGGTGCGCATTGGACTGATTCCGTCGGCAGCGGCGCGCCTGTTGCCCGCGCTCGTCTTGTTGCGTGCCCACCAACCGTCGCTGCGTTTCACGCTGAACGACATGCCGAACACCGCCTTGATCGATGCCGTGCGCCAGGGCGCGGTCGACTTCGGCGTCGGTGTGCACGAGCCCGATGCGACCGCGGCGGATAACGACGGCGAAGCCGCGCTGCGCTACCAGGATCTGTTCGAGGATCAGATCGTGGGGGTGGTGCGGCGCGACGATCCGCTCGCGCAGAAGAAGAGCCTTGCGTGGGCAAAGCTGGTGGGCCGCGATCTGGCGGTGTTCGTGCGCGGTAGCGTCAGCGATGCGTTGCGGCGCACCGGCGGAGCCGAAGGTCTGCAACTGACGGTTGCATACCGCGTCGAGTACACGGAGCCGTTGTACGAACTGGTGCGCAACCGTCTGGCGATTGCGGTGCTGCCCAGTCTCTACACCATGCATCTGCATGACACGGAACTGATCGCGTTGCGCCTCGACAAGCCGTCCGTCACCCGTTCGATCGCGCTGATTTCGCTCGCTGGCGACGATCGCGGCCCGCATGTGCGTGCGTGCCGCGAGTGGATCGCCGCGCATATCTGACGCAACGCGCGCTGGATGCATGAGCGTTGTCGAGTCTTTCACCGATTCACGGCAGCGTGGCGAGCCGGGCGCGCAAGGCGGCGTAAAAACCGTCCGCGTCGACTTCGGTGATCCAGGTCGCGTTCGGCTTACGGCCGCTGTGCCCGCTCCAGTCCACCACCGTTTCACCGAGCGTCCATTCGCCGACTGTCTCGATCATCACGTTGACCTCGCGTCCTTTGAATAGCGACGGCTCGATCAGGTAGCCCGTCGCGCAGGGGTCGTACATCGGGGCTTCTTCGACACCCTTGCGTCCCTTCTGATACGCGACTTCCGCAGCCATGATGTCGGCGGCCATCGTGCCGCAGCGATTGCCGAGCGCCCGAATCGGCGCGATCCGTGCCGGCGTGATCATCGCTTTCACGGCGACGTCGCGCGGCAGCACGACGATCGGCACACCACTTGCGAACACGACTTGCGCAGCCTGCGGATCGACGTAGATATTGAATTCGGCCGCGGGCGTGATGTTGCCACGTTCGAAGAAAGCGCCACCCATCAGCACGATTTCGCGGATGCCATTGCGAATCTCCGGTGCTTCGATGAGCGCGGTGGCGAGATTGGTCAGCGGTCCGAGCGCGCACAGCGTCACGCTATGCGGGGGCGCCGCGCGCAAAGCGTCGATCAGAAAAGCAACCGCGTGTTGCGGCGCGACAGGCGCGAACGGTTCGTGCAGCGGCACGCCTTCGAGGCCGGTCTTGCCGTGCACATTGGCGGCTGTGATCAGTTCGCGTGTGAGTGGGCGCGGACAGCCCGCATAGACCGGCAAAGATTGCGACCGCTCGGCCCAGTCACGCACGATGCGCGCATTGCGCTCGGTGAGATTGAGCGGCACGTTGCCCGCGACCGCCGTGATCGCACGCACCTCGAGCCGGTCGTTCGCGCCGAGGGCGAACAGGATGGCAATTGCGTCATCCTGACCGGGATCGCAATCGATGATCACGCTGCGGCGCGCGCCGCTTTGCAGAGCCGCGCTATTCGAAGATGACGTGCCACTTGCCGCGTTATCCGCCCCGCCAGCACCCGACGCGGCGGCCAGCATCGGCCACGCCGACGCACTCGCAGCCAGTCCCATGGCCGTGCGCAAAAACGCGCGCCGGTCTTGCGTTGGATCGAAGACGTTCATCATGGTCAGAACACGTGGCGCATGCCGACCGTCGCGATCATCTGACGTATGCCGGTGGATTGAGCGTAGGCAAAAATCTGCGCGTGTTGCGCGTCGCCAGCGGCTTGCTGCGCGATCACCGTCAACGCGACGTCGGTGCGTTTGGACAGGAAATAATCGGCTTGCAGATTGACCTGATGCCATTTGGGGCTCGTGTTGATCACATCGTATTTGCCGTCAGTGAACGCATAGGCCGCGCCGAGAATGAACGCGGGCGTCACGTGATAGTTCAGGTTCAGGTTGTAGTTCTGCAAATGCAGATGTGAACCGTCGAGATAATCGTAGCGGACATCGGTGAAGAGCGCTGCAAATTGCGCGGGACCGACCGTATAGAAGCCGCCCGTGCCGAAGATGCGCTGCTTGCTCGCATACGCCGCCGGATGCAGCGCGCTCTTCGCGAAGATCAGCAGCGACGAGGCATAGTCGTTTGAAATCGCGCCGTCCGGATTAGTCGCGCTAAACGGGTTGTTGTACTGCGCGTAGACCGCGCTCCACTTCAGCGGGCCGTTCTCGTAACCGGCGCCGAAGCTGTACGCATTGTTGTTGGCGAAACCGGTGGCGTTGCTGAAACCATATTCGGCCGTGGCCTTCAGGCCGCGGTAGTCAGGCGTCACGTATTTCACCGCGTTTTGCACGCGAATGTCGTTATAGCCGTTGTCGTTGTCGCCGATGTTGACGCCGTTGCTCGCGATGATCACCGGGCCGACGTAGTCGTGCACCGTGTCGTACTGACGGCCGAACGTCAGCGTACCGAACGTCTTGCTGGCGAGTCCGACAAACGCCTGGCGGCCGAATTCGCGGCCGTTTTGTGACGCGGTCCCGCTCATCACGTTAAAGCCGTTTTCCAGCTGGAAGATCGCGGTCGTGCCGCCGCCCAGATCTTCAACGCCCTTCAGCCCCCAGCGCGGATTCTGGTTGGTTCCCGAGAGTGCCTGCCACGCGTTCTTGCCGCCCTGATTCGTCGCATAGCCGACGCCCGCCGAAATCAGGCCATACAGCGTCACGCTGCTTTGCGCATGGGCGGCGCTGGAGAGTGCGCCGGCGATCGCGAGAGGGGCGAACTTGAGTAGTTTCATCGTGGTCCAGTAGCGGGAAAGGAGGGCGCCTTGCGTAGGGCGTATTCGAACTGGGCTCGACTATACGAAGTCACCGGCTATAAAAATAATGTTGTTTTTTTATAGTTCCATAAATTTAATCTATTCAAAGAGGTCCTTGCCGGCCATCGGCGAAACCGGGGGACGACCGCGACTCTAGCGTCCTTACCGCCTGTAATGGCATCGTTGCCGGGTTTCGATCGATTCTGTATGGTGGGTCTCATTGACCTATCAGACGAGAAGAGATCCCGAATGACGCTCCCCGCAGACCAGCTTTCGCAACCGGTTCGCTCCGATGTTCTGATCATCGGCGCGGGCCCCGTGGGTCTCTTTGCCGCTTTCGAAGCGGGCGTGATCGGCCTGTCATGCCAGATTGTCGATGCGCTCGACAAGATCGGCGGGCAGTGCACGGAGCTCTATCCGGACAAGCCGATCTACGATATTCCCGCGATTCCGTCATGTACCGCGCGCGAGCTGGTCGAGCGTTTGATGGCGCAATGCAAGCCGTTCGATGTGCCGATCCATCTCGAGCAGAGAGTCGAGTCGGTCGAGCAGCGCGACGACGGGCGCTGGACTGTGTGCACGGACCGCGGGCTCATATTCGATGTGGCGGCGATTCTGCTAGCCGCCGGGAATGGTGCGTTCGTCCCGCAAAAACTGGCGCTGGCCGAAGCCGTGCCGCTGGAGTCGCGCCATGTGCACTACAGCGTGCCACGTCTCGCGGATTTCGCAGGCAAGACGGTGGTGGTGGCCGGCGGCGGAGATTCCGCGCTCGACTGGGCGCTGGCATTGCGCCAGGTCGCGCGGCGCGTGACGCTGGTGCATCGTCGCAACGGCTTCAGTGCGGCGGATTCGAGCGTGGCGTCGATGCGGCGGGCGGTCGAGGCGGGCGAGATGGACTTTATAGTCGGCGCGATTTCGGGGCTTGGTGTCGAGGACGATACGTTGAAATCGATCGCGCTGCGGCATATCGAAGGCGAAACGCAGCTCGAAGCGGAGCAACTCGTCGTGCTGTACGGTCTGGTCGCCGATCTTGGACCGATCGCGAAATGGAATCTGTCGACCCACGGCGGTCGCGTCGATGTAGATACGTCCAACTACGAAAGCTCGCGGCCCGGCATTTTCGCGGTCGGCGACATTGCCAACTATCCGAACAAGCAGAAACTGATTCTGTCCGGTTTTCATGAGGCATCGTTAGCGCTACGCAAGGCGTATACGTATGCGTTTCCGGAGAAGAAACGGGTCCATGTCCATTCCAGTTATGACGCGAAGCTGGCGGAAAAGGTCGGGGCGGCGGGTTAAGGGTCCTGCAAGGTACCGGGTTTGCTGCGCACGGGGTGGCAAAACGGCGTTTTCAGTTGTCGAATGGGTAACGTTGGACAACAAGGAGGATATGAAGACAGGCCGGTGTATGCTTTTGGGCAAACCACTTGATTCTTCCCACTATGAACAAGACAGGCGCCGCTTCCGCAAGCGGTCACGGCGGGTCCGCTCAGGAGCCGCCTGCGCTCCGTGCGAACACACCCTTGGAGGTCGATTACTGGGCGCTGGTCCAGTCGATCGAGGATTACGCAATCTTCCTGCTGGACCCGACCGGGCATATCGTCAGCTGGAATGCCGGTGCGCAGAAGCTGAACGGCTACGCGGCACACGAGATCATCGGCGCGCACTTCTCCCGTTTTTACACTGACGAAGCCGTGCAGCGTGGCTGGCCGGCTTACGAGTTGCAACAGGCCGCGCTTACCGGCCGCTTCGAGGACGAAGGCTGGCGGATTCGCAAAGACGGCACGACCTTCTGGTCGAATGTGGTCATCACGGCGGTGCGCAATGAGGCTGGGCTGCTGACCGGTTTCGCCAAGATTACCCGCGATCTGACCGCGCAGCGCGAGTATCTGGAAGCATTGCGGCGAAGCGAGGAGCGCTTCCGTCTGCTGGTCGACAGCGTGAAAGACTACGCGATTTTCATGCTCGATCCGGATGGCTGTATTGTGAGTTGGAACGCGGGCGCCGCGCGCATCAAAGGCTATACGCGCGACGAAATCATCGGCCGGCATTTTTCGACTTTCTATCCGCCCGAAGACGTGGCGGCCGGCAAACCGGTGCGCGAGCTGGCGATCGCGAAGCAGATCGGCCATGTCGAAGACGAGGGCTGGCGCGTGCGCAAGGACGGCACGACCTTCTGGGCCAACGTCAACATCACCGCCATGTATGACGAATCGAACCAGCTGCGCGGTTTCGCGAAGGTCACCCGCGACCTGACTGAGCGCCGTGAACGCGAAGAACTGGAGCGCTCCGGCGAGCGCATGCGCAGATTTCTCGCGACCCTCGCCCACGAGTTGCGCAATCCGCTGGCGCCGGTGCGCAACGCGGTTGGGGTGATGCAACTCGAAGCGGGATTGAGTCCGACGTTGGCGCGCTCGCGCGATATGATCGACCGTCAGGTCACCCATCTCACACGTCTGGTCGACGATCTGCTCGACGTCGGCCGCATCATGTCGGATAAGGTCGATTTGCGCGTCGCGCGCGTCGATCTGGCCGAAGTGGTGGTGCGCGCGATCGAAGCCGCGCGGCCGTTCACCGATGCACGCGAGCAGAGTGTGGTGCAACACATGCCGGCCGACCCGCTTATCGTCGACGGCGATACGACGCGGCTCGTGCAGGTGCTGCAAAACCTGTTGCACAACGCATCGAAGTTTTCGCCGTTCAATAGCCGCATCGAGATCTTCGGACGTCTCAATCATCGCATGGCTGTGCTGGAAGTGCGGGACCATGGCCGCGGCATTTCCGTACGTTCGCTCGATGCGATCTTCGAGTTATTCGTCCAGGAGAAAGATAAGCAGAGCGCCGGCGAAGGGGGCCTCGGCATCGGCCTCACATTGTGCAAATCGCTGGTTGAACTGCATGGCGGCAGCATCATCGCGAGCAGCGAGGGAGAAGGCTGTGGCAGTTCGTTCACGCTCAGTCTGCCGTTGGCCGAGGCGCCCGCCGAAAGTCAGTCCGATCAGGCTGATGCTGCGGCAAACGCGGTGTCGCCGTTGCGTATCCTGCTGGTGGACGACAATCGGGACTCCGCCGACAGCCTCGCCATGCTGCTCCAACTCAAAGGCCACGAAGTCCGCATTGCCTACGACGGCGCGCAGGCGCTCGAAGCCGCGCCGCGCCTCGCGCCCCATGTTGCACTGATCGACCTTGCCATGCCAAAAATGGACGGTTACGCGACGCTGGCGGCGTTGCGCGAAATGCCCGCGCTGGCCCGTACCGTGTTCGCCGCCATGACGGGCTTCGGTCATGCAAGCGATCGCGAACAGACGCGGGCGGCCGGTTTTGACGCCCATCTCGTCAAGCCAGTGGAACTCGCGTTGTTCGACGCGTTGCTGGCGCAGGCGGAGGCCCGGCGCCAGCAGCACGGTGCCGGCTAACGGTCCCAGGCGAGCTTCCTTCAACCCGCGGCGCTGCATGCCGCGATCCTCAGCGCGCTCTATCCCCTGAACCATTGCGTGCCTCCAGGCGTTCGATGCCTGAGGCACGCCGCTTGCTGTTTGTCTGCACGCGCTGCGGCTATCGAAAGTCCGCGCGCCTAGATCGAACAGTTCCAGGGAGGCGCAATGCTCGATACGCGTGATCGTGCGGCCGGCGTGAGTGCGCGGCGGCCGGAAAAAGTCAGCAGAATCCACACTCGCGATCCTCATGCGGCACCTGTCGCGCAGCAGGCTGTGCGCTCCGCCAGGCCGCTCGAAGATTTTCTGCATGACACGCGTTTCGATGCGGCCGATCCCGCCGCGCTGGGCGATGTTCTGCGCACGCTGGTCGAACAGGGCTACGACCGTTTGCCCTTCATGCCATTGCCCGGGCAGGGGCAGACGCTGGCGCGATGGCGTGCTCTCGCCGCGGTTGCGGCGTGCGATCTCGGTCTCGTCAAACTGTTCGAAGGGCATACCGATGCGCTGGCGATTCTCGCCGAGTTGCGTGGCCCCACGCCGTCCCCTGACAGTCGTTGGGGCGTGTGGGCCGCGGAGCCGCCTGATGCGCGTGTTCGGGCCAGCCGGCGTGAGGTGCGTCCCGGTAATGCCGGGCAACTGCAGCTAAGCGGCACGAAAGCCTGGTGTTCGGGAGCGGGCGTAGTCAGTCACGCGCTCGTCACCGCATGGCTTGACGACGAACCGGTGCTGGCTGCCGTCGCGATGGATCACGCGTCGATTTCGATCGACCTGTCGACGTGGCAAGCGGTCGGCATGCAGTCCACGGCGAGCGCTGACGTCACCTTCGATCAGACGCCGGCCACGCTCGTGGGTGCGGCGCATGCATATGTGCGCCGGCCTGGTTTCTGGCATGGCGGTGCTGGCATTGCCGCGTGCTGGTATGGCGCCGCCGCGCAGATCGGCCGGAGGCTGCGTGCGGCGTCCACCCAACGCGCCGACGCGCATCGCAACGCCCACCTTGGCGCGGTCGATGTTGCGTTAGCAAGCGCCGCCGCGGTGCTGCGCGAAACCGCCGCTCATATCGACGCGAACCCGCGAGCCGATTCGCAGCGAGCAGCCATGCGCGCGCGCCTCGTCGTTGAAGAAGCGGCAACTGCGGTGATGAGTCATGCGACGCGCTCGCTCGGCGCCGGTCCGCTGTGCCGCGATGCGCACTTTGCCCGTGCGCTGGCCGACCTGCCGGTGTTCTTGCGGCAGAGCCATGCCGAACGCGATCTTGCCGCACTCGGCGAGTTGACCGTCAAGGCAAAGTTCGACTGCAACGCCGCTGCCGGAGGTGCGCCGTGGATGCTCTGATGCACGACAGGGAGGGCTGCTGATATGTCTTCGACAGCGGCGTACTTCAACGAACTCTACACAAGCAGCGACGACCCGTGGAATCTGCGCGAAGGCTGGTACGAGCGCCGCAAGCGCTCGCTCACGCTCGCACTGCTGCCGCGTCCCCGCTATCTCAACGCGTTCGAGCCGGGCTGCGCGATTGGCGAACTGACAGCCGAACTGGCGACCCGTTGCGACGCGCTGCTCGCCGCCGATCTGCACGAAACAGCGGTGCGTCTTGCACGCGAACGTGTTGCCGATATGCCGCAGGTCCGCGTTGAACAACGCACGGTGCCGCACGAATGGCCGACCGAGGCGGGACCGTTCGACCTGATCGTGATCAGCGAATTTGCCTACTATCTCGATGCAGCCGACCTCGAGACGCTGGCCGCGCGAATCGCAGCATCGCTCACGCCGGACGGCACGCTGCTCGCGTGCCACTGGCGCCGTCCGTTTGCCGAGGCGCTGGAGAGCGCCGACACCGCCCACGCGTTGTTCGATGCGCGCTGCGGCCTTTCGCGTCTCGCGCATCACGACGAAGCCGATCTGTTGATCGACGTATGGTCGCGCGATGCGCGTTCGGTGGCGCAACGCGAGGGGCTCCGATGATCGGCGTGGTCGTTCCGGCGCATAACGAAGAGGCGTTGCTGGCGCCGTGTCTTGCCGCGTTGATCGAAGCCTCGCGGCACGATGGTCTGGCCGGCGAAGCGGTGCGGATCGTCATCGTGCTCGATGCCTGCAGCGATTTTTCCGGCGCGATCGCGCGCGCTTACGGCGTCGAGACGCTGAGCCTGAAGGCGCGCAATGTCGGCATCGCGCGGGCGACGGGGGCTGACCTGTTGCTGGCGGACGGCGCCCGCTGGCTTGCCTTCACCGACGCCGACAGCCGCGTGTCGCCAGGTTGGCTGGTCGCGCAGTTGTCGCTGGACGCAGATGCGGTGTGCGGCTCGATTGCCGTCGACGAGTGGAGTGCTCATCCGCACAGCGTGCGCGAATATTTTCGCAAGACCTATGTGGACGCGGACGGTCATCGACACGTGCACGGCGCGAATCTCGGCGTCTCGGCCGACGCGTATCGACGGGCCGGCGGTTTCCCACCCCTCACGTGCAGCGAAGACGTCGCGCTCGTCGACCGGTTGATCGCGACGGGTGCCCGCATCGCGTGGAGCGCCGCCCCGCGCGTGATCACCAGCGCGCGCACGATGAGCCGCGCACGCGGTGGTTTCGGCGACACGCTCGCCGCATGGGCGGCTGGCTAATGCGGCCGGCGGCCGCAGTCCGCTTGATGGTCGGCGCTGATCCGATAGAAGAATCGACGGGGCGGCACTTTACCCGCGACCGCCTCGCGCGATCTCTTCACCGGCGCGATGCGGCATGCGCAGCGTTACGGGGATCGACGCGAACGAGCACAAGCCCACCACCAGGAACGCGGGCCAGAAATCCGACCACATGATGCTCGGATGTCCATGCAGCACGCGCGAAATCTGCAGCACGATACCGCCCACGGTCACGCCGAGGCCGAGCGACATCTGCTGCACGACGCTGCCGAGACTCGTCGCGCGGCCCACGTCGCGGCTGGCGATTTCCGCGTAAGTCAGCGAGTTGAGACTCGTGAACTGCAGCGCGGGGAAGAAACCGCCGAGCAACACGACGAACCAGATGATCCAGGTCGGCGTGCCGGGGAAAAACAGTCCGCACGCCGCGATGGAAATGCCCGACAGCGCCGCGTTCACCACCAGCACCGAACGGAAACCGAAGCGATGCAGCACGCGCGAAGCGACCGTACGCATGAACATGCCGCCGAACGCGGACGCACAGGTAATCAGGCCGGACTCGAACGCGCTCATGCCGTGTCCCTCCTGCAGCATCAGCGGCAGCAGAAACGGCAACGCCCCGAGGCCGATGCGAAACAGCGAGCCGCCGAGCACGCTCGCCTGAAACGTCGGTACCTTGAAAAAGCGCAGATCGAGCAAGGGGAGTTTGACGCGTTGCGCGTACAGGACGTAGCCCACGAGCAGCACTGCGCCGCTCGCGCACATGCCGAACGCGTCCCGATTCGACATGAGTTCACCACCGACTAGCGACAGTCCGAGCAGAAGCAGCACCGCGCCCGCTGCCGACAGAAAAAAACCGATCCAGTCGAGTGGCCCGGGGTCCGGTTCGCGCGTATTGGCGATGTGCCGGTTGGTCAGATAGATGCCGAGAATGCCGATCGGCACGTTGATGAAGAAGATCAGACGCCAGTGCAGATAGGTCGTGATGAAGCCGCCGAGCAGCGGCCCGGCGGCCGGTCCGAGCATCGCGGGAACGCTCAGATAGTTCATCGCGCGAATGAAGTCGGACTTGTGGACCACGCGGAAGATGATGATCCGCCCAACCGGGACCATCATCGCGCCGCCGACGCCCTGCACAAAACGAGCGAGGGTGAAGGTGGCCAGCGAGTTCGACGCAGCGCACAAGAGTGAGCCGGTCACGAAGATGCCGATCGCGGTGCGGAAAATCGTGCGCGCGCCGAAGCGGTCCGCGAGCCAGCCGCATACCGGGATGAACACGCCGAGACCGAGTACATAGCTCGTCACCGCGATTTTCAGCGTGACCGGATCGCGCCCGAAGTCGCGTGCCATGGCGGGCAACGCGGTGACGATCACGTTCGCATCGACGCTTTCCATGAACATCGCACATGCGACGATAAGGGGCGCAATCAGGGCTTTCTGGACGACGGTCATGGGAGCGCGGGCGGGCGATCGGCCTGCGGCAGAGAGCCGCAGGCAAAGGGGCCATTATTGCACCTGTACGGTGCGGATGGTTAATAGCGCGCGGCTGATGCTTCCCTTTTTCGAGATTGGTCGGGTTCCGGATGTGACCGTCGCACAACACCCGGAGGACATTATTGATATTTGTTGCGGCGCGGCATGAGACGGCTATAATCGGGTTATTGCCTAGGTATAAACCCTATACAGGAGTCCACCATGAACACTGCTTCCAACGTCGCTACCGCCCGCACTGCTAACGCTGCTAACACCACGTGGCTGGGCAAGATCCGCGCACTGGCTCTGCATGCGCTCAATCTGCATCTGCAAAACTGCGCGGTGATCGCTGAAGCGCACCGTCGTCCGCAGTAAACGGGCTAGTCAGCTAGTCAAATAGCTGGTGTGTCACCGGCTAGGAATCTCGAACACCAGACAGGTCGTCGTGGCATGCGCATAGAGCGTGCCGTCGGGGCCGACAAGGCGAGCTTCCGCCGTCGCCAGTTGCCGTCCGCAATGAATCACCTTGCCCTCGGCACGCACGCGTTGCACGCGCGGCGTCACGGCTTTCACGTAATTCACGCTTAGCTCGGCGGTGGTGTAGGCACGGCCTGGCGGCATCAAGGTATGCACCGAGCAGCCTAGTGCGGAATCGAGCAGGGTGGCGATCCAGCCGCCATGCACGGTGCCCAGTGGATTCAGATGCTGCGCGAGCGGGGTGCCCTGAAACACCGCCTGTCCCGCACTGACTTCGACGATCGTAAAGTTGAGTGTGCGCGCGATCGCGGCGTAGGGCAGTTCCGCGTTCATCATTGCCTGCATGACTTCCAGGCCGGTCTTGCCCGCCACCTGTTCTGGGCGCGCAACGCCAGGGCCCGGGCCGGCGTTAAGTATCGCCAATACTTCCTGCTCGCGTGCGAGCCAGCGCTCGAGCTGTTGTTCGTTCGTCAATCCGTGTCTCCTGTCCTGAGGCAAGCATGCTTCGGAATCGATGCATCGTCATCGATTAGAGCATCAAACCGTCTCAGGGCGCTGGAGGGCCCCCTCTGGATCGCAGGCACGCGCGGCGCCCGTGCCGTTCACAGTGGGGTTCGGATTGTCCGTGCCGGCTCGTGCGTTATTGGCGGGTACGTGACGCCACGGCGCGCTGCACTTTGGCCGTTCGCGCGGATAGCGCGCTCATCAAAATCGCTGTCGACACCAGCGCCACCAGATAGATACCGGCCATCACCCAATCCTGATCTGCCATCATCGTTCCCCTTCAAGTACCGGTTTTCGCGCGGAGAGATTCAACATTTCGCCGTGCCCTTGCTCTCAATTACGGCACGCGAAGCAGAAACCTTGATGGAGTCAGTCGTCCTTTAAAACGGTGCGCGATCCTGCACGACTCACGCGATACCGAATCTTTATCTCCGAATCTTCAATAAACGTTTAAAATCCGACCCCTTGTCGAGCGCAGCGGTCCTCATCAGCACGGCAAGTCAATCGGCAATATCGACCGTTTTATCGACGCATATTGCTCTGTCACGCCGCGCAACGCGTTCTACGTCAATTGCCGGTCCAGGTTAAAACCCGACAAATTGGTTGACCTTGACTAACACTGTCAACCTTTTTAACGCTTTGCCGTTATCCATTTGTAATCGCCGAAGTAAGGCGACGCCGTGGCAGACGACCCGTCGCCGCGACAGCTCTACGCAAGGCCCGCATTGACCATGTTCCACCGCTATAACAATAAATTCGACCTGCTAGGCGCGATGTTCGTCCGTGCATCGAAGACACTTGGCAAGCGAAGCGTTCTCTCGCCCGTGCTCGCGCTCGTCATTTGCGGGCTGCTGCTGCTCGTCTTGCAACATCTCTCGCAAGCGGTCGACTATCGCTCGGTTATGCGCCAACTGCGTCACCTGACGGCGGGCGAGTGGGCTGCTGCGCTCGGCGCGACCACGCTCAGCTATATCGCGCTGGTCGGCCGCGACGCGGTCGGCTTGCGCTACCTGGGCGCGGCAGTGCCGCGCGCGGCGCTGTGGATCGGTGCGACCGCGGGCTCGGCGCTCGGCAATGCGACTGGCTTCGGCGCGTTGACGGGGGGCGCCGTGCGCGCCCGCGTGTACGGCGTGTCGAACGTCACACCCGCACAGATCGGCCGCATGACGGTTTTTACGAGTGTTTCGCTGGCGCTCGCGCTGGTGCTGATGACGGCGCTCGGCATGGTGTGCCTCGCCGACCGTCTCGCGACGATGCTGCATCTCGCGCCGCCCACGCTGCGCTGGAGCGGCGCGGCGCTGCTCGTCGCGCTCGGACTCGGGGCGGCCGCCTGCCGTCCCGACACACGCCCGATCCGCACACGCTGGCAATGGTTGTCGTTCGATATCCCGGCGCGTCGCGACCTGGTCGCGCAAGTGGCCCTCGCCGTGCTCGACGTGGTGGCCGCGGGTCTCGCGTTGTGGGCGCTGCTGCCACATGCGGACGTCGGCTTCGTGACCTTCATCACCGTCTATGCCGCCGCGATGCTGCTCGGCATGATCGGCCACACGCCTGGCGGCGTCGGCGTGTTCGAAGCAGCGATGGTGTTCACGCTGAACGGCAGCGTGGAAACGCATCAGATGGTCGCGGCGCTGCTCGCCTATCGTGCGATTTACTTTGGCGTCCCGTTGATCGTCTCGGCGGCGCTACTCGCCGGTTTCGAAGGCCGCGCGCTGAAAAGCCGTTTGCCGCTGCGTCATGCGGCGGGCGCGTACAAACTCGCGCCGCTGTTTCTGAGCCTTGTCACGTTCGTGGTCGGCGGCATGCTGGTGATTTCCAGCGCGACGCCGGCGTTCTGGCAACGCATTCTGATTCTGCGTGACGTGCTGCCGCTGTGGGTGCTCGAAAGCTCGCAGATGTTGTGCAGCGTGCTCGGCGTGCTGCTGTTGTTCGTCGCGCGCGGTTTGCTGCGGCGTCTGGATGCCGCGTGGTGGGTGACCTTGCTGCTGGCGGTGTTAAGCCTCGCGCTGTCGCTGACCAAAGGGCTTGCGTTCGTGGAAGCGGGCGTGCTCGGCATGCTGATCGCGCTGCTGCTGTCCACGCGTCGCCGTTTCAACCGTCATTCGTCGCTGTTCGCCGAGCGCTTTACGGCGGGCTGGCTGGTGTCGGTGGCGATGGTGCTGATGCTGGCCGTGTGGGTCATGCTGTTTGCGTTTCGCGACGTGCCGTATACGCAAGACCTGTGGTGGCAATTCGCTTTCGACGAACGCGCGCCGCGGGCGCTGCGCGCGACGCTGGCCGCGAGTCTGTTCGCCGCCACGTTTTCTTTCTGGCAGTTGCTGCGTCCGGCGGCGGGCCGATTCGTCATGCCCGCGCCGCAAGATTTGCGGGACGCGGCGCGCATCGTACGCGCCCAGGAGCGTAGCGACGCCGGTCTCGCCCTGATGGGCGACAAGAGCTTTCTCTTTTCCGAGTCGCGCCAAGCCTTCCTGATGTACGCGAAAAATGGCCGCACGTGGGCCGCGCTTCACGATCCGGTCGGACCGCGCGAGGAGTGGGCCGGTTTGATCAGCAAGTTCGTCGCGCTCGCGCATGCGCACGGCGGCCGTGCGGCGTTCTATCAGGTGCGCGCCAACGCCCTGCCGCTCTATCTCGACGCCGGCCTCACGCTAATGAAGCTCGGCGAAGAAGCCCACGTGGTGCTCGACGATTTCGACCTGAAGGGCTCGCATCGCGCGCATCTTCGCTATGCGCTCAAACGTGGCGAGCGTGATGGCTTTACCGTCGAAGTGATCGATCAGGCCGATGTGCCGGCGTCGCTCGAAACGCTGCGCGAGATTTCCGACGGCTGGCTCGATAGCCGCGACGCGCGTGAAAAGAGCTTTTCAGTGGCCGCGTTTACCGACGAATACCTTGCCGCGCAATCCGTGATGCTGGTACGCCAGAACGGCGAGCCGGCCGCTTTTGTGACTTTCATGACGACCGACATGAACACCGAAGCGACGGTCGGCGTAATGCGGCACGTGGAAAGCGCGTCGCCGTATGCGATGGAATATCTGTTCACCCAACTGGCGTTGCATCTGAAGCAGGCAGGGTTCCGCTCGCTCAGTCTCGGCATCGCACCGCTCTCCGGCATGCAGCCGACGCCACTCGCGTCGCGCTGGCATCGGTTGGCGGGTATCGTGTGGCGCTTCGGTGGCCACTTCTATAACTTCCGCGGACTGCGCGCTTTCAAGAGTAAGTTCCAGCCGCATTGGGAGCCGCGCTATCTCGCGGCGTCGGGTTCGATGGGGGTGTTTTTCACGCTCGCGGACCTGTCATTGCTGGCAGGAGGCCGGCGTTCATGACATTGCATTCGTTTTTCAGGCTCGCCGCTGCGGCGAGCCTCGTTATTGGCAGCGCGGCTGCCTTTGCTGCGACCACTACCGTGTCCGGCGGCCGTTATGGCGACGTGACGGTGACCCAGCCGGCCGGACCCTTGCGCGGTTTCGTGGTGCTTTACTCGCCGGCAACCGGCTGGAGCGCAGCCGACCAGCAAACCGCCGATGCGCTCGCCAAGGCCGGCGCGTTGACCGTAGGTGTGGATACGGCCCGCTATGTGGCCAACCTCAGTGCGAAAAAAGAAGCCTGTCATCAACTGGTGGGCGATGCTGAGGCCTTGAGCCATCAACTCGAACGGCAATCGCAATCGAGCCGCTATTTCGCGCCGATCGTCGCCGGGACGGGGCAGGGCGCGACGCTCGCGATGCATGTGCTTGAACAGGCACCGTCGAATACGGTTGCCGGCGCGGTCTCGGTGGATGCGGAGCGCGATCTGGATCCGCGCTTTCAACCGTGCCCGCCGGACCCGACGATCATCCGCGACAAGGTGCCTGGCTTCGTCGAAAAGGCGACGCCCGGCAACGGCGATCGCACGCGACTCGTTGCCATGGTCACGCCGCATTTGCAAACGGCGTCGACGAATGATGACGACGTCTCCGACCTGCCGCTGATCGAATTGCCGGCCGCGCATCTGAACGGTCTCATGGCGATCGTGATTTCCGGCGACGGCGGCTGGCGCGATCTCGACAAGACCATCTCGCTCGCCTTGCAGAAAGACGGCGTCTCGGTAGTCGGTGTGGACAGCCTGCGCTATTTCTGGAGCGAAAAGACGCCGGCGCAGACGAGCCGCGATCTGGCGCGCATTATGCAAACCTACGGGGCGCGCTGGCATGCGGAACACATTGCGCTCGTCGGCTATTCGTTTGGCGCCGACGTGATGCCGTTCGCGTATAACCGCCTGCCTGAAGCGCTGCGCGCGAAAGTGTCGCTGATTGCGCTGCTCGGCTTCGCGCCGGATGCCGATTTCCAGATCCGCGTGGGTGGCTGGCTCGGTATGCCGGCGAGCGATAAAGCCTTGAAGGTACAGCCGGAATTGACGCGCGTACCGCCCGCAATCGTGCAGTGCTTCTATGGTGAGAACGAGAAAGACACGCTGTGCCCGGCGCTTACCAACACCGGCATCACGGTAATTCGCACGTCGGGCGATCATCACTTCGGCCGCGATTACAACGCGCTGGAGCGGCGCATGCTGGACGCCTTCAGGAAGCAAAGCGGCGTGCGTGATTAGCACATCTGTTTGAAGCGCGTCGCCGGAGCAGCGGCGCGTCTGTCCTGCATACCCTCATTCGTCTGTTGAGAGCGGTATCGCACATATACCGGCTCTGCCGGATTCTATGATCCTTACGAAGCCCTGGACGACAGTGTTCCCACGCGATATCGCGTGAGAACACTGCTACTCCTCAGTGTCGTCCGCGGATCTTTCTTGAAACTCTTCTGCTACAACGCAGCGCGCCACCGGGTAGCTCTGCTGCCCCGCGGCGTGCTTTCGGCATGACCGGCAGTTGTTCTCGCGCCCGTCCGGATAGGCCGATGCGCGTGCCGGTTCAATGCCCAACGGACTGAGGCTGTCAATGCTGGACTCCTTCTTCTTCGACACTGCCGCGAGCGAGCCGGATAGTCCCGCGCTATGGGTCGATGAACGCCTCTATTACTACGGTGAGATCGCATCGCGGGCGCGCCGGATTGCAGCCAGTCTGGCAGACGCAATGCCGGCCGGCCGCCCGGGGCGCTGCCTGTTGTTTGCACATCGCAGCGTGGCCGCCTACGCCGGTCTGCTGGGGATACTGAAGGCCGGTTTCGCTTATGTGCCGCTCAATGCCAATGTGCCCGCCGCGCGCATTGCGGCTGTGATCGAACAGTCGGGCGCGCCGCTGCTGGTGGTCGATCGGCGTTGCACGGCCTTACTCGAAGAAGCGTTGTCGCTGCTCGACGACTGCCCACGGATTTTGCTGCTCGATGGTGAAGGCGTGCAGGCCGCTGAAGATGTCCAGGGGACGAGCGCGGCGTCAGTCTCTGCCGCCGGTGCGCGGGGCAGGCTCCATCCGGACTCATCTGTTGCAAAAGCGCCTGCGTTACGCGCACCGCACGATCTGGCCTACATTCTCTTCACGTCCGGTTCGACCGGCGCACCCAAAGGCGTACCGATCTCGCACGCCAACGCCAACGCTTACGTGACAGGGCAGCTGCAATTGCTGGGCAGGGTTCCTCGCGCGCGCTACGCGCAATTATGCGAGCTCACCTTCGATCCGTCGGTACACGATATGTTCGTGTGCTGGGCAAACGGCGGCTGTCTGTATGTGCCGAAGACCGTCGAGCCGATCTACAACGCGGCATTCATCAAGGAACATGCGATCACCCACTGGAGCAGCGTGCCTTCGGTGGCCGGCTTCATGCAGCAGTTTCGCAAACTGGCGGCGAACGAATTTCCGAGCGTGCGTGTCACCCAGTTCGGCGGTGAGCCGTTACCGCGTTTGCTGGTACAGGCGTGGTTGCGCGCCGCGCCGAACAGCCGTGTGCTGAATATGTACGGGCCGACCGAAACGACGGTGGCCTGTGCCGCTTTCGAAGTCACACCGGAATTTGCGGACGACCCGCAGCATGCGGTCATGCCACTCGGGGCCGCATTGCCCGGGATGGAGTTGTTGATCGTCGACGCCGCGCTTACGCCGGTCGCACCCGGCGAAAGCGGTGAACTGCTGATCGGTGGACCGCAGTTGGCCGCGGGCTATCTGTCACCGAACGAATCGGGCAATTGCCACTTCGTTTCGACGAGTTATCCGGGTCATAGCTCGCAGCGCTGGTATCGAAGCTCGGACGCCGCACGCGAAGTAGCCGGGCAGGGCATTGTGTTTCAAGGGCGGCTGGACACGCAAATCAAGATTCGCGGCAACCGGATCGAGCTCGAAGAAGTCGAGCATGTCGTGCAGGCATGCAGTCATGCGGCGCTTTGCGCGGTGGTCGCCTGGCCCGTCGACGATGCGGGCCGTGCCGGTGGCCTGATTGCCTTCGTCACCAACGCGCAAGGCAGCGCGTTGCAGATTCTGCAGGCGTGCCGTCAGCGATTGCCCGTGTATGCCTTACCACAGCGAATCGTGATGCTCGACGCGTTGCCACTCAATGTGAACGGCAAGATCGACAGAAAGGCGCTCGCCGAATGCTGTGCAAGCAGCAATGCGGTCGCCTGATTTTCATGAACGAACATGATCGGTATAACGAAATATTGTTTTGAAATGCCGACGATTTCCTCGCGTTAGCGAGTGTTTTGGACCAGGTCATGGATGACGGTGCATCCGTGTGTGCGCTTTTGAATCGATGCATCGATGCTGTAGCTAAAAATTCAGATTTTCGGGGTATCAAATGAAAACTTACGTGCGCAGCATTCTTCAAGAGGCTGCCTGTCTCGACGTACCGGTCAACTCGCTGGTCGATCACGACGATCTCTACGCGGCAGGTTTGTCGTCGCTCGGCTCGGTTCGCATAATGATGGCCATCGAAGAAAAATTCGCCATCGAAATTCCGGCCGCACTGATTACCCACGATCTGTTTCAGAGCATCGAATCCCTCGCGCGCACGATTGCGCACCTCGTGCCGGAGGAATCGCTTGCGCCGCGAACCTGAAGTGGCGTTGCAGCGACAGATCATGACGAATCCGACCACCATGATGCCGGTAACATTCGACGGTTGTTTCGGATGGTTGCACCGACCAGTCCACACCCAGGCGGAAATGGCTGTGTTGCTATGCAATCCGTTCGGCTACGAAGCACTGTGCACGTATCACGGCTGGCGCGAATTTGCCGAGGCGCTCGCCGCGCACGGCATGCCCGCGCTGCGCTTCGACTACCCCGGCACTGGCGATTCGAGCGGTAGCGAAGAAGACCCGCAGCGCTTGCGCGTGTGGCTCGACAGCATCAAGGCAGCCGCAGCGTGGCTGCGCGCCGAAACCGGCGTGACGCGCCTGAGCTTATGCGGGCTTCGGCTGGGTGCTACGCTCGCGGCGTTGGCCGCCGAAGAGTTGGGCGATGTCGAGAATCTCGTGCTGCTCCTGCCGCTGAGTTCGGGCAAGAACTACATCCGCGAGTTGGAAATCCAGCATCAAAGCTGGCTTAGTGCGCAAAAATCACTTGGGGTCACCCTCGATGCCGAGGCCGCGGAAACGATCGGTGCGCATGGCTTCCGTCTCTATCCCGACTCACTCGAGATGCTCGCGAAGGTCGACCTCGAGCAGGGCACGCAATGTCCCGCGCGGCGTGTGCTGCTGCAGGAGCTGGGCGAAAGTGCGCGTCTGAAGCGGCTGGCCATGCATTATCAGGCTCAGGGCGCTCAAGCTGACCTGCAGATTTTCAGCGAGTACAGCAGGTTCCTGCTCGATCCTAGCTATAGCGAGCCGCCGGCCCAGGCATTCGGCAGCGTGCTCGAATGGCTGGGCGCAAAGGCGGTCACAGCGACCGGGACGGCGGTTGAGCTGCTGGGCTGCGCAGCGACGGCGCGGATCGAGTTCGAACACGGTCAGGAGGTGCCCGTGGTGTTCGATGGCGGGCACTACGCAGGGGTGTTCTGTCAGCCATTGCGCGCGCTTGAAGGGGCGCCGGCGGTACTGTTCGTCAACACGGGCGGCGTGCACCGGATCGGCGACGGCCGTTTCGCGGTGCTCATGGCGCGGCATCTCGCGGGGCAGGGCATCGCATCGCTGCGCATGGACTTCCGTGGTCTCGGCGATAGTCTGCGCCGCGACGAAGCGCTGACGCTCGATAGGGTGTACGCCCAATATGCAGTCTCGGACGCTCGCTCGGGCGTCGACTGGCTAGCAGCGGCCGGCTATCCGAAAACCGTCATGTTCGGCGTTTGCACAGGTGCGTATGTGAGCATTCATACGGCGCTCACGCATCCCGGCGTGGTGGGTTGCGCCGCCGTCAATCCGCCGCTGTTCGTGTGGGGTGGAGCACAAACGCGACCCGGCGCGCAGCACGTGGCGTCGAGCGTCGTCTACCGGCGTGCAATGCGCAATCCACGCAAATGGCTGCGGCTTCTGACCGGACAGGTGAATGGCCGCGCGATCAGTGCCGAACTCGCGCGCCGCCTATGCGCGCGCATCACCGCGCGCGCCAGCAGGGCGCTCGAGCGACTCTTCGGGCTGTCGACGCCAGCTGGCGCGGCCCGCAGAATCGCGCTGGAACTCGAGCGCAAGGGTGTGCAAACCTCGCTGATGTACGGTCCGCTCGACGAGGGATTGGACCAACTGGAGATTCATTTCGGACCGAACGGCACGCAGCTCGGCAAGCTGAGGAACATCACCGCGAAGGTCGTCGGCAAGGTGGATCACGCGCTCTTTTCACGCGCTGCCCGTGATGCGGTGATGGCGCAGTTCGACCTGTTTCTGCGCGAAAGAGTGCTGAGTACGCGGCGTGAAACCGTTGCGCCGAATCCTGGCTTGCGGGTCGTGAAAGTGCCGCAACCGTGAGTTTGCGGTTCCCTTCGCGCCTCCCTCAGCGTTTCCCTTTACCGCGCCGGGTACTACACCGTTTGCTGCAGTGGTTAGCAATACGGCGAGACATCGCCGCCGTCGCACGGCTCACAGGCGACGTTGCCCGACGTAACGAACAGGGATTGACAAAGGCCGCCAACTCAACGAAGATCAACCGCATGAACTGCCTCGACATCCGTATTGCGCTGATTATTAGCACCATTCATCGAATGGTGGGTTAGCGCGCGTCTGATAGCAGCGACATCAACCCGCCCCACGAGGCGGGTTTTTTTATGTCCGCTTTTCGCCTGCCTCCTGGTGATCTTTCTGTTGATTTGCCCTTGCCGCACAGGAGCTTGCTTTGTCGTTACACGAACCCAATCAGGTTGCGGAACCTGCGGACAGCGTGGCGTTGCG
>NZ_JAQQCH010000025.1:0-106464 GCF_046030555.1 Paraburkholderia sediminicola | reverse complement strand
CGCCGACGGGTCCGTGGTCGCGGTGTTAAAGCTGTTCAGCGCGCCGCGGGTCGGTTCTACCGTGAACGAATCACCTGCGTTCATCGTGCCGGTGGTCGAGAAATTCAGGCCGTTGATCGGCTGGCTCAGATTAGTCGCCGAGCCCACTACGCTGCCGCTCGAATTGTCGGTCAGCGTGTAAGTGGTGCCGTTATAGGCCAGCGTGTAATCGCCGGTGGTCGGCTGCGCGGCATTCGCAAACGAGACGTTCAGCGACGCATTGCCGGTGTTCTGCGTATTCGCGTAGACAGTCGGGCTGCCCACCGAGAACAGCGCGCCACCCTGGGCGCCGGAGAGCGTGACGCCGAGACTGTTCTGCGCATTGACCTGCGAAGCGAAGCTCACCGCGATCGCGCCGAGCTGTGCTTCGCCCGGATCGAGCGTCTGGCTGCGAAACGCGAGGAGACCGCCGAGCGCACCGCCCGTGACTTTGCTGTCGGGCAGATTTTGCGGCGTGGCGGCCGGGTTCGCGCCGGCCTGGCCGAGATACTGCACCGACAGTTCGCTCGTGTCGCCCGTCGCAGGCGCCGTGCCGAGGTTGTAGCTGTTGCCGGCCGAGACGAGCGGTTGACCGTTGGCCATGAACACGCTGTAGCTGCCGTTGCTGTTCACGACGTTCACACCGATCAGTTGCGACAGGTTCGACACCGCGAGATCGCGCTGATCCATCAACTGGTTCGGCGGCTGACCTTGCGTGCTGGCCGCGGAGATCTGGCCATTCAACTGGGCGATCTGCTGCGTGTAGCTGTTGATCTGCGAAACGGTGCTGGTGAGCTGCGTGTTGACGCTCTGGCGCAGAGCGTCGTATTGCTGACCCGCGGCATTGATCTGGTTCACGAGCGTCTGCGCGCCACTCATCGCGGTCTGGCGGGTGGCCAGACTGGAGGCGTTGTTCGAGACATTCTGCAAACCGGTGAAATAGCTGGTGATCGCGCTCGAAATGCCGGCAGTCGGACTGCCGATCAGATTGTTCAGCTGCGTAATCAGGGTGTTGTACGTCGACAGCGAACTGCCCGAGCTCTGCGCGTTGTTCAGCTCAGTGGTCAGATACTGGCTGTACTGGCGCGTCACGGTGACGGTCGAAACGCCCTGCGGCAAATAGCCGGAACCCGTGTACTGCCCACCGCTTTCCGCATAGACCGGCGTTTCGATCGTATAGCCCGGCGTCGACGCGTTGCTGATGTTCTGGCCGGTCGTCGTGAGTCCCCACTGGGCTGCGTTCAGTCCACTGAGTCCGAGATTGATGAGGTTGCTCGACATGCGTCATCCTGAAGGGCGACACCGACCACATGCCACCGCGTTACTTGAACATCCTGTTTAACGGCTCTCACGAGAAAAAATTGAGGGCCATTCCGATGCTTGTTCGACGTTTGTTTCAACGTTTGCGAGGCTTATGCTGCCGGGCTTTCTGCCTCATGCGCAGTCACTCAAAAACCGCGCTGCAGGTGAGCCATGCTCAGGTGCCGCTCATGCGGCATTTCGTCACCGCACCAGCGAGCGGCGCTTCATTTCCAGTTGCGTAATCAGACGTTGCAGCGTGTTTTCGGCGCTGCCCGGCAGCGTCAGAAAACGGAAGCCGAGTTGATAGCGCTGCGTCCCGTTCGGCAATGCGGTGGAGCGGTGCGACACCAGTTGCAGATCGAGCGAAAGCCGGCCAAATGCGCCGAGCGACAGTTCGCAATCCTGCAGCCGCGTGCCCATCGGCAATTCGGCCACGCGTTCATCCGTGGTGCGCATGCCGACACCGCCGAGCGACAGATCGTGCACTTCGAAGCGGAACGCATCGCCTTCAGGCAAACGGCCGATGCACATATAGGGATCGAGAATCGGCGCATCGACGCGGAAATACTCGCGGCGCTGCACGTAGAACAGCACCTCGGGAAAATCGGCCTCGAATGCGGGTAGTCCTTCGTAGCGGGTTTCGCGCGGTGTGCCGGTCGCGAACTCGGCGCGCACGCCGTCCGGCGACGCATGGAACTGACAGCGGGGTGCGCCCAGCAAACCTTTGTTCTGCTCCGAAAGCGCGCCCCAATCGAACGTGAAGGTGCGCGCACGCACGTCGACATCGAGCAGGCGCGTGACAAGCTGACCGCCCGCATATTCGACGGTGAGGAAATCGCCTCGATTAACGAGATTGCGTAACTGAACGCCGATCTCCAGCGGATTGCGACGGCCGAAATCAGGTGTGCTTTCGTCTAGCGTGGCGTGCGACTGGCCGGGTGCTTCGGTCTGGCCGTGCGACTGGGTAGTATCCATAGGCTTGCCGGTATGCATGTTCTTGCGGGCGCGTGCCAGGGCTCCTGCCGGGGCTTTCGCGCGGTCTTCATCGAAGCCGCAGCACGCGCATTCAACCGGACATTACAACGCTTTCCGGTATCGGGTCTAACTGATTAGCGGCAGCATTCAGCCAAAATTTAGGGGCATGTAATGAAATATTTGCCGCAAACGTTAAAACGCCAATATACCGCCGGCGGAATCCGGGCTCATCGAATGCGGACGGCAATCACACTGGTTATGCGGGTGGACCGGCTGCCCGTAGGCGGCCGGCCTCGTCCGTCTTGTTATGCACCTGGCCCCGTCGCGTGCATGCTTCTTTATTCGAGAAAATCAAACCGCAAACTGGTCAATTGCACGATCGACTACGACCGCACATCTGCATTAACGGCAGCTCAGCCCATTTTCTGCATAATGGACATCAGCTTTTTCGCGTAATGCGGATCGGTTGCATAACCCGCACGCTGCATGCCGTTGGCAAAACCATTCACGTCATGCGCGGAATTGATTACCTGCGCATAGCGCGGGTTGCCCTTGAGCAGGCTCGCGTAGTCGGTCATCGCGTCCTGGTACGAGTCGTACGCACGGAATTTTTCGACAGTGCGCTGCGGCTTGCCGTTCACATACTCGGTCGTGACCGTGGACACGGTCTTGCCGGTCCAGTCCTTGGTCGCCTTGATGCCGAAGACGTTGTGGCTCGGCGAACCGTCGGCCTTTTTGATTTCGCTCTTGCCCCAGCCCGATTCAAGCGCGGCCTGGCCGATGATGAAGCGCGCCGGAATGCCGGTTGCCGCACTGGCGGCTTGCGCCGGCTGGGCGAGCTTGTCGACGAAAGCGTCGACCTTCGGCGAGGTACCGTCGCCCTTGATCGGCGGCGTCAGCGAGCTGTTGGCCGAGTAGCCCTTGCCCATTGCCAGTTGACCGTTGGCCTGCGCATTACCGTAGGCCTTCGCGAGCGCGTTCAGCGCCGCGCTCTGGCCTTCGTCGCCGCCACCGCCGCCGCCCAGCGCACCGGACATGCCGCTCAGGCCGCCGCTTGCGCCATTCGCGCCGCCCGCCTGAAGGCCCTGATTGCGCATCATCTGCTTGAGCATGGCGTCAGCCACGCCGATGCCCTTCTGCGACAACTGTTGCGACAACTGCTGATCCATCATCGACGTGAAGGTAGCGCTGTCGTGCGAATCGAACGGACCGTCCTGTGGCGTCGCATCGCGCATGCTCTTCAGCATCATCTGGGTGAAGACCGCGTCGAACTGCTGCGCGGCCATCTTCATGCCGGCTTGCGGCGAAGCCTTGGCTTGCGCACTCAATTTGCCGAAGCCCTGCACGTCGAGCGCGAAGCGCTGGGTCAGGTCGTTCGCCGCGTTAGCGGAATTGGTCGTATCCGAATTCATCTTGCGTCTTCCTTAGATGATTTCCAGGTCGGCGCGCAAAGCGCCCGCCGCTTTCATGGCCTGCAGGATCGACATCAGATCCGCGGGCGTCGCACCCAGTGCGTTGAGCGCCTTCACCACTTCGGCGAGGTTTGCGCCGGCGGTCACCAGCTTCAGTGCGCCGTTGTCCTGCTTCATCTGAATCTGCGACTGCTTGGCCACCACCGTCTGGCCGTTCGAGAATGCGCCCGGCTGACTCACCACCGGCTGCGTATTGATCACCACCGAGAGATTGCCGTGCGCCACCGCGCAGCTTTGCAGCGTGACCATCTGGTTCATCACGATCGAGCCGGTGCGCGCGTTCAGGATCACCTTCGCGGCGGCCTGCGCCGGCTTGACGTCAAGGTTCTGCAATTGCGCCATGAAGGCGACCTGCTGCTCCGGATCGGACGGTGCGCGCAGTTGAATCGTGCGACCGTCGAGCGCCATGGCCGTGCCGCTGCCGAAGGCGTTGTTCACCGCTGACACCACACGCTGCGTGGTGTCGTAGTCCATATCGTTCAGGTCGAGCTGCATCGTGCCCGCTTGCGACACCGAGGTGGGCACCGCGCGTTCGACGATCGCGCCGCCGGCGATGCGGCCCGCGGCCAGCGTATTCACCTGGACCTTGCTGCCGTTCGCGCTCGCGCCGGCACCGCCGACCGCGAGGTTGCCCTGGCCGAGCGCATAGACCTGGCCGTCGGCGCCCTTGAGCGGCGTGAGCAGCAGCGTGCCGCCGCGCAGGCTTTTCGCGTTACCGAGCGAGGACACCGTCACGTCGATCGCTTCGCCTGGACGCGCGAACGGCGGCAGCACCGCCGTCACCATCACCGCCGCGACGTTCTTCAACTGGATGTTCGACAGCGACGACTGCGAGTTGCTCGAACCCGCCGCCTGGTTGTTGATCGAGATGCCGAGGTTCGCCAACATGTTGGCGAGCGTCTGCGTGGTGAACGGCGTCTGCGTGGTCTGGTCGCCCGTGCCGTCGAGACCGACGACGAGGCCGTAGCCGATCAGCGGGTTATCGCGCACGCCCTGGATCTGCACGAGGTCCTTGAGACGTTCGGCATAGGCCGGCGTGGCTGCCGGCAGTGCCGCGCAAGCCAGCGCGACGACGGCCAATGCCCGACCGATCTGGCCAAAGCGACCAAAGCGGCCGAGTTGCACGACGTGGCGAAGGTGGGAGATGACGGTACGCATGATCACCACGGCGACACGTTGAGGAAGAACCGCTGCAGCCAGCCCATATTCTCGGCTTCGTCGAGATAGCCCTTCGCGGAGTATTCGATTTTCGCGTCGGCCACCTGAGTCGAGTACACGGCGTTAAGACTCGAAATCGTGTTCGGATTCACGACCCCGGAAAAACGTACGAATTCGTTGCCCTGATTGATCAGCATCTGCTTCTCGCCGCTCACGGTCAGGTTGCCGTTCGGCAGTACGCCGGTCACCGTCACGGTGATCGTGCCGTTAAATGTGTTCGACGCATTGGCGCCGCCGGTGCCGTTGAACACGTTCGCGCCGGTCGCGCTCAGGTTTGTCTTGCCGAACAGCCCACCGAGAAAGCCCGCGGTCGGCACGTTGAAGTTGGTGTTGCCCGAACGATTCGCGTTGGCGCCCGATGACTTCGTCGCGTTGACGTTTTCCTGAATCACGATCGTCAGAATGTCGCCGACATTGCGCGGTCGCTGATCTTCGAACAGCGGCCGGCCCGCGTAACCCGGGTTGTAGATCGAGCCTGGCGATTGCGCCTGCGGCGGCGGCGGCGGCAGCGCCGTCATCGGTTGCTGCGTGATCGGCTGCTTCGGCACGAGGCCGCAGCCACCCAGCGTCGCGAGCAGCGTGAGCTGCACGAGTGCCTGAGCGGTGCGCGAATGAATCGGATTACGAGTGAATTGCGACATCTTGATTACCGCCTTAGAAAACGCCGGGCCGCCCCAAGTTTTCGCGCCCCCTCGGGGGGACTGGCGCGAAGCGACAGGTTGGGGGGCCCTCTTAATTCCCAGTCCCTAAGCCTTAAACCTGCATCTGGCTGAGGGTCTGCAGCATCTGGTCCGAGGTTGTCACGGCCTTGCTGTTGATTTCGTAAGCGCGCTGCGTCTGGATCATGTTCACCAGTTCCTGCACCACGTTCACGTTCGATGCTTCCACGTAGCCCTGACTCAGCGTGCCGGCGCCATTCAGGCCCGGTTGCGCGATGTTCGGCGCACCCGACGAAGAGGTTTCGGAGAACAGGTTTTCACCCTTCGCATCCAGACCGGCCGGGTTGATGAAGGTGGCGACCTGCATCGAGCCGAGCTGCTGGCTGTTGGCCTGGCCGGCGACGGTGATCGACACCACGCCGTCGCTGCCGATGGTCAGCGAGGTTGCGTTGTTCGGAATCGTGATCGCCGGAATCACCTGATAGCCGCTCGACGTCACGAGCTGGCCCTGAGCGTTGGTCTGGAACGAACCGTCACGCGTATAGGCGGTTGTGCCGTCAGGCATCTGCACCTGGAAAAAGCCCTGACCGTTGATGGCGACGTCTTTCGAGTTACCGGTCTGCTGCAGGTTGCCCTGCGTGTACAGACGTTCGGTCGCGACCTGTTGCACACCGGTGCCAAGCTGGATGCCGGACGGCAATTCGGTGTTTTGCGTCGAGTTCGCGCCCGGCTGACGGACGGTCTGATACAGCAGATCCTCGAACACCGCGCGTGAGCCCTTGAAGCCGTTGGTGCTGACGTTCGCGAGGTTGTTCGAAATCACGTCCATCTGCGCCTGTTGCGCATTCATGCCGGTAGCGGCGATGTAAAGTGAGCGATTCATGTTTCTTCTCCTATGTCGACCGGAGTTAGCGCTTTAGCGCTTAGTCCGGTCCCATCCGTTAGCTAAAGCTGAGCAGCTGGTTGGCGGACTGGTCGTTCTTGTCGGCGTTTTCCAGCAGCTTGGTCTGCATCTGGAACTGGCGCGCGTTGGTGATCATCGCGACCATCGCGCTGACCGGATTCACGTTGCTGCCTTCGAGCGAAGCCGGCGCCAGCGTGACGGTGGGATCGGCGTCGGCGTCGTTGCCGTCGGCGGTGCGAAAGAGACCATCGTCGCCGCGCGTCATGGTTTGCGGATCCGGATTCACCAGCTTCAGCTGATCGACCGTCACCACCGCGGTCGGCGGATCGCCCGGTGTCAGCGCGGACACCGTGCCGTCCTTGCCGATCGTGATTTCCGCACCCGGCGGCACCGATACCGGGCCGCCGTTGCCGAGCACCACCTGATTGGTGGCGTTCACCAGTTGACCGTTCTCGTCGACATGCAGATTGCCGGCACGCGTATAAGCCTCGTTGCCGTCGGCGGTTTGCACCGCCAGCCAGCCCGGACCCTGAATCGCCACGTCGAGCGGGTTGCCCGTCTGCTGGATCGGCCCCGGCGTGTAGTCGGCGCCCGGCGTCGACGACAGCACGAAGGTCCGCGTGGTGTTGTCGTTGATCGAGCTGCCGTCGCCGAACGCCATCGGCACGGCGCGGAACGTCGCCAGCTGCGCGCGAAAGCCGGTGGTCGACGCGTTCGCCAGGTTGTTGGCAACGATAGCCTGCTGTTCGAGCGCTTGCGTGCTGCCCGACATCGCGGTGTAGATCAGCCGATCCATGATGGAAAGTCCCGGTCGCTTACAGGTTGATCAGCGTCTGGTCGACGGTCTGCTGCGTCTTGATCGTCTGCGCGTTCGCCTGATAGTTGCGTTGCGCGGTGATCAGGTTCACCAGCTCGCTCGTCAGATCGACGTTCGAGTTTTCCACCGCGCCACCTTGCAGTACGCCGTGGTTGGTCGCACCCGGCACCGAAATCTGCGCGACACCCGATTGGGCGGTCTGCTGGAACTCGTTGTTGCCGAGGTTCACGAGACCGTTCTGGTTCGAGAAGTTCGCGAGCACGATCTGGCCGAGCGCCGCGGTTTGCTGGTTCGAGTAGTTGCCGGTCAGCGTGCCGTCGGCGCCGATCGTGAAGCTCGTCAGCGTGCCGGCTGCGTAGCCGTCGGGCTGCAGCGAGTTCACGCCGTCCTTGCCGCCGTACTGCGTCGTACCGGCAATGTTCAGCGTCAGGCTTTGCGGCGTCGACGAACCATCCGTGGTTGGAATGCCGAAGTTGAACACGAACGGCGTGGTGGTCGCCGTGCCGTTCGCGTTGGTCGTGCCGAGCAGCGTGCCCGACGAATTGAAATTCGCGTGGCCGACCAGGCTCGCTGTGCCAGTCGACGTACCCGCATACACGTTCCACGTACCAGCCGACGTCTTGGCAAAGTACATGTTGACCGTCTGCGAGCCGCCGAGCGAATCGTAGACCGTCGTGCTGGTCGAGTAGTTGTACGTCGACGAGCTGTTCTGGTTGAACGCGACCGGCGTCGGCGCAATCGCGACGGTGTCGCCGTTGACCGGCGTGCCACTGAACGAGATGGTCTGGCCGTTGCCGAGCTGGATCGCCGTGCCGGCCGTATAACTGGCGGCGGCGGTGGTCGTGTTGAGCGTGGAATCCGTCACCGTGTAGGTAGGCGGGGTGGTCGTAGTGTCGAACTTGACCGAGTAGTTGTCGTTGTTCGTGCCCGACGCGGTGTTCGTGATCGTCGCGCCGGTGGTGGTGAGCGTGCTGCCCGTGCCGAGGGCCGGCGTCACAGCCGGCGTGCCGAGCATCAGCGGGTCTTGCGCGTTCAGGTTCAGGCCGGCGACGATCTTGGTGGTCGCTTGCGGCGCGATATTCGCGGTCGGCACGCTGAGCGGCACGGTCTGCGCGGTATTGATGACGCCCGCGCTGTTCGCGGCGTAGCCCATCAGTTGCAGGCCTTGCGAGTTGGTGATGTTGCCGTTCTTGTCGAGCTGGAACACACCGTTGCGCGAGTAGACCAGCGAGCCGTTGTTCGACATCTGGAAGAAGCCGTTGCCGTTGATCGCGACATCGAGCGCCTGGTTGGTGCTGGTGATCGTGCCTTGCGAGAACTGCTGCTGCACTTCGGAGAGCTTGGTGCCGATACCGACCTGGTTGCCCACCGCGGTCGCCACCGAATTGGCGTACATGTCGGCGAATTGTGCCGCGCCGCTCTTGAAGCCAACCGTATTCGCGTTGGCGATGTTGTTGCCGATCACGTCGAGGTCGCTCGACGACGCTGACAAACCACTCAAACCTTGTTGGTAACCCATGACGGTCTCCGTATCTGGAAAGTCGTAACTGACTGAATCTGAATCAGAGGATGGCGGCGACGCTGGTCAACCCCACGGTCGAACCGTTCGACAGCACGAGGCCCGGCGTACCGTTGCTCTGCATGACGACGCTTTGCACCGTCGCGCCCGCGAGCGTCGTGGCCGTAGCCGGTGTGCCGTTGATCGTGCCGACCGCGCTGATCGTGTAGGTGCCGTCGGGCAGCGTGTTGCCGGCCGTGTCGGTCGGCGTCCAGCCCACCGGAATCGTGCCGGCCGACTGCTTGCCGAGGTCGATCGTGTTGACGATCGTGCCCGCCGAGTTCTTCACGACCACCTGCAGATCGCCCACCGAGTTGGCGAGCTGCACGCCGAACGAGCTGGCCTTGCCGCTTGCGACCGTCACCGAGCTGCCCGGCGCGAGCACGGTCGAGCCGATCAGCAGCGCGGCTTGCGACTGCTGGCCTGCCGACATCTGCGTAGCGAGCGAGCTCAACGTCGTGTTCAGCTGGCTGATGCCCGACACCGTGTTGATCTGCGCCAGCTGCGACGTCATCTGCGAGCTGTCCATCGGATTGGTCGGATCCTGGTTCTTCAACTGCGCGACGAGCAGTTGCAGGAAGGTGTTCTGCAGATCGGTCGCCGAAGTGCCCGAGGTGCTGCCGGTCGAGCTGGTAGAACTGCTCGCGCTCGAGGCGCTGCTCGTGCCGTTCATCGTATCGAGCAGCGTTTGCGACACGGTCGTGCCGCTGCTGCCGATGGTGGTGTTGGTGGTCAAGGAGCTCTCCTCAGGTTCCGATCGTGAGCGTTTTCAGCATCAGTGTTTTGGCGGTGTTCAGGGTCTCGACGTTGGCCTGGTAAGAGCGCGAGGCCGAGATCATGTTGACCATTTCCTGCACCGGGTCGACGTTAGGCAGCGTGACATAGCCATCCGAATTGGCCGCCGGGTTGCCGGGGTCGTAGGCGGTCTTCATCGGCGTCGGGTCGTCGACCACGCCGGTGACCTGCACGCCGCCGATCTGCTGGCCGGAACCCGAGCGCGCGCCGCCGATCGGGCTGACCGCGAACACGACCTGCTTGGCCTTGTACGGCTGACCGTCCGGACCGGTCGTGCTGTCCGCGTTGGCGAGATTCGACGCCGTCACGTTGAGCCGCTGCGACTGCGCTGACATCGCGGAGCCAGCAACACCAAAAATGTTCATCAAAGATGGCATGTTTCCTTCCCTCTCCTATGTCGACCGGAGTTAGCGCTTTAGCTCTTACTCCGGTCCCATGCAACGCTGTCGACCGGAGTTAGCGCTTTAGCTCTTACTCCGGTCCCATGCAACGCAGTTGCACGGTTCGACCCGGCTTCAAGTTAATTCCCGTAGCGATTGTTCCTGCGTACTGCTGTGTCTTTTTGGGGTGCCTGTTATTTACGAGCCCGACGTGATCGCCGCCAGCATCGTCTTGATCTGGCTCGACAGCACCGTCATGCCCGATTCGAAGTGCAACGTGTTGTCCGCGAACTGCACCCGCTCCGTATCGATGTCGACCGTATTGCCGTCGAGCGCCGGTTGCGTCGGAATGCGGTATTGCAGATTGCCGTAGTCGTCCGGCGTGCCGCCGGTCGGCGTCAGCGTCGCGTTGCCGGACATGTGGCCCGGCGCGGTCGACACCATCGACATGCCGCTCGTCACCCCGGCGGGTTGCGTCATGGCGAGCGTCGAGTTGTTCGAAGCGCCCGTACCCGACCCGCCGTCAGTCTTCTTCAGCGCGCCGGCCAGCGACGAAGCGAAGTCGACGTCGCGCGCCTTGTACCCGGGGGTATCGGCGTTGGCGATATTCGACGACAGCAGTTCCTGCCGGTAAGCGCGCACATCGAGCGCCTGGCGGCCAAAGGCGAATTCGGCATCGAGTTTGTCCAGCATAGAAATCTCCGGAGTACGTTCCCGAGGTTTTCCCGTGCTTGCCTCGCATGAGACCTGCGTCGGCCGGGAAGACCTTTTTGCATGAAGTGCATCTTATGGGCCGAACGCAAGTAGCAATCGGACGAATAACCGGGAAAGGGGGCTTCTATTCAACGTTTGCCCTATGGGGGCGCTCACTAGAATGCAAGGCGTACCGATGCATTCGATGGAGAAACCCGATGGACCAGCCCACCTTCGATCTGACGCACCGCGCAAGCAGCGTGGCGGCGCATCGCGTCGGTGCGGGCGTGGTCCGGCGCGCATCGCGCGGGTCATCGCGCCTCCTGACTCGCCTCGTAGTGAACCTGGTGGTATGGGTCGCCGGCGGCATCGTGCTACCGGCCGCTACCCAGGCTCAGCAGGCCCAGGACGCCGGTGGCCCGATCGTGATTCCTGGCCCGGGTGAAAAGAATCCGGCCGCCCTCGCCGATCTCGCCGCGCAGATGGAGGCAACACCCGCCAAACGCACAGGCTCCGCCGCGACGCTCGCCGCTGCTACCGCGCAGTCGCTAACACCGGGGCCGGTCGCGCGTGACGCCGATCAATTCACGCGTGTCGCCAATGCGAGCGGTTCGATCGTCATTCCGGGCGCAGGCGAGCCGCCTGCCGCGCCGCAGATGATCCGCACCAGTTTCAGGCCCGACGCGAACGGGGTCGTGACGATTCCCGCGCCGGGGAACGGCAACGTGGCAGCAGCCGAGCCGCCCACCGGGGTGATTACACGCGTCAATGTGATGCCGGGCTCGCGTCAGGTCGTGCCGGTTGTGGTGACGCCGGCGCTGAACGCGGGGCGGCAAGGCGCCGGCGTGCTGCCAGTGGCCGCCAATCCGCCCAGCAAGGGTGTCGAAAGCGCAATCAGCAATGCGCCTGCGGCCGGTGGCTTCGACAGTCTTGCCTCGCGTGGCGAGCCGCCTCAGTTGAATGCGAATGACAAACCCGTCGTGACCACGGCAGTCGCATCGAAGCCGGCGCCAACCCCCGCCCCGATGCCCACACCACCCGCGACGATCGCCCGCACGCCATCGGTGCGCCAGGTGGCGCCGGCAGTCGCGCAACAGAATCTGCGGCCCGCCGCGGTGGCGCAACCCGTCCCGCTGGCTGGCCAGCAAGACGCCGAGGCGATTCGCAGTGCCGCGCTCGCCTTCTTGCAGCAGCAGTCGGCGGGCTTGCCCGGCAAGGTTGAAATCACCGTCGCGCCAGCGTTTCCACGCGGCCTGGCCGCTTGCACGACGCTCGAACCTTTCATGCCCAGCGGCGCGCGCCTATGGGGCCGCATGACCGTCGGCGTGCGCTGCGCCGGGGAACGGCCGTGGACCATTTATCTGCAAGCGCGCATTTCGCTGCGCGCCACCTACTATCTGGCTGCGCGCGCGATGGCGCCAGGCGAAGTGTTCACGGCCGCCGACCTCGTCGCGCGCGACGGCGACCTGACCGGTCTGCCGCAGGCTATCGTCACGGACCCGTCGCAGGCGGTCGGTTCGGTGTCGCTCGTGCGCGTCGCCGGCGGCATGCCGCTGCGACGCGACATGCTGAAAAGCGCGCTGGCGGTGTCGATTGGACAAACGGTGCGGGTCGTCGCGGCCGGCACAGGTTTCGCGATTTCGGCCGAAGGCAGCGCGATGAACAACGCGTCGCCGGGGCAGCAGGTACGGGTCAAGACGGCCAACGGCCAGATCATCTCCGGCATCGTCAAGGATGGTTCGACGGTGGAGATTCAGTTGTGACGCCGCGCGGCAGCACCTCCGGCCGCCGGTGCGCCGGCGCGAAATCAGCCGCGACGACTGGCGCGGCCCGTGCAGCGGACCTCGAACCCGTCGTGGGGCCGGATCGGCTTGAAAGACAAGGCAAAACCTGGAGCGATTGCGCTAAAGTTTTGATCACAAGTTGCCGTTATCAGGATCAAATCGTTCAGGAAGCCAATCGTGAAAGTCGATTCCACAACCAATTCGAATCTGCCGACGTTGAAAGACGCCTTGTCCCGCTCGCAGCAAAGCGACGCGGCGACTGCGAACAGCAACGCGCAGAGTGCGGGCACAAGCTCGCCGACCACCACCAGCGGTTCGGGCGACGCCAGCGTCAGCCTGTCGGGTCTGTCGCAGCATCTGCGCAGTCTCGCGGCGTCCGGCTCGGCCGATATCGACACGGCGCACGTCGAGTCGATCAAGGCAGCCATCAAGGACGGCTCGCTGCAGATGGACTCGAGCAAGATCGCCGACGGCGTGCTGAATACCGCGCGCGAACTGTTGCAAAGCAAAACCTCGTCGACCGGCAACTAATCGACGCATCGAAGTACGGTGAATTGCCGGGCGGCATTCGACAAACCCGGCTCGCGAATCATGCGCGAGCCGTCGTGTTCAGCGAGTTGTTGAGATGAAAGACGCCCTGCTTGCCACCCTCATCGAAGAATATTCGGCCGTCGAGGCATTCGCCTCGATTCTGGCGCTCGAAACCAAGGCACTGACTGCCTTGTCGCCGCTTGAACTGCTGCCGCCGATCGTCGAGAAGAAAACCGAACTGATCGGCGTGCTCGCCACGCTCGAGACCAGCCGCGATACGCTGCTCGCCGAAATGGGCTTGCCGCCCGGCTGGCCCGGCATGGAACTCGCGGCCAGCGCGGATACGCGGGTCGCCGAGCAATGGGCGCTGCTGCAAAAAGCAGCCGACCGTGCGCGGCACTTCAATACGAGCAACGGTGAACTGATCCGCGTGCGAATGGACTACAACCAGCGCGCGCTGACGGCGCTGCAGGTGGCCGTGCCGCAGAAGACCGGTTTCTATGGACCGGATGGGCGGATTCCGGCACATCCGGCAGCTTGAAGATTCGGCTCGCGCCGTGCGTTTCACGCGCTGACGCAATTGAATAGATTGCTTTGAACAAAAAGGGCTCGTCGTCGACGAGCCCTTTTTGTTTTTCCCCTCCCGCAGAGGGCGCCTGGTTCACGATATCGACGCTTATGCCCAGGCGCGCGGCATGTCACGCTCGGCATTTCTCGCGCGGGCCGCGGAGCATGAGATGGCGGACGCGTAAGAGAAGGCGGACGTTGCACGCACCGCCGGTCAAACATCAATCCGTCAAACTCACGTCGCCTCGGCGTTTGCCCAGGCCATCTCGCGCAGGCGCGTGCGCAGGCGCGCCACGGCCTGGCTGTGCAACTGGCACACCCGCGATTCGCTGACTTCCATTACCGCGCCGATTTCGCGCAGGTTCATGCCGCGTTCGTAGTACAGCGACATCAGCAGCTTCTCGCGCTCCGGCAGGCGGTCGATCGCCTCGATCAGCGCCGAGCGCAGGCTGTCGTCCAGCAGCGCCGACAGCGGATCGGAATGATCAACGCAGTAACGGTCGAGAAACGGTTCGTCGTCCGCGGAACGGTCGAAGTCTTCGTAATAGATCAGCTGGCTGCCGTGCAGGTCCTGGAGCATCGACTGATACTCGTCGAGCGGCATTTGCAGATGCTCGGCGATCTCCGTTTCACTCGCCGAGCGGCCCAGATTCTGTTCAACCTTGTGTACGGCAGATTCGACTTCGCGCGAAGTGCGCCGCAAGCTGCGCGGCAACCAGTCGTTGCTGCGCAACTCGTCAAGCATGGCGCCGCGAATCCGCTGGCTGGCATAGGTCTCGAACTGCGCGCCCTGGTCTTCCTTGTAGCGGCTCGCCGCGTCCAGCAGTCCGATCATGCCGGCCTGGATCAGGTCGTCAAGATCGACACTCGCCGGCATCTTGGCTACGAGCTGCAAGCCGAGGCGACGCACCAGCGGTGCGTACTTCGTCAGAACTTCGGCTTGGGAAATCTTTCCCTGAGCGTTATACATCGTGCTCCCCTTGTCCTTGTGCCGCCGCTTAGGCGTGCTGCGCGGACGGTTGGTCGGCGTGTTGCGCCGCTGTAACTGTCGCAGGCGCCATCCAGGGCGTTTGCGACGACATCGCTGGCCGCATCGGCCAGTACTGCAATTCGGCGGCGAGGTGCCGGAAGTCGCGCGCAGCCGGTGTCGATGGGAAAGCATCGACGACACACCGCGACAACTCCAGGGCTCGCGCCATCCGCGCATCGGCGGCAATGCAACCGGCGTCTTCCAGCGCCACCGTCAGGTAGCGTCCGGCCACGCCGGCCAGGTTCACAAAGGCGGTATGCGCATCGTCCACGCTCTGTACATGGTTCACCAGCACGCGAAACTGCCCGGTGGCGTGTGCGTAGTGCAAACGCTTCATGCACGCGTACGCGTCAGTGATCGCTTGCGCGGCCACCCGCGTGACGATCATCACGTCGTGCGCCTGCACCGCGAGGGGCGAAAGGTGGCCGTGCTGGTCGAGTTGCGCATCGATCAGCACGATGTCGGCCGAGCCGCGCAACACCACGCCGAACTGCGCGACCGCATGGCCTTCGCGGTTATGGCGCGAGGCGCCCAGCACGGAGAAACCGAGCGGGTGCCGCGCGGCGGCCTCGTCGAGCGTCATCTGGCCGCGCATCACCGCCGCAAAATTGCCCGTGCTACGCATGCCGCCGAGCATCGCACTCACCGATTTCTCGCCAAGGCACTCGTCGATCACCAGCACGTCTTTGCCCTGCTGCGCGAGCGCCGCGGCGAGATTCACCACGGTCGTCGTACAGCCGACGCCAGCCGAGCCGCCCGTCACGGCAAGCACGCGCGAGCCGCTTCTCGCCAACAGCCGCCGCAGTCCTTCTGCCTGATCGGACATGAACTTATCCAAAGCGGACCTCGTGCAGTTCGGCCGTCGAACGCGCGGACAGCGCGGACAGCAACGCCGGAATGTCGTCGTCGTGCGGCACGAACGGGGAGTTGTCGCGCGGAATGCAGAACGCGCTCTTGATCAGGAATTTCTTTGTCGCGACGTACAGGTTCTCCGGCACCTTCTGACCGGTCGACACGTAGTGCACCGGCAGCTTGTAACGGATCACCGTATCGAGCACGCCGCCCAGATTGGTGGCTTCGTCGAGCTTGGTCAGGATGCAGCCGGCGAGCGGTTGCTGGTCGGGTGCGCGCTGATAGGCCTGCACGACTTCGTTCAAGGTGTCGCCGTGGCTCGTTGCGTTGAGCAGGAGCAGACGCTGTACCGGCTGACCGGCGCGGCACAGCATTGCGATCTGGTCGGAGACCAGACGATCGCGCTGGCTCATGCCGATCGTGTCGATCAGCACAATGTGCTTGTTGCGCAACTCGGAGAGCGCGAGTTGCAGATCGGCGCCGTCTTTCACAGCGTGAACCGACACGCCGAGAATCTTGCCGAAGATGCGCAGTTGTTCGTGACCGCCGATCCGGTAGCTGTCGGTGGTGAGGAGCGCCACCTTGCTGGCGCCGAAGCGCATCACGCAGCGCGCGGCGAGCTTGGCGGTGGTCGTGGTCTTGCCGACGCCCGTCGGGCCCATCAGCGCGAACACGCCGCCGCGCTCCATCAGCGCGTCTTCGTCTTCCATCACCGGCAGGTTCGATTCGAGCACCGAACGCACCCATTCCATGCCGCCGTCCATGTTTTCGACGTCGTCGGGCAGGTTGTCGACCATCATCTGCACGAGCTGCGCGGAGAAACCCGCGGCGAACAGGTGCTTGGTGAGCGCGGCGCGCGCCGGGGTGCGACGCTGGCGATCGCCCCACATCAAGCCGGCGAAGTGTTCTTCCATCATCCCGCGCATCGACGACAGTTCGCTCATCACGGTGTCGTTGACGACCTGCTCCATGCGCGCCTTGATCGCTTCGGCGATTGAATTGGGCGTGCGGGCGTCGTCGCCGGCGGGCAATGATTGCGCAACTTTCTGCGCGGCGCGGCGCGCGGCGATCTGCGCAGCTTCACGGGCCCATTCGGGCTTATCGCCAACTTGCTGCATGACCGGTTGGGCCGCAGCCTGTTGCGAGGCGCGCGAGGCCGGTTGGGCGGTGGGTTGCGCTGCGGCGGGTTGTACGGCGGCGCCGAGGCCTTTGGCCATTGCGGCAGCTGGCGTCATCGCTGCGGCGCGTGCGCTGTACACATCCTGCGGCTGCTGTTCGGCTGCGATGCGGCGGGCGTGATCGATCAGCCAGGGATTTGATTCGGCCATCGTGCGGGGCACTTCTGCTGCAAGTGCGGCCGGCACGCCGGCGGCTTTGAGCATATCGGCGCGGATGTCTTCGGCCAGACGCGTCGCCGCGGCGCGGGCGCTCGGTTGTTCGATGCTGATCGGTTGCGACAGCGACGCTGCAGCGGGTGCGGCCGGCACCGCCTTGGGGGTGTTCGGCAGCGCGGCCTTCAATGCGGCGGGAATGGCAGGCTTCGCGGCGGCAAGCAGGGCATCGCTTGCGGCGAAATTCGCAGCAGGGCTTGAAGCGGCGCTGGCGGTGGACGACGTCCCGTTCTCGGCACCCGCTTCCGGGCTGGCGCCGAACACCGAAGAGAACACATCGGGCATGCCGCTCGCATACGGATTCGCTTGCATCGCCGGATTGGCGCGCGGTGCGGCGAGCGCGGACTGTTGTCCTGCCATCGCATTCATCGGCGCGGCCAGCGGTGCGCCTGCGCTGCTGCGCGGCGCCTTCGGCGTAATGGCGGCGAGGTCGCTATTGGCCAATGCGACGATTTCGACGCGACCGTCGTCCATCGTGCGATTGGACAAAACGACGGCATCCGGGCCCAAGGCTTCGCGCACGAGACGCAGAGCATCGCGACTGGTAGCGCCGACAAATTTACGAATGTTCAAGCTGGACCCCCGATGAGGTAGACGGACTTACGGACTAACGGACCGGCAACATACCGCTTCCCATTGAGATCATTATTGCGAAACCCGTCGAGTGACGATCGATGGATAAAGACCGTTAAAGGTGGGTAATTCGGGCGATGGAAACGCACTTCGATTCACACGCACGACGGTTTGAAACAGGCTTTCCGGCGGCGTCCAGCGGCGCTTTCGCGCACGCAGCATGTGCTCCGCCACCCGCTTGCGGCGCGAAAAGTTAGGCGTCGAAATGAAAACCGGCGCTCGAGGAGCGCCGGCGGAAACCATCGGTCTGGAACAACTTCGGCTAACTGCCAGGTGTAACCGTGCGGGGTTTAACCGTGCGCCCCGATCAGATTCACCACCTTGATATTGCGCGTATCCGGCACTTCCGCATAAGACAGCACCTTCAACTGCGGCAGGCTGCGGCGCAGAAAGCGCGCGAGCATCGGTCGCAGCGCGTGCTGCACCAGCAGCACCGGTGACAGCCCAAGATTCTGCTGACGCGTCATCGCCTTCTGTGTTTCGTTCAGCAGCGTATGCGCGAGACCCGGTTCGAGGCCCGGATTGGAACCCGTAGACAGCGCCTGCGACAACACCCGCTCCAGATTCGAATCGAGGCCCATCACCTGCATGTCGCCCACGCCCGGGAACCACTGCTGCGTAATCGCGCGGCCCAGTGCGAGGCGCACGGCGGCGGTGAGATCGTGTGCGTCGGTGACCTTCGGCGTATGTTCGGACAGGGCTTCGAGAATCGTGCGCATGTCGCGGATCGGCACGCCTTCTTCCAGCAGGTTTTGCAGCACCTTTTGCAGCGTGGTGAGCGGCAGCGACTTCGGCACCAGATCGTCGACCAGCGACGGCGTGTCCTTCTGCATCCGTTCCAGCAGCGCCTGCACTTCGCGGCGGCCGAGCAGTTCGGACGCATGCGTGACCACCAGGTGATTCAGGTGGGTGGCCACCACCGTGCTCGAGTCGACGACCGTATAGCCATACACCTGCGCCTGTTCGCGCAGATTCGTATCGATCCAGATTGCCGGCAAACCGAACGCAGGGTCTTGCGTCGGCGTGCCCGGCAGCGCGGCGGATACCTGCCCCGGGTTGATCGCCAGCCACTGCCCTGGATACGCTTCGCCGACGCCCACTTCGACGCCCTTGAGCGCAATTCGATAGCCATTCGGCCGCAATTCGAGGTTGTCGCGGATATGGATTACCGGCGGCAGGAAGCCGATTTCCTGCGCGAACTTCTTGCGGATGCTCTTGATCCGCTTGAGCAGTTCACCGTCCGAGTTCTTGTCGACGAGCGGAATCAGCCGGTAGCCCACTTCGAGACCGAGCGTGTCGATCATCGTCACGTCGTCCCAGCTGGCTTCGGTGTTTTCCACCGGGGCCATCGCGGCCGGTGCGACATCGACGAGCGTCGCGCTGTTCTTGCGTGCCTCGCTGCGCTTTTTCATCGTGCGGCCGAGCTGAATCAGGCCACCGCCGAGAATCAGAAACGCGAAGTGCGGCATGCCCGGAATCAGGCCCATCAATACCAGAATGCAGCCCGTGATCACCAGCACGCGCGGATTCGTGAAGAGCTGGCCGGTCAGTTGGGTGCCGATGTCTTCGTTGGTCGCGACACGCGAGACGATCACACCGGCCGCCGTCGAAATCACGAGCGACGGGATCTGCGCGACGAGGCCGTCACCGATAGTCAACAGCGTGTAGTTCTTGCCCGCGGACGCGAAGTCCATGTTGTGCTGAACCATCCCGACGATCAGGCCGCCGATGATGTTGATCACCATGATCAGCAAACCGGCGATCGCATCGCCGCGCACGAACTTGCTTGCGCCGTCCATCGAACCGTAGAACTCGGCTTCCTGGGAGACCTCCAGGCGGCGCTTGCGGGCCTGCTCTTCGTTGATAAGACCGGCGTTCAGGTCGGCGTCGATCGCCATCTGCTTGCCGGGCATCGCGTCGAGCGTGAAGCGCGCGGACACTTCCGCGATCCGCCCCGCGCCCTTGGTGATCACCATGAAGTTGATGACCATCAAGATGATAAAGACGACGATACCGACCGCGAAGTTGCCGCCCACAAGGAAGTGGCCGAACGACTCGATCACCTGGCCCGCCGCGTCCGGACCGGTATGGCCTTCGAGCAGCACAACGCGCGTGGACGCCACGTTGAGCGACAGGCGCAGCAAGGTCGAGAACAGCAGCACGCTTGGGAAAGCGGCGAAGTCGAGCGGCTTCATCGTGTACATGCTGACGAGCAGCACCATCACGGAAAGCGCGATGTTGAAGGTGAACAGCAGATCCAGCAGAAACGGCGGCAACGGCAGAATCATCATGCCGAGGATCATGCAGATCAGCACCGGCCCGGCGAGGGCGCGCAAATTGGTGCCGCTCAAGGCATCTGGCCGTCGGGACAGGAATCCGGCGCGAGCGTTCATGCGGAGGCTCCTGAAGCGTCGTCGTTAGCGGGGTTAAGCGTGTCGGCGGCTTCCTGCTCGGCCTCATCGTCCGATATGCCGCCTTTGTCGAGGTCCTCCGGCACGTCGAAGTCGGTCGGTGTGACCGGCGCAACGCCGCCTTCGGTGTTGAAACGCCGCAACTGGTACACCCATGCGAGCACTTCGGCGACCGCGCCATAGAGCGGCCCCGGAATCTCGCGGTTCAGTTCGACGTTGTGATACAGCGCACGCGCGAGCGGCGGTGCTTCCAGCAGCGGCACGTTGTTTTCGGCGGCGATCTCGCGGATCCGCGCGGCCACCAGGTTCACGCCCTTCGCGACCACCTTCGGCGCGCGCATCTCGCCGTCGGTGTACTGCAGCGCGACCGCGAAGTGCGTCGGGTTGGTCACCACCACATCGGCCTTCGGCACGTGGGTCATCATGCGACGGCGCGCAATGGCGCGCTGTTGCTGGCGAATCCGGCCTTTGACGTGCGGATCACCTTCGCTTTCGCGATGTTCACGCTTCACTTCTTCCTTCGTCATACGCAGTTTCTTGTGGAACTGCCAGAGTTGATACGGCACATCGAGCGCGGCCACGACGAACATGCCCGCCACCGTCATGCCGCAGCACACCGCGATCAGATGCACGGTGTTGGCGAGCGCGAGCTGGATCGGCTGGGTCGCCAGCGCGAGAATCTCTTCGCGGCGATTCCAGATTGCCGTGCCGCCGATGATGCCGACCACGAGCGTCTTCGCGAGCGACATGCCGAGCTGGACCGGTCCATTGATCGAGAAGATCTTGCCGAGTCCTTCGATCGGATTGAGCCGGTTGAACTTGGGCTCGAGTCCTTTCGACGACAACTGCCAGCCGCCCAGCGCCATTGGCGCGAGCAGCGCGGCCGCGCCGGTGAAGGCCAGAACCGGCAGTAGCGCATACAGGCCTTCGCGGCTCGCGGCGCCCGCCCCGATCATCATGCGGCGGGTTTCGAACGCCGTGGCATGGTCGAAGGTGAAGGCGGAGCGCAGCATGCCCTGCAAATGCTCGCCGATGCTGCTGGACATGCCCCATACGCCGAAGAACCCCGCTGCCAGCAACGCAAACGTCGACAGCTCCCGAGAACGCACGATCTGCCCTTCCTCACGCGCCTTTTGCAGGCGCCGGGGAGTGGCTGATTCGGTTTTTTCGAGGTCGCTATCCTCTGCCACAAACGCTCTCCAGTCGGCTGAGGCACGACGCCTCTTTCCAGTGAGAGCGATTATTCCCGGTCGACGCAAGCGACGATCGGCGGATAAGGGCGGAGAAAGGGGGGTATTTCGAGGGATGGAGCAGCCGGCAAGCCGCGTGGCGCGGCTTGCCGGTGGGTTTCGGGCGGGGATTCCCGCCCGCGCGACGGACCGCCTTAGAAGCCGACGTAAGGCGCTTGACCGCCGCTCGCCGTCAGATCGAAACCGTAATACATGTGACGGCCATAAAAGAACGGCAAACCGAGATCGAAGCTGCTGCTGCCGCCGATCTGCCCGGCCAGATCGTTGAACGCGTAGTTGCTGCTAGTGCTGAACAGCGTGGCCGCGCTCAGGATGCCGATGCTGACGCTGGCTGTCGTACTGCTCGCGCCGGTCAGGGTAATCGACCGGGTTTGCGCGGTCGACGGGCAATAGAACCCGGCGTAGTTACTGCTGCACAGCGCGAGCGAGCTATCGGCGAAGAAGTAGCCGTTCGAACCCGAATCGAAGAACGCCTGCACCGTCGTGCCGTTATAGACGCTGTTGTTCAGGTCGCCATAGCCATCGGTAGTGAAGGTCTGCGTGGCCGCCAGTGTATTGTTCGACTGCGTGCCGATACCGAACACCAGCGTGCCGGCGGCCGATGGCGCACCGGTACTCGGCACAGGCGGCATCTGCACGATGACGCCGTTATTGTCGGACGCGAAGTTAGCGACCGGATTGGCGACCTGCTGATTGGTCGGCACCGCGGTACGGGCGCAGGAGGTGCCGCCCGGACACGCGAAATAATTACTGTAGGTGGCGGCGGTTGTCGCATTCGCGCAGGTTACGCCGCAATCGGTGAGCGCCGTGCCAATGCCGAGAATGCCGTTGGCGCCGAGATCGCTGACGGTATTTTCCGCAGAGCCGCTACAGCCCTTCGACGGTACGGTGCTCGAGGCCATGTCGCCGATGATCTGTATCGGGATGCCCGCGGTTGTCGTCTCGCTGCCGATCTGCACGGTCGCGGTACGCACCGTGCCCCATGTGTAGCCATCCGCAAAGGTCGCGCACTCGGCGAGTTGCGCGCCGCTGCCCGTCACCGTGCTGACCGGCAACGCTTGCAACAACGATGCATTCAGCACCGAGCTGACCACACGCAGCCCGAACGAACCGGTATCGACCTGGACGTTGTTGATGGTCTGACAGTTGGACGTCGAACCCGGCGGGCATACCGTTACGCTAACCGTTGGAATATTGATGACGCCGCTCACACCCTGCGCGACCGTGATCGGCACGGTGTTCGCCGCGGTCGCGGCGATCGGTTGCTGGGTCGGGCTGGCCGGCAGCGAGCCGCCGTTCAGCGTGGTCGACGAATTGTTACTGGAACTGGAGCTGCTGCCGCCACCGCCGCAGGCGGCCACCACCGACACCAGCGCCACGGCCACGACGGCCTGCATCCAGCCCCTGAGCTTCACAGCACTTTGCATGGTTCGCATCGTTCGTCCTCGCCCTTACTGGATGTCGGAACCGCTGACGCCGGCGGGCAACGCCGGCGGCAACCAGGCCTGACCGTTGAACGCGCCCATATGGCCACCGGAGCGGACCACGAGGCTGCTCTGGTCGACCGCAACGGGGCCATGGCCGCCTCCGCGCGCCGCGCGCGCGGCTTTTACGCCGGCGACGTACTGCGGGAAATAGCTGCCAAGCAGATCGTTGAGATCCGGCATTTGCGGACCACGCCAGGCGATGCCGAAGACCGAGCCATCCGCGGCGAGGTATTCATGCACCACCGTGCCGTTGCCGAGCGTGGTTTCACGCACGGTATAGGACGCGGAAGCCGAGGTGGAAGACGCAGCGCTCGATGCAGAATGCATCACGCTTTGAGCGGCCGTTGCCGAGCTGGTGCCGGACTGCACCGTGCGGGAAGAAACCGATGCATCCGCTGGGGGCGTCATCGGGGCGCCGCCCAGTCCCGCATAAGCGGGCTGCACGGCGGACAGCGAACAGGGTAAGGCTAGCGCCATAACGAAACCGGCGCGGCGTACACGACTCCACATGACAAGGCTCCTCCCGAGCTACTGCTGCCTGGTTCGCACCTCGTGCGAACCGGCAGCATGTATGCAGATCATACGACACCGCTGCGGTGGCATTCAGGAGGGGATACCTTACCGTGCCACCGACCGGTGAATGTTTCTCACCGGCACACCGTGCCGCTGCTTGAGCCCGTAGTATGCCTGTGGTTTGTGTCGGCAGACAGCAAGCGCACGCAGGAACGCGGCTTGCCGCAACTACCCATTCGGCTTCGCGCCCTTGCAGGCGCCCGGCAGGTCAGAAGCCGAGGCTTGCCAGCAGATCGTCGACCTGCGACTGATCCTGCATCACATCCGCCTTGCCTTCCGGATTGATCTGCGGACCGTTCAGCAGATGTTCCGGGCTGCCGGTGGATGACGGCTCGGCCGCGAGCGCCGCCGCATTCGCCGCGAACTGCTCGCGCCGCTCGAGCGCGATGTTTTCGACCAGCACGCCGAGCAGCTGCTGCTCGATCAGGTACACGACATCCGTAATCTTCTTGATGACCTGGCCGGTCAGATCCTGGAAGTCCTGCGCCAGCATGATCTCCATCAGCTGCGTGTTGGTCGCGCTCGTCGCCTCGGGCACGCCGCGCAAAAAGGTCCGCGTGTCGTTCATCAACGCGCGCACTTCTTCGCGCTCAATGGGCGCCGCGTACCACTGCTCCCAGCGTGCGTCGAGTTCGCCCGCGTCCTGCTGCAATTGCGTCTGGATCGGCTTGGCGACGTCGATCGAGGACAGCACGCGCTCGGCTGCCTGCTCGGTCATGGTCGCGATGTACTTCAGACGGTCACGAGCATCGGGTACGGCTTCCGCCGCACGCTCGACATGCTTGTCGAGACCCAGCTCACGCATGGAGTCGCGCAGCGTGCGGGTGAGTTGTCCGATGCGGGCGAGGATACGGTCGGACGCGATGTCGCCGGTCTCGTTCACCGCATCAGCGCTTTGCGCGTTGGTCGGCAGATTCACATCAGCTCCCGGCTTTAGCCATCTTCTCGAGAATCTTGTTGAGCTTCTCGTCGAGCGTCGCGGCCGTGAACGGCTTGACGACATAACCGCTCGCGCCGGCCTGAGCCGCCGCGATGATGTTTTCCTTCTTCGACTCGGCCGTCACCATTAGCACCGGCAGATGCGTCAGGTGGGCGTCGGCGCGGATTTCCTTGAGCATGGCCAGACCGTCGAGGTTCGGCATGTTCCAGTCGGAGATCACGAAGTCATACGTACCGCCGCGCAAACGCGAGAGGCCGGCCTGACCGTCTTCCGCCTCGTCGACGTTGGAGTAGCCGAGTTCTTTGAGCAGGTTGCGAACGATCCGGCGCATCGTCGGAAAGTCGTCAACTATCAGAATCTTCATTCCCTTATCCATTTCATTCCCTTTGCTTGATCCATGATGCGGCGCATGACCGCCAGTTCAATCCGATCCGTGTCGACCGGAGTTGGCGCTTCGGCGCTTACTCCGGTCCCATGCCTGGCGCTTGCCGTCAGGCGCGCGCATCATACCCGCTGCACGCGGTCACCCATCGACGACAGACGCGCCATCACGCGACGGCTCATTTCCTGCAGCGAGGCAATTTCATCCGCCGCGCCGAGCGCAATCGCTTCGCGCGGCATGCCGAACACGATGCAGCTCGCTTCGTCCTGCGCGAGGGTGTATGCCCCCGCTTTTTTCATGTCCAGCAGCCCGGCAGCGCCGTCGCGCCCCATCCCGGTCAGGATCACGCCGACCGCGTTCTTGCCCGCGTGCTGCGCGGCCGAACGGAACAGCACATCCACCGACGGACGGTGCCGGTTCACCGGCGGCTCGTCCGACAGATGCGCGATATAGTTCGCGCCGCTGCGGGCCAGCAACAGATGAGCGTGACCGGGCGCGATATAGGCATGTCCCGGCAGCACGCGTTCGCCGTGCTCTGCCTCTTTAACGGTAATCCGGCACAAACCATTAAGGCGTTGCGCAAAAGATTTTGTGAAACCCGGCGGCATATGCTGTGCGATCAGGACGGCGGGCGCATCCGGCGGCAGCGGCACCAGCACTTCGCGGATCGCTTCGGTGCCCCCCGTCGACGCGCCGACGATGATCAGCTTCTCGGTACTGAGCAGCGGATTGTTGAAGAGTGGCGCGGCGGCGGCCGGCGCATGCGCGGCGTGCGTAGCCGCGTGATGTACCGGCGCGGCCTGGCGCACGCGTGCGCGAGCGGCCGCGCGAATCTTGTCGGCGAGCTTTTCCGAGTAGTCGAGCATGCCGTCGCGAATACCGACCTTCGGCTTGGTGACGAAGTCGACTGCGCCCAGCTCCAGCGCCCGCAGCGTGATTTCATTGCCGCGCTCGGTCAGCGACGACACCATCACGACCGGCATCGGCCGCAGACGCATCAGTTTTTCGAGGAAGTCGAGGCCGTCCATGCGCGGCATTTCGACGTCGAGCGTCAGGACGTCCGGGTTGTGCTGCTTGATGAGTTCGCGCGCGACCAGCGGGTCGGGCGCGGTCGCCACGACAGTCATGTCCGGCTGGCCGTTGATGATTTCCGTCATCAGGCTGCGGATCAGCGCCGAATCGTCGACGCACAGTACTTTGATCTTTTGCACAGCGCTCACGCCTCCTCTGTAGTTCTGGCGTTGTTTGATTTAATCGGACGCGGGCTGGCGCCGAACAGTTCGATGCGCGGCTTCGCTGTGCCTGCCGCGCCGCCTGCATTCGAGCCGAACAGTTCGATCTTCGGCCGGGCTGCTGCCGGCGTCGAAAACAACTCGACCCGCTTGCGCGCCGCCGCAAGCCGCTCGGCGCGCGCTTCGGCGCTCTGCCGCATGAGTGCCTGCTCGCGCTCGGCCACGCCCGCTTCCTGTTGCAGGCGCAATTTCTTCACCATCACCTGACCGGTGCGCGGCATGAACGCGACCTTACGCGGATGCGAGCCCTGCAAATCTTCCGCGACGATGCGGATTTTTTCGAGCGCCAGATACCGGCGCACGAATTCGGAATTGCGGTCGCCGATGTTCATCGTCGTCATGCCGGCCAGCACCGCGCCGCCGCCGAACACCTTGGCTTCGAAGCGCTCGCGCCGGCCGCCGGCTTTGATCAGCTCGTTGATCAGCACTTCCATCGCGTACGCGCCGTAGCGCATTGAATCCGATGCGGGCTGACCGGCGTCGGCGCCGTCGTCCGGCAGCATGAAATGGTTCATGCCGCCGATGCCCGCCGTGCGATCCTGGATGCAGGCTGCGACGCACGAACCGAGCACGGTGACCAGCACCATGTCTTCGTCGGTCGTGTAAAACTCGTTCGGCAACAGCTTCACGCCAGGGCGTTTGAAGTGATTGTCGAAATACAGATTGGTAGCAATCGGCAAGGCGCTACTCATACTGTCACCCCGCTAGTCGCTGCGCTGCCGGCATGACTCGTGGCACGCGCCGGCGTGCGTGCGGCGCCCGCGTCACGCGTCAGTTCGTAGACGGTCTGGCTGCGCAGCTTGAACGCCTGCGTCACATACGTGAAGTTTTCCGAGTGCCCGGCAAACAGCAAGCCACCCGATTTCATCAGCGGTTCGAAACGCGCGAGTACCTGCGCCTGCGTCGGCTTGTCGAAATAGATCATCACGTTGCGGCAGAAGATCGCGTCGAACTGCGAGCGCAACTGATAATCGCGGTCGGTCAGATTCAGTTGTTCGAAGCGCACCATCGCGCGCACTTCCGGGCGCACCTTGACCATGCCGGCGTGCGCGCCGGTGCCCTTCAGGAAGAAGCGCTTGAGCCGCTCGGGCGACAGATGTTTCACCTGGTCGAACTGATACATGCCGGCTTCGGCTTTCGCCAGCACTTGCGTGTCGATGTCGGTGGCGAGCACGGTGGCCTGACGCGCGCCGCTGTCGCCAAGCGCTTCGATCAGCGTCATTGCGATCGAATACGGCTCCTCACCCGTCGAAGCCGCCGAGCACCACACCGACACCGGCTGCGCGCGGCGCGGCACGAAGTCGGCAAGAATCGGGAAGTGATGGGCTTCACGGAAAAACGCGGTCAGGTTGGTGGTCAGCGCATTGGTGAACGCTTCCCACTCGGCCGGATCGTTTTCCGCTTCGAGCAGATCGAGGTATTGCTTGAAGGTCTCGAGGCCACGGGTGCGCAGCCGGCGCGCCAGACGGCTATACGCCATGTCGCGCTTGTGATCCGACAGCGAAATACCTGCGCCGCGATGAATCAGATCGCGAATACGAGCGAAATCCGCCGACGTGAATTCGAAATCCCGTGCTTGCTCGCCGGATCTGGCCGGCTCCGCCCGCTCCGGACGTGCCGGTTGCGGACCTGCCGGTTGCGGACCTGCCGGTTGCGGACGTGCCGGTTGCGAGCCTTGCTGTGCGCGCGTTGCCATCATGAGAGTCCCTGCCTGCAATACGAGCCATCCAACTTTTCGTCCAAAAGAATGCTTCTGGCGAAAGGGATTGTGTTCGCGGGGTCGCGCCTGCCCGCGAGTTCTGCTAACACGCGGTCGGCCCGCGACACGCCTTGTAAGCGTGCTTCGATGATTCGCCCCTCAGGGAGCGAGATGTCGAATGACCGCATGTCCTTGTGCCGCTTTCTAGAACGTTTCCCAATCCGCATCCGATCCTGCCGTCGCCGCGCCTGCAGCGGCCGGACGTGCTGCGAATTCGGAAGCGGCACGGGCCGTTTTCGGTTTGAGAGCCGGTTCGACACGCGTGGTGTCGGCACCATGAGTGGCCGAAGCCGGTGCTGCACGTGTCGCGGTGTTTGCCACGGGGTGCGCTGCCGTGTGCGCGGGCGTTTGCGGCGCCGCCTTGGCGGGCTGCACGTGCTGGCTACCACGCTTGCCGCCGTTCGGGCGTGCCGCAGTGTGCGGAAGGACAGCAGCCGCAGTGCTATGCGCCTGCCCGCCGGCCACCTTCCAGCCGTTCACCACCGTTTGTAACTGACGCGTCTGCTCTTCGAGCGACGCTGCCGCAGCCGCTGCCTGTTCGACCAGCGCGGCGTTCTGCTGCGTCACTTCGTCCATCTGCACGACCGCGCGATTCACCTGTTCGATGCCGCTCGACTGCTCTTCGGAAGCCGCGCTGATTTCGCCCATGATGTCGGTCACGCGGCGCACCGCCTGCACGATCTCTTCCATCGTGGTGCCCGCGCGGCCGACCAGCGCCGAGCCGCTTTGCACCTTGTCGACCGAGTCGCCGATCAGTTCCTTGATTTCCTTCGCGGCGCTCGCGCTGCGCTGCGCGAGGCTTCGCACTTCGCCTGCGACCACCGCGAAACCACGACCCTGTTCGCCAGCCCGCGCGGCTTCGACCGCCGCGTTCAGCGCGAGAATGTTGGTCTGGAATGCAATGCCTTCGATCACGCCGATGATGTCGACGACCTTGTTCGAACTGGTCGCGATACCCTGCATCGTCGTGACAACCTGGCTCACCACGTCGCCGCCGCGCGTCGCGATATCGGACGCATTGACGGCCAACTGGCTCGCCTGACGCGCGTTCTCGGCGTTCTGGCGCACGGTGCCGGTCAGCTGCTCCATGCTCGACGCGGTTTCCTGAAGCGACGCGGCCTGCTGTTCGGTGCGTTGCGACAGATCGGTGTTGCCCATGGCGATTTCGCGCGCGCCAGTGTCGATCGATTCGGTGCTGCTGTGAACCGCCTTCACCATCGTCGACATGCTGTCCTGCATCCGCTTGATCCCGGCGAAGAGGCGGCCGATTTCGTTGCGGCTGAATACATCGATTGTTTCGGACAGATCACCCGAGGCGATCCGTTCGAAGCATGCCGTCGCATCGTTCAGCGGCTGCACGATCAGGCCACGCAGCGCGAAGCGAATGCCCACCACCAGCAGCAGCGCGATCGCGGTAACACCGATGATCAACGTGGTCATCAGCGAGATGTTCGATTGCGCGCTCGCCTGCTGATCCACCGCGCCTTGCTGCAATGCCTTGATGACCGCCGATGCAGCACCGTCGTAGGCGATGAACATCGGGCTGATCTTCGTATCGGCAATCGCGTGATACGCGGCCATGTCGTTCGCGTTCAGTGCTGCGAACTCCGGATCGACGCCTTCATGCATCACCGTCGTACGCTTGGCGACCACGTCGTCGAGAAGCACCTGATCGATACCATTCTTCGGCGCATCGAGATAAATCTGCCAGCTCTGATTGCCCTTGGTCAGCAGTTCCTGCGCGCGATCGATCGCTTTCTTCGCTTCGTCCGCATTGCCCGCGGCCGACAGCGTGTTGAAGCGGTCCACTGCGAGACGCGAACGCAACAGGTACGACGAAGCATCGTCAAGCGCGTGAATGGCCACCAGGTCGCCGCGCGCAATACGGTCGAGCGACTGGCTCGCTCCGTTCAACGCGGTTAGACCAAGCGCTCCGACCACAACGGTCAGCGCCACCAGAATGATCCCCACCATCGTCAACGATGTGCGAATCGACCACCTGCTCAGCATCTCGTGCTCCCTGTTCGATCTATCTTTCGTACTGCGCGTATTGACACGCATCGACATGTATCGATACGCGTTGACGCTTAGGCGCTAAGCGTTTCGATCAGCGCCATTTCGCGGCTGGTCATCAGCTTCTCGATGTCCATCAGGATCAGCATGCGGCCGTCGACGGTGCCCAGACCCGTGAGGTACTCGGTCGTCAGCGTCGCGCCGAATTCCGGCGCTGGCATGATCTGGTCGGCCGCGAGCGTCAGCACGTCCGACACGCCATCCACCACCATGCCGACCACGCGATGCGCGACGTTCAGGATGATCACGACGGTCTGGTGGTCGTACTCGACGCGGCCCAGATGGAACTTGATGCGCATGTCCACGATCGGCACGATGATGCCGCGCAGATTAATCACGCCTTTGATGAACTCAGGCGCATTGGCGATCCGCGTCACGTTGTCGTAGCCGCGGATTTCCTGCACCTTGAGAATATCGATGCCGTACTCTTCGGCGCCAAGCGTGAAGACGAGGAATTCCTGACCGCCGGCGTCTGCCTGCTGCGCGTCGCGGCGGCCATTCGTACCGCTTGCGTTCGAAACGCTCGAATTGATGGATTGGACTTCTGCCACGTTAGCCCCCAAACGGTTGGGATGAAATAAATTGAGTGAGTGTTGCGAAAACTGCGCGCCTCACGGACGCCATGACGGACGTCATGCGAGACTCATCGCGCCATGTGCATGGCGCGTTTCGCGATTCAGCGCCGCCACGTCCACGATCAGCGCGACACTGCCGTCGCCGAGAATGGTTGCGGCGGAAATGCCGTGCACCTTGCGGTAATTCGTTTCCAGATTCTTCACGACCACCTGCTGCTGCCCCACCAGCTCGTCGATCAGCATCGCAAAGCGGCGCCCTTCGGTTTGCATGATGGTGACGATGCCCTGCGTCGGTTCCTGCTTGGCGCCTTCGACGTTGAACACTTCGTGCAGCGCGACGAGCGGCAGATATTCACCGCGCACGCGCACCACGCGTTCGCCGTTGGCCACCGTGTAAATGTCTTCAGCGCGCGGCTGCAGCGACTCCATCACGAAGTTCAGCGGCAGAATGAAGATCTCATTGCCGACCTTGACCGACATGCCGTCGAGAATCGCCAGGGTGAGCGGCAGGACGATTCGCGTGGTGCTGCCCTTGCCCGCATGCGAGGTGATTTCCACGTGACCACCCATCGACTGGATGTTCCGCTTCACCACGTCCATGCCGACGCCGCGGCCCGAGACGTCCGTGACCTGCTCAGCCGTCGAGAAGCCCGGCAGGAAAATCAGGTTCCAGACTTCTTCGTCGGACATCGTTTCGCTGACCTGCATGCCCTGCTTCGCTGCCTTCGCGAGAATCTTGTCGCGGCGCAAACCGGCACCGTCGTCGCTTACTTCGATGACGATGTTGCCGCCGTGATGGGCGGCCGACAGTACCAGCTGGCCAGTTGCATCTTTGCCCGCCGCGCGCCGCGCCGCCACGGTTTCGATGCCGTGGTCGAGACTGTTGCGCACGAGGTGGGTCAACGGATCGATGATCCGTTCGATGAGGCTCTTGTCGAGTTCGGTCGCCTGACCGAAGGTGACGAGTTCCACTTCCTTACCGAGTTTCGCGGCCAGATCGCGCACCAGACGCGGGAAGCGGCTGAACACGTAATCCATCGGCATCATGCGAATCGACATCACGGCTTCCTGCAGATCGCGCGCGTTGCGCTCGAGCTGCGCCATGCCGTTGAACAGCCGGTCGTGCAATGCCGGATCGAACGTGCTGGTGGTCTCGGCCAACATCGCCTGCGTAATCACCAGTTCGCCGACCAGGTTGATCAGCTGATCGACCTTCTCGACGCCAACGCGAATCGAGCTGCCTTCCGCACCGCCTGCTGCTGCAGCCGGACGCGCCTTGCGGTCCTGATCGGCCGGTGCGTTGCTCGCCGTCGCGCCTGTTGCCACGCTGGCTGCCGGTGCGCTGCTCGCCGCTGCGGGTGCAGCCGCGGCGGGCACCGGGGTATTCGCTGACGACGCCGAGGCGTCGAGCAGTCCGTGCGTAACGGCAGCTTGAGCGGGTGCAGCGGTGTGGGCCACTCGTGCCGACGATGCTGCCTGCTCCGCCTGTACTGCTTCTACCGTTTGTACTGCCTGCACCGGGATCGAATCGGCAGCGTCTGGCGTTCCAGGTTCGCCTTGCTGCGTCTCGTCCGCCGGTGCGGTGCCGCGGCCGATCGTGATCTGACTTTCGTCGATCACGAAACAACACACGGCGATGATGTCGTCGGAGGTCACATCGGTCTGGAGCCACAGCGTCAAATCGCCGCCGCTTTTGACCCGCCCGACAATGTTGCCCAGGTTGCCGAGCTCTTCGGCCAGCAGTTCCTGGTCCTTCTCACCTACGCCCCGTAGCGTAATTTGCAGATGAGGGCCGGCTTCTTCACCGGCGCCTCCGGCTTGCCCGGTCTGTGCCGGTTCGCCGTCAATCCATTCACCCGCCGCCTGCACCGCCTGTTCGACGACATGCTCGGGCGGGGTGCTGCCTTGTACCGCTAATTGTTGTGCTTGTACTGGTGCTGCGGCCGCCACCGGTGCTGCGGCCGGCTCGGTGCCGAAGCGGCTTTCGTGGTGCAACTGTTCGAGCTTCGCGCAGATCGCCTTCGCGGTGGCCGCATCCGGCTCGGCGCTCGCGCGGTAGTCGGCGAGCTGGCCCGACAACACGTCCTTGGTTTCGAGGAACGTGTCGATCATGTCCTTGCGCAGCACGAGTTCATTATTGCGCGCGCGATCGAGCAGCGATTCGAGAATGTGGGTCGTTTCCGTCAGCGCGGTAAAACCGAACGTCGCCGCGCCGCCCTTGATCGAATGCGCCGCGCGGAAAATCGCCGCGAGGTCTTCGGGGTCCGGGTTCGCAATATCCAGATTGAGCAGCAACTGCTCCATCTGCGCGAGCAGTTCGTCCGCTTCATCGAAGAACGTCTGATAGAACTGAGTGATGTCGAGTGTCATGCCTGGGTCACCGCGAGAGTTCCTGTCTAGGCTTGGGCTGCTGTGCCGCCGCGTCGAAAGCTTCTATAACTTGTGTAAAGGTCGCGCTTATAGGGCGCTCATGCCTGGTCCGGTTCCGCTAACGCCGCCACCAGTTCGGTCAGCATGTCGGGGTCGAGCGGCTTTTCGATCCAGCCGGTCGCTCCCGCGGCCCGCGCCGCCGCCTTGAACGGTTCGCTCGATTCCGTCGTGAGGACGAGGATGGGCGTCGTCTGGTAAGCCGGGTTGCAGCGCAGCGCCGTGATCAGATCGAGGCCGGTCTTGCCTGGCATGTGCTGGTCCGTCAACACGAGGTCGAACGACATGGCGAGCGCGTTTTCGAGCCCTTCATTGCCGTCCGCCGCGAGCGTCACTTCGTAGCCGGCCGTCGTCAGCGTCGCGGCGAGGATTTGCCGCATCGATGCCGAATCGTCGATTGCCAGGATGTTCCTGATCATGAAAACCTCGCTGCACTTACGCTATGAACCGGCTGGCCGTCCACGCCACCTCGGCGCATGGACCGGTCAGCCGATCGCTGTCTGTTACTGGGCTGCCGACGCTACTGCCGGCACCTTTGGTGCAACCGTCACCGGTTGCGCAAGTCTTTGCAGCAGCGGCTTGGAGCCCGCTGCGTCGTCCGACAAGGTGGTCGTGGTGGAGTCGTCATGATCAAGCGCCTCCTCCGACTTCCTGTTCAACACGATGATGCTGATGCGGCGGTTTTCCGGGTCCATCGGGTCCGCCTTGTTCAGGTTCTGCGTCGACGCGAGGCCGAGCACGCGCATGACCTTCGCTTCGTCCATACCGCCGGCGATCAACTCACGGCGCGACGCGTTGGCGCGGTCCGCGGACAGTTCCCAGTTGCTGTAACCCTTCTCGCCGCCTGCATACTGCGCGGCGTCGGTGTGCCCTTGCACGATGATGCGGTTCGGCACGTCGTTCAGCGTGTGACCGATTTCGCGCAGGATGTCGCGCATGTACGGTTCAACCACATCTCTTGCGGTCGCGAACATTGGCCGCTTTTGCGAGTCGACAATTTCGATACGCAAGCCGGTCAGCGTCGAGTCGATGCGGATCTGCTGCTTGAACTGACGCAGCACCGGATTCGCTTCGATCGCGGCCATCAGCTTGACTTGCAGATCATGCAAGCGGACCTGCTCGCGACGCTCCAGTTCGCCCTGTGATTGCTTGTCCGAGTCGTCGTTGCTATGAGAGACCGTGCGCTCGGCGCGATTGTTGGTGCCGTCAGTGGAGCGCGTCACGCCCTGTGCGTCGGTCGAAATATCGCGGCCGCCGCCCTTCAGAATGCTCGAGTCCTCGGCGCTGCGATCGCCGCCCCACAACGTGATCTTCAACGGCTGGTTGAAGTAATCGGCGATGCCCTTCAACTGCACCGTGGAAGCCGAACTCAGCAGCCACATCAGCAGGAAGAACGCCATCATCGCGGTCATGAAGTCCGCATACGCGAGCTTCCACGCGCCGCCGTGATGGCCTTTTTTGGCCGGAGCAGAGCGCTTGACGACAATGGCGCGGTCTTTGTCCTTGCTCATCGAATCGGTTCCCGGCGCCCGTTACTTGGCTTTCACGCGGCGCACGTGCTCTTCCAGCTCGGCGAACGACGGGCGTTCAGTCGAGAAGAGCACCTTGCGGCCGAATTCGACGGCAATTGCCGGCGCATAGCCATTCAGGCTGGCGAGAATCGTCACCTTGATGCACTGGAACATCTTGGTCGACTCGGTCACGCGCTGTTCGGCGACGCTCGCGAGCGGTCCGATCAGCCCGTACGAAAGCAGAATCCCGAGGAAGGTGCCGACCAGCGCCTGGGCGATCATCTCGCCGAGCACCGCGGGCGGCTTGTCGGCGGAGGCCATGGTGTGCACCACGCCCATCACCGCGGCCACGATCCCGAACGCCGGCATGGCGTCGCCGACTTTGTTCAGGGCGTGCGCGGGCGCCTCGCCTTCCTGGTGATGCGTCTCGATCTCCTCGTCCATCAGGCTTTCGATCTCGAACGCGTTCATGTTGCCGCCGACCATCAGACGCAGGTAGTCGGTCAGGAACTCGATGATGTGATGGTCGGCGAGGATCTTCGGGTACTGCGTGAAGATCGGACTCTTCGACGGATCGTCAATGTCGGCCTCCAGCGTCAGCGTGCCTTCCTTGCGCGCCTTGGCCAGCAGGACGTAAAGGAGCGCCATCAGCTCCATGTAGACGTCCTTGTTGTACTTCGCGCCCTTGAACAGGGTTGGAATGACGCGCAGCGTCGCCTTGATCGTCTTCATCCCGTTACCGAGAATGAACGCGCCGACGCCGGCGCCGACAATCATCAGCACTTCGACGGGTTGCAGCAGCGCGCCAAGATGGCCGCCTTCCAGCGCGTAACCGCCGAAAACGGACAAAAGCGTCACGAGTGTTCCCACGAAAATCAGCACTGCCGAGCCCTCACGAAGAAGCGACGGTGACCGTCGTTAATCTGGTTTACGGCAACGGAGCAGAAAACTTTGGCGGAAAAGCGGCGCGTCACTCCGGTGTAAACCAGAGGCGGGCTAAACCGGGCCGATGAGGCCCAACAAGGCCCGGCACCGGCCGGTCGGGCCGGAAGCGCCGCCGAACGGGGGTGTGCGCGTGTGCGCCGGGTTGCGGGTGGCAGGCCGGCGCCGCCCCGCGGCTCAGATCTCGAGCGCAGCGAGGCTTTCGCGGGCCCGGGCGTCGGCAAATTTCTTTGTCTTACCGGCGCGCGAAGGCGGCTGGCACAGCCCGCAGACGAAGGCGTGCTGCGGATCGTGCGCGTGCGCGACAAAATGTCCGCCGCAGCGGCAGCAGGCGGTCATTTGCAGCATTCCGGAGTCGAAGAAGCGCACCAGTGTCCAGGCGCGCGTGAGACTGAGCACGGGCTCGTCGTCGTGCAACTGGACATGTTCCAGATAGAGCCGGTAGCTCTTCACAATCGACTGGATCGTCAGACAGCCGCCGTGGTCGGCCATGAAACGGTAAATGTTATAGAACAGCGATGAGTGAAAGTTCGGCTGCCAGGTCATGAACCAGTCGGTCGAAAACGGCAACATACCCTTGGGTGGCGACACCCCTTTCAATTCCTTGTAGAGCTTGATAAGCCGGTCGCGCGACAGGCTGGTTTCCGCTTCCAGCAATTGCAAACGCGCGCCGAGTTCGATCAGTTCGATGGCCAGGGTAATTTCCCTGACTTCCCGCACAACACTTTTATATGCCATCCGCTTGCATTTCCCCCGTCCTGATCGCTTTATTTGAACTGCAAGCTGCCATCAGCCGAGCTGCTCGACTGGCTGGCTTGCCATCAGGATCGCGGAATGCGCCTGAGCCACGGCGCTGGATTTGCCTTTGTCCGCAAGGGCGGACAGCACGGCATGGTCATCGAAACGGAAACGGCACAACACCTGGTTGGACGCCGCCAGCTTCACGGTCTGCGCCAAAGACAGATTGGCGAGCACGTCGGCTAACTGGTCCGAAATCCCCATGCGAAACATGCCCATCGGCTTGTCTTCGCGCAGCAGGCGCTGCGCGAGCAGGAGATAAGACAGGTTGACTTCTCTGATCTCATTGAGCATTTCGCTTGTCGCGCTCATGATTCCCCCGGGGTATATCTGGCTGGTCAGGCCGTTACGGAAACGTTTGCTCGAACGCGCGCACTTAAACCGCACGAATCGGCTCGTTTCTGGTCTTGCAAGCATTGTGTCTAAAGGGGGAGCGGACGAAAATCGGACAGACACCCTGCCCGCCTGACGGATTAATCCGTCATTCGTGTAGGAATTTGTCCTACACGGCGTGGGTCAGAGAGAAGGCTGGAGCAGGCGAAGCGGTGTGCAGCTTGGGATTCGCGATGCGCTTCGGATAATTATTCCGCAGAAATGTGAACCAAATGGTGAGTCCTGAGTGGCTCTCGGTCCGCACCTTGCATCGGTGAAAAGAATTATAAGACGTTTTCACTTCTGCGCAGCGCACGGGGTGTAGGGGCTGCGCTGCAGTCCCGGGAGCGTCCTTTGCTCACTCTCCTCTGCGTTTGGATGTCCACCAATCGGGCTTGCCGGCGATTCGGACAACTCTCCTGCCGACCTGTTACGCATCATGTTTCGCGCTGTAACAACATTAAGCGTTTGAAAAATAACTCGAATTAGTGCGGCCAATCCCGATAATGAAGCTAAGGGATTACCCGATACAGGTTCGGAGCACCCCCGGGCGGCGGCTTACCGCGCCCAACCGTCCGTCAGGCATTCGCTCCTCGCTCTACTCGAGCGCCGCTGTGCGAAGCCGTTTTGAACAGGAGAAACGCATGCGAATCGCACAAATTGCGCCGCTGTACGAAGCTGTCCCGCCCAAACTCTACGGTGGTACCGAACGCGTCGTGTCGTATCTGACCGAAGCGCTGGTCGACCTCGGCCATGACGTCACGCTGTTTGCGAGCGGCGACTCGGTCACTTCCGCGAACCTCGACGCCTGCTGGCCTCGTGCGCTGCGGCTCGACCCGACGATCCGCGATGCGCTGGCTCCGCACGTCCTGATGATGGAAAAGGTGCGCAAGGTGGCGCATGAGTTCGACGTGCTGCACTTTCACCTCGACTACATGCCGTTCCCGCTCTTCACCACCATGGACACGCCGTTCGTGACGACGCTTCATGGCCGTCTGGACTTGCCGGAACTGCAACCGGTGTTTGACGCATTCTCGAATGTGCCGGTAGTGTCGATTTCGGATTCGCAGCGCGCGCCGTTGCCGCAGGCCAACTGGCTGAACACGATTTACCACGGCCTACCGGAGCAATTGCTCACGCCGCAGACGCACAAGAAGCCGGAATACCTGGCGTTCCTCGGCCGTATCTGTCCTGAGAAGCGCGTCGATACAGCTATCAAGATCGCTGCACAAAGCGGTTTGCCGCTGAAGATCGCCGCCAAGGTGGACAAGGTCGACCAGGAATACTTCAAGAAGGAAATCGAGCCGCTGCTTTCCATGGCGCACGTGGAGTTCGTCGGCGAAATCAACGAGGCGCAGAAGCCCGAGTTCCTGTCGGGCGCCAAGGCGTTACTTTTCCCGATCGACTGGTCAGAGCCGTTCGGTCTGGTGATGATCGAATCGATGGCGTGCGGCACGCCGGTGATCGCGTTCAACCGCGGTTCGGTGCCGGAAGTGATCGACCACGGCGTGACCGGCTACATTGTCGAGGACGTTCAAGGTGCGGTGGCCGCGCTGCAACGTCTGGACGAACTGTCTCGCACGGAGATTCGCGCGCAGTTCGAACGTCGCTTCAGCTCAAAAACGATGGCTCAAAATTACGTTGACGGCTACTCGGCACTGATCGAAGCAACGCGCCGCCCAGTGTTGCGCCAGGTCGCGGTGGGCTGAGCGACGCACTTAAGCGGCTGATATTTTTATGCGTCCAGCCGCTTAAATCGTGCCTCTGCCGCTTACGCCGCTTTCGGATTCACACGCCAATCACGAGTAAATTTGCCTGGTGAATCGTTTGCGCAAGCGGTTAGCAGGAGTTAACCCGCTTCTACTCCGAAAAAGCCGCCTCTCAGAGGCGGCTTTTTTAATACAGGAGTGGATACGCTTCCATCCCGGGATTAGCGCAGCGCGAATAAACAGCCAGGCGACGATCAACCTTCAGTTGGCTTTCGCCTGGACTAACAGGGCATTCAAGCCGCGCCAATCAGAAAGCGTTCGCGATTCTTGCCGACAATCCACTTTGGCGGTTTGCCGCGACCGCTCCAGGTATTGCCCGATTTCGGATCCTGGTACTTGGCCGGCAGCGGCGCCTTTTTTGGTGGGCGTCCGCGCCTGGCCGCGACCGCAAAGCCGAGGTCCTGCGCGGTTAGACCGTATTCAGCGATCTTTTGGCGGATGTCGGCGACAACATTGTCGACTTCAGTACGACGCGCTTCATCTGCCTGTGCCTGCAATTTGGCGATCTGCGCCTTGAGGTCTGCATATTGAGACATTTCGGTTCTCCCCTTTTTTAGAACTCATTCGCTCGCAGACTAGCTGTAATTATAAAAATTCGCAATGGACAATAATACCGATTTAGGAAGATATCCTCTGATAATTATTAAGCGTCGATGAATTGTAAAACGAGATCTTTATCAGGTAATAATAGGTAAAGGCGACTCCACATTGACAATTCTTGACACCTAATCTGGCCGTCTTTCCCTAGAATTGCGCGCTCAATGGCATGCACTTGCGCTTAGCATTCATGCCACTCCAAGCGTCAAACATTTTAGGATTACCAATCATGCAGTTGTCAAAGCGCCTTGCTGCCGAGCTGTTCGGCACCTTCTGGCTCGTGCTCGGGGGCTGCGGCAGCGCCGTCCTCGCCGCTAACTTCGCCGGCCCGGTCCACGGTCTGGGCATCGGCTTCGTGGGCGTCGCGCTCGCATTCGGCCTCACTGTCCTGACCATGGCGTATGCGATCGGCCACATCTCCGGCTGCCACCTGAATCCGGCGGTGAGCGTCGGCCTGACAGTCGCCGGCCGCTTTCCGGCTCGCGACCTGCTGCCGTACATCGTTGCGCAAGTGATCGGGGCGGTGCTGGGTGCGCTGGTGCTGTCGTTGATCGCATCGGGCAAGCCGGGTTTCGACCTCGTTGCCAGCGGTTTCGCCAGCAACGGCTATGGTGAGCGCTCACCAGGCCATTACTCGCTCGCGGCCGCCTTCATTTGCGAAGTGGTCATGACAGGCTTCTTCCTGTTCGTCATCCTCGGTGCGACCGACAAACGCGCCCCGGCCGGTTTTGCGCCGATCGCCATTGGCCTGTGCCTGACGCTGATTCACCTGATCTCGATTCCGGTCACCAATACGTCGGTCAACCCGGCGCGCTCGACAGGCCCGGCACTGTTCGTCGGTGGCGCAGCGGTGGACCAACTGTGGATGTTCTGGGTCGCCCCGATTATCGGCGCGGTGATCGCCGGCGTGCTGTACCCGGTCATCGCCGAAAGCCGTCGCGGCAATTTGCAGGAAATGGCGCTCGACTGATCAGTGAGTGCGCGTATCCGGGCAGTCAAAGCGGGCGCTACGGCGCCCGCTTTGTTTTGTGCGCACGATGCAAGCCGCCAATGGCCCGCTGCTAGAATCGTGCGACTTCCCAAGCTCGCACAGGTGCTACCGATGACCCGTTTCCGCGGATTCCTGAATGGCGTCGCACTCTCGATCGGCGGTCTGTGTGCTGGCGTATTGGCGTTACCCGCTGCCCACGCTGCGGACGGCAATACTGAAACGCTCGTATTCGTGCGCCACGGTGAGAAACCCGCCAAGGGTTACGGCCAGCTCAATTGCCAGGGGCTCAACCGTGCGCTGGCGTTGCCGGCAGTGATTGCCGCCAAGTTCGGCAAACCGGATGCGATCTACGCCCCCGATCCCGGCCAGCAAAAGGACGACAGCGGTCACCCCTATTACTATATTCGCCCGCTTGCGACCATCGAGCCGACTGCCATCCAATTCCAGATGCCAGTGCAAACGCCGTACGGTTTCGCCCAGATCGACCAACTCGGGACGACGCTCGTCAATCCGGTCAATCGCAACAAACTGATTGTCGTCGCGTGGGAGCACAAGCTGATCGTGAAGTTGTTGCGTCAGATGATGAGCACGCATGGTGGCAATGCCGCCGACGTTCCCAACTGGCAAAGCGACGACTTCGACAGTATTTATATTGTTCGCCTCGACTGGCAAAACGGCACGGCCCACGCCAGTTTCAAGCTTGACCGCCAGGGACTGAACGGCCGCGCGACGGATTGCCCATGCGCGGCGCTGCCGAACGCCCCTTCTGCTGCCGCGGCGGGCGCTTCCACGAGCTCAGCGGATTAATTGGGTAATACAGATGTAAGCCGTGATTACGGGCGCGGCCGGCCGATTTTTGCAGCGGGCGCCGGCAACTGGGCGCCGGCCCGTCCTCATAAGCCGAAGAGCCTTATGCGGCGGGGCGCCGAGTGGAAAACGCACCCCACGTGTTGCGATCGAATGTTCCTTCTATAAGCTTTCAAAGCCTGCGACGATGCTTGCAGTCCGTAACATCTCGTCGCAGTAGAGAACGCCCGGAATGCGTAGATTGGTCCTGTGCGACAAACATACGTCGCCTCACAGGAGAACAACATGAAACGCATCGTCACTCATTTGCTGGTTGCTGCTGGACTCGCGGCGGGCGCATGCGGCGTCGCGCAAGCGCATACGGATCTGAATATCGGCCTGTCGCTCGGCGCGCCGGTTTATGCCCAGCCGGCGCCTGTCTATGCAGCGCCGCAGCCGGTGTACTACGGCAATGGCGGCTGGGACCACCGCTACGACCGCGGCGACTACTATCGCGGCGATCACGGGTATAACCGCGGCTGGGATCACAACGACCGTCACTGGGGTCACGATGACCGTGGCGATCGCCGTGGCGGGTGGCACGGCTAAACGCCGCGCTGCGTAAGGTCTTGAAGAAGCGGCTCGCATCCACGAAAGAGGGTGCGGGCCGTTCCGTTTTCAGGACATCAGTTCATCGTCGAGCGAGAAAAGCTTGCGCAGATGATGCGCGACGCCCGCTTCGAAGTTATTGCCGATGCGCGGCACGTTCGGCAGACGCGTGATGAGATCGGGATTGGCATTGTTCATCATGAACGGATGGCCGGCTGTTTCCAACAGGTCGATATCGTTCATGTTGTCGCCAAACGCCACGCATTGCGAGGCGTCGACGCCGAGGCGCTCGAGCACGATCTGCAAAGCACGCCCCTTCGATACGTTCGCGGTCATCACCTCCAGGCAGTCCGGCAGCGAATAGGTGACGTACAGTGCGTCGCCGAATTCGCGCGCCAGGTTGGCCGAGATATGCGCGAGATCGGCGGGATCACCGATGTAAAGGGCCTTGGCGATGTCAACACCGTCGTGCTTCGGCAGATCGGTGACCTCGTAGGTGAAGCCCGAGTCCTGATGGAATTTCAGCAGGTCTGGGGCATCCCGGTCGATCAACCAGGCCTGGTCGGCGAACAGATTGACAATCACGCGGCCATGCGCGCCGACGACGTCCGGCTGCACCAGCCGCTGCACGATGGCCGGAGGCAGGTCATCGGCGTGGATCACGGTGTTATCCGGCGCGTGAATGCGTGCGCCATTCGACGTGATCAGATACGGGTTGATGCCCAGCAAGTCGCGAATGCCCGCGACGTCACAGTAGTGGCGCCCCGTCGCGATCACGAAGTGCAGCCCATCGTTTTCCAGTTTGCGCACGGTGGCAATCGTGAACGGGTCCACCTGGTGGTCGGCGTTGAGCAGCGTGCCGTCGAGATCCGTGGCAATGACTTTGTACATAGTGTGAGCAGCCGGGCAGCGTCAAAGATCGTATTTTACCGTTGCGCGCCGTCTCGGTGAGATCGCACCCGGTATGCGAGGCGATTTTCAGCCGGTGATGCGAACGGCTTCGCGCTGCGCCAACTGCAAGCCGCCGTGTGCGGAATCCGCCAACGGCTCACGCAAACGGTCCTGATAAATCTGCGGCACGTACTCGCGCAAGGGTGCGCCGAGACCGCCGCACAGCGCGACCGGCAACGTCGCCGAAGGGTCGAGCGCGGCAATCATCTTGCCCACGTCTATACCGGCCTCACCGAGCAAATGCGCCGCGAACGGATGCGTGCGATGCGCAATGACGATCGGTGCGAGCCGTGCATAAGCCGTCTGATTGGCTTCGCACAGCCAGACCACAAGGCTGTCGCGGTCATGTGCACCGGTATGGGCGAGCAGCGCCTGCGCCAGATCGTCGTGGGGCACACGCCCGTCGAGCGCCTGCTGCGCGTGCACGATGCCTCGCAGCCCGAGCCAGGCGCCGCTCGCTTCGTCGCCCGAAGGGTAACCGAAGCCACCGGCGATTCGGTATTCGCCATTGCCCTCAAGCGCGGCCGCCTGACTGCCCGTGCCGAGCGCGACAACCACGCCGTGCGCGCCGCCGTGCGCACCGAGCAAGGTGGTGTACACGTCGCTCTCCACCGCGAGCCCGGCTACCGCTGGCGCCTGCGCGCGAAACGCGGCCAGCCAGTCGCGATTATTGACGCCTGCCAACCCGCAACCCAGTACGCAGCGTGCCCAATCCAGCGACACGCCGACGCGCGCAAACGCGTCGGTGCAGCCGGCCCCAATGGCCTGCCACGCGCGTTCCACACCGAGGCCCAGACCCGACGGCCCGCTCGCCGCCTGCGCGAGTTCGCGGCCCTGCGCGTCGCCGAGTACGACGCGCGTACCGCTGCCGCCGCCGTCAATGCCGATCAAAAAGAGGTCTTTATTCATCGAATCGAGTGAGTTCAAAGGGTGAATAACGCATAGCGTGGCAGGTCAGTTTCAATCCGGCAATCGGCCGAATGGCCAGCTTGCAGCGCGCCCGGCTTCCGCTATGCTGACGGGCGACATGACAACGCGGGAGCGCGAAAGTGACACAGCGATGCAACTGGGTATCGAGCGAAGCGCTCGCACACTACCACGACACCGAATGGGGCGTGCCCTCGCGTGACGATCAGCATTTGTTCGAACTGCTTGTGCTGGAGGGCGCGCAGGCAGGTTTGTCATGGTCGACAATTCTCAACAAACGAACCGGCTATCGCCGTGCATTCGCCGACTTCGACATCGACAAGGTAGCGCGCTTTACGCCCAAACATGTCGATGCACTGGTGCTGGACGAAAGTATCGTGCGCCATCGCGGCAAGATCGAGTCGGCCATTACCAATGCGCGCGCTGTGCAGCAAATTCAGGCCGAGCACGGCTCGCTCGCCAACTTCATATGGTCGTTCGTCGATCAGACGCCGATCCAGAACGATTGGGCATCGTATAAACAGGCACCTGCATCGACCGAAATTTCAGACGCGCTCAGCAAGGGGCTGAAGCGCTACGGCTGCAAGTTCGTCGGCTCAACGATCTGCTATGCGTTCATGCAGGCGGTCGGCATGGTGAACGACCATGAGGCGAGCTGCATGTGCCGCGCACGATGCGCCGCGCTCGGCAAAAAAGGCCGCAATCGCAAAGCCAGCTGAGGCGGCAGCGGTCGCCATCTCGTGGAGCCACGCCTCTGAAGACGCCGCTCCAGTCGCAAGCGCCCCTCGGGTATCCGGTAAAGCCCGTCTACGCTTTTCTCGCGCCGGGCCGTTAAAGAGGCAATGAGCGCTGGCAGCCGCGGTGGCGGTCGGTATCAGCAGGCCAGCACAAAAGGCAGACAAGCCAAACCCGGGAATTGAAGGCTTTTCGTCGCGCTAGTCCGGGCTTCGCTAATCGACGCGTGCCTGATACTGCCATTCATGCGCTCAAACAACGAATAGCCGCTACGTAACGCATGGGAGACCAACCATGAAAACCCTTAACTTCCTGACCCATCAGGAGATTTTCGATCAGGCCGTGGACCATCTGCTCGGCCAGAAGCGCGCCGCCTTGCTGCCACGCGGCGGCGGCGCCTATCGCGGCTACTGCGGCGGCTGCCCGGTTGGCAGCTTCATCAAGCCACGCGACTACATGACCGCGATGGAAGGCGTTCCCGTACGCTACATCGGCAAAGCGCCCGTCGAGGTGCCCGCCTATATGGATGCCGGCATATCTGCGCTTAAGAAGGCGCTGCTGCGCGCTCGTCTCAATGTGTACGACCCAGCTACCGTCACGCTGCTCAGTTGCCTGCAAAACGTGCACGATGTGTTCGGCACGTGGGAATGGCATGAGCGTCTGACCTCGATTGCCCGGCAATTCGGGCTGTCTGCCGAACGGCTGAAGAGCGCTGCCTGACGCCAAACGCAAGCCGGCAACTCAACCACAAAAGCCCACCGCAAAAAACCACCGCCCAAAAGCAAAACGGCGATGTGGCTTCTTTCGAAGCTCACACCGCCGTTCGGCGTGCGAAATGCGCGTAATGCAGCGCGGAAAAGCGTGCTTAGTGCAGCTTTTTCGGCAGCATCTGGCTGCGCAGGCGCTTGTGCAGGCGCTTCACAGCAGCAGCCTTCTTGCGCTTACGTGCCGTGGTCGGCTTTTCGTACGATTGGCGCTCACGCAGTTCAGCGATCAGGCCATTCTTTTCGATTGCGCGACGAAAGCGGCGAATCGCCACTTCGAACGGCTCGTTTTCTTTCAGAAGAATCGTCGTCATGTAATTCCTAACTCAATCACTTGATAGGGGTAAATTGCGTGGCGGTTACCGCTTTTGGTACCGCTCACGCGCCGGCCCTCCGGTCGTTCCGATTCATGGCCAGTAACAGGCAAACGCGGGCAGAACCCGGCCAAACCACGAATGAAACGAAAGGCAAAGCGGCCACGGAGGCCGGAAAAGAGAGGTGGGGAGTTCACCGCGGAACGCGGACAGACGTAATGCCAAAGCCGCGCCTGCTGCTGTTTCGCCAACCTTTCATCAATGAAAAACATTGACGAAACAGGCAAAGATCTCAATTCACTCCCGATGATATCAGGAAACTCTCCATCCTACCAGGGGTTTAGCGATCGCGCCAGGTCCCTTGCGCGATCAGGCGCTCGCCTCATCCAGTTCACGGATGTCGGCTCCCGTCAGCATCAGGTGAACGGCGGCAGCCAGGCTTTTGAGCTGGTCGACCGAGGTCGCGCTGGCAATTGGGGCCGTTACGCTCGGGCGGGCAATCAGCCATGCCAGTGCGACGGTCGCCGGCGTGCTGCCGTGCCGCTCAGCGACTCGGTCGAGCGCGTCCAGAATCCGCAAGCCGCGCTCGTTCAGATACTTCTCGACCCGGCTGCCGCGCGCCTTGTTGGCCAGATCAGCCTGCGAACGGTACTTCCCGGACAGAAAGCCGCTTGCAAGACTCCAGTACACCACCACACTGAGCTGATTGGCGAGCGCCACCGGTTCGGTCTCACGCTCATACTCCGCACGATCGTACAGGTTGTACTCCGGCTGCAGCAACTGGTACTCGGGCAGCCCGTGCTGGCGGGACACGGCAAGCGCTTCCTCGACGCGGGCACCGCTGTAGTTCGACGCGCCGATCACCCGCACCTTGCCGGCTTCAATCAGCTTCTGGTACGCGCCAAGCGTTTCAACAAGAGGTGTCTCGGCATCGTCGTCGTGAGAAAAATAGACATCGATGTAATCGGTCTGCAAGCGCCGTAGCGAATCTTCGACCGCCGCCTGAATGTTCGCCGCTGACAAGCCCTTGCGCTGCGGGTGCTTGGACACCTTGGTGGCGAGCACGATCCTGTCGCGCTTTCCGCTCTGCCTGAACCACTTGCCAATGATGGTTTCCGATTCACCGCCCTGGTTGCCCGGCGCCCATGCGGAATAGACATCGGCGGTATCGATAAAGTTGAGCCCCGCATCGACAAATGCATCCAGGATCGAAAACGAGGTGGCTTCATCAGCGGTCCAGCCAAATACATTGCCGCCAAACATAAGCGGCGCGACCTCTAATTCGGAACGTCCAATCCGACGCTTTTGCATGATTTCTCCAGGGTTTGTCTCAAGAGAAAAGAGAATACGCCGTCTTTTCAATACCTGCAGTGGACCTCCCGAACAAGGCTGCAAGCGGCTTACAGACGAGCGGCGGCCGAACCGGCCCGATAAACAATTGGGTCGCTATTGCACAAAGTTCCTCAAGTTTTTTTTAGATGCGCCGTCAACCTTCACTGAGGCGGCCAGCAATGAACGAGTGCTTTCCGCCGATGCCAACGTGGCGTATTGGGCTCAAGGCTTATTTAGGAGATTTTCCATGCTCGGAATCAATAGCAACATCAACTCGCTGGTTGCACAGCAAAACCTTAATGGCTCGCAAAGCGCCCTTTCGCAAGCCATCACCCGCCTGTCGTCGGGCAAGCGCATCAACAGCGCGGCTGACGATGCAGCAGGTCTGGCAATCTCGACGCGTATGCAAACGCAGATCAACGGCCTGAATCAAGGCGTGTCGAATGCGAATGACGGCGTGTCGATGATTCAAACCGCATCGAGCGCACTGTCGTCGCTGACCTCCAGCCTGCAACGTATCCGCCAGCTGGCTGTGCAAGCATCGACCGGTTCGCTGTCGTCGAGCGACCAGGCGGCACTGCAACAGGAAGTTGCGGCGCAGATCTCGGAAGTGAATCGTATCGCGTCGCAAACGACGTACAACGGCACGAACATTCTGGACGGCTCGGCAGGCAACGTGTCGTTCCAGGTCGGCGCAAACGTCGGTCAGACGATCAGCCTGAACCTGAGCCAGTCGATGTCGGCTGCGAAGATCGGCGGCGGCCTGGTGCAAACGGGTCAAACCGTCGGCACCGTCGCTGTGTCGACGGACGCAAGCGGCGCGTACACGGCAACGGGCGCGGCGATCACGTCGGTCAACGTTCTGTCGGACGGCAAGGGCGGCTTCACGTTCACGGACCAGAACAACCAGGCTCTGAGCTCGACGGCAACCGCCGCGATCTTCAGCGCAGGCACGGGCACAGGCACCGGCACCGCAATCACGAACCTGACGCTGACGGCGGCACTCGCAACTTCTATGGGTGCAACGGCAGGAAACGCCGCAACGGCAGCAGTTGCGCAGATCGACGCGATCAACGCCCCGCCGACCGTTTCGGGCCTGAACATCAGCACGGTCACGGGTGCAAACGAAGCGATGGTCTCGATCGACAACGCGCTGGCAACGGTCAACAACCTGCAAGCTTCGCTGGGTGCCGCGCAAAACCGTTTCACGGCAATCGCAACGTCGCAGCAAGCTGAGTCGACCGACCTGTCGTCGGCACAATCGCAAATCACGGACGCCAACTTCGCACAAGAAACGGCGAATCTGAGCAAGGCGCAAGTGCTGCAACAAGCTGGTATCTCGGTGTTGGCGCAAGCTAACTCGAACCCGCAGCAAGTTCTGAAGCTCCTGCAATAAGAGCTGACGTAGTAACGGAGATGCGCCACGCGCGAGTGCGGCGCATCTCCGGGTTTCGAACAACGGGAGGCATGCCTCCCGCTGTGCATTCCGATCACGAAGTGATGTAGCATCGCGCAGCACCCAATACAGATTTCTAGACGCCTGGAGCTTCCGCATGTCCTCGATCTCAAACACGTCTTCCGCCGCGTCGACCGCCGCCGCCAATGCCGCGCTGCAATCGGCCGCGCAGTCGATCATCAGCGGCTCGACCGGCAATACGTCGATGGATGTGGGGACGCTCGTGACGGCCCTCGTGAACGCGAAGACCGCAGGACAAGCCGCAGCGCTGACGGCACAACAAACTACCGACAACACCACGCTGTCCGCATACGGTGCCCTGAGCTCCGCGCTGAGCGCGTTGCAGGCGAGCGTCGCGAATCTCGCCAACGGCACCACGCTGTCGACTTTCGCGGCAACCGCCAGCGGCACCGGTCTGACGGCAACGGCAGGTGCGGGCGCCGTGGCCGGCACCTACTCGGTGGCAGTGACGCAGGTCGCCAGCTCGCAGGCTCTATCGTCGGCAGCCTTCGGCGCCACGACTCAACTGGGCACCGGCACGCTGACCGTTTCGCTCGGTGGCCAGTCGATGAATATCAATGTCGACAGCACCAACAACACGCTGTCCGGCATTGCCGCCGCGATCAATACCGGTACAGGCAATCCAGGCGTTACGGCGACCATCGTGACGGGTACGGATGGCGCCCACCTCGTGCTGCGCGCGGCGAATTCCGGCGCAGCCAACGTCATCAACGTCTCGACCAGCAACATCACCTCCGACACCGGCCTGTCGAGCCTCGGCGTGACCTCGACCGCCAGCACCACGGGCGGCCAATCGTCGATCACGTCGGCGAATTCGAGCAGCGCGTGGTCGCAAAGCGGCTTTGCCCAGGACGCGGAATTCACGGTCGGCGGAATCGCAGCCAGCAGTGCAAGTAACTCGGTGACGAGCGCCATTTCCGGCGTCACACTGAATCTGGCCACCGCGTCTGCCGGCACCACGCAGACGCTGACCATTTCGCAGGACACCGCGGCGGAAAGCACCGCGATCAACAATTTCGTCAGCCTGTACAACACCGTCGTCACGACGATGTCGACGCTCACGTCATACAGCTCCTCGTCCTCGTCGCAAGGCCCGCTGCTGGGCGACTCGACGCTGATGACGATTCAGAACGCGCTGGCCAATATTGTCGGCGGCGCGGTCGGCTCGGGCACCACGGGCACCACGCTGGCGGCGATCGGCATTACGCTGAAGGACGACCCGGCGGACGGCACGATGGTGGTCGATAACACTGCGCTGAGCACCGCGCTGACGAGCAGCCCGGCAACTGTTGCGGCGCTCTTCAACCCGACCAACGGTATCGCCGAGCAGTTGAACGCCAGCATCACCAACTTCACGCAGACCGGCGGCCTCATCGATACGCGCAACACCGCGCTGAACACCGATCTGAAGAGCATCACCACGCAGCAAAGCGCGCTCGCCGACTACACGGCCCAACTGACGAGCCAGTATCAGGCGCAGTTCACCGCGCTCGACACGCTGATGGCGACGATGAACAACAATTCGCAATACCTGACCGCACTGTTCGGCGGCGCCAACAGTGCCGGCGCGCTGGCATCCGCCAACAACAACTAAGTCCACGGACCCGATCGAAATGAACCAGACCGAACTGATCGAACGGCTGCTGACGATGACCCGGGAAATCGAACAGGCCGCCTCACTCGCCGACTGGCCGGAAGCGGCCCGCTTGACCGAAGCGCGCTCGCCGCTGCTGATGTCGCTGTCGGCGGAGCAGGAACCGACCGCGCTGGACATGATCCGCCGGATCCAGGCCATCGACGCAGCGCTGCTCGCCGATGCGGAAACCACCCAGAACGAACTGCACACCGAGTTCGAAGCCGCGATGGGCCGCACCAAGGCTGCCGGCGAATATCAGCGAATGGCCCGGCTGTAACAGACGAATCCAGCCAGAGGCCGCGACCGGCCGAATGGCTCAACCAGATAATAAGAACTACGCGCTGAAATCAGGCGCGCTCGTTCCCTCGGCCCGCCTCGTGCGGGCTTTTTTCTGGGTTTTTCCTGATTTTTTCTGGCCATCCCGTCTTCCAGGCATGGTGGCCATGCGCCAAACAGGCGGTCTTTTTACCGTCATCTCCGAGCATCGGAAACAGTCGCCTCGCCGCACAATTTCAGCCATAGACCATTCTGCGCTGAGACCATGACTCTCCTTCACGAGCAGCCGACCGCTGAACCCTTGACGCCCGAACAGCAACTCGAGCAAGACATTCTGCTCGTTTTGCAAACCGCGCTGGATCACCACCACAAGGGAGAACTGGACGACGCGCAAGCGCTGTATCAGGCCATCCTCGAAGCGCGGCCCAATCACACGGACGTGCAATACAACCTAGGCGTGCTGCTCGTGCAGCGCAAGCAACCCGCCGACGCCCTGCCCTATCTCGAAGCCGCTCTGGGCGGCGCGCCGGATAACGGTCAGTTCTGGGTCGCCTACATCAACGCATTGATCGACGCGGAGCAAATCCCGGCGGCATGGCTCGCGCTCGAAATGGGTCAGCAAAGAGGGTTGAGTGGATCGGCCGTTAACGGTTTGATCACGCGCATGGCGCACGACGGCGCCACGCTCCCGACCACCGCCGTGGCGCCGGACGTGGTGCCTTCCGTCGCTGCGGAAAGCGCCGATGCCGGTTCAGACGACAGCAAACGCGCCGTCACCGACACGCGCCGCCCGAGCCCGCAGGAAATAAATCGCTTCAACGCGTTGTTCAACAAAGGCCATTTGCCACAGGCCATCAAACTCGCGCGCGAGCTGACCGGACGGTTTCCCGCGTACGGCCTCGCGTGGCGCTCCCTTGGCATCGCCTTGCATCGCGCGGGGCATTACGTAGAGGCGATCGAACCGCTCAGGACAGCGATCTCGTTGGGCAGCGACGACGCCGAAGCACGCAACGCGCTCGCTGACTTGCTACGCTTGACCGGCAACCACGCCGCCGCGGAAGTCGAGTGCAGAACCCTGCTTGAGCTGAACCCCAGCTACTCGGAAGGCCATCGCGTGTTGGGGCTCGTGCTCGCCGCCCGCGGACGGCACCGTGAAGCGATCGTGTCGTGCAAGCGCGCGGTCGAATTGACGCCCGAGCACGCCGAGTCGCACGGTACATTGGGCGTGGTTTTGCTGGACCAGGGCGCTTCGCAGGAAGCGAGCCCCTCGTTTCGTCGCGCGCTCGAGCTGGAGCCGAAAAACTCGCTCACCCGCAGCAATCTGCTTTTCTGTCTCGCGCACGATCCCGACGTCGATACCGAACAGATCTACGCTGAGCATCGCAAATTTGCCCGAATTCACGAAGCACCGGTACGCGCCACCTGGCCGAAGCACACCAATAACCGCACGCCGGGCCGCCGCTTACAAGTCGGCATTGTCTCGGGCGACTTGTTCCGGCATGCCGTCTCCTCGTACCTGATGCCGGTCATGGAACCGCTCGCGAAAGACGAGAGCCTGACGCTCCACGTCTACTACAACCATGTGGTCGAGGACGACTATACGCAGCGGTTCCGCAGCCACGCGGATCACTGGAACATGATCGCCGGCATGACCGACGAGCAATTCGCCGCCAAGATTCGCGCCGACAAGATCGATATTCTGATCGACATGACCGGGCACACCGGCCGTAACCGGCTCCAGACGTTCGCGCGCAAACCTGCGCCGATTCAGGTCAGTTGGATCGGCTACCCGGCGACCACCGGTCTCGACGCGATGGACTATTACCTCAGCGACCGCTTCTTCACGCCGTTCGGCGATATCGAGCGCCAGTTCTCCGAGAAACTCGTGCACCTTGCCGCCATCGGTCCGTTCCAGCCGGAAAAGACCGCGCCGCCGGTCAACATCCTGCCGGCCATGCACAACGGCTACATCACGTTCGGCAGTTTCAACCGTCTGAACAAGTTGCGTGCCGACGTGATCGCTGTCTGGGCAAAGCTGCTTCGCGAACTCCCCACTTCGCGGATGGTGCTCGGCTCGATGGCCGGTGACGAAGGCGACGAAACGTTGATCAACTGGTTCGTGCAGGAAGGCATTTCGCGCGACCGGCTCAGCTTCCGCCCGCGTTCGACCCTGCCCGTCTACCTGCAGCAGCACTTCCAGGTCGACATCTGTCTCGATACATTTCCGTACACCGGTTCGACCACGGTCCTGAATTCGCTGTGGATGGGTGTGCCTACCTTGACGATGGCCGGTAAGACTATGGCCAGTCGTGCAGCCGCCGCGTGGCTGAGCCACACCGGCCTTGAAGACTTCGTGGCCGCCGATGTGGATGAGTTCGTCGCCAGGGGCGTCGCGCTGGCCTCGGACATCCCTGCACTCGCCGCGCTGCGCACGGGATTGCGCGAGCGCTGCAAGGCATCGGCCGTGTTTCAGCCCGAAGTCGTCGCGGCCAGCCTGTCGCAAGCATTCCATCTCATGTGGCAGCGCTGGCGCGACGGTCTCGCGCCGGCGGCTTTCAGCGCAGACGATTCGCAAACAGCAGGCAGCGACCTGGCTCACACGGCATAAAGACATTCATCCGTGACCCGGACTAAAAAACAGCAGCGAGGAAACCATGGGCTCTAGCGCGCCTCTTCGTGCGATCACGTCGCTGGACGACGAACGCATCTATGTGACCCAGCCGCATCTGCCGCCGCTGGCCGAGTTCATGCCGTACCTCGAAAAGATCTGGAACAGCAAAATCCTCACCAACGGTGGGCCGTTCCATCAGCAACTCGAAAAGGCGCTCTGCGAATATCTGGGCGTCGAGCATCTCGCGCTGTTCGCGAACGGCACACTGGCCCTCGTGACCGCGCTGCAGGCTCTGCGCATCAATGGCGAAGTCATTACGACACCGTACTCGTTTGCAGCCACCGCGCATTCGCTCCTCTGGAACGGCATCAAGCCGGTCTTCGTGGACGTCGATCCGGACACGCTCAATCTCGATCCGGTGAAGATCGAAGCGGCGATCACGCCGCAAACGACCGCGATCATGCCGGTGCACTGCTACGGCCATCCCTGCGACGTGAAAGCCATCCAGAAGATCGCCGACAACTACAACCTCAAGGTCATCTACGACGCCGCGCACGCGTTCGGTGTACAGACCGAAGATGGCAGCGTGCTCAAGCATGGCGATCTGTCGATCGTCAGTTTCCACGCCACCAAGGTCTTCAATACGTTTGAGGGCGGGGCCATCATCTGTCCTGATGCGAAAACGAAGCAGCGCATCGACCATCTGAAGAACTTCGGTTTCGTGGACGAAGTGACGGTGGTGGCCGCCGGCATCAACGGCAAGATGAGCGAAATCAATGCGGCCTTCGGGTTGCTGCAACTGCAACACGTCGATAATGCCCTGGCAAAACGCAAGGCGATCGACGCGCAGTATCGCGCGTTACTGGCTGACGTGCCCGGCATTCGCTGCCTGTCGGACGCGGGCGAAAAAGTCGCAAATTACGCGTACTTTCCCGTTCAGGTCGAAGACAATTTTCCGATCAGCCGTGACGCCCTGTATGAGCGCCTGAAGGAACACGAAATCTATGCGCGCCGCTACTTCTACCCACTGATTTCCGAGTTCCCGATGTATCGCGGCTTGCCGTCCTCGCACAAGGACAATCTGAGCGCCGCCAGCGCGGCTTCGAAACGGATCCTGTGCCTGCCCATCTTCCCCGATCTGAACCCGGTGCAGGTCGAACGCATCGTTAGCATCATCGCCGGCATTCAATGAATTGAGCCGGTCTTAAAAGCCGGACGTAAGCCATGCAAAACATCGTGCTTGTCGGGTCTTCCGGCCACGCCAAAGTCATTATCGACATCGTTGAAAAGCAGGGGCGCTACCGGATCGCCGGGCTGATCGACGCCTTTCGGACGGTTGGCGAAGAGACGCTCGGCTATCCGGTTCTTGGCGGTGAATCCGATCTGACCAGATTGGCTACCGAACACGATCTGCAGGGAGTGATCGTGGCGATCGGGGATAACAGCGTTCGTGCGAATGTGGCCGCCAAGGTGGCGAATGTCTGTCCGCAATTGCCGTTCGTCAGCGCCGTCCACCCGTCAGCCAGCATCGGCAAAGGGGTACGTATCGGCGCCGGCACAGTCGTCATGGCGAGCGCTGTTATCAATGCTGACTGCCGCGTGGGCCAGTTCTGCATCGTGAACACCAAGGCATCACTCGATCACGATTGCGTCATGGAAGATTTTTCGAGCCTCGCGCCGGGCGTGACGACCGGCGGCAATTGCCGCATCGGCAGCCACGCTGCCGTGAGCATCGGCGCCGTATTGCGTCATGGAATCACGGTTGGCGAGCACAGCGTGGTGGGCGCCGGGTCAATCGTCCTGAAGGCGGTCGAGGCTTTCTCCGTGACATACGGAAGCCCCGCGAAAAAGATCCGGGATCGCCAACAGGGCGACAAATATCTTTAGCCGGAGTCTGGGCGTTTTTTAACCCACCGACGCTTCACCGCCTGAACCGCCCGCCCCCGCCACCAAACCGCCGCTGCATCTGCGGCTGAAACTGCCCGCTCGCCCGCGCATTCCCAAGATCATGACCCTGCTTGAGCGAATCGAGCCGCTGGGTCTGATTCGCGTTCGGCTGCACGGGCTGCCAGCCGTCGGCGCTGTGCTGTTCCCAACCGCCGCCCTGATCATGCCGGTAGACGTTGCCGTCGCTGCCCGCATAGACATTGCCGTTGTTCCACGCAACAGCGCGCCCCGTGTCCTTATTGCCGACGATGCCTTTCGTGCCCGCCTGGTGATCGCCTGAATACGCGTTGCCGGTCACACCGGCTTCAGCCGCGCCGTAACGTCCCGTCTGCGCGTTGTAACCGGCGCGCTGCCGGCCCGCCGCATAATCGCCGGTGCCTTCGTTGCCCGCCACGCCGCCGCGCGCCGCGCCGCTGCGGCCCGTCGACGGATTGCTGAACGAGCCTTGCCGTCCGGCCGCGAAGTTACCGTTGTACGCATTCTCGACCGCACCGCGGCTCGCCTGAAAGTGGCCGCCGGTGTACGGATTGAAACCGGACGCGGCCGATCCCGCCCAACTGTTGCCGGTCCAGCCGTTCCAGCCGCTCGCGTGGGTCACGGTGCCCTGTCCCCAGCGGCCGTAGATATTGGCCTGGTTGACGTTGGCGTATTGCCAGCTCCATGGACCACCGCCCCAATACGGCCCCCAGTACGGCGACGGCGCGCCCCACGTTGCACCGATCGCAAAACCGAAGGCAAAACCCACCGTGGTGCCCAGCGCGAAACCCGCGCCGTAGCCATAGGTAGCCGGATAGCCGTAGTAAACCTCGCCGACATACGGCGCGTACACATAGCCCGTGCCGTAGACGACCGTGCCGTCCGCATTGACGACCACCCCCATGTAGCCCGGCGTATAGCCGACCACCACCGTATCCGGCGTCGCTGAATAGACGTGAACATAGGTCACGTAATGCACGGGCGAGGCCGCCGGAATCGTATAGATCGCGGCCGGCACGGTATCGGCGACATGCCATGGGCCACTCGCCGCACTCGCCGTGAACCAGATCCCGTTGGCAACCGCGAAGAATTGCGAAGGCGCCGCCTGGATCACGGGGGTCGCCGTATTCACTGCGTACGACAACGACGTGCCAGCAATGCCGACGAACTTCGGCGCGCCGTCATAGACGACCTTCAACGTCGTGGTCTTGCGCGACACGGTCGCCGTCTGCGGGATGGTTGCGGCGATCGCCGCTTCTTTCGCCTGCGGCGTGCCCGGCACGGAGACGAGCGCGTTCGCATGCGGGTCGTCGGTAGCGATCTTCGAGAAGTCGGCAGGCAAGCTCTTGCCGTCGACGAAGGACCAGGGTCCGGCGAGGCTCGCTGCGCTGAACCAGCGGCCCGACAGCAGCAGGTAGTAATGGTTGTCACGCGGCTCGACGAAGAGCGCATGGTCGGCGTTGGTGACGGAGAGCAGATTCACGCCCTTCACCGGTTGCAGCGAAGGCTTGCCGTTCGTCACCACCAGCTCAGCCGGTTGCGCGGCGACCACGACGTCCGGCGCCCGCGCAGGCTTCTTGCCGTCGGCGGGCAACATCGGGTCGGACTTCAGATTCGTTTGCGCTTTGTCCGACGCGGCGACCAGCTCATGCGGCGGCGCCGTGTTCAGATGCCACGGACCGTCGAGCGATGTCGCGTCGTACCAGTAACCCGCCGCGTTCAGATGCAGCGTGCCGCTCGCGTCCTTGAGCAACATGGCTCGCGTGTTGATCAGGCGTTGATAGTGCGTGTCGCCAAACGCTCGCCAGTTCGGGTCGCCGTCAACCAGGACGAGCAACGTGGGGCGCTCGGCAAAGAGGATGTTGGGTACGTTGTTCTGCACCGCGAGGCCGGGCTCTGCGTTTTCGTGAGTGCTGGCATAGCTGGCCTGCAGCTGTTCGAGCGAGGTGGTGAGGCCATCGTTGGGAATGCGCGCCTGCAAGGCCGTTTTCACCCCGGCGGCAGCAGCGGGAGTCGCCGGCATGTCGACCTGGTCGATCACGATGTCGAGTAGTTGTACCGTCGAACGGGTCTTGTCGATTTCAGCACGTGCCGTGAAATGCGCGACGCCGTAGTTCGGTGTGGCGCTCTTTGCGCCGACCGCGAAGGCGGCTCGCCCTTCGATCCGGTTGCCTTGCCACACTTCCACCTGCGGCTGATACAGCTCGATGCGCTGCTGCGCGCTATCGAAGTCGCGCGGCCAGACGGTCGGCAGAGGCTGCAACGCGGGCTGCACCGCCGCAGCGGCGAGCGCTTGCGCAGGCGTGGCGAGCGTCACCACCAGCGAGGTGCCGACGCCGGCGAGCAGCAACAAGGATCGTTTCATCGTGGTTTTCATGGCACAGGGTCCTTCAGCATGGACATCGATGATGTCGAGAACATCGGCGCGAGCGGCTTTTGCAACGAACCGCCCGCGCCGCCTGCAAGGCAGACTGTTACGGCGTCACAATGTTGAACATCGGATTGAAGCTATCCAGCATGCTGAACAGTTCGGTCACCTTCTGCGAATCGCCGGCCACCTTGGCGTTACCCGACTGCGTTTCCTGGTCGAGCGTCTGGCCGCCCATCAACAATGATGCGAATCCCTTCTTGCTCATGGTCAGCGTGGCATCCGCATTCGGCAGCGTCGCGTTCGGCGTGTAGATCAACACCGAATTGCGCAGCTCGATTGCGTACTTCTCACCGTTGCCGAGATCCCAGTTGACGGTCGTATGTTTGCCGTTGGCCTTCGGACCGTTCAGACGGATACCCATATAGTCCAGCAGCAGCGATGGGTTCATCGCCGCCACCGCATCCGGCGTCACGGTGTTCACGCCGGGCACCTTCGGCACGCCGTTACGCAGTTCGTACGCGCCCATCAGGTACTCGTTACGCCACGTCGGATTTTCGGTCTGGTAGCCGAGCTGCTCAAGCGCGTCCGCTTCGAGATTGCGCGCCGCCTTGTTGTCCGGATCGGCGAACACCACCTTGTTCATCGCGGTGGCGACCCAGCGATAGTTACCCTTGTCGAAGTCCTGTTTCGCCTTCGCCATCACCGCATCCGCGCCGCCCATGTAGCGCACGAATTCCTTCGACTCATCTTCCGGCGGCAACGGATGCAGATTCGCGGGGTTCGAGTCGTACCAGCCGAGATAACGCTGGTACACCGCCTTCGAGTCGTGGTTCACCGAGCCGTAGTAGCCGCGGTTGTACCACTTCTTGCCGATGGAATCCGGCACCTGAATCTGCTCGCCGATCTCCGTCATTGTGTAGCCCTCGTTCGCGAGCCGCAGCGACTGATCGTGGAGGTACTTGAACATGTCGCGTGTGCCTGCGATGTAGCTGACTGCGCGCTCCTGCCCCCACGTCGGCCACTGATGCTGCGAGATCACGACATCGGTCTTGTCGCCGTAACGCACGATCGCTTCGTTCAGCACCTTCCACCAGTTCGACGCATCGCGCACCTGCGCGCCACGCAGCGCATACAGGTTATGCAGCGTGTGCGTGGTGTCTTCGGCGGTATCGAGCAGCTTGAATTGCGGCATGTAAATCAGCATTTCGGAGGGCGCTTCGGTGCCCGGCGCCATCTGGAATTCGAACTGCACGCCACCGATGGTGCGCGTCTCACCCGTCTTGCTGATCGTGTCGGTCGGCGCAATCAGCCCAAGCGTGCCGAACGAAGTGGTCTTGCCGAGGCCGGCGTCGACCTGGCCGCGCGGGCTGGCCGGCAGGAACGCACCGTACTGATAGAGCGTGCGGCGGCCCATTGCGTTGCCGGCGAACACGTTTTCGCTGACGGCTTCGGCGAGGAAGCCTTCCGGCGCAATGATCTTCACCTTGCCGCTCTTCACGTCTGCTTCGTCGACCACGCCCTTCACGCCGCCGTAGTGGTCGGCGTGGCTGTGTGTATAGATCACGGCCAGCACCGGCTTCTTCGGACGATGCTGGTAGTACAGGTCGAGCGCGGCGCGCGCCGCCTCTTTGGTGACCAGCACGTCGATGATGATGATGCCGTTTTCGCCCTCGACGATCGTCATGTTCGCCAGATCGAGGCCGCGCACCTGATAGACGTGGTCGGTGACCTTGAACAGGCCGTTGAACATGTTGAGCTGGGCGTTGCGCCACAAGCTCGGGTTGACCGTATCCGGCGCCTGGCCCTCCAGGAACTTGTACTTGTTCAGACTCCAGCTGATGCCGCCGTCGTCGGTCTTGATAACGCCGTTCGGGATCGTCGCGATGAAACCGCGTTGCGCGTCTTCGAAGTCCTGCTTGTCGTCGAACGGCAGTTGCTTATAGACCTCGGCGTTTTCCTGCTTCGTGATGGCCGTTGCGTCCTTGTTAGGCGCGGCGGTTTGCGAGAGGGCTGCGTGTGAAATGCAAAGCGTAGCGACAGCAATCGTGACAGCGGTGAGCCGCTGATAGCGTTTTTGTTTTTCCATCGTCATTTCCTCGAATCAACAATACATCGGCAAGGCATGCCGAACTAGACAACTCCGAATCGCGGCCTGTTTCAACCCGGCGTGCCAACGGTTGCCGGGCAGATAAGCCGTCTCTTTTGTGAACCTTGATCGGGCAACGCCGATCGTTCGGGTCAGCGCCACGCGCTGCCCACCTGCACGTAAAACGCGTTCTGCCCCGGCCCATGCGCGACGTCGATACCCATCGTCACGCCGAGCTTGCGGGCAATCAGATAGCGAAAACCTGGGCCGAAGCCGAGCAACGACGGATCACCATGCGCATGCTCCGTTACTGGAAGGTGGCACTGACCGACAGTTCCACCGCATTGCCCTTCGGCCGGTTGCTGACGTTGAACTCGTTGACCCACCGCAACGATGCCGATACCGGCGTTTTCTGGACCTTTCCCGACCACGTGACCATCGGCCCGATACCCACCGAATGCCCCTGATTGCCACCGGTGACATCAGCCAGGCCGCCGCTGTCATGACCGAGCTGCTGGATATAACCGCCCACTACGCCCACGCCCCAGCCGCCGAAGCGCTTGAGTGCCAGCAGGTCAAGCACGCTGACCGGCGCGTTGTGATAATGCGTGTCACTGTTGGCCGTGTAGAAGCCGATGCCGTAGTTCACGGACAGCTCGATTTCTTCCTTCGGGAACAGCTTCGTATAGGCAACGGTCGGTGTGAAAGTCCACGTGTTCTGTCCGGCATTGGCAAGACGGCTCGAGGAGTAACCGCCCGTCGGCGCATAGATCTGCACGCTGAACGCGATGTGGTCAGTCTTGGTCAGGTGATAACCCGCGACGACCGGCGTGAAGAAGAGATCGGCGAACTGGGTGTTGTGATCGTTCGGCAAGCGGCCGTGGAACGACGAGATGTCGGTGTACTGGAACGGCACCCCGAACGACGATGCAAAATTCCAGCCGCCCGCTGTAATGCCCCACGTCTTGACCGCGTTGACGATGGTGTACACAGCCGTGACATCGACGCCCGCCGTGATCTGGCCTGCAATCGGAATCGTCTTGCTCGCGCCGAGTGAACCTTCGTAGTAGATCGTGGTGGCCGAGACGATCCAGTCGTCCGTAGGCGGCACGACGCCCGCGTACGGCGTGACCTGCATGCCGGTGATCGGCCTGCCGATGCCACCTTCTGTAGCCCACCCTTGCTGTGACAGACACAGACCGACGGTAGTAAGAACCGCACCCGTGCACAACCTGCCCACGAGCAGCCGGCTATTGGACAAACGGTTTGGGCGACTCATAGTCATCCTCATAAAATTGAATTCCCGCATTCTCACTCTGCGGGACTAGGTGTGGACGAAGTGCGGCCGCAAGCCGCACGCATTCACGACGACGCTGTTCAGGGTTCGCGCTTGATCGGCGGCGGCGTCCAGCTGCCGTCAAGTGCCGGTTGCTGCGGCCAATAGGCGCGTACATACAGCGAGAACGCTTCATTGGCCGGCGCCGGCAGCCAGTTGGCGAGTTTGTCGTCGCCGGGGCTCGTGTTCTGCACGTAGAGCGTCAGCGAGCCGTCGGCATTGAACTTCAGGTCCTTATTCTTGGTGCCGAGCGAGTAGCGGTTCTGCGCATTCGGCGAAAAGAAGTGATGCGCGTTGTACAGGGTCAGCGACCAGAAGCCTTTAACCGGCGGCAAACTATCTTTAGCAAACGTCACCGTGTAGTGCGCGTTGCCGTCGAGACGCTGGCCGGACGCGTCGGCGTCGGCGTAGAAATACTTCGTCTCATTCGGTTTGTTGACGAAGATGTTCGACTTCGCAACCGCCGTGCGCGTGAAGTAGTCCGTGCCGAATGCCGCGCCGTTGCTGATGGTGTTCCAGTTGGCCGGCAGCCGCTTACCGAAGGTGTTGAAGTTGAACAGTGGCGCGACCAGATCCGCCTCAGCCTTGGCGGCTTCGTCGACAATAGCGGCCTTGATCGCCGGATCTTTCTGCGCCGCTGCGATCACCGCGCGCGCCTGCGCGTAGAGCGCTGCTTCGCCGCGTTGCGGCGGCGTCTCGTCGAGCACCGTGGGCAGTTCGTCCCAGAACCGGTTGGGATCGACCCACTTGATCTCTTCGGCGTTGCCGCCCGCGGCCCCTCCGGTCGGACCGAAGCTCGGCAGTTTCGACCAGTCGGTCTCTTTGATCTTGCCGTCGTACTCGGCAAGCGGATACAGGCCAACCTTCGCAATCACCGACTGCACCGCAACGCGATCTTCAGGTGTGTCGTCCATGAAAACGCGCGGGATGAAGCTGCCGACGCCGGTCGACGAGCGAAACACCTGGCGGATGCCCTTCGGCACCTGCCCGTGCCAGTCAGGACCCGCCAACAGATAGAAGCCCGGGCGCGTGCCGTACATCTTGCCCAGACTCGCGAAGCCGTCGGTACGCAGATCGACGGCCTGATAAACCCAGAAGCGTTTGCCAAAATCGGGCACCTGCACAACCACCGGCGTCCGGTTCAGATCGAGAATCGCGGAGCCGTAGACCACGTCCTGATTCGGACACGCGACAAATCGCTCCTGCGGCTGGATATAGTCGCGCAGCATCGACAGGTGATTGGGCGGCGCGACCGGCACGATGCCGCCGTTCAAACCCGGCTGCGGCACCTGCTTCATCGCCAGCAGACGGCCGTAGACGTTCACCATCGGCCATGCCCAGAAGTAGGTCTGGCGCGCGACTAGACGTGCGTATTCTTCGGAGATCGTGTAGCCGGCAACCGGCCCGGCGACCGACTCTGTGGTGGCCGTTGCGTGGCCCGGCTGGTCCTGCTGTGTCTTCGCCAGAATAGGGGCGGCGACCGACGCCAGCACGGCAGCCGTGACCCATGTTGCGGTTTTCTTATTCATATTGCTCTCAGGTTCGTCCATGCGCGGCTCAGCGCGTTTGCGGCACGGGAAATTTCCAGCTGCCGTCGAGCACGGTCGGGTCGGGGCCGTAGATCCGCATGATGAGGTCGTATGCGCCTGCGGGCGCCGGCAGCCAGTTCGAGACCTTGTCCGCACCCGGCGATGTGTTCTGTACGTAGATATCCAGCGAGCCGTCAGCGCCGTACTTCAGGCCTTTGGTGCGATCGCCGATCGAGTAGCGCCTGATCGGATTCGCGACCAGATGGCGGGCAGGCAGGTCGTAAAGCGTCATCGACCAGAAGAACTTCGCGGGCGGTAGGTCCTTCTTGTCGAAGTGCAGCACGTAAGGCTGCGAGCCGAGCAGTTGCTGGTGTTCCGCATTGACGTGGGTGCCGACATACACCGCTTCTTCCTTGGTGTTGCCGTAAATACCCATCGCGGCGGCGACTGCGCGCGTGGTGTAGTCGTCTTTCAACTCCGCGCGGCTGCCGAACAGGTTGAACGAACTGGTGGTGTGCTTTTCTGCATCGGCCAGCGCCGCTTTGCCGTCGGCGACACCCGCTTCGAGCGCGGCGCGGGTTTCCGGCGGCAAGGCAGCTGGATCGAACGGCGCGCCCGGCGCAATGCCGATCTTAGAGAAGCGCGCCATCAATTCCTTCTCCGACGGCGCCGGCGGCTGCGTGAACTGCAGCAGGAAGTTCAGATAGGCGATGAAGTCGACCGAGGTCGCCCTCGCTTCATCCCACTTCGGAAAATCAAGCTTCTCGACGGGTGGCGGTGCAGCCGTATGCTCGAAGGCGGACAACGGCGTTAGCTTGTACTGCTTCTGAATCGCCTGAACGTTTTTGACGTCGCTCGCGCCGTTGAGCGCCGTGCGGCCGAGCGTCAGGATCAGGTCCGTCTCGGAGCGGAACACCTTGTCGATGCCCTTGGGCGTGTCGCCGTGCCAGTTCGGTCCGGCGAACAGATAGTGACCTGCGCCGTTGCCCGTGGTGCGCGAGCCGACGTACGCGAAGTTGTACGTGAACAGGTCGATCCACTGGAACACGTAGTAGCGCTCGTCCGGCACAGCAGGCACCGTCAGCACCCATGGTTCGCGACGCAGATCGAGCCACGCCCACGAGTACGGCGTGTCGTTATTCGGCGTGACGATTTCCTTGTTCTCGGGACCGTACGGCTGCGAGTAGTGACGGAATTTGCCGAAACCGCCCACATAAGACTTCGAACTCGAGTCGAGCGCCTGCTGGTACAGCGTCTTGTAGTTGAACAGCATGGGATACGCGTAGAGGAACGCATCCTTTGCGATCGCACGCGCTTCGTCCGGTGAGGCCGTGACAGTTGCGGATGAAGCGGCGCCCTGGGCACCGGCTTGCGTAGTCGGCAACATCGTCAGCGACAGGCTCGCGACGACTGCGCAAATGTGCAGGCGTTTAATCAATGTCATGTCTGCTTTCTCTCAGGTTCCGGTCTATTTGCCGAACGTCATATTCAGGCCCGCGAAGATCGTGAACTTCGGCACCCCTGCGCCGGAATGGGCAACGGAGTACTGCGGTTCGATGAACGCGTTGTAGATGGTCGAGCCACCCTTCCATGCCTTGCCGGCGCCGAGGCCGACCGGGATGTAATAGCTGCCGTGCTGCAGGTCGAAAGTCCAGGTACCCGTCGAGCGGATGTACCAGCCGCCCGGCAGGTTGAAGATGCCGAACGGCTGCGCGGTGAGCGACTGCGTGGTCGGCCGGCTGCTTTGCCCCGCGAACGAGTGTTGCCACTGCACCAGCGCGCCGAGGAGCCGCGCCTTGGTCGCACTGACGGCGACAGCGGCAAGACCAGCCTGCCACTTGCCTGTGCCGAGGCTCGGGTCGGTGGCCGTCGGCATGGTCACAAGCGGGCCCACGCCAATCTGCACGTCGCCTTGGGAGAGCAGGAAGATGTCAAACAGATTCAGGTCGCCGAGGCCGGTGTTATAGCCTCCGCTCGGGTCGGGACGCGTACTCACCGGCAGCGTGGCGCGAAAGATCTCCGGTACGCCGATCAGGCTGTTCGGGCCGACCGGCACGGTGGGACGCAGCAGCAGATCGTTGGTGTGCGCACTCGCGCCGAACACGCTCGGTGTGTAGTAATTCTGGATGTTGAATGAGGCTGCCAGATTAAGCGGGTTATTACTTTTATTGGCTTCGTCGGCCGATGCCTGAGCGAACACCGGCGACAACATCACCGAGGCCGCGTATAACGCTGCCGACCCAGCCACGCATTTACAACCCATTCCCACACCTCGTCTATGCGTATTTCTTATAGGCGAACGCGCTCCTTTGCTCAATGCAAATAAAGCCAAAGAAAAAGCATTCGTATTTTCTAACTAAACCGAACTAATCACAGACGTGCGCTCACCCACCCAGCAGCCACGCGCAGCCGGGAATATGCAAAGCAGATAAGGCGCGCGATTAAATTGCGCTAAGTCTCTCGAACACGCTGGAAAGACAATACGGCCGGATACAGGGCTTGCATGGACGCTCCTTCAAACTAAAGAGACGCCGCACCAAACGAGGCATGCGGAAAGTAGAAAGGTTCACAGCATGGAACATCGTTGCGAAATACTAGCAAACGTTCCCGAAAATTACAGAGATAAATTTGTAACACGATCGAAAGCTCGGAAATTTCCGCCTGCATTAGTTTTTTATAGCCATTCCTATTGCATATTTTTGCCATAGTCTTGGGTATTTTTCAATCGACTATTAAGAAGCTGCATAGCGGCATATGCCGTTGCAAATCACCGGCACCGACGTCGCCGCTCAAAAAAGCAACAGAATGGGCTGCAACAATCACCGCGTCCCATTAGACTGGCGCTCGCTCAAAGTTTGACCCGCCGCTTTTGATGAGGCCTTCATGATTCGCACGATGCACCGGTACTGCATTGCTTTGACCGTTGTGGTTCTTTCAGCTTGCACCGTTACGCCGCGTCACGACGCGAGCGAGTCGCCGGCCAGCGCGTCGAGCGCCGCAACGCTCGCGTCGTGGAACGACACCGCGACCAAACGCTCGATTGTCGATTTCGTCACACTGGTCACCACGCCCGAGTCGAAGGATTTCATCGCGCGCGCTGACCGGATCGCCGTGTTCGACAACGACGGCACGTTGTGGCCGGAGCAACCCGCCTCGGTACAACTGGTGTTCGCGCTGCAACGGGTGAAGACGGTGGCAGGACGGCATCCGGAGTGGAAGCGGCAGGAACCGTTCCGCTCGATTCTGAGAGGTAATCTGAAGAGCGTCGCGACGAGCGGCGACGCCGGTTCGATGAAACTGCTGGCCGCAGCGCATGCGGGCATGACCAGCGATCAGTTCGCCGCGCTCGTGCACGAATGGTTCGACTCCGCGAGCGACCCACGCTTTAACCGCCCCTACACCGATCTCGCTTATCAGCCGATGCTCGAACTACTCGCCTATCTGCGCGCCAACGGCTTCAAGACCTATCTCGTGACGGGTAGCGATGTGGAGTTCGTCCGCGACCTGGCGCAGCGGGTGTATGGCATCCCGCCGGAGCAGGTGATCGGCAGCACCGTCAAATACAGGTACAGCCAGGCGAACGGCGCGGTGTCGCTGACCCGGCTTGCGCGGGTCGACAATCTGGTTGACGGCGCGGCCAAACCACTCGCCATCGACCGCGTGATCGGCAGGCGCCCGGTAATCGCGTTCGGTAACGCGGACGGCGACGTGCCGATGCTCGAATGGACCTCGGCCGGCGACGGTCCGCGCTTCGCGGCGCTGCTGCACCACACTGACGGCGAACGGGAGTATGCGTACGACCGCGCGGCGAAAAACGGCAAGCTCGACAAGGGTCTGGACGAAGCCGGCACGAAAGGCTGGCTCGTCGTCGATATGAAGGATGACTGGAACACGGTGTTCAAGCCGGACAGCGCGGCAACGGCGGCGGCGGCGCCGTCCAATTAAGGGCTGCTGCCTGATGGGAAGGCGGCGGTTAGGCCGCTGTTGCTACGGCATTGCCTACGGTTGCGGCTTTAGCAGCGGTGGTACGTCCAGCCAGAGTGGTTGAAGGTGAACGGCCGCACTTAGCCGCGTCTTCTGCAGCCTTTGCACGGCCTTCCCAGCCTTTCCTCGCTCACCTAGCGAGTCAGCGTGATCGCCAGATAGCTGGCGTACAGCACGCCGCACACCAGCAGCGCCCACACCGGCACGCCGCGCTCACGCACATTGATCCGCAGCCACGCGGCGGCGGCGAGCGTAATCACGATGCCGGTCACCACCTCGATACGCGGCGTCCACGGCGTCAGCAGAATCCCGATTGCCGGCAGCAACGTGCCCTGGAACACCATCGCGCCGGTGATGTTGCCGAACGCCAGCGTGTCCTTGCCACGACGAATCCACAGGATGCTGTTGACCTTCTCGGGCAGCTCCGTGGCGATCGGAATGATCAGCAGCGACAGCAGCAGCGGCGAGACGCCGAGCGCCTGCGACACGCCCCGCACACCGTGGATGAAGCCTTCCGCGCCCCACACCAGCAACGCTACCGCCAGCGCGAGTTGCACCGCAATGGTCGCGAGATTGGTCGGCACGCCGAGACGCGACAGCAGCATCTTGCCCGGCGCTTCGGTACCGTGGCCGGCGTCGACCAGTTTGTTCGAGGCACGGAACGTCATCACCACATAGGTGATGTACACGCCAACGAGTGCCGCGCTGAACAGCGCCCGCACAGCCATCTGTTCGTGCGGAATGTACATCGCCGCGGCGGCCAGCACGAAGGCGCACAGGAAGTAGTTCAGATCGCGCGTAAAACCCGTTCGTTCCGGCGTGACCCAGCCGCCCGCGCCGCGAGAACCGAGGATCGCGAGCGTCATCAGGAAAGTGGAGAGGGTGGAGAGCATGAGCGGCGCGCCGAGAATCGCGCCGACGCCGATCTCCTGATTGACCGCGCTATCGCCCGTGCCGCCGGCAATCGCGAGCAGCGGGACGAGGGTTTCGGGCAATGCGGTACCGACCGCCGCGAACAACGAGCCCGTCACGCCCTCGGAAATTTTCAGGCGCTCGCCGAGATGTTCGAGGGCATTGGTGAAGAGCTCGGCCGCCACCAGAATGACGACCAGCATAAGGGCAAGTTCGAACAGGAGACCGGTCATGCGCGGCTCCTTGCAAATCCACAGGGGAAGCGGCACAGCGGATGGTCAAGCGGGGAGACTGGCAGGGCACAACGATGTTTCACAGGATAACTCCTCGGTCGGACGTAGGTGACGAACCCATGACGCACCGCGACCCGTCCGACCAGAACGAAGCAGTACGCCAATGGTCTCGCCAAACCGACCCGGTCGAACGCGCCATGACCCGCAGGCCAAGTATGTTGACGCGCTCTCCTTCAATGGATGAAGGAAGGCTACTCCCCAGTGACCGAGGGATTCTAGCGGGATGCGAGGCTTTCAACAAGCTTGGGATCGGGCGCCTGTTCCGGCGGCTCCTGGCCTCCCGACGTCCGTCCGGCTGCGACGTCAGGTCCGCGCGTGCAACGGCTCCGCTGGTAAGATCGATCACCGTCTACGACAGCAGTGAGTCCTCACATGAGTTATCAAAATCGCCAGTGGTTTTACGTGAAGCGCCCCGAAGGGCGAGTTAGCGATGAGCATTACGAGTTGCGCGAAAGCGAGCTCGACGCCAATCTGTCATCGAATGAGGTGCTGATTCGGGCGCGCATTATTAGCGTCGATCCGTACATTCGAATCCAGCAGCACGAACGCAATACTTACGATGTGCCGCATCCGCTCGGCATCGTGCAGCGAGCGGGCGTGGTTGGTGAAGTGGTGGCGTCGGCGAGCCCGCTATTCAAGGAAGGCGACTGGGTGTCGGCCTATAGCGGCTGGCAGTTGTACGCCAAGTGTCACCACAGCGAACTGACCAAACTGGACCCCAACGCGGCGCCGGTTTCAACCGCGCTCGGCGTACTCGGCATGCCGGGACGCACCGCGTGGTTCGGCTTGATGGAAGCGGGCAGGCCGCGTCCGGGCGACACGCTCGTCGTGTCCGGCGCCGCGGGTGCGGTCGGCTCGCTGGTCGCACAATTCGGCAAGCGCGCCGGATGCCGCGTCATCGGGATCGCCGGCGGCCCGGACAAGTGCGCGTTTCTGACTGACACGCTAAAGCTCGACGGCGCGGTCGACTACCGAGCGCATCCCACGCTCGAAGGCTTGCAGTCGGCGCTGCAAGCGGCAACCGGCGGCGTCGATGTCTATTTCGACAATGTGGGCGGCATGATCACCGACGCGGTGATTCCGCTCATCAAGCGCCGTGCGCGGATCGTGATCTGCGGCGCGATCGCTCAATACGACGGCGGTCTCGACACGCCGGACCTCGCTCCGCGCTTCCTGCAACACATGCTGTTTCAGCGCGCAACGATCCAGGGGATTCTGGCGCGCGACTTCGTGTATCGGATGGACGAGATGCTGCAGACCGTCGCGCCGTGGGTGAAGAACGGTGAAATCGTTTACCAGGAGACGTACGTCGACGGGTTTGACGCGTTGCCAGACGCGTTGAATAGGCTGTTCGAAGGGAAAAACCTTGGGAAGCTGCTGGTGAAGGTGTGAAGGTGTGAGGCCAGATTAAAACCGGCGGACGGCAGGCGGTCACGATGACAGCTGTCGTTCGCGACAAAAACTACGCGGGTGAACCGGGATACAAAAGCGAGGCACAACGCGGGCGGGACAAAGCTGCGGGGCACAACTAGCGGGGGGAAATCGCGTTGAAACTTGACCAGAATTGGTGCGCCCGGCTGGGATCGAACCAGCAACCCCTGCCTTCGGAGGGCGTCGCCCAAGCCGATGGTTGCTGGTTCGACCCAGCAAAATCAAGGACTTACCTTACCCTGAGTTCCTCCATCTTACCGTGATTTACGGGGCTCAGTGCAGCAAAAGTGCAGCAGAAAACTGATGGCCTGGTAAGACTGTATATAGTCGGGGAAGCGGTCGCCGGCACCGTCGAACGTCAGCCGATTTCAACCAGCTGCTTCATCTCATCGAAATTTGCACGTGCGGCAAGAGAGTTTTCAGAGACGAGTACACAGTCGAGTAGCCACACAATTGTCCAGGTAGTTCACGCTCATATACTGAGGGCAGTCATGTGACTGCGCTTTCCAGGAACGTGACCGTGGACCAGCCCCTTCTCTCCGCCAAGGCCTTGGCAGTCGCGCTCGGACTTGCCGAGCAGACCATCTATAACCGCCACTCCACCGGCGGCGACCTCCCCCCCTGCATCAAGCTGGGCCGCCTGCTGCGGTTCCGGGCGACCGACGTTGAAGCGTGGCTCGCCGACCAACCGTCCTCCCCTGGTCAGCGGCCTGTAGTGGCAGGTGCGCCGCCAGTCAAGCGCCGCCGCGGCAGGCCGACCAAGGCCGAGCAGGTCGCCAAGCGCCGCTCACACTGAGTCATATGTTCAAAATCCCACCCCGGCTGCAACCAGGGTGGGATGCCAAATCGCGTCTATGCCTTCAGAACGTTTGAGTATAGGCGCGGGACACTTTTCAACCCGCCGCATTTCAGCACGCGGAGGACATATTTTTTCGACTGAGGACAGCTATCTGGCTGAAGCGGCGCACACACGAGGTGTGCCATATGTGTTCTGTTTCCCCGACGGCAGCAAGCCGTCCGTCCCGGACTGCAGCGGCCGCGACCCGCTTCGCTGAACTTGTCAAAAAGAACGAAACAAGTGCGACGCTGTCCGCGACGAAGCGGAGAACTAAAGCCCGAAAGAGGCTGCTGCGGGCTACAAAGGAGCATCGCCGCCAGGCCAAAACCACAGGCTTGCGTGCCGTCGCGCTGACGCTGACGTTCGAGGATAACGAACAGTTCTGCTCCAAGCTCATCAGCAAATTCATCGACTGCGTACGCCAGGCACTGAAGCGTCGCGGGCACCGACTGCCATACACGTGGGTTCTCGAACGCGCAGGCCGGCTCCATTACCACCTGATGCTCTGGCTGCCGAGGGGCTTCATCCTCGACATGAAGAAGCTGGCGCAATGGTGGCCATGGGGCTCCACGTGGGCCCGCTGCTGCAGGGTCGTCAAAGGATGGGCTCGCTACATGGCCAAGTTCGAGTGCATGGCCCATCTCCCGAAAGCCATCCGCCTCTTCGGGTACGGTGGATTGGACGAGCCCGGCAAGGCAGCGGTTCAGCGCGCGGGCCTGCCCCAATGGCTACAGGCGCGTCTGCCGCGCGGTGCAAGCGCCCGCCACTTCCCGGGCGGCGGATGGACGAACACCGAAACAGGCGAGATTTACGTCTCGCCCTATCGCTGGGCACCCTGGGGCTGGGTAATTCGCAGTTCGGGGTCCAGTTGACGCATTCGAAACGAACAGGCGCCCTCGCGTAGCCAGTCTAGCTGCCGCCGTACGTGCGACCAATGCCGGAGGAAATCGCCGCCGAACAGATTGTCGTAGAGCCTGGCCGCTCCCTCCTCGCCGGGCCTATACGTTCGTGCAGGAGACGTTCCTGCGCGAGGACAAAGGAGGCGAGGTGCAGACAGCCGAGATGCTTTACTGCCCGATGATGGGCATACGCGGGCCAGTGCCCGACACCGCAGCTGCGTGGCGTGAGCAGTATCGACACGCCTGGGCATTCAATCCGTGGACGGGCCACCAGCGTTCGCCGCTCGATATCGAGCAGGACCCTGACGGAAGATTATTAATACCGCCAGGCGAAAAGCCAACTGGAGAGTGGGAGCGCCACATCCTGATGGAGTTGAGGGCCAGCGGCGCGCTTGGGCAATTCAAGAGATTTGGCTGGGCCGGGAAGCTAGACGCTCAGCAGCTCATTGTCAAACTATGCAAGGGTGAGCAAGCCTTGACCTTCAGGCTTAACGAACCAGGAGACGAGGAGCGCTACTACCAGTTGTTGCGCCTCGAGGTCTGGCGAGTTGCCACGCAGTAAAACTCCAGCCCGCCTCGCGCGGGCTTTTTCTCCGCTGCCGGGCACGCGCCCGAGGGATAAATCCGCGTCTTTCGTCAGCGGGGTCCTGTCACAGGTTCATGCGCAGACCTGACGCCGCAACTGCACGTCGTCGCCCGAACCACTCCCGGGTTCGCTCGAGCCGTGAACGGCAACCATGAACGATTGCGCTCCGACGACCGTCCTCGTAAACGGCGTTAGCTAGGGTGTGGGCTTACTCGAAGCCACCCACCGTGCCTTGGCCGAAGACGTTGCCGCCAACGTCGTACGGAGTGCCCTGAATCATCGGCAGACCCGTCATCGTGTTGACCACCGGGAAAGGCGACACGTCGTCGTCCTCCGATGCAGCCGCAACTGCTGCGGCAGCGGTTGCTGCGGCAGTAGTGCTGCGTGCGCCGGCGGTCGACTCCTTCTTCTGCACAACCGGAGCGTACTGCTTGGTACGCTCGTAGCAGTCGATGATGTAGTCGAGGCGCTGCTGGACATCCTTGATTTCGTTCACGCGACGCAGGATGGCGTTCTTCTTTTCCATCGACATGTTGCGACCGAAGATGCCATTCAGCCCGAAGTCACCCACCATCTTCAGCAAGCGTTCGTACGTCACTTCCTCCGACTTCAGGCTGAGCCGGTTGCCGAGGATTTTCGTGAACGCGTAGCGGCCGCGGTCGAGGTCCTCTTCCTTCTGGCGCTTGCTGACGATTGCCCGGCTCAGGGCGCGTTCGAGCAGCCGGAACACGCCGTAGTAGAGCGGCAAGCCGTACAGGGCATGGCCGTAGCCGAAGTGTTGGGCAACGGCGACATACACGATAACCGGCAGCGCGAAGACGCCAACCTGGAGCAGCGACTCGTGACGTAGTTCACCGTCCGGGCGCTTCGGCACCGGCACCGTTTCCCAATATTCGCGGTTCTGCTTCAGGCCGTGGAGGTCCGCCGCCATCTTCACGAGGTCGTAGTCGACAATCGTCTTCAAGGGGTCAATCCGCTTGCGGCCTTCTACAGCAGTGTTCTCTGCGTCCATTGTCTTGTTGTTTTTAATTGGCCCACGTAAAAGCGTATCAGCGTCATGCCATTCTGGCTGCATTTATTCATAGAATTTTCGTTTTTAACAACAGCTGTTCATTTGAAATAGGCATTTTGTCAAGCGGTGATTTTTTAATACGTGCCATAATAAACGCATAGCAGTCCTACTTATCTGAATGCGCTTGCTTTATGTGCAGAAGATTTGACCCGACCGCCGCTCCTGAACAGGATGGCGAACGGGACAGGTCGCACATGCGATGGCCGTATGACACAGCACTCACCGGAGAAACTCAGAAACATGAAAAAGACGATTGAGCCTGCACTGAGCGCGGCCTTAGCAGGCCCGGATATTCCAAGCAGCATCGAACTACTCCGAAACTGGCTCGTGACCGCCACGGCGGGTGAGCCCGAAGCTCTGGTGCGCGAAACGCGGGCAGCGCTCCGCCCAAAGGCGGCGCTCCTGATGCGCGACCTGCTGTCAGGTTATCCGGCCACTATCCTTGGCGCGCCGGTGTTGCTACTCGCCCACCCCGACAGCGATTCTTGCCGGCGGCAGATGGCAAGCGTCTCGCTTCCGCCTCCGGCGGCTGACACCGCCCGGCCATGCGCAGACCTGCGTTTCCTCGGCTGGCTACCGACGGACACGCTCCTGCCAGTAGCGCGGCCCTTCCGCCCGGAATACCACCCCGTCTCGGTCCCCTGGTTCAAGCCGACTGCGGCAGTCGCTGTTTTCCGCAGTCACGCCGACGTATTCGACTACGACAGCATCGAGCTGCCCAACTGGTGGTGGGGGGAACTTTTCCGACCGACCGCAGGCAACATCAGGCTCGCTTCACGCGTGTTGCTGCCCTACCCCGACGCGCTGGAAGCCGCCCGCGTGCTGGAAGCCACCGCCAATGCTCAAGCACCCGCCGAGCAAGGTCTTTTCCTCTCGGACGCAGCCTGGCATTGGGCGCACAGCGAGGGTGTGTTGTTTCATGAAACATGCCGGCACTTGTACTCCGACGACATCTGAGTCTGACTGCGCACGACTGACTCATCTTTCGTGCTAGCAGCGCACTCGCAGCAATGAGGCCATCGCTATGAGTCAGTCCACGGTCGCTCCCCGACGTCCGGTCTACAACGAACCGGCACCGCTAAACCGCCGCATCTACTTCGGCGCCGTGAATGGCGTCGAGCGCGTCGCTGCCTGGGTGGCAGCCATTCTCGGCCTTTGCGGCGAAATCCTGGATTGCTTGCTTGATTTTCTGGTGCGATGGATACAGTGGGTGGTCTGGGTGCTTATCATCTTCATGTTGCACGAGTGCGCCAGTAGTGGACCTACTAATGGAGTGTCCCGGACAGTTCCAGCATCTCTGCCAACGCAAACGGTCTCGGCAGAGAAGCATCCGACAAAACATCGGCATCGGACACACCACACCCGGTCGACGCCTGCTTCGTCAGCGCTGCCAACTAGCAGCTTTGCCGGTTGATAAGCTGTGTCGCGACCAAAGTTTGTGGACTACGCGAGCCAGTTCTTATAGTTCCTTAGCTAGGACAGAAATGAACGAGGTCACCAAGTGAGGTTCACTCCACGTCTATATCGGGGCTAGTCATATGATTGCTTGCCATGGAAACGTAACCATGGAACGCTTGCTGACGACGAAGAGCAGTAGAAATAGGGGCGAGTTTTCCGTAGCAACTCGTACGGCTAACGAATGACTGAAGAGCGCCCCTGGATAAGCCCGGCCCCTGCTTTCTCCTAGTCTTCGCATGTTCGACTTATAGGCTTAACGTTCAACTTTTACAAAATAGCAACTAAGATACGGTTCGCACGAACCGTATGCCTCGTTCGTGCACCGCGGCTCACTTGGGTCAAAATTTTACGTTGGAGATGGCATAGCCGAGTTAAGCTTCTCCATTCACACAGGAATTCACGCGGCAAAATCAAAAATTACCCACGCACCAATGAAGACAATATCAAGAAAACTGGCAAACTTCTTCGTATCACATGAAAATGGAATTTGGCGATTTAATTTTTTAACGCTTTTAATTCTTTCGATTCCGCTAATTTGGCTCAGCATCCATTGGGACAACTATCCTCTTGACTTCGTCAATTTCACTCAAGGCGTCTACAGCAAAGACTTTTGGCAAAATTGTCTAGTTAACTTTCATACAAGCCTGGTTGATTTTCTTTTGCTAACCCTTGTTGCGGAGCGGGCAATACAAAAAATCAGACAAAGCAGGCTGAAACAAGAAGAAAAGCTTGAATTGGAGCGAAAGGCTCAAAACGAAATCAGGATAATCGAGGAACATCAGATGCTTGCAGGGTTGACCGCGCAATCTAAAGTGCCCAACTACGAGGCGTTCTTTGCGCTGCTTCGACTTTCCACGATGGCCATAAGCGAGGTAAAACCAGACTCTTTTGACTTGAGCAATTTAATTTTTGAGGGTTTCCAAACCAGAAGGCCTCACGATTTTCATCAGTTTAATTTTTCACAATCAGGGCTTAAAAACTGTCAACTGAAAGGTTGGACATTCAACAATTGCAGATTAAAACATTTCGATTTCTCTGGAGGAAAATCAAACCTGGAGAACTTTTCCTTCAATCACAGCGAAATGCTCAAAGCAGACTTCAAAGACTCAAAACTCCAAAGAGCGAAATTCGAAAGATGCACCCTTCAAGGAGCAAACTTTTTAAACTCAGATATCAGATATGGTGAATTTTTAAATTGCGAATTTAATTCCGCAATATTTGACAAGACAAAAATGAACAATTGCACATTTTGGGGAACCTGCCCAACCAGAGCACAACTTCAACTTGCTCAGGACGTTTTTCCCATTACCATCGGCGGCACACTTTGCCAAGATTGGGAGGAGTTTGAAAATGCGTACGGAAGCGGAAAAATTCCGCAAAAAAGCCACCCGAATTAATTCGACCGGGGGAGTCGAACCCCCGCACTATTACTAGTGGGCCCGGCGCCGCGGTTTTATTTTGCGCGACCGTTCCTTATTTGTCAACCTTGACGCACCAGACAAACTCAATCAAACCACTCTTTCACCCTTGATATTTCGATAACTATTGCGACCCGAGCTTGAGACTCCCGGGGAAATGGGCTGCGGCTTTCCCCCGACGTACAGAAAACGACGATTTTCTGGACACTGCACACCGTCATGGTCCACGCACCGCGTTATACCCATCCAGATGTCCAACATTCTCTTCAACAATCAACGTCTGGAATAGGTACGGCATGACGATTATCGGATACGCCCGCGTGAGCACAGTCGAGCAGACGCTCGACCTTCAACGCGATGCGCTGAAAGCAGCGGGTGCGATGACCCTCTACGAAGACAAAGCGAGCGGCAAGACGACCGAGCGGCCGGAGTTGGAACACTGCCTGAAAGCACTGCGGGAGGGCGACACGCTCGTCGTCTGGAGACTGGACCGGCTGGGCCGGAGCCTTCAAGACCTAATTCGAATCGTTGGCGAACTTGATGAGCGTCGAGTGAAGCTTAAGTCGTTAAAGGAGTCTATTGACACCAGCGGCCCCACCGGGAGACTGGTTTTTCACATGTTCGCCGCACTCGCCGAATTCGAGCGCGAACTGATTCGCGAGCGAACCTTGGCGGGCCTCCAGGCCGCGCGCGCTCGTGGTCGTCACGGCGGCCGGCCGCAGGCCCTAGACGCGAAGCAGCGCAAAGCAGCGTTGGCGATGATGAAGAACCGGGACATGTCGGTTGCCGAAATCAGCCGCCAATTCGGCGTTTCCCGCACGACGCTGTACAGCCTGCGCGCCACGAATAAGCTCCCCCCTGTTACGTGCCGCGAGGGGAAGCCTTAGGGGCAGCATCGCAACTCGGCGGGATGACCTAAAGCTACGCGCCCTCGGGCAATGCAGAGGCGTTCAAGAATTGTTACCGCGAGCCTTGTTGAAATCTTCGATGATTTCGCATGCAGCTTCGAAAGCCGACTCTTTATTCAGCGGCCAATCGTCGAGACCCGACGCAGCAGCAGCGGCGAATTCCGACGGAAGTAGCCTCATGACTGGGTCCGTTTCTCGAATTCGGGCGATTACCTCAGCAGGAGTCTTGCCGTTCTTTTCGAGGCGGTCAGCGAGGTCGTCCCGCCACTTGATAGTTTGAGCATCATCTCTCGGCCAGGTCGGCATATCGACGAGTTCAAAGCCAAATGCTCGAAACACTTCGTCGAGGAACGTTGCGCACGTAAACCCGGGTTTGTCCGCCGGCGGAGTGTAAATGCCGGTGGCTGGGTCTAGCGTCCCAATATTTCCCAGCCAATCAATGCCGAACGATATTTTTTCATTGGCGACCACTTTGTTAATAAAGCCGGGCAGTGAAATTTTCGAAATGTCGTCGAGTTCGATGCAATGCGCGAAACGCTGTTTTCGACACGTTCGCCAGTCAATTTCATCATTCAGCAACCTCTCGTTGCCGGAAAGATGAAAGTCGTACACGCCGTAATCACCCGAGTCTTTCTGGAACAGATAACTCAGCGCCACATGGCTTGCGTCACTTTGACTCACCCACACCCCAACAGTGTGAGTGGCTAATGAGAGAAATCCGTCTTCTAACGGGGGTGCTGCGAAGTTGCTCACCGGTCAAGGCCCTTCATCGCTCGCGCAGAATGAATCCCCCGAGTTTCAAGGTAATTCTTTGCAAAATCGCGCAACTCGCCCCAGCCACTGACGCGATGCCTGAAGGCGAAGGAAGTTCGAAGCACAGCAACCAAATGCTGAGGGCTCGGTGTCTGACGATTGACACGGGCAAAATCAACATTTTCGGGCCCAGCTTTAAGGTCCGAAGCCAGCGACTCAATGGTCGCGGCGATAGTCCGCATATCGGTCTCGCTGTCCATCGCATTGACTTGCGTTAGCCACCTCGGCTCAGACTCGTTGGCCGCCGCGCGGGACAATGACCGCGAGACCTCAAACACAAACCTATCAATGTCTTGGTATCGATTACCATTTCCAATGACTACGCAGCTCAGGTCCTCAATGAAGCATTCCTGCGCTACATGCGAGGTCTGCGAGGTCGGCTTAATATAATAAGATGCCTCTGTGGAGGCAGGAGTCGTCCGACCTACGAAGCTGAGGCCAATCAGATGGTCAAAGCTAAACCCACCCGAATAGTTACTTGCTTTCGACGGGATGCAAAGCTGCATGAAGCGGCTCCTTAATACATTTTCTGAAAACGCTGTTGGCGTTCGTGTGTAGGGTATCTAAAAGCTGAATTGATTCCGGAACATCTATGCCATTCGAGCGTTCAAGGAAAAAATCCGAATCAATCAGAAAAGCTCGCTGCTTATCGTTCTCCGTTGACCTAAGTAGCGCGGATTGCAACAGCAGATTACAGTCATGGAGCGTCATAAGAGTCTGGGAAGCTTGTTGCTCGACGCTCAATTCATCCATATCATCGACGAAGCTGTCAGTGGAAAAAATCCCCGAAACTATCGGATTCAGCAAATCGCCCCAACTAACGCCGTCCAAGCCAAGAGACTCACGTTCAATCAGGTCTTTATAGCGCAAGCCAACTCTATTTACGACAATTGGTTTATACGCCTGCGCGAAAATATTAGCCAGTTTCCCCAGCTTTTCTTGAAAATCAGTCCACCTGTTATAGCTGGTTGTAGTAAAGGCAACAAAGGTCGCGCAAGCCGAAAACGTCTGCTTGAAATCTGGGCTCGCAAAATGATAAATCGTCCCGCTACTGTTAAGAACAGGCGGCGGAACGTTCGGTGCCCCCGCTCCTTGAACACTATCCGCTCTGAAAGTAACACTGATGGACGCGGGCTCTTCCTTTCTAAGGTTCGGAAATCCGGCGTCTGCCAGCGCTTCTTGGACCGCCACGGGTCCTTCTTTCCCAATCGCCAGAATGGGTTGAAACCGAAACTGCGCAACCACCTCGATAAGGGGGTTGGTTTCGTATCTTGCGCAATTTTCGGGTTGTATTTTCATATCTAGCAATTCGTCAGATGCTTGGCGGTGTAACTCACTGGCTACATTACGCACCGAGCAGCACGCGTAACGCCTCGTCAGCGCACACACTCCCCACATTACCTTATTCTATCCGAACATGGACACCTTGCATCCGGTGCGAAACATCGAAGTCCGCGCTCCCAATGGATAAAGTAGACGCGAAAACCCGTAGTCGGATAATGTCTCGCATCAAGAGCAGGGACACCAAGCCAGAAATGGCGGTACGGAAGGGTATTTTCGCGCGTGGACTTCGATTCCGCCTGCATGTCAGCCAATTGCCCGGCAGGCCCGACCTGGTGCTCCCGAAGCACCATGCAATCATTCAGGTTCACGGCTGCTTCTGGCACGGGCACCAGCCCTGCAAGCTCTTCAAACCGCCCACGTCGAACACGGCATATTGGACGCCCAAAATTGAGCGGAACCGCATGAACGACGAACGCGCTCTCCGCCTTCTCGGAGAGAGAGGCTGGCGCGTTCGCATCGTATGGGAATGCAGTATTAGAGGACAGTCGGTCGAGACGCTGGAAGCCCTTCTTGATGACCTCGCCGACTGGGTCAGACACCCAAGCTGATTACTACCCTACAGCGCGTTATGAATGGCCCGCTCGTAGACGTTCGCATCGGGCAGGTTTGTAGGCGAGGTGAATGCGTTAGCAACCTGAACCACAGACGTGGTAAACGTACCTTCTCGATGCAACTCGCGGAGTTCGCCTTCGGGGACTGGGTCGCCAACGTTGTACCACATGAAGCTTATCGAGCCGGTCTGCAAGTGATATTCCAACAAGCCTTGGCCTAGACGCTGGTCAATTCTCTGGTATACGGGCGTGGGCGAAACGAAAAACAGCCCTTTCCGGCATAAGCGCTCGCGTTGCAGAACATTTCCCTTGTAGATGAGCTGCGGCAAGATGCGTTTGCTCACGTTTTCCCAATTGAACCCTGCCGTGCTGGTGCTGGCAAAGTCTTCACCACGCAGGTATGCCTCTCTCTCCGCGCGATAATTTCCAGTCGTGTCAATCGATTGAACTTCAATCGCGACGAACTCTTCAAGACCGCCAGCCTCGGTTAGCTTCGCGAGCACCCAGTCAACGTAATAGCCTCCAACACCGCTCCGATTCGGCAGGCGCAACTCGCCGCCCCAAGCCTTACCGAATACCGCGATTCGGGACCGCCCGGGCTGCACCGCAGCTTCGCGCGCCTGGGCACCTGGGTAAAGGTCAACGCCACCGTCGAACGCCACTTCCGCCACGTCTCGCAATATCCGATGCTGGCTCGCGTACAGTCTGATGGGACAGCAGATGACCGCTGGTCCGTTAGCGGGCTTCAGCGTACATGCACCGCTTATCTCGCCGTCGTTCAACGTCTTCTGACAAACAGCGCCCATGAAAGGGCACCGCCTTTCGTCGCGTGCTTGCCGTGCTGCCTCAGAGCGGTCCTGCGGCGAGTACCCGAAAAATTCGATAATTCTGCTAGCCATGCGCGAGCTCCCGGTCATCCGTCACGGCGGCTGGCGCATGCGCCGTTAGATGCTCACGAAGCGTCAGCGCGATTGCTCGGGCCATCAGCACCGGAACAGCGTTTCCCACCTGTTCGTATTGCGAGACTCGTGAACCGAGGAACTTATATGTGTCTGGAAACGATTGGAACCGGGCCGCTTCGCGCACAGTTAAGGTTCGGTCTTGGTCCGGCAGAAACACGGTACCCCAGTGGGGGTCGCACTTTGTCAAAACAGTTCCCGAAAGGCCGTCCGGCTTCAGACGCCCATAACGCTTCGTGTGGTCTGATTTGCGGGCACGCTGCATGCCCTTCGGCAGAAGCTCGTGCGGGATATCCCGCCATGAGCCGCCCGGCTTCACGTGCTTCATACGCTCGGCATTTTGCTTCGAGAGTTTTGCCGCGTGGTGATTAAACGTCACGGCTTCGGGATTTCGCATAGTCCGCGAATAGTCGCTGTGAGCCGGCATGGTGTAGCCGACTTCGTCCGAGCCCTCCCCCATCTCAAGCCTTGGCAGGTCACCGATTGCCTCAGAAACTGTCACCGCGGGCTTCAGAACTTCTCTGTCCAAATCGGTCAGCTGAAACGTCATGGTGTTGCCGCCCCGAAAGTTAGCTCGCCCAGTCGCATAGTGCGTGGGGACCGGATGCGCCACTTCGTCGAATTTGGACCCGAGCAAAATCAGCCGCCAGCGTTCTTGTGGAACACCGTAATGCGCGGCGAAGAGAATCTTCGCTGTGACCTTGTATCCCAGCTGCGAGAAGACCTTGATGATTTGACGGAATACCTTCCCGTCGGCGAGCGACAGAAGGCCCGGCACGTTCTCAAACAGGAATGCCTTTGGCTCGAATTCTTCGAGGAACCGTTCGTAATGTCTGAACAGCTTGTTGCGCGGGTCGCTCATGAAGCGTTCCGGCGCGTTAATCGAGAATCCTTGGCACGGAGGCCCCCCGACCAACACATCCAGCTCCCCCTTCGCGAGGCCGAGACGGGCTCGTATCTCCGCAGGGTCGACGTCCTCCACGGACCGGCAGTCGGGTATTGCTCCTGGATGATTGGCGGCAAACGTCTGAATTGCCTCCGGCATGATGTCGTTGCCGTATAAGCAATGGTATCCCGCCTCACGGAACCCCTCCGCAATTCCCCCCGCCCCGCAAAACAGGTCGATTGAGGTGAGCGCCGGGAGCGCGGTGGCGGCACCGGCTCCGCCTTCCAGCAGAGTCAGCCGTGATTTAGGCGATTTCTTGGCCATGGTTTTCTCAGAGCAAAGGTTCTTGTGTTGGGCGCGTGCGGGTTTTTCGCAGCGCTTCTGCACGGTCCGGCCTTGGTTTGCGCAGTCGGCCGGGTTGGTAATGAGTGGCGTCGACTTCGAATCTCATGATGCCGAGCGCGCTAAGAAAGGCGCTCGCACGTTCAAGCGTGAACAGACGTACATCCCCACGACTGGTTGCAAGTGTCCGGACTGCTGAGCCGCATTGAACCGCTATCGAATACCCGCCCTGCTGACCCGTTGCACAGGCGCCAGTAACAGTACCGGACATGACCAGTTCGCGCAGCGTTGTTTCCCTCACGGTGGCCGACATACGCGGGGTTCCTGCGTACAATGTTTGGACCGGATGTTATCAACGGATAACGTTATCTGGCAAGAAAAAAGCATTGATGGTTGTCGGCTTATTGTTAATTAAGCTCGCGCTACCGCAAACGGCTCTCCGTCGACGGGCGACGGTCGATGGGCGATGGGCGATGGGCAGCGCGAAGGTGCCATCACACCGCTTAGGTCGAATACGCGAAATTGCGGGCCAGCCAGAGTCGCGTAGAAACGGTCTAGTCTGCTCGTACGGCCTGTATTAGCTGAGGTCGCTTTCCGACCATCACACACCGGCACACCTGTGCTCCATTCTGAGCGCTATCAGCGGGACCAACAGAGCAGTATGGAAGTGGCGTCAGCCGGGAGCCGTCCAGGTCACCAACGACCGTCCTCGAGGACGGTCGGCACCCGCAGGGCGACGGAGGCCTCTCGGCCGGAGTCGCAAGCTGGCGCCCACGCCGGCCTGTGCGCCCATTAGGGAGCTGCGGACGGGGCACCCCGCCAGGTGTGAAGCGCTCCAGCGCGGCGAATTGAGGGACCGCTGGCAGCCGCCCCCCTAGAGGGTCGAGTACCAGGTAGAACGTCCAACTACCCTAGGCGCAGCCATTCCCCATGGGAGACCTTTTGCACGAAGTACAAATAGGGAAGGTCACCCGCGTGCCCACGCCGGCGAGCCTCCTCAAAAAGTCGCTTCGATTGTTCGCGAACGCCGTGAAATCCGGGCTGGTTGGCGAGACGCTGCAGCAGCGAACACAACGAATTGGCGTGGCGCCTGTTGCCGAATTCGGCGATGAGCGCGTAATGCTCCACCATCTCGCTCGCCGGACGACGCCAGGTCCATGCCGTTCGGCCTCGTTCCGGTCGCCGTACAAGCTCGTATCCTAGCCACGCCATGCGCGGCTTGTCTGCGATGTCGAGCAGCTTCTCGCCATCCATGCCCTGGCCGTCCGTCGCGAGCATCAGCCACTCAACCTGCTGGCACCCGTCTGGCCAGTACATCACGAGTAGCACGTTGGCCATCCCAAGCTTTCGCCTGGTGACGCGTTGCGCGGGCGTGCAGCCAATGCCGTAGCGCAGGTGAAATTTTCGGGCCAGTGCCTCGGCCTTGCTCGCATTCACGCTGCCTTGCGTGTATCGGCTGTAGCCCTTCGGAATGCTGTCGAGCACGCGAGCGAGCGCAGCCGTCTTGCTGCGGGCAATCGGGGTAGAGGCAGGCATGAGGCGATGCTCCGAGAAATTTTCATGCCTGCGTATAGCGAAAGGAGCGTGTGTCTGCGGTGTGAGGTGGTGCAGCGCAGACGCACGTAATGATGTTCCGAGAAATACCATCCGTCGGGCCGGCGCGATGAAGCTATACGCGGGTAGGCACGACGCAGCGCGAAGGGAAGCATGCCAGCGAAAGCTGATGTACAACCGCACGCACGGCAGTCTGCCTGATGGCTCTTTCCTCTTCAGGAGCCAGCGGGCAGACCGCCAACTGCACACATACATACACCGGGGGAAACCCCACGCGACGATTCGCCAAATCGTCGCAAACCGCCGTAGCTCTATGCCGGGTAATGCTGGCTGGTAGGGCTGCAACGGGCGCTGGGTGACGACAGTCATCCTTCGACCCACTCCGAAGAAGTTGGGCGACACGGACACGGGAGCCTGGGCAACCAGGCCGAACCCTGTTCAGCGTGAAGCGGCGAAAATCCGCACCGGGGGGCGTTCGGAAGCGAACGGCGTTACCCGGTCTCAGCAGGTGGGCTGATGAGGCGCCAGAAATGGCGCAGGGGCATGAGGGGAAACCTGGACTGCTCGGCACCACGCGGAAATGCGTGGGTCTCTGGATAGCTTAAGCCTGTAATTGGGGGTGTGAGTCCCCCATCTGAGTAAAGACCCTTGGATATGCCCCACTGGGGTGATGAGTCGATGAAGGTTTCGGGACGGTAACCCGATGCTATGGAACATCGTAGGGCGAAAGTGGCCTTCGGCCATGAAGCGTATGCGACTTCCGGAACTCGAGGCTCCATATCTCAAATCGTGGGTTTGACGCGTTGAGCTAACGTGGGAATCTCTGACGGCCATGTGACCAGGGTGGCACCTGGGACGGCGCAAGAGAGGGAGCGGCGGATAGTAAAGCTCGAGCCGACTGCGAGACCTAATCAGTCAAGCATGAGGCGAGCCCCCATTGGGGCGCTTGAAAACTGCCAGCGGTTGAAAGGTGTATGTACCCGATACGGGAAGGGCTTGGCGGCCCGTTTGCAGTCGATGCCGGACGCGATGCTTGGCGGCATCGCGTCCGACCCTCTACCTTGGCGGGTAGAACAGCGGCATTGGAATTTCAACGTAGTGTTCTCGACAACTCTCTCGGCCCCGCCCAGCGGCGGGGCTTCTTCCGACAACGAACACGTCTCGAGTTTCTCGCCACAGCGGGCAATTTACCCGTGCTCTCCAGGAGCCGCCGCGGCCGACTGAGGCCCACATCATGCGCGATGCGACGACCGGAGAAAACGGCTCCACGGCACACGGCGACGCGTCGGAGCAACTACGTGGCCGTATCGCCACGTGAGCAGAGCCACGTACACTGTGGCTCTCTCGTACTGCACTGCGCGAAACCGGATGAACAGACTGCTCCATATCGGCTTCCAGGTCGCTGGCGACTGGTTCCTTGAAGACGGCGCGCTGCGGATTTCGTTCCGGCAGCACGCGGAGCAGCGCAACATCCTCTATGCATTCGTCTGCGATGGTGAGGTCAAGTACGTCGGCGTGTCCACGCAGACCCTGCGCAAACGCATGGCCGGTTACCGGTCGCCCGGACCCAAGAGCACGACCAACATCCGGAACAATCGCAACATCTGCAACCTGCTGGCCCAGGGCGCGGCGGTCGAGGTCTACGCGCTGCCCGACTCCGGGCTGATGCACTATGGCCCGTTCCACCTCAATCTCGCCGCCGGCCTTGAATCGAGCATCATCGCCTCACTGCGCCCCGAGTGGAACATCATCGCGAACCGGCTCATGAAGGAGCAGAGCCGTGATGGCGAGGCGGAACTGGTGGAGCTGCTGCCGGCGGAGGTAACCGATGACACGCCGCCTGTCGATTCCGGGGCGGACACACCGGAAGCAATCCACGGCTCAGATACGGAACCTCAGGAGGTCGAGTCCGCCCCCCAAGGGTCGTTCGAATTCACGCTGCAACCGAGCTACCGGAAAAGCGGCTTCTTCAACGGCGGCATCGCCGCGAATGACCTGCTGGGCACAGGCGGCGAACGCCTCGAAATTTTCTTCGGCGACGAGACGGCGCCCATCCACGGGACGATTAACCGGACGTCGACCGGGAACAAGACCCCACGCGTATTCGGCGGACGTGAGTTGCAGCAGCGCTTCCTGGCCCTGCCGGAACTCGCTCCGATGTACGTCGAAGTGTGGTCGCCCACGTCCATCCGCATCCGCAGCAAGAACTGACATCAGCGTACGGATAAGAGAAACCTCGGCCTGAACCGAGGTTGGAATTACGGATGGCCTGATTACGTCGCCATTTTCAGAGCCCTCTTCGCCGGCCGCGCATCCAGTTTAGCGACGCGCACCATCACGACCGTAGCGGCGCCGATAACCCCACCCAAGCGCGTCTCCGTCCTGCCCGAACGCGAATACCGCCATGAGCAGACAAGCGCTCGATTCCGAGCGCTTGTGCGACGGCTTGAAGTACATCGTGATGAGGACCGCACACTTCTACCAAGTCCTGCGGGCCCGCTCCGACGTATTGCCACGGCCGAAAGCATAGCCTCGGGAACAGGTTGGCACGATAGCCGGAGCGGGCAGCTGGCCGCGGACGTCAGTGTTTCGCGTTCGCGTAGCGCATGCGCTTGTTCACAGCGTGAGGAAGCACAATACGTCTAAATATGGCTCAAGTTCAGGACAGATATCCAGAAGCTCGTCAGAACCACTTGCGAGGCACGCGACGACCTTGCCGGTCCGTAACCTCCAACCGTAATACGACGAGTGACCGACCGTTATGCCGAACTTATGAAGTCGCAGGGAAATTTCGGAGTGGTGAAAATGACGGTCAATCTCCGACGCCTTCTCGTCACATGCGTTCCTGTCCAGTTCGGCCAACAGTTCCGCGATTGTCTCGTTCTCGCCGGGCAGCTTGATTTTTCTCAAAATCTTGCGCGCAGCCGCTTCCCGCTCAGCCTCGCTTCCTTTCTGCATGGTGACGGAATCGTAGATGCCTGACCTCCGCCCGACGCCCGTAAAGTCCGTCCCAGCAACCAGTTTCAAATGTGCCATACGCTTTCTCTCCTTTCCGCAGATGTCTGCCGCGTAGTGCGCGTGCCCGGATATCGTCGAGCGCACCCACGCGGGTCCGCACCTGTCTCGGTTATGACCAAGACAGGTGATATTTATAACAAGTCAACGACAGGGCTACGTGCGAGCCGTTACCCTGCCGGGCCTTGTTCAAAAGCCAACGGAAAAGCCTGCTATTGCAAAGGGAGCGCACCGGCGCCCCTTCACTGATAAGTCGAGACTATTCGCTGGCCTTCGAGGCACATTGAGGACAAGAGAAACCGGCTGACGTTGGCAGCAGTTCTTTGTGCCCGCATACACGGGGCAATTTGACAAGCGCCAACACGTGAGGAGGCGCTAAGGAGAATCAGGCAGAAGAACAGCTATCGCCTAACTAGGCAGGAGTATCACCTGACCTCCCACAAACCGTCAACTGGTTCACCAAGACGGCTCCCGGCATTGGCGTCCGGGAGCCAGGGCCGTTATCAGCCCGGAATGGGACCATCAGCGGCTGCGGGTTGAATGCTCGACTGCCGGACAGCCGCCACCAGTTCCTCGTCTGTGGGGTTGTAGTAACGCATGACCATCTGCAAGGTGCGCCATCCCAGCACTTTCGCCAAGGTCGCTGTCTCGACCTTCGGCGCCAATTGCGACGCAGCCTCGTGACGCAGGTCGTGCGGTCGCAAGCCCGTTACGCCGGCACGTTTGCAAGCACGGGCGAAGGCTGCACGCAACCCGCGCGAGTCGTAGAACGTGGTAATGCGCCCAGACGCCTGTTGCGGGAGTTCGCGTATGGCTGCTTCTGCCCGTTCGGACAGTGGTACGGTACGTGCGTCGCCGTTTTTTGTCTCGCCTTTGCCCAGCCGGATAACGTGCCGTGCCAAGTCAATCTGCTCCCAGCACAGATGCACCATCTCGCGGGAACGCATGCCGGTTTCAATCGCCAGAATGACGCAGAGTCGCAGGGACGGTGTGCGGCTTTTGCTAGCCGCCTCCAGCAGCCGGACCTCCTCGTCGCCTTCCACGCGCCGCTCGCGATGCTGCCCCTTCGGAGGCCACTTGACGCCCTCCAGCGGATTGCCCGTGGGCAGTTCCCACAACTCGCGGGCGGTTCTAAAAACGGCCGAGATGATGACGAGTTCGCGCCGGACGGTTTCACCGCAACACGTCTTAAGACGCTCGTCGCGATAACTTGCGAAGTCGACTTTCCGAAGCTTCGAGAGCGGTCGGGCGGCGAGAACGTGGTTCTGCAGCGCGCTGATGCGCACCAGTTCCGTTTCCGCGCCGCGCTTCTTCGGCGTCTCCTCCCTGGCATACCGCTCCAGCAGGTCGCCAAAGGTTGTGCGCTCCAAGACGGACCGGTCGATGAAGGTGCCGAGCGTCATCTCGGCCTCGACGGCGGCAGCCCACTTTTGGGCCTGCTCAAGGGTCTCGAATGTTTCGGTCTTGCTGGGGTAGCCCTTCTTGCGAATTTGGGCTTGATACTGGAAGGGGCCGCGGTTGGTGATGGATGCCATCGCCTGTTCCTTATTCAGTTGGGGAACAGGGTATAGGTGCGCCGGCGGGGTCACTGCAGCAGAATTGCTGCAAAAAACCGAAAAGATTTCAACGGCGTTGCGGTGCTTCGCAAAAGCCCTTGATTTTACGGCCTGTTTTTGGTGCGCCCGGCTGGGATCGAACCAGCAACCCCTGCCTTCGGAGGGCAGTACTCTATCCATTGAGCTACGGGCGCTTCAACACGAAAGCGCGGCAACCTGAACAGGAGCGACGCCAAAGCGAGACCGAAAGGATACCCGGTTTCGGCCAAACCGTCCACCGGACGGCCCGCATGGCGGGATCGGGCGTTCCCCAGACGGTGCCGGCCGCACCCCGCGATGCGGGTAAACGCCTGCTGAACACCTCGCCGCCGCCCCTCGCCGCCATCGAAACCTTGCGTCTATAATCGTCCGTGCCTGAATTAAGAAAAAGAAGTTGCCGTCACGCTGTACCGCTCACATACCCACGGAGACGAGACAAGCATGAGCGAAGCACCACACGAAGCCCCAATCAAAACCCCCGGGCAGCTCATCGCCGCGATCATTGCCAGTTTTGCGGTACCGATCGTCATCATCGTTCTGCTCGTGATCTACGTCGATAATTCGACACGCACCGGCGCCGGTACAGACAGTCTCTCCGAAGCCGAGGTCAACGCGCGCATCAAGCCGTTCGCCCAAGTCGACATTCGCGACGCCAATGCGCCGCGCGTCTACAAGACCGGCGAAGAGGTTTACAAAGCCGTTTGCTCCGCGTGTCACGCGTCGGGTGCGGCAGGCGCGCCGAAATTCACCAATACCGCCGACTGGGCGCCGCGCATTTCGCAGGGCTTCGACACGCTATGGCACACGGCCCTGACCGGCAAGGGTGCGATGCCCCCGCGCGGCGGCACCAGCCCGGACGACTATAGCGACTTCGAAATCGCCCGCGCGGTGGTTTACATGGCGAACAATTCCGGCGGAAGCTTCCCTGAACCGGCGCAACCGGTCGCAGGTGCGGCAGCCGCCGCCTCGGGCGCTGCCGCTGCGGCGCCGGCGGGTGCCTCGGACGCTGGAGCCGCACAGGCTGCCGCCGCGATGGCGGCCATGGCAAGCGTGCCGCAAGCGGCCGCACCGGCAGCAGGCGGGGCGCAAAGCGCGGACGCCTCGCAAGCCGGCAAGGCGCTGTATCAGCAGGTTTGCCAGGCGTGTCACGCGGCCGGCGTGCTGAACGCGCCGAAGTTCGGCGACAAGGAAGCTTGGGCACCGCGCCTGAAAGACCCCATCGACACGGTCTACAACTACGCGCTGCACGGCAAGGGCGCGATGCCGCCCAAAGGCGGTTCCACTGCCTCCGACGCGGACGTAAAGGCCGCCGTCGATTACATGGTGAGCGCGGCGAAATAAACCGCTTCCGCGCAGTTATCGCAGAGCAAAAAAAATCCCTGCACCGTGGCAACACGGGCAGGGATTTTTCATTCAAGGCTTCTGCAACAGCGCCTTCAAACTCGCAAGCCGGTCCTTCGGTGACATCGGCGCTTCTTCGGGTGTCGGCGGCGGCGCGTCGTCCAGCAGCATCTCGGGGATGAAGCGCGACGGCTCGCACACCACCGTCTCGCGCGCCCGCTTTCGCTTCTTGCACCAGTTCAGATGCAGGCTGCGCTGCGCACGCGTGATCGCGACGTACATCAGACGACGCTCTTCCTCGATGCGCGCGTCGTCGATCGGCTCGTCGTCCGGGCCGCCGCGGTGCGGCATGATGCCTTCTTCGACGCCGACCAGAAACACGTGCGGATACTCCAACCCCTTCGACGCGTGCACGGTCGAGAGCCGCACCGCGTCAGGATCTTCTTCGCGGCCTTCGAGCATCGACATCAGCGCCACAGTCTGGATCAGCCCGAGCAGACTCTTGCCGGTGTCGCCGAGGCCGTCGGCAGTGTCGTAGCCGGTTGCTTCGCTATTCCCTGAACCCTCGGGCTCAGCCTTGGTACCTTTGCGCTTCAACCATTCCATGAACTCGAGCACGTTCTGCCACTTGGACTGCGCCTGACGTTCGTCAAACGCGTCGTACAGATAGGCTTCGTAGTGAATCGCGTCCATCAGTTCGTCGAGCAGCGTGCCGGCGGCATCTTTCTCTGCGCGATCCGTGAGGCGCTGCATGAAGTCGCAGAACACGCGCATCGGTTCGATCTGGCGCGGCGACAGGCGCGCCTCGATGCCGCCCATGTAGACCGCTTCGAAGAGCGACACTTTCGCCTGGCCCGCGAACGAGCCGAGCGCTTCGAGCGTCGTATTGCCGACGCCGCGGCGCGGCGTGGTGATCGCGCGGATGAACGCGGGGTCGTCGTTGGCGTTCGCGATCAGGCGCAGATAGGCGCAGATATCCTTGATCTCGGCTTTGTCGAAGAACGACTGGCCGCCCGATAGCACATACGGAATCCGTTCACGCCGCAGCACCTGTTCGAAGATGCGCGCCTGAAAGTTGCCGCGATACAGGATCGCGTAGTCGCGGAAATTCGCGCGCCGCTCGAACTTGTGCGCGGACAGGCGGAACACGACGGACTCGGCCTCGTGCTCTTCGTCGTTGCAAGGCGTGACGGTGATCGTGTCGCCCATGCCGTGTTCGGACCACAGTTTCTTTTCGAACAGTTTCGGGTTGTTCGCGATCACGTTGTTCGCGGCAGTCAGAATGCGCACCGTCGAACGGTAGTTCTGCTCGAGCTTGATCAGATGCAGCTTCGGAAAGTCCTTGCTGAGCTGCCCGAGATTTTCGAGCGTCGCGCCGCGCCAGCCATAGATCGCCTGATCGTCGTCGCCGACGGCCGTGAACGCCGCGCGCTTGCCGGCCAGCAGTTTCACCAGCTCGTACTGACACGCGTTGGTGTCCTGATACTCGTCGATCAGCAGATAGCGCAGCTTGTTTTGCCAGCGGTCGCGTACCTGCTCGTTCTTCGCGAACAATTCGGCGGGCAGGCGGATCAGGTCGTCGAAATCGACCGCCTGATAGGCATGCAGCGTCGCCACGTAATTCCGGTAGACGATGGCGGCCTGATGTTCATCTTCGTTCGCGGCAATCGAGATCGCCTCTTCCGGCATGATCATGCCGTTCTTCCACAGCGAGATGATCGACTGGATCTTGCGGATGAAGCCCTTATCCGTCGAGCCAACCTGTTCCTGAATCATGCCGAAGCAGTCGTCCGAATCCATGATCGAGAACTGCGGCTTGAGGCCGACGTGTTCCGCTTCCTGCCGCAGAATCTGCACGCCGAGCGAGTGGAAGGTGCAGACCGTCAACTGATTGACGGGCACTTTGCGGCCTTCCTTGCCGGGCGTGGTGAGCGTCTTGCCTTCGAGCAGTTTGCCGACGCGCTCGCGCATTTCCAACGCGGCCTTGTTCGTGAACGTGACGGCGGCGATATGGCGTGGCTCGAAGCCTTTGGCCTCGATCAGGTGCGCAATTTTCTGCGTGATCACGCGCGTCTTGCCGCTGCCGGCGCCGGCGAGCACGAGACACGGACCGTCAAGATAACGGACCGCTTCATTTTGAGCGGGGTTCAGGCCTGCGGACATCGTCTGTGGATGGGTAATGCGGTTGAGGGCGCTTAGGTGCGGAATCGCGAGACCGAAGGCCCGGGGGCATGCTGCGCGGGGCGGGCGGCTGGAACAGGCGACTCGCGTGGCAGCGAGGGTGTTCCGGCTCCCTGCGTTCCCGCACGAGAGAAGCGATGTTAACACGGATGACTGAAGCGGACGCCGCGACAGACGAGCTGACGAACGGCTACGAGCGTGTCCGCGATGGCGGCTCGCCCGACGTCAAAAAACGGATGCTCGAACTCGCCACCCCGGCTGCGACAACTGGCGGCCGACGGCCGTCCAGACAGACGCCGCTGACAACCGCCTTCGACACCGCCGACAGTCTCCCTTCGGGACATGCCACAATTACAGTGTTGCGCGCCGTCGCCGCGGTGGCAAAGCGGCGCGCCGTTTTTGCAGGAATACACGCATGTCCGCATCGCTGAAGATTGGATTGATGGGTTACGGTTTTGCCGGCGCGACCTTTCACGCGCCGGTGATCGAGCATTGCGGGCGAGCCAGCGTCACGGCCATCGCGACGAGTCAGCCCGAACACGCGCTGGCCGATTATCCGCATGCGAAGGTGGTGGCCGATCTCGACGCGCTGCTGGCGCTGGAAGAAATCGACTGCGTCGTGATCGCAACGCCCAATGACACGCACTTCGACCTGGCGCGCCGCACGCTGGAGGCGGGCAAGCACGTGGTAGTCGACAAGCCGGTCACGCTGACTGCCGCGGATGCCCACACGCTCGCCAACATTGCGCTCGCCCGCGGCAAGCTGTTCGTGCCCTTTCACAACCGCCGCTGGGACGGTGATTTTCTGACCGTGCGGGACCTGCTCGCCGGCAGAGAGTTGGGGCGCGTCACGCAATACGAATCGCATTTCGACCGTTTCCGGCCGGAGGTTCGGCAGCGTTGGCGCGAGGAGGCTTCGCGTGGTGGCGGTTTGCTATTCGACCTTGGACCGCACCTGATCGATCAGGCATTGGCGTTGTTCGGCGCACCGCAGACCGTGTCCGCAACCGTTCGGACGCATCGCGACCAGGCCAGCGCGCCGGACTACGTGCACATTCAACTGGGGTACGGTGAGTTCGAAGTGGTGTTGCATGCCAGCGCGTTGACTGCGCTTGTCGCACCGAGGTTTGCGATCCACGGCACGCAGGGGAGCTATGTGAAACACGGGCTCGATACGCAGGAAGATCAGTTGAAAGCCGGCTTGCGGCCTGGCGATGACGGGTTCGGCGCCGGCAATGCGGCGGGGGTACTGCGTGTGATCGAAGGCGATCAGCAAGTGGAGCGGGAAGTGCCTACGCGCAACGGGGAATACGTCGGCTTTTATATTGCCTTGGCCGACGCCATTCAGAACGGCGTGAAATTTCCTGTCAGCGCTCAGGACGCGGTCGACGTGATGACGATTATCGAACTGGCCGCCAGGAGTTCGGAAGAAGGCGCCCGGCTGCCGTTTGAGCGTATTCGCTAACTTTTGCCTACGGGGCGTTTTCTGCCTGTCTGGCGGCGGCACACTGACAATGCCGCCGCCCCAGGCAAAAAGCCTGACAACCCCGAAAGGAACATAACGTTACAAATAACCCCGTGTTCGCGGTCAGCGCGAATCCCCGGCAATCCGTTGCTACCCCAGTAGCACAACAAAACGACAACGACTTCCGGAGAGTCCATGCCACGTATCGTCCGCGCAGTAGCAGTATGCGCATTGCTCAGTTCCCTGGCCGCCTGCGTGGTGGCCCCCCAGCAACCCGCGCCGGCGCCGCGCCCGAACCCGCAGCAGATCGCGGATCAGCGCCTGAATCAGGTTAACGGCCGTATCGACAACCTGAGCCGCCGCATCGACGTTCGCGTCAACCAAGGCTACTATCCGCCCCCGCAAGGCGGCGCGCTGCACCACCGCCTCGACGTGATCCGTCAGGAAGCGCATGACATGGCGGCGCAACACGGCGGCGGCCTGTCCGGCGACGAACAGCGCGTGCTGAACCAGGAACTGGACAACGCGGCACACGCCATCGGCGAATAATCGCGCCGGTTCAGGCACTGAAGCAAAGAAGCGCGGGCATCACGTCCCGCGCTTTTTTTTGACATTCGCGAGCCCGCAGCGGCAACGCCCACGCCCCTTACGGGCCTTTATTTGACAAGCCACCGACCCTCGCGTACATTCGCCGCACGCGTCGGGAGAGCGTGCTGGCCGCAGAAAATCGCAGGCCGCGCCGCCGAAGGGGCACACCCGCAAACTCTCAGGCAAAAGGACCGACCGCGTCGAAAAACCCGCCTCACGGCCCAGGTTTTTCGCACTCTGGAGAGCGGCAGTAGCCGTCTGCGTCGCGTACATCGAACGTACGTCGAGCAGATTCTGGCAAGCTGCCCACCGAAGGGGCGCGCGTTTCACCGTAGCGATTACGGCTTCACCATCGCACGGCAGCGCAATCTCTCAGGTATCGAGGACAGAGGGGCCATGCAACGCAATCGCTCGCAGCCAGCAGGCCGCGAGGCGTAGCGCCGCGTGGCCTTTTTTGTTTCGCGAGATGCCCGAGGCCCCATGACCGAACTCAAACACACTCCGCTCAACGCCACCCATCGTGCGCTCAACGCCCGCATGGTCGATTTCGGCGGCTGGGACATGCCCGTCAACTACGGCTCGCAGATCGACGAACACCGCGCCGTGCGCACCGACGCCGGTATGTTCGACGTCTCGCACATGTGCGTCGTCGATTTCACCGGCGAGCGCGTGCGCGCCTTCTTCGAGTACGCGCTGGCGAACAACGTCGCCAAGCTGCAAACGCCGGGCCGCGCGCTCTACTCCTGTCTGCTGAACCCGAACGGCGGTGTGATCGACGATCTGATCGTCTATTACTTCGGCGAAGATCATTTCCGTGTGGTCGTCAACGCCGGCACCGCCGATAAAGACATTACCTGGTTCGGCCAGCTCAACGCCGAAGGCAGCTTCGGCTTGACCATCACGCCGCGCCGCGATTACGCGATCGTCGCCGTGCAAGGCCCGAACGCCCGCGAAAAAGTCTGGCAAACCGTGCCGGCCGCGCGTGCCGCCACTGAAGCATTGAAGCCGTTCAACGCCGCGCGCGTGGACGACACGCCGTTCGGCGAACTCACCGTCGCCCGCACCGGCTACACCGGCGAAGACGGCTTCGAAATCATTGTCTCGTCAGATCACGTCGAAGCGCTGTGGAACGCGCTGCAAGCACAAGGCGTGCGCCCTGCCGGTCTCGGCGCGCGCGACACGCTGCGGCTCGAAGCCGGCATGAACCTGTACGGCCAGGATATGGACGACAACGTCTCGCCGCTCGACGCCGGCCTCGCCTGGACTGTCGATCTGACCTCGCCACGCGAATTCGTCGGCAAGGGCAAGCTTGAAGCGGACGGTTCGCAGGCCGCGTTCGTCGGTCTGATCCTGCTGAAGGAAAACGGCAAGGCAGCGGGCGTGCTGCGTGCTCACCAGAAAGTCGTCACGCTGCATGGCGAAGGCGAAATCACCAGCGGCACTTTTTCACCCACGATGCAGGAATCGATCGCCTTTGCGCGCGTGCCGAAAGGCGTGCAGCCGGGCGACACGGTTCACGTCCAGATTCGTGACAAAAACGTCCCCGCAAGCGTGGTAAAACTGCCGTTCGTGCGCAACGGCAAGGTGCTCGCAGTTTAAGCAGCCGGCGCGTACGTTTAACTTTTTAAGTCACTACCGAATCACACCGCATAGGAGCATCCGATGAGCATCCCGGCCGATCTGAAATACACCGAATCGCACGAGTGGGTCCGCACCGAAGCGGACGGCACGCTGACGGTCGGCATCACCGACCATGCGCAAGAAGCGCTCGGCGACATCGTCTTCTTCGAAGTCCAGGAACTGGGCAAGACCGTCAACGCTGGCGACACCGTCGCCGTGATCGAGTCGGTGAAAGCCGCTTCCGATATCTACGCGCCGGTCTCGGGCGAAATCATCGAAGCGAACCCGGCCGTCACCGATACGCCGGATGGCGTCAACAGCGCACCGTACGAGAACTGGCTTTTCAAGATCAAGCCGGCCGCGGACGCATCGCTGGATCGCCTGATCGACGCGGACGCTTACGCCAAGGCCGTCGGCGCCTGATTCGCCGCAAGTTGCACCATTACGTTTAAACCCGACAGGCGCGGCGCGTCCGATTCGACAGTCGAACGGACGCCCGCACCGGCAGGAACACCTCATGAAGCTCGAACACCCGGATCGTCTGATGAACCGCACTCCTCTCTCGCTCGCCGCGCTCGAAGTGCATGATGCCTTCGCCGAACGGCACATCGGCCCGGATTCGGCCGACCAGCATGCGATGCTCGAAGCCCTCGGCTTCGCATCGCGCGCCGCGCTGATCGACGCCGTCATTCCGAAGACGATCCGCCGCACCGAAACGCTGCCGCTCGGCCCCTTTGCCCAGCCGAAGAGCGAAGCGGAAGCGCTCGCCGCGCTGCGTGAACTGGCGGACAAAAACCAGGTGTTCCGCTCGTACATCGGGCAGGGCTATTACAACGCGCACACCCCGACGGTGATCCTGCGTAACGTGCTGGAAAATCCGGCGTGGTACACCGCGTACACGCCGTATCAGCCGGAAATCTCGCAGGGTCGTCTGGAAGCGCTGCTGAACTTCCAGCAGATGATCGTCGACCTCACCGGCCTCGCGATCTCGAATGCCTCGCTGCTTGACGAAGCCACCGCCGCCGCCGAAGCGATGACGCTGCTGCAACGCGTGGGCAAGCCGAAGTCGAACGTGTTCTACGTGGCCGACGACGTGTTACCGCAAACCATCGAAGTGGTAAAGACGCGCGCCACGCCGGTCGGCATCGAAGTGAAAGTCGGCCCGGCTGCGGACGCGGCGACCGCGAATGCGTTCGGCGTGCTGCTGCAATACCCGGGCGTGAACGGCGACGTGCGCGACTACCGCGCGCTCGCCGATGCGATCCACGCAGCGGGTGGCCACGTGGTGGTCGCCGCCGACCTGCTCGCGCTGACCGTTTTGACGCCGCCGGGCGAGTGGGGCGCGGACGTTGCCGTCGGCAACACCCAGCGTTTCGGCGTGCCGGTTGGTTTCGGCGGCCCGCACGCGGCTTACCTCGCCGTGCGCGACGAATTCAAGCGTCAGATGCCGGGCCGTCTCGTCGGTGTGACCGTCGATGCGCAAGGCAATCCGGCGCTGCGTCTCGCGCTGCAAACGCGTGAACAACATATCCGCCGCGAGAAGGCGACCTCGAACGTGTGTACCGCGCAAGCGCTGCTCGCGATCATGGCTAGCATGTACGCGGTCTATCACGGCCCGCGTGGTCTGAAGACGATCGCGCTGCGTGTGAACCGCATCGCGGCATTGCTGGCTGAAGGCGCGAAGCAACTCGGCTACACGCTCGTCAACGAAACCTTCTTCGATACGCTGACGTTCGAAGCCGGCGCACGCACGCAAGCGCTGCATGACGCCGCGAAGGCGAAGCGCATCAACCTGCGCCGCGTCAGCGGTACGCAAGTCGGTCTGTCGATCGACGAAACCACGGCGCGCCGTGACTTGGCCGATCTGCTCGCGGTGTTCGCAGAAGCGGCGGGCGCCAAAGATGTGCCGCAAGTCGACGCACTCGACGCAGCCATTGCCGCGTCGAACACCGCATCGGTGCCCACCGCGCTTGAACGCACGAGCGCGTACCTCACGCACCACGTATTCAACCGTCATCATTCTGAAACGGAAATGCTGCGCTATCTGCGCAGCCTGTCGGACAAGGACCTTGCGCTCGACCGCTCGATGATCCCGCTCGGCTCGTGCACGATGAAGCTGAACGCGACCTCGGAAATGTTGCCGGTCACGTGGCCCGAATTCGGTCAGATCCATCCGTTCGCACCGGCCGAGCAAACCGTCGGCTACCGCGAAATGATCGATCAGCTAGAAGAGATGCTGGTCACGGCAACCGGGTACGCAGCGGTGTCGCTGCAACCTAACGCCGGTTCGCAAGGCGAATACGCCGGCCTGTTGATCATCCACGCTTACCACGCGTCGCGCGGCGAAGCCCATCGCAATGTCTGCCTGATTCCTGCTTCGGCGCACGGCACGAATCCGGCGTCGGCGCAAATGGCCGGCATGCAAGTAGTCGTCGTGGCTTGCGACGCGCAAGGCAACGTCGATATCGAGGACCTGAAGAAGAAGGCCGATCAGCACGCCGACAAGCTCGCGGCGATCATGATCACGTACCCGTCCACCCACGGCGTGTTCGAGGCTAACGTCCGCGAAATCTGCGAGATCGTGCATGCGCACGGAGGTCAGGTCTACGTGGACGGCGCGAACATGAACGCAATGGTCGGCCTGTGTGCGCCGGGCCAGTTCGGCGGCGACGTCTCGCATCTGAACCTGCACAAGACCTTCTGCATTCCGCACGGCGGCGGCGGACCGGGCGTCGGTCCGGTCGCGGTCGGCGCGCATCTCGCGCAATTCCTGCCAAATCAGATTTCGTCGGGCTATGAGCGCGCGCCGAACGGTATTGGCGCCGTGTCGGGCGCACCGTACGGTTCCGCGTCGATCCTGCCGATTTCGTGGATGTACATCGCGATGATGGGCGCGAAGAACCTCACGGCTGCCACCGAAACCGCAATCCTCAACGCGAACTACGTCGCGAAGAAACTCGCGCCGCACTATCCGGTGCTGTATTCGGGCCCGGGCGGACTGGTCGCGCACGAGTGCATTCTCGATCTGCGTCCGATCAAGGACACCAGTGGTATTACGGTCGACGACGTCGCCAAGCGCCTCGCCGATTATGGCTTCCACGCACCGACGATGAGCTTCCCGGTGCCGGGCACGCTGATGGTCGAACCGACCGAATCGGAATCGAAGGAAGAACTCGACCGCTTCATCGAAGCGATGATCGCGATCCGCGAGGAAATTCGCGCCGTCGAAGAAGGTCGCTCGGACCGCGAAGACAATCCGCTGAAGCACGCACCGCATACGGCAGCGGTGGTCATCGCGAACGACTGGAAGCATGCGTATGCGCGCGAAACCGCCGCGTATCCGCTGCCCACGCTGATTGCGAAGAAGTACTGGCCGCCGGTCGGCCGGGCAGACAACGTGTACGGCGACCGCAATCTGTTCTGCTCCTGCGTGCCGATCGCCGATTACGAGTAAGCGTGGCCTTGACCGCGCATCGCCCGAAGGTTGTAAGCAGGCGTTGCGCGGTTCTGTCGCTTGTGTCCGCAAACGGCTAACATCACACACCGAATCAGCCTAACGAGGAGTTTCGCATGGCGCGAAAGGTGCGATTGATGCAAAGCCGGACCGGAGCAACGCGAGCCCAGACATGGCAGCAGACTTGCACACTGTTGTTAGCAGGCGCGGCGGTGCTGCTGCCGCTGCGGCAGGCGCAAGCCGCGATGAATTTTTGTGCAGCGCCCGCGCTGCAAACCAGCGAGCGCACGAATGCCGATCCAGGGGTCAAAGCGCTGGTGAGCAACGTGCTGGCGCATCTGAACGACCCGCCGCATGCGCTGGCAAAACTGCATACCGAAGGCACGCTGCCTCACGAAGGCATCTACGATCAGAGCGTCGAGGCGGAGAAGGATCTCGATCTGCTGCGTGACGCCGCGCTCGCATGGCGCGCGACCAGTGACGACCGTTATCTGAAGTTGGTCGATCGCTTGCTGTATGCGTGGGTCACGACTTATCAACCCAGTTTCAATCCGATCGACGAAACCCATTTCGAAGGCCTGATCCTCGCCTACGACATGACCGCGAGCGCGCTACCGGTGAAAACGCGCAACGCATCGATGGCGTTCCTGACGAAGCTCGCGAACGGCTACATCGGGCAGATCGATGCCCAGCCGCGGCCACTCAAGGGCACGTTTAAGAACAACTGGCAAAGCCACCGGATCAAACTGATCTCGATGGCCGCGTTCACGCTGGATAACCGCAAGATGATCAATGCGGCTCAGCGCCTGTTCGACGAGCATATCGGCGACAACATCGCGCCGGACGGCTCGACGTTCGACTTCGGCGAGCGTGACGCGCTGCACTACGTCACCTACGACCTGCAGCCGCTTGTGACCGCCGCGCTCGCTGCGCGCCGCCACAACCGAAACTGGTTGCCGGAGAGGGGGGAGAACGGCGCCTCGCTGGCAGCCGCGCTGAACTGGCTCACGCCGTACGCGGACGGCAGCAAAACGCATGAAGAATTCGTGCATTCGAGCGTTCCGTTCGATGCCAAACGTCGCGAGGCCGGTTTGCCTGGCTATTCGGGTCAATGGGATCCGAAAAACGCGACGGAACTGTTTCACCTGGCGGCGCGTCTCGATGGACGCTATACGCCGATCGCGCTGCAGCTCGCACCGACGCCGCCCGCGTGGCTCGCCGTGTGTTTGCCGCTACCGGCGCGCTAAACCAACTTTTATCAGCAGGGAGCAGTAAATGGCAGTCAGTGTGTTCGACCTCTTCAAAATCGGCATTGGTCCGTCCAGTTCGCATACGGTTGGGCCGATGCGTGCGGCGCTGATGTTCGCGCAAGGGCTCGAACGCGACGGGCTGCTGGGGGCGACGGCGTCAGTAAAAGTGGATCTGTACGGTTCGCTCGGCGCGACCGGCAAAGGACATGGCACCGATCGCGGCGTAATGCTCGGTTTGATGGGCGATGCGCCCGACACAGTTGATCCGGACACGATCGCGCAGCGGCTTGAAGCAGTTAAGGCGTCGCGCAAGCTCGCCTTGCTCGGCACGCACGACGTACCGTTCGTCCAGAAAGATCACATTTCGTTTTATCGCCAGGCGCTGTCCGAGCATCCGAACGGCCTGATACTGCGTGCGTACGGCGCGCAGGGCGAGACGCTGCGCGAGTCGACGTATCTATCGGTGGGCGGCGGTTTTGTGGTGACGGCGGGCGCCCCGAACACGAAGGTGCTGAGCGCCGTCGAACAATTGCCGCATTCGTTTCGCAGCGGCAACGAATTGCTCGAACTGTGCAATTCGACCGGCAAGAGCATCGCGCAACTGATGTGGGAAAACGAACGCGTCTGGCGTACGGAAGAGGAAATACGTTCCGGCTTGCTGAAGATCTGGAACGTGATGCAGTCATGTGTGTCGCGCGGTTGCGGCATCAACAATCCGGGTGCAGACGGTAACTTGCCCGGCCCGTTCCAGGTGAAGCGCCGTGCGCCGCAGCTGTACCGCGCGTTGTCGGGGAATCCTGAGCTGGCGCTGCGCGATCCGCTGTCGATGGTCGACTGGATCAATCTCTACGCCATCGCCGTGAATGAAGAAAACGCCGCGGGCGGGCGCGTGGTAACCGCGCCTACCAATGGCGCGGCCGGCATCATCCCCGCGGTGCTGCATTACTACACGCGCTTCATGCCGGGTTCGAACGAGCAAGGCGTGATCGACTTCCTGTTGACGGCGGCGGCAATCGGCATTCTGTACAAGCTGAACGCGTCGATTTCAGGCGCGGAAGTGGGGTGCCAGGGCGAAGTCGGCGTGGCGTGCTCGATGGCCGCGGGCGCGCTCGCGGCGGTGATGGGCGGCACGCCTGCTCAAGTCGAGAATGCTGCTGAGATCGGCATGGAACATAACCTCGGGCTGACGTGCGATCCGGTCGGCGGGATGGTGCAGATTCCATGTATTGAGCGCAATGCGATGGGCTCGGTGAAAGCCGTCAATGCGGCGCGAATGGCGCTGCGCGGTGACGGCACACATTATGTGTCGCTGGACTCTGTGATCAAGACAATGATGCAGACCGGCGCGGATATGAAGACCAAGTACAAGGAAACGTCGCGCGGTGGGTTGGCGGTAAATATCGTAGAGTGTTGAGAACACTTGGTTTGCGGCAGGTGTGCGACCAACGCAAGACGCCCAATGTGAATTGGGAGGCGTGCGCCGCCCTGACATCGGCACGCGCCGCCACACGTCAGCTGTACGCGTCTTTGCAGGCAAACTCTGTGGCCTTTGTCCGGGAAACTCGAAAACACTTCGAAGGGAGATAAAGCGCCCTCGCCCGATTCCACAAATAAACAACCTTTGTTCCGGGAAAACCGGGGGCTGCTTGGGTAAGCGTGACCCATTGCGCCGGCCGAGCCGAGCTCTCTCTGCTTGTAACTGCGTCAATGCTGGCTACGGGCGGTGATGTCAAAACGACGCACCATCGACTCCCACCGCGTTTCTCGAAGATCGTCCTCGGTGAATTGGTACCCGTTGTTCGGTCTTGGGTAAGCAGCATTTCGCCAGTAACGTATTTGGCTGTCTTGCCCACCACGTTGTCATCGGCCGCATAGTCAGACCCATACACGACCGCCATACCTAATTCGATTGAACGATAGCATTCACCGTAATGCGAGTTGGTCCACGCCTGAGGCAAGGGCGGGAGGCCATCGGCGAATGCAGGTATCGCTGCGAAAAAAATCAGGAAACTAAGATTTTTGTGCTGCATAGATAATCGTTACAGTTTGGGTCGAAGGTACCGCAGCAGGTGGAAACGCAGTGCAAAGTGCAGGACTCCCGGGCGGCGACAACGGCGGGTAACTGAGAGGTCCACTACCGGTTCTGCGCGGCTGGTCCAGCAATACTTCGGCAAGAAGCAGGGCAAACTGCTGACGGTTCGCATATCCGTGGCCGCCTCCATTGACGAGCCAGCTGATGAAACCCACTATGGCCGGCGACGTGCCAAGATCAGCCGCGCGATTGATGTTGTGCTTGCCGCGAAATGTCTTCGCTAGCCAATACATCGCTGCGGATTCGGCAGCATGATTTGGATCGGTGGCAACGACGTGTGGATCGAATCGAGGCGACCATCGCTGCGCTGCAGCGCCGTCCGCCCAGACATGCGTTGACGTTGAAGTGATACGCGGGTCCACGTATGTTGACACCCCGTGACTGGCGACGCCCCGATATAGCCCGTACGCATCGTAGTTGAACGGCCACGTTAGTTGGAATAGCCGCGGCCATAGAAGGGCCCGTAAACGTAGCCAAAGCCCGTCGAGTCCTCCACCATCGTGCGAAGCGTATCTGTCTCGATATGCGTCTGCGCAAGGAAATGCACCAACCGAATCCGGCTTTCATTCAGATACTTTCGGTAGATGAGATTTATCGGTTTTGCATGTGTACTTCCGCGCGCGAAGGCGACATTCCACGGAATATTTCCGGACAGCGATGTCCTAGGCAGACATTGGGAAAGTTCGTTTGCGCTCAGCCATCCACATTTCCTGAAATGCTCTATAAAAGCCTTGGGCGGAAAGTGCCAGCATTGGTCGACGGGCGGGAGATGTGGGTCGTGGACCTCCTCCCAAAACGCTAAAGCTTGTATATGAGCCTTCAGCAAATTGAAATCGTTCGCAGGCAGCGCCACAGGCAAGCTTTCACTCGGTTCCTTGAGCCATCCCCAGTGGCGTTCGATGGAGTCCTCGTTTCTGGACCACTCGATCGGAAATTTGCAGATCGCTTTCGACAACCGTGTGCGCACTGCGTCAGCATGGAGGCCTTGCACTGCTTCAGCGTGTGACACGTGACCATCACCGTTCACATCGAGCCAGCGTCTAATCGTTGACGAACCACATAGGCTTTTCGCCATCGTATCGTCGTCAATGAGACCCCAGCCGGCCCAATGCGGCAAGTCTGCATCGCTATAGACGCCGATAGCGGTAAGGTTCAAATTTACCCACCCAACCGCTTCGGGCATCGTGATTTTTCGCCAGTGACCGAATTTAGCGCCGGCAGGCAGCGCGTCGGTACCTGAGGTACGCCCGAAACGCAGTATTTCGTAAATTGCACATGGCGTCGGCACAACCGCATAGCCGCTTCCCGCCGAGTCATTCAACTCGATATATTTCGCCCTCAGCCGGTTGGCCTCCCTGTATAGCCCATATTCATATCCACTACCGCACGTCAGTGATCCGAAAACGACATACCGTCCATCGACACCCTTGTGAAACGTGGTCAGCGTGCATTCGCCTCGTTGATATCGCATCTGAACCACGTACTCCTGCTCGGTCGTACGCGCCGCTTGTGGCGTGATGAGGGCACAGGGTGGCGACTCTCTATCATCTACTCGATACGGATGCGGCTCGCGATTTTCGAACACCGGTATCCCTTTCGGCACCCTGAACCAGATATCGCCGTAAATAGCGTCTTTGCGGCCAGTTGCCGCCGTGAGCGGCCCTGTGCAGCGCCCGACCAGCTTTTCAAGGTCCGCCTGATTGCAGACGATTTCGAAATGTATCTGACCGATCTGCCCATATACCTGTCCCGCGATGCCGATTACATCCTTCCGATAGACTTTCCCACCCGCAACCAGCGACGATATGACCGTTTGCAAATGCATGTAGATCGAGAAGAAGTTCACCTTTGCGCTATCACCATCGCCGATCTCCGTCGAATGTTTGATGACTACACAGCCGTCGTCCGTCCGTACATTGCGATAGGACAAAGCTGCCTTTTCACTGGCGTCGGTTTGTCGCGCATAGACGCCCGTTCCATCGGCGATGGCACGCACCGGAGCAGCGGTGCCGTGCGCATCACGAGGGGCAATGAGGTGCACGCCACCGTGCCAGCCAAGGTTGTAGCTGACCGGATATGCTCCGTTTCCTGGCGCGCATTCCTGCATGCCAGCGGCACACACATCGTGATCTGAGACGATGGTATCTCCCGCTTCGGCGGATTCCATTTCGTGACCTGATACTGGTAGCAAGAACGGATGGCTTATTAGCATTACTTATCATATTCAATGTTCATGGTCACGAAAATTGCGAATTCGGTGCCTTGTGGTTTCGATGTTTTCGACGCGCCTAGTAAAACTAGTTCAATCCTACGCGTCAAATTCATCTCGAAAAATTCTCTTGCGCAATCTGACGGATCACGCCATGCAGTGACGTCGACCTCTCAGTCGGCGTAAGCTATCGGTGACAACTCGCTTGATCAAGATCAGAAGCATTACCAACCCATATGGAGGCTTCATCGCAATGTCGCTGCCGAACGCTCCCGTTTCTGATTCTTCCGCCGCCCAAACCACCGGCGCGCGCCTCGTGGTCGATGCCTTGCTGACGCACGGCGTCGAACGTGTTTTCTGTGTACCCGGCGAGAGTTTTCTCGCCGTGCTCGATTCGCTACACGACGAAACCGACCACATCCAGACCATCGTCTGCCGGCATGAAGCGGCGGCCGCGAACATGGCCGAAGCAGTCGGCAAATTGACAGGACGTCCGGGCGTCGCCATCGTCACGCGCGGACCGGGTGCGACACATGCATCGATCGGCGTGCACACCGCGTTTCAGGACTCCACGCCGATGATTCTGCTGATCGGCCAGTGCGCGCGCGAGCATCTGGACCGTGAAGCCTTCCAGGAAATCGACTACCGGCGCATGTTCGGTCAGATGGCGAAATGGGTCGCACAAATCGACGATCCGAAGCGCATTCCCGAGTATCTGAGCCATGCGTTTCACACGGCGACGTCGGGGCGGCCAGGGCCGGTCGTGTTGTCGTTGCCGGAAGATGTGTTGAGCGACGCGTGTGAAGCCGTAGCCAGTGCGCCGAGATATAAGCGTGTGGCGGCGTCGCCATCCGCAGCGCAGATCGAAGCGTTACGTCAATTGCTGGAAGGCGCGCAACGGCCGATGGTAATTGCCGGTGGCAGCGGTTGGACACCTGCGGCATGTGCCGACCTGCAACGCTTCATCGAGAATTGGCAATTGCCGATCGGGCTCGCGTTCCGCTTTCAGGACACACTCGACAACGAGCATCCGAACTATGCGGGGGATGTCGGCCTCGGTATCAATCCGGCGCTTGCCCAACGTATCCGCGATGCGGACTTGCTACTCACGCTCGGCCCACGGCTAGGCGAAGCAACGACTAACGGCTACACGCTGCTCGACATTCCGAAGACCAAACAAACGCTGGTGCATGTGCATCAAGGTGCGGAAGAGCTCGGGCGCGTCTATGCAGCGGATCTACCGATCGTCTCGGGCATGCCTGAGTTGGCAGCGCTGCTTGCAGTGTTAAAGCCGTCCTCCGCCAAGCTCGCATGGACCGGCGCCGCGGAAGAAGCGCATCGCGCGTATCTCGACTGGCGCAAACCACGCCCGATTCCCGGCGACGTGCAAATGGGCGAAGTCATCCAGCAGTTGCGCGCGCATCTACCGGAAGACGCGATCCTCACCAACGGCGCAGGCAACTACGCGACATGGCTGCATCGGCATTTCTCGTATCGGCATTTCCGCTCGCAACTCGCGCCGACCAGTGGCGCGATGGGTTACGGCGTACCGGCGGCAATCGCGGCGAAGTCGATGTACCCGCAACGGGCTGTGGTTGCGTTAGCCGGTGACGGTTGCTTCATGATGTCCGCGCAAGAACTTGCGACAGCGATGCAGTATGACCTGCATGTGATTTTCATCGTCGTGAATAACGGTCACTTCGGCACGATCCGGATGCATCAGGAACGGCACTATCCGAATCGCGTGCATGGCACCGGTCTCACGAATCCGGACTTTGCGGCATTCGCAAAGTCGTTCGGCGCACATGGAGAGACGGTGGAGCGGACTGAAGATTTTCTGCCGGCGTTGCAGCGTTCGATGGAAGCGAAGCGCGCGGCAGTGATCGAGATTCGCATGCCGCAGGAAGCGAGCACACCGGGGGCGACGTTGGAGCAGATTCGCGAGCAGGGGAGGAAGCTGCGAGGGGAGTGATGTTGCGTTGTGACCTGCACGCATAGCGAAGCACCAAAGAAAAAGCCCTGCGGCTCAAAAGAGCTGCAGGGCTTTTTTGTGCAGCGAGCGCCACGCCAAAACCACGCGTGACACTCAAATGCTCATGCGAGAAGCCGCTTACTTCCCGCCCACGCTTTGCAGCGTCGTCCACTTGCCGTCGACAACCTTGTACAGCGTGATGCCGCCGTTCTTCAGGTCGCCCTTGCCGTCGTACGCAAGGTTCGCTGCCGTCACTGCCGGCATCGAGGTCTTCGCGAGCAGCGGCAGGTACTTGGCCGGATCGGTCGAGTTAGCCTTCTTCATGGCGTCGAACATTGCCATTGCGCCGTCGTAAGCGTACGGCGAGTACGTTTGCACGTCTTCGTTGAAACGCTTCTTGTACTTCGCGACGTAGTCCTTGCCACCCGGCATTTCTTCCAGCGGCAGGCCGGCGAGCGATGCCACCGTGCCATCCGCCGCGTTACCCGCGAGCTGGATGAAGGTCGGCGTGTGAACCATTTCGCCGCCCATCAACGGAGCCTTGATGCCCAGTTGTTTCATCTGCTTGACCATCGGTGCCGCTTGCGAATCCGCGCCGCCGTAGTACACCAGATCCGGGTTGACCGACTTCAGCTTGGTCAGGATCGACTTGAAGTCGACAGCCTTGTCGTTCGTGTATTCACGATCGACGATCTGACCGCCTGCTGCCTTCGCTGCCTTTTCGAACTGATCTGCCAGACCCTGGCCGTAAGCCGTACGGTCGTCGACGATCACGATCTTCTTCATGCCCAAAGTCTTCACGGCGAACGTGCCGGCGACCGAACCTTGCTGCGTGTCGGACGTCATCATGCGAAACGTGGTCTTGAAGCCTTGTTGCGTGTACTCAGGCGCCGTCGCCATTGCGATTTCGGGGATGCCCGCGTTCGCATAGATGCGCGAAGCCGGAATCGTGGTGCCCGAGTTGAAGTGGCCGAGCATGCCCTTGATGCCGTCATCCACCAGCTTTTGTGCAACGGTCGTGCCGGTGCGCGGGTCAGCCTGGTCGTCGGCCGAGTCCAGCACGAAGCGAACCTGCTTGCCACCGATCACAGGCTTGGTTGCGTTCATGTCTTCCACAGCCAGCGTGATGCCGTTCTGGAAGTCCTTACCGTAGTGCGCCTGTGCGCCCGTCATCGGACCGGCAAAGCCGATCTTCACGTCTTCAGTCGATTGAGCGTTGGCCGTCCCCGCCAGCGACATTGCCGCAACCAGCGCTGCGCCTGCCAGCTGTTTCATCTTGTGTTGCATAGCTTCTCCTTGGTACCAGGTGTGGATGGAGCGGTTTTTCGGGGTCGCCGTACCGCTTCCGTTTTTTTGAAGTAATCGATGAGGTTCGCTCAACCGATCGTCATCAAATTCGCATTACCGCCTGCTGCTGCCGTATTCACACTGACTGAGCGTTCCGTCAGTAGACGCTCAAGCGCGTAATCCTCGTCGCCGCTCTCCAGCGCGCGAGCCGCGACGCCCTGCACCGAGACAATGGGCCCCGGACGTTTCGCGACTTCCTTCACCAGCGCCAGCAGTTCGTCGCTATCGCCTTCGAACAGCACGGCGTCGAACGGCGTATCGGCGCTCTTCTTCACGCTTGCGTATGACTTCAACGCGGCGGGCAGCTGCGACACCAATTGTTCACCAGCCGCGCCTTCGAACAAGGCGCGATTTCCCGTAGCCAGCGCCGCGGCAAACTGCACGCGCGCCCCGCTCGCCGTCGATGCAATGCACAGCACCGTGCCGCGCGCGCCCAGCGTGTACGTGTTGCGCTCGCCGGTGGGCCCAGACAATACCGCAGTTGCGCCCGCCGGCACATGCGACAGATAACCGTCGCAGCGTGCTGCCAGCACCGGCTGCTGTTCGCCGATCAGCCAGTCTCGCAGCGCCGTCAAGGCAGCGGACGGACTGTCGCTGCGATTATCCCCGTTCGAGCCCGTTTGCGGCACCTCGACGATCAACGACTGCGCCAGCGATTTCGGCAAACCAGCCGGACGCGTGGCCAGCAAACGCTGC
>NZ_JAQQCH010000024.1:0-118119 GCF_046030555.1 Paraburkholderia sediminicola | reverse complement strand
AATATGGGGGGCCATAATGTCACGAACATGGCAGCCGGTGTTCTGAGTGCGACGAGTACCGATGCAGTCAACGGCTCGCAACTGTTCACGACAAACGCAAACGTCTCGACCCTTCAAACGACGGTAGACAACATCAGCAATGGCACGGAAGGCCTGGTGCGTCAGGATCAGACCACCGGCGATATCACCGTAGCATCCGCCACGGGCGGCAACATCGTCGACTTCACTGGCACTGCCGGCGCCCGCGTGTTGAACGGCGTCGCGGCAGGCGCAGTGAACGCAACCAGCCTTAACGCGATCAACGGTTCGCAACTGTATGGCGTTAGCAGCTCGATCGCCAACTCGTTCGGCGGCGGCTCGACCGTGAATTCCGACGGCACGATCTCTGCACCGAGTTATTCTGTCGGCGGCACCACAGTCAACAACGTCGGCGATGCAGTGACGAACCTCGACGGCCGCGTGACGCAAAACACCACTGATATCGCGCAAAACACGACGAATATCGCCAACCTGACCGATAACATCAACAACGGTCAAGTCGGTCTGGTCAAGCAGGATCCGACGACGCAGAACATCACGGTCGCCAGCAGCACGGGTGGCGCGGTGGTGGACATGACGGGCACCGATGGCGCACGCACGATCACCGGTGTGGCGGCGGGCGCGGTCACCGCAACGAGCCAGGATGCAATCAACGGTTCGCAGTTGTACAACGCAAGCAACTCGGTTGCCGACGCTTTGGGCGGCGGCTCGACCGTGAATTCTGACGGCACGATCTCGGCTCCGACCTACGTGGTTGGCGGCACCACGGTTCACAACGCTGGTGACGCGATCACCAACATCGACGACCGCGTGACGCAAAACACCAGCGACATCACGAACTTGACCAACAGCATCAACAATGGCGAAGTCGGTCTGGTCAAGCAGGACGCGACGACACAGAACATCACCGTTGCGAAGGACACAGGCGGCACCGTGGTCGACATGACCGGTACGCAAGGCGCGCGCACTGTGACCGGCGTGGCGGCAGGCGCGGTCAACGCGACCAGTGTGGACGCTGTGAACGGTTCGCAACTGTACGGCGTCAGCAGTTCGGTCGCCAACGCAATCGGCGGCGGTTCGACGGTGAATGCGGACGGCTCGGTCAATGCCCCGACCTTCAATGTCGGCGGCACCACGGTGAACAACGTCGGCGACGCAGTGACGAACATCGACGGTCGCGTGACCCAAAACACGTCGGACATCAGCAGCATCAACAGCACGCTGAGCGACATCACGACGGGTAGCGCAGGCATCAAGTACTTCCACTCGAACTCGTCGCAGGCGGATTCGCAGGCAACCGGTGCGGATGCAGTCGCGATCGGCGGCAATGCCAAAGCGACGGCGAGCAATTCGGTGGCGCTCGGTGCGAACTCGGTGGCGGATCGTGCGAACACTGTCTCGGTTGGTTCCGAGGACAACGAACGTCAGATCACCAACGTCGCAGCCGGCACGCAAGGCACGGACGCAGTGAACGTGAACCAGCTGAACGCGGCAACCAGCCAGGCTAACGCCAACAACAATCAGCGCTTCAACGCGATGCAAAACTCAGTGAACGAAGTCGCGAAGAACTCGTACGCCGGTATCGCCGCCGCCATGGCGATGCCGAACTTGACACCGTCGGGCCTTGGCAAGACAGTGGTGGCAGCCGGTGCCGGCGCGTACAAGAGCGGTTCGGCAGCGGCCGTAGGTGTGACGTATCGCTCGCAAAGCGGCAAGTGGCTGACGAACGGCGCCGTTTCGGTGTCGAACTCTGGTGACGCTGGCGCGCGCGTCCAGATGGGCTACGAGTTCTAATTCGCTGTAGCAGGGAAAGTACTTGCGGTTATGGTGTTTTATCTGAATAGGATTCCTTATTTCTAAGTAGTTTCTCCGATGTAAAAAAGGCGGTTTGCTGAATCAGCAAACCGCCTTTTTCTCATTCACGTGTAGAAACGTTGACCCCTCTGTCGTTACTTCAAAGTGGCTCAGCGTGCAGTCGTGGCGGCCGTGGCGGCCGTCACGTCGGCGCTCCTTTGTGCCGACTTACGGGTCGCAGTCTTGCGCGTCTCGACGTCCGCTTCAATCTTCTTCGCTTCCTGCACGGCTTCCTGTGCCGCTTCCTGCGTTTCCTGTCCCGCTTCCGCAAGAAGTTTCGCCGCAGCGTTAGCTGTAATGCGGCGCTGAGCGATACCACGCGCATCCAGCGCGATCACCTGATACAGTTCGCGGTCGCATTCAACTTCCCGCTCATACTCCTCGCACGTCTCGACCAGCAGCTCGAGCAATACTTGCTGGCTACGTCGTTCATGGCCTGTCAATGCAGGATTCCTATATATTGAGGTCGCAAGCGTAGCCAGCCTGTTTAATTGAGTTATTTGTCGCTCGCACGAACCGAACGCCGACAGCGCGAGCTTTTCGTATTGCAGAGCGTCAACAGGCGGGCGTGAGGCGGGTTGCTTTTTGATGGACTTGCTCATGGTGCGATCTCCCTAAGACTTACCTGGATCGCCCGACACTCGCTTGCAAGGAGGGTGAGCGGGCACATAGCGGGTTGACAGACCGGGTCAGAAACAAACCGGCGAGCCTCGCGGCTCCCCGCCACGGCCCGCCCATTGAAATATAGACGTGCAGAGGCAGACGCACGCCCGCCTGAGCGGGTGTGCGGTTTCTGACGTAGGCTGTCAAACCTAGCCACCGGTTGATGCCAGTGACCCAAGAATTATAAATCAGGCCGCACACGCATTGGCCGTCCCAATATAGGCCGACAACCCACCTAGCCATCCGGCCTAAGACAATGCGTCCAACACCAACGCGGGCAACAAAAAGGGCGGATTGCTGAATTCAGCAATCCGCCCTTTCCAATTCAAACCCTACAACCTAACCAGATCAAAGCAACGGCGGCCCCCACCCTAAAACGGCTTAATCACCACCAACGCCACCGCCGCCAGCATCCCCAGCACCGGCAACTCATTAAACATCCGATACCACTTATCCGTGCGACGATTCTCACCACGCTCGAAAGTCCGCAACAACACGCCGCAATAAGCGTGATAAATAACCAGCAACACCACCACGCCCACCTTCGCGTGAATCCAGCCTTGCCCGCGTCCAATGCCAACTGCCAGCCACAGCCACAGCCCACATGCCAACGCCGGCACCGCGATAAACGTCATGAAGCGGAACAACTTACGCGCCATGGTCAAAAGACGCGCCGTCGCCGCCGGTTCCGTTTCCATCGCCAGATTGACGAAGATGCGCGGCAGGTAGAACAGGCCGGCAAACCAGGAGGCAATCAGTACGATGTGAAACGTCTTGACCCAAAGCATTAGCATGTCCCTGTACGGCTTTACAGCGTGGAGATCGGCGCGCCCCTTGCCGGCGCCTGAGAAGGAAAGCGCGTCAGCGCTTTCCTGTGCAGCGATTGCCCCGCGAAGAACACCGCTTTACTGCCGCCCTTCGCCATGCCCTAGCACGACGTATTTGAGAGACGTGAGCCCTTCCAGACCCACCGGCCCACGCGCGTGCAGCTTATCGTTCGAGATGCCAATCTCCGCACCCAAACCAAATTCGAAACCATCAGCAAAACGCGTCGATGCGTTTACCATCACGCTCGCCGAATCCACTTCGCGCAAAAACCGCATCGCTCGATCGTGGTCTTCCGTCACGATCGCGTCGGTGTGCTGCGAGCTGTATTCGTTGATGTGCTCGATCGCCGCGTCGAGACCATCGACTACCTTGATCGCCAGCACCGGCGCAAGGTACTCGGTGCGCCAGTCTTCTTCGCTCGCGTCGACGAGCGGACCGACGCCAGCATCCGCCAGCACCGCGCGCGCCGCGGCGTCCACCCGCAGTTCGACTTCCTTATCGCGATACAGCTTACCCAAAGGCGGCAGCACTTCAGCCGCAATACCACGCGCCACCAGCAGCGTTTCCATCGTGTTGCAGGTGCCGTAGCGGTGCGTCTTCGCGTTATCGCAAACAGTCAGCGCCTTGGCCAGATCCGCGCGGTCGTCGACATACACGTGGCAGATGCCATCAAGGTGCTTGATCATCGGCACGCGTGCTTCGTTCATCAGCCGCTCGATCAGGCTCTTGCCGCCGCGCGGCACGATCACGTCGACGTATTCGGTCATCGTGACCAGCTTGCCGACCGCAGCGCGATCCGATGTGGCCACCACTTGCACGGCGTCCTGAGGCAAACCAGCAGCTTCCAGCCCTTCGCCGATCAGCTTAGCCAGCGCCGTGTTGCATTCGAGCGCTTCCGAGCCGCCACGCAAAATCGTCGCGTTGCCCGACTTGAGGCACAGCGCGGCGGCGTCGATCGTCACGTTCGGACGCGATTCGTAGATGATGCCGATCACGCCAAGCGGCACGCGCATCTGGCCGACCTGGATCCCGCTTGGGCGGTATTTCAGATTGCTGATCTCGCCGATCGGATCGGCTAGCGCGGCGACTTGCCGCAAGCCTTCCACCATCGTCTTCAAGGCCTTGTCCGACAGCGTCAGACGGTCGATGAAGGCGGCGTCGAGACCTTTGTCGCGCGCACGCGCTACGTCGCGCGCATTGGCTTCCTTCAGCAGCGCGGCATCGCGTTCGATCGCGTGAGCGACTGCGGCAAGCGCAGCGTTTTTCGCCGCCGTCGACGCCCGCGCCATCGCACGCGAAGCGTGACGGGCGCGGCGGCCGAGGTCGGTCATGTACTGGTCAATATCCATGGGGATTCTCGTGGTGCCGCGCACATCGAGGTGCCGCGGACAGGCAGAATTAGCGAAAGATGAAACGATTGTAAGTCGGGTGGCGGAGCTTTGCTTGCCGCGGCGGCCGGCATGGCGGAGGCGACGTCCTTAGCGACGTCGGCCGCTTTAGTCATACCAGCGAGTCTAGCGACGTCGATCTTCCAGATCAGACTGGCCTGCGTGTCGGCGCAACCGTCCCCGCCCGAGGTCGCGGCGGGGGCACCGCCGCTGCTTTTGGCGACGCCACCGTCATCGCCAGCTCGAACAACCCGTCCCATGGATCGGGCGGCGGGTCGTTGCGATGATTGCCAGGCGTACCGCCCGACAATCCCTTCACCTGCCGATCCAGCCGCGCCGCCAGAGCCAGCGCTTTCTCCAGCGCACTTTCAGTGACACGCGACAACGCCGGCCCGATCAGCCGCTCACGCGGCCCCCACACGCGGTTTTCGCGCACCAGCATTGCGAGCTGCTTTCCCGCCGCAACGCCGCGCTTGATCCGCAACAGCGTGCGCACTTCTTCGACGACCGCCCACAGCACCAGCACCGCGGCCTCGCCTTCTCCACGCAAGCCGTCGAGCATGCGCGCCAGGCGGCCGACATCGCCCGCGAGCATCGCTTCATTCAGCTTGAAAACGTCGTAACGGGCGACATTGAGCACAGCATCCTGGATCTGTTCGAAGCTCAACGAACCAGCCGGATACAGCAGCCCGAGCTTCTGGATTTCCTGATGCGCCGCCAGCAGGTTGCCTTCAACACGCTCGGCGATGAACGCCAACGCACGACGCCCTTCTTCGCCGGCAACGACCCGCTGGCCCTGAGCCGCAAGCCGTTGACCGACCCAATTCGGCAACTGCGCGCGCTCGACCGGATCGATTTTCAAGGCGACACCTGCTTCGGACAGCGCAGTGAACCACGCCGACTTTTGCGTGGCCGCATCGACGCGCGGCAACGTGATCATCGTCAGTACGTCGTCATTCACGGCGGCGGCGAGCGCCTTCAGTGCATCCGCGCCTTCCTTGCCGGGCTTACCCGATGGAATGCGCAACTCGACCAGTTGACGGTCGCCGAACAGCGACATCGATTGACTCGCGCCCAGCAGCGAACTCCAGTCGAAACCGCGCTCGACGGTGAACACCGAGCGATCGGTAAAGCCGGCTGCTCGCGCCGTCGCACGAATCAGGTCGCTCGCTTCCTGCGCAAGCAGGTGCTCGTCGCCGTACACGACGTACAGTCCGGCGAGTCCCTTGGCGAGATGCGTTTCAAGCGCGTCAAGTCGCAGTTGCATGGCTACCGATCGGCGAGGTTAAACGCGTGCACAAGCAAGCACAGCACGCTAAACAAAAACACAGCACGACGCTCACAGCGGCGGCGGCGGCAACGGCGCGCGCGGCGCAACCGACGGCACCTGCTGACCCGGCGCCGGATGCATCGTGCGCACCAGCGACAGACGGCGCGTAAGCTGGTCGATCGCGTCGTTCTCCATGTCCGCGAACAGGATGTCGGCTTCAGCAGCCTTGGCCTGCGAGTACTGGTCGCTATAGGTCATTGCGCGGTTCAGCGCGATCACGCTTGGCGGAATCAGCACCGTGCCGTCCTTGGCGACCAGCGAGTAGGTCATGGACAGCGCCATTGCATATTCTTCGACGACACCAAGCGAGTTCAGCGTGAGCGTATTGACGCTGCGGCCCTCGCTGATCTGCAGCGTCGCGTCGGCATTCGCGACGGAACTGACCACCACCGTGTCGCTGCCGCCCTGCACGAGGCGAGTCAACCGCGCGTCGGCCGCGGCCGATCCGCCGGAGATAAAGAGTCGTTTGAATGCGTAGTCCTGCTGGCCGCGCAGCTGGAAGCCGCAGGCGGACAACATCAGTACGCTGCACGCCAGCGTCAACAACGATCTGCGAGTCACATTGGCTCCTGGTTCGCAGTAAATTCTGCAGCAAGAGACAAGCGCCGCCATGTGCAGCGGCGTTTGTCTGCTGTCATGTTTCGGTGGGCTGTCAAACGACCACGTTCACGAGGCGGCCCGGCACCACGACGATCTTCTTCGGAGCCCTGCCTTCGCTGAACTTCTCGACCGCCTCATGAGCGGCGGCGAGCTTTTCGATCGCGTCACGAGAAGCATCTTTCGCCACCGTGAGCGCGCCGCGCACCTTGCCGTTCACCTGCAGCACGAGTTCGATCTCGGCTTGCTCCAGCGCCTGTTCGTCGACCTTCGGCCATGCCGCGTCGAGCAGCGAGCCGAATTCGTCGGCGTAACCGAGTTCCTGCCACAACTGGAACGTCTGATGCGGCACGACCGGATACAGCACGCGCAACATCACGCTGTACGTCTCCCGCAGCACCGCCGGTTGTGCGCCCTTCGCGCTGTCGAGCGCGTTGAGCATCTTCATCGCCGCCGACACCACCGTGTTGTACTGCAAACGCTGGTAGTCGAAGTCGGCCTGCTTCAGCACGCTGTAGATTTCGCGGCGCAGCACCTTGTCGACTTCGCCGAGTTGCGCGGCGTCGAACTTGCCGCCTGCGCGCAATGCAGCCTCGTTCGCGTGGCCGAAGCTCCAGACGCGGCGCAGGAAGCGGCTCGCGCCTTCCACGCCCGAACCCGACCATTCGAGCTGCTGCTCGGGCGGTGCGGCGAACATCACGAACAGACGCGCGGTGTCCGCGCCGTGTTGATCGATCAGCAATTGCGGATCGACGCCGTTGTTCTTCGACTTCGACATCTTCTCGACGCCACCGAGTACCACCGGCTGGCCGTCCGCATTCAGCACGGCACCGACCGGGCGGCCTTTGTCGTCGAACGAGACGGTAACGTCAGCCGGGTTGTACCAGGTCTTCTTGCCCGCTTCACTTTCGCGGTAATAGGTTTCGTTGAGCACCATACCCTGCGTGAGCAGGTTCTTGGCCGGCTCGCCGAAGTCGATCAGGCCCATATCGCGCATCACCTTCGCCCAGAAGCGCGAGTACAAGAGGTGCAGAATCGCGTGCTCGATGCCGCCGATGTACTGGTCCATCGGTGCCCAGTAATCGGTGCGCTTGTCGACCATGGTCTTCGCGCCCGGTGACGCATAGCGGTAGAAGTACCATGACGAATCGACGAAGGTGTCCATCGTGTCGGTTTCGCGTTTGGCCGCGCCGCCGCAGGTCGGGCAGGCGCAGTTCACGAACGCTTCAGACTTCGCGAGCGGATTGCCTGTGCCGTCCGGCACGAGGTCTTCCGGCAGCACCACCGGCAGATCTTTTTCCGGCACGGGCACGTCGCCGCACTTCGGGCAATGGATGATCGGAATCGGCGTGCCCCAGTAACGCTGGCGCGACACACCCCAGTCACGCAGGCGCCACGTGATCTGTTTCTCGCCGAGGCCGAGTTCCTTCAGGTCAGCAGCGATCTGGTCGACCGCCTGCTCGTAGGTGAGACCGTCGTACTTGCCGCTATTGATCAGCGTGCCGGTCTTGTCGCCGTACCATTCTTGCCAGCCATCGGTCGAGTAGTCCTTGCCTTCAATGGCGACCACCTGCTTGATCGGCAGACCGTATTTCTTCACGAATGCGAAGTCGCGCTCGTCGTGCGCGGGCACGCCCATCACCGCGCCTTCGCCGTAGCTCATCAGCACGTAATTGCCGATCCACACTTCGACCTGCTCCTGCGTCAGCGGATGCGTGACGGTGAAGCCCGTGGCCATGCCCTTCTTTTCCATCGTCGCGACGTCGGCTTCAGCCACACCGCCGCGCTTGCATTCTTCGATGAAAGCTTGCAGTTCCGGCTTGTCTTTGGCGAGACGCGTGGCGAGCGGATGCTCGGCGGCGACTGCGCAGAAAGTCACGCCCATGATCGTGTCGGCACGCGTGGTGAACACGCGCAACAACTTCTGCTCGCCGTCGATTTCATACGGGAAACCGAAGTTCACGCCGAAGCTCTTACCGATCCAGTTCTGCTGCATGATCTTGACGCGCTCGGGCCAGCCGAGGCCTTCGAGGTCGTTCAGCAGTTCATCCGCGTACTGCGTGATGCGCATGTAGTACATCGGGATTTCGCGCTTTTCGATCAGCGCGCCCGAGCGCCAGCCGCGGCCGTCGATCACCTGCTCGTTGGCGAGCACGGTCTGATCGACCGGATCCCAGTTGACGGTGCCGGTTTTCTTGTACGCGATGCCCTTTTCGAGCATCTTCAGGAACAGCCACTGGTTCCACTTGTAGTAATCGGGGCTGCAAGTCGCGACTTCGCGCGACCAGTCGATCGCGAGGCCCATGGACTGCATCTGCTTCTTCATGTAAGCGATGTTGTCGTAGGTCCACTTAGCGGGCGGCACGTTGTTGGCCATTGCCGCGTTTTCCGCCGGCATGCCGAACGCGTCCCAACCCATCGGCATCAGCACGTTGTAGCCGTTCATCCGCAGATAGCGGTACATCACGTCGTTGATCGTGTAGTTGCGCACGTGCCCCATGTGCAGCTTGCCCGACGGGTACGGCAGCATCGAGACGCAGTAGAACTTGGGTTTGTCGGTGGTTTCCGACGTCTTGTACGCGTCGATAGCGCGCCATTGCCCTTGCGCTGCGGCTTCGACGTCGGAGGGAACGTATTTTTCGTGCATGGTGTGATGGAATCGCTGGGTTCGGTGCTTTCGCACCGGCCGCTTTGGTGCTCTGCTGGATGAAATGGCGTCGTTTCCCCTTCTGCGGGGGAAAGGGCTGATTATACCGTTCACGGACGGGTGCGCCGCGTGGCGTGCTGCGCGGGGACGGGGGCGACGGATTGCGCGGGGTAGGCGCTGCCGCTCGCCGCTGGCCAGGACTGGCGTGACTGGCCCGACCGTCGCTACTGGCTCGCGCCCGGCGGCGGTGGATCGGTGACAAAGCCGATCCGCTCGAGCCCGGCCTGCTGCGCCGCACCCATCACCTGCGCGATCACCTCGTAGCGTGTGGAGCGCTCGGCGCGCAACTGGATCTCAGGCTGGTCGGCCTGTTTGCCCGCCTCCACGAATTGCGCGCGCATCTGCTGCAGCGTGATGACGTTACCGTTCCAGTACAGCTTACCGGCGGCATCGATTGAAAGAGAAATGGTTTGCGGCGTTTGCCGCGCCGGCGCTGCCGCGACTTTGGGCAGATCGAGCCGGATCGCGTGTGTGAATAAAGGCGCGGTAATGATAAAAATCACCAGCAGCACGAGCATCACGTCGATCAACGGCGTCATGTTGATCTCGGCCATCGGCGCGGCCGTCTGCTTTTTCTCGAGTCCGCCGAATGCCATGTCGCCTCCTTCTCTCTTCTCGCCGCAGCGCCCGCTTAGTGGGTCCGTGCCTGGACTTGCTGAGGCTGGAGCCGTGGCTGGTCCGCCGGTGCGCACACATAGGCGTGCAGATCGTGCGCGAAACCGTCGAGTTCTTCGGTCAACTGGCGCACCAGACGCCCGAGCACGTTATAGGCGAGCACGGCCGGAATCGCGACCACAAGGCCGAAAGCCGTCATGATCAGCGCCTCGCCGACCGGACCCGCCACGTTTTCGATCTGCGCCTGACCGCTCGCCGCAATGCTGCCGAGCGCGTGATAGATGCCCCAAACGGTGCCGAGCAGGCCGACAAACGGCGCCGTGCTGCCCACCGAGGCCAGCAGCACCTGGCCGAACTCGAGCCGCCGCTGCGACGCGTTGAGCGCCTGACGTAGCGCTCTCAGCACCCGTTCGCCGCGCTCGACGCGCGCGAGCAGCGCCCCGGGAATGTCCACTTCGGCTGCGTGCAGCGCGGCTTCGGCGAGCGGCGTGAAGACGCGCTCGCGGTCCACGCGCCTCAATGCCGCGACGCCGTCCGATAACGTCGGCGCCTGCCAGAACTGCGCAATCGCCGGCGCGGCCTGACGTTTGGCGCGTGTGAGAATCCAGCTTTTGACGATCAGAAAGCACCAGCTCGCAATCGACATAGCCAGCAACACGTACGCGACGCCATGCGTGATCGCGTCGCTGGTTTCCAGGTAATGGATGATGCCGCTGCTGCCTGCCATCTGACCTCGCCGTGGGAAAGTGATTACAGGGGGCTACAAAGAGCAAAGCGGGGCCGCAACCGATCCCGTGACACGCTCAGCGCAGGCCGAGCACGTCCTGCATATCGAAGAAGCCATTCTTGTGGCCTTCGAGGAAACGTACCGCACGAAGCGCGCCTTGCGCATACGACAGGCGGCTCGCCGATTTGTGCGTGATTTCGATACGCTCGCCGATGCCGGCGAACAGCACCGTGTGGTCGCCGACGATGTCGCCGCCGCGAATCGCCGAAAAGCCGATCGTGGACGGATCGCGTTCGCCGGTCACGCCTTCGCGGCTGTAGACGGCGCACTCGTCGAGATTGCGGCCGAGCGCATTGGCGATCACTTCGCCCATGGTCAGCGCGGTGCCGGACGGCGCGTCGACCTTGTGACGGTGATGCGCCTCGATGATTTCAATGTCGTAGCCGGTCGCGAAATGCTTCGCGGCGTATTCGAGCAGCTTCAGCGTGACATTGACGCCCACGCTCATGTTCGACGAAAACATGATCGCGATCTTGTCCGCGGCTGCGCGCAGCTGCGCTTTCTGCTCGTTGTCGAAACCGGTCGTGCCGATCACCATTTTGACGTTGTGGCGCTGCGCGGCTTCCACATGCATCAGCGTGCCTTCGGGGCGCGTGAAGTCGATCAGGTAGTCGGATTCGGCGAACACGCGCTCGACGTCGTCCGTCAGCAGTACACCCGTCTGTTTGCCGAGAAACGCGCCGGCGTCCTGACCGAGTTGCGGGGAGTCCGCACGGTCGAGCGCGCCGGACAGCGTGGCGCCTGAATCGTTGAGAACGGTTTCGATGAGCATCCGGCCCATACGGCCCGATGCGCCAGCAATGGCAATTTTCATGGCTACGAGGGTTCGAAAGGCAAAACCCGGCAAATGCGGGCAAAAGCGGCGGCGGGCAGCACACCCGGGCGCCGCGCATACAAAAACAGCAACACAACCTGTACAGGTACGGCAGAAAAGCTAACGGGCGCTGCACACGGCGCGTTGCCCGTGTGCAGCGCCCGTCTTAAGACAGGGACAGCGCGATTAGTCGCCCGTTCCCGAAGCCGGCGAAGCGGTCAGCGGTGCGTTCAACGTCGGGCCGCCGCTGCTGCTTTGCGGGCCAGTCGGGCCCACCGGATTGTCCTGCGTGCCCGGAACTTGCGGCGGCGGAGGACGCGTGAACTGGAACTGCGGCTGCCCAGCGGAGGTTGGGCCCTGCGACGGAATACCGCCGCCATTCGCGGTCGGCGCCGTAGAGCGTACCGACGACTGCGCCTTCCCCGACGGCGATTGCACCGCGTTGGTCAGCCGGTTGGCGGCCTGCGCGGCTTCGGCGTTGGCGTCCGTTGACGGCACGGCCGCTGCAGCGGCGCCATCGACGGACGGCGAGCGCGTGGTATCCACGGCTGCCGGCGCCGCAGCCACCGGCACGCTGGCGCCAGTTGCAGCGCTTGCCACGTTCGGCACGGCGGCTTTCTTCTTGCCGAGCTTGTCACCGTCGATTTCCGCCAGCAACTCGAGGTTGGACGGCAGATCTTCGCCACCCGACCAGCTGGCGACGCGGTCACCCGCAAACAGGACCACGAAGTCGCGCTGTTGCACGACGTTAGTCGAGCCGCGCTTGAAATAGAACACGTAATCCCAGCGGTCCGCATGGAACATGTCGGTCAGCAAAGGCGTGCCAAGCAACTGCTTCACCTGCGCACGCGACATGCCGGCCTGCATCTGCGCCGCCGCTTCTTTCGAGACGAAATTCCCTTGCACCACCGTAATACGGTACGGCGTAATACTTTGGGCAACGCGCTGCGTCAGGCTGTCGTAAGTGGAACACCCGGCAAGAACCGCGACAGTCGCAACAGCGATCAAGGTACCCCGCATGCGGCTCCCCCGGTAGATCAATTGAGATTTTGAAATCATTTCACTCACCGTGCGGGCCCGTTGACGAGCCGCGCGAGTTTCATTCCATCGAAGATGACCAGAACGGCAAAAACACATTACTATGAGAGCCCAGCATTGTACTCTAGGGATCCCTTGTCATGACCAATCCAACCGATCTCAAGAATATCGGGCTCAAGGCGACCCTTCCGCGCCTCAAAATCCTTGAGATTTTCCAGCATAGCCCAGTGCGTCACCTGACTGCAGAAGACGTCTACCGCAACCTGTTGCACGAAGAACTCGATATCGGCCTGGCAACCGTGTATCGCGTGCTGACGCAGTTCGAGCAGGCCGGTCTGCTCTCGCGCAGTAATTTCGAATCGGGCAAAGCGGTGTTCGAATTGAACGAAGGGTCGCATCACGACCACCTCGTTTGCCTCGACTGCGGACTCGTCGAAGAGTTTTTCGACTCCGAAATCGAGAGTCGTCAGCAATCCATCGCGAAGGACCGCGGCTTCAAGCTTCAGGAACACGCGTTAGCGCTGTACGGCGCGTGTACCAAGGAAAATTGCCCGCATCGCAAGCACTAAGGCTGAATCAGGGCGATGCCGACCGCGTCGGGGTGCGCGGTTCGGTGAGCAATAAAAAAACCCGGCCGATGAAAATCGGCCGGGTTTTTTTATGGGTGCGGCGCGGCGACCGCTCGGGACACCAGCACCTCTTCGCACGCGCGGCAATGCCGGCACATGGCAACGCCGGGCTATTCCGCCAACTCGACGCTCGCCTCAAACAGCAGCCGCCAAGGCTCGGCCAACGGCAATTCGTCGCAATTGGGCTGCTCGCCGCCGCGATCCACCACCACAAAATCGCTCACCCGATCGAGCGCGAGCAGCGGATGGTGCCAAACACCTTTCCCGTAATTCACGCCCTGCCAGCCGTCGCTCCAGAACGCCCGCATACGCGCAGGATCGAACTCGCCCGCCGGCGCGACGACCACCAGATAGCGGCACGCCGTTAAGGGAATGAAAGCCTGGCTGCCCAGCGGATGCCGTTCCATCATCGTGATTCCGATCGGCAGCGCGCGCGGTTGCGCCCGAAACAGGCTGATCAGCGGCCGGCCGCCGCTTTCCGTCACGTCGACGTTTGCGAGGTCGTGATAGCGCTCGGTCGTGCCGCCATTGATCGGAAAATGGCGCGCCCCGTCCAGTTCGATGACGTCGCCGAACGGCGCGAAGACCGCGCGCGTCAGGCGTTCCACATGCAAGGTCTTCATCGACGCGGCTCCGTTATGCGATCTCGCCCCACAAGCGCAGGCGCGATACGCCGCCGTCCGGGAAGATATTGAAACGCACATGCGTCACCGGCCCGAGCGACGCGATGTCGTCCGCAAACGTGTGCACGTGGTCCATCTGCAGCTTCTGTTCGCCGAGCAACACCGGCCAGAACATGGCCTGCGTGACGAGCGAATCGTCCGTGCCGCCCGTCACCGAGGCCGCCTGCAGCGAACATCCATCAGGGTAATTTCCCTTGAAGTGCGCCGTATCCACTTCGATCTTGCGAATCACACCCGGCCGCGCGAGCGCGACGATCGCCCAGTCGTTGCCCGGCTCGCGACGGCGTCGCGTTTCCCAGCCGTCGCCCATATTGACGCCGCGGCCCGGCATCAACATCTGCGAGGCCGGCCCGAAATGCTGGTTGTTCGCGGCGACGAGGTACGCGCCGTTTTCGATCGCGGCGAGATCCAGCAGCGTGCCGCGCTCGACGCGCTCCCAGTCGCGCTTCGGCTGGCCGTACACGCGCAGGCGCGCGAGACCGCCGTCCGGGAACAGATTCACGCGCAGATGGGTAAAGGCGCGGGCGTCGTTCACTTCGACGTAGTGGTGGTGGTTGCCCTGCAGCGTGGTGGCCGGCACGAGCGTTTGCCAGTCGGCGTTGTCCGGCGGAACGTCGCCGTCCACGTAACACGCGTCGATTGAAGCAGCCGGCGGAAAGTTGCCGGTGAAGTGGCTCGTGTCCAGATCGACGCCGTGCACGACGCCCGGCCGCGCGAGCCGGATCACGCAGTAGTCATGGCCGGTGGTCCGCTTACGGCGCGTTTCCCAGCCGTCCATCCATTTGCCATGGTCGTCGTACTTGCCCGGAATGAACACAGCCGGCTGCGGCTCGAGCATGCGTTCTTTCGGCGCGAAGAATTCGTCGCTCGCGTGGAGCGCCTGCGCGCCCAGACGCGGGTCGGCGAGGTTCATGTAGCGACGGGTAAAAGCGGGGGCGTTGGGGTCGAGGATCGGATTAGCCATAGTCTCAGTCAGGCGACGAAAAGTAGGAAGAGCCGGCGGAGTCAATGCATCCGCCGGGGCAGAACGCGCGCTGCATGGGCGCGCTGATGAATGGCGATAGGTCTGGCCACAAGGCAACGTGGTCGCAGCTGGTCAGACCGCCGGAACGTGTTCGCCGGCGGCGGGCTCGGCGCCTGCGTCTTCGCCTGCGGGCACGTAGCGCATCGCTTCCTCACGGTTCAGCACGCGATGGGCGCGCGCCCGGTCGATATCGTTTTCCCACACTGCGACCACCACCGTCGCGACGCAGTTGCCGATCAGGTTGGTCAGCGCGCGGGCAATGCCGACGAACCAATCGACCGGCAAAATCAGCACGAGACCGAGCACCGGAATAGCCGGAATCGCGGACAGCGTCGCGGCCAGAATCACGATCGCCGATCCCGGAATGCCGTGCGCGCCCTTCGACGTCACCAGCGATACCAGCACCACCACGATCAGATCGTGGATCGACAGCGGCGTATTGGTGGCCTGCGCGATGAAAATCACCGCCAGCGTCAGATAGATGGAGAAGCCGTCGAGATTGAAGGAGTAGCCGGTCGGAATCACCAGACCCACGGTCGAATCCTTGACACCCATCCATTCGAGTTTGCGCATGATCTGCGGCAGCACGGCATCGGACGAAGCAGTACCCAGCACGATCGACAGTTCTTCGCGCAGATAACGGATCAACTTGAAGATGCTGAAGCCGGCCAGACGCATCACCACACCCAGCACGACCGCCACGAACACGAAGCAACTCGCGTAGAACACCAGCACCAGCATGCCGAGTTGCTTGAGCGACTCAACGCCATAGGTGCCGGTCGTGAATGCGATCGAGCCGAGCACGCCGAGCGGCGCGAGCTTGATGATGAAACCCATCACGCGGAAAAACACCTGCGAAAGCTCGTCGATCAGGCTGCTCACGCGCTGTGCCTTGTTGCCCAGCAGCGAGAGCGCCGAGCCGAACAGCACCGAAAACACGAGGATTTGCAGAATGTCGCCGGTCGCGAACGCGTTGATCGCCGTGTCGGGGATAATCTTCAGCAGAAAGCCAGCCGTGTCCTTGAGGCTCTTCGCGTGCTCGGTGTAGGTCGAGAGCGAAGCGGGGTCGAGCGAATGCAGGTTGATGTTCATGCCGACGCCAGGCCGCGTTGCGTAGGCCAGCACCGCGCCGATCACGAGCGCAATCGTCGTCATGGCCTCGAAGTAGATCACCGCCTTCAACCCAACGCGACCGACTTTGCGCAGATCGCCGGCATGCGCCATACCGCTCACCACCACACAGAAGACGATCGGGCCGATCACCATCTTGATCAGCTTGAGAAAGCCGTCGCCAAGCGGGCGCAGCGTTTGGGCGAAATGCGGGAAGACGGCACCGATCACAATGCCCGCCACCAGCGCTATGACGACCCGGCCAAACAGTGAATTGAAGAACTTCAACACGGCTTCCTCCTGATTAGGATTCACATCTGTTCAGACTGGTCCGACCAGTGCTGTTATGGCAAATAGTAGGAAGCCGATATACTGACGTCAAGGATTCAAACCACAGTGTTTACCCGTCTTTTTCTTCGCGTTTCGGGGCCGGATTGTGCATGCGTAACAACGCCCGTATGAGCGTTCGGAACGCGTATTACAATGCTGGTCAGACCGCGTACCCGAGTGAGCCACGATGAAAAACGTTCCGCATACCGTCACTGATGCCGCCATCGCGACCATCCGCGAACGGATCGAAGCGGGCGTCTATCCCGTGGGCAGTTTGTTGCCGGCGCAGCGCCAGCTCTCAGAAGAACTGGCGATCAGCCGCGCATCGCTGCGCGAGGCGCTCTCAACACTTGAAGCGCTCGGTCTGCTGATGATCCGGCCTGGCAAGGGCGTGTATGTGGAAAGTGCGCAGGCCACGGCCGCGCAATCGTGGCGCTTCGCGGAGCAGTCGTCGCTGCCGGACACGTATCAGATGCGCTTCGCGCTGGAAGGCTTTATCGCGCGCATGGCGGCGCTGGCTGTCAGCGATTCCGACCTGGCCTGGTTCGAAGACAACATCACAGCCATGCAGACGGCGCTCGCCTGCGACGAACTCGACGAAGCCGCCCGTCTCGACTACGACTTCCACATGCGCATTGTGAGCATTGCGGGCAACGCGGCGATCGAGTCGATCCTGAGCAGTAGCGCGGACATCATGAAAGAGAGCCAGCGGATGCCGTTCTATCGGCGCGAGCTGGTGCTGTCTACGTACACCGAACATCGGGCCATTCTCGACGCGCTTAAGGCGCGTGATTCCGCCGCCGCCGGCAAAGCAATCGAAACCCATATCTCGAACGCCGCGCAGCGCGCCGGCGTCTACTTTCCGACACCGCAGGCGTAAAAAAACCGCTCCGAAGAGCGGTTTTTGCCGTTGCCCTGTGGCCGCGTGCCACCTGCCCAAAGCCGGCAGCAGAAGCACGCGAAACCAGGACAATCTTACTTCGCGTTGGCCAGCGCCACAGCCGTGTCCAGCATGCGGTTCGAAAAGCCCCATTCGTTGTCGTACCAGCTCGACACCTTCACCAGACGGCCCGACACCTTGGTCAGCGTTGCGTCGAACGTCGACGAAGCCGGGTTGTGGTTGAAGTCGATCGAGACCAGCGGCGCCGTGTTGTAGCCGAGGATGCCCTTGAGCGCGCCTTCCGACGCTTCCTTCATGATCGCGTTGACTTCCTCGACCGTCGTGTCGCGCGCGGCGATGAACGACAGGTCGACGATCGACACGTTGATCGTCGGGACGCGAATCGCGTAGCCGTCCAGCTTGCCGTTCAGTTCCGGCAGCACGAGACCGACCGCCGATGCAGCACCGGTCTTGGTCGGGATCTGGCTGTGCGTGGCCGAGCGAGCGCGGCGCAGGTCTTCGTGATACACGTCCGTCAGAACCTGGTCGTTCGTGTATGCGTGGATCGTGGTCATCAGGCCGTTCACGAGGCCGATCTTGTCATTCAGCGGCTTGACGAGCGGTGCCAGGCAGTTGGTCGTGCACGATGCGTTCGAAATCACCGTGTCCGATGCCTTCAGCACATGGTGGTTCACGCCGTAGACGATCGTTGCGTCGACATCCTTACCGCCCGGCGCCGAGATGATCACCTTCTTTGCGCCGCCCTTGATGTGCGCGCTCGCCTTTTCCTTGGTCGTGAAAAAGCCCGTGCATTCCAGCACGACGTCGACGTTCAGCTCGCCCCACGGCAGTTCTGCCGGGTTACGGTTAGCCAGCACGCGGATCTTGTCGCCGTTGACGACCAGGTAGTCACCGTCCACCGACACTTCGCCCGGGAACTTGCCGTGCGCGGTGTCGTATTGCGTCAGGTGAGCGTTGGTCTTGGCATCGCCAAGATCGTTGATGGCGACGATTTCGATATCGTGCTTCTTGCCGTTTTCATAGAAGGCGCGCAGCGTGTTGCGGCCGATCCGGCCGTAGCCGTTGATTGCGACGCGAATCGTCATGGTCTATCTCCTGATGGCTGAAAAAAATCGTCCATGTTGGTCTGATTTGCCGGGATTGCCGCGCGTGGGGTCCGCGCGGCAAACCTCGAACGCAAATCAGCCGAGTGCGGCTTTAGCCGTCTCTACCACGTGCTCGACGGTGAAGCCGAAATGCTTGAATAGCACGCCAGCCGGGGCCGATTCGCCGAACGTGTCGATGCCGACCACGCCGCCTTCCAGACCCACGTACTTGCGCCAGAAATCCGACACGCCCGCTTCGATCGCGACGCGGCGCACGCCTTGCGGCAACACGCGCTCGCGGTACTCGGCGTCCTGCTTGTCGAACACGGTGGTCGACGGCATCGACACGACACGTGCCGCGATGCCTTCGCGAGCCAGCGGCTCAACCGCGTTCAACGCCAGTTCGATTTCCGAACCGGTGGCAATCAGGATGACCTTGCGCGCGACGATCTCGTCATTCCAGTCGCGCAGCACATAACCACCCTTCTCGATATTGGCGATCTGCGCGTCCGTGCGCTCCGAGAACGGCAGGTTCTGACGGCTGAAGATCAGGCATGACGGGCCATGATGCTCGACCGCGTGGGTCCAGGCCACCGCTGTTTCGACCGTATCGGCCGGGCGCCACACTTGCAGATTCGGAATCAGACGCAGGCTCGCGACGTGTTCGACCGACTGGTGGGTCGGGCCGTCTTCGCCCAGACCGATTGAATCGTGCGTGAACACGAAGATCGACGGCGCTTTCATCAGCGCGGCGACGCGCAGCGCGTTGCGGCTGTAGTCCGAGAACGTCAGGAACGTGCCGCCGAAGGCCTTGAAGCCGCCATGCAGCGCGATGCCGTTGATCGCGGCGCTCATGCCGAATTCGCGCACGCCGTAGTTCACGTAGTTGCCAGCAGCCTTGCCTTCAGCGTTGACTCGCACCGGCTTGGCGGCCTTCCAGTTGGTCAGGTTCGAACCGGTCAGATCGGCGGAACCGCCAAGCAGTTCCGGCAGCACGGCCGACAAACCTTCGATAGCCTGTTGCGACGCCTTGCGCGTCGCGATGGTTTCCGCGCGCTCGTTTGCGCCGGCGATGATGGCCTTCGCCTTTTCCTTCCAGTCGGCGGGCAATTGCTTCGCGTCGCGGCGTGTGAATTCAGCCGCTTCCTGCGGATACTTCGCTGCATAAGCCGCAAATGCCTTGTCCCAATCGGACTCGACGCGCGCGCCGGCTTCCTTCGCGTCCCACGCTGCATAGACTTCTTGCGGGATCACGAACGGCTCCCACTTCCAGCCGATTTTTTCGCGCGTTGCCGCGATTTCCTTGTCGCCGAGCGGCGAGCCGTGCGAATCGTGGCTGCCGGCTTTGGTCGGCGCGCCTTCGCCGATCACGGTCTTGCAGCAGATCAGCGTCGGCTTGTCCGATTGTTTGGCTTGCTTGATCGCGGCGTCGACCGCGTCGACGTCATGGCCGACCACGTTCGGGATCACGTTCCAGCCGTACGCTTCGAAGCGCTTCGGCGTGTCGTCGTGGAACCAGTGGACCACTTCGCCGTCGATCGAGATGCCGTTGTCGTCGTAGAACGCAATCAGCTTGTTCAGCTTCAGCACGCCCGCGAGCGAGCAGGCTTCGTGCGAGATGCCTTCCATCAGGCAGCCGTCGCCGACGAACACGTACGTGTGGTGGTCGACGATCTTCGCATCAGACTTGTTGAATTCGGTGGCGAGCAGCGATTCGGCGAGCGCCATGCCGACTGCGTTTGCCAGACCTTGGCCGAGCGGGCCGGTGGTGGTCTCGACGCCCGGCGTGATGCCGTATTCCGGGTGCCCCGGCGTCTTCGAATGCATCTGGCGGAAGTTTTTCAGCTCTTCGATCGGCAGGTCGTAGCCGGTCAGATGCAAGAGCGAGTACAGCAGCATCGAACCGTGGCCGTTCGACAGAACGAAACGATCGCGATCGGCCCACTGCGGGTTCTTCGGATTGTGGCGCAGATGGCGCGACCACAAAGCCACACCGATTTCGGCCATGCCCATCGGCATGCCGGGGTGGCCGGAATTCGCTTTTTGAACAGCGTCCATGGACAACGCGCGGATTGCGTTAGCCATCAGGGAGGTGGGTGCGGGAGACGGGGTCGTCATGTCGAGTCCGGAGACAGAGTCAGAAAGCGGTGCGCGCTTGAGGCCCGGATGCTCGAATGCCAGTCCACTTCGGCGCACGGTGCGGCGCCAGGAGACGCGAAACGGGCAGAGCAAACGGACAAGGCTGAAAGCGTGACATTCTAACAGAACGTTGACCCACGCCCCGCTCGGAAAGCCGCCTGCTAGTGTGGCGAGGCATGCTCGACGGGGCCGCGCGGCGCGTCTGCCCTTTACAATTGGGCAACCTGAACCCACCGCGCTCCTGCCGGAGCCTGCCATCCGTGAGCGCTCCTCTGCTGTTCCAGCCCACCGCCGACGCAGTCTACGGATTTCCGAATGCGCAACGGCTTGCGCGCGTCGATTCGCCCTACCAACGTATCGAGGTATGGGACACGCCGCAGCTCGGCCGGCTGTTTACGCTCGACGGCCGCCCGATGACCTCCACCGGCGACGAATTCATCTACCACGAATGCATGGTGCATCCGGCCGCGCTAGCGCATCCTTCGCCGAAAACAGCGCTGGTGCTGGGCGGTGGCGATGGCGGCGCCGCGCGGCAATTGCTGAAGCACCCGGGCATCGAGCGGATCGTGGTGGCGGAGCTCGATGCCGAAGTCGTGCGCACGACCCACCAGTATCTGCCCGAGGTACACGGCGGCGCTTTCGACGATCCGCGCGTCGAACTGGTGATCGGCGACGCGGCGGATTACGTCGCGAAGGCTGTCCAGGCGGAGATGGACGCCGCAGCCACAGCGCGGTTCGATCTCATCGTCTTCGACCTGACGCCGCCAGACTCCCCCGCTGCGGGCCTATACACGCCGGACTTCTACATGCAGCTCAAACGCATCATGAGCCCGACCGCCGCGCTCTCGCTGCACCTCGGCTCTCCTTATTTTCACCCGGGGCGCATTGCCGGTCTGCTCGACGATCTGCGCGATACATTCAGCATCGTGCGCACGATGAGCACCTTCATCCCGCTCTACGGCTCGCTCTGGATGATGGCGTCCGCCAGCGACACGCTCGATCCCGCTACTCTCACCGTCGAAGCACTCACAGCGCAGCTTGCCGCGCGTCAAATCGACTCATTGAAGCACTACGACCCGGCCCTGCATGGCGGACTGTTCTCGGCATCCCGGTCAGTGCGCGATAAACTAAGTCAATTCTTAAAGCCATCAAGCTAACGCGTGGGCAAAATGCACGGCTCGGTCGGCGCGCGCTATCGGTGTATTGATACGCAACCGCCCACCTGGCCTTGCAGCATGCATCCCGCAACCTATAGATCCGGAGAACCCCATGACCGCCTCCCGCCCAGCCGGTGTGCCCTGGTTGACCCCCTATCTGACCGTGCGCGACGCGCGTGCCGCAACTGCGTTTTTCGAAGCGGCATTCGGCTTCGAAGAACGCGATAGCGTCCAGGACGACGGTGTCGTTATGCATGTCGAGATGACCTATCAAGGCCAGCTGATCGTGATGTTCGCGCCGGAAGGCGCGTTCGGCTCGGCGGCGAAAACACCCAAAAGCGCGGGCGCGATTGCGCCGCAATCGTTCTATGTCTATGTCGACGATGTCGACGCGGTTTACACGCGGGCGCTAGCCGCCGGCGCAAAATCGTTGAGCGAGCCACAGGATCAGTTCTGGGGCGACCGGTTTGCCCAGGTCGAAGATCTGGACGGCTACCGTTGGGCGCTCGCTCGTCACCTTTCCTGAACTAATGAGTATTTTTTTGATGCCTCGCTTCTTCGTCGGTAAGCCTCTCAAGCCCGACGACATCATGCAGTTACCCGATGACGTCACGCGCCACATCCTCGTGCTGCGTTTGCAGCCCGGTGATTCGATCGTGCTTTTTAACGGAGAAGGCGGCGAATACAGCGCCGAACTCGTCGAGGTCGAACGCCGCTCAGCCAAAGTGAGAATTCACGAATTCCGCAATATTGAGGTGGAAGCGCCATATCACCTGACCCTCGCGCAGGGCATTGCCGGCGGCGACAAGATGGACTGGCTCATCGAGAAGGCAGTCGAACTTGGGGCATCGTGTTTTGTGCCGCTGACCACTACGCGCAGCGTCGTGCGTCTTTCCGGCGAACGCGCGCAGCGGCGGCATGTGCATTGGCAGGGCATCGTGCGAGCGTCGTGCGAACAGTGCGGGCGTAATCGCTTGCCGGAAGTGATGCCCGTGCGCGAGATCGCCACGTGGCTCGGCGCACTGCCTCGCACGCCTGACGAAGGCGAAATGCGCATTCTGCTGTCGCCGCGCGCCAGCATCAGCTTTTCGGCGCTGCCCGCGAATCCGCCGTTCGGGCGCGTGACCGTGCTGGTCGGCCCGGAAGGTGGTTTTTCGGCTGCGGAAGAAGCCGCCGCGACCGACCATGGTTTTGCCGCAGTCGGTCTCGGCCCGCGCGTGTTGCGCACGGAAACCGCGGGCATCGCAGTGCTTTCGGCGCTGGCGGCCCGCTGGGGCGCCTGGTAAGCAGGAGGTGCACACCGGCGCCCCAGCTTGGGTCTGATAAGCGAAACGGCAGGCAAGCGCTACGCTGGGTAAAGCCGTTCAGCCTTAGAGCCAAGCCAAGCTAAACCAGACCAGGCTAAATGACGCGGTGGCTTCGAAGCCAAGCCTGAGATTCAAGCGCCCAAAGCAAAGGCCCGCCAATTGGCGGGCCTTTCTCTTTCCTTTGCTGCGGTTAAGCGGCGCCCAGGCACCTCGCCCGCGCAACCCAAACCACCCAGCAACTTTCAGGCAAACGAGTAAAACACCCGGAACGCGACCTTGCGCTCGGCCCAGAACTCGGCCGCCTCGCGGAACACGTCCAGTAGCGTCTCGCGCCCTTCCTTGTCAAACTTTTGCGCGACCGGCAGTTGCTCGAGTACGATCACGAACCCGGGCTGCGCGCCTGCTTTCTGGACCAGATCGGTCAAGCAATCGTAGAGCGCGTCGTAGTTCTTGCCGAAATGCTTCGGAAACAGGAACGACGTAGCAATGGTCTCCAGCACTTCCTGTTTGGACTGAGCGTTCGCGCAGTACGCGTACAGAAAATGCTGGCCGAGTTGATTGGCTTCATCAGCTAGATCCTGCACGCGAAACGCGCGGATCGACTGTACGATGTTCGGTCGTACGGTCTTGAAAAGACTCATGGGCTCCTCGTTCGATGAAAGCACAGTGCTGGCTTCGCTCTGGTTATCCCGGCCCTGGTCGCCGGCGCGCATCCGCATGACGCGCTGGAACAAATTGCCGTCGCCTGCCGCGAAAAGATCCGTCGCGACTCCGGAGTCGTGCGCGTAGACGCTGTCGCTCATGCCGTTCATCCCGATGTCATTCAACAATACGATTAAAACTGGTGTAGTGGTCGTCCGAGTAGTAGCAGTTGTCGATCCGCTGTACCGGACCTCCGCAGACGATGCGACGCGCCCCGCGGTTTCGTGCGCGAGGCGTGGGAACGGTGTATTCGTGGTAATAGCCGCGCCGATGCGGCGGTAGCAACCGTTCGCGATTGCCGAATACGATGCCGTCCTTCTCATACGGGTAAGGCCCGCCCGCGGCAATCAAGTTCAATGTATTGACCGCTTCGCGCGGTAACTGCGCCGCCGCGATAGTGCCCTGTGCTTGCGTATCGGCGGGTGCCGTGTAGTCGCGCGCAAACGCGCCAGACACGGAGCCTGATAAAGCGCAGAGCGTCAAAGCACCGATCAGCACGCCTTTAATGCGCTGCCACTTGCGTGCCATGAATCAAGGTTCCCCGCTGTTAGATCACGAGTTTGACGACCATGAAAGTCGTAAGGGTATCGCTAAAACCCCACAGAATCAACGTGCGCCGGACAGGCAAAAGGTTCCAATCGCGCGGGAAAGAGCCACGGAACGGGCTTTGACGACTTTTGACAGAAATTTTAGCTTGTGCAAGCTAAAATTAACTCATTGAAGCAAATGAAGCAGACCCGAATTCACAGGCAGCTCATCGCGCGGTCCGTTCCTGAAGCGAAAACCTTGCGGTCCTGCAGTCTCTCGGAGGCGGAATGGTCTTATTCAGCCTCTTTTAGGGTGGCTATCCCCTGTTCACCCGCAGGCGTGCCCGTTGCGGGCACGCCTTTTTTTTGCTTGGCGCTTTAGCGACGCCATGCTTCAGTCCCGGATCAAGGATCAGCGGGCCGCGATGACGTCGGCAACCAGCAGCGCCGTCATGTTGACGATACGGCGAACCGTGGCCGAAGCCGTCAGCACGTGCACCGGCTTGGCCGCGCCGAGCAGCATCGGGCCAATCGCGATGTTGTTGCCCGCAGCGGTCTTCAGCAGGTTGTACGAGATGTTGGCCGCGTCGATGTTCGGCAGCACCAGCAGGTTCGCGTCGCCTTCAAGCGTCGAGTCGGGCAGCACTTCGCGGCGCAGATTCGCGTCGAGCGCGAGGTCGCCGTGCATTTCACCGTCCACTTGCAGTTCCGGCGCGCGCTCGCGCAGGATCGCCAGCGTGTCGCGCATTTTCTGTGCGGTCGGCGCATTGCTCGAGCCGAAGTTCGAATGCGACACCAGGGCGACCTTCGGTTCGATACCGAAACGGCGCACTTCCTCGGCTGCCATGATCGTGATCTCGGCCAATTGCTCCGGCGTCGGATCGACGTTCACGTGCGTATCGACCAGGAAAATCTGGCGGTTCGGCAACACCAGCGCGTTCATTGCCGCGTAGACCTTCGCGCCCGCCTTCTTGCCGATCACCTGATCGATGAAGTGCAGGTGGCGATGCGTAGTGGACACCGTGCCGCAGATCATGCCGTCCGCCTCGCCCTTTTCCACCAGCATCGCGCCGATCAGCGTGGTGCGGCGGCGCATTTCGAGCTTCGCCATCTGCTCGGTGATGCCCTTGCGGGACATCATCTTGTGATATTCCTGCCAGAAATCGCGGTAACGCTCGTCATGGTCGGTGTTCACGACTGTGTAGTCCTGACCCGGGACCAGACGCAGGCCGTAACGCGCGATGCGCTGCTCGATCACCGCCGGACGGCCGATCAGGATCGGCTTAGCGAGCTTTTCGTCGACGATGATCTGCATGGCACGCAGCACGCGCTCTTCTTCGCCTTCCGCGAACACGATGCGCTTCTTCTCCGGCTCGACGCCACGCGCCAGCTGGAAAATCGGCTTCATGGTCGTGCCGCTGTGATAAACGAACTGCTGCAGATGCTGTTCGTACGCTTCCATGTCCTCGATCGGACGCTCGGCGACGCCCGAATCCATCGCGGCCTTCGCCACCGCCGGCGCGACCTTGACGATCAGGCGCGGGTCGAACGGCTTCGGAATCAGATATTCCGGACCAAACGACAGATCCTGAATGCCGTAGGCGGTCGCGACGATATCGCTCTGCTCCTGGCGCGCCAGTTCGGCGATCGCATTGACCGCCGCGATTTCCATTTCCCGCGTCACCGTCGTCGCGCCCGCATCCAGCGCGCCGCGGAACAGGAACGGGAACACCAGCACGTTGTTCACCTGGTTCGGGTAGTCCGTGCGGCCCGTGCAGAGCACCGCGTCCGGACGCACTTCGAGTGCCAGTTCCGGCAGGATTTCCGGAGTCGGGTTGGCCAAAGCCAGAATCAGCGGCTTGTCAGCCATCTGCTTGACCATGTCCTGCTTCAGCACGCCGCCGGCCGACAGGCCGAGGAAAATATCCGCGCCGCCGATCGCCTCGGCGAGCGTGCGAGCGTCGGTTTCGCGGGCGAAGCGTTCCTTGTCCGGGTCCATCAGTTCGACGCGGCCCTTGTAGACCACGCCGGCCAGGTCGGTGACGGTGATGTTTTCGAGCGGCAGGCCGATGTCGACCAGCAGATCCAGACAGGCCAGCGCCGCCGCCCCCGCGCCGGACGACACCAGCTTGACCTTCTTGATGTCCTTGCCGACCACTTTCAAACCGTTGGTGATGGCCGCCGCGACGACAATGGCCGTGCCGTGCTGATCGTCGTGGAAGACCGGAATCTTCATGCGCTTGCGGCATTCGCGTTCGACGATGAAACAGTCGGGCGCCTTGATGTCTTCGAGATTGATACCGCCGAAGGTCGGTTCCAGCGCGCAGATCACCTCGACCAGCTTGTGCGGATCGGATTCGTTCAGCTCGATATCGAACACGTCGATGCCCGCGAACTTCTTGAACAGGACGGCCTTGCCTTCCATGACCGGCTTCGAGGCGAGCGGCCCGATGTTGCCGAGACCCAGCACCGCGGTGCCGTTCGTGACGACGCCGACCAGGTTGCTGCGCGCGGTAAAACGGGCGGCGTTCAGCGGGTTTTCGACTATTTCCTCACACGCGAACGCGACGCCCGGCGAGTACGCCAACGCGAGGTCGCGCTGGTTGATCATCTGCTTGGTCGGGGCGATCGCGATCTTCCCGGGGGTCGGGAACTCGTGATAATCGAGGGCGGCTTCGCGGAGTTTGCTATTGGCGGGAGTCGTCATAAGGCGGGCTTCGAAGTGCGGATTAGAATAGATGTTCGACGGCATTGTAGCCCCAATCGCCGGCTCAATTCCTTCAATACGGGTACAACTGCCGCGACTGAAACATAGCGAAAGGCAGATGCGATGCGCCTCGGGTTGACCACGAATTGAATCGGAGCTGAGTGCCAATCGAGTGTTTACCCGCGTGCACGTCCATACAATGCACGCCGTTAGCGGCTTTTCGTTGCACTTACCCGTTCACCCACCGCCACCATGCTCTCAGAGTTTTCGCTGATCGATCGCTTCTTCGCCCGCCGCGCTGCGGCGGCGTCCCGTGCCACCGAAGGCGCGCTCGGCATCGGCGACGACTGCGCCCTGCTTGCGCCGCGTCCAGGCGAAATGCTGGCGATATCGACGGACATGCTGGTAGAAGGCCGCCACTTCTTTCCCGATGTCGATCCCGAGGCACTGGGTCACAAAGCGCTCGCGGTCAACCTGTCGGATCTCGCCGCAATGGGCGCAGAACCGCAGGCGTTCACGCTGGCGTTTTCCTTGCCAAAGGCCGACGAAGCATGGCTCGCCGCCTTCAGCGAGGGCCTCTTCGCGTTAGCCGAGCGCTACGGCTGCGATCTGATCGGCGGCGATACGACCGGCGGTCCTCTGAATCTGTGCATCACCGTGTTTGGCAGCGTGCGGCCGCACGTTGCGCTGCGCCGTGACGCCGCGCAACCGGGTGACGACATCTGGATCTCCGGCACACTCGGCGATGCGCGCGCCGGTCTCGGCATGCAGCGCGGCGAGTGGTCCGCCGATGCCAGCGACGCTGCGACATTCCGCCGCGCCCTCGAGCGCCCGGAGCCGCGCGTCTTCCTCGGTCTCGCGTTGCGGGGCATCGCGCATGCCGCGCTCGATCTATCGGACGGGCTTGCCGGCGACCTGTTACACATCCTGGAACGCTCGAAAGTGCACGCCACGGTCGACGTGGACGCCGTTCCGCGTTCGGCCGCACTGCGCCGCCTCCCGCCCGAGATCCAGCAACGCTGCACGCTAGCCGGCGGCGACGACTACGAACTGTGCTTCACCGCGCCGGTTGCGGCACGCGCCACGGTCGAAGCAGCCGGCCGCGAGACAGCGATACCGGTCACCCGCATCGGTACAATAAGCGCTCTTCAAACGGCGGCCGACCGCCCGGCGATTGTCTGGCGCGATGCCGCCGGCGCGCCCCTCACTCTGACGTTGCAAGGTTTCGACCATTTCCATGCAGACTGATCCCCCGCTGGTCCCCGCCGACGATCTCATCGGCAACCCTCAGCCCAACGCGTCCGGTCCGCGCCCGCCGCGCCCTCAGCCGCGCCGCGCGACAGCGCGTTTCATGCTGTCGCATCCGCTGCACATTCTGTCGCTGGGGTTTGGCAGCGGCTTGTCGCCGATCGCCCCGGGCACCATCGGCACGCTGTTCGCGTGGGCATCGTTCGCCGTCTTAAGCCGCTATCTGACCGTGATCGAATGGGGCGTGCTGATCGTCGCCGGCTTCTTCGGCGGCATTGCGATTTGCGGCTTTACCGCGAAAAAGTTGGGCACCGACGATCCGTCGCCGGTCGTCTGGGACGAAATCATCGCGTTCTGGCTGGTGCTGCTGATGGTCACGCCGGTCACGCTGACCGGGCAACTCTGGGCCTTCATCGTGTTCCGCTTCTTCGACATGGTGAAGCCGCCGCCGATTGGCTATTTCGACCGCCGACTGAAAGGTGGCTTTGGCATCATGTTCGATGACCTGGTCGCCGCGTTTTTCACGCTGCTCGTAATTGCGCTCTGGCGTATGTCGGTTTAACCGTTGGCCGGTGCCCGTCGGCCACTGCCCGCCGGTCCCCCCGCAGCAGTTCCCCGTTTTCCGGATTGACGCCATGCCTACCGATTCCGTGGTTCACCAGCTTGCGATTCGCGTGAGCAACCGCCTGCGCGACGAGCGCCTGATGCTCGTCACCGCCGAATCCTGCACGGGCGGCATGGTGGCGACCGCGATCACCGATATTTCCGGCAGCAGCGGCTGGTTCGAGCGCGGCTTCGTCACGTATTCGAATCAGGCAAAGTCCGAAATGATCGGCGTGCCAGCCGACCTGATCGAAAAGCACGGCGCCGTCAGCGAACACGTGGCGCGCGCGATGGCCGAGGGCGCGCTGCGCAATAGCCGCGCGCAGGTATCCCTGTCGATTACCGGCGTCGCCGGTCCGGGCGGCGGCACTGAAACCAAGCCGGTCGGCATGGTGTCGTTCGGCTGGAGCAATCGGCTGCACACGTCGGTTGAAACCAAGGTCTTCAAGGGCGACCGCGAGAAGATCCGCGTGCAGGCCGCCGCGCACGCGCTGCGCGGCGTGCTGGCCCTGCTCGACGAACGCGAACATTAACTTCCGGTTCAAAACCTGAGGCGCCGCCCACGATGCCTGCTTCCCACGTAGCCAAAGACGAGTTGATCCGCCGCTTCGACTTGAAGCCGCATCCGGAAGGTGGATTTTTCAGCGAGACGTATCGGTCCGCGGAATCGGTACGCCGCGATGACGGTTCAACGCAGACGCGCTCTGCGTCCACCGCGATTTACTACCTGCTCTGTGACGGCGCACATTCGGCATGGCATCGGATCAAGTCCGACGAGGTCTGGCATTTTTATGCTGGCGAGCCATTGAACGTTCACGTGCTCGATGAAGCAGGCTCGCTGACTACGCACAAGCTGGGCGATGCGCTGTCACATTCGGACGCCGTGTTTCAGGCGTTGGTGCCTGCGGGTCTGTGGTTCGCCGCGGAATGCGCGGACCCGGCGACGTTTGCGCTGGTGGGCTGCACGGTCGCGCCGGGTTTCGAATTCAGCGAGTTTGAGCTGGCGGGCGTCGACGCGCTGAAAGCGCAGTATCCGCAGCATGCGGCGTTGATTGTGCGGCTCGGGCCGGTTACATGATCGTCCGCTTGACCAGCCCGAACAACAGCAGGCATCGATTCAAAGCTCGTCCATCACGGACGACCACCCTCGATCACCGGAATGCATTGATCCGGTCGCGCGTTTCCATTGCCGCTTTCGCCGCAGCCTCAGCGAAATCGTCGTCCTTGCCGGCGTAGATAATCGCGCGCGACGAGTTGATCAGCATGCCGGTGCCGTCCGCCGTGCGGCCGGCGTTGACCGTCGCCTGAACATCGCCGCCTTGAGCGCCGATGCCCGGAATCAGCAGCGGCATATCCCCAACGACTCCACGCACCACTTCGATTTCCTTCGGGAAGGTCGCACCGACCACGAGGCCCAGTTGGCCACTCGCGTTCCACTTGTCAGCCGCCAGTTGCGCGACGACTTGATACAGCGGACGGCCGCCCGTCTCCAGAAACTGCAGATCCGAGCCGCCTGCATTCGAGGTCCGGCACAACACGATCACGCCTTTGCCCTTGTGCTCCAGATACGGCTCGATCGAATCGAAACCCATATACGGATTCACCGTCACCGCATCCGCCTGATAGCGCTCGAACGCCTCGCGCGCGTACTGCTCCGCGGTGCTGCCGATGTCGCCGCGCTTCGCATCCAGAATGACCGGCAGGCCCGGGTGAGTCGCATGAATGTGCGCGATCAGCTGCTCGAGCTGGTCTTCCGCGCGATGAGCGGCGAAGTACGCGATCTGCGGCTTGAACGACGACGCATACGGTGCGACCGCGTCGACGATGGTGCGGCAGAAGTCGAAAATCGCCTCGGGACGGCCCGCGAGCGCGCCCGGGAATTTGCTGGGCTCGGGATCGAGGCCGACGCACAGCAGCGAGTTCGTACGCTGCCAGGCGTCGTTGAGTGTCTGGATGAAATTGGACATGGTGAGTCTCGCGGCGAGCCGATAACGGAAGAGGCGCGTATTTTACCCGTCCTGTGCGGCAAGCCGCGGCGAGGTGTCATGCCGGCGCGGGCCGAGACGCGCGCCCTCGCCCCTCGTCCTCTGCTACTGCCGCCGCCGCGATCCACGCGCACTCGGCATCGAGCGCAAACCCGTGCGCTCGATGGTGAAGCGGAACGTGCGCGTCAGGCGCTCACCGCGTCCCAGCATCGTCATGCCGTTCTCGCACGCGCCGCCGGCCAGATTCATCGCGTTGATCGGATGATCGACCGGCTCGAAGCAGAAGAAGTCTTCGCCCGGTGGCGTGTACAGCACGTAATAGTCGGTGTCGGCGGCGATATTCAGCGACAGTCGCCGCTTTGGCCAGACCACCGCCGCCTGTCCACTCCAGCCCGTGAACGCGTGATTGACGATGGCTTCCGGCAGCGGATAGGCCACGCCGAATTGCCACGCGGGCGGCGCCGGCACATGACGCACCGGCAGCCAGTTATCGCCGGAGAGCCACAGGCCGCCGGCCGCGGCCGACAATTCGGTATCCGCGTCACGCACGAAAAACGGATGGACGCCCAGCCCGAAAGGCAGCGCCTCACGGCCGGCGTTCTCGATTTCCAGCGTGATGGCGAGCGTGGGGCCGTCCAGCGTATAGGTTTGCGACGCGCGGAATGCGTATGGTTTGCCGTCGTGGCGATCGAGCGTCAGACGGACATTTTCGCGGTCCGATTCGGCGACCTGCCAGGCTGAGAGCCACCCGTCGCCATGAATCGGAAAGGGTTCGTCGGTACGATTTTGCGGCACATCGACCCGCCGTCCCGCCACATTGAAATGACCGCCGCCGATCCGGTTCGAATACGGCAGCAACGGATAGCAGGCGAGCTGGTTCGGCTCGGTATCCGTTGAAACATGACGGCAACGCCGGAAGATCGGCGTGAGCGCGCCGTCGTTGCGCCAGTCGAAACGGGTGACGCCGCCGCCGAGCGTCGGTGCGACATCGAGACGCAAATGCGCGTTGGCAAGCGTGACGCACGCAAGCTCGCCGCCGCTTGTCTCACCGATCGCAACCGCCGACGTACTGGGACCCGGAAGCACCGGATTGGCCGCTGCGTTGAGTCGCGCGCGTCGGGTCTGAGAAGAAGCAGAAACAAGATTCGCAACAGTCATATCTGGCTCCATCGAGAGGCGTGGGACGTTGCCGTCATTGCTGACGGATGCTGTTGGGCGATTTTTTGCACAGGTCGCCTCTGGGTCCGAACTGCATGCTGCCGATTTGCTGCCAGTCTTGCTGGCATTGGGTTTGCGATATCAACTGCTGATTCACCTTCAAAGTCACTGCTCGACTGCACTCCGCTGCGGCCTCGACACTCAAGCCAGGTCATTCTGCGCTATCCTGGCGAGCCTTGAAACACCGGCTCCGGCAAACCCCGTCGCCCGGGCGTCGCGATGAACACGCCGCCCGCGCGGGAATCGCCCGCGAGCGCTGTGGCATCGAGATCGATGCGCGCGCTCGTGATGTACAGCGTGCCGAGTTGCTCACGCCCCGCAGGCAGTCTCCGCGTGGGACCGCCAAACGCGACGCAACTCGGCTGCGCGGTCGGCACGTCGACGCGTTCGGTTTCCACGCCGTCGGGGCCATATCGCACCACTCGCCGGCCACCCCATTGCGCGTTCCACAAACCGCCGTCGCGGTCGATGGTCGAGCCGTCGGGCTCGCCGGTGGCGTCCGTCAATTTCGTGAAGACGCGGTCGTTTGCGATGCTGCCGTTCGCGCGATAGTCGCAGACGCGGATTTCACGCGTCGGCGAATCGCAGTAGTACATCGTCGCGCCGTCCGGACTGAACGCGATGCCGTTCGAAATCGCCGGCGCGGGTAGCGGCAAACGCTCCAGCGACAAATCATGGTTCAACCGATAAAACCCGCCGATCGCTTGCAACGGCGAGCCTTCGTCTTTGGTACCGAAGACAAAACGACCCTGGCGATCGCAGCGTCCGTCGTTCACCCGCGTGTTCAAGCCAGCTTCGACATCGACGATGCGCTGCGTTTCGCCGGTCGCCAGATCGAAGAACGCCAGGTGTGTCGCCAATCCGAGCAGCAGGTAGTGAGGATCAGCGCACAGCGCGAACGTAGCAAGACGCTCGGGCATGCGCCAGAACGTGCTGCGGCCATCGCTCGGGTCATAGCGCCACAGGCGCGCGCCCTCGATATCGGTCCAGTAAAAGCGGCCGGTTTTTGCGCACCACGTCGCGCCTTCACCGAGCGTGCATTTCGTGTCGAGCAGCAGCGCCGCACGAGATGTACGCACATCCGCATGCAGCCCACCGCCCGCGTTCACGCCCAGCCTCCGTCCACAACGATGTCTTGCGCCGTGATCATCCTGCTGTCGTCGGCGGCGAGGAACAGCGCCATGCGCGCGAGATCGGCGGGCTCCAGTTCAGCGTCGATGCACTGACCTTCCTTGATCGAGCGACGGCCCGCGTCGTCGAGCCACAAACGCTTCTGCTTTTCCGTCATCACCCAACCCGGCACCAGCGTATTGACGCGAATATTGAAGTGGCCGAGGTCGCGCGCGAGGCCGCGCGTCAAACCCTGCACCGCCGATTTCGACATCACGTACACCGGGTAGCCGCCGTTCTTCAACATCCAGCTGATAGAGCCGAGGTTGATGATCGAACCCGCGTTGGCAGCTTTCATGTCCTCCATCACCGCCTGGGCCGCGAAGAACTGGTGACGGATATTCACCGCGATGCCCGCATCGAAAAACTCACGCGTCACGTCACCGATCGCATGGCGTTTGTCGTTCGCCGCGTTGTTCACCAGTACCTGAATCGGACCGAGCGCAGCCTTCACGTCGGCGATCGCTTTTTGCAGCGCGTCAACGTCGGTCAGATCGCAAGGCAGGAACAGCGGCTTGTGTTTCGAATCGCCGAGTTCATCGGCGAGCGCGTCGCCCGCGGTCGCATCGATATCGAAGAACGCCACGCGCGCGCCTTGCGCCGCGAAATGCTCGACGAACGATGCGCCGATTCCGGTCGCGCCACCCGTAATCAACACGGTTCGGTCGACGAGACTCGGATAGCGGGCAAACGCGTTATCCGCGAGACGGTCGTTTGCATTGGCCGGAGACGACATCGTTCGATTCCTTTTAGAGCAAAGTAAGCAGGTCGCGCAATGAGTCGCGGGTTAGTCCCGCGAGCCGCGGTTCTTCAACTGGTCGAGCAGCACAGCGGCGAGCAGAATCGCGCCGCGCACGAGGTACTGATAGAACGCGTCGATGTTCATCAGGTTCATCACGTTCTCGACCGTACCCATGATCAGCACGCCGATCACGACACCGGAGATCGTCGCGCGACCGCCGAGCAGCGACACGCCGCCCAACACGCAAGCCGAAATCACGTTCAGCTCAAAGCCTTCCGCCGCATTCGGCTGACCCGACGTAATCCGCGAAGCCAGAATCACACCGGCCAGCGCGGTGACGGCGCCCTGGATCAGGAAGATATAAACGCGCGTACGTTCGACGTTGATACCGGCAAGCCGCGAGGCCTCCGGATTACCGCCGATTGCCAGCGTATTACGGCCATATACGGTCTGATTGAGCATCACGCCAAATACGATGAAGCACAGCAGCGTGACCCAGATCGGCAGCGACACGCCGAAGAAGCTCAAACCGCCCAGCGCGATAAACGTATCCGACGACACGCCCACGGCCTGCCCGTGCGACACGATAAAGCCAAGGCCGCGGACGATTTCCATCGTCGCGAGCGTCGTGATCAGCGCATTGATGCGCAGATACGCAATCACCGCGCCGTTCACGAAACCGATCACCGCACCCGCTGCCACCGCGGCGATGATCGCGATGAACGTATTGCCCGTGGCATTCAGCACCATCGCGCACAGCACGCCGGCGAACGCGACCGTCGAACCCACCGACAGGTCGAAATCGCGCGAGGCCAGACAGAACATCATCGTGCACGCGACCATGCCGATCTGCGAGATCGACAGCGCGAGACCCAGCATGTTCTCGATCGAGAAGAAGTGGTCGACCGTCAGCGACATCGTGATGAACATCACGATGAAGATCAGGATCAGGCTGTACTCGGTGATCTGCTGCCACCATTTCGCCTTGTCGTTGCCTTGCGGAATCAGCGCTTCGGCCGCACTTTTTGCGGCTTGTTGCGCGAGGTTTTCTCTGGCTTGCATTTTGAAGACTCCTCCCGTTCCCCACGGGTTGCCGGACTTGCGTCCAGATAATGTTCAGGCCGCTTGCTCGGTGGCTGCGGTTTCGGTTCCGGGCAGTGCGGTCGAGCTTTGCGGCAATGCGAGGCTCAACACCGTTTGTTCCGTTGCGTCCTTGCGTGACAGTTCGCCGGAGATCCGGCCCTGACGCATCACGACAATCCGGTCGGACACGCCGAGCACTTCCGGCAATTCCGACGAAATCATTACGATCGCGCAGCCACGTTCGGCCAGCTGATAAATCACGTTATAGATCTCATGCTTCGCACCGACGTCGATTCCGCGCGTCGGTTCGTCGAGAATCACCACTTTCAGATCGGGCTCGGCCAGCCAGCGCGACAAAATCGCCTTCTGCTGGTTGCCGCCCGACAGGAAGCGGATCTTCTGGCGGCGGCTCGGCGTCTTGATCTTAAGCAGCTTGATAAAACGGTCGGCGGTTTCCGCTTCTTTCTTGCGGTCGAGGAACATCCCCGCGCGCAGATAGTGACGGCGGCAACTGATATTGATGTTCTCCGACACGGTCGCCATCGCGACGATGCCCTCTTCCTTGCGGTCTTCCGGGCACAGCACGATGCCGTGCCTGATCGCTTCGCCCGCGCTGCGCACCTTGATCGGTTTGCCATCGAGCACGATTTCGCCGCCCTTCTTGTGATCGGCGCCGTACACCAGATGCATCAGTTCGCTGCGGCCCGCGCCCACCAGACCGAAGAAGCCAACGATCTCGCCACGCCGCACTTCGAAACTGGCGGGCTGCGAAAGCGAATGACCTTCGATCGCTTTCGCAGCGAAGCGCACTTCGCCCAGCGCACGCGCTGAATAGTTATAGATGTCGGCGATTTCACGTCCGACCATTTCACTGACGATGGTGTCGCGCGACACGCCCTCGAGCGTCGGATGCGAGGCGATTTTGCGGCCGTCGCGGAAAATCGTGCAGGCGTCGCACAGTTCGTAGATCTCGTCCATACGGTGCGAGATGTAGATCATTGCGCGATTGTCGGCACGCAGATCGCGCACCAGCTTGAACAGCACTTCGGTCTCGCGATGCGACAGCGAGCTGGTCGGTTCATCCAGTGCGATCACGCGCGCGTTACGCAGCAGCGCCTTGCAGATTTCGACCATCTGCCGTTGCGCGATCGAGAGCTTCCTCAGCTTCGCGTTTGGATCGAGCGCCACGCCCATCGCTTCGAGGCGTTCACGCACGAAGCGCTTGGCTTCGCGCTTGTTGACCCAGCCAAGCGAGTTCGGCAACTGGCCGAGCAGCAGGTTTTCCGCAACCGTCAGATCGGGCACGTATTGCAGTTCCTGGTGAATCACCGCGATCCCCGCCGCGATCGACGATGCCGCGCTCGTAAAGCGCACCTCATTGCCATCGATCATCACGCGACCGGAGTCGGGCTGATATTCACCGCCGAGAATCTTCAGCAGGGTCGATTTCCCTGCACCGTTTTCGCCCATCAGGCCGTGCACCTGGCCGACGTTGACGTCGAAGGACACACCGTCGAGCGCGCGCACGCCTGGAAAGACTTTGCCGATATTGTCAAAACGTAGCGTCGCTGACACTTCGCCTCCTATGCCGACCGGTGTTAGTGCTTCAACACCGACTCCGGTCCCATGCAATTAATTGCTGCTTCGTGTGAACCGTGCTTTTAAGTGCCACATGGGCACGAAGCATGGTCTGTCTCAACTGCTGAACTTGTATTACTGCTGCCGGTACGCCCAATCCCTGGAGAAACGACGCACCGGCAGTTCACTTCATTTGACTACGCTACAGCTGCTTAATTTGCCGCGAGGCCCATCTTCTGGCGCACATCGGCGACGTTGTCACGCGTAGCCAGCATGCCGGTCGTCAGCGTGAGCATCGGCGGTTCCTTGCCTTGCGTGATCCAGTCGTACATCAGCGTCGAGGTTTCTTCGCCGTGACGCTTCGGGCTGATGATGACCGTGCCGTAGAAGCCGGTCGGCGTCGGCTTCTTGAACTCGTTCAATGCCGAGTCCGAACCGCCGATGCCGATACCGATCATGTTGTCCGCCTTGAAGCCGCGGCCTTCCGCTGCGCGCACCGCGCCGAGCACACCTTCGTCGTTCAGCGCGTAAGCCACCCAGTGCTTGAACTGCGGGTTCTTGGTGAACGCGATGTTGGCTGCGTTGAAGGCGTTTTCCGTGTCGGTCTTCGCTTGCGGCGCTTCAATCACGTTGGCCTTCGGGAAACCAGCGGCGACGAGTGCAGCGGTTGCACCGGTGGTACGGTCAACGGCGGTAGGCAACTGGTTGTAGGTCACGTCGATTGCGCCCACATCTTTCATGTCCCAGCCACGCTTCTTGATTTCCGCAGCCAGGCCGTCGCCCACCTGCTTGCCGATGTTGTACGCCGAGATGCCCATATGCGGCACCGACGCGATCGGCTTGCCCGCGCCGTCGACGAGGCGGTCGTCGACCGTCATCATCTTCAGGCCGTCGGCCTTCGCCTTGGCAACGATGCCCGGTCCGAGCTTGACGTCAGGCGTGCAGATCACAAAACCTTGCGCTTTCTGAGCCGACAGGTTGTCGATTGCGCTCATGACCTTCTCGCCCGACGGCGCGCCGATCTTCACCAGCGTGAAGCCCTTCTCCTTGGCGGCCATTTCCGCGAACTTCCATTCGTCCTGGAACCACGGTTCTTCCGGCTGCTTCACGAGAAAGCCGATCTTGACCGGATCCGCGGCTTGCGCGACCGGTGCATTGAAGAGCACACCCGTCGCCGCTGCTGCCAGCGTGAGGAAAATTCTTCGTTTCATGATGCGTGTCTCCTGACTAATTGATAACGAGAAGGTATCGGCCGCGTCTTCTTGTACCGGTTGTGACACACGCGGCCAGCGCGTCGTCCGGTGAAACCTGGGTGCTTTGTTCTGGCCTGTTCCTGCTGCCTGTTTGCTTCTTTTCCTATTGCCTGTTCTTGTGCTGGCGCTGCGGGTTCCGCTTCCTGTTGCGTGCTGGTCCGCTACGTTCAGTCGTGATACAGCACCGAGCGACCGCCATCCACCGTGATGCAGGTGGCGTTGATGAACGGCGCTTCATCCGAGGCGAGAAACACCGCCGTCATCGCCACTTCTTCCGGGCGGCCGATGCGCTTCATCGGTTGCAGATCAAGCGTCGCCTGCTTCGCGGCCGCCGGATCGGCTTGTTCGTTCCACCAGTCGTGCGTCAATTGCGTTTCGATATACCCCGGCGCGATCGCGTTGACCCGCACATTGCGCGGCGCGTATTCGATGCCAAGCGCGCGCGTCAGACCGATCACGCCGTGCTTCGCGACTGGGTACGGAAAACACCCCGGAATGATCTTGAACGCATGCGTGGACGCGATATTCACGATGCTGCCCGCGCCGCGTTCGACCATACCCGGCAACACCGCGCGGCACCCGTTCCATACGCCGTCGAGATCGACCGCGAAGCAGCGGCGCCAGTCGTCGTCGGTCATCGTCAGCGGATCGCAGAACACGTTGATACCGGCGTTGTTGACGAGCACGTCGAGCGCGCCGAACGCGTGTTCGGCCTCGCTCACCGCGTGCTGAACCGACGCCGACTGCGTCACATCCGTCTGCACCGCCAGCGCGCGTCCGCCGGTTTGCAGCTTGATCTGCTCGGCCGTCTGCTGCGCGGTTTCCATATCGAGTTCAGCCAGCACGACCGCCGCGCCTTCGCGCGCAAACGCAAGCGCGATCGCCGCACCGATGCCACGCCCAGCGCCGGTGATCAACGCAGCTTTGCCGGCAAGCCGCTTCATTTCTTCGCACCTGCGCGGGCGATACGCAACCCGTTGATAAACGCCTTCGCATGCGACGCCGTCACAGCGACGCTCTGACCCGGCTTGTACAGCGCCGAGCCGAGGCCGAAGCCATTTGCGCCGGCGCTGAGGAACGGGCCCATATTGTCCGGCGTGATCCCGCCGACCGGCACCAGCGGTACTTCTGCCGCGATTACCGCGCGCCACGCCTTTACGACCTGGCAGCCGAGTTGCTCAGCGGGGAACATCTTCAGCACGTCAGCGCCATTTTTCAGCGCGATGAAGGCTTCGTTCGGCGTCGCCACGCCCGGCGCGCAGGCCATGCCTTGCGCTTTCGCGGCACCGACGACCTCCGGGTCGCTATGCGGCATCACGATCAGCTCGCCGCCCGCCGACTTCACGTCATTCACGAAACTGGAATGCAGCACCGTGCCCGCACCGACGATCGCATCGGCCGGCAACGCTTTGCGGATCGCCGCGATGCTGTCGAACGGCCGCGGCGAATTCAACGGCACTTCGACGATGCGAAAGCCGGCTTCGTAAAGCGCCTGACCGTGCTCGGCGGCATCCGCAGGCGTCACACCGCGCATGATCGCGATCAGCGGACAGACCTCGAACGCCGCGATCAGACCCGCATGCGGCATGTACGGGGCGGGAAGATTGATGTGAGGTTGCATCTCGTTTCCTTGTTTCGTAGGCGGCGGCGCTGCCGGTTAGCCGACGTGCGCCGCTTGAGGCGTGGGATTGACGAGCCCCGCCTGGGTGGCGACACGCCACAGACCGCGCTCGGTAGCGTGCTTCACCAGCTCCGCGTGCGTGCAGCCGAATTGCGCAAGCGCCACGCGATAGCGTTCGCACAGCGCTTCATTGCCGATCAGGCGCAAGTGCTGCCGCGCGAGCGAGCTTTGCTGTTGCGTGAGCACGGCTTCGAGACCGGCCAGTTCGTGCCCGATCAGCAAGCCCGACAGATAGTCTGGCTGCTGTTCGCGTGAAAGTTGTCCAGTAAGGCCTAGCGTGCGCGCGCTGAATACGGTGGCCAGCATTCCCGCCTGACCTTTGTCGCGGGCGATGTTCACGCCGCGCAGAAATGCTTCGTTATCAGGACGATCCGGCGTGATCATCGTGCGCCCGAGAATAGTGTGTTCGCGCAATGCCGCGAACACTTCTCCGGTCATGAAGGTATGAAAGCGCTCGATGCGCCCCGCCTCCACGACGGCCCATTTCGCGTGGGTGCCCGGCAAGCCGATCAGTGTGCGCTTGCTGCTGTCCACGGCCCCTGTGTCCTGACCGAGTGCGCCGAATATCTGGGTTTCCTCGCCGCGCATCACGTTCGGCAGTTCGCCGCGTTGCAGGACGCCCGGCACGATGTGCAGCGTCGCGCCACAGGCGGCTTTTACCCGGACGATGCCCGCCACCAGCGCATCGGCATTCGCCGGCGCATCGACATACGGTGCTTCGACCCAGCCTTGTGCGCTGCCGACCATACCGGCTGCGATCACCGGTACGGCGGGCGTCTGCTCGAGCCAGGCGCCGCACGCGTCCTCGAAGGCGGCATCAAAGCCGCCGTGCTCGGCGCCAAGCGGCAAATTCATGATGCCGGCCGTCGATGCCCGCGTCGCCAGCACCTCGCCGGCCGCGTCGTACAGATAGGCGCGCAGCGACGTCGTGCCCCAGTCAAGCGCAATGAGCGCTGCGTGCTGGAGGTTGGCGTCGGCGGTCGCGGTGGCATCATTCACCGGATTGCCCGCGTGCGTGTGAGAACCCGCTCGCTTCATCGTTTGATCCTGCGGGTTGCCGGTTGCGGGGCACGCCAGCCGAGTTCTTCCGAGATCGCGCGCGCTTCGCGCTGCACGACCGGAATCAGTTCATCCATGCGTTCGAGCGACATATACGGAATCGTGCTCGCCACCGACAGCGCAGCCACCACCGCGCCCGACGCATCGCGCACCGGCGCCGCAACGCAACGGATCGACGCTTCGTTTTCTTCAAGGTCGAAGGTGTAGCCACCGGCGGCGTAGTTGGTCATACGCTGCATGAAGGTCACCGCGTCCGGGCGGTTATCCGGCTTGAAACTGACGCCGGCGAGCGCGCGCCGCGATGCTTCGAAGAGCGACTGCCATACGTCCGGCGTGAGGTCGAGCATCATGGCTTTACCGATACCCGTCGACGCCAGCGGCATCCGGTGACCGACGCGCGAACGCATTTCGAGGCCGCGGGTGCCGGGGATCTTGTCGATGTACAGCACGTCGTCACCGTCGCGCACGCCGAGGTGGATCGTATCGAGTGTCTGTTCCGCGAGCGATTCGAGATGCTGACGAGCCACTGCGGTGAGCGGCATCTGTTCGAGCGCGATGGTGCCGAGTTCGATCAGCTTCGGGCCGAGCAGATAGCCGCCTTGCACTTGCCGCAGATAGCGCGCCTGCACGAGGCTGCTCACCAGCCGATGCGTGGTACTGCGGGTCGTGCCGAGCGCCGCGCCGAAGGTACGCAGATCGCGCACGCCGGCGGCAGCAGCTTCCAGAATCGCGAGGCCACGCAGCAGCGTTTGCGTGCCGGCTTGTTGCGGCGTGATGTCGAGCAGCGTGCTCGGCAACGCGATTTCGTCGATCACAGCCGGTTGCGCGCTGACGCGGTGTGCTTTTGCGGCATGGGCAGCCGGCAGCGGCGCAGCGCCGGTCGCGTGATCGGCTTGCGGTGCCAGTTCGGCTTCGGACGCGCGGACGGCGTGAGTGGGCATCGCTTTGTTCATGGCGATTAGCTTTTCGGTGGTTTTTTGCGCTTACAGCGCGGGGCCGGAGAGGAAGCCTGTTTTGCTCGCGGCGCAGTGCGTGTTGCCGATGGCGCGGGCATGCGGGTGCTGCCTTTGGGTCTTAGGCATGGTTTGACTTGTCTCCGGTTTTTTTCTTGCTGTCGCTGGTCGCGGCCAATTTTTCTGGCTAGCGGTAGCGCGTTGGGTGGATTGTAGGTCGGTTTTTGAGAAATCTCCAATATGTGAGTGTTGGATTCATATAATGGGATCTCCCCTGCCGGGGTGGTTTTGATTGCCCTGCGGGCGGGTTTTGGATGTGTTTTTTGGCGGAGATGTCTTTTGGTGAGTTGGTTGTCGTCGTTTGTTTGTCTGTGTTTTTATGGCGTTGGCCTTTCCTTGAATTCTTATTGGTCTGTTAGCGTCGCCCCTGTGCGGGGCGGGCACTTACTTCTCTTTGCCACCGCCGCAAAGAGAAGTAAGCAAGAGAAAGCGGCTCACACCGCTAATTCTTAAGCGGGTCCCCCGCACAGCCACCGTAGTGGTGCATCTGGAATCCGTGTCCTCGCACATTCAGCCGGAGTGACACAGCACTCATCAACTCCCACTCCGCACTGCGTGCGTCGCGGATGGGGCTGCCTTGGAAACCCGGGGCTTTGGTTACGCGTGGTGGGGCCATCGGCTTTGCCTCGCCGGAGACAAGTCTGGAAAGAAACCCAAGGGCTTCGTTTGAAGGCCGTGAGAGCCATCGACGTCGCCTTAGCGAAGACGGGGGCGTAGGAAACCAGGGGCTTCGTTTTGAGGCATTGGGGGATATCGGCTTCGCCTCGACGAGGACGAGTCTGCACGGGAAACCAGAGGCTGAAGCGCTGACGCATTGCGGGAATGTTGGAGACACAACGACAAGCCGCGGCGTCGGGTGAAGACGTGCGCGAAAACGATCAGATGGTTCCAGGAGATACGCGTCGGCGCGCGCAGCGCCGCCGGAAGTATGACGCCCTTGTCACTAACGCTGAATGTGCGAGGGCACGAATTCCAGATGCACCACTACCGTGGCTTGCGGGGGACCCGCTTAAGAATTAGCGGTTTGAGCCGCTTTCTCTTGCTTACTTCTCTTCGCGGCGGCAAAGAGAAGTAAGTGCCCGCCCCGCACAGGGGCGACGCTAATAGACCACTAAGAAATCAAGGAAAGGCCAACGCCATAAAAACACAGACAAACAAGCGCCGAACACGCATCAGATCAAGAAAAACCCAACGCCGTAGGCAATCAAAAACACCCCCGCCGAACAGGCAAAAACAAAACCTTAATCCGGCAATTCCGCCGCCCCCATCCGCCGGGCAATCACACGCGAACGCTGGGCGAGATACCCCGAGCCCCTGTGCTCGTCGAAGTACTTTGGCTGCGGCAGCATCACCGCCAAACGGGCCGACTGCCCAGCAGTCAATTTAGCAGCGGACGTCTTGTAGTAATAATGCGCGGCCGCCTCAGCACCATAAACCCCATTCCCCCACTCAACGGAGTTGAGATAAATCTCAAAGATCCGCTGCTTGTCCATCAGCGTCTCGAGCATCCACGTGATGATCAATTCCTGACCCTTGCGGATGTAACTCTTCTCCCGCGACAAAAACAGATTCCGCGCCAACTGCTGGGTGATCGTCGAGCCGCCGCGAACAATCTTGCCCTTGGTCTTATTCCGCTCCCACGCCTGCAAAATGGCATCCGTCTCGTAGCCATTGTTAGTCACGAAATTCGCGTCTTCGGAAGCGATAATCGCCCGCTTCAGATTGTGTGAAATCTGCTCATACGGCACCCATGTATGCTGCACAGACAGATCAGGCCGATCTTCCGACAACTGCCACGCATCCGAGCGCATGAAAGCTGTCGACTGGGGATTCACGTAATTCCACACCGCGATCTGCGCGAAGTAAAACGCCTGCGTCGCAAGCCAAGCAATCGCCACCACGGCGCCCAGATAAAACATCCATCGCGCCGGACCTGGCCGGCTCGCGCGCCGCGTTGCTGTCATCGTGGTCTCAATCCCCGAGTCGGTGAGTTCCGGAAAGTAAAACAGCGGTCTAGACGTGCGACGGCGCCGTCAACAGCGCACGCAATTCGGCCAGCACCGGCGCGCTGTCGGGCCGCACACCTCGCCACACGTAAAACGATTCGGCTGCCTGCTCGACCAGCATGCCGAGACCGTCGGCGCCGCGCGCACCCAGCTTCTGCGCGTGTTCCATGAACACCGTCGGATGCGCGCCGTACATCATGTCGTAAGCGAGCGTCCCGCTGCCGAACGCGCGGTCGTCGCACTCGGGCAACGAAGCATCCAGACTACCCGCCGTCGCGTTGACGATCACGTCGTACTCGCCCGCCTCAATCGCTCGCGCGCTGCCGCCGGTCAGACGGCAAGCGGCGTCGCCCGCAGCTTGCGCAAACTGGTCGACGAGCGCTTCGGCCTTCGCCGCAGTACGGTTGACAATCGTCAGCGTGTGCGGCGCGCGGTCCAGCATCGGCAGCACGACGCCGCGCGCAGCGCCGCCCGCACCGAGCAGCAAAATCCGCGCGTCCTTCAGCGAAACGCCGAGATTGACTTCGATGTCTCGCACGAGGCCAAAGCCGTCCGTGTTGTCACCGTAGATGCCGCCCGCGTCGAACCGCAGGGTGTTCACCGCGCCAGCCGCCGCCGCGCGCGGCGACAGGGTGTTGGCGAACGCGTGCGCGTCGAGCTTGAACGGCACCGTCACGTTCAGGCCACGGCCGCCCGCTTCGATAAAAGCGCGCACATGCGGCACGAATGCATCCACGGGCGCGAGCAGGTGCCCGTACTCGATCGGCTCGCCGGTCTGCGCGGCAAAGCGGCCATGAATGAACGGCGATTTGCTATGCCCGACCGGGTTGCCGATGACCGCGTAGCGGTCGCGTGAAGCGCTGGCGATCATCGCCCCGGCTCCGCTACATGTTGCTGATCGGTTGCCGCATCGCTGGCACCGTCGCCGTTTTCGGCGTCGCCCTGCTCAGTTGCACCGCCGTCGAGGTCCGCTTCGGCTTGCGCCTCGGCTTCGCCTTCAGCGCTTTCATCCGCCACGTCGATGATTTCCTCTTCACTCTCGTCGGCTTCCTCAGCTTCGCCGCCGCTCGTCACAGTCGGCGCGTCGAGCACGTGCAGCAGCCGCACGGACGCTTCGACGGTCAGTTCGTCAATCGACATCACTTCCATCTGCAAACGCGTACCGCGTGCATGCACGCCGAGACCCGGCACATGCAGCAGCAGCGGAATCTCTTCAAGGCGCACGAGATCGCCCTTCACCACCGACGCCACCACCTGCTTCCGGTTCTCCTGTTTCAGCCACCGCAGGCACCAGAAATACTCCATGCGGCGCTGGTGATCGGCATACGCGGTGTAGGTGTCGTCGAAACCTTGCACGACGGCGAACAGATCGGCGTCTTTAGGCTTGAACGGCGCCGCCAGTTTTGCGGTGACGCCATGCTGCACGCAGGCGAGCAACTGCCACTGGTTCACGAGATCGACGTAGCGACGCAGCGGCGACGTGCTCCACGCGTATTGCGTGACGCCCAGTCCTTCGTGCGGCGCGGCGTTGGTCTGCATGCGCGTGCGTTTCGGACCAGTCGGCGCGCCGAACGCACGTTGTGTGCGGTAGATGCCCGGCACACCGTGGTCGTGCAGGAACGCGCCCCACGACGAATTGGCGAGAATCGCGAGCTCCGCGACAATCGTATCGAGCGGCGATCCGCGCCGGCGCGGCGTAATCGTGATGTGCTCGTCTTCCACGTAGAAGTTGAAATCGGTGTTGCGCTGCACTTCGCGGGGCAGGCCGTAACCGGCGCGCGCAGTCTGACGCTTTTCGAACAACGCCTGCGCGAACGGCCACAGCACGGCAATGTCTTCCTTGTGCGGATAGTCGCCGGTGCCGGCGGCGAGCGCCTCTTCGGTGACCAGTTCGTCCAGCGTGTTGTGGCGCAAATTGTTCTTCACGAACACGCGCTCGGCGCGGGTTTCGCTAGCCACGATTTCCTGCGTCTCGCGATTGATGATCACATACAGCGACAAAGCCGGCCGCAAGCCGCCTTCAGCCAGCGTGAACGCTTCGACAACGCTATCCGGCAGCATCGTGATCTTGTCGCCCGGCATATAGACGGTCGACAAACGCGTGCGCGCGATCGCATCGACATCGTCGCCACGCGCGATACCGAGCGCCGGCGCGGCGATGTGCACGCCGATCCGCACACGGCCGTCGGCCAGATGCTCGACGGAGAACGCATCGTCGATTTCAGTCGTGGTGATGTCGTCGATCGAGAATGCCTGTACATCGGCTTCCGGAAGATCTTCGGGCAGCGCGCCGACCGTGACTGGCGGAAAACCGGTGCCGTGCGGGAAAAATTCGGAAAGGAATTTCGCCTCGTGCAACGCACGGGCCGACGGAATAGCACCGCACTCAAGCATCAAACGCGCCTGCGAGATGCCACGCGCCGCTGCCGCGCCTTCGAGCGCCTTGTATTCGATCGTGTTTTTGTCCGGCCGGGTGAGCAAAGCCAGCGCCTTGCTGCCGCTGAAGCCTTCCGGCAAACGGCCTGCCTTCAGTTCGTCTTCGAAGCCGGCCTGCACCAGCGCCTGCTGACGCTTGCGCTCCAGCCCGGCGAGCGCCATCTTGAGTTGCTCCTGCGGCGCGCGCTGATACATGCCGCGGCCCTTGCGGCGGAAGTACACCGGCGCGCCATGCATGCGCAGCACCAGCGCCGCGCGCTCGATCGAACCAAACGTGTCGCCGAAGTACTCTGCGCCCAGCGTGGCAAACGGAAATTCGTCATCCGGCGCGCATTCCCACAGGAAGTCGAGATCGATATCCTGTGCGGCGGCGTCCGCCTGTTGCATCAATTCGCCGGCGGTCGGTTTTTCGAATTCGATCAGCACATCTTTCGCGCGCACCTTGGCGCGCCGGCCGCCCGGCAGCTCGACCTGAAACGCATCGCCCTGGCGCGACAGCACGCTGCCCGCCTTGAAACTGCCCGATTCCTCGAAGAAAACGTTCACTCAATACTCTCGTTCTGACTTGCATCTGCCGGCGCGCCCGATTGGGTTCAGCTATCGGTCACTGCGTGCGCGGCACGGCAACGTGTTCGTGGTAGTGGATCCGCGGCGCGATACGCGCGCGCCGGCGGCATGATTCTGGTGATCCGCAACAGCCTCGCTGCAGGATCGTCGGGGCTGTCAGGCCGCTTCGCGCGGCGCCGGCGGCTCGACGTCTTCGGCATCGCAAAAGGCCAGTACATCGTCGACGTATTGCGCGAATTCGCTGATCGCGTGATCACTCCCTTCGATCAGCGTAGTGCGCGCGCCCGGATAGTGCGCAAGCATTTCACGGTAATCGAGCACTTCGTCGCCAGTGGCGGCCATCAAATAATAGCGTTCAGGCCGCGTGATCGACGCGACGCCGAGCGCGCGCAGCTCGTCCAGATGATGCGGTTCGACCGTAATGCTGCCGCCGCCGTGCCATAACGGCTGCTCGCCGAGATAGGCACTCAGGTCACGTTGCGGCACGACGGCCGGATTCAGCAGCACCGCCGGCCAGCCGTGCTTTTCGGCGAGATGCGTGGCGAAGTAGCCGCCAAGCGAACTGCCGATCACCGTGATGTTGTCCGGTTCCGCAGCCTTCACCAGCGATTCGGCGAGCGCCACGGTCTCGAACGGCGAAACCGGCAGCATCGGGCAGCACCATTCATCACTGCGGCCGAGTTCGACGAGACGTGCGGCCAGCACGCGCGCCTTGAACGAATTGGGTGACGAACGGAAACCGTGCAGATAGAGGATCACGAAGTGCCTCGCGCGGAAAGTGCCGCGGACAACGCCTCAAGCAGCTTCTGATGCACGCCGCCGAAGCCGCCGTTGCTCATCACCAGAATCTGGTCGCCGGGGCGCGCCGCGTGAACCACCCCTTTGACCAGCGCGCCGAGATTGTCGAAAGCCTGCGCTTTGCCGCCGAGCGGCGCGAGCGCTTCGCCGAGATCCCAGCCGAGCGCGTCGCGGCCGGTCGGCGCGCCATAGCCGAACACCAGATCGGCGTCGGCCAGACTCGCCGGCAGTTGTGCCTTCATCACACCGAGCTTCATGGTGTTCGAGCGCGGTTCCAGCACGGCCAGGATGCGCGTGTTTTCGCGGCCGACACGGGCGCGCAGCCCGGCCACCGTGGTTTCGATCGCCGTGGGGTGGTGGGCGAAATCGTCATAGACGGTCACGCCGTCGACGCTGCCGCGCACTTCCATTCGGCGCTTCACATTCCGGAAGCTCGCCAGCGACTTCGCGGCTTGCGCCGGCGGCACGCCCACATGGCGCGCGGCGGCGATCGCGGCAAGCGCGTTCATGCGGTTGTGTTCACCCTGCACCTGCCACTCGACGACACCGACGCGCTCGCTGTTGTGATACACGGCGAAACGCTCGTCGACGGGCACACCGTCGTCCGCCGGCAGGGTTTCCCAACCGCCTTGCACGCCGAACCGCTCCACTTCGCTCCAGCAACCGCGCGTCAGCACGCGCTCCAGCGCGTCTTCACGACCGTTCGTGACAATCCGGCCGATGCCCGGCACTGTACGGATCAGATGATGGAACTGCGTTTCGATCACGGCCAGATCCGGGAAAATGTCGGCGTGATCGAACTCGAGGTTATTCAGGATCGCGGTTTTCGGCCGGTAGTGAACGAACTTGGAACGCTTGTCGAAAAAGGCCGTGTCGTACTCGTCGGCTTCGATCACAAAGAAGCTGGAATCGGTCAGCCGCGCCGAAACGCCGAAGTTCAGCGGTACACCGCCGATCAGGAAACCCGGATTGAGACCTGCGTCTTCAAGCAGCCAGGTCAGCATCGAACTGGTAGTGGTCTTGCCGTGCGTGCCGGCCACCGCCAGCACCCATTTACCGTTCAGCACGTGCTCGCCGAGCCACTGCGGACCGGAGACGTAAGGCAGGCCGCGATCGAGAATCGCTTCCATCAGCGGGTTGCCGCGCGTCACCACATTGCCGATCACGAACAGATCGGCGTTGAGGCCGTTCAACTGCTCAGCGTCATAACCTTCGATCAGACGAATGCCTTGTGCCTCGAGTTGCGTACTCATTGGCGGATAGACGCCGGCGTCGCAGCCCGTCACGGTGTGACCCGCGCCGCGCGCGAGGACCGCGAGTCCGCCCATGAACGTGCCGCAGATACCGAGGATGTGGATGTGCATAAGCCTGTCGTGCCGTGCGGGCGTATTTTGCGAGGATGGGAGTGCAAGAAAGCGGTCGAAACGACCGTCTGCAAAGGACGCTATTGTAACCGACGCCTCTGAATCGCCCTACGAACGGGGCAGGCCAGGTAGTCGCTCGCGTTGCCCACGCAAAGCGCCCTGCGCGAACCGCCCAGAAAGGACTGACACCAATCTCTAGTATGATTCAGAGATGGTTCGCAAATCACATTTCGATCCGCAGCGCGTGCGCGAGGAAATCGCCATCGCGGCTGCCCGGATGATCGCTGAAGACGGTCTGGACTACGCAACGGCCAAGCGTAAAGCGGCACGGCAGGTAGTCGGCGAGAGCCGTGTTGCCGGCGAATGGTTGCCGGATAACGACCAGATCGAAGAAGAAATCCGTGAATATCAGTCGCTCTTCCAGGGTGACAGCCAGCCGGCGCTGCTGCGGCGGCTCCGCCGCATTGCCATAGACTGGATGGAGCGGCTCGCGCCGTTCAATCCGTATCTGACCGGCGCGGTGCTCGGCGGCACGGCCGGCGAACACTCCGATATTCACCTTCAGGTGTTCTGCGACAACCCGAAAGAAGTCGCGATCTATTTTCTGAACGCCAACATCCAGTACGACGTTTCGGAGACGCGGCATTTTGCCGGTCGCGGCTACGTCGAGACGCTGAGTTTCCTGTGGCGCCCAATGAACGAAGGCCGCGATGGTGAGCCGGCCGGCATCCACGTCGCCCTGTACGAAACGGACGACTTACGCGGCGCGGTCCGGGCCGACGCGCGCGGCCGCACTGCCCGCGCGAACCAGCAGGCGGTTCAGGCGCTGCTCGACAGTAGCGGCGTCACCCCTTCAACTAATTAGACAGACCTGGAATGAATACGAGACGGATTCTGGCAGGCGCGCTTGTCGCGGTCGCCGCTGCGGGCGGCGGGGTACTGGCCAATCATTTGCTGAACGGCAGCCCGGAAGTGGCTCACGCGGCCGAGCCCGCCTCCACGCAAAGCGCAGTCGACCAACTTTGGGCCGCACCCGTCACGAGCGTCGACGGCAAGCCCCAATCGCTAAGTTTGCTTAAAGGCCACCCAATCGTCGTCAACTTCTGGGCGTCGTGGTGCGGACCGTGTGTCGAAGAGATGCCCGCTCTTTCGCAACTTCAGCGCGAATATGCGAAGAAAGGAATCCAGTTCGTAGGACTTGGCGTCGATTCGGACAAAAATGTCCAAGCGTTCCTGCAGAAGGTGAAAGTAGCCTACCCGGTCTATGTGACCGGGTTCGGCGGCGCCGACCTCGCGCGCGCGTTCGGCAATACCGCCGGCGGGCTGCCGTTTACCGTCGTTATTGACGCGAAAGGCAACATCCGCTCGACAAAATTAGGGCAAATCGACCCCAAAGCGCTGAAACAGACGCTTGACGCGCTCTAAATTTCACATTCTTTTGACGATCAGATAGGGGCAAATGGCGCGAAATTACGCGCAAATCGCTCAAATTTGAGAGAAGATGGGCGCCCGGAGACGCGGCGAAAGGCCGCTGAGATCGTTCCGAACGCGCAGGAAACTAGACAAGTTTCTCTAATCAGCGCTAAAGTGCGCCCAATTCCACGGAAAAAGAAGCGACCATGACGCGACTGCTGGTACTGCACGGCCCCAACCTCAATCTTCTCGGCACCCGGGAACCCGAGGTCTACGGCCGCGTGACGTTGCCGCAGATCGATCAGGCACTGGCGGACCGCGCAGCGGACGCAGGCGTCGAACTCGCGTCGTTCCAGAGCAATCATGAAGGCGCCCTGGTCGATCGCATCCAATCCGCCCGGACCGAACAAACCGATTTCATACTGATCAATCCCGCCGCGTACACGCACACCAGCGTGGCTGTTCGGGATGCACTGGCGGGGGTCGGCATCCCGTTCGTCGAGATTCATCTGTCGAACGTACATCGCCGCGAACCGTTCCGGCATCACTCGTATTTCTCCGACCAGGCAGAGGGCGTGATTTGCGGCCTTGGCTGGAAGGGGTACATGTACGCGCTCGAATTCGCGCTCGACCGGCTGTCCGCCGGCTCATCGCGCGGCTGATTCCAAACACGTCTAATTTGAGCCGGCAGCGTATGCGCCGGCACTTTACGCATTGAAAGGGGCTTCCTGATGGATCTACGTAAACTGAAAACTCTGATCGACCTCGTCTCGGAGTCCGGTATTTCCGAACTCGAAGTGACTGAAGGCGAAGGCAAGGTCCGCATCGTCAAGAATGCGCCGCCGGTTTACGTGCAACCGTCCGCTTCGTATGCTCCGCAATATGCGCAGCCGGCACCGATGGTAGGCGGCGAAGCGCCGGCTGCTGCAAGCGCTCCCGCGACGCCGGCCCCCGTCGCGCCGCAAGGCCACGTGGTGACCTCGCCGATGGTCGGCACCTTCTACCGCGCGCCGTCGCCGGGCGCCGAACCGTTCGTCCAGGTGGGCGACACGGTCAAGGAAGGCCAGACGATCTGCATCATCGAAGCGATGAAGCTGCTCAACGAAATCGAGTCGGACAAGTCAGGCGTGGTGAAGGAAATCCTCGTCGAGAATGGCCAGGCGGTCGAATACGGCCAACCGTTGTTCCTGGTCGGCTAACGCGGCACGCTTTGCGCTTTTTTTGCGCTTGCCGCCCGCGCGCCTGCCCTCCCGAGGCGCGCGACCGATCCTCTGAGGCAGCCTGTGTTGTGATCAACCTGGCGCCTATTGATGAGTCGAAAATCCGCTATGTTTGAAAAAATCCTCATTGCCAATCGTGGCGAGATCGCGCTTCGTATCCAGCGCGCCTGCCGCGAACTCGGCGTCAAGACGGTCGTCGTCTATTCGGAAGCCGACAAGGAAGCCAAGTACGTGAAGCTCGCCGACGAGGCGGTCTGTATCGGCCCGGCGCCTTCGAATCTCAGCTACCTGAACATGCCGGCGCTGATCAGCGCGGCAGAAGTGACGGACGCCGAGGCGATCCACCCAGGCTACGGCTTTCTGTCGGAAAACGCTGACTTCGCCGAGCGCGTCGAGCAGTCCGGCTTCACCTTCATCGGCCCGCGCCCGGAAACCATCCGGATGATGGGCGACAAGGTGACCGCCAAGCAAACCATGATCAAGACCGGCGTGCCCTGCGTGCCGGGGTCTGAAGGCGCGTTACCGGACGATCCGAAAGAGATCGTGAAAATTGCCCGCCAGGTCGGCTACCCGGTGATCATCAAGGCCGCTGGCGGCGGCGGTGGCCGCGGCATGCGCGTGGTCCACACCGAAGCGGCGCTGGTCAACGCGGTCAATATGACGCGCGAAGAAGCCGGCCGTGCCTTCGGCAATCCGCAGGTCTACATGGAGAAATTCCTGGAGAACCCGCGGCACATCGAAATTCAGATCCTGGCCGACTCGTTCAAAAACGCGGTCTGGCTGGGCGAGCGCGATTGCTCGATGCAGCGCCGTCACCAGAAAGTGATCGAAGAAGCGCCGGCGCCGGGCATCGCGCGCCGCCTGATCGATCGCATCGGCGATCGTTGCGCGGACGCCTGCAAGAAGATGGGCTACCTCGGCGCGGGTACGTTCGAATTCCTGTACGAAAACGGCGAGTTCTATTTCATCGAAATGAACACGCGCGTGCAGGTCGAGCATCCGGTGACCGAGCTGATCACGGGCGTCGATATCGTCCAGGAACAGATCCGTATCGCGGCCGGCGAGAAGCTCGCGTTCCGTCAGCGCGACATCGTCTTCAAGGGTCACGCGATCGAATGCCGGATCAACGCAGAAGATCCGTTCAAGTTCATTCCGTCGCCGGGACGTTTGACGTCGTGGCATATGCCGGGCGGCCCCGGCATCCGCGTCGATTCGCACGCCTACAATGGCTATTTCGTGCCGCCGAACTACGATTCGATGATCGGCAAGCTGATCGCTTACGGCGCGACGCGTGAACAGGCGATCAAGCGGATGCGCATCGCACTGTCGGAAATGGTGGTCGAAGGCATTCAGACCAACATCCCGCTGCACCGCGAGCTGATGCTGGACGCGAAGTTCGTTGAAGGCGGCACCAGCATTCACTACCTCGAAAACCGGTTGGCCGCGAAGCAGCAAGCCGCGCCGGAAGAAGCGTAAGTCATGAGCTACCGGGAACTGATCGCCGAGCTGGCACGCGAGTACGCGGAGGAGTTCTCCGATGCGCTGCTCGAGTTGGGTGCGCTGTCCGTATCGGTTGAAGATGCGGACGCCGACACGCCCGACGAGCAGCCGCTGTTCGGCGAGCCCGGCCTCACGCCGGATCGCACGGCGTGGCAGCGTTCGCGCGTGATCGCGCTGCTCGCGCCGGAACACGAGCCGGCGGTGCTGCTCACCGCGGCGGCCAATGAGCTGGGCCTCGATCCCGCGCCTTCGTTCACCGTGCGTGAAGTCGAAGAGCAGGATTGGGTGCGTCTCACGCAATCGCAATTCGATCCGATTTCAATCGGCGAGCGCATCTGGGTCGTGCCCTCGTGGCACGACGCACCGGATCCGGACGCCCTCGTGCTGGAACTCGATCCTGGCCTCGCATTCGGAACCGGCAGCCATCCCACGACACGTCTGTGTATGGAGTGGCTGGAGCAATCGGTCAAAGTGGAGCAATCCGTGCTCGACTATGGCTGCGGCTCGGGCATCCTCGCAATCCTCGCGAAGAAGTGCGGCGCCAACCCGGTGTACGGCATCGATATCGACCCGCAAGCGGTCGAGTCGGCACGTCACAACAGCGAGCGCAACCGGGCGGAAGTCACGTACGGTTTGCCTGACGAATGCCCCACCGGCGAGTTCGATATCGTGGTCGCCAATATCCTGTCGAATCCGCTCAAACTGATGGCGTCGATGCTGTCGTCGAAGGTCAAGCCGGGCGGCCGGATCGCGCTGTCGGGCATCCTGGCGCGCCAGGCGGACGAAGTGGCGGAGGTCTACGCACGATGGATCGACATTGGCGTATGGCGCGAACACGAAGGTTGGGTATGTCTCTCGGGAACGCGCCGCGAAAGCCATTAGAATAAGGCGTATTGTCCAACCAACGGCCTTTCGGCTTACCGGCTCAATATGCTCCTGGCGACGCGTTGCCCCTTCTGCGAAACCGTCTTCCGCCTGCAACCGGCGCAGCTCGCGCTGCGCCGCGGCCTCGTGCGTTGCGGGCATTGCCATGAAGTATTCGACGCATCCAGCAGCCTGTTCGAACTGAACGACGGCGGCGACTTCTCCTCCGCCAAGCCAGTTGCCGCGGCTGCGGCGATCGAAGCCTTGTCCGGCATACGTCCCAAGGACCCCGATTTCAGCGCTGAAGCCTGGGATCCGTGGGCACCGGCGGCTGACGCTGTAATCGACAACCGTCTGCTCCACAACGCCAGCAACCTGCCGCTCACGCCGGTTTCCACCGGCGCAGGCGTCGCGGTCACACCGCGCCATGCGACCGAGCCGGAACTGCCGGCGAGCACCTTCACCACGCCGATTCCGCCCGACGACGAACCCATTCTCGCGGATGCGCCGCTCGAACCCTTCGCCTACGAGCCTGACGCGCCGGTGAGCGGCCCGCGTGAGCCTTCCGCTGCCTCGGCCAACGCGCCGGCGGAAGCCGCGCCGCGGGTCTGGCACAAGACCGAGCGCTCCGCTGAGCATCTTGCTCATGCAGACGAACCGGTTCTGAACGAGCCGGCCACCTTGCATGGCATTCCTGACAATGAACCGCATTTCGGCGCGGCCGGCTTAGGCGCGGCCGGCTTAGGCGCGGCCGGCTTAGGTGCCGCGACCGGTTTGGGTGCCGCTGGCGGTCTGGGCGCTGGCAGCGGAGGCTCAGGCACGGCCGGCCCGGGCGCAGCTTCATTTGGATCGAGCGGCGAGCCTTTCACAGTCCAGCCGGTGCATGACGGCGTCGATCCCTTCCCGGTGGTACGCGAAACGCGCCCAGCCGAACCGCGTCGCCTCGGCTGGATCATCGCGGGCTCGGTAGTCGCGGCGCTGCTGGTTATCGCGCTGCTCGCGCAGCTCGCCTGGTGGCAGCGCGAAACCGTGCAGGTCGACTTCCCGCGTTCACAGACGCTCTATGCGAAGGTCTGTGCGCAGCTCGGCTGCCAGATCACGCCGCCACACGACATCGACGGGTTGCAGGTCGAACCGTCCGATCTGCGGCAGATCGACGGCCCACACAAGCTCGAACTGAAGATGCCGCTGCGCAACCGCTTCAACGTTGCGCTGGCCTACCCTGCCATCGAACTCACGCTACTCGACGACCAGAATAATGTCGCCGTGCGCCGCGTGCTGTGGCCGCAAGACTACGTCCCACCCGGCACGCCGATCGCAGCCGGCCTGCCGGCGCACACGACCCAGACCATGATCGTCCATCTCGACACGGGCAATGCGGTCGCTTCCAATTTCCGCGTACAGATTTTTTATCCGTAACGCATCCTTGCGCGCTCGGCACTGACCGGGCGTGTTCACCGTCATTACTGACGAATTTTCGGAGCACAACAACATGAGTCAAGTCACGCTGGGTGGCAACCCGATCGAAGTAGCCGGCACGTTCCCGACCGTGGGCCAGAATGCCCCCGCCTTCTCGCTGGTGGGCAAGGATCTGAAGCCGCTGTCGCTGGCTGACTTTGCCGGCAAGCGCAAGGTGCTGAACATCGTCCCGAGCCTCGACACGCCGACCTGCGCCACCTCGACCCGCAAGTTCAACGAAGCCGCGGCCAAGCTGAGCAACACGGCTGTGATCGTCGTGTCGGGCGACCTGCCGTTCGCCGCATCGCGCTTCTGCACGACGGAAGGCATCGAGAACGTCGTGACAGCGTCCACGTTCCGCGGCCATGAATTCGCGCAAGCCTACGGCGTCGACGTGACGAGCGGCCCGCTGACGGGTCTGACGGCACGCGCCGTGGTGGTCGTCGACGAAAACGACAAGGTCGTGCATGCTGAGCTGGTCGGCGAAATCAAGAACGAGCCGAACTACGACGCAGCACTCGCCGCGCTGAAGTAAAACCTTCGCGCACGAACCCCGGCGCCGCGCTTCGTGCGCGGCGCTGTCACGTCGTCGCGCCCATTCTCTTTATCGATTTTTACAGGAACGCTCGCCTTGGCTACGCTGATTTGCGGTTCGCTCGCCTACGACAACATCATGACCTTCGAGGGTCGCTTTCGGGATCACATCCTGCCGGAGCAGGTCCACATCCTGAACGTGAGCTTTCTCGTGCCGACGATGCGCCGGGAATTCGGCGGCTGCGCGGGCAACATTGCCTACTCGCTGCATCTGCTCGGCGGCGACGCGCGCATCATGGGGACGCTCGGCGCGATCGACGCGCAGCTCTACATGGACCGCTTCAAGCAGCTCGGCCTGTCGACGGAAAACGTGCTCCTGGTGCCGGACACCCACTCGGCGCAAGCGATGATCACCACCGATCTGGAAAACAATCAGATCGCCGCCTTCCACCCGGGCGCGATGATGCAGTCGCATCTGAATCGTGCCGATGAAGCAAAAGGCATCACGCTCGGCATCGTCGCCCCTGATGGCTATGACGGCATGATCCAGCACTCCGAGCACCTGGCAGCGGCCGGCGTGCCGTTTATCTTCGATCCGGGCCAAGGTTTGCCGCTGTTCGACGGCGCGTCTCTGCGCCGTATGATTGAACTTGCTACTTATGTAGCTGTCAACGATTACGAAGCCAAACTGGTGAGCAACAAAACGGGTTGGTCGATCGAAGAGATCGCCGGCAAGGTCGAGGCGCTGATTATCACGCTCGGCGAGCAAGGCGCGAAGATCCATCATGCCGGGGGCATCGAAGATATTCCGGCAGTCAAGGCACAGCAGGTGCTCGATCCTACAGGTTGCGGCGACGCGTTCCGCGGCGGCTTGCTGTACGGCATCGAGAACAAGCTTGGCTGGGCGACCACCGGCCGTCTGGCGAGCCTGATGGGCGCGCTGAAGATCGAACACCAGGGCCCGCAAAACTACGCGCCCAGCCGGGCGGAGATCAACGAACGGTTCAAGCAGGCGTTCGGATACGACCTGCAGTAATACCGCAAGCTATTGGAGTTAGGGAATGAGAACAACGAGTCGCCTGGTAGTGGCCGCCTTGATTGCCGGTTCACTGGCCATGTCGGGGTGTGCGTATAACAGCAGTTCTGCAGACGTCTACACGGCGTCGCAGGCGCAACGCGAAGAGACGGTCCGCATGGGCACGGTCGACAGCGTTCGGGCCGTGAAGATCAGTTCGAACAACGGCCAGCCGAGCGGCCTGGGTGCGATCGGCGGCGGTGCGTTGGGCGCGGTGGCCGGCAGCGCGATCGGCGGCGGTCGCGGCTCGATCGTGACGGGCATCATCGGCGGTCTGGCCGGCGCGGTGGCAGGCAATGCGGTCGAGAACGGCGTCGCGGTGCACGACGGTCTCGAGATCACCGTGCGACTCGATAACGGCGACATGCGCGCGATCACGCAAAGCGCCACCGGCGAAATCTTCCGCGCCGGCGACCGTGTCCGTCTGCTCTCGAGCGGCGGCGTCACGCGCGTCACGCACTAAGCTTTTCCCCTCTCGCGCGGCAACGCTTCACGCGCCGCCGCGGCGACTTCAAACGCATGCCCTCCCCTGTGCATGCGTTTTTTTCGCCTGTATGTTTTGAGCCGAGGCGCGTTCAAGCGATAGGCGGACGCCGGGCGAAAAAAATCCCGTCGCCAGAAACCCGGCAACGGGACCCTGACCGAGTAGCGCTCGGGAATGCTACTTAAGCGCTACTCGATCATCGACACATGGTACGGCGTGTCGAAGTACTTCTGCTGCTTATCCGCCAGTTACGGACGGCTGCCCGTCGGGAACGGCCATGCCGCTGCCGGGTTCAGCGCGGTTTTCACCGACGCCGCCGGTGCGCTCGAGACAGAAGTCGCAGCGGGTGCAGGCGCAGCCTTCTTGGCGACAGCCTTCTTCGCAGGGGCAGCCTTCTTGGCAGGAGCAGCGGCCTTCTTCGCGGCAGCCTTCTTGGCAGGCGCAGCCTTTTTAGCGGCAGCCTTTTTCGCAGGCGCAGCTTTCTTCGCAGCAGCCTTCTTAGCAGGCGCAGCCTTCTTGGCAGCAGCCTTCTTAGCAGGCGCCTTCTTGGCAGCGGCCTTCTTAGCCGGCGCCTTCTTTGCTGCAACCTTCTTCACTGCGGCCTTCTTAGCCGGCGCCTTCTTCGCTGCAACCTTCTTCGCTGCAACCTTCTTCGCTGCAACCTTCTTCGCTGCAACCTTCTTCACAGCGACTTTCTTGGCTGCAACCTTCTTGGCCGGAGCAGCTTTCTTCGCTGCAACCTTCTTAGCCGGCGCCTTCTTTGCTGCAACCTTCTTCACTGCGACTTTCTTTGCAGCGACTTTCTTCGCCGGAGCGGCCTTCTTAGCCGGTGCCTTCTTGGCTACGACCTTCTTCGCTGCGGGTTTCTTAGCTGCGGCTTTTTTGATAGTTGCCATCATTTTCTCCTTCAGGTTTTCAGATGAGAGTCAGTTCAAACTACACCCTTCGTCAAAACCCGTTTCTCGCGGACGCTTCTCAGGGCGCGCGCTACGAAGCGGGCTATTCATCGGCGTACGCAGGTGCTGCGCGCTTACGCTAATGAATGCGGTAAGGCGCGCCGTGCCCTTGGGCACCGCGCGCCAGATCTGGTCGGCGCTGGATATCAACGCCGGCAATTGCTTGATCGGGCCGCTGGCGACAACGCCAGCGGCTTTTTCCGGGGGGAAGTTTGCCCATCCCACTGAAGGGTTCGCAAAGTGCCAGCCATGTTTGTGGGCCGCGAAGGCACGCGACGCACCGGGCACAATTTGCATCAGGCGGTTCTGCTCCTAACTAAATTGCCGCGGCCGAAGCCTGCCGGCATCCCCAAAATGAATGCATCTGCGACACGAACCCGGATCACTCCCAGGTCAGCGCGCCGCCAGTCTGATATTCGATCACTCGCGTCTCGAAGAAGTTGCGTTCCTTCTTCAGGTCGATCATCTCGCTCATCCACGGGAACGGGTTTTCCTCGTTCGGGTACAGCGGATCGAGACCGATCTGCTGGCAACGACGGTTGCAGATGAAGCGCAGATAGCTCTTGAACATCGACGCATTGAGGCCGAGCACCCCGCGCGGCATCGTATCTTCTGCGTAACGATATTCAAGTTCGACCGCTTGCTGGAAGATTTCGCGGATTTCCGCACGGAACTCAGCCGTCCAGAGTTGCGGGTTTTCGAGTTTGATCTGGTTGATCAGGTCGATGCCGAAATTGCAGTGCATCGACTCGTCGCGCAGGATGTATTGGTACTGTTCCGCCGCGCCGGTCATCTTGTTCTGACGGCCAAGCGCCAGGATTTGCGTAAAGCCGACGTAGAAGAACAAACCTTCCATCACACAAGCGAACACGATCAGCGAGCGCAGCAGGGTCTGGTCTGCCCCGAGCGTACCGGTCTTGAAGGCCGGGTCGGTCAGCGTATGGATGAACGGAATCAGGAATTCGTCTTTCGCGCGGATCGAGGAAACCTCGTGATACGCGTTGAAGATTTCGCCTTCGTCGAGGCCCAGCGATTCGACGATGTACTGGTAAGCGTGCGTGTGGATCGCCTCTTCGAACGCCTGGCGCAGTAGGAACTGGCGGCATTCGGGCGCCGTGATGTGGCGGTAGGTGCCCAGCACGATGTTGTTGGCGGCCAGCGAGTCTGCCGTCACGAAGAAGCCCAGGTTGCGCTTGACGATGCGGCGCTCGTCTTCGGTCAGCCCGTTCGGGTCTTTCCAGAGGGCGATGTCGCGCGACATGTTCACTTCTTGCGGCATCCAGTGGTTGGCGCAACCAGCCAGATACTTTTCCCAGGCCCACTTGTATTTGAACGGCACCAACTGATTGACGTCGGTCTGGCCGTTGATGATGCGCTTGTCGGCGACATTGACACGCGACTCGGAAATGGCAGCGGTTCCGGTAGCGTGAGAGACGGAAGCAACGGGAGCGACAGCGATGTCGTTCGCGAAGACGTCTTGAGCCGAGGGAGCGTGAGGAGCGGAACGCGTTCCGACTTGCGAACCGACAGCCGATCCCGCCGCGTTGCGCAACACATTCTGTTGCGTCGCGCTCGAGGGAGTTACGGCAGTGATCTCGTCATCCCAGTTGAGCATAAATGTCACCATCAATTTAGAACGGTTTGTACCATCTTTTCACGAGCGATAAAAGAGTTCGCTGATGAAAAATCCTGTTTTCGATTCGCGTTGCTACGTTCATACAACACTTTGTTCAACAGAGTGTGTGTGTCGCCTCATGTGAAGCGCGTTGAACATGTGTCGTCGAGGTGCTTCGCGAACTCGAAGAGCAACGTGTCGAAGTGACGTTTCGCTGCTCTATCTATCTGTATTGCGGAGCGTGTTTGCAGCGTCTTGCGATTGCTTCCTGCTGCCTCGTGTCTGCCTGTTCGTCAGTGCTAGCGAGGCGAAGTTCAATGCAATGTCGGGCGATGCATCTGGCCGGCTGTGTCGATCGACCCTCGACCGGAGCGTTTGCTGAGCGCTTCATGTCGAGCGCTTCGTCTGTGTTGCCGACTGCTGACCGCTTCATCTACCGCGTGTTACCGCTTCACGACTTCAGTTGCGTGCCGTGCTTCGCTGCTTGTCGACGAGCGGCGCAACTTCGATTTCGTTTCGCCGCGCCGCTCGTCTACTTCGCTTCTGCGTCACTTCTATCAGGCTTGCTGATCGCTGCATGCGGGTCTTTACCTACAACCCGTTCAGCAAACAGCGATCCTGCTGCCTGCTTCGTACTCGCCTTGCGCTTGAATCACCATCGCGAAAGGTTCTTACTGGCAAGCCTCGCACTCGTCGAAACCCGGATCGCCCGGACGCATCATGCACACCGGACCATCCGCTTCCGGCGCTGCTTCGACTGCAACGGCCGGCGCTGCCGCCGCTGCCTGGATGCCGCCCGACGCTGCACCGCCGCTTGCGCCAAACCCGCCTGCCGCGCCACCGCCAACACCGCCCGAACCTTCGCCGCCACCCGAGCTCACCGCGTTCAGCGCGCCGTGAGCAACCGTCGACTTCTCGACGTGCGTCGCCGCCATCGTGCGGAGGTAGTAGGTCGTCTTCAGACCGCGCACCCATGCGAGTTTGTAGACTTCGTCGAGCTTCTTACCCGACGCGCCGCCCATGTAGATGTTCAGCGACTGCGCCTGGTCGATCCACTTCTGACGACGCGAGGCCGCTTCGACCAGCCACACCGGATCGAGTTCGAACGCGGTCGCATAGATCGCGCGCAGGTCGGCCGGGATGCGGTCGATGCGCGACAGCGTGCCGTCGAAGTACTTCAGGTCGGCGACCATCACTTCGTCCCACAGACCGCGTTCCTTCAGGTCGCGCACCAGGTAGTCGTTGACCACCGTGAATTCGCCCGACAGATTCGATTTCACATACAGGTTCTGGAACGTCGGTTCGATACAAGCCGACACGCCGATGATGTTCGAGATCGTCGCCGTCGGCGCGATCGCGACGCAGTTCGAGTTGCGCATGCCGTAGGTGGCGATGCGCGAACGCAGTTCGGTCCAGTCCATCGATTCGCTCGAATCGACTTCGACATAGCCGCCGCGCGCGTCGGCCAGCAGCTTCACCGAGTCTTGCGGAAGAATGCCGCGATCCCACAGCGAGCCGCGGTAGCTGGAGTAGCGGCCGCGCTCCTGCGCCAGTTCCGTCGACGCGTAGTAAGCGTAGTAGCAGACCGCTTCCATCGACGTATCGGCAAAAGCGACCGCCTCTTGCGACGCGTACGGCGTGCGCAGCAGGTGCAGGCAGTCCTGGAAGCCCATGATGCCCATGCCGACCGGACGGTGCTTCAGGTTCGAGTTACGTGCCTTGGCAACCGCGTAGTAGTTGATGTCGATCACGTTGTCGAGCATGCGCATCGCCACGCTGACGGTGCGCTTCAGCTTGTCGTGGTCGAGCACCAGCGTACCGTCGGCCTGTTCCTTCAGGTGGGCGACGAGGTTCACGGAGCCCAGGTTGCAGACGGCGATTTCGGCGTCGCTCGTGTTCAGCGTGATTTCCGTGCACAGGTTCGACGAGTGGACGACGCCGACGTGCTGTTGCGGCGAGCGCACATTGCATGGATCCTTGAACGTGATCCACGGGTGGCCGGTTTCGAACAGCATGCCCAGCATCTTGCGCCACAGCTGCGCCGCCGGAAGCTTCTTGAACAGCTTGATCTCGCCGCGCGCGACCTTGTCTTCGTAAGCCGTGTAAGCCGTTTCGAACTCGGCGCCGAACTTGTCGTGCAGGTCCGGGCAGGTGGACGGCGAGAACAGCGTCCAGTCGCCGCCTTCATGCACGCGCTTCATGAACAGGTCGGGAATCCAGTTCGCCGTGTTCATGTCGTGGGTCCGGCGACGGTCGTCGCCAGTGTTCTTACGCAGCTCGAGGAATTCCTCGATGTCCAGGTGCCACGTTTCCAGATACGCGCACACCGCGCCCTTGCGCTTGCCACCCTGGTTGACCGCGACAGCCGTGTCGTTGACAACCTTCAGGAACGGCACGACGCCTTGCGACTTGCCGTTGGTACCCTTGATGTGCGAACCGAGCGCGCGCACGCGCGTCCAGTCGTTGCCCAGACCGCCGGCGAACTTCGACAGCAGCGCGTTTTCCTTCAGCGCTTCGTAGATGCCGTCGAGGTCGTCGTCGACCGTCGTCAGATAGCACGACGACAGTTGCGAACGGCGCGTACCCGAGTTGAACAGCGTCGGCGTGGACGACATGAAGTCGAAGCTCGACAGCACGTTGTAAAACTCGACCGCGCGCGCTTCGCGGTCGATCTCGTTCAGCGACAGACCCATCGCCACACGCATAAAGAATGCCTGCGGCATTTCGATGCGCACGCCGTCGTGATGGAGGAAGTAGCGGTCGTACAGCGTTTGCAGACCGAGGTAACCGAATTGCAGGTCGCGGCTGTTGTCGAGTGCGGCGCCGAGGCGCTTCAGGTCGAACTGCAGCAGCTTGTCGTCGAGCAGTTCGGCTTGCACGCCGCGCTTGATGAATTGCGGGAAGTACTCGGCATAGCGGTCGGCCATTTCCGTTTGCGTGACTTCCTCTTCGAGGATCTCGCGGCGGATCGTATGCAGCAGGATGCGTGCGGTGACCTGGCTATAAGCCGGGTCCTTTTCGATCATGGTGCGGGCGGCCAGGATCGCCGAGTCGTAGACCTGGGTCATCGGCACGCCGTCGTACAGATTCTTCACCGTTTCCGCGATGATCGGATCGGCGCTCACGGCGTCGCCCAGGTTCGAGCAAGCCGATTCGATGATGCCGCGCAGTGCAGCCATGTCGAGCGGACGCGTCACGCCGTTGTCGGTGACGTTCAGACCCGGTGTGTTAGCGACGATCTGGTCGTCATGACCGCGCGCCTGGGTGCGCTTCTCGCGATACAGCACGTACGCACGCGCGACGTTGTGTTCGCCGCCCCGCATCAGCGCGAGCTCGACCTGATCCTGGATATCTTCGATATGGAACGTGCCGCCGTTCGGACGGCTGCGCACGAGTGCGCGCACCACGCTCTGCGTAAGTTGCTCGACCAGTTCGCGCACGCGAGCCGACGCAGCGCCTTGACCACCGTTGACAGCCAGAAATGCCTTCGTCACGGCGATGGCGATTTTCGACGGCTCGAACGACACCACGCTGCCGTTACGACGGATCACCTTGTAGTCGGCATAGGTCACTTGCGGCGCGAGCGCCTGTGCGCCTTGTGCCTGGCCGAAGGCCTGGCCAGTCGGTGAGCCCTCATACCGGGTCGTCACATTGTCGGTGGTTTGCATGTGCAAAGCTCCTGGTCCTGGAAATGGTGCGGAGAAAACCGCGGATTAAAACGAACGCTGCGCCGCCGCGTGCGCAAGCGATGGTGTGCAGGAAAAAGGCCGGCTGAGCCGGGCGGCGGGATGCGACAGCGATGAAGCCTGGTTCGAATTTGTAACGGTCTTCATCGTGTGTGTCGCGATCACTTGCTGTGCCCTTTTCCTGAATGCTTCTGGACGTTCCCGGTTCTCATTACCGGCCGCGCCGCAGGAATTTTTTCGCTGTCTGGAATGCTTGCGGCGCCATGCCCGGGGAGCGAGGCGCCGCATAACTTATGCACTCAGTTATGCACAGAGTTATACACACCGAACACTATATATAGTGCAAAGCTGAATTTCTGGCACCAAGTATAGTGGAGTTTCAAGACAGGTCAAATCGTTTTATTTGCTTTCGAAGACTTGACATTTGAATCGCGCGACGCAAAGCCACCGCCCCCAGAACAAGGCTGCGCCTTGCTCTGGGCGTCTCACGCGAAGTCGCGCGAAAGGTCGTTACGGTGCGCTGGAAAACTTGAGATAGGGGAAGTACTGATCCGCTAACGCGGTGTCGCGCTGCAGACGCTGCCACTCGAAATGGGGCCCTGGATCGGTTTTGCGGCCGGGGGCAATGTCCGAGTGACCGGCAAGCCACTCGACCGGATAGCGAGCCTTGAGCGCCGTCACAAGCGCACCGAGCGTGCGGTATTGCGCCGCTTCGAAAGCAGTCGTGTCACTGCCCTCCAGCTCGATGCCGATAGAGAAATCGTTGCAGCGCTCGCGCCCGAAAAAATTCGACGGGCCGGCATGCCACGCGCGCTCGTTGCAGGACACAAATTGCTCGAGCGCGCCGTCGCGATGGATCACGAAGTGCGCGGACACCCGTACGCCGCGCAAATGCGTGTCGTAGTACGGGTGGGCGTCGCAGTCGAGCGTGTTCTGGAACAGTTCGGCGATCGCCGTGCCGCCGAACTCATTGGGTGGCAAGCTGATGTTATGGACGACGATCAGCGTTGGCACGGCCCCGTCGGGCCGTGCTTCGAAATTCGGCGATGGCAGTTTGCGTGCGGCGTCGACCCAACCGTCGGCATCGACGGTGAACGCGACGCTCATCGAGCGTCGCGGCCCGTGGGATGCGCGCCGTGACGCTGCGCATGTGCGGCGCTGCAGAACGGCTGCCCGGCTACCACTACGGAGTCGCTTTTCGGCGCGTGCACGCCGCACTCGGCGCAACGGATCATCGGCTCGGCGAGTTGCGGCCGCGCTTGCGCGGAGGCGGGCCCACGCGCGCCGCCATTCGGGCCACTCTGGCCTTTTGCACCAGCGGCGCCATTCGCACCGGCACCTCCCGCGCGTTGCGACGCTTGCGCGTCATGACGACGCAGCGCCTTGACCAGCCACTGGCCAACGATGAACAACAGGATCAGCAGAAAAATTTGTCGCATAGCAGGGCACTCACACTACAGCACGGTGCAACAGCACCTCGAATACAAAACGGCTGCCGACGTACGCCAGCAGCAGCGCGACGAACGACGCCAGCACCCAGCGCAATGCCGCACGGCCGCGCCAGCCGGAAACCTTGCGCGCAGTCAGCAGCGCGCCGAACATCACCCAGGAAAGAATCGCGAAAACGGTCTTGTGATCGAGCCGCAACGCGCGGTCGACCAGTTGCTCGCTGAACATGATGCCCGAGAGCAGCGTCAGCGTAAGCAGTACGAAGCCGGCGCCGATCAGACGGAACAGCAGCTTTTCCAAAGTCAGTAGCGGCGGCAGCGTGTCGAGCCAGCTCGACAGCCAGCCGTTGCCCGCCGCAGCCGCGTTCCGTTGCGACACACCGCCGCGCATCGCGTGCAGACGCCGCTCGACCAGCAGCATCAGAATCGCGTGCAGTGCCGCGATCGCAAACAAACCGTACGCGATATTGGCGATCAGGAAGTGCAACTTGAACATCGGCGCGGCCGAATACGGCAGCACGCGCACGCCGTTGAACGCCAACGGTAATAGAGAAGCGACGCAGGCAAGCGGCAACACCAGCAAGCGAAGGCCGTCGAGCGGAAAGAAAAAACTTTCGATCCAGTAGATGCCGGCGCCGAGCCAGAACATGGCCGACAGCGCGAACGCGAAGCCGAACACCATCGCGTTCTGGGGAAAGATAGTGGTATGCAGCAGCACGCCGTGCGCGAGCAGCGCGACAAACAGCAGCGCGCGGCCCTGCGTGCTCATACCCGAGGCAGCCGAGACGCTCGCGGTCACGGGCACCGCCGGCACGCTCTCGAGCATGGGGCGCAAGGCGGCGTGCCGGTGCGAGCGCCAGCCGGCCACGGCGAGACCGCCGTAGAGGAGCGCAGTGAGGGCATACAGTACAATATCCATATTCGAAGTTTACACTAGGCCCCTGCTCCGCGACGTCTTCCACTTCGCGCCCCGCTCCGGCCGCACTGTTCATCGCTCCCCATGCTCGACAATCTGACTCAACGGATGGCGCGCGTCGTCAAGACGCTGCGCGGCGAAGCCCGGCTCACCGAGGCGAACACCCAGGAAATGCTGCGCGAAGTGCGCCTCGCGCTTCTCGAGGCGGACGTGGCACTGCCCGTCGTGCGCGAGTTCATCGCCAAGGTGAAGGAAAAAGCGCTCGGCGAAGAGGTCATCAGCAGTCTGTCGCCGGGCCAGGCACTGGTCGGCGTGGTGCAGCGCGAGCTGACCGCGATCATCGGCGGCGACTATGAAGGCAAGGCGGTCGAGCTGAATCTCGCCGTCACTCCGCCGGCCGTCATCCTGATGGCGGGTCTGCAAGGCGCCGGTAAGACGACCACGGTCGGCAAGCTTGCCAAGCTCCTGCGCGAAAAGTACAAAAAGAAGGTCCTGACCGTTTCGTGCGACGTTTACCGCCCGGCCGCTATTGCGCAGTTGAAGATGGTGACCGAGCAGGTTGGCGCGGATTTCTTCCCGTCGGAGCCAGATCAGAAACCGGTCGATATCGCGCGCGCCGCGGTGGATTGGGCCAAGCGCCACTACCACGACGTGCTGCTGGTCGATACGGCCGGCCGTCTGGGTATCGACGAAGCGATGATGCAGGAAATCACCGCGTTGCACAGCGAACTGAAACCGGCGGAAACGCTGTTCGTCGTCGACGCAATGCTGGGTCAGGATGCGGTCAACACGGCGAAGGCTTTTAGCGACGCATTGCCGCTCACTGGCGTGGTCCTCACCAAGCTCGACGGCGATTCGCGCGGTGGCGCGGCGCTCTCCGTGCGTCACGTGACGGGCAAGCCGATCAAGTTCGTCGGCGTCGCCGAAAAACTCGACGGCCTTGAAATTTTCTATCCGGATCGCATGGCGAACCGGATTCTCGGCATGGGCGACATTCTCGCCCTCGTCGAAGAAGCACAGAAGGGCGTCGATGTACAAGCCGCGCAGAAGCTCGCCGACAAGGTCAAGAAGGGCGGCGACTTCGACCTCAACGATTTCCGCGCGCAGCTGACGCAGATGAAGAGCATGGGCGGCCTGTCGTCGCTGATGGACAAACTGCCCGCGCAGTTCCAGCAGGCTGCGGCCGGCGCCAATATGGGCATGGCCGAATCGCAGATGCGCCGCATGGAAGGCATCATCAATTCGATGACGCCACTGGAGCGGGCCAAGCCCGAGCTGATCAAAGCCACCCGCAAGCGCCGCATTGCCGCCGGCGCAGGCGTGCAGGTGCAGGAAGTCAACCGCATGCTGAATCAGTACGACCAGATGCGCACGATGATGAAGAAGCTGAAGGGCGGCAATTTGCAGAAGATGATGCGCGGCATGAAGGGCATGATGCCCGGCATGCGCTAAGCTTTAGCAAAGACGGCGGCGCGCGTGCTTCCGTGTATGAACAACGGCACGCGTGGCTGACTCCGGATTTGTGCGGGTTTATTCTGTACCGCACGCCGCCGTCCCCAAAGGGGACCTCCTTCGGGGCGTTCTCACCCACACTATGTATACAGTTACCGCCCGTCAGACGTCATGAACCGCGAAGAAGCTCTCCACATTTTTAGCCACTCCGAAGAAATCGTTTCGGCCGACGACGTCAACGCGTCGATCAGCGGCATGGCTGCCGCCATCCGCGATGAGATGAGCGAGGAGTTCCCGCTTGTACTGTCGGTGATGGGCGGCGCGGCGGTATTCACCGGCATGCTGCTGCCTCACCTCGATTTCCCGCTCGAGTTCGACTACATCCACCTGACCCGCTACCGCAACACCACCAAGGGCGGCAGCGAGATGCAGTGGCGCGTGGCGCCAGCTGAGTCGGTGAAGGATCGCGTCGTGCTGGTGCTCGACGACATCCTCGACGAAGGCGAGACGATGGCCGCGATCCGCGACCGCATTCTTGCGATGGGCGCGAAGCGCTTCCTGAGCGCGGTGCTGTGCGAGAAGATCATTCCGAAGGCGAAGCCGCTGCATCCGGATTACTGTGGCTTCGAAGTGCCGGACCGCTACGTGTTCGGTTGCGGAATGGACGCTAAAGGCTACTGGCGCAACCTGCCGACCATTCGGGCGTTGACCGAGGGCGCTTGAGGCCTGGTTGCTTTGGCAGCGCCATTTGCGGCGCGCATCGACGTAAAAAAAGCGGCCTGCGGGCCGCTTTCTGTTTGTCAGGCTGGTTGATCGCACTGCTCCGCCGCCGTGTTGAATCTCGCACCAGATCTACTCAAAGTTGATGCACGAAAGAGCGGATGCCGCCGAGCATCATTTCGACTGAGATCGCCACCAGCACCAATCCCATCAGCCGTTCGAAGGCCATCATGGTGCGCTCGCCGAGCCACGCCTGAATGCGCTCCGCCAACATCAGCACGATCGCGCAGACGACCATCGTGACGGTCAGCGCACCGATCCATTCGAACATCTTGCCGGGCGCCTGCGACGTCAGCAGCATCACCGTCGCGAGCGCCGATGGGCCCGCCAGCGCCGGAATCGCAAGCGGCACGATCAGCGGCTCGCCACCCCGTGTGTCACCACCGAACGGACCGTCCGGGTGCGGGAACACCATTCTGAGCGCGATCAGAAACAGTACGATCCCACCGCCGATCCGCAACGACTGGTCGGTCAGGCTCATCATGCGCAGGAAGCCGTCGCCGACCACCATGAAGACCAGCAGGATCGCGAAGGCGATCGCCATCTCACGGAGAATGACGATCGTGCGCCGCTTCGGCGACACACCCCGCAGGCAACTGATAAAGAGCGGAATGTTGCCGAGCGGGTCTGTGATCAGAATCAGCAGGATGGTCGCGGACAGAAAGGTGTACTCCACCGTCCGCTCCGCTTACTGCGCCAACGCGGCGCGAACTTTGCCGATCACCGTTTGCGCGGCGTCTTCGACCAGCAGCAGCGTCGCTTCAGCGTCGCGGCGGCCTTGATACTCGAGCTTGCCGTCCTTGAGACCACGATCGCCGATCACCAGACGATGCGGCACACCGATCAGTTCCCAGTCGGCGAACATCACGCCCGGACGCTCACCCCGGTCGTCGAGGATCACGTCGATGCCCGCTTCGACCAACTCCGCGTACAGCTTGTCGGCCTGCTCGCGCACGGCATCGCTGCGGTCATAACCCATCGGGCACAGCACGACTTCGAACGGCGCAATCGATTCCGGCCAGATGATGCCCTTGTCGTCGAAATTCTGTTCGATCGCCGCGCCCAGAATGCGCGTGACGCCGATGCCGTAGCAGCCCATTTCCATCGGCTGCGGCTTGCCGTTCTCGTCGAGACAGGTCGCGTTCATCGCTTGCGAATACTTTGTGCCGAGCTGGAACACGTGGCCGACTTCGATGCCACGGCAGATGTCGAGCACGCCCTTGCCGTCCGGCGACGGATCGCCCTTCTTCACATTGCGGATGTCGGCGACGACCGGCTCCGGCAGATCGCGGCCCCAGTTTACGCCGGTGATGTGGTAATCCACCTCGTTCGCGCCGACCACGAAGTCGCTCATGTTCGCGACCGTGCGATCCGCAACGACCTTGACCGGCTTCTTCGTGTTGATCGGACCGAGGTAACCCGGCGGCGTGCCGAAAGTCTCGATGATCTCGGCTTCGGTGGCCATGCGGAATTCTGCAAGGCCCGGCAGCTTGCTTGCCTTGATCTCGTTCAGATCGTGATCGCCACGCAGCATCAGCAACCAGATGGTCGGCTCCGCGCCTTCGTTTTCGGTAGCGAGGACGATCGACTTGATGGTGCGCTCGAGCGGAATGTTCAGCAGCTCGGCTACGGCCTCGCACTTCGCTTTGCCCGGCGTTGCCGTCTTCTTCATCTCTTCGGCCGGCGCCGCGCGTTCCGTGTAGAGCGGCAACGCTTCAGCCGCTTCGACGTTCGCTGCGAAATCCGAGGTGGGGCAATAGGCGATCGCATCTTCGCCGGTGTCGGCGATCACGTGGAATTCATGCGAGCCGCTGCCGCCGATCGAACCGTTGTCCGCTGCCACTGCGCGGAAATCCAGACCAAGGCGCGTGAAGATCCGCACATACGCGTCGTACATCTTGCGATACGACTCGCGCAGGCCTTCCACGTCTTTGTCGAACGAGTACGCGTCTTTCATGATGAACTCGCGGCCGCGCATCACGCCGAAACGCGGACGGATCTCGTCGCGGAACTTCGTCTGGATCTGGTAGAAGTTCACCGGCAATTGGCGGTAGCTCTTGATCTGGCCGCGCGCGATGTCCGTGACCACTTCTTCGTGGGTCGGTCCGAACACGAAATCGGATTGTTTGCGGTCCTTGAAGCGCAGCAGTTCGGGGCCGTATTTTTCCCAGCGGCCCGATTCCTGCCACAGTTCCGCTGGCTGCACCGACGGCATCAACAACTCGATCCCGCCTGCCCGGTTCATTTCTTCACGCACGATGGCTTCCACCTTGCGGATCGAACGCAGGCCGACCGGCAGGTAGTTATAGATACCGCCGGCGACGCGGCGGATCATGCCGGCGCGCACCATGAGCTTGTGGCTGACGATCTCGGCGTCGGCGGGCGCTTCTTTCAGCGTGCCGATAAAGAAACGGGAAGCTTTCATTCAGATTTTCCAAAAGCGGCGGCTCCGGAGGGACCGCCCGAAAGGTGAAAACGGTGGGGAAACCGACACAGACCCGGCTTGGAGCCGGCACGGACTCGCCGAACACCCGGCCAAAGTCTGGCCAGGCCTCGGCAAACGCCCTGCACATACCAGGCAAAACCCGCGCAAAACCGGTCCGCCCGCGGCGCCGAAGCCACCGCGCAAAGCCTTTGCAGCAAGGGATAAGGCACGGAAAGACTGACAGGCTACCGCAAACGCGGGCCTTTTGCGGCGAATCGTTCCAATCTGGTGCGATTCGGTGCGTCGGGTCCGTTATCTGTTTATAATCAAAGCAATTTTAAAGGATTCGAAGGTGGTTGTATGCTGGATCGTGAAGGCTTTCGCCCGAACGTCGGCATCATCCTCTTGAACGCGCACAACGAGGTGTTTTGGGGCAAACGGCTCCGTGAACATTCCTGGCAGTTTCCGCAAGGGGGCATCAAGTACGGAGAGACCCCCGTGCAAGCGATGTATCGGGAGTTACACGAAGAAACCGGGCTGCTTCCTGAGCACGTCAAGGTGATTGGTCGCACGCGCGACTGGTTGCGTTACGAGGTGCCTGACAAGTTCATCAAGCGCGAAGTACGCGGTCATTACCGCGGCCAGAAACAAATCTGGTTTTTACTCCGGATGGTTGGGCGCGATTGCGACATCTGCTTGCGCGCCACCGACCACCCTGAGTTCGATGCGTGGCGCTGGAACGAGTACTGGGTGCCACTCGACTGTGTGATCGAGTTCAAGCGGGATGTGTATCAGTTGGCGCTGACGGAGCTATCCCGTTTCATGCGCCGGGCTGCGCCGCGTGCGGAAAAACCTGGCGGGCACCATGGGCCGCGTTATCCCCGGATAGCGTCGTCAATGGAAGGTCCGCCGGATTCGACAATGATGACGGTCACCACCTCGGTGACCACCCTCAGCATCGAAACGTCGATTCACACGACGATCGTGTCTGATTGCGGTCCCGATTCCGGGTCGGTAGCCGAGGTTGGCTCCGCCTCGGAACGCGAAGACGAATCGGATCGCGAAACCGCCGGCTCGTTGTTCCGTCCTGGCGTACGCAATTAACAACTCTGTGCGGCTGTCCACGCCGCCTCTCTCTGGCGCGGCTCGATGAGCTGCGCCAGTGTTTCGAGGAAACCATATTGAAAGCACTTGCTCTCGTCGTGGCGTGCGTCGCCACCGGCGCCCTGCTGGCTGGTTGCGCCAGCAAACCCTCCAATAAAGACGACAGCGCGTTTGCCTACTTGCTGGACCGGCCGACCAACTGGGTGGAAAACAAGGTGGACACCTTGCCGCCGCTGCCGCAAGACTCGAACCTTCTTCCTTTCGAGGTCTCAGGCAACACGCCGTTGCAGTTCGCGATCGACAGAAATTCGCTGAGTGTCGGCACCGACGGCGTGGTGCGCTACACCGTTGTCGTAACGAGCCCAAGCGGCGCGCGCAACGTGAACTACGAAGGGATTCGCTGCGACACGTATGAATGGCGCCAGTACGCGGGGCTGAACGCCGATCACGACGGCTGGGACCAGACCGTCGCCAACGACTTCAGGCGCATTGAGAATGGCGCGCTGAACGCGTACCAGGCAGCGCTGTATCAGGATTACATGTGTGCGAACAAGATGCCTACCGGCACCGCGAAGCAGATCGCTGAGAACATCCGCTACAAGCGCACGCAAACGTCTCTGGTCCACTGAGGTCGTTTTCGCGGGTACACGCCCAATCTGGAAGCCGCAGCGGACGTGAAAAAGCCGTTCCAGCTCACGCTGGAACGGCTTTTTTGTCTGTCTGTCGTGCGTACTTTACCTGGAAATCAGACGAGCACAAGATTGTCGCGGTGGATTACCTCAGGCTCCAGCATATAGCCGAGCACAGATTCAATCTCGCCGCTCGGACGCCGCTGAATCAGCTTGGTTTCCGCACTGCTGTAATTCGTCAGGCCGCGCGCTACTTCACGGCCTGCCGCGTTCAGACAAGCGATCACTTCGCCGCGTGCAAACGCGCCCTGCACACCGACAATGCCGATCGGCAGCAAGCTCTTGCCGCCTTCGGTCAGCTTCTCGACTGCGCCGTCGTCGATCACCACGTGGCCGCGCACCTGCAGGTGATCGGCCATCCATTGCTTGCGCGCCGCGATGCGTGCCGTGCGCGCGATCAACTGCGTGCCAATCGCCTCGCCCGAGGCCAGCCGTGACAAGACATCCGCCTCACGGCCGCTCGCGATCACCGTATTGGCACCGCTGTGCGCCGCGCGTTTAGCCGCAAGAATCTTGGTCAGCATACCGCCGCGGCCCAGGCTCGAACCCGCGCCGCCCGCCATTGCTTCGAGTTCCGGCGCACCGGCATCGGCCTGCTGGACGAGCGTTGCGTTCGGGTCCTTGCGTGGGTCGGCGGTAAACAGCCCTTGCTGATCGGTGAGGATGACGAGCGCGTCGCCTTCGATCAGATTCGCGACCAACGCTCCCAGCGTGTCGTTGTCGCCGAACTTGATTTCGTCGGTGACGACCGTGTCGTTCTCGTTGATGATCGGCACAACGCCCAGACGCAGCAGCGTCAGCAACGTGGAGCGCGCGTTCAGATAGCGTTCGCGGTCAGCCAGATCGGCGTGGGTCAGCAGAATCTGCGCAGTCTGGATCGAATGCTCGGCAAAGCGGCTTTCGTAGACTTGCGCGAGGCCCATCTGACCAACAGCTGCGGCCGCCTGCAATTCGTCAATTTCGCGCGGCCGTTTGGTCCAGCCGAGCCGCTGCATTCCTTCGGCAATGGCGCCCGAACTGACCAGCACCACTTCCTTGCCTTGCGCGCGCAGTGCGGCAATCTGAGAGGCCCAGCGGCCGATTGCAGCATGATCGAGGCCGCGCCCGTCATTCGTGACGAGGCTCGAGCCGACTTTCACTACCAATCGCCGTGAGTCTGCGATGACGGAACGCATTGTGCGCGGTCTCCCAAGATGACGCGTGATGCATGCCGGCCGCCCTCGCGGACGCCGGCGCTCAGGCTTGTTATTGCTGCGGGTCGACGCCGGAGTCGTCCGAAGCCGCCGCCGGCGCTTCCGGTTTCTCGCGGAAACGTACATCAGCGGCGAGATCTTCGGCTTCGGCCGCGCGCTGCGCGTCCGAATGCGCGGCGATGTGGTCATATATCGCGTAGCAAAGACTTTCGCAGCCTTGGCCGGTCAGCGCCGAGATTTCGAACACCGGGCCATCCCAGCCGTAGCCTTCGAGGAATGCCGACACACGCGCTTCACGCTCGTCTTCGGGCACCATGTCGAGCTTGTTCAGCACGAGCCAACGCGGTTTCTCATACAGCAACTCGTCGTACTTGCGCAGCTCGTTGACGATCGCTTTCGCTTCCGCGACAGGATCAACGGCGTCGTCGAACGGTGCGAGGTCGACGATATGCAGCAGCAGGCCGGTACGCTGCAGGTGACGCAGGAACTGGTGGCCGAGGCCGGCGCCTTCTGCCGCACCTTCGATCAAACCAGGAATGTCGGCGATCACGAAGCTGCGGCTCGGCCCGACACGCACCACGCCAAGATTCGGCGCGAGTGTCGTGAACGGGTAATCCGCGATCTTCGGCCGCGCATTCGACACCGACGAGATGAAGGTCGACTTGCCGGCGTTCGGCATGCCGAGCAGACCGACGTCCGCCAGCACCTTCAATTCGAGGCGCACCATTCGGCGCTCGCCGGGCTTGCCGTCGGTTTTCTGACGCGGCGCGCGGTTCGTACTGGATTTGAAATGCAGGTTACCGAGACCGCCCGCGCCGCCTTGCGCGATTTGCACGCTCTGGTTGTGCTCGGTCAAATCGGCGATCAGCTCGCCGGTTTCCATATCGCTGATGGTCGTGCCGACCGGCATGCGCAGCGTGATATCGTCGCCGCCCTTGCCGTAACAGTCCGCGCCGCGACCGTTTTCGCCGTTGCGCGCCAAATGTTTTTTTGCGTAGCGGTAGTCGATCAGCGTGTTGATGTTGCGGTCCGCGACCGCGATCACGCTGCCGCCCCGCCCGCCGTCGCCGCCATCCGGGCCGCCGAACGGAACGAATTTCTCGCGGCGCATCGACGCGCTGCCATCCCCTCCGTCGCCGGCGATGACTTCAATCCTCGCTTCGTCAATGAACTTCATGCGTAACTCCGTCCCGTGGTGTGCTGCTAGATGGTGCTGCTGGGTTGATGCTTTCAGATGCTGCTATTTTGCCGCGCCCGCCGTGCGGTAAGCAATCAGCCAAACGGCTAGCTTTGCCGGCGCATGGCAATCCGATCCACAGAATCGCCAATTTCACCCAGCAAAAAGATGCTGCAATAAAAAAGGCCCCGCGAACTTCGCGGGGCCTTTTTCCGGTCCTGAAGCCCGTGCCTGAGTAAACTCAGACTGCTGCCGGGACGACGTTGACCATGTGCTTCTTCGCTGCGCCCTTCGTCGAGAAATTGACGTGGCCGTCCGTCAGCGCGAACAAGGTGTGATCCTTGCCGATGCCGACGTTTTCGCCCGGGTGCATGCGCGTGCCACGTTGGCGAACGATGATGCCGCCAGCGTTGATGGCCTGACCGCCGTAAACCTTGACGCCGAGACGCTTCGATTCAGAATCGCGGCCGTTGCGGGATGATCCGCCTGCCTTTTTGTGTGCCATTTGATTTGCTCCTTAACCGTTGCGCTTACGCGTTGATCGCGTCGATGCGCAGTTCGGTATAGTTCTGGCGGTGGCCGCCATGCTTCTGGTAGTGCTTCCGGCGACGCATCTTGAAGATGGTCACTTTTGCGTGACGACCTTGCGACACGACGGTAGCCTTGACGGAAGCCCCACTGACCAGCGGCGTACCGAACTTAATCGATTCGCCTTCGCCCACTGCGAGAACCTGGTCGAGCGTGATTTCAGCGTCAATGTCTGCCGGTATCTGTTCTACTTTAAGTTTTTCGCCGACGGCAACTTTATACTGCTTGCCACCGGTTTTTATGACCGCGTACATTGAGAACCTCACTCTGTGTTCATTTTTCCCACGCACCGCGCGCGGAAACCCGTGATTATACATAGAGTTAGCTGCTCGGTCAAAACTCATTGAGAGGCGCTGCGCGCACCGCCCGGCGCCTTGCTGTCCGGCCCCGGCGGCGGCTCAGCCGCTACCTCCGTCGCGCCGTGCCGCAGCCTGCGACCCGGAACTGCCGCGATTCGCCTTATAATTCGCGGCACTACCCAATTCAGCCATCATGTCGTCGACTGCCACCCCCTCCTCCAACGCCGCCAGCCTGCTTGCTCCGATCGCCGAAGACATGCAGCAGGTCAATCGCGTCATACGGCACCGTCTGGCGTCCGAAGTGATGCTGATCAATCAGATCTCCGAGTACATTATCAGCGCCGGGGGCAAACGGCTGCGGCCCGCGCTGCTGCTGCTGGTGGCGGGCGCGCTGGGCGAAACCACCGGGCACAGGCACGAACTGGCCGCTGTAGTGGAATTCATCCACACGGCCACGCTGCTGCACGACGACGTGGTCGACGAATCCGATCTGCGGCGCGGCCGCCAGACCGCCAACGCGCTGTTCGGCAACGCCGCGAGCGTCCTGGTCGGGGATTTCCTTTACTCGCGCTCGTTCCAGATGATGGTCGGCGTGGGCAAAATGCGTGTGATGGAAATCCTGTCGGAGGCGACCAACATCATCTCCGAGGGCGAAGTCCTGCAACTGCTGAACATGCACGACGCCGACGTGGACGAAGCGCGCTACATGCAGGTGATCCGTTACAAAACTGCCAAGCTGTTCGAAGCCGCCGCCCAACTCGGCGCAGTGCTGGCCGGTTCGGATGCAAAAATCGAAGCCGCCGCAGCGGAATTCGGCCGCCGCATCGGCACTGCGTTCCAGATCATGGACGACTGGCTCGACTACACCGGTACGGCTGAATCGATGGGCAAGAACGCCGGCGACGACCTTCGCGAAGGCAAACCCACGCTCCCGCTGATCTATCTGATCGAACGCGGCACGCCGGAGCAGTCGGCGCTCGCGCGGGAAGCCATCGAGCAAGGCGGTACAGACCGTTTCGACACGATTTTCGAAGCGATCACGCGCTCCGGCGCGCTAGACCACACGCTCGAATGTGCGAAGCAGGAAGCACTGGCCGCAGCTGCAGCAATTTCTTCATTTCCGGATTCCATTTTCAAAGATAGCCTGCTAGAATTATGTTCTTACTCGACGGCAAGACAGTCTTGAACGGGACTGAAACACCGTAAGAGTCCAGCAGTATGAATCGGGGTGTAGCTTAGCCTGGTAGAGCGCTACGTTCGGGACGTAGAGGCCGGAGGTTCGAATCCTCTCACCCCGACCAGATTTGCCTTGTTCGCTCAAGGCCCGAGAAACCGCCCAGCTTGCTTGGCGGTTTTTTGTTTTGGATCGCAATTTTTTGCGCCTGGCCGGTGCGTTGCCGTTGTGTGCGATTCGTCTAAGGCATCTTGGACCGTCCGCGCAACCGGTTCGCGCAGCCCCCTCTGCTATATTCTCTCCATCCTTTCCCCTATCCTTCGCTACGCGTGGAACAACTTCCCTTATGGGCGCAGATCGGCGCCGTGTTTCTGCTGCTTATCTGCTCCAGCTTCTTTTCGATTTCCGAAACGGCGATGATGGCGATCAACCGCCATCGCCTGAAACACCTTGCCAATCAGAATGCGCTCGGCGCAAAGACCACTCAGGGTCTTTTGGCGCACACCGACCAGCTATTGAGCGTGGTCCTGATCGGCAACAATCTCTTCAACACGATCATTCCGGTGCTAACCACCTCGATCGCGCTGCATACGTTTGGCCACAATAACGTCGTGCTGTCGATTGCGACCGGCATCGTCGCGTTTCTGATTATCGTGTTTGCGGAAATCACGCCGAAGATTGTCGGCGCGACGTTCCCGGAGAAGATCGCGCTGCCGGCCAGTTTGCTGATCGCACCGATGATGCGTATCGGCAAGCCGCTCGTCTGGTTCGTCAATCTGTTCGCGAACACCATCTTGCGGGTCCTGCATATCAATACCAAAGGCGCGCGCGATCAGCGGCTTTCCACCGAAGAACTGCGCACCATCGTGCTCGAATCAGGCAGCTTCATGCCGACCAAGCACCGCAGCATTCTGTTGAACCTGTTCGACCTCGAGAACATCTCTGTCGACGACGTGATGATTCCGCGCCGCCGCATCGAAGCGCTCGACTTCGACGCGCCGTTCGAACAGATCCTGCATCAGCTGGAAACCTGTTATCACAACAAGCTGATCGTCTATCAAGGCGACATCGACCGGGTGCTCGGCGTGCTGCACGTACGCAAGACCCTGGCCGCCCTGCACAACCAGGAACTGGAGCGCGAGACGTTGCGTGAGTTGCTGGCCGAGCCGTATTTCGTGCCTAGCGGCACGCCTGTATTCCAGCAACTGCAGTACTTCCAGGAAAGCCGTCACCGCACCGCGCTGGTTGTGAACGAATACGGCGAGTTGCAAGGATTGGTCACGCCGGAAGACATCATCGAAGAGCTGATCGGTGAATTCACCACGTCGATTCCGCGTAGCGCCAATTCGCGCGGCGGCTGGAACGAGAGCGGCGAGTGTATTGTTGCGGGCAGCATGCCGCTACGCGAGCTGAACCGCTGGCTGCATCTCACGCTGCCGACCGACGGGCCGAAAACGCTCAACGGGCTGATTCTCGAAATACTCGAAGAGATTCCCGACGGCGACGTGTGCGTGCAGATCGGCGAGATGAAGCTCGAAGTGATGCGCAGCGACGACCAGGCAATTCGCACGGTCAAGCTGTTCAAACCACCCACTCGCGCGGGCGTGAAAGCCAGCAAGTCTGCACGCGGCTAAGACCTGCGCGTTGCAGCATCGCACATGGACGCGGCGCGCGCCATTAGCCGATTGGCTGAATGGTGGTGTCGGCGGCCTTACCGGATGATGGAGTCGTCGTGTTCTACAGGCGGCTCATCACCGGTCACCCATGCAAGCTTCTTTTCAACGCGCGGCGTCGTTGCCGCCTGTCGCCGTCGATAGCGAAAGCGCAGCCAAACCTAGGCGCAACGCCTTCACGGCCGACGCCAGTGGCAGTGCCAACCTCAACTCGAGTCTCTCCGATTCCGATAACGCGCCTGCCGTACGCCTGCTGACGGACACGTTGCAGGAGGCAACCCGCCGCAATGCGTCGGACCTGCACATCGAACCGGCGGAGCATGGCTGGCGCGTGCGTTTGCGCATCGACGGCGTACTGCATGAAATCCCTCAGCCCCCGGCACATCTGCGCGACGCGTTCATTACGCGCGTGAAGGTGCTGGCGCGCATGGATATCGCCGAACGGCGCGTGCCGCAGGACGGCCGGCTGCGTATTGCCACGTCGCCCGGCCGCGTCGAAGACTATCGCGTCAACTCGCTGCCTACACTGTTCGGCGAAAAGCTGGTATTGCGCAGGCTGGACGCATTACCCACCGATCTCTCACTCGACTCGCTCGGCCTCGATCCTCGACAACGTGAAGCAGTCGACGCCGCGATTCGCGCGCCGCACGGCCTGGTGCTCGTCACCGGCCCCACCGGTAGCGGCAAGACACTGTCGCTGTATTGCTTCTTGCACATGCTCAACGACGAGGCGCGCAATCTGTGCTCAGTGGAGGATCCGGCGGAAATTCAATTGGCGGGTATCAATCAGGTTAGCGTGCGCGAAAAAGCCGGCCTGACATTCGCGGTCGCGCTGCGTGCGTTTCTCCGCCAGGACCCCGATGTGATCATGGTTGGCGAAATCCGCGACGACGAAACTGCCGATGTTGCCGTGAAAGCCGCGCAGACGGGCCACCTCGTCCTGTCGACCTTGCACACGAACGACGCGCCGGCCGCCGTCGCGCGCCTGATCGACATCGGCGTCGAGCCATACAACCTGACCGCCGCGCTAAGGATGGTGACGGCACAACGGCTCGTTCGGCGGCTTTGCGTAGCGTGTCGCGCACCTGCGCCCCAATCTGCGGCGGCGCTGCGAGCAGCGGGCTTCGCCGCCGATCAGCTCGATGGCTGGCAACCATTCGGCGCAGCCGGTTGTGCAGCTTGCCACGGTATCGGCTACCGGGGCCGGATCGGGGTTCACCAGGTGATGCCAGTCTCCGATGCAATGCGCGAGCTGATCGTGGCGCGCGCAGGCACCCATGAACTGGCTCGGCTCGCACAAACTGAACAGGTCGCCACCTTGCGCGACGCAGCCTTGGTGCGAGTGCGCGACGGCACGACAAGCCTCGCCGAAGCGCTGGCCGCCACCGAGGTCGCATGAGCATCGCGACGAGTCATCCACTGCCAGCGGCCGAGATGCGCTTCAAATGGCACGGCGTCGATAGTGACGGCATACGAAAAGCCGGCACCCTCATTGCACCGGACGTAAGCACCGCGCGAGCCATGCTCAAGCGCGACAAGCTATTCATTGTCGAACTCACGGCACGTGGGCCGGCGCCGCGCCCCCAAACCCGCACCACCGACGTCACTGTGTTCACCCGCCAACTCGCCAGTCTGCTACGCGCTGGTTTGCCGCTCGCGCCTTCGCTGGAACTGCTGGCGCAAGCGCAGAGTTCGCGCCGGCGAGGCATGCCGCGGATCGTCGGCACACTGGCACGCGATATCACGGGCGGCCTGCGTTTTTCGGCAGCGTTGCAGCGGCATCCTGCGCAGTTCAACGCGCTCTTTTGCCAACTTGTCGAAGTCGGCGAAGCGGCAGGCGCGCTGGCGGCCATCCTCGCCCGCATCGCCGACGACCGCGAACGCGCCGCCGCGCAGCACGCCAAGGTCCGCGCAGCGCTGACCTATCCGGTCGCGATCCTGTTGCTTGCCATCGCAATCACCGCGGCGTTGCTGGTGTGGGTCGTACCGACCTTCAAGCAGATCTTCGACGGCTTCGGCGCGAAACTACCTGCGCCCACGCAGTTCGTGCTGGCTTTGTCGGCGGGCGCCGCACGTTGGAGCATTCCTCTGGTCGTCATGATTTTCGCAGCGGGCTCGGCTATGACGTTTCTGCAACGACGTTCCGAAGCGGCACGCATCCGGTTCGCGCGCTTATCGCTGACAATGCCGGTCGCCGGTCCGTTGCTGCGCACCTTGTGTGCGGCGCGCTGGAGCCGCGCGCTCGGCACCTTGCTGTCGGCCGGCACACCGCTCGCTGACGCGTTCGATTCATTGACTCACGCTACCGGCAACGCTTTCTTCGATCGCGCCACCGTGGAGATTGCCGCCCGGCTGCGGCGCGGCGAACGGCTCGCCGCAGCCATGCGCGCGGCGCACTGCTTTCCGCCGGAGGTCGTGCAGCCGGTTGCGGTTGCCGAGGAGTCCGGAGCACTCGACACGATGCTGATCGATGTAGCCTCGCTCGCCGATCGTCAGGTAGACGAAAAGATCGGCACGCTCTCGAGCCTGTGCGAGCCGCTTGTCATTATCGTGCTGGGCACGCTGGTCGGCGGGCTGGTGATCGCGATGTATCTTCCCATTATTCAACTCGGCAACGTGGTGTAGCATCGCAGCCGAATCCCACCCTTTATATATGCCGGCCACCATTCCGCTCGTGTCAGATACTTCTTCCAGCCTGCTTTCGGGCTTGCTGCCCGGCCACTTCGCGACCAGTCTGGGCCTCGCGTTTGGCAGCTTGCCCAGCGGCCTGCAGACCGCATTCGTGGTCGTATTCGGTCTGGTGATCGGCAGCTTCCTGAACGTGGTCGTGCACCGGGTGCCGATCATGCTGGAACGTGCGTGGCGCGAGGAAGTCAGCGAAGCCACCGAAGAACCGCTCGAAAACGACGGCTTGCCCGCCCGCTACAACCTCTGGGCGCCGCGCAGCGCGTGTCCTCACTGTGGCCATGTGCTCAACGCGTGGGAGAACTTGCCGGTGCTGAGCTATCTGCTGTTGCGCGGGCGCTGCTCAGCATGCAAGACGCGCATAAGCCTGCGCTATCCGCTGCTCGAAATCGCCTGCGCCGGCTTTGCGACAGGGGCACTCGCGCTGTACGGACCGACCGGCATGGCATTCGCCGCCTTCGGCCTATGCGCCGCACTGCTTGCAATGAGCGCGATCGACATCGACACCCATCTTCTGCCTGACTCGATGACACTGCCGCTTTTGTGGGCCGGCCTCATCGTCAACTTCAATGGCATGTTCGCGAGTCTCCACGATGCGGTGCTGGGCGCGATCTTCGGCTATCTGGTGCTGTGGGCCGTGCATTGGCTGTTCCGGCTCGTGCGTGGCGTCGAAGGTATGGGTTATGGTGACTTCAAACTGCTGGCAGCGCTTGGCGCGTGGCTCGGCTGGGCAGCGCTGCCGCAGATCGTGTTGATCGCGGCAGTCGCCGGCGCGGTGGTCGGTCTCGCTGCGACGTGGCGCGGCCGCATGCGCTTCGAAGAGCCGCTGCCGTTCGGGCCGTTTCTCGCAGCGGGCGGTGCTGTTACGCTATTTCTCGGCACACCGCTTTATCTGGCGTTGGGAGGCTGAAGCATGTTTGCAGTGGGATTGACCGGCGGCATCGGCAGCGGCAAATCGACCGTGGCCGACCTGTTCGCCGCGCACGGCGTGCCGCTTGTCGACACGGACCTGATCGCACACCGCATTACGGCGCCGCACGGCATTGCGATGCCGCAGATCGCCGCGGAGTTCGGCGCTTCATTCGTTGCGGCGGATGGCTCGCTCGACCGCACGCGCATGCGCACGCTGGTGTTCAGCGACGACGGCGCGCGCAAGCACCTTGAAGGCATCACGCATCCGTTGATTCGTGCTGAGACCGAACGCGAACAGCGTGAGGCGCAAGGGCCGTACGTGATCGTGGTGGTACCACTACTGGTGGAGTCGGGTAGCTGGAAGACTCGCGTGAATCGTGTCCTGACGGTCGATTGCAGCGTCGAGACGCAAATCTCGCGCGTGATGAGTCGCAATGGGTTCAGTCGCGAACAGGTGCTGGCAATCATCGCCCGCCAGGCAACGCGCGAAGCACGCCTCGCCGCGGCCGACGACGTGATCGACAACGACAACGCTCCGCTCGATGCACTCAAGGCGCACGTCGATACACAGCATCGCGTCTATCTGTCTCTAGCGGGCGCGTGAGAATACACGGAACGTGGTTTGCTGAGCGGCATCGCCGATGAGCGTTCGATGAGACAGCCGGACCCGACACATGAGCGCCATGTAAGCACCGCGTATCGGCACCGTATAGGTACCGCACGAACGGTACATGCACCCAGCGCACCGCGTCTCTTGCCCATCCGTTGAACTTTGCCGCCGCACGCGAGCCGAAGCATGCAGAAAACCGCCCGAAACACGTGAAAAAAGTTGTGGAAGCGTGCGGAAAAAGTGCGTGATTGCTAGGGTAGTCTCACGGCATTAGAATGTTCTGCATTCCCGTCACCGACCACGCCCGAGGCGAGCCCGCTTGATCCTTTACGAGTATCCCTTCAACGAGCGAATCCGGACGCTATTGCGCCTCGAAGATCTGTTCGAGCGCTTCACGTTCTTTCTGACCCAGGAAGACGCCAGGGAACATCACGTCGCACTGACCACGTTGTTCGAAATCTCAGACGTTGCCGGTCGCGCGGATCTGAAGTCCGATCTGATGAAGGAACTCGAACGCCAACGGCAAACTCTGGCGCCGTTCCGGGGCAATCCGGGCATCGAGCAGAACGCGCTGGAGGCGGTGCTGGGAGAAATCGAGCAGACCTTGTCCGGACTTTCACAGATGCAAGGCAAAACCGGCCAGCATCTGGCAGACAACGAGTGGCTTGCCAGCATCCGCAGCCGCGCGATCATCCCGGGTGGCACCTGCAAGTTTGATTTGCCTTCGTACTACGCGTGGCAGCAGATTCATCCCGATCAGCGCCGTCAGGACATCGCCAAATGGGTCACTCCGCTGCTGCCCTTGCGCGATGCGGCAACAATTGTGCTGCGCCTCGCGCGCGAATCCGGTCAGGCGTCCAAGGTCATGGCGATGCAGGGCAGCTATCAACAGATGCTGTCAGGCCGTTCATACCAGTTGATGCAGGTACGGGTGACGCCTGAATTGCGGGTGATTCCAGAAGCCAGCGCTAACAAATACATGCTCTGGGTACGGTTCACGGTGCAGGACGGCGATCTGCGTCCGCGCGCGGTGGATGTCGACGTGCCGTTCCAGCTTACGCTTTGCAGCCTGTAAGCCAGCCTTTAACGACCGCCCCATAGAGCCGAATCGCGGGGCCACGCCTTTAAATCGGCGAAAAATGCCCCTATATTCATTACTTGTTCCGTTTCCGATTAACTGCCTGACCGTATGCCTACCGTCAAATGCCCCACCTGTGGGAAGGATGTCCGCTGGACCCCTGAAAACCGCTTCCGCCCGTTCTGCTCAGATCGTTGTAAGCAGATCGACCTCGGCGCCTGGGCCAATGAGAAGTACAAGATAGGCGGTACGGAGGAAGAAACGCCGTCGGATGAGTCGCCTGGTGAGGACTACAACCCGCACTGAGCACCACAGGCTGCAGTCGCGCGGGGCGACGCTGCTCTCGTAGCGCCGCTGCAACCGAGCGCTATTTTTCTAGTTTTTCAGCAGCGAGCCATTCCAGCACGGGAATCGTCGCCGGCAAAAGCGGTGAGACATCAGCCGGCAGCATCTGCCAGACAAATGCCTGGCCTTCGCGGCCGTGCGGCTCGCCGATCCACTCTGTCACCTTGCAGAAGAACAGCCGCACGTAGGCGTGCGGGTAGTCGTGTTCGAGCGTGTGCCAAAGATGGCTCGCCTTAACGTCGATACCCAGTTCCTCGTGCAGCTCGCGGGCTAGTGCGGCCTCGACTGACTCGCCCGTCTCGAGCTTGCCGCCCGGAAACTCCCAGTAGCCTTCGTACGGCTTGCCTGCCGGGCGCTGCGCCAGCAGATAACGTCCATCCGGCTGAATCAGCACGCCCACGGCGACTTCAGTCACCGGGCGGCCGGCTGCGTTCTTCTGCGCGTCACTCATACCGGGGTCTTCCGACCAGACCAGTCGCGAGCGAATTGCCATGCGACACGCCCGGAACGCGAGCCGCGCTCCAGTGCCCACACCAGCGCATCGCCGCGCGCCGCTTCGACTTCTGCGTCGTCGCAGCCGAAATGGCGCAGCCAGTGGCCAATGATCGACAGGTAATCGTCCTGCTTGAACGGGTAGAAGCTGACCCAAAGCCCGAAGCGCTCGGACAGTGAGATCTTTTCTTCAACCAGTTCACCCGGATGAATCTCGCCGTCGGATGTGTGCTTGTACGTCTCGTTGTCGCTCATGTACTCCGGCAACAGATGGCGGCGGTTGGACGTTGCATAGATCAGTACGTTGTCCGACTGCGCAGCGATCGAGCCGTCCAGCGCGACCTTCAGCGCTTTGTAGCCCGACTCGCCGTCTTCGAACGACAGGTCGTCACAGAACACCACGAAGCGTTCCGGCCGCTGCGCGATCAGATCGACGATGTCACCGAGATCGTGCAAATCGTCTTTATCCACTTCGATCAGGCGCAGGCCGCCTTTCGCGTAGGCGTTCAGGCAAGCTTTGATCAGCGACGACTTGCCGGTGCCGCGCGCGCCCGTCAGCAGTACGTTATTGGCCGGCTGCTTGTTCACGAACTGACGGGTGTTCTGCTCGATCAGGCCTTTCTGGCGATCGATGTTTTGCAGGTCGTCGAGCGTGATCGACGAGATAGCGGGAACCGGCTGCAGGTAACCGCGCCCCTGGCGCTTGCGCCAGCGGAAAGCAACCGCTGCCGACCAGTCGATCTCCGGTGCAGCGGGCGGAAGCATTGCTTCGAGGCGGACGAGCACGGCTTCGGCCCGGGTCAGAAACTGTTCGAGTTTGTCCATGGCTGTGAGGTAAGCGGCCGGACGCCGCGTAAAAAACCTAATGAGGAACCTGGTTACGAACGATAGTCGGCGTTGATGCTCACGTAGTCGTGCGACAGATCGCAAGTCCAGATCGTGGCTTGCGCATTGCCGCGGCCGAGTACGACGCGAATGCCGATCTCGCTCTTTTTCATGACGCGCTGGCCGTCTTCCTCACGGTAGGCCGGATTGCGGCCGCCAGCAGTGGCGACCAGCACGTCGTCCAGATACAGATCGATCTTGCCGACGTCGAGATCGTCCACGCCGGCATAGCCGATGGCCGCGAGAATGCGGCCGAGATTCGGATCCGATGCATAGAAGGCCGTCTTCACGAGCGGCGAATGGCCGATCGCGTACGCGATCTGGCGGCATTCGCCGACGCTCGAGCCGCCTTCGACATGCACGGTCATGAATTTGGTCGCACCTTCGCCGTCGCGCACGATCAGTTGGGCGAGGGTTTGGGCGACTTCGGTCACCGCGTCGCGCAACGCTGCATAAGCGGGCGAGTCGGTGGACGTGATCGCTGGCAGGCTCGATTTGCCCGAGGCGATCAGGATGAAAGAATCATTGGTCGACGTATCGCCGTCGATCGTGATGCAGTTGAACGAGCGGTCCGCCACGTGCTTGACCAGTGCGTCGAGCACCGGTTGCGCGACGGCAGCGTCGAACGCGAGGAAGCCGAGCATGGTCGCCATGTTCGGCTTGATCATGCCGGCGCCCTTGCTGATGCCGGTGAGCGTGACGGTGTGGCCGTCGATTGTGACCTGGCGCGAGGTGGCTTTCGGCAGCGTGTCCGTGGTCATGATCGCCTGGGCGGCGTCGTACCAGTTGGCTTCCTTGCGGTTCGCCAGTGCGGCCGGCAGGCCTGCCTTCAAACGATCGACCGGCAACGGCTCCAGAATCACGCCCGTCGAGAACGGCAGAACCTGCTCCGGCGTGATATCTGCGAGACGCGCGAGTTCGGCGCACGTTTCGCGCGCAGCCACGAGGCCCGGTTCGCCCGTGCCCGCGTTCGCATTACCGGTGTTGATCACCAGCGCGCGAATCGGCTTGCCGCCGGCGCGCACGCGCTCCAGATTCTCGCGGCACACCGTCACGGGTGCGGCGCAGAAACGGTTCTGCGTAAACACGCCACCTACCGTCGCGCCTTCGCCGACGGAAATGACCAGCACGTCCTTGCGGTTCGGCTTGCGGATATTCGCCTCCGCCCAGCCCAGCGTGACGCCGGCGATGGGGTGGAGTTGAGCGGGATCGATCGAAGGGAAATTGACAGCCATGGTCGCGACCTGTCGAAGAAAATGCCGGCAGGCGCCGGCATCGAGGAATCGAAAACTGATGGCTCGGGCGTGTTGCCGAACCACCGCGAAATCACCAGCAAACCACCGCGTAAAACGAAACGGCGCGCTTCGAGCGCGCCGCTTTCGGCATTACGCGATCTTGCCGTGGCACTGCTTGTACTTCTTGCCGCTGCCGCACGGGCACGGGTCGTTGCGGCCGACCTTCGGCACGTTATCCGCGCTCAGGTCCGACGCGAGGGCTTGCGAGGCGCCGTGGCTCATCGCGTCGCCGATCATTGCGGCTGTAGCAGCTTCCGCGGCGGCAGGCGCTGCTGCTGCCGCTTCGGCGAATTCGGCATGGTTGAACTCGACATTTTCGAGGTGGCTGCCCTGCTCTTCGTACTGCTCGGCGGCCTGTTCCAGCTGTTCCGGCGACTGGATCTGCACGTTCATCACCACACGGGTGACTTCGAGCTTCACGGCGTCGAGCATCGCAGCGAACAGTTCGAACGCCTCGCGCTTGTATTCCTGCTTCGGATTCTTCTGCGCGTAACCGCGCAGATGGATACCCTGACGCAGGTGATCGAGCGCGGCCAGATGTTCACGCCAGCTGCGGTCCAGCGTTTGCAGCATGATTGAGCGTTCGAACGCGCTGAATGATTCGCGACCGACCTGCTCGACCTTCGATTCATACGCTTCGTCTGCAGCGGCTTCGACAGCTTCGAGAATCTCGTCCACGCTGATCGTGTTCGACTCGTTGATCATTTCCTGGATCGCGAGGTCGAGCTGCCATTCGTTGCGCAGCACTTCTTCCAGCTCGGGCACATCCCACTGTTCTTCGATGCTGCCGGCCGGCACGAACTGATGAACGATATCGGCGATCACGCCATGACGCATGGCGCCGATGGTCTCGGTGATGTCGTTCGCTTCGAGCAATTCATTGCGCTGCTGGTAGATCACCTTGCGCTGATCGTTCGACACATCGTCGTATTCGAGCAATTGCTTGCGAACGTCGAAGTTGCGCGCTTCAACCTTGCGCTGCGCCGATTCGATCGAACGCGACACGATGCCCGCTTCGATCGCCTCGCCTTCCGGCATCTTCAGGCGGTCCATGATGGCGCGCACGCGATCGCCCGCGAAAATGCGCAGCAGCGGATCTTCCAGCGACAGATAGAAGCGTGACGAACCCGGGTCGCCCTGCCGACCGGCACGGCCGCGCAGCTGGTTATCGATCCGCCGCGATTCGTGACGTTCGGTACCGATGATGTGCAGACCACCCGCGGCCTTCACCTGATCGTGCAGTGCTTGCCATTCGTCGTGCAGCTTCTGAATACGAGTCTGCTTTTCCGCGTCGGAAAGCGTTTCATCCAACTCGAGGAACGACGCCTGCTTTTCGGCGTTGCCGCCGAGCACGATGTCGGTACCGCGACCGGCCATGTTCGTGGCAATCGTGACACGCTTCGGACGGCCCGCTTCGGCGACGATCTCAGCTTCACGCGCATGCTGCTTGGCGTTCAGCACTTCGTGCGGCAACCCGGCCTGCTTCAGCAGGTGCGACAGCAATTCCGAGTTTTCGATCGACGTCGTACCGACCAGCACCGGCTGACCACGTTCGTAGCAATCGCGGATGTCGCGGATCACCGCGTCGTAGCGTTCCTTCGCGGTCTTGTAGATCTGATCCTGCTTGTCGATCCGCTTCGGCGGACGGTTGGTCGGGATCACGACCGTTTCGAGACCGTAGATCTCGTTGAATTCGTACGCTTCGGTATCGGCCGTACCGGTCATGCCGGACAGCTTCGCGTACATACGGAAGTAGTTCTGGAACGTGATCGACGCGAGCGTCTGGTTCTCGCTCTGGATCTTGACGTGTTCCTTCGCTTCAACGGCCTGGTGCAAGCCGTCCGACCAGCGGCGGCCTGACATCAGACGGCCGGTGAATTCGTCGACGATCACGACTTCGCCGTTCTGCACGACGTAGTGCTGATCCTTGAAGAACAGCGTGTGCGCGCGCAATGCGGCGTACACGTGGTGCATCAGCGTGATGTTCTGCGGCGCGTACAGGCTTTCGCCCTCGCCGATCAGGCCCCACTCGGAGAGCAGGCGCTCGGCCTTTTCGTGGCCTGATTCCGTCAGGAAGACCTGGCGGCCTTTCTCGTCCAGCGTGTAGTCGCCCGCCTTTTCGACGCCGGTGCCGTCCGCTTTCTCTTCACCGATCTGACGTTCGAGCAGCGGCGGCAGCGCATTCATGCGCACGTAGAGTTCGGTGTGGTCTTCGGCCTGGCCGGAGATGATCAGCGGCGTGCGGGCTTCGTCGATCAGGATCGAGTCGACCTCGTCGACCACCGCGAAATTCAGGGCTCGCTGCACGCGCGCGTCGGTCTCGTAGACCATGTTGTCGCGCAGGTAGTCGAAGCCGAATTCGTTGTTGGTGCCGTAGGTAATGTCAGCGGCGTACGCTTCCTGCTTCGCGCCATGATCCATCTGCGACAGGTTGATGCCGACCGACAGACCGAGGAAGTTGTACAGACGCGCCATCCATTCGGCGTCGCGCTGGGCAAGATAGTCGTTGACCGTGACGACGTGCACGCCGCGACCGGACAGCGCATTCAGGTACACCGGCAGCGTGGCGACGAGCGTCTTGCCTTCGCCGGTGCGCATTTCGCCGATCTTGCCGTAGTGCAGGACCATGCCGCCGATCAGCTGCACGTCGAAGTGGCGCATTTTCAGCGTCCGCTTGCTGGCCTCGCGGCACACCGCGAAAGCCTCCGGCAGGAGCTTGTCGAGCGACTCGCCACTCGCAACGCGCTGGCGGAATTCACCCGTTTTGGCGCGCAATTGGTCGTCCGTCAATTGCTCGATCTGCGGCTCGAGCGCATTGATCGCCGTGACGGTCTTTTGATATTGCTTGACTAGCCGCTGGTTGCGGCTGCCAAAAATCTTCTGTAGAAAACCGGTGGTCATCGGATCGGTGTCTGCGTCGCGGCTTCGGCTGGTTCGCTCCGTGCGGTTCATGCACGTGCGCTCCGGGGTCGGAAGGGCCTCGGCGGCTTAGTCCAAGAGTGAATTCGAATCGGGCATTTTAGCACGCGGCCCCGCCCGCGCCTGTGTCAGCGGTGCGACGGCGGCAAGGCACAGAAAGCCCACCGTAGCGACCTCCGACGGTACGCATTGAGGCGGGTCCGCGTGCATCCCGCGCGGTACAATCGCGGCGTGAACGCGCATAGGGTGCGGACGCGCCGTTACGACTAAACATGAGCCGTTTTCCGTCCTTTTCAAGGCCGCCGCCCAAGCAGTTCAAAGCGCGCCGCCCGCAGCCCGTCGCCGAAGTGCTGAATCGCACTGACGCGTTCGTGGCTCTGCGCGCGGGCGTCGAGCAGATTGCGGCGCTCGAAAAGGATCTGCGCGAGCTGTTGCCGGATTATCTGGCCACGAGCGTGGAGCCGAGCTTCATCAAGGAAGGCGTGCTGGCCCTGTTTGCCGCGCACAACGCCTTGGCGGCGCGCCTGCGCCAGATCGAACCGCGACTGCTGTCGGACCTGCAGCAGCGCGGCTGGCCGGTCAATGCGCTGCGGATTCGCGTACGGCCACAGCCCCTGAAGGAGCCGCCGCCGGTCAAGCAGGCACGCATGACGCCGGTCGGCGCGGATGCTCTGCGAGCGCTCTCCGAATCGCTCGCGCCCTCGCCGCTGCAGGAAGCGTTGGCGAAAATGGCAGCGCGGCATCGGAGAAATCGCTGAACAAAAAATAAGCGGCCCAGATGGGCCGCTTATTTTTCATCCATTCGCTTCGGAAATTTCATCCGAAGGCGCTGCGCTGGGCACTGCGCCGATTACGCAAACGCCGTCTGCGTTTCGTACGCAAAGCCGCGCGGTGCCTTCTGCGTGTCGTCGAACGTGACGATTTCGTACGAATCCTCATGTGCCAGCAACTCGCGCAGCAGCGCGTTGTTCAGACCGTGGCCCGACTTGTACGCCGTGTACGAAGCCAGCAACGGATGACCGACCACGTACAGATCGCCGATCGCGTCGAGCATCTTGTGCTTCACGAATTCGTCGTCGTAACGAAGGCCGTCGTTGTTCAGAATGCGGTATTCGTCCAGCACGATGGCGTTATCCATGCTGCCGCCGCGTGCCAAACCGAGTTCGCGCATCATTTCCACTTCATGCGCAAAGCCGAACGTACGCGCACGAGCGATTTCCCGCACATACGACGTATGGGCAAAATCCACTTCCAGCGCCTGGCCGGTTTTATCCACAGCCGGGTGACGGAAATCGATGGTGAATTTCAGCTTGAAACCAAAATACGGATCGAGACGCGCGAATTTATCGCCGTCGCGAATTTCCACAGGCTTGGTGACCTTGATAAATTTCTTCGCCGCGTTCTGCTCTTCAATACCGGCCGACTGGATCAGAAACACGAACGAACCAGCACTGCCGTCCATGATCGGAATTTCTTCAGCGGTAACGTCGATATAGAGATTATCGATGCCGAGGCCTGCGCATGCGGACATCAAATGCTCAATGGTCGACACGCGCGCGCCGTCTTTCTGCAACACGGAAGCCAGACGCGTATCGCCAATCGCCAACGCGGACGCAGGAATATCCACCGGCGTGGCCAAATCCACGCGCGAAAACACGATGCCCGTGTCCGGTCCCGCCGGGCGGAGCGTCAAGTCGACTTTGCGGCCGGAGTGCAGGCCGATGCCGACTGTCTTGACGATTGATTTGATAGTGCGCTGCTTCAACATGGTGATCTTCTATTCGATTGAAAATCCCAATCGGGACTTTTTATTCCATAGCGCGAAGTATACTCCAATACCCTAAGGAGCGTCTTTGCGCGGAACGTATCAATCTGTTTCGCGGCATTACCCAATGGGCGCCCGTCAGGGAAAGCGTGACGGGCCGATGTCCGGAACGGAGGCGTTTCCGGTCATCGGCCCGCGTAACGGCCTGTCACAAAAGCGTCTTGTGCGCCGTTGCCCTGATACAACGCGGTAGCCGCGCAGCTTCGAGGCGAAGGGCCCAAACGCCATCGTAACTAGCTCAACGTAGCGAGAATACTCCCTGCATCGCTCACTTCGAATTTGCCGGCAGCCTCGACGTTCAACGTCTTGACCACGCCGTCGTCGACAACCATCGCGTAGCGCTGGGAACGGATTCCCATGCCGCGCGCCGACAAATCCTGCTCGAGACCAAGCGCCCGCGTGAAAGCCGCACTGCCGTCCGCCATCATGCGCACCTTGCCCGAGGCGTGCTGATCGCGTCCCCACGCGCCCATTACGAACGCGTCGTTGACGGACACGCACCAGATCTCGTCGACGCCAAGAGCGCGCAACTGCTCGGCGTGCTCGACGTAACCCGGCACATGTTTGGCCGAACAGGTCGGCGTGAACGCGCCCGGCAATCCGAAGATCACCACGCGCTTGCCTGCCGTCTGCTCGTACACGTTGAAGCTGTTAGGCCCCAGCGTGCAGCCCGCTCGCGCGTCTTCGACGAACTCGAAGAGCGTCGCGTCGGGCAGCTTTTCACCTGTCTGAATCATGCTCAGTCCTTTGCATCGATGCGAAGCACGCTCGCACGTTGTCGTGTCGCAGTGAATTCAGCGTCTGCCTGACTACCGGCTCCGCCATTCGGCGACAGTCGCCCCATCCGCTTCGCGAATCCGAAGAGGGCACTTGTCCTTGCCGCGAATCAGACGATACGCGGCTTGTTCGCCGTTCACCCGCCACGCTCGTGCATTCGTCCGCCAGCGCTACTAAAACAGCGCGGCAACGAAAGCCTGCTCGTGCGCTCAGTCCGCCTGCTTGCGCAGGAATGCCGGAATATCGTACGTGTCGACGCCCTTTTCCTGCAGCGCCTGCACGTGCGAAGCTGCCGTATCGCGCGACGTGCGCCACACAGCCGGCGTATCCAGCGCGCCGTAATCAGCCGTGCTTGCATGCGACGACGACGGTGTGTAGGCAGCGTGCGTGCCGATCGGCTGGTTGTCAGTGCCGGTGCGCAGCAGCGTCATCGGTGCCGATTGCTGCTTCTTCGCCGCACGGCCCAGACCCGTTGCCACGACCGTCACACGCAGTGCATCGCCCATTGCATCGTCGTACACCGCGCCGAAGATCACCGTTGCGTCTTCTGCAGCATAGCTCTTGATGGTGTTCATCACTTCGCGCGTTTCCGACAGACGCAGCGAACGGCTCGACGTGATGTTGACCAGCACGCCACGCGCGCCCGACAGATCCACCCCTTCCAGCAGCGGGCTGGCCACAGCCTGCTCAGCAGCCAGACGTGCGCGATCGACACCGGCAACCGTCGCCGTGCCCATCATTGCCTTGCCCTGCTCGCCCATCACCGTCTTCACGTCTTCAAAGTCGACGTTCACCAGACCGTCAACATTGATTATTTCCGCGATGCCGGCAACTGCGTTGTTCAGAACGTCGTCTGCGCACTGGAAGCACTTGTCCATCTCGGCGTCATCGCCCATCACCTCGAACAGCTTGTCGTTCAGAACGACGATCAGCGAGTCGACGTGATCCTCCAGTTGCTGCGAACCCGCTTCTGCCACACGCATGCGCTTGCCGCCTTCGAATTCGAACGGCTTGCTGACCACGCCAACGGTCAAGATACCCATTTCCTTGGCGATCTGCGCGACCACCGGTGCTGCCCCCGTACCCGTGCCGCCACCCATGCCTGCAGTGATGAACACCATGTGCGCGCCGCGCAGTGCGTCTGCGATGCGCTCACGTGCTTCTTCTGCTGCGGCGCGGCCCATTTCCGGCTTGGCGCCAGCGCCCAGCCCCGTGTTGCCGAGCTGGATCACCGCGGAAGCGCGCGAACGCGACAGAGCCTGCGCGTCCGTGTTCATCACGATGAAGTCGACGCCTTGCACGCCTTTGTTGATCATGTGCTGAACGGCATTGCCGCCAGCGCCACCGACTCCGATCACCTTGATGATGGTGCCGTTCGTTTCGGTTTCCAGCATCTGGAATTCCATGTTGCCTCCGTCAAGATAAAAAATTGCAGCCACTTCGGCCGTTATTCGGCAGGAGATCGGGCAACCTCCTGTCGCGCGCCAGCCGCCGGCACCAGCGCGTGTTTACGTAAAACCGTTCAAAACTCGAATTCGTCAGAAGTTGCCGAGGAACCAGTCTTTCATTCGTGTGAAGACCTGCCCCATCGACCCCGACTGCACCGCGACCTTGCGGCCGCGCATTCGTTGCGAGCGCCCTTCGACGAGCAGACCCATCGCCGTCGAGTAGCGCGGGTTCCGCACTACGTCAGCGAGACCGCCCGCGTATTCCGGCACACCAATGCGCACCGGCTTCAGGAAAATATCCTCGCCGAGTTCGACCATGCCGAGCATCATCGACGCGCCGCCGGTCAGCACCACGCCGGAGCTCAGCAATTCCTCGTAACCCGACTCGCGCACGACTTGCTGCACGAGCGAAAACAGTTCTTCGACACGCGGCTCGACCACCGCCGCCAGCGCCTGGCGCGACAGCGTGCGCGGACCGCGCTCGCCGAGACCCGGCACTTCGATCATTTCGTCCGGATCGGCGAGAGCCTGCTTCGCAATACCGTAGTCGACCTTGATGTCTTCCGCGTCCGGCGTCGGCGTGCGCAAGGCCATCGCGATGTCGCTCGTGATCTGGTCGCCGGCAATCGGAATCACCGCCGTGTGACGAATCGCGCCTTCGCTGAAAATCGCAATATCAGTCGTGCCGCCGCCGATATCGACCAGCACCACGCCAAGTTCTTTTTCATCTTCCGTCAGCACCGCCAGCGACGAAGCGAGCGGCTGCAGGATCAGATCGTTCACTTCGAGCCCGCAACGGCGCACGCACTTGACGATGTTCTGCGCCGCGCTCACCGCACCGGTGACGATGTGCACCTTCACTTCCAGCCGAATGCCGCTCATGCCGATCGGCTCGCGCACATCTTCCTGACCGTCGATGATGAATTCCTGCGTCAGGATGTGCAGCACCTGCTGATCGGTCGGGATGTTGATCGCCTTCGCCGTCTCGATCACGCGCGCGACGTCGGTCTGCGTGACTTCCTTTTCCTTGATCGCCACCATGCCGCTCGAATTGAAGCTGCGGATATGGCTGCCGGCGATCCCGGTAAACACGTTCGTAATCTTGCAGTCGGCCATCAGCTCGGCTTCTTCGAGCGCGCGCTGAATGGACTGCACGGTGGCTTCGATGTTCACCACTACGCCTTTCTTGAGCCCCTTCGATTCGCTCTGGCCGAGGCCGATCACCTCGTAGTGACCCTCGCCCTTCAGCTCGGCGACGATAGCCACTACCTTCGACGTCCCGATGTCGAGGGCGACCAGCAGATCTTTATAGTCTTTACTCATAGCGTGCTCATTGCGTGTGATGTCCGTTTACTTCTTGCCCTTGTCGGGTTCGCTGATGAAGCGCATGCCAGCGGCACGAATCGCGAAACCGTTCGGATAGCGCAAGTCCGCATACTCAATATCCTTCCCCCAACGTTGCGTCACCGCGTTCCACGCCGCGGTCAGGCGCTTGCTGCGATCCAGCAGCGTGTCCTGATTGCGTTCGCGCCCAAGTTCCACCTGCATTCCGTTCGACAGCTTCACCGTCCACGCGTAACGCGGCGACAGCGTGACTTCATCCGGTGTCGCGCCTAGCGGCGCAAACCACTTCTTGAAGTCGCTATACCGCGCGACGACTTCTTTTGCCGTACCGTCCGGACCGTCGAACGCGGGCAGCTCTTCTTCGAGCTCACCCTGGTTCGCGGTGAACAGTTCGCCGTCCACGCTTACCAACTGATCGCTGCCCCACGTTCCAAGCGGTTTGTACTCCTCGAGCGTGACAGCCAGCGCATTCGGCCAGACCCGCCGCACGCTCGCGTGACGCACCCATGGCATCTGCTCGAACGCCTGCCGCGCGACATCGAGATCCACCGTAAAAAAGTTGCCCTTCAACCTGCCGACTACGCTCGCGCGCACCGTCGGCGAATTGATGTGCTCCGTGTCGCCGTCGATCTGGATTTCGCGCAACGCGAAATTCGGACGCTGGATCAGCCAGTAACCGCCTGCCGCCAGCAGCACGAGCACCAGCAACGCATGCAATGCGTTGGCGGCGAGATTGAGCTGGCGAACGTTGTTCCACATGGTGTTGCTTTCGGGTTACCCCGATTAGTCCTTGGTTAGTCCTTGAGTGTCAGCGCCAACACGCTGACAACCAGTTCCTGATAGCTGATGCCCACCGCACGCGCCGCTTTCGGCGGCAGCGAGTGATCGGTCATCCCAGGCGCCGTGTTGACTTCCAGGAAGTACGGATTGCCATCCGCATCCAGCATGAAATCGGCGCGGCCCCAATCAGTGCAGCCGAGTACGTCGAACGAGCGGCGTGCCAGCACTTTCAGACGGGCCTCTTCGTCGGCCGCCAGACCGCACGGAATCAGGTACTGCGTGTCGTTGGCGATGTACTTCGCGTGGTAGTCATAAAACTCGCCGGCCGGCACGATGCGGATCACCGGCAGATCGAGATCGCCGGCGATACACGCGGTGTATTCGCCGCCGCCTTCAATGCTCTTTTCGACCACGACGATCTTGTCGTATTTGACCGCTTCGAGCAGCGCTGCCGGCAACGCGTCGGCGCTTTTCACCTTGATCACCGCGACGCTCGAGCCTTCGCTCGCCGGCTTCACGAACAACGGCAGGCCGAGCTTCGCGACGATGTCTTTCGCGCGTGCTTCGTAGTCGTCGCCGCGCAGGACGGCCTCGAACGGCGGCGTCGGAATGCCGAGTTGCTGCCACACGAGCTTGGTGCGGAACTTGTCCAGACCGAGCGCCGACCCGAGCACGCCGCTGCCGTTGTACTTGATGCCGTAAAAGTCGAGCGCGCCCTGAATCTGGCCGTTCTCGCCATAGCCACCATGCAGCGCGATGAACGCACGGTCGAAACCTTCTGCCTTCAGCTCGGCGAGCGGACGCTCGGACGGGTCGAAAGGATGGGCATCGATACCGGCGTCGCGTAGCGCTTGCAGCACCAGGCGGCCGGACGTGAGCGACACTTCGCGCTCGGCAGACACACCGCCGAGAAGTACTGCCACCTTGCCGAATCGTTTAGGATCGATGCTGCTCATCTCACACCTTCGTTTCTTGCGCCAGGCGACCCGGCACACCGCCGATCGAACCCGCACCCATCGTGATCACCACATCGCCGTCGCGCACCACTGCTGAGAGCGCATCCGGCACTTCATCCACCGTATCGACAAACACCGGTTCGACCTTGCCCGCCACGCGCAGCGCGCGCGCCAGGGCGCGGCCGTCCGCGGCGACGATCGGCGCTTCGCCGGCCGAATAGACTTCGGTCAGCACAAGGGCGTCGACGGTCGACAACACCTTCACAAAATCTTCGAAGCAATCGCGCGTGCGCGTGAAGCGATGCGGCTGGAATGCCAGCACCAGACGCCGCCCCGGAAACGCACCGCGCGCCGCCGCCACCGTAGCCGCCATTTCAACCGGGTGATGACCGTAGTCATCGACCAGCGTGTACGCGCCGGCAGCTTTGCCTTCCGACACGACCGGCACTTCGCCGTAACGCTGGAAGCGTCGGCCCACGCCGTTGAAATCCGCCAGTGCTCGCTGGATATCGGCATCTTTCACTTCAAGTTCAGTCGCAATTGCAATTGCGGCCAAAGCGTTCTGCACGTTGTGCTCGCCCGGCAGGTTCAGGACGATGTCGATCGGCGCCGCGTCTTCGCGCATTGCCGTGAAATGCATCTTGCCGTTGCGAGCTTCTACATTGACCGCGCGCACTTGCGCGTCCGGCGCAAAGCCGTAGCGAATGATCGGCTTCGACACGAACGGCAGGATCTCCCTCACGTTCGGATCATCGACGCACAGCACCGCGATCCCATAGAACGGCAGACGGTGCGTGAATTCGATGAACGCCTGCTTGAGCCGCGCGAAGTCGTGGCCGTAGGTGTCCATGTGATCAGCGTCGATGTTCGTGATGACTTCGATCACGGGGAACAGATTCAGGAACGACGCGTCCGACTCATCCGCTTCAGCGACGATGAAGTCACCCGTACCCAGACGCGCATTCGCGCCCGCGCTGATGAGACGGCCGCCAATCACAAACGTCGGATCCAGCCCGCCCGCCGCCAGCACGCTCGCCACCAGCGACGTGGTTGTGGTCTTGCCATGCGTGCCCGCAATCGCGATGCCCTGCTTCAGGCGCATCAGTTCCGCGAGCATCACCGCGCGCGGCACAATCGGAATGCGGCGATGACGTGCGGCCAGCACTTCCGGGTTGTCGCTGCGCACCGCTGTGGAAACGACCACGGCGTTCGCGCCTTCGATGTTCTCCGCCGCGTGACCGATCGCGATCCGCGCGCCGAGCGCGGCAAGGCGATCGGTGATCGCGTTGCTCGTGAGATCCGAGCCGCTCACCTGATAGCCGAGGTTGACCAGCACCTCAGCGATGCCGCTCATGCCGACACCGCCGATGCCGACAAAGTGAATATGTTTGACGATGTGTTTCATTGCTTTCCTTCTGGGCTCGCGCCCGAAATCGAACCCGCCACAGTCGCGCAAATCTGCGCGACCTGTTCCGTGGCGTCGGGTTTCGCGAGCGAGCGCGAACGCTCTGCCATTTCCGCGAGGGTCTCTCGCGTCTGGCTGCGCAACCAGTCGGCGAGCATCTCCGCCGACAGATCGCGTTGCTGCACGACCAGCGCCGCGCCGTTATCGGCGAGGAACGCTGCATTAGTGGTTTGGTGATCGTCTACTGCAAATGGGAACGGCACAAAAAACGCCGCCACCCCGACTGCTGAAATCTCCGACACGGTCATCGCACCCGAGCGGCAGATCACCAGATCCGCATTCGCGTACGCGCTCGTCATGTCGTCGATGAAGGGTACGAGTTCTACATCGGCACCGGCTTGCAGACCCGCTGCCGCGTAGTTCTCACGCAGCGCTTCAATATGCTTCGCGCCCGCCTGATGCACGATGCGCGGACGTTCATTCGGCGCCAACAGCGCAACCGCGCGCGGCACCACTTCATTCAACGCCGCCGCGCCGAGACTACCGCCCACCACCAGCACATTCAGTGGACCGCTGCGCTCTGCGTAGCGTGCTTTGGGTGCAATTGCGCGCGCAAGTTCCGCGCGAATCGGGTTTCCGGTCCATTCGCCGTGCGGCAGTGCATTCGGAAATGCCACCAGCACGCGTTTGGCGACTTTCGCAAGCACCTTGTTCGCGAGACCCGCGATCGAATTCTGTTCATGCAGCACCAGCGGGCGGCCGCTCAACGCAGTCATCAATCCCGCAGGAAACGTGATGTACCCCCCCATACCGAGCACGACGTCCGGCTTCACGCGACGCAACACGCTCAGACTCTGCGAACAGGCGCGCAGCAGATTCAGCGGCAACATCAGCTTGGTCTTCAGGCCTTTACCGCGCAGTCCGCCAAAGCGTACGTATTCCATCGGGATGCCGTGTTTCGGCACCAGCGTCGCTTCCATGCCCGCGGGATTGCCGAGCCATACGACCTTCCAGCCCCACGCCTGCATCAGGTGCGCGACCGCGAGCCCCGGGAACACATGTCCCCCGGTGCCACCGGCCATCACCATCAGCGTGCGTTGCGGCACAGCGGTCATACTTTGCCCCCACGCATCAGCAAGAAAAAGAACTCGTTTTGGCTCCGGCCGCTTCGCTTAACTTCGCGCGCTTTGCGCACGAAGTTAGCCTCCGCCGAAATCGTGTGCTGCTGCGTGGGGGTCATACCTTCCCCCCACGCATCAGCACACGATTTTCATAATCGACACGCATCAGCACGGCTATCGCGACGCAGTTCAGCAAGATGCCCGAACCGCCGTAGCTAACGAGCGGCAACGTGAGGCCCTTGGTCGGCAGCAGGCCAAGGTTCACGCCCATATTGATAAAGGTCTGCGCGCCGAACCAGATGCCGATGCCCTTCGCCACCAGCCCGGCGAACGTGCGATCGAGCGCGAGCGCCTGGCGGCCGATCTCAAACGAGCGGCGCACAATCCAGTAGAACATCAGGATCACAACGAGCACGCCGACAAAACCGAGCTCCTCGCCGATCACCGCGAGGATGAAGTCGGTATGCGCTTCCGGCAGATAGTTGAGCTTCTCGACACTGCCGCCCAAGCCCACGCCAAACCACTCGCCGCGCCCGAAAGCGATCAACGAGTGCGTCAATTGATAAGCCTTGCCCTGCGCGTAACGGTCGTCCCACGGATCGAGGTAAGCGAAAATCCGCTCACGACGCCACGGTGACGCCCACACCAGCAAGCTGAACGTGCTGACCGCGGTGGCCACGAGGCCGCCGAACAGCTTGCCGTTCACGCCGCCGAGGAACAGCACGCCCATCGCGATCGCGGCGATCACCATGAACGCGCCCATGTCCGGCTCGAGCAGCAGCAACGCGCCGACGAGACCCACTGCAACCGCCATCGGCAGAAAGCCCTTGGCGAAGCTGTGCATGTATTCCTGTTTGCGCACCGTGTAGTTGGCCGCGTAAATCGTCACGGCGAGCTTCATGATTTCCGACGGCTGCATGTTCGTGATGCCAAGCGGAATCCAGCGACGCGCGCCGTTCACGCCCTTACCGACGTGCGGGATCAACACGATCACCAGCGCCGCCAGCGAAATCAGGAAGAGCTTTGGCGCGTACTTATCCCACGTCGAGATCGGGATGCGAAACGACACGACGCCGATCACCGAACCCATCACCACGAAAATGAGCTGGCGCACCAGGAATGCGTAATCGCGGTACGACGCGTACTTCGGCGAATCAGGCATCGCGATCGACGCCGAATACACCATCACGACGCCGAGGCCAAGCAGCGCCACGACCACCCACAGCAGCGAATGGTCATAGTCGAGCATTCGCGAGCGCAGCGGACGCACGCCGTTCACGGCGCTCGCCAGACCACTGCCGCCGGTGCGGCTGGTGGTGCGGCCCGCGCTACCTGTATCACCATTGCCGGCACGGGAGCCGGCAAGGCGCGAACCGAAGCGTTCCGACCAGCTCATATCATCGTCCCCCGTTCCGCCGCGATGTCTTCCACCGTGCTGCGAAACACCGCAGCACGATGTGCGTAACCCTTGAACATGTCGAAGCTCGCGCAAGCCGGCGACAGCAGCACGACGTCCCCCGGTTGCGCCAATGCGGTGGCGGCCCGCGTCGCTTCTTCGAGCGTCGCGTGGTCGGTCATCGCGATGCCGCTGTCTTCCAGCGCGGCGCGAATTTGCGGTGCGTCACGGCCGATCAGCATCACAGCCCGGCACCAGCGCATCACGGGCGTGGCGAGCGGTTCGAAATCCTGACCCTTGCCGTCGCCGCCGACGATCAGCACCGCGCGTTGCGCGAGTCCGTCGAGCGCGGCAACCGTCGCGCCGACGTTGGTGCCCTTGCTGTCGTCGACATAGTCGACACCTTCGATCGACGCGATCAATTCCACGCGATGCGGCTCACCATGGTATTCACGCAAGCCGTGCAGGAGCGGCGCGCCAGGCAGACCGACCGCACGCGCCAGCGCATACGCCGCCAACGCGTTCGCAGCGTTGTGCAAGCCGCGAATGCGCAGCGCGTCCGCCGGCATCAGGCGTTTGAGTGCGATGTTCTTCGGTGCCGTCACTTCGTTCTTGCGACGACGCGTCGGCGCAGGCTCGTCGCTGGCGTCGCGATCGTGTGCTTCCACCAGCCAGACCATGCCGTTGTCGCGCAGCAAACCGTAGTCGCCGTCGTTCTTCGGCTCGGTCACGCCAAACGTGATCATCGCCACTTCGCTGCCCTCGGAAGGAGCCAGCGCCATCACACGCGAGTCGTCGCGATTCAGCACGCGCACGGTTTGTGTGCCGAAGATGCGACCCTTCGCGGCGGCGTACGCATCAAGGCCGCCATGCCAATCCAGGTGATCCTGGGTGATGTTCAAAACGACTGCGGCATCCGGCGTAAACGTATGCGCGGTTTCCAGCTGGAAGCTCGACAGTTCCAGCACCCATACGTCAGGCAACGCGGTGTTGTCGATAGCTTCGCTGAGCTTGTCCAGCGCAGCCGGGCTGATATTGCCCGCCACCGCGACTTTCTTGCCCGCGCGTTCGCACAGCAGGCCGGTCAGGCTCGTTGTCGTGGTCTTGCCGTTGGTGCCGGTGATCGCGATCACCTTCGGCGCATAGCCGCTCTCGCCAAGCGTCTTCAACGCTTGCGCGAAGAATTCGAGTTCGCCCCACACGGGGATGTCCTGCTCACGCGCCGCCGAGATCAGCGGCAGCAAGTCGGCGGCGAGCGGCGACAAACCCGGGCTGATCGCCACGATCTCGACACCTTCGAGCAGTACCGGCGAAAACGGGCCGCCGACGAACTCGGCATCGACACCGTGCGCTTCCATAGCGGACAGGTTCGGCGGCACCTCGCGCGTATCGGCCACACGCAGCCGACAGCCGTGCCGCGCGCACCAGCGCGCCATCGCGAGACCGGATTCACCGAGTCCCAGCACGAGCACCATCGGCTTTTGCCGATCCCGAAACTTCTCGCCAAACATCGCCTGCTTCCCCTAAATACGACTTAACGCAACTTGAGCGTGGACAAACCGAACAGGCACAACATCAACGTGATGATCCAGAAACGCACCACCACCTGCGTTTCCTTCCAGCCCGACAATTCAAAATGGTGATGCAGCGGCGCCATCTTGAAGAGACGCCGCCCTTCTCCGAAGCGGCGCTTGGTGAACTTGAACCACGTAACCTGCAGCATCACGGAGAGGGTCTCCGCGACGAAAATGCCGCCCATGATGAAGAGCACGATTTCCTGACGCACGATCACCGCGACCGTACCGAGCGCGCCACCCAGCGCCAATGCGCCGACGTCGCCCATGAACATCTGCGCCGGGTGCGTGTTGAACCAGAGGAACGCGAGCCCCGCTCCCCCCATCGCCGAACAGAAGATCAGCAACTCGCCCGCACCGGCGATATGCGGAAACAACAGGTACTTCGAATAGACCGAACTCCCCATCACATAAGCGAACACGCCGAGCGACGCGCCGACCAGCACGACCGGCATGATCACGAGGCCGTCGAGACCGTCGGTGAGATTCACCGCGTTGCTCGAACCGACGATCACCAGATACGTCAGCACGATGAAGCCCCACACGCCGAGTGGATAGCTGATCGATTTAACGAACGGCAGCATCAGGTCGGCGCGCGCCGGCAAGCCCATCGACAAGCCGCTGCGCACCCAAGCCATGAACAGATCGAATACGCGTACGTTGCTCGCTTCGGAAACGCTGAACGCGAGATACACCGCCGCGAACAGGCCGATCACCGACTGCCAGAAATACTTTTCACGCGACGACATCCCGCGCGGGTCCTTGTAGACCACCTTGCGGTAATCGTCGACCCAGCCGATCACACCGAAACCAAACGTGACGAGCATCACGATCCAGATGAAACGGTTGGTCAGATCGGCCCACAACAACGTCGACACAGCAATGCCGAGCAGAATCAGCACGCCGCCCATCGTCGGCGTACCGGATTTGACGAGGTGCGTTTGCGGACCGTCTTTACGAACGGCCTGACCGACCTTCATCGCGGTCAGCTTGCGGATCACCGCCGGGCCGCAGACGAGCCCAATCAGCAGCGCGGTAATGGTGGCCATCACCGCACGGAAAGTCAGATAACTGAACACGCGCAAGAAGCTTGCGTCATTCTGCAGCCATTGCGCCAGCGCCAGTAGCATGCTTCGGTCCTTCTATTTCAATGTGCAGCAGGCGTACTGCCCGCTGCGTTGGGTTGTGGACTCGTTACGGCGTCCACCACGCGCTCCATTTGCATGAAGCGCGAGCCTTTCACGAGAAGCGTTGCAGCAGGGCCGAAACCCGCCTGCTGCAATTGCGCGACCAGCGTGCCGACATCGGCGACGTGATGCGCGCCCGTGCCGTACGCGGTGCAGGCGTCGCGCGAAGCGTCGCCCATGGCGTACAGCGCGTCGATGCCGCGTTCTTTGGCGTAGGCACCGATTTCGCGGTGAAACGCCGGGCCGTTGTCACCGACTTCGCCCATGTCGCCCATCACCAGCACGCGCGGCGATTCGCGCGATGCGAGCACGTCGATCGCCGCGCGCATCGAGTCGGGATTCGCGTTGTAGGTGTCGTCGATCACGGTTGCGCCAGCGAGCGTGCCGAGCGCGGCGTGCTTCACCTGCAAGCGGCCCTTCACTGCACCGAACGATTCGAGACCGCGCTTGATCGCGTCGAGCGGCACACCTGCGGCGAGCGCCGCTGAAGTCGCGGCCAACGCGTTGTGCGCGTTGTGGTTGCCGAGCACTTGCAGTGTCACGTCGACGTGGCCTTCCGGCGTGTCGATGCTCAGTTCATTGCCCGCGAACGTGCCGGTTACTGCGGCTTCGGTCACGCGCCCAGCGGTGTTCAAAGCGAAGTCGACGATGCGGTTGCCCGTTGCCGCGACGCGCCAGATGCTCGCGTAGGCGTCGTCGGCCGGGAACACGGCGACACCTTCCGGCGTGAGCGCGTGAATCACGCTCGCATGCTCGAGCGCGACGGCTTCGACCGTCGCCATGAACTCCTGATGCTCGCGCTGTGCGTTGTTCACCACCGCGACCGTCGGCTCGGCGATCTTCGCGAGCAACGAGGTTTCACCCGGGTGGTTCATGCCGAGTTCGACCACCGCCAGTTGATGCGCGGCGTGCAGACGGAACAGCGTGAGCGGCAGGCCGATATCGTTGTTGAAATTGCCCGCAGTCAAGAGACGTGCGTCTGCGCCGACCGCAGCGGCGAAAATCGACGCGATCATTTCCTTCACCGTCGTCTTGCCGTTGCTGCCCGTCACGGCGACGAGCGGCATGCTGAACTTGCGACGCCAGCCGCGTGCGAGTGCGCCGAGCGCGACACGCGTATCGGCCACACGCAACGCGGGCACGTGCCAGTCGCCCGGCGTGCGCGTCACCAGCGCTGCCGTGACGTTGCGCGACGCGATTTCCGGCAAAAAGTCGTGCGCGTCGAAACGGTCGCCCTTGATCGCGACGAACAGGTCGCCCGGACCGGCGCTACGGCTATCGGTCGACACACGTTCAAACGTGACGCTGTCGTCACCCAGCACGGTTGCGCCGGGGATCAGCGCGGCGGCTTCACGCAGCGAGAACATTTTCATTCGCCACCCCCGCGTGCGTGCGTCGCCCGCGCGGCGAGCGCAAGGCGAGCATGGTCCTGATCGGAGAAAGCGCGCTTCTTACCCATGATTTCCTGTGTTGCCTCATGCCCTTTTCCGGCCAGCACGACGACGTCTTCGCGTGCGGCGGTGCGGATCGCCTGCAGGATCGCGCTCGCGCGGTCCTCAATGCGCCGCGCCTTCGACGCGTCTTTCATGCCTGCGGCGATCTGCTCGATGATCGACTGCGGATCTTCGCTGCGCGGGTTGTCGCTTGTCACGACCACACCGTCGGCAATCTTCTCGGCGATCGCGCCCATCAGCGGACGCTTGGTCGCGTCGCGGTCGCCTCCGCAGCCAAACATGCAGATCAGTTCGCCGCCTCGTGCAGCCGCCATCGGACGCAGGGCTTCGAGTGTCTTTTCGAGCGCGTCCGGCGTGTGCGCGTAATCGATGACGACGAGCGGCTCGTCGTTTTGCAAGCGGCCACCGAGACGTTGCATGCGGCCGTTTACCGGCTCGAGCTTCGCGAGTTCGGCGAGCGCCGCGTCGAACGGCACGTCGGCAGCGAGCAATGCGCCGAGTACGCCGAGCAGATTGCTGACGTTGAATGCACCGAGCGTTTGCACTTCGACTTCGGCGTTGCCCCAGTCTGATGTGGTCAGATGAAACGCGGTGCCAGTCGCGGTTGCGCGCACATTCGAAGCGAGCAATAAGGCATCGGCTTGCGGCGCGCCTTTCAGCGTTTCGTCGAGTCCATACGCAATCGTGCGAGCGTGGCCTTGCGTGCTGGCAAGCAGACGGCGACCAGCGGCATCGTCACGATTGATTACCGCCACGCGCAATTCCGGCCAGGCGAACAGCCGCGCCTTCGCGGCTTCATAGGCTTCGAACGTGCCGTGATAGTCGAGATGGTCCTGGGTGAGATTCGTGAACACGGCGATGTCGAACGCCGTGCCGTTCACGCGGCCCTGATGCAACGCGTGCGACGACACTTCCATCGCCACCGCCTGAGCACCCGCATCGCGCAACTGCGCGAGACTGCGTTGCAGTTGCGGCGCGTCAGGCGTCGTGAAACCGGTGTGTACGAGTTGACCCGGCAGACCTGTGCCGAGCGTGCCGATGATCGCGCAACGTTTGCCGAGCGCGGTTAGCGCCGCGGAAATCCACTGGCTACACGAAGTCTTGCCGTTGGTGCCGGTGATGCCGACCGCCAGCATGCCGTCGCTCGGATCGTTATACCAGGCGCTCGCAATCGACCCGGCGAGTTCGTTCAACGCGGGCACAGCCAGCGTCGTGGACGGATCGATCGCGTCGCTAAAGCCTTCGGGCTGGACGAGCACGGCTGCAGCGCCACGCTCGATCGCGCTGTTAATAAACGAGCGGTTGTCCGCACCGTCGACCGCGTAGGCGAAGAACGCGTCCCCGGCAGCGATCGAACGCGTGTCGGCGTGCAGATGCGCGCCTGGCTGCACGCGAGCGTGCAGCCAGTTGAGTGCAGCGGCGATCTGCCGGTGCGCTGGGTGTTTCTTACGCAGCGCGCTCATCGCACAACTCCGGGATGGCTTCTCGCGTTGGCGGAGATCGTCATCTTCTTCGCGCCACTGCTGGTGGACAGTTTCTTGACCACTGCGGGCGAGGGTGGTGCGTTCGGTGCGGCAGGCGCCGAATCGTCCGACACGACCATCTGTTTGACTGGCATATCCGGCGGCACATTCAGCGAGCGCAGCGTATCGCCGGCGATCGCCGAGAACACCGGCCCTGACACCTGACCGCCGAAGTGGCTGCCCGCCGTCGGTTCGTCGACCGACACGGCGACGACGATGCGCGGATTCGGCATCGGCGCCATGCCGACGAACGACGCGCGGTACTTGGAGTGGTCGTAACCGTGAGCGCCGTGCTTGTATGCGGTACCGCTCTTGCCGCCGACGCGATAGCCCGGCACAGCCGCGTCCGGCGACGTGCCACCCGGCGCCGTGACGGTTTCGAGCATGGCGCGCACTTCGCGAGCGGTGGTGGGCGCGAAAATTTGCGGCCCCGTTGCAGGCTGATCGCCAGGCGTACGGAAAATCGACACCGGCATGATCTCGCCGTCATGCGCGATCGCGGTGTATGCACGGCCCAACTGGAACAGCGACACCGACAGGCCGTAGCCGTACGACATGGTCGCCTGCTCGATACGGCGCCAGCTCTTCCATGGACGCAAGCGGCCCGCCGCCGCGCCCGGGAAGCCGACCTTCGGCGCCTGGCCGAGACCGATGCTGGTGTACATATTCCACATCTCTTCGGGCTTGAGCTGCATGGCGATCTTCGTCGCGCCGATGTTGCTCGACTTCTGGATCACGCCACCCACCGTCAGCACGCCGAACGCGCTGTCGTCGGTAATCGGCGCACCGTCGAGCACAAAGCGGCCCGGCCCCGTATCTACCAGTGTAGTCGGCGTCACGCGGTGCAGGTCGAGCGCGAGCGACACCGTGAACGGCTTCATGATCGAACCCGGTTCGAAGGTGTCCGTGAGAATGCGGTTGCGCAGCTGATCGCCCGTGAGGTGCGAACGGTCGTTCGGGTTGTACGTCGGGTAGTTAACTAGCGCCAGCACCTCGCCGGTCCGCACGTCGATCACCATCGCCGCGCCAGCCTTCGCCTTGAATTTCTCGACGGCCGCTTTCAGGTTCGTATAAGCGATGTACTGGATCTTGCTGTCGATCGAGAGATCGACGTCCTGGCCGTTGTGCGGCACGACTTGCTCGTCCACATCTTCGATGATGTGGCCCATGCGGTCTTTAATGACGCGGCGGCTGCCCGACACGCCGGCCAGCAACTTCTGGTCGCCGAGTTCGACGCCTTCCTGGCCTTCGTCTTCCACATTGGTGAAGCCGATCAGGTGAGCCGTGATCTCGCCTTCCGGATAGAAGCGCTTGTACTCGTCGCGCGCATAAATGCCGGGGATGTCCAGCGCGGTGACTTTCGTGGCGACGTCGACCGGCACCTGGCGCTTCACGTAGACGAAGTTCTTGTCTTCGGAGAGCTTGGTGCGCAACTCCTTGTTCGTCATGCCGAGCAGCTTGCCGAGCTGATTCAGTTTGTCGGCGCCCAAGTCGTCCGGCACCGAGTCGGGAATCGCCCAAATGGCGCGCACCGGCAGACTTGTGGCGAGCACAAGGCCGTTGCGGTCGAGAATCTTGCCGCGCGTGGCCGGCAGCTCGAGGCGGCGCTGGTAACGGATTTCACCCTGTTTCTGATAGAAGGCGTTGCCGGGGCCCTGAATCCAGAAGGCGCGCGCGGTCAGCGCGACAAACGCCATAAACAGCATGAACACGACGAGTTTCGAGCGCCACATGGGCAAACGCACCGACAGGATCGGGTTCGCCGAAAAGGCGACGCTTTTGCGAGTCGACGATTTTTTCATCGCACGCCTCCGCGACCGGTCGCAGCTGGCGCCGAGGCCGGGCCGGAAGTCGGGATCGGCGCGTCCTCAGCCTTGGCGGCGCCCGGGTCGAGCGTCAGGTACTGCGTACGGCCAGTCGTGACCGCCTGCATCTTCAGGGAATCAGTGGCGATCTGCTCAATCCGCGAAGTCTTCGACAACGCGCTCTGCTGATATTGAAGCTGTGAATAATCCTGCTGCAACTGACGCTCCTGAGACTGAGCGCGCTGCAACTGGATAAAGATCTGACGCTGCTGATTAGTTGCGTTGACGACAGACAAAGCGCAGCCCATCACGATCATCAGCAGGAAGATATTGACGCGATTCATGGTGCAATCCGCTCCGCCACACGCATCACGGCAGAACGGGCACGCGGGTTCGCGGCGACTTCAGCGTCGCTGGCGAACACGCGGCCAATGATTTTGAGCGGAGGGCTCGGCAGATCGACTGCACGAATCGGCAGACGGCGATCCACAGTAGGCGTACTGGCGTGCGCCTGCATGAATCGCTTGACGATCCGGTCCTCGAGCGAATGAAAGCTGATGACCACCAGCCGCCCCCCTTGCTCCAACAGCGACAACGCTGCTTCTAAAACGACTTGCAGCTCCGCAAGCTCTTGATTGATGTGAATCCGTATAGCTTGAAAGGTGCGGGTTGCCGGATCCTTGCCCTTCTCACGGGTTTTGACGACGTTAGCCACGATTTGGGCAAGCTCGCCCGTGCTGACGAGAGGCCCAAGACGGTCGGACTCTGCCCGGCGAGCAACAAGCGCCTTTGCAATCTGAAAAGCAAACCGTTCTTCCCCATAATCTCGTATCACCTCCGTCAGTTCCTGCACCGTGGCCCGCGCCAGCCAGTCAGCAGCGGACTCGCCGCGCGTCGGGTCCATCCGCATATCGAGCGGGCCGTCGGCGCGGAAACTGAAACCCCGCTCCGGATCGTCGACTTGCGGCGACGACACGCCCAGATCCAATAAAACGCCCGACACCCGCCCTACTCCGCGCTCCGCAATCGCGTCACGCAGTGAAGCAAAACTCTCGTGCACGATGCCAAAGCGCGGATCGGTAATCTGTTGCGCCGTGGCGATGGCGAGCGGGTCTTTGTCGAACGCAATCAGGCGCCCCGATTCACCCAGCTTCTCCAGCACCAGCCGGCTATGACCGCCGCGCCCGAACGTACCGTCCACATAAACGCCGTCCGCGCGCGTAACCAGCGCTTCGACCGCCTCTTCCAGCAGCACCGTGCGATGCTGCAATTCGTTTCTCATCGCAGGTGCCATATATGTAGTCCGCGATCAGAACGTGAAATTCTTTAACGCTTCGGGCATGCCCTCAGCGATCGCTGCCTGTTCCTTTGCTGCGTAAATTTGTGCGTCCCACAACTCAAAGTGACGACCCATGCCCAGCAACGTCACCTCTTTCTCCAGCGAGCCGGCCGCGCGCAATTCCGGCGACACGAGCACGCGGCCCGCACCGTCCATATCGACGTCCATGGCATTGCCGAGAAAAATGCGCTTCCACCAGGCCGCGTTCATAGGCAGCTTGTCGACCTTGTCGCGGAAGATCTCCCACTCCGGGCGCGGAAAGAGCAACAGGCAGCCGTCAGGGTGCTTGGTGATCGTCACCCGGCCCTCTGCCTGTGTTTGCAGCGCATCCCGATAGCGAGAGGGAATCGACATCCGCCCTTTCGCATCGAGCGTCAGCGCCGACGCCCCTTGGAACACTTCATTCTCCCTTGCGGCGTTTTTGCGCCGGCTGCCCGATTCGTGAAAATCTACCCGAAACCGCCTGTGAGATCACACAAAAATACACTTTCTCACACTGTCTCCCACTTTAGAGTAACGCTAAACAGGGGTCAAGGGAGATACGCGCTTTTCGAGCGAATTTTGTTTGTTAGAACAAGGACTTAGCGCGACTCCTTCACATCAGACATAAAACGGAAAACCGTTATAAATGAATGAGCTAGTGAAACTTGTGAAGGTGATACGTGAAAAGTGCGAGGGAAAGGTGCGGAATGTAAGAGATCGTGAAGCGGGATTGGAAGATGTTTGCTGGCGTTCCGGGTATTTCGGGCGGACGGCGCGCGAAGCGCCGTCCCACTCTCAGACAGTGCGTGAGCAGACGTCTCGAACTTATATGTAATAGGCGGTACGTGTCATGACTTTCGATACTGCCCGCATGAACGCGCGCGCAGGAAACGGCAACTCGACGCCACCTGCGTCCATGGCGGATTTCCCGTGCTCCGCTTCGTCCACGCGCATCTGTTCGACGATCGCACGCGACTCGCGGTCGGCCGCGGGTAACTGATCCAGATGGCTATCCAGATGCTGTTCGACCTGACGTTCGGTTTCGGCCATAAAGCCCAGACTCACCCGATCACCCAGGCGACCTGCCGCGAGGCCAATTGCCAACGCACCTGTATACCAAAGCGGGTTCAACAGACTTGGACGCGAATCGAGCGCCTCGAGCCGTTTGGCGGTCCACGCCAGATGATCCTCTTCTTCCATGGCAGCGTGATTAAACACGGCTCGCAAAGACGGCGACCTGGTAGCGAGTTTCTGAGCCTGATAAAGCGCCTGGGCGCACACCTCGCCGACATGGTTCACACGCATCAAGCCGGCCGCATGCGCGCGTTCCGCCGGGGAGAGCTCGGCAGGCTCCGCCGCCGATTCTTGCGGAACTGGCAACGGACGACTCATCCGCGACACGCCAGTCATTGAGCGTAAACCCCGATCAAACTCGCTAATTAACTCGTCCAGAAACATTCAGCACTCCCTGATTCGACAACCGCCCTGCCGCGCCGGCAGGTCCGCGTGGCAAGGCTTTGCAGGGCAAAACCGGTGTTCCGCGAACCGCGAATTCGGGCGAACCCAGCGGCCAATTCTGGATTTTAGACCATGTTGCGTAAACGAAACAGGAACCGTCCTGGCCATCTCCTTTTTCTTTGTGGCATGTATGCCTTTTGTTACATTACGTGCAACTTCTCGCGAAGTTGGACCTGCAAGGCCTCAACGCTACATAAATATTCGCCTTGTACAAAAGATTCGTAATCCTTGGAGATCATTCGATGAAAAAGTCGCTTCTCGCTCTCGCAGCACTGGGCGCATTCGCAGGCGTCGCACATGCACAGAGCAGCGTGACCCTGTACGGTATCATTGACGAAGGCTTCAACATCAACACCAACTCGGGTGGCAAGCACCTGTACAACCTGTCCAGCGGCGTTCTGCAAGGCTCGCGTTTCGGCCTGCGCGGCACGGAAGATCTGGGCGGCGGTCTGAAGGCAATCTTCGTGTTGGAAAACGGCTTTGACGTGAACAACGGCAAGCTGGGTCAAGGCGGCCTGATGTTCGGTCGTCAAGCTTACGTCGGTCTGTCGAGCCAACTCGGCACGGTCACGCTGGGTCGTCAGTACGACTCCGTCGTCGACTACGTCGGTCCGCTGGAAGCCGGTGACCAATGGGGTGGCTACATCGCTGCTCACCCGGGTGACATCGACAACTTCAACAACGCGTACCGCACCAACAACACGGTCAAGTACACGAGCGCAAACTACGGCGGCCTGACGTTCGGCGGCACGTACAGCTTCGGCGGCGTTGCTGGCAACGTCACGTCGAACCAGATCTGGTCGTTGGGCGCTGGCTACAACAACGGTCCGTTGGTCTTGGGCGTCGGCTACTTGAACGCGCGCACCCCGTCGGCATCGGGTGGCCTGTTCAACAACGGCGGCACGACGACGGCAGCGAACGCAGCTGTGACGTCGCCGGTGTACGCTGGCTTCGCATCGGCTAACACTTACCAGGTGATCGGTGCAGGCGGCGCATACACGTTCGGCGCAGCAACGATCGGTGCAACGTACTCGAACATCCGTTTCGGCAACCTGGGCGCTTCGTTCACGTCGCCGTTCAAGGGTCAGACGGCTACGTTCAACAACGCCGAACTCAACTTCAAGTATCAGTTGACCCCGGCATTGCTGGTCGGCGCAGCGTATGACTACACGCGCGGCGCGGAAATCAACGGCGCATCGCGTGCTCAGTACCACCAAGGCTCGGTTGGCGTGGACTACTTCCTGTCCAAGCGTACCGACGTGTACGTGATTGGCGTGTACCAACACGCTCTGGGCGAAACGCTGAATGCAGCGGGCGCTACGGTCGACGCAACGGCCGGCATCAACGGCCTGACGGGTTCGTCGAACCAGAACCAACTCGCAGCTCGCGTCGGCATTCGCCACAAGTTCTAATAAGTCGTAATAAAGCAGTCTGCCTCAAAGGCGCCTTCGGGCGCCTTTTTTTATGGCTGCGCGCGGCGCGCACGTCGACCGGTTAGCGTGCGGCGGCCAAAGAGCAAGGCCCGGAAGACTTTCATCTGCCGGGCCTTGCTCTGTCTCTCCTGCAATGCGTTACTTCTGGTCGACTTTGGTCTGGACGATGGACTTGATACGCGTGATGCGCCTATGCCCGGCCGTCGCGCAACTCGCGACGCAGAATCTTGCCGACATTGCTCTTGGGCAACTCAGTCCGGAATTCGACGATCTTCGGCCGCTTGTAGCCAGTCAACTGCGTTTTGCAGTAGGTGAAGATGTCCGCATCAGTAAGCGCCTGATCCTTTTTCACGACAAACAGCTTTACCGCTTCGCCCGAATGCTGATCCGGCACGCCGACCGCGGCGACTTCGAACACCCCTGGCATCTTGGCGACTACGTCTTCGATTTCGTTCGGATACACGTTGAAACCGGAGACCAGAATCATGTCCTTCTTCCGGTCCACGATCTTAACGAAGCCGTTTTCGTTCATTAAACCGACGTCGCCTGATTTGAAGAAGCCATCCGGTGTCATAACCTTGGCCGTTTCGTCCGGACGGTTCCAGTAACCCGCCATCACCTGCGGGCCGCGGATGCAGATTTCTCCCGGCTGGCCGAGCGGCACCTCGTTGCCTTCATCGTCGCGAATCGAGATTTCCGTCGACGGCAGCGGCAACCCGATCGTGCCGCTATATTCCGTGACGGTGACCGGATTGCAGGTGACGCACGGTGATGTCTCCGACAGACCATAGCCCTCAATGATCGGCGTATGCGTATGCTCGAACCAGCGCTTGGCGACGGCTTCCTGCACAGCCATACCGCCGCCATTTGCTGCGATCAGCTTCGAAAAATCGAGTTTGTGGAAGTCAGGGCTGTTCAGCAGCGCGTTGTACAGCGTGTTGACGGCGGGAATCGTCGTGATCGGATAGCCTTCCAGTGCCTTGATCATGCCGGGGATGTCGCGCGGATTTGGAATCAGCACGCCGAGGCCGCCAGTACGGATCGTCAGAAGCCCGCAAACCGTCAGCGCAAAGACGTGATAAAGCGGCAACGCGACAACCGTGATGAACTGATCGATGTCCGTGCGGTTAGCGCGAACCGGATCGAGCCAGATTTCCGACTGCAGCACATTGGCGATCAGGTTCCGATGCAGGAGCGTCGCGCCCTTGGCCACGCCGGTCGTGCCGCCCGTGTACTGTAGAAACGCGACGTCGTCGGGACCTTGCTGAACCGGTTTGAAACTCTGGCGGCCACCCTCGGCGACTGCGGTGTTGAACTTGACGTGGCCCGGTAGACTCCACGCCGGCACCATCTTCTTCACTCGACGCACGACGAAGTTCACCAGCGCGCCCTTCACACCCATCAGATCGCCCATTGCGGCGACGACGACGTGCTTGACCGCCGTATTGCGCACGATCGCCTGCAGCGTGACAGCGAAGTTTTCGAGCAGGATGATCGCTTCCGCGCCGCTGTCCTTGAGCTGATGCTCGAGCTCGCGCGGAGTGTAAAGCGGGTTCACATTCACGACCACGTAGCCCGCGCGCAAGATCGCGGCAATCGCCACTGGATATTGCAGCACGTTCGGCATCATGATTGCGATGCGCGCGCCGCGGGCAAGGCCCTGCGACTGAAACCAAGCGGCCAGCTTGCGCGACAGCACGTCAAGCTCGCCGTAGCTGATCTCCTTACCCATACAGACGAACGCCGGTTTGGCGCGGTAGTCGCGGAAGGCTTCTTCGAGCAGTTCGGCGACGGACGTATAGCGGGTCGGGTCGATCTCTGCGGGAACGCCGGGCGGATAAGATTTCAGCCAGATTTTGTCCATGCAGCGTCTCCTCCTTTATTTTCGAATGGTCGTGCTAAAAACGCATCGTAGCATGGGCACCCCTTTGCTATTCGCGAAAAGCGGCTGGGTTAGACTGCAGCCTCGAACCCGTTGAGAGCCATAGCAGCGAGATTTTTGAGCAGGTTTTCAGGCGCGTTCGACTTCGACTAGGCAGTCGTAGAACGTGGCCGATCCGCCCAGATCGGTGAGTGCCTGGCTGGTGACCTGGTTGGCATTGCAGCCGTCGGGCGCGAGTTTTTTCCACCAGATCGACAAGCCGACCACGAGCCCTTGACGTGCCTTGTCGGTAACACGGGCTCGCGCGTGCATCGCGCCGCGATCGTTGAATATGCGCACTTGATTGCCGTCGGCAATGTTTCGCTGCCGCGCGTCGGTCGGGTGAATGTCCAGGTGCGGCTCGCCTTCCGTCGAGCGCAGACTTTCAACGTTGACGAAGGTACTGTTCAGGAAGTTGCGGGCCGGCGGCGAGATCATTGCAAGCGGGTAGCGGGCGGCAAGCGCAGGCGCACCATCTGCGGATTCGTAAGGCGGCAGATAATCCGGCAACGGATCGAGCCCCTGCTGCGCAAGGCGCTCGCTAAAGAACTCGCATTTCCCGGACGGCGTGCGAAAGCCACCCTCAGCGAATGGCGCGTCAGGCAGGTTCAGCTTTGCCCAGCCGGTTTCCCTTAACGAATCCCAGCTGACTCCTTGCAGCGTTGCGTCGTTCCAGCGGAATGCCGACTGTGCGATAGCGTCGTCGCTATCGTAAAGCGCCGGCTCCTGAAGACCCATGTGACGCGCGAGACCGCGAAATATCTCCGTGTTCGGGCGTGCATCGCCGACCGGCGCGATCGCCGGCAAGTTGACCATCACGTGCGTGTGTCCGTACGACTTGTGCACGTCGAGGTGCTCGAGTTGTGTTGTGGCAGGCAAAAGAAGATCGGCGTAGTCCGCTGTGTCAGTCTGAAAGTGCTCGAGCACGATCGTGAACAGATCCTCTCGTGCAAAACCTGCAGCGACCCGCTCCGAATCCGGCGCGACCGCCACTGGATTCGAGTTATAGACGATGATCGCTTCGACTTTCGGGCCGAACATGGCGTCGCCCGGGTGCAGTAAGGCGTCGCCGATTGCGTTCATATTGATGACGCGCGACGCCTTCGCCGGCCAGCCCGGCATCAGGTCCGGGCGCTGCAACGCGTGCGAATCTACCGGTGCCCATCCACCCGACGACAGCAACACACCCCCGGCCCGCTCGCGCCATGCGCCGGTCAGCGAAGGCAGACAGGCAATTGCGCGCACGGCGTTGCCGCCGCCACGCACCCGTTGCAGACCATAGTTCATCCGGATCGCGGCCTTTTTCGTGCTGCCATAAAGGCGCGCGAGATCGATGATCACCTGCTCATCGACATCGCAAATTTGTGCGGCACGTGACGGCGGATAGCTGAGCGCGCGGGCCTTGAGTTCAGCGAAGCCCAGCGTATAGGCCGTGATGTAGGCGTCATCGAGCAGATTTTCCGTCACCAGGACATTGATCATGCCGAGCGCTAAAGCACCGTCGGTTCCGGGTTTCAGTGCGATGTGCTGGTGGCATTTTTCCGCCGTCAGTGACCGGTACGGATCGATGGCGATCAACCGTGCACCGCGACGCTTCGCTTCCTGGACGCGCGTCCAGAAGTGCAGGTTGGACGCGATGGGATTCGAGCCCCAGATCAGAATGACCTCGCTCTCGGCAAAAAACTCGGTGAGCATGCCGAGGCTGGCGCCGTAGGTGTATTTCAGCCCCGCCGCACCGGCGGCAGCACAAATCGTGCGATCTAACTGCGATGCGCCGAGTTTGTGAAAGAACCGCTGCGCAATACTCTCGCCCTGAACCAGACCCATCGTGCCCGCGTAGCTGTACGGCATGATGGCTTCTGGCGCTCGGTCCGCGATCTCCGAGAGACGCGCTGCAGCTAGCTCGTACGCCTCATCCCAACTGATCGGCTCAAAACGGCCTTCGCCTTTGCGGCCGACGCGCTTCATCGGTGTCGTCAATCGATGCGGATGATGAACCCGCTCGGCATAGCGACTGACTTTGGTACATAGCGCACCTTGAGTCGGAGGATGGTCGGGATCTCCGACGACTTTGATCGCGCGTCCGTTTTCCACGGTCACACGCATCGCGCAGGTATCAGGGCAATCGTGCGGGCACACCGCGCGGGCAAATTCAGTCGGAGCATTCATCGGCGATCCGTCCAGGAGAGCGATAAGCGGTGAGGCGATCCCGGATTTTATTACGTTCATTGCCCGTTGACCTGCGCGATCCCGCCAAAAACGCCTTCGGCGTAGAATCGGTTATCAACGTGCCCGGGCGATATGGCCCCGAGCGATTCCACGCAAAGCAAAGCACAAGCGCACCATCATGAAACTGATCCCCGAAATCCAGGCCGCCCACGGCGAAATTCAGACCCTCCGCCGAACGATTCATGCACACCCTGAGCTGCGTTACGAAGAGACCGCCACAGCGGATCTGGTTGCCAGGACACTTGAGTCCTGGGGCATCGAAACTCATCGCGGATTAGGCAAAACGGGCGTAGTCGGAATATTGAAGCGCGGCAACGGATCACGCTCGATCGGACTGCGCGCCGACATGGATGCGCTGCCGATCCAGGAGCTAAACAGCTTCGACCATCGCTCGCAGAACAACGGCAAAATGCACGCTTGCGGCCATGACGGACATACCGCGATGCTGCTCGGCGCGGCGCGACATCTGGTCAAGCACGGCGAATTTGATGGCACGATCGTGTTCATCTTTCAACCTGCAGAAGAAGGCGGTGCCGGCGCGCAGGCAATGATCGACGATGGCCTGTTCACGAAATTTCCCGTCGATGCGGTTTTCGGGATTCACAACTGGCCGGGCATGCCGGCGGGCCACTTCGGTGTGACCGAAGGCCCGATCATGGCGTCCAGCAACGAATTTCGCATTGAAATCAAAGGCGTGGGTTCGCACGCCGCACTGCCGCACAATGGTCGCGACCCCGTGTTTACGGCGGTGCAGATCGCGAACGGGTTGCAGAGCATCATCACGCGAAACAAGAAGCCGCTCGATACCGCAGTGCTTTCCGTCACCCAGATCCACGCCGGCGATGCCCTCAATGTCGTCCCGGACGATGCATGGATTGCTGGTACCGTGAGGACTTTTACCACCGAAACGCTTGATCTGATCGAAGCGCGCATGCGCAAGATCGCCGAAAGTACGGCCGAGGCTTACGACTGCACTGTGGATATCCACTTCCACCGTAACTATCCGCCGACCATCAACAGTAGCGAAGAGGCCCGCTTTGCTGCGACGGTCATGAAGGAAATAGTGGGTGCGGAAAATGTCGATGACGCGGTCGAGCCGACAATGGGTGCCGAGGATTTTTCGTTCATGCTGCTGGCCAAGCCGGGCTGTTATGCATTTCTCGGCAACGGCGACGGTGGGCACCGGGACTCAGGACATGGTGCCGGGCCCTGCATGCTACATAACGCGAGCTATGACTTCAACGATGAGCTTTTGCCGATCGGCTCAACGTATTGGGTGCGGCTGGCGCAACGATTCCTCGCACAAGAAAAATAAGACGATTGGGTGGAGCTGGTCGACGGCTTGTACGTTGGGCACCGTCACGCGTGTTGATGTGTGACGCGCTGTGAGGTC
>NZ_JAQQCH010000023.1:0-118391 GCF_046030555.1 Paraburkholderia sediminicola | reverse complement strand
CTCCAAGCTAGGGGACCCGCTTGTAAGCTGGCGGTGTGAGCCGCTTTCTTTGCTTATCTTTCTTTGCGGCGGCAAAGAAAGTAAGTGCCGCCCCGCACAGGGGCAAACGCTAATAGACCACTAAGAATTCAAGAAAAGGCCAAAGAAGCCAGACCAACGAAAGACCAAAAAGCCAGATCAACAAAAAACCAAAGCCGCCGAACAGGCAAAGACCCCACCCCAATCACCTTTGCGCTTCGAATGCAGCCGCCGCCCGGCCGAGTCGGTCATTGACCGCGATCCACTCAATCGTGTCCGGCAGCTTCTCGATCAGAATCCGGCTCACATCCGCGCGATCCAGCGCCCTCAGCAATCCATACAACTCACGCGCATAAACATGCGGATCTTCAGGCGCGGCAATGAAATGCACACCATCAGCATGAGCCCAGTCCCCTGCGCGAGACACCCGTGCGACCAACGCCACTCGTTCATCGTCTTGCCGCGCCGCGAGCAAAGTCTGCAACGCGTCAAACGGCAACAAAGCCAATGGTGTACGCGGCGCATAGTGCGCCTTCAACGTACCCGAAGCCCGCGGAGCCGTCGCGTCCGATCCGTCCGGCAAACGTGGCGCCTCGCCAAGCACATCGGCGATATCTTGCGGCGTGACGCGCCCCGGCCTCAACAGCGCCGGAAACCCGCGTGACAGATCCAGAATCGTCGACTCAATCCCGACATCCGATGCACCGCCGTCCAGCACATGAATCGCGCCGCCGAACTCGTCGCGCACATGCTGCGCAGTCGTCGGACTGACGTGGCCGAAGCGATTCGCCGACGGCGCAGCCACGCCACCATGTCCACCACGCAGCGCGCTGAACGCTTCCAGCAAAGCCTGAGCAACCGGATGCGACGGGCAGCGCAAACCCACCGAATCCTGCCCACCACTCACTGCTGCATTAATTCGCGCCGCGCGCTTCAGAATCAGCGTGAGCGGTCCCGGCCAGAACGCATCGATCAAGCGCTGCGCCTCCGCCGGCAAATGCTCGACCCAGTAGTTCGGATCGCCCTGCGGCGCCAGATGCACGATCACCGGATGATTCGCCGGCCTGCCCTTCGCCGCGTAAATACGTGCAACCGCGTCCGGACTCTCGGCGTCGCCGCCGAGTCCGTAGACAGTCTCCGTCGGGAAGGCGACGAGGCCGCCCGCATCGAGCAGCGCGGCCGCATGTTCGATCTGCGCAGCGCCCACAGGCAAGACGCTCGTGGCGCCACCCTCGGCAGGTTTGCTTTGATCCGGCATGGCGCTCGCTTCAGCTCGTGACGATATGCAGGAGCCGCGCGCAATCGCGCCCCGCCGTGCGGGCTTCTTCGAGCGTCGCGGCCGTGAAGTTCACGTGACCCATCTTGCGCCCGCAACGTGCTTCTTCCTTGCCGTACAGGTGCAAACGCGCCGCCGGCATCGCGGCGACTTCGTGCCACGGCGGCGTGACGGCCGCCTGCTTCGGGCCACCCGGGAACCAGACGTCGCCGAGGATATTCAGCATCACCGCCGGCGAATGCTGGCGCGTGTCGCCGAGCGGCATACTGGTCATCGCGCGGACCTGCTGTTCGAACTGGCTGGTCGCGCAGGCGTCGACGGTGTAATGGCCGGAATTGTGCGGACGTGGCGCCATTTCGTTGGCGACGAGCGAGCCGTCTTCGAGAATAAAGAACTCGACGCATAGCACGCCGACATAGCCGAGCTTGTCCGCAATTTGCAGCGCGGCCTGTTGCGCTTGCCCGACCAGTGTCGGGCTCGCATCCGGCGCGGGGACAATCGTGTGCGACAGCACGCCGTCGCGATGCGTGTTCTGCGCCAGCGGATACACCACCGACGCACCGTTCGCCGCGCGCGCGATCAGCGCGGACACCTCGAACTTCAGCGGCAAGCGCTTTTCCAGCACGCACGGAACGCCCGCGAGCGACGCGTGCGCTTCACGCACTTCCTCGGCGTTGCGCACACGGATCTGGCCTTTGCCGTCGTAGCCCATGCGTGAGGTCTTGAGAATGCCCGGCAGCACGGCGTCGAGCTTCGCGTCGTCGAGCGCGGCCAGCGCGTCCGACGATTCGATCACGACGTGCGGCGCCACCGACACGCCCGACGACGCGATAAAACGCTTCTCGGCAATCCGGTCTTGCGCCACGGCGACGCAACGGCCGGCCGGGCTGACAAACGTAGTTTTAGCGAGAAAGTCGAGGCTCGTGGCCGGCACATTCTCGAACTCGGTCGACACCGCCGCGCACAGCCGCGCGAGTTCGGTGAGCGACGCTTCGTCGTCATAAGCCGCGCGGATATGGCGGTCGGCGACCGCGCCCGCGGGACTGTTCTCGTCCGGATCGAGCACGGCGACGCGATAGCCCATCGCCTGGGCGGCAAAACAGAACATGCGGCCGAGCTGGCCGCCACCGACCATGCCAAGCCATGCGCCGGGCAGAATCGGTGAAACCGGTGTGTTGTCTGGGTTCATCTTAGTGGTCGGTCACAACCGGATGCGCATGCAAAACCTGCAATAGCCGCATCCGGCCGGGGGTCAGACATGGGGACGTCTAAAGCAATCAGCCTTGGCGCTTACAGCGCCGGCAGCACCATTGCGTGGGCTGCTTCGTTCTGGCGCACGCGGAACGCAGCCAGTTTCTCCGCATATTCAGCGCTCGTGCCGCTCAGAATCGCCACCGCGAACAGCGCCGCATTCGCCGCGCCCGCCTCGCCAATTGCAAACGTGGCGACCGGCACGCCCTTGGGCATCTGCACGATCGAATGCAACGAATCGACGCCCTTCAGATACTTGCTCGTCACCGGCACGCCGAGCACCGGCACGGTGGTCTTGGCCGCCAGCATGCCCGGCAGATGCGCCGCGCCGCCCGCACCCGCGATGATCGCGCGAATGCCGCGCTCACGCGCGCTCTCGGCGTACGCGAACATCTCGTCGGGCATCCGGTGCGCGGACACCACCTTGGCTTCATACGGCACGCCGAATTCCTGCAGAATCGCGACGGCGTTCTTCATCACTTCCCAGTCGGAACTGGAACCCATCAGCACGCCGATAACGGGCGCACCATGCGTATGGGTAGTCTGGACTTCACTCATCTTACGGCTTCCTTCTTTCTTGAGAGCGCCCCCAAACCTGTCGCTTCGCACCAGCCCCCGAGGGGGTGAGCAAACCTGGGGCGGCCCGGCGCTTTCTCACGCGGGGCGGATCCAACAGGCGCGCGTAATTAAGCGAGCTTGTGTCCGGTCAGGCGTTCGAGCGCTTCCTGGTACTTCTCGCCCGTCTTCGTGACCACGTCGTCCGGCAGCTTCGGTGCGGGCGGCTCTTTCTTCCACGGCTGCGTTTCAAGCCAGTCGCGCACGAACTGCTTGTCAAACGACGGCGGGTTGGTGCCGACCTGATACTGGTCAGCCGGCCAGAAGCGCGACGAATCGGCGGTCAGCGCCTCGTCCATCAGATACAGCTGGCCGTGATTGTCCAGACCAAATTCGAACTTCGTATCCGCGATGATGATGCCGCGCGTGGCAGCGTAGTCAGCGGCTTCCTTGTACAGCTTGATCGAGATGTCGCGGATCGTGGCCGACAGTTCGGTACCGATGCGACGCTCCATCTCGTTGTACGTAATGTTTTCGTCGTGGTGGCCCATTTCGGCCTTGGCTGCCGGCGTGAAAATCGGCTCGGGCAGCTTTTGCGCGTTTTGCAGGCCCGGCGGCAGTTCCACGCCGCAGACCGAACCGGTTGCCTGGTAGTCTTTCCAGCCGCTGCCGGCCAGGTAGCCGCGCACCACCGCCTCGACGAGGATCGGCTCAAGGCGCTTCACCACCACCGCACGGCCCTTGACCTGCTCGACTTCGTCAGCCGCCACCACGGATTCGGGCGCCACGCCCGTGAGGTGATTCGGCACCACGTGCTTGAGTTTCTCGAACCAGAAGTTCGCCATTTCGTTGAGCACGCGGCCCTTATTCGGAATCGGCTCGCCCATGATGACGTCGAACGCCGACAGACGGTCGGTCGTGACGATCAGCAACTGGTCGTTGCCCACCGCATAGTTGTCGCGGACTTTACCGCGGCCGAGCAGCGGCAGCGAGTGGAGCGTGGATTCGTAAAGGGTAGACATCGTCGTGGTTCGCTAAAAGTGGGGCAAAAAAGTGTGACCGGAACAAAAGGGAAACGCCGTTCCCCGGATGATGCGGGAACGGCGATCGAACGACAACCTGGCCAATCAGCCAAGTGTAGAGCTTGGTTATAGCTTAGCGGACGACTTGCGCGAGGTCGCCCGATTTGTACTTCTCCGCGATTTTATCAAGCGAAACCGGCTTGATCTTGCCAGCCTGGCCTTCGCAGCCGAATTGCGTGAAGCGCTCGAGACAGATCTTCATCGCGGCTTCACGCGCCGGCTTCAGGTAATCGCGCGGGTCAAACTTGCCAGGATTGGTCGCCATGTAACGGCGGATCGCACCGGTGATCGCCAGACGCAGGTCGGTATCGATATTGACCTTGCGCACGCCGTTCCTGATGCCTTCCTGGATTTCCTCGACCGGCACGCCGTAGGTTTCCTTCATGTCACCGCCGAATTCGCGGATTTCCGCTAGCAGTTCCTGCGGCACCGACGACGAACCGTGCATGACCAGGTGCGTATTCGGAATGCGCTGGTGAATTTCCTTGATGCGCTGGATCGACAGGATGTCGCCCGTGGGCTTCTTGCTGAACTTGTACGCGCCGTGCGACGTACCAATCGCGATCGCGAGCGCGTCGCATTGCGTCTGTTTGACGAAGTCGGCAGCCTGCTCCGGGTCGGTCAGCAGTTGTTCGCGGGTCATCGTGCCTTCCGCGCCGTGGCCGTCTTCCTTGTCGCCCTTCATGGTTTCCAGCGATCCGAGCACGCCCAGTTCCGCTTCCACCGTGATGCCGATCGAGTGCGCGGCTTCAACCACCTTGCGTGAGACTTCGACGTTGTATTCGTACGATGCGACCGTCTTGCCGTCGGCTTCGAGCGAACCGTCCATCATCACGCTGGTGAAACCGCTGCGGATCGCCGCCATACAGACCGCCGGCGACTGGCCGTGGTCCTGGTGCATCACGACCGGAATGTGCGGGTACGATTCGACCGCGGCTTCGATCAGGTGACGCAGGAACGGCTCACCCGCGTACTTACGGGCACCGGCCGACGCCTGCATGATGACCGGCGCGTTGACCTTGTCGGCCGCGAACATGATCGCCTGCACCTGCTCCAGATTGTTCACGTTGAATGCCGGAATGCCATAACCGTTTTCGGCGGCATGGTCCAGCAGTTGACGCATTGATACGAGAGGCATGCTGTAACTCCTTAGATTGAAACGAATTCTGTGCCGTCGGCATCTTTTTGGGCGATTTTATCGCGAAGCAAGCTGCATACCCGTTCACCCATTCCCTAAAGCGCGTCACTTGCGGACCTTTACCGCACGCGCAATTGGAGTCTGTGCGCCGCCTCTCGCGGGGCATGACAGCCTACTTCGCTCAATCAAACCTCTGTCGACCCGAGTTAGCGCTTTAGCGCTTACTTGGGTCCCATGCGGAGCGCGCCGATCGAGCAATCCTGCTGACTACGTTGCCCAATCAATAAGGCTCGCCGACGCGCACGATCTTCAGCGTATTCGTGCCGCCTGCCTGGCCCATCGGCTCGCCGACGGTCAGCACCACCATGTCGCCGCGTGACGCGTAACCCTTGCTGACCACGGTTTCCAGCGCCTGCTGCAACGCGGTGTCGCGGTCGGTGCTCGTGTCCAGATGCAAGGACGTGACATTGCGGTAGAGCGCCATGGCCCGTTCGCTGCCGACGCGCGGCGTGAGCGCGAAAATCGGCACGTGCGTCCAGTGACGCGACATCCAGAGCGCGGTCGAACCCGATTCGGTCAACGCAACGATCGCCTTCGCGCCCAGGTGGAACGCCGTGAACAGCGCGCCCATGGCGATGGACTGGTCGATTCGCGTAAACGTGCGGTCGAGGAAATCCTTGTCCAGCTCCGACTGCTCCGACTTTTCGGCTTCGAGGCAGATCGCCGCCATCGTCTCGATGGTCTGCACCGGGTACTTACCCGCTGCGGATTCGGCTGACAGCATCACCGCGTCCGTACCGTCCAGCACCGCGTTGGCGACGTCCGACACTTCGGCGCGGGTCGGCACCGGCGCGTAGATCATCGATTCCATCATCTGGGTCGCGGTGATCACGAACTTGTTCGATTCGCGCGCCATACGAATCATGCGCTTTTGCAGCGCGGGAACTGCGGCATTGCCCACTTCCACGGCCAGGTCGCCGCGCGCGACCATGATGCCGTCCGATGCGTCGAGGATGCCTTGCAGTGCCGGAATCGCTTCCGCGCGCTCGATCTTCGCGATCATCTTCGGCTTGATGCCGTAAGGCGCCCCCGCGATGTTCGCGAGCTGGCGAGCCATTTCCATGTCGGTGGCGTTCTTGGGGAACGATACCGCGACGAAATCCACACCGAGCGACATCGCCGTGCGGATGTCTTCCATGTCTTTGGCCGTCAGGGCCGGCGCCGTCAGACCACCGCCCTGGCGATTGATGCCCTTGTTGTTCGACAGATCGCCGCCGATCTTCACGGTGGTGTGGATCTCGCTGCCGAGCACGCGCACGACGTCCAGCACGATCAGGCCGTCGTTGAGCAACAGCACGTCGCCCGGTTTCAGGTCTCGCGGCAGGTCCTTGTAGTCGAGGCCGACGCGGTCGTCGTTGCCGAGTTCGCATTCGGCGTCGAGGATGAACGGGTTGCCGGGAACGAGCGTGGTCTTGCCGTTTTCGAATTTGCCGACCCGGATCTTCGGGCCTTGCAGGTCAGCCATGATGGCAACTTCACGGCCGGCCTGGCGGGCCGCCTCGCGCACGAATTCGGCGCGCTGGCGGTGGTCGTCGGCGGTGCCGTGCGAGAAATTGAGCCGCACCACGTCGGCCCCTGCCTGAATCATTTGCAGCAGGATTTCCGGCGTACTGGAAGCCGGTCCGATGGTAGCGACAATCTTGGTGGCGCGATGCATGAGTCTCCTCGTCTGGGTGGGATCGCTGGAATGAGCGCTGCGAGTCGGATGCGGAGGCTGCGCACCGAAGGGTGCTGCTGGGGACTGCGCGCCGGTTGAAACCAGCGTCGCTTTATGGGGTGAAGCGGTGTTCGATACCAGCACGGGGGGGGCCGGTGGGGGGGCGAGCGCGACCTCTTCGTCCGGGAGTTCTGCCGGCGAGTGGGCGGTTTGTCCGGTGGACAATTCCGCTGCCTCGCTGGCAGTGGTCAACTCCGCGAGCGCGAGGGACAACTCGGATTCCTGCTGCTGCGGGGCCGCGGCTTCAGCCACGGCCGTTGTGGCGGCGGAGCGCGCTTCGCGCTCCCCTGCCTTTGCTGCTGCGGTGTTGCGCGGCTTGCCGGTAGGCTGGCTGCCGCGCGCTTTTGCAGACTTCGCTGAGGGGGAGCGCGTCACCACGTTAAGCCCGTGATTCCAGAACTTCGACCGCGGGCAGCTTCTTGCCCTCGAGGAACTCGAGGAAGGCGCCGCCGCCCGTCGAGATGTAGCTAACCTTGTCGTGGATGCCGTACTTGGCAATCGCCGCGAGCGTATCGCCGCCGCCTGCAATCGAGAACGCCGACGATTTGGCGATCGCGTCAGCCAACGTCTTCGTACCGTTGCCGAACTGGTCGAATTCGAACACGCCGACCGGACCGTTCCACACAATCGTGCCGGCTTTTTCCAGTTGTGCGGCGAGCACCCTGGCGGTTTCCGGTCCGATGTCGAGGATCATGTCGTCGTCCTCTACATCCGCGACAGCCTTGACTTCAGCCTTGGCGGTGGGCGAGAACGCTTTCGCCGTGACCACGTCGGTCGGGATCGGCACTGACGCGCCGCGGGCTTTCGCTGCGTCGATGATGACCTTGGCTTCTGCGACCAGATCGGCTTCGGCGAGCGACTTGCCGATCTTCAGGCCAGCCGCCAGCATGAACGTATTGGCGATGCCGCCGCCGACGATCAACTGATCGACCTTGTCGGCCAGCGACTTCAGAATGGTCAGCTTGGTGGACACCTTCGAGCCGGCGACGATCGCCACCAGCGGACGCTTCGGCGCGCCCAGCGCCTTGCCGAGCGCTTCGAGCTCAGCGGCCAGCAGCGGGCCGGCGCAAGCGACCGGCGCATATTTGGCGATTCCGTGCGTGGTGGCTTCAGCGCGGTGCGCGGTGCCGAATGCGTCATTCACGTAGATGTCGCAGAGCTTCGCCATTTTCTGCGCGAGCTCGTCGGAATCTTTCTTTTCGCCCTTGTTGACGCGGCAGTTTTCCAGCAGCACGACCTGGCCCGGCGCGACGTTCACGCCATTTTCGACCCAGTTGGCGACCAGCGGCACGTCACGGCCGAGCAGCTCGGCGAGGCGCTTCGCGACCGGCGCAAGCGAATCTTCCGGCTTGAACTCACCTTCGGTCGGGCGGCCCAGGTGCGAGGTGACCATCACGGCGGCGCCCGCGTCCAACGCGGCCTTGATCGCAGGCACGGAGGCGCGGATACGGGTGTCTTCGGTGATGTTGCCTTGATCGTCCTGCGGCACGTTCAGATCGGCGCGGATGAACACGCGTTTGCCGGCTAGCTTGCCTTCGGCGATCAGATCGGAGAGACGCAATACCTTGTTCATGGGCTTTTGTGCATGCGAGTTGATGGGAAGGCGGTGGCGGACAACGCGCTGGGGTCCCAAGCGCGGCAAACTCCAGCGCTTCGGCACGGCAGCGGCTCCACTGAATCGGGTGCCGGCGGCATGGCCGCGGCTGTCGCGCCATGCAGCGGCGCGCTTATCCCGGAAACGACCATTTTAACTGATCCACACTACCTTCTGACCCGCGACCAGGCGAATGTCCCGTATTTGAAGGATGCACCGCGCATGTGGCGGCGCAGCATTTTCCGTTCGATCAATTACATGAAGAGGCGCAAGAGCGTGAACACGACCATTCCCACCACAATCGTGCCGAGCATGGTGCGCCGCCACAAAAACCACGCAAGACCGGACAACGTTGCGTAAAACTCATGGTTCGACGGTGCGAAGGAGAGCCCGTCCGGCGTCGCCAGCACATCGGGCAGCACGACGGAGGCAAGCGCGGCGGCCGGCGCATAGCGCAGCATCCGCTGGACACGCGCCGGCAAAACCGTGCGCTCGCCGCCGATTAGAAACATCGCGCGTGTCACCGCGGTGACGAAGGTCATGCCAATAATGGCCAGCCAGATCTGCGTGGATGTCATCGGGAATCTCCGGCGCTGTTACGGATGCGGCGCAAATCGGCGCGCTCGACCATCAGATCGGCCGCGCTGCCGGCGACAATCGCCGCGATGACCGCGAGCGGCAGCGCGAGCCGGTACGGCAGGTCGAAAGCGAGCAGCGACACCACACCGGCGACGCTGACGGCGACCAGCGTGGAACGCGTGGCGATCGCCGACACCATGATGGGCAGCAGCGCCAGCGTGCCCGCGAGCGCGAGGCCCCAGTTGTCGGGAATCAGGCTCGCCAGCAGAATGCCAACGATCGACGACACCTGCCACGACAGCCAGCTGCACGTCGCCATGCCCCAGAAATACGCCTCCTTGCCCGGCACGTAACCGGTCTGGAAGCTCTTTTTCTGGAATAGCAGATAGATCACATCGCCGTTGAAATAACCGAGCACGATGCGCCGCCACATGGGCAAATAGGAGAAATGCGGCGCGAGGCCGGCGCTGAAAATCACGAAACGCGTATTGACCATCGCGGCCGTGAGCAGCACGGTCCAGATCGGCAATTTGGCGGCGAGCAGCGGCAGCACGGCCAATTGCGACGATCCGGCGTAGCACAGCAGCGACATGCTGAGCGCCTGCGGCAGCGTGAGCACGGATTTGCTCATTGCGATGCCGGTGACGAGACCCCAGGAGAAAATCGCCATCAGCGTGGGCGAATAGTCGCGCGCGCCCTGACGAAAGGCACGGCGATCTGTATCTGACAGACGAGCGAGCATGAGGCGAAACGCATTGGCACCAGGGGGCGCCGCAACGAAGGGAGGTCGGCGCCAGGTCGTCAAGCACCCGCTGGCGCATCCGGATATGAATTATGCGTGCGCCGAATTATAGCGCCCGCCGTGCGGCCAAATGCCCGTTTCGTGTGCAAAAGACGCTAAAATGACGCTCTCACACCCTACACCGCACCCGCTGGAGAATCGTATGTCAATGGCCGACCGCGACGGCAAGATCTGGATGGATGGCAAGCTCATCGACTGGCGCGATGCCACGATCCACGTGCTCACCCACACGCTGCATTACGGCATGGGCGTTTTCGAAGGCGTGCGCGCCTACAAGACGGCGGACGGCGGCACAGCGATTTTCCGTCTCCAGGAACACACCAAGCGCCTGCTGAATTCGGCCAAGATCTTCCAGATGGACGTGCCATTCGACCACGAAACACTGGCAGCCGCGCAGTGCGAAGTGGTCCGCGAAAACAAGCTGGAGTCCTGCTACCTGCGCCCCATCATCTGGGTCGGCTCGGAAAAGCTCGGCGTGTCGGCCAAGGGCAACACGATCCACGTGGCGATCGCCGCCTGGCCGTGGGGCGCTTACCTCGGTGAAGACGGTATTGCCAAGGGCATCCGCGTGAAGACTTCGTCGTTCACGCGCCATCACGTGAACGTGTCGATGGTTCGCGCCAAGGCGTCGGGCTGGTACGTGAACTCGATCCTCGCCAACCAGGAAGCGATTGCCGACGGTTACGACGAAGCGCTGCTGCTGGACGTGGACGGCTACGTGTCGGAAGGCTCGGGCGAAAACTTCTTCCTCGTGAACAACGGCAAGCTGTACACGCCGGATCTGGCATCGTGCCTCGACGGCATCACGCGCGACACGGTCATTACGCTGGCGCGCGACGCGGGCATCCAGGTGATCGAAAAACGCATCACGCGTGACGAGGTCTACACCTGCGACGAAGCGTTCTTCACCGGCACCGCCGCGGAAGTCACGCCGATCCGCGAACTCGACAATCGCACGATCGGTTCGGGCGCACGCGGCCCGATCACCGAGAAACTGCAGTCGGGCTTCTTCGATATCGTGAACGGCAAGAGCGACAAGTACGCGCACTGGCTCACCAAGATCTAACGTACGCTGCGCCGCCCTTCGGCCCTCGGCCTTCCGGCGGCGCAACGCACGCACTCTGCATACAACGAGAAAGTCCCCATGAGCGAAATCAAGGAAATGCCGCTGGTCGAACTGTCGGCAAAAGACCTGCCGGCGTATTGCCCGAATCCGTCGATGCCGCGTTGGAGCACGCACCCGCGTGTCTTTATCGACGTGACGCACGGCGAAGCGCGCTGTCCCTACTGTGGTACGCGCTACAAGCTGCGCGACGGCGAAGTGGTCAAGGGTCACTAACCTTGAACACTGCGCGCTGATCGCTGATCGCTTGCGGCGCTCTTTGCCGACGCGCCTGCTGCCTGGTTCGTCATGTGACGGACCGGCTGTGCTTTTGCAGCAGAGGGTGGCGAGGCAAGCGCTTCGCAGCAAAACCGCAGCCGCGGCGGCGCCGGCCATGCCGGATCTGCGCCGCAAGGCACGCGGCTTTTCCTCTTTTACACAATCGAACGCCACGCGCATGACTCGCGCGGCGCTTCGTTTCGACACCGGACACTCACTCTGATGCGTCGCGCGTTGGTTATCGCACCGAACTGGATCGGTGACGCATTGATGGCGCAGCCGCTGTTTGCGCGCCTCGTGAAATTGCATCCGCGCATCGTGATCGACGCGGTCGCGCCCTCATGGGTCGCACCCGTGCTCGAACGCATGCCCGAGATCCGCGACGTCTACGCCACGGACCTCGCGCACGGCAAGCTGCAGATGCTGCGCCGCTGGCAACTGGCGAGCGACTTGCGCGATGTCGGCTACGACGCGGCCTATGTCCTGCCGAATTCGCTCAAGTCGGCGCTGATTCCGTGGATGGCGGGCATTCCGCTGCGCATCGGCTACACCGGCGAAAGCCGTTACGGCTTGCTGAACGTGCGCCATGCGAATCCGCGCAAGGACGAGCGCCCGCCGATGGTCGGCCACTACGCCGCCCTTGCCTACGCACCAGGCGCCAAAATCCCCGACGACCTGCCGATGCCGCGGCTCGAAGCGGACCTGAACGAAGCCTCGCGCGTCTCCGCGCGCTTCAATCTGGATACGCGCGTGCCACTGCTGGTGTTCTGCCCGGGCGCCGAATACGGCCCGGCCAAGCGCTGGCCGCCCGAGCATTTCGCAGCGCTCGCGCAGATGGTCGGTCAATCGTTCCCGTATACGCAGATCATCGCGCTCGGCTCGCCGAAAGATGCGCCGCTTGCCCAGGCCATCGCCGAGAAGGCGCCGAACGTGCGTAACCTGTGCGGCCAGACCGCGCTGGGCGAGGCCTGTGCGCTGATCTCACGGGCCAATGCAGTCGTCACCAACGATTCCGGCCTGATGCACGTCGCAGCGGCGCTGCGCCGGCCGCTGGTGGCCGTCTACGGTTCAACCGATCCGCGCCACACGCCGCCCTTGTCTGAGCTCGCGAAGGTACAATGGCTTCATCTTGAATGCAGCCCCTGTTTTCAGCGCGAGTGTCCGCTCGGGCATCTGAACTGTCTGAAGCAGTTGAGCGCCGAGCAGGTATTCGGCGATTTGCGCGGCATGTTGCTTGCGCAACGTTGAACCCGGTTGATTCGACTGATACTTGCACGCAACACCGCGCGCCCCTGAGCGCGTCGCGTCATGTTCGCGCCTTGCGGCGCGGGCATTCTCGCGCTTAGGTGCGATTGTCCGGTGCTCCGGACTGTCCCGCTGACCGCTGACCGCTGCCCCGCAACCGCGCGCCGCGCACAAGAGACTGACGAGCCATGCCACGTTTTGCCCATATCTTCGAAGCCGCCGCCGATACGCTGAATGCCTATTACCAGGCCGTCGCCGAGGTCAATATCGACAGCTTGATGGGCCTGTGGATCGATGAGGAGTTCGTTAGCTGCATCTGTGCCGACGGCTCGCACCTGCACGGCCTCGACAGCATTCGCGCCGGCTTGCAAATTCAGCTCGAAACCACGCCCGTTTCAATCGAACCGCTCGATATTCGCGTCTACGACAGCCTCGGCACCGTCGTCTACGCCATTGCCGAAGCACACCGGCCGGCCGATCCCAAGGCTACGCCCGCGATGGTGTTCACGACTTACGTCATGGTCCACGAGCGCGGCGAATGGCGGATTGCGCATATCCATGCGAGTCCGATGCCGAATGAGGCCGCCAGTCAGTTCGCTACAAAGATGCGGCATGGTCAGGGGTCGCTGCACTGACGCCTGATGGGCGTCACCTCTGTTTTGCGGGTTTTACCTTTTTTGCTTCGACGCTGGTATGAGTACGCCTCGCAGGAAGTCGCTCGCCCCGAAGGCCGTCCCCGCAGGGGATTGGGAAACGACGCACGATAAATCCGCTTCTGCCGGCGCAGCACGCGCCGCGGCCGCTGTCGAGGCCACCGTCGATCTGCTCTATCGCGCGCCGCTCTGGTTGCCGAACCGGCATGCGCAGACCATTGTCCCGTCGCTGTTTGCGCGCCGTCCAGCCATTACCTTCCAGCGCGAACGCTGGGATACGCCTGATGGCGATTTCATCGATCTCGATTGGGTGGTGCATGACAGCGCGACAGCCTCCGCGCTGGCCCCCGCGTCCCCACCTCAAGCTCCCGCAGACGATGCTCCGCTGTTCGTCCTGTTTCACGGCCTCGAAGGCGGGTCCACATCGCACTACGCCGCCACATTGATGGCGGCCGCGCGCGAATACGGCTGGCATGGCGTCGTGCCGCACTTTCGCAGTTGCAGTGGAACGCTGAATCTCTTGCCGCGTTTCTACCATCTCGCTGACAGCAACGAAGTCGACTGGATCCTGCGGCGTTTGCGCGCCACACATCGTGGGCCGATCGTGGCGGCGGGCGTGTCGCTCGGCGGCAATGTGCTGCTGCGCTGGCTCGGCGAGCGGCGTGAAGATGCGTCGCCAGTAATCTCGGCTGCCGCGGCGATTTCGACGCCGATCGACGTGCATGCCGGCGGCCGTGCATTGTCCCAAGGCTTCGGCATGGTCTACACACGCAGTTTCCTGAAGACGTTGAAGCAGAAGGCCGAGCAGAAGCTGGTGCAGTTTCCGGGGCTGTTCGACCGCGACACAATGCTGGAGAGCCGCACAATGTACGACTTCGACAACGTGGTGACGGCGCCGCTGCACGGCTTTCGCGATACCGACGATTACTGGAGCAGCGCGACCACGCGACCGCTACTGCCTGGGATTGCCGTGCCGACGCTGGTGCTGAACGCACGCAACGACCCGTTCTTGCCGGCCGAAGCATTACCGGCGCGGCACGAGGTGTCGGCGTCAGTAGAACTCGATCAACCCAGGCACGGCGGCCACGCCGGCTTTATGACCGGACCTTTCCCGGGCCGCATCGACTGGTTGTCGCGGCGCGTGCTCGGTTATCTGGAGCGGTACGTCGATCATGGATGACATCGTCAAGCAGGCCCTGGCCAAATGGCCGAATGTGCCAAGTTGCATCGGATGGTTGATGCTGGACCGGCGCGGCAACTGGCGCATGCGCGATGAAGCCGCCCAGGCCAGTGGTGCGCCAGGTACGCCGATCCGGCATGAGGCGTTGCTCGGATTTATCAATCGGAATTACGACGCCGATGAACACGGTCAGTGGTTCTTCCAGAATGGGCCGCAGCGCGTGTATATCGAGTTGGGTTATACGCCGTGGGTGGTGAGGTTGTCCGCCGATGCCGCTGGGGTGCTTTCCTTGACGGATCAGGCCGGCGGGGCTTTCGAGCCTTCGGCCGTGTTTGTCGATGATGAAGGTGGGATTCTGTTTGTCGATGGCTCGGCGCCACCGAGAGTCGCGGTTTTGCACGATCATGATCTCGAGGTTTTTTCTGATCACGCAACGTTGGGCGACGACTCGCTGAGCGGGGCGTTTCGCTGGAACAATGGGGTTGTGCTGCCCTTGCAGGGTGTGCAGCGAAATGAGGTGGCCGCGCGGTTCGGGTTTGTCGAGAGTCCGGCGGCGAATGCCTAGTCTTTTGCCCGTTTGGCGTCCGGGTCCCTTGCGTGGTCCACGGTCTGGTCAGATCGCGAATGCCAGCAACCACTAACTCTTCTCATCAAGCCGTTCCTCTTTGTAGCGGCTTTCCATTTCATGTAACCGGGCGTCGACGGTAGCGAGATCGTAGTAGCCGATCGCCTTCAGATCACGCGCTTCCTTCAGTTGCCGGATGGCCGACGGCCAGGCCCCCTCGAGTGCGAATTTTTCGGCCAGCGCCCGATGCTGCGTCAACGCATCTCCACTGCCGGCGCTTGCCTGCGCGAGATACATCCACCAGGCAGGTTGATCGGGTTGTGCATGCGTTGCTTTAAGCGCCAGAGCCTGCGCGTCGGCAAATCGCTTCAAGGTCAGTAACGTCTGGATATGCATGTCGATCGCGGCGTTCGACTGCGGCCAGCGTTTCTGCGCAAAATCGGCAAGACGCGCCGCCTCGTCGTCACGCCCGGTGCGACGCGCAATGTCGGCCGCCAGCACGTCGAGGCTCGGCGAACTGCGCATGGGCTCACCTTCACCGCGTTCACCCGCTGCAAACGCAGCACGCGACGAAGCCAGCGACGCAGCCGCATCGTCGTATCGCTCAAGCAGCATCTGCCCGTAAGCAATCCCGTACCAGTTCGCGGCGACGTTCACCGCGGTACGGTCCTCGATTTCGGAGCGCAGGCGCGATATCTCGTCCGCGTATTCACTGCGCGAGCGATCCTGCAGCAGGCGCGCCCGCGCCCGCACAAAACCATATTCGGACGTCTGATGCGGCTGCCGGTAAGGCGCGCGCCGCGCACGGTCTTCCATGTCGGCGATTCGTTCGCCGGTCAGCGGGTGGGTGCGCGCGTAGGCCGGTATGCCCGTGTCGCTCATTGCCGCACGATCGAGGCGGCCGAAAAACGTCGTCATCGCGTAAGGATCGTAGCCGGCGCCGGCCAGCAGCAGAAAGCCGACGCGGTCCGCTTCATGCTCGGCGGAGCGCGAGAAACGCAACTGATTGTCGACCGCATAGGCCTGACCGCCGATCGCAATCGCACTGCCGAGATCGCCGCTATGCGCGAGCACACCCGCCAGAATGCCGAACAACAGGCCGGCGAGCGCGGCGTAGGAACTGCGCTCGCCGGTCGTAATCATCCGCGAAATGTGCCGCTGCAAGACGTGCCCCATCTCGTGGCCGAGCACAGAGGCGAGCTCGGACTCGGTTTGCGTCGTCACGATCAGGCCGGTGTTCACACCGATAAAGCCGCCCGGCAATGAGAAGGCGTTGATCTGCGCGTCGCGGACCGCGAACAACTCGAAGTCCGGACGATAGCCACCGATGTAGAGCGCGCTCGCCGCTGCGGCGAGTTTCGCGGCGACCGAGTTCAGGTAGTCGCGCACGAGCCAGTCGTCGAGATAATCGGGGTCGCGGCGCAATTCGCGCATCACGCGCTCGCCGAGTTTGCGCTCGGCTTGCGGCGTCAGCGAGCCGGATCCGCCGTTGCCGAGGTCGGGCAGTTGCTGCGTGACGATCGCGGCGCGCCAGCCGGCGGTCGCGCCACTATTGCCGGAGAAGCGGCTCTGCGCGCCGCCATAGACGCCGAATACACCTTGGGCGATGTCCGGCGGCACGGTGGGGTCGGCAAAGGTTTCGACCGGGCCGCTTTCCAAGGGCGGTTCCGCGGACTGCATATTGAGTGCGAGGCTCGTACTCGAAGCGGCGCGCGATTGCGCGAACGCGCCCGGCGGAGCCGCGAGCGCGACAGACAACAACGCTGCAAGAAACCGTTTCGAACGCATCGCGAGGTCGGTATGACGAAGTCGAAAAGCGACGCCCGCCGCTCGGACTAAGATAGCGGACATAGCGTAATTGTAATCATCCCGGCCCGTCCGACCACACTGCTATGATAGGCGCCCTCTGAAGGAGCCCAACCATGCCTGAACTCACTCATTTCGACGCTGCCGGCCAGGCGCATATGGTGGACGTCGGCGGCAAGCAGGAGACCAAACGCATCGCCATCGCGCGTGGCTCGATTCGCATGCTGCCGGAGACGTTCGCGCTGATCCGCGACGGCAACGCCAAGAAGGGCGATGTGATCGGCATCGCGCGCATCGCCGCGATTCAAGGTTCGAAGCGCACCGCCGATCTGATCCCGCTATGTCATCCGCTCGCGCTGACGCGCGTGAAAGTGGATTTCGAGCTCGATGAAAAGCTGCCTGGCGTGCATTGCACGGTGCAAGTGGAAACGCTGGGACGCACGGGCGTGGAAATGGAGGCGCTGACGGCCGTTCAGGTCGGCCTGCTGACGGTGTACGACATGTGCAAGGCGGTGGATCGCGGCATGATGATCACCGATGTGAAAGTGCTGGAGAAGCACGGCGGGAAGTCGGGGGATTGGGTGGCGGGTTGATGACGTCCAGCGTCGCCGCCCCGCTCCACCTCGTCAGCTACAGCTACAGCTACAGCTACAGCTACAGCTACAGCTACAGCTACAGCTACAGCTACAGCTACAGCTACAGCTACAGCAAAGAATAAGGCTACAAAACGACAGCGCGGCTCAATCGTCGTCGCTGTCGTCGTCCTGATTGACGTCGCCTGGCGGCATGCCATAGCGCTTGACCAGTTCCGCCTTGAAACCGGCCAGCGTCTTCTGCTCGTCGCATAGTGCATACAGGTAGGCCAGCTGCGACGGCCAGTCCTTCAGCTCCTGAGCAAAGATCTTCAGGCGCTCGACGGTGTCGAACGCTCCCGCCGTATCGCCGCTCAATGCCTGCAGCACCGCATACCGGCGCAGCACGGTTTCACCCGGCAGCAGCGCGATCGCCTGCTTGTGCATGGCGAGCTTGTGTTGCAAGTCCATCGAATTCATCGGCAACAGCGTCGCGAGCCCGTACTCGCCCCACGCCTGGAACAGGAACGACGGGGCGGCGCGATATTGCTCGGCGGGACGCGAGCCGTAATACAACACCTCGGCGCGCGCGTAGTCGCGATACACCGGATACAGCGAGGCCAGGCCTCCGAACACGATCACAGCAAACGCACCGAACGACAGGCGGCCAGGCACGAGGCGCAGCGGCCGTGTCTCGAGCAAGCCGAACACGAGCATCGCCGGCAGCAGGAAGAACATGTACTGCTGCGGATACTCGACCAGCGCATGCATGACCAGCACACCGATCAACGCGATGCCGAACACACGTGCGGCGCTCTGCGGCGCGCGGACCACGCGCATCAGCCACGTGATCAGGCCGAACAGCACGATCGCGAGGCCGATCAAACCCGTTTTCGCGAGCAGGTCGATGAAGATGTCGTGCGAATTATTGGCAATCTCGACGCCGCCCAGTGACTTCGCATACTCGAACTGATAGCTCGGAAACTCGCCCCAACCGACACCCAGCAGCGGATGCGCCTTGAACATCGTCCAACCGTATTTCCACAGCGCAAGGCGCGGCGCGATCTGGCCGGCGTCCTTGAAACGCTCAGCCGCGGACTGGCCGAGCTCCAGGTGGTAGTGCACGTTGGCCCAGCGGATCAGCGCGTTCACGACAAAGAACAGTACCGCCAACGCGATCGGGATCAGCCATTCGCGATTGCTGCGGCGCAGGAGCGGCTCACTACGCGTCTGCGCGAACGCCATCCAGAAACCCGCCACCACAATCACGCCCATCTGCAGCCAGGGGCCGCGCGATACGGTCAGCGCGAGCCCGATGGCGAAAATCGTCGAGACGAGCAGCCAGATGCTGACGGCAAGGCGGCGTGTCTGCACGAGGAACAGCGCACCCGCCATTGCGAACGCAATATAGGTGGCGAGGTGGTTCGCTTGCGCCATATTGCCGAACGGCCGGCGCTCGACGGTCACGTTATACGCGACGACCAGCGGCGACACGCGCGTCTCGAGGTGGAACAGCTGGATCACCTGGCAGAACACCGCAAACAGGCCGCCGACGATCAACGCCCCGGCCACCCAGCGCAGCGCTGTTTCGTTCAGCTTGACGCGTGCGAAGCCGTAGCCGGCATGCGTCGCCATGAATGCGGCGAGCAGGTAACCACCGCCAAGCCAGTTCATCGACGGCTGCGAGACCGGCAGCAGCGCGGATTGCGCCACCAGCACCAGCCCGAACAGCAACGGCACCAGCGCGACAACCGGCGACGCAAACGTCACACGCGGCCTGGCAGTCCACACCAGCTGCACGACACCCGCGCCCATCAGTAGATACAGCGCGAGCGCCGTGAATTCAGCGTAGAAGGTCGGTATCGGATACGTGTGGTTGACGACTGCATAAGGCAGCACCAACGCGAGAGCCAACAGAATGAGAGACAGGTAGCGCGCAAATGGGGTGGGCATCGAGTAACCGGTGGGCGTCAGCAACCGGCGCACTATACAAAAAAATCCTCCTGCTGTGCGCCGGCCGGGCTGAAATATCCCGAAAATCAGCCTTTTACGTTCGGATAACAACTCACCCGATCTTTCACCCCATCGCTTACGAGCGGCACTCCGGTGGTGCAAGGTTCGACGGTAATGACGGCGCATCGGCAGGTGCGGGTCCGGCGCCCGGTGCTGGCAACGAGGAGGCCGTTTTGCCGCCGGCGAAACACTCCCAGGTGACTGCGCCCGCCTGCACGGCGCCCTTGCTCAAGGCGATCCGCGCAGTTGGCGCGTCGGCATTGTCCGGCACCGAGGGCACCAGGGTCAGCGTATTCGACCCGGCAGGCGCGACGCGCGTCGTGAAAGCGACGGTGATCTGACCGGTGTCGTCGTCGACGTGAACGGATTCGACGTTGCGGGTGCCGGGTGGCGACGCATAACCGCCGCCGAACGCATTGCCGCTAGCGGCGTTTTCGGACACCGCGAGCCGCGCGGATGCCGCCAGCGAGAGCCCTTCGCCCACGCGACTGCGGGCCAGATAGTCCTGATACGCCGGAATCGCATAGGCCGCGATTACACCGACAATCGCCAGCACGATCATCAGTTCGATCAACGTAAAGCCGAAACCGAAACGGCGGCAGACGCGTGCAAACGGCGCGGTCCAGCGCGCCCGTTCGAACGCATTCCTTGGGGAAAGCGTGGTGTGTGAACAAGGGGAATACGGCAAAGTAACGGTCATCGGCAGGCTCCTGAAACGCAAAACGCCTGCCCCTCGAATCGGGGACAGGCGTTTCAATCGTAGCCAGCGGTGCTCGTTCCACACAGTCAGCCGAATGGCTAACGTTGTGCTGACGCGGCGGCGCTCAGGTCAGGTCAGATCGGCGTGCGGTTCGCATCGCGCCGGTCCGCTCGTGCGTCGGGTTCGATCTCAGCTCGCCGTGCGGCCTGTGCTGCGCCGCTCGACTCAGACTCAGCGTCAAACCGCTGCGCGATTCGCATTGCGCCGCTTGAGCAGATAACCGAGGATCACGACGAACAGCGCACCGGCAATGCTCATGCCGTACTCGGCCACCGGCGAGTCCAGGATCGGCCAACGGTCGCCGGCCGGGTCGTTGACGATCAGACCACCCGCGATCCAGCCGAGCAACGCGGCGCCGAGCGTGATGACGATCGGGAAGCGGTCGAGCAGCTTCAGCACCAACTGGCTGCCCCACACGATCAGCGGAATGCTCACCACCAGCCCGAAAATCACCAGCGCGAGACGGTGCGCCGGGTCAGCCGCCTCGGCCGCGCCCGCAATCGCGATCACATTGTCGAGACTCATCACGGCATCCGCGATGATGATGGTCTTGATCGCCGACATCAGCTTGTCGGCCGGCTTGACGTTCTCGTGGACATCATGCGCGGGCGCCATCAGACGCACGCCGATCCACAGCAGCAACAGGCCGCCGGCGAATTTCAGCAACGGTACGTCGAGCAGCGCCACGGCGAACGCAATCAGCGCGACGCGCAGCACGATGGCGCCGGCCGTGCCCCACAGCACGCCTTTCGTACGCTGCGCAGGCGGCAGGTTGCGGCAGGCAAGCGCTATTACGACAGCATTGTCCCCACCCAGCAGGATGTCGATGACGATGATCTGAATGACTGCGCCCCAATGGAGCGTGGCGAAGAACTCGAGCATGAGTGAAAGAATAAAAAGGAATCGGGCGCGTGGGCAATAAAAAAGCGGAGGAGTCTACACTCCCCCGCTTTTCAGGACTGCCTGCTCACGAAAGGGTTTCGTAAGCGTATCAAAAACGCGCCGTGACTGCGCGCGAATTTCGTTTTTACAGCATCGCCTTCAGAAGACGCGCCATTTCCGACGGGTTCTTCGTAACAGTGATGCCGCAGGCTTCCATGATTTCCAGCTTGGCTTCAGCCGTATCCGCACCGCCCGAGATCAGCGCGCCGGCGTGGCCCATGCGCTTGCCCGGAGGCGCCGTGACACCGGCGATAAAGCCAACCACCGGCTTCTTCATGTTGTCCTTGATCCACTCAGCGGCATTCGCTTCGTCCGGACCACCGATCTCGCCGATCATGATGACGGCGTCCGTTTCCGGATCGTCGTTGAACATCTTCATCACATCGATGTGCTTCAGACCGTTGATCGGGTCGCCGCCGATACCGACTGCCGACGATTGGCCGAGGCCGATCGCCGTCAATTGGCCAACTGCTTCATACGTCAGCGTGCCCGAACGCGACACAACGCCGATGCGGCCCTTGCGGTGAATGTGACCCGGCATGATGCCGATCTTCAGTTCGTCTGGCGTGATCGTGCCCGGGCAGTTCGGTCCAAGCAGCAGCGTCTTGCGGTTTTCTGCACGCATGCGGGCCTTGAGCTCGATCATGTCACGGACAGGAATGCCTTCCGTGATACAAATCGCCAGATCCAGATCGGCTTCGACCGCCTCCCAGATCGCAGCAGCAGCGCCTGCCGGCGGAACGTAAATCACCGAAACAGTCGCGCCCGTTTCAGCCTTGGCTTCAGCGACGCTTGCGTAGATAGGAATGCCTTCGAAATCTTCGCCAGCCTTCTTCGGGTTCACGCCCGCAACGAACGCTTCGCGGCCGTTTGCGTATTCACGGCAAGCACGCGTATGGAACTGACCGGTTTTGCCGGTGATGCCCTGCGTGATGACCTTGGTGTCTTTGTTAATCAGAATCGACATGTATTGACCTCTGTTCGTTTGGCGTCGCGCTATTGCGCCGCGAGGCAGGATGTTCACTGCCCGCGTCGCTCACGCGCCGCCATTCGTAATCCTGGTTAATCCTGGCTAAATGGATAACCGAGCGCTCTTTACTTGCCTTGAGCGGCCGCGACTACCTTCTGAGCCGCTTCTTCCATGCTGTCTGCCGCAATGATCGGCAGGCCGGATTCAGCGAGCATCTTCTTGCCCAGGTCTTCGTTCGTGCCCTTCATGCGGACCACGAGCGGCACCTTCAGCGACACGGCCTTCGATGCCGCGATCACGCCTTCCGCGATCACGTCGCAGCGCATGATGCCGCCGAAAATGTTGACCAGAATCGCCGTCAGGTTCGGATTCTTCAGCATGATCTTGAACGCTTCCGTGACCTTCTCGGTCGTGGCGCCACCGCCCACGTCCAGGAAGTTCGCCGGTTCGCCGCCGAACAGCTTGATGGTGTCCATCGTTGCCATTGCGAGGCCAGCGCCGTTCACGAGGCAGCCGATGTTGCCGTCGAGCGAGATGTAGGCGAGGTCGAACTTCGACGCTTCGACTTCAGCCGGATCTTCTTCGTCCAGATCGCGATACGCGACGATTTCCGGATGACGGAACAGCGCGTTCGAATCGAAGTTGAATTTCGCGTCCAACGCGATGACCTTGCCGTCGCCGGTCAGGATCAGCGGGTTGATTTCGGCCAGCGATGCATCGGTTTCCCAGAATGCCTTGTACAGGCCTTGCAGGATCGAACGTGCTTGCGGCAGCGAAGCGGCGGGCACGCCGATCTTCGTCGCAAGTTCGTCGGCTTCGGCGTCTTTCAGACCGGTCGACGGGTCGACCGCGATCTTGTGGATCAGCTCAGGCGTCTTTTCCGCGACTTCTTCGACGTCCATGCCGCCTTCGCTCGACGCCATCACGACGATCTTCTGCGAAACGCGATCGATCACGAGGCCAACATACAGTTCCTTCTTGATGTCAGCGCCTTCTTCGATCAGCAGACGATTCACCTTCTGGCCTTCCGGACCGGTCTGGTGCGTGACGAGCTGCATGCCGAGGATCTGGTTCGAGTATTCACGAACCTGTTCCAGCGACTTGGCGACCTTCACGCCGCCGCCCTTGCCACGGCCACCCGCGTGGATCTGAGCCTTCACGACCCATACCGGGCCGCCGAGCTCTTCCGCGGCTTTGACCGCATCATCCACCGAGAAGACCGGCTTGCCGCGCGGTACCGCGACGCCGAATTTCCGCAGGATTTCCTTACCCTGGTACTCGTGAATCTTCATGCGTGATTCCCTTCAGTCTGAGAGTTGGATTGAACATCGTTTCCGCTGCCGTCGTTCATGCCGGACGTGTTGCCGCCCCCACCTGTCTGGCGGGCCGCCCCGTCGCCTGACGATGCCACGCGATCCGCTGAACGCGGTGCGTGGCCATACCAGCGCGGATAAAACTGTTGCACCGCCTCGCCGTCGAAACGTAGCGCGTGGCAGCGTCCCAACTGGAATGGCGGTTTGTCGTTGGAATGCTCGTCTGTGCTGTTAGACGAATCGTCTCCTGAACTTCCGCTCGCGCCCGGCGTGCCTCCATTGGTGTTCCATACGTCGCCGGCGAAGGCCTGGATTGCAGCGGTCGGCAGAAGCGCGCACAACTCGGTGAGATGCGTGCAGCCAGCCGTGCCGGCCAGCAAACGGGCAGCATCGCGACGGAAGTTGTGGAACAGATTGAGCCCAATGAGGGCACGGTAGGCGGGATTGGCGGCTTGGCACAACCCTGGATAGGGCACCCAGTCGGACGACGCTTCGGCGTCGACGACGTTGAGCTTGCGATCGATGGTGATGCGAAGCCAGAGTTCATGGATCGGCTGACCATTTGGCCGGACGCCCGACGCAAGCACCACATCGCGCGGTTTTTCGTCGGTCAAGCACGCTTCCACATCCCACAGGCCATCGGCCCGCTCATAGGCTTCCGCTCTGATTGCGCGACGATGGCGCAACTGACGGGATACTGGCGGGGAGAGCGGCATGCGGAAAGGAAAGGCCGGATTGGAAAACCCTCAGATTTTAGCATACTGGGTATTTGAGACAGTTCGGAATGCGCAGCGCCGCCCGGCGAGCCGGAGAGCGCGGCAAACGCTATCTCAAAGTGGGGACGCGGCAGCGAAGCGCGGAGGTTTTCGCGCCGGGCCACGTGCGGTACCCAGCTAGTTGCCGCTTCACTCCTCGTCGATACCTTTGAGGATTTTGCCGATCGTCGCGCCGGAGAAACCGCGTGAGGCCAGAAAGCGCGCCTGCTTTGCCCGCTCGGCCGCCGTTTCGGGGAGCTGGCCGAATTTCTTTTGCCAGACGGTTTGAGCGCGCGCCAGTTCGGTTTCGCGCAGTTGCGCGCTGGCTTCTTCGACCAGCGTTTGGTCGACCGCATGCTGCTTCAATTCGCCGACGATCCGGCTCGCGCCCAACCGTGACGAGCGCCGATGGATCAGGCTCTCAGCAAACCGCGAATCGGACAGCCAGTTTTCGGCTTCCAGCGAATCGAGCAAGGTGTCGAGCGAATCGGTTTCTTCGACGAACGGCTTTAGCTTGCGCGCCAGTTCGGAGCGGCTGTATTCACGCCGGGACAAATAGCCGAGCGCACGTCCTTTTAACGAACGAGCGGGGCGTTGGGATTTTTTTTCGTCGTCCTGCCCTGGCTTCGCCTCACCGGGTGTGCGGCGTGAGCGGGTGTAGGTGGTTTCGGACGGGTCCGGTGCAGCTTGCGCGGAAGAATCGGACTGCGGCTGACGACCTGTGGCGCGATCGTGCGCATCGAACGACTCGAAGGGATCGGCGTCGCCGGCTGCGGCAAAAGGATCGACATCTGACGCGGACGAGCGCCGGGTGGCAGCGTTGCCGGCCGGATAGCGCGGTGAACGCGAGGTGGAACGCCCGAAGGAGCTTCCAGACGATTTGCCGAACGAACTTGATTTGCCGAACGAACTTCCGGACGAACTGCTGGACGAGTTTCCCGAAGACCGCCCAAACGATCGGGTGGGCCGGGAAGTCGACGAGGAAGAAGGTGACGACGAAGAGGATGACGACGACTCGATCGAATCGTCGCTACCGTCACGCGGGCCGTCCGCGTTGCGTCCAGCATTGGACAACGGCCGGCCCTTGCGTATCACGTGATGGTTACTCTTCTTCGCCCGCGACTTCGGCGGGTGCACCTGCCACCGCTTCCGCCATGGCATTCACGCCCAGCGATTCACGGATGCGGTTTTCGATCTCGCGGGCGATGTCCGGATTTTCACGCAGAAACTCGCGCGCGTTGTCCTTGCCCTGACCGATACGTTCGCCGTTGTAGCTGTACCAGGCACCGGCCTTATCGACGATCTTCGCTTGCACACCCAGATCGATGACTTCGCCCTGACGGGAAATGCCCTCGCCGTACAGAATGTCGAAAATCGCCTCGCGGAACGGCGGCGCAACCTTGTTCTTCACCACCTTCACGCGCGTTTCGTTACCGATCACTTCGTCGTTTTTCTTGATCGAACCGATCCGGCGAATGTCCAGACGCACCGACGCGTAAAACTTCAGCGCGTTACCACCCGTGGTGGTTTCCGGGTTGCCGAACATCACACCAATCTTCATACGGATCTGGTTGATGAAGATCACGAGGCAGTTCGTGCGCTTGATCGTGCCGGTGAGTTTGCGCAGCGCTTGCGACATCAGACGCGCTTGCAGACCCGGCAGCGAGTCGCCCATTTCGCCTTCGATTTCAGCTTTCGGCACCAGGGCCGCGACCGAGTCGATCACGATCATGTCGATCGAGCCTGAGCGCACCAGTGCGTCGGCAATTTCGAGCGCCTGTTCGCCGGTGTCCGGCTGCGAAACCAGCAGGTCGTTGACGTTCACGCCGAGCTTGCGCGCATACTGGATGTCCAGCGCGTGTTCCGCGTCGATAAACGCTGCCGTGCCGCCGAGCTTCTGCATTTCGGCGACGACTTGCAACGTCAGCGTGGTTTTACCGGACGATTCCGGGCCATAAATTTCGACCACACGGCCACGCGGCAAACCGCCGACGCCCAGCGCGATGTCGAGGCCGAGCGATCCGGTTGAGACCACCTGGATATCTTCGACCGCCTCACCTGCGCCGAGCCGCATGACCGACCCTTTGCCGAACTGTTTTTCGATCTGCGCGAGTGCGGCAGCAAGTGCCTTGCCCTTTTCAGCAGTCAGTCCAGCCGAGCCTTTCTTGCTTTCTTCCATGAATCGTCCTTTGCTATGATGAACGGCGTCCGAGGCAGATGTGCGGCCCGTTCTTAGAGGACAGCACACGAAACTCAGACACTGTATAAAAAAACAGTAGTTTTGGCAAGCGCGATTCTCATGCGAACGCGCATTTTTACTGTCACGCTGCCCAACTACCCACAATAATTTTCGGAGACGCTGTGCGCCGGGAGTTCACCCCACGGTGCCGGCAAGGCCAGGTTGGCGCACCATGCGAATTCTGATTGCCGAAGACGACAGCATACTCGCGGATGGTCTGGTTCGATCACTCCGCCAATCGGCCTATGCCGTCGATCATGTGAAGAACGGAGTCGAGGCCGACACCGCGCTTTCCATGCAAACTTTCGACCTGCTGATCCTCGATCTGGGCCTGCCGCGCATGTCGGGGCTCGAGGTGCTGCGCCGCCTGCGCGCCCGCAACTCGAACGTACCGGTGCTGATTCTCACGGCGGCGGACAGCGTCGACGAACGCGTCAAGGGCCTTGATCTCGGCGCCGACGATTACATGGCCAAGCCCTTCGCGCTGAATGAACTCGAAGCGCGCGTACGCGCCTTGACCCGGCGCGGCGCGGGTGGCGGCCCCACGGTGGTGCGGCATGGTTCGCTGTCGTTCGATCAGGTCGGCCGGATCGCCTATGTCAACGAACAGGTCATCGACCTGTCGGCGCGCGAACTCGGTTTGCTCGAAGTACTGCTGCAGCGGATCGGCCGGCTGGTGTCGAAGGAACAGCTCGTCGACCACCTGTGCGAATGGGGCGAGGAAGTCAGCAATAACGCGATCGAAGTCTACGTGCACCGGCTGCGCAAGAAGATCGAGCCAAGCGGTGTGCGCATCATCACCGTGCGCGGCCTCGGTTACTGCCTCGAGAAAGCCGCCCTGCCCGCGAACGCGAACGTGAACATGGGTGCCAATCCGCTCGCGCCACATGGCCTCGCCGAGCCCGAACCGCCCTCCTCGCCTGCGTCGGCCGCGATGCCGGCGAGTCATCACTACAAATAGAGGACACCCATGTCCGCACGCGCAGACCGCGCTACGGCGCACGCGGCGGACCTCGACGAGGCGCGCGACGAGCGCTACGCCAATCCGTTCGCCCCGCCCGACGAGACCGAAGCCGCCGCCGAGGCGCGCCCGCGCTCGCTGTTCGGCGAAATTCTCGACTGGATGCTGGCGCCGCTTCTGCTGCTTTGGCCGATGAGCCTCGCGGTCACCTACCTGGTCGCCAAGTCGATCGCCAACGGACCGTTCGACCGCGCGCTCGAAACCGACGCTTACGTGCTCGCCCGCCAGATTCATCCGATCAATGGCGTGGCGGAGCTGTCGCTGCCCGACTCCACCCGCGATTTTCTGCGCGCCGACAATGTCGACACCGTGTTCTATCAGGTTCTCGGCACGCACGGCGAACTGGTGGGCGGCGAGCGCGACATGCCGCTACCGCACGAGGAAGACCGTCCGCCGCCGGGCCTCGTTGAATTCCGTGACGACGTGCTGCGCGGCAACGATATCCGCGTCGCCTATACGACCGTCGAATTTCCACAGACGCCCGGCGCGCAGCCGGTTCTGGTACAGGTTGCCGAGACGCTCGACAAACGCAGCCAGCTTGCCAACGACATCATCAAAGGCGTGATCTTGCCGCAGTTCGTGATCCTGCCGCTGGCGATCCTCCTCGTGTGGTTCGGCCTGTCGCGCGGACTCGCGCCGCTGCACGCCCTGCAGGCGCACATCCGCGCACGCCGCCCGGACGATCTGTCGCCGCTCGAAGCCCGTCTCGCACCGCCGGAGATCGAGCCCCTGGTGACATCGTTCAACGATCTGCTGACGCGCCTCGAACAGAACATGGAATTGCAAAAGCGCTTTATCGCCGACGCCGCGCATCAGATGAAAACGCCGCTGGCCGGTCTGCGCACCCAGGCCGAGCTTGCACTACGCCAGGATGCCTCCCCGGAAGTCCACCGCTCGCTCGAGCAGATCGCCACCAGTTCGGAGCACGCGGCGCGCCTTGTCACCCAGTTGCTGGCCTTGGCGCGCGCGGAAAACCGCATGTCCGGGCAGATTTTCACGCCGGTCGAGGTGACGGAGATGGCGCGCAACGCCGTGCGCGACTGGGTTCAAGCCGCGCTCGCCAAGCAGATGGACCTCGGCTACGAAGCGCCCGAAGAACCGGTCGAAGTCGACGGCAATCCGGTCATGCTGCGGGAAATGCTCTCGAATCTGATCGACAACGCGATCCGCTACACGCCGGCTGGCGGACGGATCACCGTGCGGGTGCGGCACGACGTGACGGCGCGGCTCGTGCATCTGGAAGTCGAAGACACCGGGCTCGGCATTCCGGTGGCCGAGCGCTCGCGGGTAGTCGAGCGTTTTTACCGGATTCTCGGCCGTGAAGGCGACGGCAGTGGCCTCGGGCTGGCAATCGTCCGCGAGATCACGACGATGCATGGCGGGGCGATGGCGATCGACGATAACGTGTATCAAACGTCGCCGCGACTCGCCGGAACGCTCGTGCGTGTCAGCTTGCATGTGCTCAAACGGCCACGGGACTTACCCTAAGGGCGCAAGGGTTCACGCATTGGCCTTCACTCATATTGAGATATATTGGCCGCACATTACAAGAACTTATCGGCTACTTGCCGGTTTTTGACGTGAATTTCCTCATCACACCCGAGACCGCCATTTCACCCCGCCACGTCAGTACGCCGTAAGTTTCCACTCCAATAATCGGTTTCACGGGAATGCCTTTGCCGGCGGACCGCGTGCACATATCAATATTGGAGACGACATATGGCTACTGTTGGCGGGCAAATCTCGCACGTGCCGATGACGCACGATGAGAAGCGGGTGATCTTCGCATCGTCGCTAGGTACGGTTTTCGAGTGGTACGACTTCTATCTGGCCGGCTCACTTGCGATCTTCATCAGCAAGAGCTTCTTCTCCGGCGTCAATCCGACTGCCGCCTTCATCTTTACGCTCCTCAGCTTCGCCGCCGGCTTCGCGGTGCGGCCGTTCGGCGCGATCGTGTTCGGACGCCTCGGCGATATGGTCGGGCGCAAACACACGTTCCTCATCACGATCGTGATCATGGGCCTGTCGACCTTCCTGGTCGGCTTCCTGCCCGGCTATGCATCGATCGGCATTGCGTCGCCGGTGATCTTCATCGCGATGCGCCTGCTGCAGGGTCTTGCACTCGGTGGCGAATACGGCGGTGCGGCAACCTACGTCGCGGAACATGCGCCGGCGGGACGCCGCGGTTTCTATACCGCGTGGATCCAGACCACCGCCACGCTCGGCCTGTTCCTCTCGCTGCTGGTAATTCTCGGCGCGCGCACGGCCATGGGCGAAGACGCGTTCGGCGCCTGGGGCTGGCGCATTCCGTTCCTCGCGTCGATCATCCTGCTCGGCGTGTCGGTGTGGATTCGCCTGCAACTGAATGAATCACCGGTGTTCGCGCGCATCAAGGCTGAAGGCAAAACCTCGAAGGCGCCGTTGACCGAAGCATTTGGTCAGTGGAAGAACCTGAAGATCGTGATCCTCGCGCTGATCGGCCTGACCGCCGGCCAGGCCGTGGTCTGGTACACGGGTCAGTTCTACACGCTGTTCTTCCTGACGCAGACGCTAAAGGTCGATGGCGCGACGGCCAACATCCTGATCGCGATCGCGCTCCTGATCGGCACGCCGTTCTTCCTGTTCTTCGGCTCGCTGTCGGACCGCATCGGCCGCAAACCGATCATCATGGCCGGCCTGCTGATTGCTGCCTGCACGTACTTCCCGCTGTTCAAGGCGCTGACCCACTACACGAACCCGGCGCTGGAAACTGCTACGGCGAAAGCACCGATCGTCGTGATCGCGAACCCGGACGAGTGCTCGTTCCAGTTCAATCCGGTCGGCACCGCGAAATTCACGAGTTCCTGCGACATCGCCAAGAGCGCGCTCTCGAAGGCCGGCTTGAACTACGAGAACGTCGCAGCGCCGGCAGGCACGCTGGCGGAGATCAAGGTCGGCGATACGGTGGTCAACACGTATGACGGCAAGGCGGCCGACGCCAAGGACCAGGGCAAGACGTTCGACAAGACCCTGGCGACCACGCTGAAGACAGCCGGCTACCCGCCAAAAGCCGATCCGTCGCAGATCAACTGGCCGATGAGCGTGGTGATTCTGACGATCATGATGATCTACGTGACGATGGTCTACGGGCCGATTGCGGCGATGCTGGTGGAGATGTTCCCGACGCGCATCCGCTACACCTCGATGTCGCTGCCGTATCATATTGGCAATGGCTGGTTCGGCGGCTTCCTGCCGGCAACAGCGTTCGCGATCGTCGCGGCGAAGGGCAACATCTACTCGGGGCTGTGGTATCCGATTGTGGTCGCGCTCATCACGCTCGTGATCGGCATGCTGTTCGTCAAGGAAACCAAGAACTCGGATATCTACGCCCAAGACTGAAGCGCCTGACGGACGAGATGATCTAAAAAAGTTGTACGGCGGGGGTTGACAGCCCCCGGCCCTATCCTCATAATCTCGCTTCTTTCGGCGAATTAGCTCAGTTGGTTAGAGCGACGGAATCATAATCCGCAGGTCCGGGGTTCGAGTCCCTGATTCGCCACCAGTTGCAAGAAAAAGCCGCTGATCCACAAGGTCAGCGGCTTTTTTGTTTTTGGCTTTCCAAACAGCAACTTCAAGGAGGTTTCTTGATGACGTTCCGCACCGCCGCGCTTGCCGCGGCCACCGCATCCTTCGCGCTTATCACCGCCGCGTCGCCGCTCACCGTCAATGCCCAAATGCCGCCCGACAGTCAGTGGCGCGCCAGTTCGCTCATGCTTGCGACGTTGCTGCAGGACGGCTACAAAATCGCTGCGGTAGTGAATGGCGCCCACGTCGATTCCGGCTCGGCCAATACGATTTTCGTTCAGCGCGATCAGAGCGCTTTCAAATGCATCGACCCGTCGCCGGCCGATACGAAAACCAAGGCAGCGTGCTTCGAACTGGTTCAGCCGTCGGGGGCCGCGTCCGAATCCAAATGAACGAATGACTTTGCAGATGCGAGCCATCGGCCTGAAGGCTCGCAACGAAAAAGGAACTGGCGCAAGTCAGCTCCTTTGCAATACCTTGTCCGGTCCCGCGCTAACTGAAACGGGAGCAAGCCCCGCGTTCAACGATCGACGATGCGGCTGAGATTACCGCGCACGCGTTGCAACAGCGCGATGAGCTGCTTCGCTTCCTGATCGGTAAAACCGTTCAGCGCTTCGAGCGCGACTTCATCGCCTACTTTGCGGGCCTTGCCGAGAGTGCGCTCGGCCTTCGGCGTCATGCGCACCTGGCGCTCGCGGCGATCCTGCGGATTGGCCGTGCGCTCGATCCACCCCCCCTCTTCCATGCGGTCCAGCAGGCGTCCCGCCGAAATCGGCGCGACTTCGAGCAAATCCGCGAGCCGAGCCTGGTTGACGTCGCCGTAATGGGCGAGGTTGGCGAGCACGCGACACTGCGCGCGCGTCAGATCGACCGATGACTTCGCGAGATCGTCGAAACGCTTGCCTGTCAGGCGGCCGACGTCGGAAATCAGAAAGCCGAAACGTTCTTCGAGTTGGGTGTTCATGTGCGGATTATACGAAAGGCTTTCGTTTGTCATCGTCGGAATGGGTGCAAAACGGACGCAATTCAGGCTCCGCATAATTCCTGGTGGGCGCATGCGCTTGCAGCCGATATACTAAGCATGCTTACTATATCGAAGATCCAGCTCCCCCATGTCCTCCGACTCCCCGCCGACGAGCGCCGCCGCCCCGCTCAACCGGCCGATGATCAACGTCTCGATCATGCTCGCGACGTTGATCCAGACGCTCGACAGCACCATTGCCAACGTCGCACTGCCGCATATGCAGGGCACGCTGTCGGCGTCGCAGGACGAGATCACGTGGGTGCTGACCTCGTATATCGTCGCGGCCGCGATCGCCACGCCGTTGACCGGCTGGCTGTCCGACCGGCTGAGCGTCAAGCGGCTGCTGATCTTCGCGATCGGCGGGTTCACGGTAGCCTCGGCGCTATGCGGATTGTCGGAAACGCTGACGCAGATCGTCGCATCGCGTTTGCTGCAAGGGGTTTTCGGGGCCTCGCTGGTGCCGCTATCGCAGTCGATCCTGCTCGACATCAATCCGCGCGAAAAGCAGGGCCAGGCGATGGCGGTGTGGGGCATGGGCGTGATGGTCGGGCCGATTCTCGGGCCGACGCTCGGCGGCTGGCTCACCGATAGCTACAACTGGCGCTGGGTGTTTTTCATCAACGTGCCGATCGGCGCGTTCGCGCTGTTCGGCGTGGCAACCTTCCTGCCAGCGCGTGAACCGAAGCACGACGCGAAGTTCGACGCATTCGGTTTTGCCACGTTGGGTCTCGCCATTGGCGGGCTGCAGGCGATGCTCGACCGCGGCGAGCAGCTCGACTGGTTCGGCTCGCATGAAATCGTGATCGAGGCGCTGATCGCGGCGATCAGCTTCGCGTTCTTCCTCGTGCATACCGCGACCGTCGGCAAGAAATCGTTCTTCAAATACGAGTTGCTGAAGGACCCGAACTTCGCCACCGGCACGTTCTTCATCTTCGTGATCGGCGCGGTGATGTACGCGACACGCGCGTTACTGCCGCCGATGCTGCAAAACCTGATGAACTACCCGGTCGCGACCACGGGACTCGTCACGGCGCCGAGCGGCGCGGGAACCATGGTCGCGATGCTGATCGCCGGGCGGTTATTGAAGCGGGTCGATGCGCGGCTTCTACTGCTTGCAGGCTTCCTGATCTCTGCGTTCGCGCTGTGGCAGATGATGCAATACACGATCGTGTTGTCGGCGTCGGACATCGTCTGGCCTGGCGTGATTCAGGGCTTTGGTCTCGGCCTTGTGTTCGTGCCGTTGAGCGCGCTCACCTTCTCCACGCTTACGCCGGAACTGCGCGCGGACGGCACCGCGACGTACAGCCTGATGCGCAATATCGGCAGCAGTATCGGCATTTCGATCGTGCAGACGCTGATGACGCGCAACACGCAGGTGTCGCACGCGGACCTCGCCGCGAATATCACGCCGTTCAATCCGGCGATCCAGCCCATGCTCAATAGCGGCTCGAATTACGACCTGGCGGCGCTGAACGCGTCGATTACACAGCAGGCGTCGATGATCGCTTATCTGAACGACTTCAAGCTGATGTTCCTGGCAACGCTGCTGGTCATTCCGCTGCTGTTGTTGATCCGCCCGTCACGCCAGGCGCCGGACGCATCGGTAGCGCACGCAGCAATGGACTAACGTAGGCTGGGATGAGTTGCCGAGCGAAACACGTGGCGCATTCGCGCCGTGCTCACCCTTCGATTCTTCCGCGCGTCACGCCCAGCAACCCCGCCATCGCCTCTCGCGCCGCCACCGCGTCACGGTCGCGAATCGCTTCGAATACGGCCGTGTGCTCGCCAAGCGACGCGTTGAACACGTCCGCGCGTTTCGCATTCAGGCGTAGTTGCGCTTCCAACGTGCGCTCGATCAGCGTGCCGAGCGGAATCAGCAATTCGTTGCTGCATGCCGTCAGTACGCTCAAATGAAACTGCAGATCGGCGCGCACCCATTCGTCGACATTGCGTGCCCCGACCATCGACGCATGCGCCGCCGCCAGCGCATTGAAGGTGTCGCCCGTATGCGAGGCCGCCGCCAGACCCGCCGCGTACGGCTCGATCATCTCGCGCATTTCCTGCAACTTGAGCGCAAACGCCATTGGCTCGGCGACGCGCGAATACCAGTCGAGCACGTCGACATCGAGCAGATTCCACGCGATTTTCGGCCGCACTCGCGTGCCCACCCGCGGACGCGATTCGATCAGGCCCTTCGATGTCAGCGTGCGAAGCGCCTCGCGCAACACCGTCCGGCTCACGCCGAAGGTGTCCATCAACTCCGCCTCGCGCGGCAGGATCGAGTCAGGCGCGTAGTCGCCGCGCAGAATCGCGGTCGCCAGCAGATGAGCGACGCGCCCATGCAGATCGTGCTGAATAGCTTTCTCCCAGCGGCCTCTCGGCGCTATTGATAGCGGGCCTGAGCCCGGAACGACCGCGATTATCCGGCATCTCAACCGGCATACTCACTGCTTCGACGCCGGCCCGCACTCGGTGTCCAGCCAATATTTGGCCAATAGTACTATTAATAGTACTTAAACACCCTTTTGTTGTAGCATGTGAATCCTCGAAATTGCCCACACACGCAGGCACCCAGGCCGCAAGGAGACGCACACCATGAAAATCACCAAGCTCGAAACCTTCATCGTTCCGCCGCGCTGGTGCTTCCTGAAGATCGAGACCGATGAAGGCATCGTCGGCTGGGGCGAACCGGTGGTCGAAGGCCGCGCGCATACCGTGGCGACCGCTGTAGAGGAACTGTCCGACTACCTGATCGGCAAGGACCCGCTGCTGATCGAAGAGCACTGGCAGGTGATGTATCGCGCGGGCTTCTACCGCGGCGGCCCGATCACCATGAGCGCGATCGCCGGCGTCGACCAGGCGCTGTGGGACATCAAGGGCAAGCATCATGGCGTGCCGATTCATGCGCTGCTCGGCGGCCAGGTGCGCGACAAGATCAAGGTGTATTCGTGGATCGGCGGCGACCGTCCGAGCGATGTCGCGAATAACGCGCGCGCCGTGGTCGAACGTGGCTTCAAGGCCGTGAAGATGAACGGCTCGGAAGAATTGCAGATCATCGACACCTTCGACAAGGTGCAAGGCGTCATCGACAACGTCGCCGCCGTGCGCGAAGCGGTTGGGCCGAACATCGGCATTGGCGTGGACTTCCACGGCCGGGTGCATAAGCCGATGGCGAAGGTGCTGGCCAAAGAACTCGACCCGTACAAGCTGCTCTTCATCGAAGAGCCGGTGTTGTCGGAAAACGCGGAAGCCTTGCGCGACATCGTCAATCAGACCAACACGCCGATCGCCTTGGGCGAACGTCTGTATTCGCGCTGGGACTTCAAGCACATCCTGTCGGGCGGCTACGTCGACATCATCCAGCCGGACGCGTCGCACGCGGGCGGGATTACCGAGTGCCGCAAGATCGCGTCGATGGCCGAGGCGTACGACGTCGCGCTCGCGCTGCACTGCCCGCTCGGTCCGATCGCACTGGCCACCTGTCTGCAGATCGACGCGGTGAGCTACAACGCATTCATCCAGGAACAGAGCCTGGGCATTCACTACAACCAGGGCAACGACCTGCTCGACTACATCAAGAACCCCGAAGTCTTCAAATACGAAGACGGCTTCGTGTCGATTCCGCAAGGCCCGGGCCTCGGCATCGAAGTGAACGAAGAGAAAGTGCGCGAGATGGCGAAGGTCGGCCACCGCTGGCGCAATCCGGTGTGGCGCCACGAGGATGGCAGCGTCGCGGAATGGTAAGCGCGTGACTGGTTTGCCCGAATGATCGAACGCCGCCTGCGGGCGGCGTTATCTTTTCTGTCGTTGGCCGGGCACATGGTGCGAATCCGGCAACAGGTCGAGCCGGGCGTGCCTCAACCCTACGGTAGCGACGCGTTACGGTCGCGTCACGGTCGCGGCGTCGCAGTTACGTAACATCCCGGCCCGGCAGGGTCGAAAATCCCGTTTTCCGCGCCTTTACGGGCTTCCGCCCTCATCGCTCAAAGCCCCGCTGACAAAGGCTTTCACGCCTTTTGTTCGGCACCAGACATACGCATGGCCCACTCCTTGCTCAAATGCATTCAAACGACAAATGCATTGGGGAACATCATGGGCGAATTTCTTCCTGACTATCTGATCCGCGAACAGGCCGCCGTCGGCGCGCTGGTGGTGTTCGGCGTGCTTCGCATCCTCGGCGCGATGCTCGCCTATGAACGCGGCTGGCGCATTTCGGTCGTCGAAAAATGCTTTATCGCTGCCGCGGTGCTGTACTGCCTGCCGCAACTTTTCGATCTGCTGACGCACATGTACGGCTCGCGCGCCGCAGGCGCGGCGCTGGAAGGCAAAGCAGCGGGCTGCGCGATCGCCCTCTTCTGCGCGCCGATTCTCGGACACCGGCTCGGCCTCGAATAACCGGCTTCATCGAACGAAAATCCACCATGCGACTGGGAAAGAGACCTGCAAGGGCCGCAAAACCCGCCTACCGCGCCGGCGACGTCCTGACGCTCAAGTCCGGCGGACGCCCGATGACGGCCACCTGGACCGGGCCGGTGCTATTCGCGCCAGGCAACTGGCTGATCTGCCAGTGGTTCGGCAACAACGGCGAGCTGCAGCAGGAAATGTTTCCGGAAGAGACGCTGGAACGGGCGCACAACGCGCTCGCCGCCTAGAGGGTAGTAACGGATCAGCCGGCCACCGCCGGGCGACCGTGTGTATTGCGCCGCACGCCTTTGCTGTGCGGCGCTTTTTTTGACCTCAGCCCAACGCGGCGAATGCCGGCACGCTGTGCGACAACACGGCCGCTGCGACGAACACGCCGATCATCGCCAGCGCTTCCAGATACAGCACGTTGACGAAGGTATGCGCGTCCATCGTTGAGGCCGTGCGGCGCAAGCGCGGGAGCGCCAGGAAGCGGTTGAGTCCGCCGAGCACCAATGCGAGCGCGACCAGTGCAAGCTTCAGCGTCAGCACATGGCCCCACGTGCTCATCTCGATAGCTTCGAACGAGCCGCCAGAACCGCGCACGGCATTGAAAATACCAGTGAGCAGCACCAGTCCAACCGCGACCACCGACACGTGCGACACCTGCGTCGCTGTGCGGATCAGCATCCCGCGTGCGGTCGACGTGCCGAGCGCAGGCAATACCGAGAGCCCCGCCGCCATTGCCAGCCCGCCCCAGACGCTCGTGACCAGCACATGCAGCGTCTGCATGCCGATCGCCGCCGAGGCCGGACCGGCGTCGGCCGCATGGCCGAGCGACGCCTTGCCCGCCGCAATCGCAATCACCGCGAACCACAGCAGCGCATTGCGCAGCATGCCCGTGTGACTGGCCATCGCCGTGCCCAGCAACACCAGCGCGCCGGCGAAGGCCACGCTCCAGCCGTAACCGACGTGGGTTTGCGTCAATACAGTCGGCACCACGCCGATCGCCGCCGGCAAAGCGACACCACTCATCGACGCCGCCTGGTACAACAGCCAGCCGAGATCAGCGAGCACCAGCACGACGGTGGCTGTCAGCATCGACCGTTGCGCGCGCAACCAGGCGGCCCGCGCCGGCGCGATCTTGACCTGCGCGTCTTTGGCGAGCCACGCGCCGAGCAACGCCGACCCAACGGCAAACGCAAACGCGACATTCATGAGCGCGGCCATGGCGACCTGCCCGATCCAGAGTCCGTCGATGCTCATTTGACGATGAACGCAAAGTCGCCTTGGGTACGGTGGCCGTCCGTGGCAACCGCGATCCAGTGCACCGCATAGCGGCCCGCCGTCAGCTGCGGCAGCGCCAGGCGCATCGCCTTTGCGTCACTCTTGTCGACTTGCGACGCCGCCGGCGCGGCGGGCTTGCCGCTCGTGTCGCTCAGATCGATTCTGCTGAAAGCCGGCTCGAGCGGCTCGGTGAAATGGATCGTCACTTCAGTGGGCGCGGCCACTTCGGCGTTCGCCGCCGGCTCGCTCGACACCAGATGCGCATGGGCAAAAGCCGTGGACGTCATCACCAGCGCCGCGGCGCCGAACGTCAACGCACACAGCGCCGGACGGGGAAAATTGAATAGCTTCATGTAAGGCCGATAGCGTGTGGAAAGTGAAACGGTGGACGTTGAGCCGAGGAGCGTGGGCGCCGGACAGACGCCGGCGCGCCCGGAAGTGTACGCTTCGATGGTCGGCGCGCGCGTGGGTTCAACCTGCTTTGTTATCGCAGCCGACAGGAACGACACTTGCGCCCGCGGTTCTGCAGACAACATCGAGATGCCCGGGCCGCCGACCAGGCTACGATGCGCGTCAAACTGTCGCATGCCTGTCACACCCGGAACCTTCTCTTCTGTGGCAAATAGTCATCATCACCCTTCGATGATAGAATGCTGCGTCGCCGCAGCGCCGGCTGCCCTTCACACCGAGCCGCTCGAAGTTCGGTCAGGTCCCCGATTTTGATGGAGTTACGCGTGTCTTCAAGACGCATTTTCCGCCCGTTGCTTGCCCTTCTGCTGATCGGCTCCGCGGGTGTCTATAGCGCTGCGAAAGCGCAGACTCAACCGAAGGCCCCCGACACGATGGAAGCGCGCGTGCAAGGCTGCACGGCCTGCCACGGCTCGCATGGCCAAGGTACCGACAACGACTACTTCCCGCGTCTGGCGGGCAAGCCGGCCGACTATCTGTACAACCAGTTGCAGAATTTCCGCGAAGGGCGTCGCAAGTACCCGCCGATGAACTACCTCGTCACGTATCTCTCGGACGACTACCTTCATCAGATCGCCACGTACTTCTCGCAGCAACGTCCGCCGTACCCCACGCCGTCCAAGCCGACCGTATCGGCGAGCATCGTCGCGCGCGGTCAGCAGATCGTGCTGCATGGCGACGCATCGAAAGATATTCCGGCCTGTGCGGCTTGCCACGGCAAGGCGCTGACCGGTATGGAACCCGCTATCCCGGGTCTGGTCGGCCTGCATTCGGACTACATCAGCGCGCAGTTGGGCGCATGGCGTTCGGGCTCGCGTCATGCCATCGCACCTGATTGCATGCACACCATCGCCACCCGCCTGACCGATGAAGACGTGAACGCCGTCGCTGCATGGCTTTCCACGCAAACGGCCCCACAAAACCCCGTGCCGGCTCCGGCCCGCTCGATGAAGACTCCGCTTGCCTGCGGCAGCGAACCGCAATAAGGCACCGGGAGAGACACTCAAATGAAACGCAAGTCTTTGTTCGCCCTCTCGGCAGTCGTCGTCGTTGCGGCTGCCGCACTCGTTCCCGTCCTGTGGTCGGGCGGCGACAATCTGCATAACGGCACGGCGATGGCGGCAACGCCCGCCGACCAGGCCGCGCTGATCAAGAAGGGCGAGTACCTCGCCCGCGCCGGCGACTGTATCGCCTGCCACACGGTGCGCGGCGGCAAGCAGTTTGCCGGCGGCCTGCCCATGGCTACGCCGTTCGGCACGATGTTCACGCCGAACATCACGCCTGACGACCAGTACGGTATCGGCAAGTGGACGCAGGACGACTTCTACCGCGCCATGCACACGGGCCGTTCGAAAGACGGCAGTCTGCTGTACCCGGGCTTCCCGTTCACGAGCTACACCAAGGTCACACGCGCCGACTCGGACGCGATCTATGCGTACCTGCGCTCGGTTACGCCGGTCAATGTGCCGAGCCGTCCGCACGAACTGAAATTCCCGTTCAACCAGCGCAACATGCTGATCGGCTGGCGCACACTGTTCTTCCGTGAAGGCGAGTACAAGGCTGATCCGACCAAGTCGGTTGAATGGAACCGTGGCGCGTACCTGATCGAAGGCCTCGGCCACTGCGGCATGTGCCACACGTCGATCAACGCCATGGGCGGCCCGGTCAGCTCGGCTGCGTTCGCCGGCGGTTTGATCCCGCTGCAGAACTGGTATGCGCCGTCGTTGACGTCGAACAAGGAAGCCGGCCTCGGCGATTGGGAAACCAAAGACATCGCCGACCTGCTGAAGACCGGTGTGTCGAACCGTGGCGCGGTATTCGGTCCGATGGCTGAAGTGGTCCATAACAGCCTGCAGTACATGTCGGACGAAGACATCAACGCAATGGCCACGTACCTGAAGACGATTCCGCAGAAGAGCGAAGCACCGGAACCGCTGCAGCTCGAAACCTCGGAAAAGTTCGGTGGCGAACTGTTGAAGCAAGGTCAGAAGATCTACGCTGACAACTGCGCGAAGTGCCATGCGACGAACGGCCTCGGCATGCCGCCGTCCTTCCCGCCGCTCGCGAACAACCAGTCGATCCAGATGCCGTCGGCGGTCAACCCGATCCGTATGGTGCTGAACGGCGGTTATCCGCCGAGCACGACAGCCAACCCGCATCCGTACGGCATGCCGCCGTTCGCGCAGGCGCTGTCGAACACGGAAGTGGCCGCGGTCGTGACGTACATTCGTATGTCGTGGGGCAACCACGGTACGGCTGTGTCGCCGCAGCAAGTGTCCGATCTGCGTTCGGCGCCGCTCGACTAAGCAGCGTTCGATGCACCGGGGGCGCGGCCAGCTAAACGCGCGGCCGCGCCCTTCGTTTTTTCAGGACCGGTATCATGTGGGGATAAACCCTTATGAAACCGCGCAGGAGGAAAGAGCCGTGCATGTCGGTGAGCGTTTCAACAGCATTACCCATCTCGTCGGCGCCGTACTGTCGGTGGCGGGTCTTGCTGCGCTCGTGACAATGGGCGCGCTCGACGGTGACGCGTACAAAGTGGTGAGTTTCAGTGTGTACGGTGCAATGTTGTTCGTGCTGTATGCTATCTCGACGCTTTACCACAGCGTGCGCAACCCGCGCGTGAAAGCCGTTCTGCAAAAATGCGATCATTCGGCGATCTACCTGCTGATCGCCGGCAGTTACACCCCGTTCACACTTGTTACGTTGCGCGGACCGTGGGGCTGGTCGCTTTTCGGCGTAAGCTGGGGGCTTGCCGCTCTCGGCATCGTGCAGGAATTGACGCTCGGGCGACGCACCCGCAGCGTTTCGATGGTGCTGTATGTCTTGATGGGATGGCTCGCGCTCGTTGCCGTCCGCCCGCTGGTTCAAGCCTTACCGGCAGCGGGTACCGCCTGGCTCGTGGCCGGCGGGGTCATCTACAGCGCCGGCATCTACTTCTTCATCAACGACGAGCGCATCCGGCACGGACATGGTATCTGGCACCTGTTCGTACTGGCGGGCAGTCTGTGTCAATTCGTCAGTGTCGCGCGCTACGTCGCGTGACATCCCACGGCGGCGAAATGCAACTAAAGGCCAGTCAACGTGTCTGCATAGCGCGTTGAAGCATTCGGCACGCGTTTCCCGCGTGCCGCCGATTTCTCTGCGACCGGAACTGGGCTCTGGCCTCGAACGCGCCATGCGGGCGTGTTCATGCCGCGCTTGTACCCACCTAGGCCCATTTGGTGCCGTCTGGTGCCGTTCGCGAAACTGCATTGCAAAGAACATTTATGTCTTTTGATTCCCTCGGCTTGTCCGAACCGCTGGTCCGCGCTGTACTCGAACTCGGCTACACCACTCCGACTCCGATCCAGACGCAAGCGATCCCGGCCGTGCTCAACGGCGGCGACCTGCTCGCCGGCGCGCAGACCGGCACCGGCAAGACCGCCGGCTTCACGCTGCCGATCCTGCAGCGTTTGAACACCATGCCCGCCGTTACCACGGCCTCGGGCAAGCGCGCAGTACGCGCGCTGATCCTCACGCCGACGCGCGAGCTCGCCGCACAGGTCGAAGAAAGCGTGCGCGCTTACGGCAAGTACCTGAAGCTGAAGTCGACCGTGATGTTCGGCGGCGTCGGCATCAATCCGCAGATCGGCGCGCTGCGCAGCGGCGTGGACATCGTCGTCGCAACGCCGGGCCGTTTGCTCGACCACATGCAGCAGAAGACCATCGATCTGTCGCATCTCGAGATTCTCGTGCTGGACGAAGCTGACCGCATGCTCGACATGGGCTTCATCCACGACATCAAGCGCGTGCTTGCCAAGTTGCCGCCGAAGCGTCAGAACCTGCTGTTCTCGGCCACCTTCTCCGACGAGATCAAGACGCTCGCCGACAACCTGCTCGACTCGCCGGCACTGATCGAAGTCGCCCGTCGCAACACGACGGCCGAACTCGTCGCACAAAAGATCCACCCGGTCGACCGCGACAAGAAGCGCGAGCTGCTCACGCACCTCATCAAGCAACACAACTGGTTTCAGGTGCTGGTGTTCACGCGCACGAAGCACGGCGCGAACCGCCTTGCCGAACAGCTGACGAAAGACGGCATCAGCGCACTGGCGATTCACGGCAACAAGAGCCAATCGGCCCGCACGCGCGCGCTCGCCGAGTTCAAGGACGCCACGCTGCAGGTGTTGGTCGCGACCGACATCGCCGCACGCGGCATCGATATCGATCAGTTGCCGCACGTGGTCAACTACGATCTGCCGAACGTGCCGGAAGACTACGTGCACCGCATCGGCCGCACGGGTCGTGCTGGCGCATCGGGCGAAGCGATCTCGCTGGTGTGCGTCGACGAACTGCAACTGCTGAAGGACATCGAGAAGCTGATCAAGCGCCAGGTGCCGCAGGAAGTGATCGCCGGTTTTGAGCCGGATCCGACCGCGAAGCCAGAGCCGATCCTGCGCCGTGGCCAGGGTGGCGGCGGTGGCGGTGGACGTTCGCCGCGCCAGGGTCAAGGCGCGCCGAAGCGCGAGGGCGGTGGTCAGCGTGAAGGTGGCCGCCGCGACGGCGCAGCAGCGGCCAAGCCGGCGCAACGTTCGGGTCAGCGTCCGGCGAATGGTCAGCAGCAACCGAAGCCGCAAGGCGCGAAGCCGGCCGGCAACGGCGGGCAACCTCGCCGCGACGGCCAGCGTCATGAAGGCCAGCCGCGCGCAGCGGCACACGAAGGCAGCGCCGCGCAACATGCACCGCGCAAGCCGCAGGCAGCAAAGCCGCAAGGCGGCAATCCGGGTGCATTGCTGGGCGGCACGAAGTCGCGCAACGAAGCGCCGCGCGGCGGCCAGCCGACACGCAGCGGCCAGCGCGGCCGTTAAGCATTAAAGCAACTGTTAGCTCGCTAGCCGTAGTCCCAGACTAACGGCTAGTCGCAGCGGCGGCTTGCTTCAGGTGCTCGATCTGCCGTTCCCATCGATCGAGCACCGTCTCTCCTTCCCCTTCCAGTTCAAACGTAATACCACTCGTCAGGCGCGCATACCGCACGCTCTGCGCCTCTCCTGTGTCGATCGAGCCGATAAGGTACACGAGGCCGCTGTCATCGCCTGTCACGCCCGCTAGCGGCGTCAAACGCAACTGCACCTGATAGAACGCCTCATCGCAGACGAACGTCAACGCGGCCCGGCCGCGTTGCGCAATCACGCGCGCCGCCCGAGCCTGCGGCCACAAGGCGATGCATAGCGAACGCGAATCCGGCGCATACAACTCGCCGACACCGAGCAGCGAGGTGCGCACATGACCGTTCGCATCGACGGTAAGCAGCGATGCGGTGAAACCCGTCTTGCTCGCCAGCGACGAACCGTCGAACAACGTGCGGACAGCGTCAGGCCATTCGTCGAACACGTGTTGTTCGAGTGGACGTTCGGGTGCAGGGGAATCGCTCATCGTTCCGATCCAGTCTGAAACAGGTTGCCAGGGTAGCAAGGATCCATCATGCCTCGAAAAGCGAATGGCCCGCACAAGCGGGCCATTCATCTTCATCTCTATACGCCGTGGACTCAGCAGAAAAACATCAGCGGAAGAACACGTGCTGCGTGATCTTGGCGAGTGGGTAATGCACGCCAGGCTGAATCTTGGCCGGCAGATCGAGCGGCTTGAGCAACATCTTCACGCACATGTCCGCCGACAGATTGCGCCGCACCAACGCATTGATGCGCGCCGCGCGTTCGCGGTTGTAGGCCGAATCGTGCACGCGCTCCGGATAACGAATCGCGAACACATGACGCAACGCGATCTCCGAGTCTTCGTTCTTGATTTCCATCACACGGCGCATCAACGCGCCGAGAACCGCAAGACGGCCATTGCCTTCGATCTTGTTGTACTTCTTGAAGAACTTGAAAAAGTGCTTGTAGTGACGGACTTCGTCAGTGCGGATGTTGTCGGTGATCTGCTTGAGCACCGGCTCGTCCGAACATTCGCCGATCGCGCGATACAGCGTTGCCGTACCCGTTTCCACCACGCAGCGGGCCACCATCTCAAGCGCGCGGGTCTTTTCGAAGTCTTCGACCGAACAGGTCAGCGAATACTCCTCCATGAAATGGCGGAACGCGGTGTCCCAATCGAACTCAGGCCAGACGTAGGCGATATACGTTTTGAGCGCCCGGCCGTGCTGCATCTCTTCGGGTTCCCATTCCTGGTTGAGCCAGGCCGAGACTTCCGGGTCACCGTCGAAGAAAGTACTCAGATTACTGGTGTAAAGATCGGTGCCGCTTTCGATAAACGAAGCGGCGCACAACAGAAGCAGCAGGTCTTCGTTAGCCACTGCCTTCTGGCGATCTATGCGGGTGAGGTCGATATCCTCAATCCGCCAGGGCATCACATGGTTCAGCTCAGTGTGCATTGTGTCCTTGCTCCGAAAGCTGTATCGACTCGTGGAGCGCTCGAAACCGCCCACTATCGCAAGGGCGGTTCGCCGTGTCGGATACAGCGCCTTGAATTAGAGTTAACCCCTTGTATCTTGCATCTTAGCCGGTGTTTAGCAACTCTGCAGATAACCCAGCACAGACCATGCCGGACCGCCACAGTTCCAATTTCACGGTAGTCGAATCCTTCGGTTGATTACAAGCGAACACGCAAGGCACAAAAAAAGCCAGCTCGACGAGCTGGCTTTGGCTTGAACAGGACGGCGCGGGTTAAGCGCGGCACGGCTCGCTGCGGAGCACAACGACCGCCAGCAAAGCCGTCATGCGGGCTGAACGCCTTCGAGACGACGGACGCGCCGCATACGCCACGCGACCACGATGAGCGACAACCCCGAAAGCACCGCGGCAATCAGGACGTAGTAACTTGGCGCGAGTTTGTCGCCGGTCAAATGAATAAAGGTCTCCACAATCGTCGGCGCAAAGCCGCCGAAAATCGTCACGCCGATGCTGTAACCGATTGAAAGACCGGTCGAGCGCACTTGCGTCGGGAATATCTCGGACATCAGCGCGGGCATCGGTCCGGAGTAAGCCGCCTTGAAAATGCCAGCTGTGCCTTGCAACACTAACAGCCAGCCAATCGTCGGATGGGTCTGCAACCACGCGAACATCGGATAGATCAGCGTGCCCATCAGAATCGACGTGGTCAGCATGATGCGAATCCGGCCGATACGATCAGACAACGCACCCATCACCGGCGACAAAATGAACTGCAAACCGCCGTTGAGCACCACCACGCCGAACGACGCCGCCGCAGGCATGTGCAACTGCTTGACCGCGTACATCGGCATGTAGAGTTGCAACACGTACACACCGACTGTCGACTGCGCAACGATACCCACGGCCAGCAGCAGATTCACCCACTGGTTGCTGAACGACGCATCCTTTTCTGGCGTCTGCTGACGCTTGGCCGCTGTCTCACGCGCTTCGCGCAACGCGAGAAACTCCGGCGTCTCGTCGAGATGCGAACGGATGTAATAGCCCACCGGCCCGACCAGCAGACCGAACATGAATGGCAGGCGCCAGCCCCAGCTATTGAGTTGCTCGGGTGGCATCCACGCGGTCAGGAGCGAACCGAAGGCCGCCGCGGTGACCGCGGCCAGGCCCTGGCTTGCGAACTGCCAACTCGCGTAATAGCCACGCCGTGACGCGCTGTGCTCGACCATGAAGGCCGTCGCGCTACCGAACTCGCCGCCCACCGCGAAACCCTGCACGAGCCGCGCAAGCAGGATCAACACGGGCGCGGCGATACCGATCGACGCGTACGGCGGCATCACTGCCATCGTGAAGGTGCCGACCATCATCAGCGCGATGGCGAGGGTGAGCGCCGACTTACGGCCCTTGCGATCGCCATAGACGCCCAACACGACGGCGCCAAGCGGCCGCATCAGGAAGGAAATGCCGAAGGTGGCGATGGCGAGCAGCGTCGAGAGCCATTCGTCTTGCATCGGGAAGAACTGTTTCGCGATGATGGTCGCGAAGTAGCCGTAGACCAGAAAGTCGAACCACTCCAATGCATTGCCGACCGACGACGAAAACACGATACGTCGCACCATCGCTTTGGAAAGCGGTGCGGACGTGGAATGCGGGGATGCCGTCGCGGATCGCGACGCGGGGGTATTCATAATGTCTCCTGCCCTGCCTGGTGCTGGTTGCACTGGTTGCACTGGTTGCGCACGATGCGCGATGCATTGTCGACAGACGCAGCGAAACGAAGCGCAGCGGCCGCGTGAGTCGCGCCGCGCTCCGTCTGAATTGTTCAGAAGCCGGCTGCCAACCCGTCGCGACGGCTGTCGCTCGCCGCCACATAGCCGCGGTCCGGATCATTCCGGTCGAGCTTCCAGATGTACTGGCCGGAGCCAAAGTCCATGTACGGATCGTCGACCGACTTGATCGTGTGGCCCAGCTTCTGCAACGCCTCGGCGGTCTTCGGATCGAGCGTCGATTCGATGTCGATGGTGAAGTCGCGGTTGACCTTCCAGCGCGGCGCATCGCAGGCGGCCTGCGGTTGCTGACCGTAATCGAGCATCCGCACGATCGATTGCAGGTGGCCTTGCGGCTGCATGTCGCCGCCCATCACGCCGAAGCTCATCACCGCTTCCTGCTTGCCGTCCACCTGCTGCGTCAGGAACGACGGGATGATGGTATGGAATGGCCGCTTGCCGCCTTCCACCACGTTCGGCGACTTCGGATCCATCGAGAAGCCGCACCCGCGGTTCTGCATCGCAATGCCGCTGTCCGGCACCACGATGCCCGAGCCGAAGCCCATGTAGTTCGACTGGATGAAGCTGACCATCATGCCGCGCTCGTCGGCCACCGACATGTAGATCGTGCCGCCGGCCTTCGGCATGCCGAAGTCGAATTGCGTGGCGCGCTTGTGGTCGATCAGCTTCGCGCGCGACGTGAGGTACGCGTCGTCGAGCATCTGCTCGGGTGTCACTTCCATCGAACGCGGATCGGCGACATAGCGATAAACGTCGGCGAACGCCAGCTTCATCGCTTCGATCTGCAAATGCTGCGACTCGACGTTGTCGACGGCGAGTTCTTTCACGTCGAATTTTTCGAGGATGCCCAACGCGATCAGCGCCGCGATGCCCTGGCCGTTCGGCGGAATTTCATGCACGGTGTAGCCGCGATAATCCTTGCCGATCGGCTCGACCCAATCCGCGCGGTAGTTGCGCAAATCGTCGAGCGTCAACGCGCCGCCGCCTTCGCGCGCAAACGCCGCGATCTGTTCGGCGATCTCACCTTCGTAGTACGCACGCGGGCCTTGTTCCGCGAGCTTGCGCAGTGTCTTCGCGTGCCCGGGAAAGCGCACCAATTCGCTGACTTCCGGCGCACGGCCGCGCGGCATGAAGGTTTGCGCGAAGCCCGGCAGGTCCTTCAATTCCGGCACGGCAGCCGCCCATTTGTAAGCGACGATGCTCGCCACCGCGTGCCCACGCTCGGCGATTTCGATTGCCGGCTCCATCAGATCGGCGAACGGCAGCGAGCCGAATTTCTGATGCAACGCCTCCCAGCCGGCGATCACGCCTGGCACGGTAACGGCGTCCCAACCGCGCTTGGGTTGCTTGGCGAAGCCGTTTTCCTCACCGTATTTGCGCTTGAAGTAATCGACGTTCCAGGCCGCCGGCGACACGCCCGAAGCGTTCAGGCCGTGCAGTTTCTTGCCGTCCCACACCAGCGCGAAGGCGTCGCCGCCAAGGCCACACGACACCGGCTCGACCACCGTAATGGCGGCCGCCGCCGCGATCGCCGCGTCGACAGCATTGCCGCCTTTCCACAGCATCCGTAGACCGGCTTGCGCGGCGAGCGGGTGCGAAGTCGAAACGATGTTGCGTGCGAATACAGGTAGACGCGGTGTCGGATAGGGGTTTTGCCAGTTGAAGCCAGTCATGTCGAACACTCTCGAAAGCACGGGCCGGCACCCTCTCGAGCGCCGGAAACCATGGGAAGCGGGTAAAAACGGGGTAAAACGCGGAACCTTGGATTGCAGCGCGATCCGGCACAAAAAACAAATTCATTTATCAAATGAATAAATGCGCAAATGGTCTGAATGGGTCTTTGCGCAGTCGTCCCTGATCCGAACCATGACGCACGAGTTAGCGGACACGACATGTGATGGTCTTACAATACGCTCACCCCCGTTCACGCATCACCCGTTTTCCGGCTCGGCTGATCGCGCCGTTGGCGGGCAGCGCCGATAAAAACCCACGACCCGAGACCCATGACCCGAGACCCCCGCCTGACTCTCAATGCCCGGCAACAGGAACTGCTGGAGTGGGTGCAACGCGACGGCTTCGTGACCGTGGACGACCTCGCGGCCCACTTCGACGTGACGCCGCAGACGATCCGCCGCGACGTCAACTGGCTCGCCGACATGAACCTGCTGCGCCGCTATCACGGCGGCGCCAGTCTGCCGACCAGTTCCGAGAACGTCTCGTACACAGCGCGTCAGCGAATGTTCCATGACGAGAAACGGCGCATCGCGACGCTAGTGGCCACTCACATTCCCGACCAGGCGTCGCTCTTCATCAACCTCGGCACGACCACCGAAGAAGTCGCGCGCGCGCTCAACCGGCATCGCGGGTTGCGTGTGATCACCAACAATCTGAACGTCGCCAGCATGATGAGCGGCTATCCGGATTGCGAAGTGCTGGTGACGGGCGGCATCGTGCGGCCGTGGGACAAGGGCATCGTCGGCGAACTGGCGATCGACTTCATCCGGCAATTCAAGGTGGACTTCGCGATCATCGGAACGTCGAGCATTGAAACGGATGGCACGCTGCGCGATTTCGACACCCGCGAAGTGCGCGTGGCCGAGGCGATCATCCAGCATGCGCGCACGGTGTTCCTCGCCGCCGACAACTCCAAATTCGGCCGCCCGGCGCTCGTCCGCCAAGGTCATCTCGATCAGATCGACGCGCTTTTCACCGACGCCGCGCCGCCTGCCGAAATGAACGAAATGCTCGCCGCCGCCAACTGCCAGGTGTATATCGCCGAGTAATCCCAGGCCTCTTCGGCCATGTTGCAGCGCACGCGAAACTTCGAGTGAAATCAAGGATTTGACCGCTCCTCCAAACCGCCTCTGCGGGCTCCAATTGTCAAAGGGAAAATTTACTGGAGCCCCTTTGGTGTTTAACGGGCGTTTGACTACACTCCAGTTCCCCAGCGTCCGTTCTGCGTTGCATGGAGTGCTGGCAGCGTGAACCTGTCGTGATAGCCGTACCTCCCGCCTGATCCTCTAGCGGACTTCACTGGCATCTGGCCAGTCGCCGGCAAGGCCGTCCGCGTTAGCTTGACATGGAGAGAACGATGCTGAGTCCGCATGAATTCGCCACGTTGTTGCTCGTCAAGGACGCTCCCAATCAAGTCGACATGGAGCGAGAAGAACTCGACGCCCTGCTGGAACGCCAGCTTGTGCAACTCGAACGGCTCGCATCGGGCAACGAACAATGGCGCGTGACCGAAACCGGCGACAACGCACTCCGGGCCATCAAACGTTTCTCGTAGCACGTTGGGTTCTGAAGCCGACGACCGGCAGCATGACGACGGGCCACGCCGCAGCGACATTGCGCGCATCCTCGGTTCTTCCATGCCGCCACGCGTTTCTTGTCTCAAACGAGGCGGCCGCATAAACGGCCGCTTTGTTGTGCCCAATTCATTTACGCAGTAAATTGACGCGACGGACCTTCTGCCTTCGCGCATGCCAAAAACGCTCTCCTCCGACGACATCCAGCATTTCCGCGAAACCATGCGGCGCGTGGCCGAAAACGCGTTCGCCACGCGCGGCGCGCAGGGCGTGACAATGCGCGAACTGGCGAAGGAGCTGGGTTGCAGCGCGATGACGCCCTATCGCTACTTCCGCGACAAGGAGGAGATCCTTGCAATGGTCCGCGCGGCGGCATTCAACCGCTTCGCGGCGCGGCTCGAGGCAGTGGCCAAGGAAACGTCCGCGACCGACCGCTCCGCCATCAGCGATGCCTACGTGGCATTCGCGCTCGATGAACCGCACGCCTATCGCCTGATGTTCGATCTGAATCAGCAGGAAGGCGCGTACCCGGAACTCACCGCCGCGTCGCAGCGTGCCTGGCGCATGCTCGGGACGCACTTCGAGCAACTCGTTGCCGCGGGCATTCTGGAAGGCGATCCACAACTGATCGGCTATGCCTACTGGGCAAGCCTGCACGGCTTCACCATGCTCGCGCTCGCCAACCAGTTGCCGTTGCCACTGGCGCAACAAGCCGCCGCGAGCAACGCGCCGACGCGCGAGGCCGTGCTCGCGCAGATTCGCCGGATGTTGTGGCGCGGGGCCCAGCCGCAGCGCGGCTAGCCCTTCAGCCCTTCAGCCCTTCAACTCACTCAACGCGAATAGCCCGGTGGGAGGCACCGGGAAGCGAGGTCCGGGCGCGAAGCTCAGCCCGCCCGCAAGGTCGGATCAGCCGCCGCGCGCCAGCTCAACGCCTTGGCTCGCTGGTCGGTGAAGAACGTCACCCATTGATTACGCACCTGCGGGTCAGGACTCACTGCCAGGCTCGTGTAATGCTGCGCAAGCGACGCCTGGAACGCGCAGTAATCGTCCTTCGACAACTTGCCGCGCCGATTCGCCACATACGCGTCGAACATCGTCGCGTAGACACCTTGCGCGTCGTTGCCATAGTCGACTGTTTGAGAACTGCACATCTGCTGCAACGATGCGAACGAGGGCGCGCCCATCGTTCCGTTCAAGCTCGGCGAGCTGACGCATCCCGTCAGGAGCGCAGCGGCGCCGATCATCCAAAGTCCACGCATGAATTCACCTCGAAATGGCTGCTGCCGTGAGTATCGTCCGTGGCCGCGCGTTGCGCCACCACCTTAGCCAACTGTTAGAAGTGTGCGTAAGAAAACCGAACTTTACTTTTTCGAATATGTTCATTAAAGTTCGAAAACGAACACTATCGATTCGATAGTTTTTCCAAACAGCTTCCGGAATAGACGCAGGGGACACAGCAGGTGACGCAAGGCTCGAGATACGATTTGCTCGTCGTGGGCGGTGGGATCAACGGCGCAGGCATCGCACGCGATGCGGCGGGCCGCGGCCTGTCAGTGCTGCTCTGCGAACAGGACGATCTGGCGGCGCATACGTCGTCGGCCAGTACCAAGCTGATTCACGGCGGCCTGCGCTACCTCGAATACCGCGAATTCGGGCTGGTCCGCAAAGCCCTGCAGGAACGCGAAACGCTGCTGCGCGCGGCGCCACACATCATGTGGCCGCTGCGTTTCGTGATGCCGCACATGCCCGATCTGCGCCCAGCCTGGCTGATCCGCGCCGGCCTGTTCCTTTACGATCACCTCGCCAAACGCGAACTGCTGCCCGGCTCACGCGGCATTGTGATGCGCAACCACCCCGCCGGCGCGCCGCTGGTCGATTCGATCAAGCGCGGTTTCGTGTATTCGGACGGTTGGGTCAACGACGCACGTCTGGTCGTGCTGAACGCACTGGATGCGCAGGAGCGCGGCGCAAAGATTCTCACGCGCACCAAGCTGCTGAGCGCGGTGCGTGCCGGCGGCGAATGGCGCGCGCAACTCAAGCGCGCGGACGGCACCATCCTCGACGTGCGCGCGGCCTCGATTGCGAATGCTGCCGGTCCGTGGGTCGGCGAATTGCTGCATGGCGCGCTCGGCCGCGAGGCGACGCATAGCGTGCGCCTCGTGAAAGGCAGCCATATCGTCACGCGCCGTCTGTTCGAACACGATCACGCGTACATCTTCCAGAATCCGGACAAGCGGATCATCTTTGCGATTCCGTACGAACACGATTACACGCTGATCGGCACGACCGACCTCGAATATCGCGGCGACCCGTCGAAAGTAGCGATCGACGCCGACGAAATACAGTATCTCTGCGACTCGATCAATCGCTACTTCAAAGAAAAGATCTCGCCGCAAGACGTACGCTGGACCTACTCGGGCGTGCGTCCGCTGCTCGAGGAAGAAGGCGCGGACAACCCGTCGGCCGTCACACGCGATTACTCGCTGGAACTCGATGCGCCCGCAGGCGAGGCGCCGCTTCTGTCGGTGTTCGGCGGCAAGATCACGACGTTCCGCAAACTGGCGGAAGAAGCCGTCGACAAACTCGCGCACGCGCTGCACAACGGCACGCCTTCGTGGACGGCCGGGGTGCCGCTGCCCGGTGGCGATATTCCACAAGCCAATTTCGAGCGCTTCCTCGCCGGCTTCAAGCAACAGAATCCCTGGCTGCCTGCCGACCTGGCTCATCGCCTCGCCCGTGCGTACGGCACCCGCGTGAAGCACGTCATTGGCAACGCGCGCTCGGTGGCAGACCTGGGACGCGCTTTCGCGCCAGGTCTCTACGAAGCCGAACTCACTTATCTGCGCGACACCGAATGGGCGCGCAGCGCGCAGGACGTGTTGTGGCGCCGCTCGAAACTCGGCCTGCACGTCGAGCCCGGCACGCTCGATTCGATCACACGCGACATCGACACCTGGCTCGCTCGCGAACCGGCCCGACAGAATGCCTAGTCAGGTTACTTAGTCGGTCCAGATAGTGAGGTCACTCAGTTGAGCTGCCTGGTTAAGGCACTTGGTTAGGCTGCTCCGTTAGATCACCTGGTCAGGCTGTAGCAATGCGGCAGGCCGCTTGCATGACCCTGTTTAACCGAATCGATTTTCACCCCTCGGCTACTGACAAAGCCGGGACGCACAAGCTCAAACTGTTGCAGCCCGCTTAAAACAACAAGCCGTTCCCGTCGCCGGTCAGCAGTCCGGCGATTCATAAAACGCATGGAGAAGAGACAATGCAGGATCAGTACATCCTCGCGCTTGACCAAGGCACCACCAGCTCACGCGCGATGCTGTTCGACCGGCTCGGCAATATCGTGTCGACCGCTCAGAAAGAATTCCAGCAAATCTATCCGCGTCCGGGTTGGGTCGAGCACGACCCGCAGGAAATCTGGTCGACGCAGGCCGGCGTCGCCGCCGAGGCGGTCACGCGCGCCGGCATGAACGGCACGTCGATCGCCGCGATCGGCATTACCAATCAACGTGAGACCACCATTGTGTGGGACCGCGAAACCGGCCACCCCATCTATAACGCGATCGTCTGGCAAGACCGCCGCACTGCCGACTTCTGCGATCAGCTTAAAGAGCAAGGTCTCGAAGAAAAAGTCCGCGCGAAAACCGGCCTGCCGATCGATTCGTACTTCTCGGCAACCAAGATCCGCTGGATTCTCGACAACGTCGAAGGCGCGCGCGAAAAGGCGAAGCAAGGTCGCCTCGCGTTCGGCACGGTGGATAGCTGGCTCGTGTGGAACTTCACCAAGGGCGGCCTGCACGTCACCGACGTGACCAACGCGTCGCGCACGATGCTGTTCAACATCCACACGCTGAAGTGGGACGACGAACTGCTCGAAGCGCTCGATATTCCGCGCAACATGTTGCCGGAAGTGCGTGCGTCGTCCGAAGTGTATGGACCGACCAAGACCACTGTGTTCGCCTCCAAGATTCCGCTCGCGGGCATTGCCGGCGACCAGCACGCGGCCCTGTTCGGCCAGATGTGTACGCAGTCGGGCATGGTGAAGAACACCTACGGCACTGGCTGCTTCCTCGTGATGAACACCGGCGACAAGCCGATCGAATCGAAGAACAATCTCGTCACCACCATTGCGTGGCAGATCGGCGACCAGATCAATTACGCGCTCGAAGGCAGCATCTTCATCGGTGGCGCGGTAGTGCAATGGCTGCGCGACGGCCTCGGCATCATCAAGAACGCCACAGAAATCGAAACGCTGGCGCGCAGCGTGCCGCATAGTGACGGCGTGTATCTGGTGCCCGCGTTTGCAGGCCTCGGCGCGCCGCACTGGAATGCCCGCGCGCGTGGCACGTTGTTCGGTGTGACGCGCGGCACGAGCTCGGCGCATATCGCCCGCGCCGCGCTCGACTCGATCGCCTATCAATCGCTCGACGTCCTGAAAGCAATGGAAGCCGACTCCGGCATTCGCATCGGCGAATTGCGTGTGGACGGCGGCGCTTGCGCGAACAATCTGCTGATGCAATTCCAGGCGGACATTCTCGGCGTCGACGCAGTGCGTCCGAAAGTATCGGAGACAACCGCATTGGGCGCGGCGTATCTGGCCGGTCTCGCGGTCGGCTATTGGAAAGACGTGGACGAACTGCAAAGCCAGTGGGCGCTCGATCGCCGTTTCACGCCTGCGCTGCCGCATGCCGATGTCAAGGAATGCCTCGACGGCTGGAAGCGCGCGATCCGCGCCGCGAAGGCTTGGGCCGACACGCCCTGATTGCTGTCCTTCGGTTCCTAAGACACCTTTCGACATAACGAAGCCGCTTATTCGGCGGCTTCCCTAACAACTATATTTCGGATAACCAACGATGTCTCCTTACATTGCGGAATTCATCGGCACAGCGATTCTGGTGCTGCTCGGCAACGGCGCGGTCGCCAACGTGCTGCTCGCGCGCACCAAAGGCAAAGGCGCGGATCTGATCGTGATCGTGATGGGCTGGGCGATGGCCGTGTTCGTCGCCGTCTACGTCACGGCATCGTACAGCGGCGCGCACCTGAACCCCGTCGTGACGATCAGCCTCGCGCTGGCAGGCAAATTCGCGTGGGCCAAAGTACCAGGCTACATCGCGGCGCAGATGCTCGGCGGGATGGCCGGCGCCCTGCTCGTGTGGGTCGCGTATCGTCAGCACTTCAATAACGAAGGGGATGCCGACGTGAAGCTCGGCGTGTTCTGCACGTCGCCGGCCATTCGCAGCGTGCCGCATAACCTGCTCACCGAAATGATCGCGACGTTCGTGCTGATTCTCGGCGTACTGTATCTGGCTTCGCCGCAAGTCGGCCTGGGTGCGCTCGACGCGCTGCCGGTCGGCCTGCTGGTGCTCGGCATCGGTATTTCGCTCGGTGGCCCGACCGGTTATGCGATGAGCCCCGCGCGCGACCTGTCGCCGCGTCTGATGCACGCGCTGCTGCCGATTCCGGGCAAGCGCGACAGCGACTGGCGTTATTCGTGGATTCCGGTGTGCGGTCCGCTGATGGGCGGCGCGGCGGCAACTGGGCTGTATCTGTACCTGCACACACACTGATCTTGCGGCGCACGTAGGGCGCACATTGGCGCTCTATCGGCAAACTGCGGGCAAACTACAGTCAGACTAAGGACGCAAATAAGCGCCTACGGAAAACGATGGCGCCGCGCACGCGGCGCCAAAGCACGTATCATGATGCTTTCAATCTCCGCGCATGAGCTTGCAACTGCCCTGCTCGCGTGCCTCTCGCTTTCCGTTTTAAAGCATGATCGACCACCTCATCTGTGACTGCGACGGCGTGCTCGTCGACAGCGAAATCATCGCTGACCGCGTGTTGCTCGAAACACTGTCCGCCACCTTCCCCGGCCTCGACTTCGAACCCGTCGTCAAAACGGCGTTCGGCCAGCAGACTTCGCGCTTTCTCGAAGGCATCGAGAAGTCGTTCGATATCACGCTGCCCGCCGATTTCTTCAATACGATCGAACACAATGTCGAGCTCGCGCTCGCGGCGTCGCTCAGCCCGATCAACGGCGTGCGCGAGGCCTTGCAACGCGTGACGCTGCCGGCCGCGGTCGTGTCGAACAGCCGGATGGCGCGCGTGAATGCGTCGGTTCGGCGCGCGGGCTTGCAGCAGATTTTCGGCGAGCGGATTTTCAGCGCCGAACAGGTGGGACGGCCAAAGCCTTATCCGGATGTGTATCTGTTCGCGGCGAAAGCGCTAGGCGTGGACCCAGCGCGATGCATCGTCGTGGAAGATAGCGTGGCGGGTTTGAACGCGGCGCGGGCGGCAGGCATGAAGACGATTGCCTTCGTCGGTGCGAGCCATATTCCCGAAGGTTACGCGGACGCGCTGCGCAAAATGGGCATGACACGCATCATGAAGCATATGGATGAGCTGCCCGCACTGGTTGAAGCCGGTGTGCGAGGTGAATTCGGCGACGTGCAGTCGTAACGGATGCAGCAATAAGAAAGCCGGCTATCGTGAACTCACCCCGCACAGTTGGACATCCGTCCAACGATTTGGGGTGCCGTTCGCCGAAGCCGGCTTTTTTTCAAACGCGTGAGAATGCGTGAAGTTCGCGCTGGCGGGCGCCGTCGTCGTATAGAGCGACAAAACATCCGCGCTCGACCGCCAACAGATCGCCGCACGCCACACCGCTTAACGCATCAAGCCTCGTCGGCCACGCATTCGCGCGCCGTCGCCAGCGCCTGACGGAATTCCACCAGCTCGGCGATCGTCAGCATCGGCAGATTGTGTTGCGCGGCGAAGCGCTCCACGTCCGCGCCGCGCGTCATCGTGCCGTCCGCGTTCATCAGTTCGCACAGCACACCGGCCGGTTTCAGACCCGCGAGAATCGCCAGATCGACTGTGCCTTCGGTGTGGCCGCGCCGCGCGAGTACACCGCCGGGTTGCGCACGCAACGGGAACACGTGACCCGGGCGCACGATATCGGCAGGCTTCGCCGTATCGCTGATTGCCGCGCGAATCGTCGTCACGCGATCGAGCGCGGACACGCCGGTCGTCACGCCATCGCGGGCTTCGATCGAGACCGTGAACGCGGTGCCGTGACGGCTTTCGTTGTTGACGGCCATCGGCGGCAGTTCAAGCGCGCGGATTTTGTCGTCCGGCAAACACAGGCAGACGATGCCGCTGCATTCGCGGATCAGCAAGGCCATGGTTTCGACGGAAAGGCGCTCGGCGGAAACGATCAGATCAGCTTCGTTCTCGCGGTCGTGATCGTCTTGCAGGACGACAGCGCGGCCATCGCGCATGGCTTGCAAGGCGGCGGCGATACGCGGCGGAACGGGCTCGGTGGCGAGCAGGGGAAGGTCGAGAATTGCGTTGTCCGCAATCACCGACGGAGCAGGAAAAGTAGCAAAGGACATAGTTGAAACGCTCATCGCAAAAGTTGGGCGAAAAACGTTTCAGGGCATTGCAAACAGACAAAGACGCGCCGTTGAACGCCGCGCAAAGCGACGCTCGCGCACCGCTCCAACCTCGGGCGGCGCCACGGAAACGAACATGACTATCTGCACATCTTCTTCCATCCGGACTCTAACCGTCGGCTCTGGCTTCTCACCAGATCTGCTGACCCCACTGCGCTTTCGATACGCTGAAAGCTGAACGAAGCGGGCGCTCGCGGGCTCACCGGCTCACGCTTTCGCGCTGCCGGCATACCGCCGGTGGGGAATTTCGCCCCGCCCTGAAGACGCACTGATTGCCGGATCGACCGGCTGGCAAAGCATACAACAGACGCGCGCGACCTGCAGCGCTACCCCTACTGATTAGACGGACATCTCTGCTTCGCAGCGAATCCGTCGCCAAAAACCTGACGTATCAGACCGGCGCGGCCTGCCGTGTCAAATCGTGCGGCGCGGGCACATCCCAGCGCGGCGGCGTTTCTGCCTTCAGCGTCACGCGGAACGCGCGCGCTTCGGTGTCACCGGGATTGCGCAGGCTGTGCGGCTGGTCGGCGTCGAACACGATCGCATCGCCCGTGGCCAGCAATTGACGTTGGTCGTGCACGCTGACTTCCAGCGTGCCTTCGCTCACCACCAGATTCACCGTGGTGCCCGGCGCGCGGCGCGTGCCGGCTTCGGTATGCAATGGCGCGATACGCAACTCGTGAAACTCGGCAGCGGTCGGCTCGGCGTCGGGATAAAGCGGCCGGGCCGAGTAGCGCCCATTCGAACTGACGAGCCGCGACGAACGCTCTGCCGGCAAATGCTCGAAGCCGTTGGTCGCATGACGTCGCAAGAACGCCGCCACCGATACCTTCAACGCCGCGGCCACCTTGCACAGCACCTTGATGGACGGCACGCTGCGCGCCGACTCGATCTGCGCGAGCATTGCTCGCGAGACGCCGGAAGCGCGGGCCAGAGCGTCGAGGGAAAGTTGGCGCTCGGCGCGCAAACGGGCGAGATTCACGCCGACCAGATGTTCAAGAGCATCGAAGGGTTCAGCGGTACGCGGCGACGCATCGGTGTCAGCCGTGGGATCGCGAACCAGCGCAAGCGGGGAATGCATGATTGCCTCCAGTAGCGCCGCCGGACGGCGGGCAAGCGGTTAGTGGAAGCAAGATAGCATCGCGCCCTGCTACGCCCAACGAAGTTATCTTCACACTGTTATCAGCATTGCGGAGGACGATTCTCGCAAAGCTTGTGCGAATTTCTCATATGGGCGTGCTTCGGCTCGGAGACGTTCGAGCCCGAACATGCCCTCGTGCACATCCATCCGGGGAGATCAGGTGCGCCTGACGCGCACTCAGGCACAGGCAGGCACACTCAGGCGCGCTGCGCGATGACCGATGCCGGCGCATCCATCCGCGCCGCGAACCACGTGAGCAGCAATGCCGCCACGCTGACCGCCGCCGCGACCCACGGCAGCGTATCGAGCGAATGGCCATGATTGATCACCAGACCACCAAGCCACGCGCCGCCCGCATTGCCCACGTTGAATGCGCCGATGTTCAACGTCGAAGCCAGATTTGGCGCGGCAGCGGCCTTCTCGACCACGCGCATCTGCAACGGCGGCACGGTCGCGAACGCAGCAATACCCCACACGAAAATGGTAATCGCCGCGGCCACCTGCGAATGACTGGTCCGCGCGAAGATCGCCATCACCACCGCGAGCGCCACCAGAATACCCATCAGCGAAGGCATCAGCGCACGGTCCGCGAGCTTGCCGCCCACGGTATTGCCGATCGTGAGACCTACGCCGAACAGCACCAGAATCAACGTCACGCCACGTGGTGAGAAGCCGCTGACCTGTTCGAGAATCGGCGCGATATAAGTGAACACGACGAACACGCCGCCGAAACCAAGCACCGTCATCGCGAGCGCGGTCCAGACTTGCGGATCTTTCAGCACTCGTACTTCGTGGCCCAGGCCGACCGGGCCGGCATCATGACGATTCGGCACCAACAGCGACACGCCCGCCAGCGACAGGACGCCAAACGCGCTGACAATCCAGAATGCCGCGCGCCAGCCGAATTCCTGGCCGACGAACGTGCCGAACGGCACGCCAAGCACATTTGCCAACGTCAAGCCGGTGAACATCAGCGCAATCGCGCTCGCCCGCTTTTCAGCCGGCACGAGCGAAGCCGCCACCACCGCGCCGATGCCAAAGAAGGACCCATGTGCGAACGACGTCACCACGCGCGCGATCATCAGCACCGAATAGCTGGACGCGATCGCGCACAGCGTATTGCCGACGATGAACACACCCATCAGCAACTGCAACGCGAGCTTGCGCGGCATCTTGCTGGTGACCACCGCGAGCAGCGGCGCGCCGACGGCCACGCCGAGCGCGTAGCCGCTCACCAGCAAACCGGCCGACGGAATCGACACGGACAGATCGCGCGCGACCTCGGGCAGCAAGCCCATGATCACGAACTCGGTCGTACCGATCGCGAAAGCGCTAATCGCTAGCGCCAGTAATGGAATGGGCATTTTTCTACTCCGGTTCTAAAGTTGAGCGTGTTAGTGCTGAGCGCGGCGCGGCGCCGTCACGAATTCGACGACCACGCCAGGCGCGAGCGCGACGAACAGTTGCAATTCGGCTGGCTGCGGCCCCATCTGCGGCACTTCGGCGAGCTGATAAGGCATGTCCGCCGCATGGAGGCGCTGCAATAGCGCCTGCCATTCGTCAGCGCTCTCCAGCCGGAACGCGATATGGTCGATGCGCGGTGCCGCCCTGCCCGCTATGGCGGGCACCGTTGCATTGATCAGATGAATCACTGGGCGGCCATTTGCATACAACCAGTAGCCGTCGATAGAAAACGGCGGACGCGCGCCCTCCGTCAGCCCGACCACGTCGACGAAGAAACGTCGGGCAGTGTCGAGGTCGGCGGTGACGATCGTTGCGTGATCGAGTTGCATGGTGAGCCCACAGAGCACAAAGGGTTTACGAGGCGTGCATTGTGCGCGGAACACGTCAATTTGATAATTGGCGTAGCATTTGAAGCATTTTCAAATTATTTTTAAAGATCGCTGATCGCTATGGATAACCTCGGTGATATCCGCCTGTTCGTCGAAGCGGCGCAGCAAGGCAGTCTCTCGGCGGCGGGCCGCAAGATGGGTTTGACGCCGGCCGCCGCCAGCGCGCGGCTGGCCAAACTCGAATCCGGCCTGAAAGCGCGTCTATTCGAGCGCACCACCCGTCAGCTCAGGCTCACGGACGAAGGCCGCCTCTACCTGAACTGCTGCCGCCAGGCGCTGCGATCGCTCGACGACGCCGAAGCCGTGCTGCAAGCCGGCCAGGGCGTCGTGCGCGGCAAGGTGCGGATCTCCGCGACCTCGGACTTCGGCCGCAATCTGCTGATGCACTGGCTCGACGAGTTCAACGCGCTTTACCCGGAAGTCACGTTCGCGCTGACGCTGTCGGACTCGCTGTCGAATCTGGTGCAGGAAGATATCGACCTGGCGATCCGTTTCGGCGTGCCGCAGGACAGTTCACTGGTCGCTCGCAAACTCGCGCCAAACCGGCGTGTCCTGTGCGCGTCGCCGGACTACATTGCACGCAGGGGTGAACCGAAAGACCCGCACGATCTGGCGAATTTCGATTGCATCGTGCTCGGCACCGCGTCGGGCCCGGTCAACGAGTGGCGTTTTACGCGTGGCGACGAAGTGCAGCACTACACCGTGCCGCTCGACGCTGCTCGCGAGACGAATGACGGCGCCGTGGCCCGCGAATGGGCGCGGCGCGGCTACGGGATCGTCATCAAGTCAATGTGGGACGTGGAAGCGGACTTGCGCGGCGACTGCCTGAAAATCCTGCTGCCCGAATGGCGCTACCCGGACGCGCCCTTGCACGCGCTCTACCACCGCAACCGCTTCATGGCCCCGCGCGTGCGCGTGCTGCTGGATTTTCTGAGCGAGCGCTTCGCGCAGGTGTCGGACGAACTGGAAGGCCTGCTGGGCTTGCCGCCGGAGCACCCTCGAGCAATAGCCGCGGCGGAAACCGCATCCGGTGAAGGGCTATAATATTGAGCTACGCTGCAAACGTGCATTGAAAGCGGATCCCAATGGACCCGAACAGGCTGCACCCAGGACCGCGACCGGGGACTCAAACAGAGCCCAAGCGCCGCCCCGCGGCCCTCCGCACGTTTTCACCCCTCTTCACCTTTTAAACGACGCCCCCAGGTTAACCACTGCGACCGGCGAAAATCGATGACCAAGAAAGTTTATGTAAAGACCTACGGCTGCCAGATGAACGAGTACGACTCCGACAAAATGGTCGACGTACTCGGCGCGGCTGAAGGCCTCGTCAAGACCGACACGCCGGAAGACGCGGACGTCATTCTCTTCAATACCTGCTCGGTGCGCGAAAAAGCGCAGGAGAAAGTCTTCTCCGAACTCGGCCGTGTGCGCGAGTTGAAAGAAGCGAACCCGAATCTGATCATCGGTGTGGGCGGTTGCGTGGCGAGCCAGGAAGGCGCGTCCATCGTGGCGCGCGCGCCCTATGTCGATCTGGTGTTCGGGCCGCAAACGCTGCACCGTCTGCCGCAAATGATCGACAAGCGCCGCGAAACCGGCCGTGCTCAGGTCGACATCTCGTTCCCGGAAATCGAAAAGTTCGATCACCTGCCGCCCGCGCGCGTCGACGGCGCGAGTGCGTTCGTGTCGATCATGGAAGGTTGCAGCAAATACTGCAGCTACTGCGTCGTGCCCTACACGCGCGGCGAAGAAGTGTCGCGTCCGCTGGACGACGTGCTGACCGAAATCGCCGGCCTCGCCGACCAGGGCGTGCGCGAAGTCACGCTGCTCGGCCAGAATGTCAATGCGTACCGTGCCGGCATCACGCTTGGCTCGAGCGAAATCGCCGACTTCGCTCAGTTGATCGAATACGTCGCGGATATTCCGGGCATCGAGCGGATCCGCTACACCACGTCGCATCCGAAGGAATTCACGCAGCGCCTCATCGACACCTACGCCAAGGTGCCGAAGCTCGTCAGCCACCTGCATCTACCGGTGCAGCACGGTTCCGACCGCATCCTGATGGCGATGAAGCGCGGCTACACCGTGCTCGAATACAAGTCGGTGATCCGCAAGCTGCGCGCGATCCGCCCGGACCTGTCTTTGTCGACCGACATGATCGTAGGCTTCCCCGGCGAGACGGAAGAAGACTTCGACAAGATGATGACGTTGATCCACGAGATGAAGTACGACACGAGCTTCTCGTTCATCTACAGCCCGCGTCCCGGTACGCCGGCCGCGAATCTGCACGACGACACGCCGCACGAAGTGAAGCTCAAGCGTCTGTACCATCTGCAGGCTACGATCGAAGAAAACGTGCAGCGCATCAGCGATTCGATGGTCGGCAAGGTCGAGCGGATTCTGGTCGAGCGCCCGGCGCGCAAGGACCCGAACGAGCTCGCGGGCCGCACCGAGAACAACCGCGTGGTGAATTTCCCGGCGCCGATCGCATCGCACGCGCGGCTGATCGGTCAGATGGTGGACGTGAAAATCGTCCATGCGTACCCACATTCGTTACGTGGCGAACTCGTGCTGGTGCACGACGACACGCCCGCAACCACCCACTGAGCGACGCCAGCCAGCGTCACAAACCCGACAGGATCGATCCACCGCCTTGAAGACCACTCAGCAGCATCTGGAATTCACCGCACCGCGCGATGACAACGCGCGGCTCGCCAACCTCTGCGGACCGCTCGACGAAAATCTGCGGCAGATCGAGCAGGCGCTCGACGTGACGCTGCAACGCCGTGGCCACCGCATCACGATTCGCGGGCGCGGCGCGAAACTCGCGCTCACCGCGCTCGAAAAGTTCTACAACAACTCGCAGGCGCCGCTGTCGGTCGACGACATCCAGCTCGCGCTCGTCGAAGTGCGTCAGCCGGCACGGCATCGCACGAACGGCAACGATCATGGCGGCGAAACCGGCGACTCGCGCTTTCCGGGCAATCCGGATCATCCGTTCGACCAACCCGCCGACAACGGCGACGAAGACCTCGAAGAACTCGGCCCGAAGCTGTACACGCGGCGCGCCGATCTGCGCGGCCGCACGCCGGCGCAACGCGAGTATCTGAAGCAGATCATTGCGCATGACGTGACCTTCGGTGTGGGGCCTGCGGGGACCGGCAAGACGTATCTCGCCGTGGCTTGCGCGGTGGACGCGCTGGAGCGCGATCAGGTCAAACGCATCGTGCTGACGCGCCCGGCCGTCGAAGCGGGTGAACGCCTCGGCTTTTTGCCGGGCGATCTGGCACAGAAGGTGGATCCGTATCTGCGTCCTTTGTACGACGCGCTGTACGACCTGCTCGGCTTCGACAAGACCGCCAAGATGTTCGAGCGGCAGATGATCGAAATCGCACCGCTCGCGTACATGCGCGGGCGCACGCTGAATCACGCGTTCATCATCCTCGACGAGGCGCAGAACACCACGCCCGAGCAGATGAAGATGTTTCTCACGCGGATTGGCTTCGGCTCGAAGGCGGTGGTCACCGGCGATACGACCCAGGTCGACTTGCCGCGCGGCGCGAAGAGCGGGCTGATCGAAGCTCAGCAGGTGCTCGCAGACGTACGTGGCATTGCGCTCACGCGCTTTACCAGCGCGGACGTGGTGCGCCATCCACTGGTCGCGCGAATTGTGGAGGCGTACGATGCGCATTCGCAAAAAACCGCCGGTCCGGCGGATTCCCGCTAATTCGCGGCGCTGATTAGCGTCACTAATTTGCGTTGAATTTCACTGGATCTGCCGCAGCAACCCTAGCAACACATCGACACCGCATGAGCCGCGCACCGAAACTGACGTTGAATCTGCAATTCCCGGCCGCCAAAGCCTGGCCGGAACACAAGGCACTGCTGCCGCGCGCCACCGTGGCCGGCTGGATTAAGGCGGCGCTCTTCGCGGACGGTGAGCTGACCGTGCGTTTCGTCGACGCCGAAGAAGGCCGTACCCTGAATCGCACCTATCGCGGCAAGGATTATTCGACCAACGTGCTGACGTTTGCGTACGCCGAATCGGAAGACGATCCGGTAACGGGCGACCTGATCCTGTGCTGTCCGGTGGTGGCAAAGGAAGCCGCCGAACAGGGCAAGCCGCTCCTCGCACACTACGCGCATCTGCTGGTGCACGGCGCCCTCCATGCGCAAGGCTACGACCACGAGATCGAGGAAGAAGCCGAGGAAATGGAAGCGATCGAAACCGAAATTCTCGGCAAGCTCGGTTTCATGGATCCTTATCAATAGTCTTTGCCGTCATCGTCAGAAACCACCGTGAGCACTTCGTCCCCTGAAGCCGATACCCAAAGCACGCCTTGCCCGGACTATCCGCCCGCGCTCGGTGAATCGCGGCTGCTGACGGACGAGGAGTTGCGCGCGTCGCTGGAATGCACTTTGCGCGACTGGGACCGCAAGAGCGACCTGTGGCTGTTCGGCTATGGTTCGCTGATCTGGAATCCCGGTCTGCCCACCGTCGAAGCGGCCCGTTCAAAAGTGCATGGCTACCACCGCGGCTTGTATTTGTGGTCGCGCGTGAATCGCGGCACCCCCGAACAACCAGGGCTCGTACTCGCGCTCGATCGCGGCGGTTCGTGCTCCGGCATCGCCTTCCGCCTCGCCGCGGAGGGTGCGATGCCGCATCTGGAAGCGTTGTGGCGCCGTGAAATGCCGATGGGTTCGTACCGCCCGGCGTGGCTGCCCTGCGTGCTCGCCGACGGCCGGCGCGTCGACGCGCTCGCGTTCGTAATGCGCCGCGACGTGCCGACCTACACCGGCAAGCTGCGCGACGAGGTGGTCAAAACCGTGTTTGGCTGCGCGTGCGGCCGCTATGGCACGACGCTCGATTACGTCAGCCGCACCGTCCATGCGTTGCGCGAAAGCGGCATGCCCGACCGCGCGCTCGAAGCGCTGCTCGAGCGTTGCCGCGAGGAAAGCGGCGAGGCCGGCCGGACGGACGAGCAGCGAACAAGTCCATGACCGGACCGATAAGCTGCAAGCCGCGAGCCGACTGATGACGCGCAGCCGACCGGTTTGCGAACAGTTGCGAACCGCCACCGTGGGCGCAGTGCTGAGCAGCAAAACAGCGCCGGCCACGTCGACCTGCACCGCGCTCGCCGCGCGACGAAGCGGGCTTTTTTGCTCGAAAACGCTTTTCCCCACGTAATCAGTTAGGATTGACCCACGCCCACCGCACGTGACCGGGCGGTTTCATTACAGCTTCATTCATCGCCCAGCCAGGCGGGACACGGTCCTGCCATGTGCCTGGTGTATCCTTAATGCTCTGCAACAGCGCGCCCAGTCTCGCCGGGCGCACTACCATGAACGACACGTATCCCAGTCGACGCCAAATCGACAAACCGCAAGAGAAACGCTCACTCCTCGAGCGTTTGACCGACTTCATCTCGCCCGAGCCCGACTCGCGCGCAGAACTCCTGGAAATCCTGCAGGACGCGCACGAGCGCAACCTGATCGACGCCGACTCGCTGTCGATGATCGAAGGCGTGTTCCAGGTATCCGAACTCAGCGCGCGCGACATCATGGTGCCGCGCGCGCAAATGGACGCGATCAACATCGCGGACAATCCCGCCGAATTCATCCCCTACGTGCTGGAAAAAGCACACTCGCGCTATCCGGTTTTCGAAGGCAACCGCGACAACATCATCGGCGTGCTGCTCGCGAAAGACCTGCTGCGCTACTACGCTGAAGACGAATTCGACGTGCGCGGCATGCTGCGCCCGGCCGTCTTCATTCCCGAGTCGAAGCGCCTGAACGTGCTGCTGCACGACTTCCGCGTGAATCGCAATCACCTCGCGGTGGTGGTCGACGAATACGGCGGTGTGGCCGGCCTGATCACGATCGAAGACGTGCTGGAACAGATCGTCGGCGATATCGAAGACGAATACGATTTTGACGAGGAAAGCGGCAACATCATTGCCTCGCCGGACGGCCGCTTCCGCGTGCGCGCGCTCACCGAAATCGAGCAGTTCAACGAGGCCTTCGGCACGGATTATTCGGACGACGAGGTCGATACGATCGGCGGTCTCGTCACGCACCATTTCGGACGGGTGCCACATCGCGGCGAAAAAGTCCGCCTCGACGATCTGATCTTCGAGATTCTGCGCGGCGACGCCCGCCAGATTCACATGCTGCTGGTGCGCCGCGACCCGCTCGCCGGCCAGCGCGAGCGCGAAGCACAGCACGTGCAGACCTGATCCGCTTCCTTTCTTCGCTTCTTCAACTCCTCACGCCGACCGCGCAACAATGGCCGACCCGATTACTTCCCGTTCGCGCCGCGGCGTGAGTGCCCCTGCCGCCGGAGAAACACGCGGCCGTGCACTGCCCCGCTGGCATTATCTCGTCGCATTGGTCGCCGGTGCGGCCAACACGTTTTCGTTCGCGCCGACGCCGCATGGCGGCTGGCTCGAACTCGTGATCTTCGTGTTCTTCTTCGCCTGGCTCACGCGGACGACCGGCTGGAAAAGTGCCGCGTTGACCGGCGGCGCTTTCGGCTTCGGCAACTTCGTCACAGGCGTGTGGTGGCTGTACGTCAGCATGCACTACTACGGCGGCATGGCCGCGCCACTCGCGGGCGCGGCGGTCGTGCTGTTTTCGCTATATCTGGCGGTGTATCCGGCGCTGGCTGCAGGCGTCTGGTCGTTCTGCGCCGGTCACGCACGCAACGGCGCGTCAGACACCGACAAACCTTTCTCGCCGACCTGGCACGGCGCGCTGGCTTTTGCGAGCGCGTGGGCAATCGGTGAATGGTTGCGCGGCACCGTGTTCACCGGCTTTCCGTGGCTTGCGAGCGGTTATGCGCAAGTGGACGGCCCGTTCGCCGGGTTTGCACCGGTAGCGGGCGTGTACGGCGTCGGCTGGATGCTGGCGTTGGTGGCAGCGTTGATCGTGCAGGCGCTGGTGCCGCTGCTGCCTTCGCGCGGGCAACTCGATGCCGCCGACGGCGGCAATGCTGGAAATACGGTGATTGGGGCTCAACGCAGTATCGCGCGCGTCGCGGTGCCGGGCGGAATCGCGATTGTGCTGATCGCGGCCGGCCTGTTGCTGCCGCTCGCGCAATGGACGCTGCCCGCCAACGCGCCGCTGACGGTGCGCCTCCTGCAAGGCAACGTCAAACAGGAAATGAAGTTCGAAGAAGCAGGCATGCGCGCCGCGATCGACCAGTATCAGCAGATGATCACGTCGAAACCGGCTGACCTGATTGTCACGCCGGAAACCGCCATTCCAGTGCTCGCGCAGCAATTGCCGCCGCAGTTTGCATCGGCGGTGCGCACCTTCTCAGATACGACCGGCACCGCGATCCTGTTCGGCGCGATCGGCGGCACGATTACGCCGGAAGGTCAGGTGATCGACTATACGAACAGCCTGTTCGGCGTCACCCCGGGCACGCGCGACGTGTATCGCTACGACAAACACCATCTCGTGCCGTTTGGCGAATTCGTGCCGTGGGGCTTCCGCTGGTTCGTGAATCTGATGAGCATTCCGCTCGGCGATTTCGCGCGCGGCGCGCCGGTGCAGAAACCGTTCATCGTGCATAACCAGCCGGTGGCCGTCAACATCTGCTACGAAGACATTTTCGGCGAAGAAATCGCCCGGAACATTCGCGAGAGCGATACGCCTGCGGGCGTGCTGGTCAACTCGACCAATCTCGCGTGGTTCGGCGACACGATCGCGCTGGATCAGCATCTGCAGATCGCGCGTATGCGGTCGCTGGAAACCGGCCGGCCGATGCTGCGCGCCACCAACACGGGCATGACGGCTGCGATCGATGCGAACGGCAAGGTGATCGGGCGCCTGACGCCATACACCATCGGTTCGCTCGATGTGACGGTGCAAGGGACCTCGGGCAGCACGCCGTATGTGACGAGTGGCAACAATACGGTGCTGGCGGTTTCGTTGCTGCTGCTGGCGTTTGGGTTTGCGTTTGGGCCGGGGATTATGCGGCGTCGGACAAAGTACTAAGTCAGATTCGGGGTTTGGCATGCCTGCCCTTCCATATGCGCAAGGAGCCGCCCACCTTTCCGTGGATGAAGCTCTCCGGACGGTGGATCGAGACCGCCGGCTTTGAACCCGGACAGCGCGTGCGTATCACCGTCGAACACCAGCGGCTTATCATTACGCCGCTTTAAATACAAAAGCGGCCGCGAATGCGGCCCCTTCTGTGATACCACAAACTCCTGGCAATAGCCGGGACCTTAGCCGCTTGATGCATCGTTGACGATCCGGAATATCTCATCCGTGTCGTCTATGACGCTTTCATCGCCCGCGAACTGAGACATCTCCAGTCTTCCGTCGTTAAATACATCAATCTCTATCCGCTTGCCGGGCAACGTCAAAGAAACCAACACCGAGTCTATACGGTGCCTACTTAAGCTGTAGTACAGCCGCCGACTATCGAGCTCTTCCAACAAGTCGTACAGCGCGTGGGTCATAGCGCCTCCATCAAGTTCACTTTCTGAACCGGCTATCGTTCAAGAGCTTCCAAGCCGTCTTGGCATCACGATCTCCGTTGCGCGATAACGCTTTTATCTCGTCCAAGGTCATGCCCAGATACTGCCCTGGGAAAACGCGCCGCACACTCGCTTGGCATTGACTAGAAATAATTTCATCAGCAGTCGGTGTCGTAGCCAGACCAAACGGATCGACATTTTGAACCGGATTGCCGCCTACATAAGCATACGCGTTCGTCTGCCCACTCGCCCAGCCGATCGGGTCCTCACTGATGAATCGTGCGGTCGTTGGACTGTAATACCGGTTCCGATAGTAGTACATCGAGACAGCGGCCCACACAAACCGTCAACAGTTGGGATGTCCCATCGTAGCCGCAAGGGTCGCGAACATATCGATTTTCGAAGGGCCCCCACACCCCTTCGCGGCTCGCTACGTAACGGCATCGGTCTCATCGTCGGAACAGGGGTATCCGACCGTCTCGAGGGACATGCCGCAATCCGCCAACAACCTTAGCGTTTGTGATGACGCGGAAAACGAAAATACAATCGTTTCACTCAATTTGCACTGGCAACGCTCAACCTAATTTACGCCGTCACTTGCATAAACATATATGTCAACGGTCGCACCGACGTCGCCAACTGCCTTGAGAAACGATGGCGTGAGCGAAATCGGGTAAATAGCTGTGTCGGGCAACCAGAAGAGGCCCATGCGGAACTCGACCGCGTCCACCCCGGGAAACCTGACCAGCCGCCTCACTTCAGCCTCGTAGCTTCGCAAGAAACTGAGCGTCGCATCAATCTGCGGTTCAAGGAGATGCTCGTCAATTGGCGACACCGCGATTTGTAGGGACGAGGACTCTCTGATGGGGCGGTATGCATTCCCAGTCGGCCCGCGTCGAAATATGTCTGCTATACCGGACCACGGAGAGGACGCCAAGAATCCGTCTACATCGAAGTCCGCACCAGATCCACAAAAAATGCAACCAGGCATAAAGTTCATCACCTCACAAATATTGAGCCTTCACCCGCATTGCCCGGTCTCTAAAAGATATATCTTGTAGTACTCCAACGCAGTGTATTTCGGGACCTGCCCGGTCCGTGGGTCTTTAAGCTCTTTGATCAACGAACCGCCATCTTGCCGGTGGAGCCAATTCCAATAAGTATTCGACAAGCCATACTTCTGGTCCCATGGTCCAAGCCCAAACGGATCATTGAACTGAATCGGGTTCCCACCCACATAAGCATACGCATTCGTCTGCCCACTCGCGTAGCCAATCGGGTCTTCACTGATGAACCGTGCCGTGCTCGGGCTGTAATACCGGTTCCGGTAGTAAACAAACGTCCCGACGCGAATCCGCCCTCACATGGGCCGCTTCCCCTTAGCCGGCAAGGCTTTGCCGCGTATCGACTTCGCCGGTCAGGGAATTTTTTTCCAGACGCGATTCTCGATTGATTCGCATCTCGAAACAAGTGTAATCAGCCCGATCACACTCTTTCACATTCAGCCCGCCGGGTTTGACGGCGCGCGCAGCGCGACGGCAAACCCGGCGGAACCGGGCTGTCGTGCCCCACTGCGCCAGAACCGCGCAGACCCTGGCGTTACGCGGTAACGGCGCATATCCGACTACGCACGCTTGCTCCGTCAAGGCCGCGCACAGCGCGCCGAAGGGCAGCCTTGACGGCCACCGGGGTTCTAGGCTCGGACATGCGGTGCAAGACGACATGGCGGCTTGCACCGCATGCGAAGCACGCTTTGTGCTTTTTCGTTCTTCACTTTGGGGAGCCCCATGGGGGCGGACGGGAGGCAGGCTGCGAACACGGCGCGAAGGCCGCACTGCGGCCGCAGCCCGCGCGCAGCAGACTGACGGGTGGGCGGGGCTCACTTCATGACCGGCCGCTTCGCGGCCCCTGACTTTGTCTTGCGCGTAGCGCCATGCCCGGATTGTTTCGTGCACCAGGTGACTGGCCGCACGGCGGCCCTGATGTATTGCTGTGCGCCTCGCGCACCCGGCCGGGCCGGGGGCGCCAGACATAACGCAAATTAGCACCGTCTGGCGGGCCGGCAGAGGGGACAGGTGGAGCGATGACGGCCCGCCAAACGGTGCTAATTTCCCAGCGTTATGTTTAATGTTGGGACGGCGCAGCCGGCCCAACATTTACCCCCGGCCCCCGTTGCCTCCGGCCGCAGGCCGCTGGACCTTCTTCACCATCGGGCCGCCAGGCCCGCACTCCCTTACTCTGCTTCCCCGTCCACTTCAGCGTCGATAGCAGCTAGCAGGGAGAGCGCGTCACGCTCCAGCTTCGCCGGATGCGTCGCCGCGTGGATCTCCTTCAGTTTGCCGATCGCCACCTGCGTGTAGATCTGCGTGCTCGACAGGTCCGCATGGCCTAGCAGCGCCTGGATGAACCGGATATCCGCACCATTCTCCAGCATGTGCGTCGCGCACGCGTGAAGTTCCGACATCAGCCATGTCTATCTCCGACGACGAGCGTGCTTTTTTTGTCGCCCTGGGCGAACGCATCACCCAGTTCCGCAAGACGCGCAACATCACGCAGGTCAAGCTTGCCGAAACACTTGGCGTGTCCCAGCAGACCTATCAGTCGTATGAGGTAGGGCGCAGGCGCATTCCTGTCTCGGCGCTGCCGGTCGTGGCGCGAACCCTGTCGGTTTCGCTGGAGGAGTTGTTCGGCGAGCCCGATAGCTCACCTCGCAAACGCGGCCCCATGCCCAGATGGCAGAAGCACATCGAAGCCATTGCGCAGCTGCCCAAAGCGAAACAGCAGTTCGTCGCGCAGATGCTCGAAGCCGTGCTCGCGCAGGCGCAGCAGCAGTAAGGAAGGTGATGTAACGCCGTAAACGAAGCGCGGGCGATGAGTGCTACCAACACTCACCGCCCGCTGACCACCACCCACTCTTACCAGGAGAGTCGATCATGGCTGACGCCAATCATAAAGCACCCCCACCCGTTACCGAACGGTTCGTCACCATCCAGGAATCCTGGCGCTATCAGAAGGAGGCTCGCATGCCCTTCCATCTGCGCAAGGAGCCGGCCACCTTTCCGTGGATGAAGCTCTCCGGACGATGGATCGAGACCGCCGGCTTTGAGCCTGGACAGCGCGTGCGTATTACCGTCGAGCACCAGAAGCTCATCATTACGCCGCTTTAAATACAGAGGGGCCGCGAATGCGGCCCCTCTGTCACAACTTCATCCCCAAACACATCTACCTGTTTATGGCTACGCTCTTCGCAAGAAGAACAATCCATCCGCCATATACAGGCTCGATTTCGACGAACACTTTTTCCCCTCGCTCGATCGCAACCACTTCGCGCTCAATCACCGGTAACCAGACTGCCTCATTCCTCTGGTCACCACTCACCCCGGACAACAGAAGCGCTAGAGAATCCCGATAGTCATTCGGCTCACTCGCCGAATCCCACAGATGAACTCTGTCAACAATGTTCTGCTCGCGGAATTCATCAGCAACAAAGCGATCCACTCCTTCCGCAACCAGCGTGAAGCGCTGTCTAGCTTGTCCGCGGAAAAAAATGCTGACGCCTTTATCGTCCTCAGTAAAGGTGATTCCAGTGACATGCGCCTCCACGAAATCAGAGAAATCAATCATCGATGCGCTCCCGTCTGTCATGGTTTTCGGGGCCACGGCGAGTAAGGACGCCCCGGCTCCTCGCGCGCGCCCCCTGGCCATTCATGCACATGATCCACCTCGTTGCCTTGGTGCGGTTTGTCATAGTCGCGCTGCGGCAAACCATCCGGTCCGTATTCACGCCCCCGACGCGGACCCTCAATCCAACCATTTGCCGGACCCTCATCGGGTGGATTTTTGGGCCTATTAAAAGTCAACCCATCAATCAGGTCCTGAAACCACTTCGGAACATCTCTCGATCCTGGACTGCAACTCGGCCCAGCCAGTGGAGGGGGCGCAGGAACCGGAATTGCCTGCAACCCGCGCGGATCTCTGAACTGAACCGGATTCCCACCTACATAAGCATACGCATTCGTCTGCCCACTCGCCCACCCGATCGGGTCTTCACTGATGAACCGTCCGGTCGCCGGACTGTAATACCGGTTCCGATAGTAATACAACGGTACTGCGATATTCACTACCGTTTACAGTTGGGAGGTTGCGTCATAGTTGCACCACTCGAACGTACGTACCGCCACTTTTGGCGCATGCCGAAGAACAGATGGCCCATCGCCGGTCATGCCAGCGTCAGGCTGCCGGTGCAAGCTCTACGCAGATATTTCTGAGCATGAGGAGGCAGGTATTCTTGATTTAAAAATGAAAACCCCGAGTCGAACGCCCACCCACATCCCGGCCCCCACTCCGAAAAATATTAGTGATTGGGTAGATTCATGCCATCCATATCTGAAAAAAAGGGCCACCCACTCACCAACGCTTATTGACAAGATCGCCATGGAGAAAAGATGTATCCATTGCCATGGCGACACCAAACCACTCGACCATGTTGGCATCTCCCATTTTCTTTTTTTGGGCCAAGCAACATGGTGCAACAGGAGAAACCCCAAGGAAAATAGCGCGCCCATTGCCGCTCCTACTAGTCCAATAAATGCCCTAACCGCCAGCGGAAAATGGTCAAGCGGTGACGCAAAAAGTCCTGCGATCAGAGCGCCCAACAGCACTACGATCTTGATCGCAGGCCAAATCATGAATTTATTTTCCACGAGTATTGGTCACCTCAATGCCAACTGCTGCGCAGGCAGAACCTCTAAATCCATCACTCGGAAATCCGATCGCAACGCCACTTCCCGACCCTCGATAGGGCCTTCCCCCGAATCCCGGAAGCCCTGAAGAACCGGACTGGTTGAATTCCACTCCATTGGAAACCCCAACGCTTGTGGCAAAGGGCCCCCAACTAGCGCCGGCCTCCGCAAAGCCACCGATAGTTACGGATGAACCCGTATCACCTCTGCTGGGAGGCGCGCCGTTTGGATCATAACTAACTCCCCCACCTACGCCGAAGCCACCGCGCCCTCCGACGCCCGTAATATTTGAGCCATCCCCATAGACAGTGACCTGCCCACCGACAACTACGTAGCCGCCAGCGCTGATGCTCCAGAGCCCGAAGGGGTCGTACAGCGACACGGGATTTCCATTGACGTAGGCATACGCATTCGTCTGTCCACTCGCGTAGCCAATCGGGTCTTCACTGATGAACCGTGCCGTGCTCGGGCTGTAATACCGGTTCCGGTAGTAATACAGCCCCGTCCCATCACTCTCCCGCCCCGTGTACTGCTGCGGATTCACATCCGCCGCACCGCTCTGCGTCGTCGTGCCGTACGGCTCGTACCGATATTGCGTCACGATCTGCTGGTTCGCGTCCGTCAGCGCAATCACATTGTTATTCGCATCGCGCAGGACATACCGGTCCTGACTCGCATCGTCCCCGATACGCCGGTACGTCAGTTCATCCAGCCCGCTCTCCGGATACGGCGAGAATTGACGGATACGGCGCGCGTAGTCGTTGTCGACAATCGTGAAGTTCAACTCATCGCCAATCCAGAACGACTGTGTCCGGTGACCATTGATCGTCCTGTCCCGGCGACGGCCCCAGATGTCGTAGCTGAAGCTCGCGTTCACACCGCCACTGATCTGCCCAAGCAGGTTCTGCTCGTCCCATTTGTACTGGTTCACACCATCGCTGGCCAAATTGCCGTTCAGATCATAGGCAAACGACTTGCCCGCCCAGCGCGTCAACTGGTTCGCCGCGTTGTACTGCGCGTCGTTCACCGCCTGTGGCAGGTCTACTTTCGCCATGCTCCCGGCCGCCTTCGTGCGATGGCCGCCCAGATCATAGCCGTATGTCAGGTCACCCAGCACGCTGCCATCGGCACGTTTGTACGTAATGCCAGTCAGCTGGCTGGCTGCATCCCACACGTAGTCTGCCGTGATCCCGTTGGCCAGCGTCGCCTCACTAAGCCGGCCTAGCGCGTCATAGCTGTAGCGGAACGTGCGCGGCGCTTCGTCGTTCACCCTGTACTGGATCTGCGTGACCCGGTGTTCGGCGTCGCGGCTGTAGTCCACCGTCGCGTCTTTCATCTCGATGCGCGACAGATCCCGGCTGTCAGCCGCATAGCGCAGCCACCACGGCCCCTGCTGGCCTGCCGGAATATCAATCCACTGGTTAAATTTGCCGGTGACACTATCGTAGTAAAAATTCGTACCGCCGGGGGACCGGTTTTGGCCACTATCACTGGTCCCCCGTAACCGGCCAAACTCATCCCAGCCATAGCCCAAATTCCGAACCGGCCTGGCGTTCGGATTACCGTCCGGCATGAAATAGATCGAATTTAGGTGGCCCGCCGCGTCATACCAGTACGTCCTCAACTGGCCTCTGCGGTCAGTCACTGTCGCCAATTGCCCCGCGCTGTTCCACGTGTACGTCTCGCTGTGGTCCAGCGGATCGGTCTTACTCACCGGCAGGCCGATCGCGTTGTACGTGTAGCGCGTCGTTACGCCCTTTGGATCCGCCTGACCGAGCAGGTGTCCATTGCGATCCCACGTGAAGCGGGTCACACCGTTCAGTGCATCGGTGACGTCAGTCGTGCGGTCCAGCGCGTCGAACGTGCGTTTCGTTTTATTGCCCAGCGGATCCTGCACGACCGTCACACGGCCGGCGGCATCCGTTGTGTACTGGGTGGTGCGCTTCAGTGGGTCGGTAACGCTGGTCAGATCCGCGCCGGTATACGTGAACCTGGTCACGCCCTTGAGCGCATCGGTCACCGTCAGCGGGCGGCCCTGACCATCGTTTGTGAAAGTCGTGCGGTTACCCATGCGGTCGGTGACCGTCAGCAGGTTGCCGTTCGGGTCGTACGTGTACACCGTGGCGACGCCACGCTGCGGGTCGCCCGCCTGCGCCTCGGTCAGCAATTGGCTATAACTGTCGAACGTCCGTGTAACCAGCGTGCCTGCCTGGTCAGCCTCGCTCGTGCGATTGCCGTTCGTGTCGTAGGTGTACGCGTACTGGCGATCGCCCGCAGTGAGGTTCGTCACCCGGCCCGTTGCGTCGTACGTGAAGGTCTGGACCTGCTGGATCGACTGGCCGGCCGGATACGTGTTGCGCACCACCCGTCCGTTTGCGTCGAATTCAACGCGCCGGATGCTGTCGCGCCGGTCTGTCACTGCGGTTTGCGTGACCTTGCCGTTAGCAACCGTGTAGGCGAAGCCGAACGTGCTGTCATCCGCGAGTTTCTGGAAAATAACGCGGTCGTTGTCGTCGTAGGTATTGGTGACCTGAACGTTACCTTCCGGATCCGTGACCGTCACCAGCCGTGATTTGCTGTCCCAGCCGTATTTCCATACGCCGCCGCCGGCGTCAGTCACCTGCGTCAGACGGTCCTGGCTGTCGTAGGTGTAGTTGACCTGGCGGTTCAGCGGATCGCTGACGCGGGAAATCAGCGGCGTGCCGCGTGTGCCCACGATTGCGGTGAATGTCAGCACGCGCCCGTTCGGACCGGTGATGCTGGTGATCGCACCGGTTTTGCTATTGCGCGCGATCGACACCGTATTGCCGTTGCGATCCTTCACGCTGCTCAGCCGGTAGGTCCCGGCCGCCATCGTGAAGCGCTGCACCCGTCCATCGCGCAGTGTCAATACCTTCGCGCTGCCGCTGTTGCTGAGGGTGGCCTTGAAGTAATCGCCCGGGCTCGTCAGGTTGTCCCAGATCGTGGTGGTGTTGGCTCGCGCCGTGAACGGGATGCGGATGCCGCTCGGCAGGTACAGCTCGACGAGTGGTCTCAAGCCGTTAGAATCGGCGGCGCTGAACGTCAGGTACTGGTCGTAGTTGAACGTCGCGCCGATGCCAAAGGCACCGGCCATCGGTCTGCCCGACGTGTCGTAGGCGCTGCTGCGGTACACACGTGCCAGATCCAGCGCGATCGTGTCGGCTACATGGAGGTCGTGGCTGACCAGATGGAACTGGCCCGTGTACAACCTGACCGGATCACCGCCCGAGGTGCTGCTGCCGCAACCCGCGGAGGCGTCTCCTCCCGAGCATCCGCCCGCGTCGCCGGGTTGCCCGTCCGTCCCGTCGCCATCGAGGGCGGCGGCTTCGTCGGGCGACGGCGGTTCATCCGTGGTGCCGTTGGAGGGGCCGCTACAGTAGGTGGCGATGACAGCCGGGTCCGCGCAGTTATAGCTGCCCATACCGAAACTGGCGGTAGACGCCTGTATCGGGCACAGCGGATCGGAGGGATACGCGCCGACCGCGATGTACAGCGAAGGACAGTCGGTTTCGGCATGCGCATGCGGCGCGGCAAACCACGACATCAACACGAACAAAAACAGCACGAACGGGCGCAACAGCGCGCGACGCACCACAAGAGCATCAATGGATCGCATAAGAATCTCGAGAAACCGGAAAGGGATCGATCGCCGCGAGCGCCTAGCGCACCCTGGTCTGGGCTGAGGCAGGCGAGGGTGGCCGCGAATCTTCAGTGGCACGGAAAGAACCTCCACTACTCGCCGGCACCGCCGCAGCCGCCCCCTGTCGCCTGATCGCCGTGATATTACCCGCCGCATCGTAGTCGTAATACGCGCTAGCACCCGCGACCGCCACCGAGGTGAGCTGCCCTAATGCGTCATATCCGTAGGTGATGTCTTCGGCACGAACGGCAGAAGAAAGCATCACCAGGCAGGCTGCAATACAACAAGCACTAATCGGCCTGACACCAGCGGTGCGTGCTGCAAATGAACCCGAGAGTTGAATCATCGATGTCGCCTCAAAGACTCTTATGCTTTATGAGTGGCCTGCGGAGAATATGGGATTTCCAATCGAATAACAATCAGTCAATTTTTTGATTAACGTAGGAAATCAATGCCCCCAACGTAGGAAAATATTCTCGCATGACGGGCATTTACAAGATCCAACTACGGAAAAACGTGCCCCTGCAAAATCAAGGAGCACGTACATGAAAGAATCGGGTTTTACTGATTCGAAGCGATCCGCTGCTGAATATGCTGTGCGCGTGCCGGCGAAGACGGATGCGAACTCAACATACTCGACTTACCGCCGTCCAGTTGCGAGAGCTTGTTGAACGCCGTCACTAATCCCGACGGATCGAGATTCTTCTTTTTCTGCAAGTCGAACGAATAATCGTCCGCAGCACTTTCCTGGGTTTGCGAGAACTGCGCGTTAATCAGCTTCTCGGAGAAATCGCCGAGCTGCGAGCCGGACAACGACCCCGCCACACCACCCGCCGACGATGCCACCGAGCGCGCCGCCGAAGTCGCGTACGCGACCTGCATCGCCTTCTTCGTATGGCCGAGTGCAACGTGGCCCATCTCATGACCGACCACGCCGCGCACTTCGTTGTCGTTCATCATGTCCATCAGCCCGCTATAGACGCGCACGCAGCCATTTGCCATCGCCCATGCATTCACATCTTTGGTGACGTACACCTTGTAGTTCACCGGCACGCCGTTGATGTTATTGCCCAGTTGCGCGGCGATCTTGTTCAGGCGTTTCTGGTACTTGCTGTTCGCGGCGGCAATCTGATTTTCGCTATCCAGCTGCGCGCACGACTTGTCGGTCAGCGCGCGCACGTCAGCGTCGCTTAATGTGGCGGCCTGAGCGGCCTGCTGGCCGGACTGGATCAAAGCGGTCGGATTAACGTTGCTGATGTTCGAACACGCAGCAAACAATGCGCAGGCGGAAGCGGCAATGACAAAGCGGTACGGTTTCATGGTGGAAGTCTCTTTTGCGGATGTTATTAATATCGACGGCGCCGTTAATGCACCGCCATTCGCAATGGCCGCATATCACCGGAGAAAAACTCCATGTATGTCGATTGCATAAACCATTGCACCACGCGGCAGACAAAAAAATGCGCCTGACGAGCAGGCGCATTTTTACCACAAACGTAAGCTTATATTCAGGCTTCTGGAAGCTTCAATGACATCATTTTGCAATCTGGCGAAAATTGCAGGCGGCGTGATCCAGACAACCGCACCGCCAGGCAGCCGCGAACACTTCGCTCAATTCGCCGGCGCCGTGTCAATAAACGACTGACGCAGCGACAACTTCTGGAAATGCTTATCCAGATTCGGATACCCTTCGCGCCAGTTCAACTCAGGCATGCGGAAATCGAGGTAGCCCAGCGCGCAACCCACTGCAATGTCCGCGAGCGTGTAGTGATTGCCCGTGCACCACGGCTTGCTGCCCAAGCCCTGCGACATCGCGATCAGACCTTCGTCGATCTTGCGTTGCTGCCGCGCGACCCATGCGTCCACGCGCTGCTCTGGCGTGCGCTGGGTGCTTTCGAGGCGAATCAGCACCGCGGCGTCAAGGATGCCGTCAGCGAGCGCTTCCCAGCAGCGCACTTCGACGCGCTCGCGGCCTGACGGCGGAATCAGCTTGCCAACTGGCGACAGCGTATCGACGTATTCGCAGATCACCCGCGAGTCGAACACCGCTTCACCGTCTTCCATCACGAGGCACGGCACCTTGCCGAGCGGATTGAAGGTGTGAATCGTGGTCTCGGGCGCCCAGACGTTCTCGGGCACGAGTTCGTAGTCGATCTTCTTGTCGGCCAGAACGATCCGCGCTTTGCGCACGAACGGGCTGGCGAGCGAACCGATGAGTTTCATCATTACCATCTGCCTTTTCTTGAATTCGGCGAAAGTATAAGTGGTCGGCGGCATTCCCGAGCACAGCGCAGTCGCTTCGCAAGCCGCATGGATGCTCGCTGTGGATGGATTGCAACATTGCCGCGACGCTCGCGCGCCGTCTACCCGGCCGAATGGCTAATGTGGTTGAAGCGACGACCTTCCCCCGCCAGTATCCGCGCAAAATAAGTCTCCGCATTGGGCGCTACAATCGTGAGATGAACCAGCCGACCGAACCCACCATCGCCATCGACGTCTACCGCACGCGCCGCGAGCGCGTACTCGCCGCGCTGCGCGCAGCGGGCGGGGGCGTCGCCATCGTCCCCACCGCGCCGGAAAAGGTACGCAACCGGGACGCCGACTACCCCTACCGGCACGATAGCTATTTCTACTATCTGACCGGCTTCACCGAGCCCGAGGCGTTGCTGGTGCTCGACGCCAGCGCAGCATCTGGCGAGCCGGCTTCGATCCTGTTCTGTCGCGAGAAGAATGTCGAGCGCGAAACGTGGGAAGGTTTCCGTTTCGGGCCGGACGGCGCGCGCGAGGCGTTCGGCTTCGACGCCGCCTTCGCCGTGAGGGAAGTCGATACGCAACTGCCGCGCATTCTGGCTGACAAACCGTCGCTGCACTACGCGCTCGGCACGTCGGCGGAACTGGACGAACAGGTGCGCGGCTGGCTCGACGCTGTGCGCGCACAAAGCCGCGGCGGCGTCGCCGCCCCCACCGTCGCGCATGACCTGATCCCGCTGCTCGACGACATGCGGCTCGTCAAAGATGCCCACGAACTCGCCATCATGCGCCGCGCCGGACAGATTTCCGCGCAAGCGCACCGCCGCGCCATGGCGGCCTGCCACCCCGGCGTGCGTGAGTACGAACTCGAGGCCGAACTGCTCTACATGTTCCGCAAGTTCGGCGCGCAGGCGCCGGCTTACACGTCGATCGTCGCTGCAGGCGCCAACGCCTGCGTGCTGCACTATCCGGCCGGCAACGCGATTGCCCAGGACGGCGATCTGATCCTGATCGACGCCGCCTGCGAACTCGACGGCTACGCATCCGACATCACCCGCACCTTTCCGGCAAGCGCCCGCTTTACGCCGGCGCAGCGCGAGCTGTACGACATCGTGCTGGCCGCCCAGCAGGCTGCCGTCGAGGCCACCCGCGTCGGCGCCACCTTCGACGATCCGCATCAGGCCGCCGTGCGCGTGCTGTCGCAAGGGCTGCTCGACACCGGCATCATCGATCGCACGAAGTTCGCCTCGGTTGACGACGCGATCGCCGAGCGCGCCTATGCGCCGTTCTATATGCACCGTACCGGCCACTGGATCGGCATGGACGTGCACGATGTCGGCGACTACCGCGAACGCAGCGCGCCGCGCGACGAAGCGGGCGCGCTGCCGTGGCGCACGCTGCAGGTGGGGATGACGCTGACCATCGAGCCCGGTCTGTATATCCGTCCGGCCGAAGGCGTGCCCGAACGCTACTGGAACATCGGCATCCGCATCGAGGACGACGCGATCGTCACGCCGGCCGGTTGTGAACTGATCACACGCGACGTCCCGGTGGCGGCCGACGAGATCGAGACGCTGATGCAGCAAGCCCGCGCGGCCCAGGAAGCTGGACAGTGACCCAGAGTCGACCCAGAAGCAATCCAGGCAGTAACCCGAGGAAGTGCCCGCAATGAACGACGTTTCCCAGTCGACGGTGATTCTGAAACCCGCCGCGTCCGACCATCCGTTCGATTTCGACGTGACGATCGTCGGCGCCGGGCCGGTCGGGCTGGCGCTTGCCGGCTGGCTGGCGCGCCGCAGCGCGACGCAGGCGCTGAAGATCGCGCTGATCGACGCGCGCGAGCCGGAAGATTCGATTGCCGATCCGCGCGCGATCGCCGTGTCGCATGGCAGCCGGATGATTCTCGAACCGCTGAGCTGGCCCGCCGACGCTACCGCGATCCAGCGCATCCACGTGTCGCAGCGCGGCCATTTCGGCCGCACGCTGATCGACCACAGCGAGCATGGCTTGCCGGCGCTCGGCTACGTACTGCGTTATGGCTCGATCGTGCATGGTCTCGCCGAGACGGTGCATGCGACGTCCGTACACTGGTTCCGCTCCACTTCCGCGGCGGCGCCGACTCAGGACCTCGACGGCGTCACACTGCCGATCGAAACCGCCGGTGTCACACGCAATCTGCGCACGCGAATTCTGGTGAATGCGGAAGGCAGCCTGTTCGGCGACCAGAAAACCGCCAGGGGCGTAGGTCATACTGATGGCGGCGGTACGCGCGATTACGGGCAAACCGCGCTGGTCGGCACGGTCAGCGTGTCGGCGCCGAAACCGCATGTGGCGTGGGAGCGCTTCACGTCGCAAGGGCCGATCGCGCTGCTGCCGATGGGCGGCGTGCGCGGCGCGAATTACGCGCTGGTCTGGTGCTGTGCACCCGACGAAGCAGCGCGACGCGCACAGCTCCCGGACGACGATTTCCTGCGCGAACTCGGCGCCGCGTTCGGCAGCCGCATGGGCAGTTTTACGCAAATAAAAGGACGCGCGTCGTTCCCGCTGGGACTCAACGCGGTCGATACGCTCGTGAAGGGCCATGTCGTCGCAATCGGCAATGCGGCGCAGACGCTGCATCCGGTCGCGGGCCAAGGTCTGAATCTCGGTCTGCGCGACGCGCACGCGCTCGCCGATGCCTTGTCGGTGGAAGGCCCCACCCCGCTCGCACTGGCGACGTTCGCACAACGCCGCGCGCTCGACCGGCGCCTGACGATCGGCGCGACCGATACGCTGGCACGTCTTTTCACTGTCGACTTCCCGCCGCTCGCCACCTTGCGCGGCCTCGCCCTCACTGCGCTCGAATTCGTGCCGCCGGTGAAAACCGCACTGGCGCGGCAAATGATGTTCGGTCAACGCCGCTGAGCGCGCCGCCTGGTCGCGGCCCACAGCCTCTGCACGCTTTTTAGGCACCGCAATCCGGCCCATATGCGAGGCCGCGCGAGCGGTGCCGGCTCTATGAACCGGACCACTTTCATAGAAGATTTAATGAGTTACGACAGATGCAAGTCAGGTGCCGGCTATCTGTTAACGCTAAAATAGCGGTTTTCCCTCGCATTTCGCGAATGCTCCGATTGACAGAATCTGAAAAGAAACTGAAGCAATCGGTCACAGGCGCGTCCAAGTCATGCCCACTCTCGGCTCCCACAATCTGCGCAATAACCTGTTCGTCGCCCCCATGGCCGGCGTGACCGACCGGCCGTTCCGGCAGTTGTGCAAACGGCTGGGCGCGGGCTATGCGGTGTCGGAAATGGTCGCCTCGAACGCGCAGTTGTGGAAAAGCGAAAAGACCATGCGCCGTGCCAACCACACCGGCGAGGTCGAGCCGATCGCCGTGCAGATCGCCGGTGCCGATCCGGCCATGATGGCCGAAGCGGCACGTTACAACGTGGCGAACGGCGCGCAGATCATCGACATCAACATGGGCTGTCCGGCCAAGAAGGTGTGCAACGTGGCCGCGGGTTCGGCCTTGCTGCAGAACGAACCGCTGGTTCAGCGCATCGTCGAGGCGGTGGTAGGCGCGGTGGGCATCGGGCCGGATGCCGTGCCCGTCACGCTGAAGATCCGCACCGGCTGGGACCGCGACAACAAGAACGCACTCTCCGTCGCGCGTCTGGCAGAGGCCGCCGGCATTTCGATGCTGACCGTGCATGGCCGCACGCGCGCCGACCTGTATCACGGCGACGCCGAATACGAGACCATCGCCGCCGTCAAAGCGGCGGTGCGCATTCCGGTGGTCGCCAATGGCGACATAACGTCGCCGCAAAAAGCCCGCGAAGTGCTCGCCGCCACCGGCGCCGATGCCATCATGATCGGCCGCGCCGCGCAGGGGCGTCCGTGGCTGTTCCGCGAGATCGAGCATTTCCTGCAAACGGGCGAGTTGTTGCCGCCGCCGCGCATCGACGAAATCCAGCAGGTCATGAACGAGCATCTCGAAGATCACTACGCGTTCTACGGCGAATTTACGGGCGTACGCACAGCGCGTAAGCATATCGGCTGGTACACTCGCGGCCTTTCTGGCGCCAACGTGTTCCGGCACCGCATGAATACGCTGGACACCACGCGCGAACAACTCCTCGCCGTCAACGAGTTCTTCGACGCCCAAAAGGCGATCTCCGACCGCCTCGTCTACGTCGACGAGACGCTCACCAAGAACGACGGCGAGCCGGACCATACCGACCGACTAGCAGCATGAGCAAGAACAATATCGAACAATCTGTCCGCGACAGTCTGGGGATGTATTTCCAGGATCTCGACGGCTCCAATCCGCATGACGTCTACGACATGGTCATTTCATGCGTAGAAAAACCATTGCTCGAAGTGGTGCTCGAGCAGGCCGGCGGCAACCAGTCGCTGGCCGCCGAGTATCTCGGCATCAACCGCAATACGCTGCGCAAGAAACTGCAACAGCACGGCCTCTTGTAGCTCGTTGTAGCTTGTTTTAGTTTCTTTTGCGCCCTGCCACGTTTCCCTTCGGCTTTTCGTCTTCATCATGATCAAGCAAGCGCTCATCTCCGTTTCCGATAAGTCCGGCATCGTCGACTTCGCCAAGTCGCTGTCGGACCTCGGCGTCAAGATCCTGTCGACCGGCGGCACCGCGAAACTCCTCGCGGACGCGGGTCTGCCCGTCACCGAAGTCGCCGACTACACGGGCTTCCCGGAAATGCTGGACGGGCGCGTGAAAACGCTGCATCCGAAGGTGCACGGCGGCATTCTCGCGCGCCGCGACCTGCCGGAACACATGGCAGCGCTTGAAAAGCACGACATCCCGACGATCGACCTGCTGGTCGTGAATCTGTATCCGTTCGTGCAGACCGTGTCGAAAGAAGAGTGCTCGCTGGAAGACGCGATCGAGAACATCGACATTGGCGGCCCGACCATGCTGCGCTCGGCCGCGAAGAATCATCGCGACGTGACGGTGGTGGTCGATCCGGCGGATTACGCAGTCGTGCTCGACGAAATGCGCGCGAACAGCAACGCGGTTTCGTACAAGACGAACTTCCGCCTCGCCACCAAGGTATTCGCGCACACCGCCCAGTACGACGGCGCGATCACGAACTACCTGACGAGCCTGACCGACGAGCTGCAACATTCGTCGCGCAATGCTTACCCGGCTACGTTCAACCTGGCGTTCACCAAGGTGCAGGACCTGCGCTACGGCGAAAACCCGCATCAAAGCGCCGCGTTTTACCGCGACCTGGCGGTGCAGCCGGGCGCACTGGCGAACTACAGCCAGTTGCAGGGCAAGGAACTGTCGTACAACAACATCGCCGATTCCGATGCTGCGTGGGAATGCGTGAAGACGTTCGACGTGCCGGCCTGCGTGATCGTCAAGCACGCGAATCCATGCGGCGTGGCCGTCGGCGCGGACGCGAACGAAGCGTATGCGAAGGCGTTCCAGACCGATCCGACCTCGGCGTTCGGCGGCATCATCGCGTTCAACCGTGAAGTCGACGAAACGGCGGCGCAAGCGGTGGCCAAGCAGTTTGTCGAAGTGCTGATCGCACCATCGTTCAGCGCGGCGGCTCGCCAGGTGTTCGCGGCCAAGCAGAACGTGCGTCTCCTGGAAATCGCTTTGGGCGCAGGCCATAACGCGTTCGATCTGAAGCGCGTTGGCGGCGGCCTGCTGGTGCAATCGCTCGATTCGAAGAACGTGCAACCGCACGAATTGCGCGTGGTCACGAAGCGTCACCCGACGCCGAAGGAAATGGACGATCTGCTGTTCGCGTGGCGCGTCGCCAAGTACGTGAAGTCGAACGCGATCGTGTTCTGCGGCAACGGCATGACGCTCGGCGTCGGCGCGGGCCAGATGAGCCGCGTGGACTCGGCGCGTATTGCGAGCATCAAGGCGCAAAACGCCGGTTTGACGCTGACCGGTTCGGCCGTCGCCTCGGATGCGTTCTTCCCGTTCCGTGACGGCCTGGATGTGGTGGTCGCGGCAGGCGCGACCTGCGTGATTCAACCGGGCGGCTCGATGCGTGATGATGAAGTAGTCGGCGCAGCGGACGAGCACAATATCGCGATGGTGTTGACCGGGGTGCGTCACTTCCGGCATTGATTTCGGCTTCGCGGACACCGCCTGATTCTTTGCGATGCGGTCGTCGCTAACGTAGCCGGAGCGAAACGGCTCGGTGGATTTTCCGCCCGGCCGTTTTTCTTTTGGCGGTGTTTGGGTGGGGGCGCCAGGTCGGTCGTGTGGTGCGGTCGTGTGGTGCGGTCGTGTGGTGCGGTCGTGTGGTGCGGTCGTGTTGTGCGGTTGGCAGGCGTGTTGGTTGGCGGTTGGCTGCTCTTTGACCGCTCCCGGCCGCTCTTCTTGGCTGCGCCTTTCAGACCACCGCCTCAGGCCGACGTCTCCCTGCGGCACTGGTTTAGTCGTCCGGGTCCTTTCTCGCGTAGCCTCCGCTCACGTCTGCGTGCTGGCTAATGTAGGTGCTAAGCCCCCGCCCTTGCTGCGCCAGACGCTTGAGCATACCGACGTGCTTCGCGCCGACGCTCGCCTCCGTGTACCAATACACGACGCCCGATCTGAAGCGGACCGCGACGAAGTCGTCGCCGATTTCGTACGCGTCGACGCCTGAGTCGCCGCTGAGATTCCGATAGTGCTCCATGTGCGCCCCCCTCTCAACGCATGCAGCAGCAGTTTTTATTCCGCCGGCATCGCTGTACACCAACCGCCACTCGGCGCGTTCGTTGTAGTATCGCAAGCACTAAGTTTTCCCCGCATGCGCGGCACCTCATGAGAATTCTCGGCATCGACCCCGGCTTGCGCGTGACCGGTTTTGGCGTAATCGATCAAACCGGACACACGCTCAGCTACGTCGCAAGCGGCGTGATCAAAACCGCCGACGCCGATCTGCCGTCGCGTCTTGGCACCATTTTCGAAGGCATTTCGACGTTGATCCGCCAGCATTCGCCGGACCAGTCGGCGATCGAAAAGGTGTTCGTCAACGTCAACCCGCAATCCACCCTGCTGCTCGGCCAGGCGCGCGGCGCGGCGATCTGTGGACTGGTGGCGGGCGGCGTGCCGGTCGCGGAATATACGGCGCTGCAGTTGAAGCAGGCTGTGGTCGGTTACGGCCGCGCAACCAAGGAGCAGATGCAGCAGATGGTGGTGCGGCTCCTCAACCTCTCCGGCGTACCGGGCACCGACGCCGCTGACGCCCTTGGTATGGCGATCTGCCACGCGCACAGCGGCTCGACGCTTAGTACGCTCGGCGGCATTGCGCCTTCGCTGGCGAAGAAGGGTTTGCGCGTCAGACGTGGACGCTTGGTGGGGTAGGCACTCAGTTCCGACTCGCCAGCGCCAACCGGCAAGCTAGCCCGGTGAACACTGTCCCCAGCAGATACTGCGGCACCCGCGACGGCCGGCGCCCCGCCGACAGCTTACGGCTCAACTTGCTCGCCATCAGAATCACCGCGCCGTTCACGCACAACCCGATGAGATTCAGCACCGTAGCCAACACCATAATCTGCAACGCCACCGAACCCGCTTCGGGCCGTACGAATTGCGGAAACAGCGCGAGCACGAACAGCGCGACTTTGGGATTCAGCAAATTAGTGAAGAGACCCTGCCGGAAAATACGGCCGACCGGATAACGGTTCATCGACGCATTCGGCGATAGCACCGTGCCTTGCGTGCGGAACGTCTTCCAGGCGAGATACAGCAGGTAGGCGGCGCCGGCAAAACGCACGACGTCATAGGCCATCGGTACGGCCAGAAACAGCTGCGACAGACCGAAAGCGGCGGCCAGTGCATGACAGTAAGTGCCGACCAGAATCCCCGCCAACGAGGCGAAACCTGCAGGACGTCCTTGGCTCACGCTGCGCGAAGCGATCAGCAACATGTCGGGGCCGGGCGCGGCGGTCAACGCGAGACACGCACCGGCAAACAGCGCGAGAGTGGTGAGGCTCAGCATGGAAGCTCCTTCTGGGTTGTGCCGGGCGAGAACCCGCCAAAAGGGATCTCAGTCTAGGGGGCCGCAACGCACAGGTCAACCGCGATTGGGCGTAGTGCGCCGCGACCGCGATTGGGCGTAGTGCGCCGCGACTATTGCGCGCCTTCTCGCTGCCGCGCCTCCAGGTCCGCGCGCGCTCAGCGGCTCCGATCCGGGCTCGCCGCTCCCCAACGCTCTTTTGCATATCACCGCCGCCCACTCGCTGCGCTACACTCGCCCTTTCTCTCAAGATTGAATCCGCCATGATCGGTCGCATTGCCGGCGTTCTGCTGGAAAAAAACCCGCCGCATCTGCTCGTTGACTGCAACGGCGTCGGCTACGAAGTCGACGTGCCGATGAGCACGTTCTACAACCTGCCGTCGACCGGCGAACGCGTCGTGCTGCTCACGCAAATGATCGTGCGCGAAGACGCACATCTGCTTTACGGCTTCGGCTCCGCCGAGGAACGCTCGACCTTCCGTGAACTGCTGAAGATCACGGGCATCGGCGCGCGCATGGCGCTCGCCGTGCTCTCCGGCATGAGCGTGCATGAACTGGCGCAGACCGTCACGATGCAGGACGCAGCGCGCCTCACACGCGTGCCTGGCATCGGTAAGAAGACGGCTGAGCGGCTGCTCCTTGAACTGAAGGGCAAGATCGGCGCCGACCTGGGCGCGATGGCCGGCGCGGCGTCGGCATCCGACCACGCCTCCGACATCCTGAACGCACTGATCGCATTGGGATACTCCGAAAAAGAAGCGTTGGCGGCCGTCAAGAACGTGCCGGCGGGCACCGGCGTTTCCGAGGGCATCAAGCTCGCGCTGAAGGCGCTCTCCAAGGGCTGAAGTTAAGGCGGGCGCGCGCGGTACAATGAACGCATGATCGAAACCGACAAACTCGCCCCCGAGCGCATCATTGCGGCCACGCCCGTCTCGCCGAACGAAGAAGCGTTCGAGCGCGCGTTGCGCCCGCGCCAGCTCGAAGAATATGTCGGGCAGGAAAAAATACGCGGTCAGCTGGAAATCTTCATTGAGGCCGCCAGGCGCCGTTCCGAATCGCTCGACCACGTCTTGCTGTTCGGGCCGCCAGGTCTCGGCAAGACCACGCTCGCGCACATCATCGCGCGGGAAATGGGGGTCAATCTGCGGCAAACCTCCGGTCCGGTGCTCGAGCGCGCCGGCGACCTCGCCGCGTTGCTCACCAATCTCGAAGCCAACGACGTCCTGTTCATCGACGAAATCCACCGGCTCTCGCCGGTCGTCGAAGAAATTCTCTATCCGGCGTTGGAGGACTATCAGATCGATATCATGATCGGCGAGGGACCCGCTGCACGCAGCGTGAAGCTGGATCTGCAGCCGTTCACGCTGGTCGGCGCGACCACGCGCGCGGGCATGCTGACCAATCCGCTGCGCGATCGCTTCGGGATCGTCGCGCGACTCGAGTTTTATAACGCCGAAGAACTGGCGCGCATCGTCACGCGTTCAGCGTCGTTGCTGCATGCGCAGATCCACCCGGATGGCGCCTTCGAAATCGCCAAGCGCGCGCGCGGCACGCCACGGATCGCGAACCGGCTGTTGCGCCGTGTGCGCGATTTCGCCGAGGTAAAAGCAGACGGCAACATCACCGCGGAAGTGGCCGACGCCGCGCTCAAAATGCTCGACGTGGACGCGGTCGGCTTCGACCTGATGGACCGCAAACTGCTCGAAGCGATTCTGCATAAATTCGACGGCGGTCCGGTCGGCGTCGACAATCTGGCCGCGGCAATCGGCGAAGAACGCGACACGATTGAAGACGTACTCGAACCGTATCTGATCCAGCAGGGCTTCCTGCAGCGCACGCCGCGCGGCCGCGTCGCCACGCTGCTCACGTACCGACATTTCGGTCTCGCCGCGCCAGACGCTTCGAGCCCCATAGCCGGCATTTGGGATTCCGCCACACCCTGAGCGCTCAGCGTCCCGGTTCCGGCGCCCTCTTGAAGGTATCGTCCGCGCTCGGCGCGTCGAGATGCGACACGTCCGCCCAAGACACGATCGTCGCTTTGCTGGCGTCGTCGGCATAATCGACCACGTTGACGCTCGTGTTCAGCAACGCGTAGTCACGCGGCGCATCGAGCGACAATCCGCAGGCGAACCGCCGCACGCAGTCCAGCACGCCACCATGGGCGACGACAGCGATCCGCCCGCCCCGATGCGCGGCGACGATCGGCTCGATTGCATGCAGCACGCGATGGTAGAGGGTGCGCTGCGATTCACCTTCGGGGGGCGCAAAGCCCGCATCGCGGGTCTGCCAGTGCGCGTATTCATCCGGGAAACGGACGGCGATCTCGTCGCTGTCATGCCCCTGGAACGCGCCGTATGAGCGCTCGCGCAAACCTTCACGCAGTTGCAACGGCAAGCCGAGCGCGTCGGCGATCGGCTGCGCGGTTTGCTGTGCGCGTAGCAGATCGCTCGAATAAATGGCGTCAAGCCGCGCGCCCTCTTTCACCTCACTTGCGATGCGGCGTGCAAGGCGTTGCGCCTGCTCAAGGCCGGTCGTCGCGAGCGGAATATCGATGTGACCTTGAATGCGCTTGATGCGGTTCCAGTCGGTCTCGCCGTGGCGAATGAATAGAATCTGCGTGGTCATGGAATGAGAGCGAGCGCCGGTAGCGGGTTATGCCGAGCCGCTATTGTCGCAAAAAGCGGCTGGAGGAGTAGATACATGCCGCCGCTTGCACCCGCAACGGCAGTTGAATCTCAAGCGTTCGTCTGCAGCCAGAACGTGACTGGCCCGTCATTGACGAGCGACACCTGCATATCGGCGCCGAACTCGCCTGTTTCGACGGTTGGGTGCTTTGCACGGGCTGCCGAGACGAAGTAATCGAACAGCCGCTTGCCCTCATCGGGCGGTGCGGCGGGCGTAAAGCTCGGACGCAGGCCGCTGTTGGTGTCAGCGGCCAACGTGAACTGCGAAACGAGCAGCAAACCGCCCGCGCGCCCGGCACCGTCGAGATTCTGCACGGAGAGATTCATCTTGCCGGCCGCATCGCTGAAGACGCGGTAGCCGAGCACCTTGGCGAGCAGCCGGTCGGCTGCGGCCTCTGTGTCACCACGTTCTGCGCACACGAGTGCGAGCAGGCCCGCCTCGATCGCGCCGGTCACACGATCGCCCACGCGCACTTCCGCGCGCCGCACGCGCTGAATCAGCGCGATCATCGTCTCGACTCAAAATGGAACGCATGAATCATCATCGCGTTATCGCTGAGCCATCAAGCCGTCAGCGTGACGCGCGCAAAACGACGCTTGCCGACTTGCACAACGTACTCGCCGGCCTCAACCTTCAAGCCCTTGTCGGACACGGTCGCACCATCGATCTTCACGCCACCTTGCTCGATATTGCGCGAGGCCTCGCTGGTCGACGGCACGAGGTTGGCCTGCTTGAGCAACTGGCCGATTGCGAGCGGTGCGCCCGCGAGCGTCACGGCCGGGATATCGTCCGGCACGCCGCCCTTCGCGCGATGATTGAAGTCTTCGAGCGCGCGCTCGGCATCGGCTTGCGAGTGAAAGCGCGCGACGATTTCCTGGCCGAGCATCACCTTGAAATCGCGCGGATTGCGGCCCGCTTCGATCTCTTTTTTGAAGCCGGCGATCTCGTCCATCGGACGGAACGACAGCAGTTCGAAGTAACGCCACATCAGCACATCGGAAATGCTCATCAGCTTGCCGAACATGTCCGTCGGCTTTTCGCTGATGCCGATGTAGTTGTTCTTCGACTTCGACATTTTCTCGACGCCGTCCAAGCCTTCGAGCAACGGCATCGTCAAGATGCACTGCTGTTCCTGACCGTATTGCTTCTGCAGTTCACGACCCACCAGCAGGTTGAACTTCTGGTCTGTGCCGCCGAGCTCGAGGTCGGCATTCAGCGCGACCGAGTCGTAGCCTTGCATCAGCGGGTACAGCAATTCGTGGATCGAGATGGGCACGCCGCCCTGGAAACGCTTGGTGAAGTCTTCGCGTTCGAGAATACGCGCCACCGTGTAGCGCGATGCGAGCTTGATCATGCCGTCGGCGCCGAGCGGCATCGACCATTCGCTGTTGTAGCGAATTTCGGTCTTGTCGCGGTCGAGCACGAGCGCGGCCTGTTCGAAGTACGTCTTCGCGTTGGATTCGATCTGCTCGCGCGTAAGCGGCGGGCGCGTGGCGTTGCGCCCCGACGGATCGCCAATCAGCGAGGTGAAGTCGCCGATCAGGAAAATCACCGTGTGACCGAGATCCTGCAATTGGCGCATCTTGTTCAACACAACCGTATGGCCGATGTGGATGTCAGGCGCGGTCGGATCGAGACCGAGCTTGATGCGCAGTGGCTTACCGGTCGCCGCGCTCTTCGCGAGCTTTTGCGCGAATTCGTCTTCGATCAGCAGTTCGTCGACGCCGCGTTTAGTGACGGCGAGTGCGTGACGGACTTCGTCGGTGATCGGGAAGGCGGGGCTGGGCTTGGTGGACTCGGTGCTCATGCTGGAAACTTGAAGTCGCGAAAAAAGGAGATTGTCCCATAGATGCGCGCCGCCGCGCCCACTGAGTCAGGCACAAGCGCCCACCGGCATGCGATTTTGCGCCGCCGGGCCGCACCATTGGCACCGTGACGCTTTATGTTCGGCCGCGCTTGAGTCGATAATCTGCTAAAACAGGTCGCAACGAATCATCGAGAGGAGCAGCAACGTGGCGCAAGACCCCGCAGATGGCGTGTATTTTGGATTGATGTCCGGCACGAGCATGGACGGCGTGGACGGTATTGCCGTCAGATTCGCGAAAGGAAAACCGCCAGTGGTGCTGGCCGAGGCGTTTGTCGGCTTCGCGGCAGGCTTGCGCGAGGCATTATTCGCGCTTCAACAGCCGGGGGACAACGAGATCGAACGCGAAGCGCTGGCTGCCAATGCGCTCGCCACGCGCTACACGGTGTGCTGCCACGAATTGCTGCAAGGCAGCCGCGTGCCAGCCTCGGAGGTCCGCGCGATCGGCGTGCATGGCCAGACGGTGCGGCATCGGCCGGAAAAGGGGTACACGCGGCAGATCAACAATCCTGCGCTGCTCGCGGAAATGATGAACATCGACGTGGTCGCCGACTTCCGCAGCCGCGACGTCGCGGCCGGCGGCCAGGGCGCACCGCTCGTGCCCGCATTTCACGCCACCGTCTTCGGTGCGAAAGACGAAACGCGGGTGGTCTGCAATCTTGGCGGCATCAGCAACATCACGATCCTCAATGCGACCGGCGGCGTACGCGGTTTCGACTGCGGGCCGGCGAATGCGCTGCTCGACGAATGGGCGCAGCGCCATCTCGGCAAGCCTTTTGACGAGAACGGCCATTTCGCCGCGGGTGGACAGGTCGATCGCACGTTGCTGAACGCCCTGCTCGACGAGCCCTTTTTCTCGCAACAACCGCCGAAAAGCACCGGTCGCGACTTGTTCAACCCGCAATGGATGGATGCAAAGCTCCAGCCGTTCCCCGCGCTCGCCCCCGCCGACGTGCAAGCCACACTAGTCGCGCTAACCGCGGTAACAGTTGCTCGCGAAATCGAGCGGCATGCGTCGGACGCCAAAGCGGTCTATGTGTGTGGCGGTGGTGCGCGCAATCCGGAGATTCTGAAAGCGCTGCAACAGGCGCTGGAGGACAGCGGCGTAAGCGGCGTGCCGGTAATGACAACCGACGCGCTCGGCGTACCGCCGAGCCAGGTTGAGCCGCTGGCGTTCGCATGGCTGGCGATGCGCTGCGTGGCGCGGCTGCCGGGCAATTTGCCGGCAGTCACTGGTGCTGCTGGCGAGCGCGTGCTGGGGGCGATCTACCCACGTTAATCGACGAGCCGGGGTTTTAGCTCAGGCAATAAAAAACGGGGCCAAAGCCCCGTTTTCTTTTACAACCTGTCGCCTAACCGGCCAGCAATCAAACCGAGAACGACGAGCCGCAACCACACGTGGTTTGAGCATTCGGGTTCTTGATGACGAACTGCGCGCCGTTGATGTCGTCCTTATAGTCGATCTCTGCGCCGACCAGATACTGGTAGCTCATCGAATCGATCAGCAGCTGGACGCCGCTCTTGTTCATGACGGTGTCGTCTTCGTTGACGGCTTCGTCGAACGTAAAACCGTACTGAAAGCCCGAGCAACCGCCGCCCTGCACGAAAACGCGCAGTTTGAGGTCCGCATTGCCTTCTTCTTCGATCAGTTGCTTGACCTTGTCAGCCGCTGCGTCGGTAAAAACGAAAGGGGCGGGCATCTCGGTCACGGGTGTATCGGTGACTGCGTTCATTCGAACTCTCCAAAAAGCTTCTAACCGCTATTGTAGGGCTGATCTCGATATCGTGCCGAAGCCCACAAAATCAATGGGTTCTTCCGCAAAATCAATGGATGGCCCTCATCCCGCCACCGGCCTGCCTGAGCGGGCCAAATCGCCGCCCCGGCAACAAAGCCGTCACTGCAAAGCTAGGCCGCGAACAAATAAAAAAGCCGCCGTCGCGAAAGCGTTGGCGGCTTTTGCAGCGTTCCAGCCCGAAAGCCGGATCGCACACGAAGCGATTAACGCTTCGAGAATTGCTTCCTGCGACGTGCCTTGTGGAAGCCGACCTTCTTACGTTCGACTTCACGAGCGTCACGCGTAACGAAGCCAGCCTTCGACAGTTCCGGCTTCAGCGTTGCGTCATAGTCCATCAGCGCGCGGGTAATGCCGTGGCGAACCGCACCGGCTTGACCCGTTTCACCGCCACCCGACACGTTGACCTTGATGTCGAACGTGACGCCGTGGTTCGTGAGTTCCAGCGGCTGACGCACGATCATCAGCGACGTTTCGCGCGAGAAGTACTCAGCGATGGGCTTACCGTTCACAACGATATCGCCCTTGCCTGCCTTGATGAACACACGTGCAGTGGCGCTCTTGCGGCGGCCCGTGCCGTAATTCCAGTTACCGATCATGTGGGCTCCCCTTAGATCTCGAGCGCTTTCGGCTGTTGTGCCGAATGCGGATGCGTTGCTTCAGCGTAGACCTTCAGCTTCTTGATCATCGCGTAGCCGAGCGGGCCCTTCGGCAGCATGCCCTTGACCGCTTTCTCGAGCGCACGGCCCGGGAAGCGTTCTTGCATCTTGCCGAACGTCGTTTCATAAATACCGCCCGGGTAACCCGAGTGACGGTAGTACTTCTTGTCAGTAGCCTTGTTACCCGTGACGCGCAACTTGCCGGCGTTGATAACGATGATGAAATCACCGGTGTCGACGTGCGGAGTGAATTCAGGCTTGTGCTTGCCGCGAAGACGGTGTGCCACTTCGCTGGCGACACGCCCGAGAACCTTATCCGTCGCGTCAATCACGTACCATTCACGCGTAACCTCATGGGCTTTTGCGGAAAACGTCTTCATGATCGATCCAAAAAAAATGCTGCGCCCAATGTGTTTTTTCCTGCTTGTAGTGTGCGCATCGAGGCGCGTGCAGGCTCTCCCTGGTTCTTCCTCCGCGGGCGCGGATGCGGAAAAGCTCTGAATTATAAAGGAATTTGTCACGCCGAGTCAAAGCCTGCGGGGGGTTTGGGCGAGAAATCGGGCGATCCGGTCGCCAGATACAGCCATTTGCCCTTCCCACTAGCCCTGAAACCGGCGTCGGCGAGATCAAAAGTGCGAGCGAAAAAAAACCCGAACTAGTGGTTCGGGTTTAATCCACCAAAGGAGGAGGTGGAGGAGACAGCGGAGGTTGCAGAACTGCTGCAACCGATGGAATCGATTATATGAGGCAGCCTTGTGCGACGCAAGAACATTTGCATTGTGAAATACGATTTTACAATGTGACAGATGCGCCCGCAGGCGGCAAAACGCTGAATTCCTTTTAAAATCAATAGCAAAAACCATTTCAAGTGACTGCTCAAGCGTACATCAGCTAGAGTAAAACCCCTAAACCTGTCAGGGCATTCCCGAACCGGCGCAACATGCCGCACCGCAACACGCAAGTAGTCACCGCGCATAAGTTCCGGCGAAAGTCCCTTCGGGCGGACACGCAAACACCGGGCTACAATGCCGTTTCGATATAAGCGCAGCGCGGTGGAGCACAGCATGGAATGCAAAGTGAGCTGGATGGGGCAAGACGGGATGGCATTTGCGGCCGAGACGGGCAGCGGCCATTTGGTCACGATGGACGGCGCGCCGGAAGGCGGCGGCCGCAATCTTTCGCCGCGCCCGATGGAAATGGTTCTGCTCGGCACGGGCGGTTGCACGGCGTACGACGTCGTGATGATCCTGAAAAAGAGCCGCCAGGAAATCGCCGGCTGCTCGGTGACGCTGAAGGCCGAACGCGCCAGCGAAGATCCGAAGGTGTTCACCAAAGTCCACTTCCACTTCACCGTGACGGGCAAGAATCTGAACCCGGCTACGGTGGAACGCGCGATCAATCTGTCGCACGACAAATACTGCTCGGCGTCGATCATGATCGCGAAGACCGCCGAGCTCACGCACTCGTTCGACATCGTCGCGAGTTGAGCACGGCGCTTCGGCGCAGCTGACCCAAAGCGCGAGTCAAAGTAAAAATGCCGGCGTCCACACGGACGCCGGCATTTTTTATTGGGTGGCAAAGCAGGCCGATAAGCCGGATTCTGTGCACGCGCCACGTCCGAAAACGCGACGCGCGTAGCAGTCATTCCTCTAGGCGCGCCATTACTGACGCGCTCAAGCTTCCTACCCGCAGACGTGACGGGGGCCCCGTCCTGCATCTCGAAGATGCTAGCCTGCCTACTTGGAATTGCTCCGGGTGGAGGTTACCTTGCCGGTCTGCCTTGCAGCAGCCGCGGTGCGCTCTTACCGCACCGTTTCACCCTTACCTGATCCCGGCTTGCGCCGGGCCATCGGCGGTTTGCTTTCTGTTGCCCTATTCCGCGTGTCACCACGGATGGCCGTTAGCCATCACCCTGCCCTATGGAGTCCGGACTTTCCTCGCCCTCGTTGGCCGAAGCCGCAGAGGCCGCGACTGCCTAGCCTGCTTTGCTGGGGCGCATTTTAACACTGCGGCGAATCTGCGCGGCTTCAACATCTGGAATAGCCGGATCGCTCCGCTATCCCACTCGAACCGTGGCGACGCTTCGGGCCAAGATGCGTTTGCGCGAGGCTATCGCTCAAACCGCTCTTCAACGCGTTCACCCGAAGCGGGTTTTTAGCGCGAACGCCGCCCTGGGCGAAAGACGGACGTGTCGTCGTAAAACGCGGGCGATTCGTTCTCCGCCCACCACCCCGGAATCCCCAGTACGGGCAGCGGCGCGAACATACGGCTCGTCAATGCATCGGTGCCCAGTAGTACCGCGCTGACAGACTCGTCGAGCCATGCGTCGCGAGCCGCGGCGTCCCATGCGAAGTACCCGGATGGCACGTCGACAATCCACGCGTGACCCGTGCAGGCCTTGAACGGCGCGATCAGCTTTTCCAGCAGCGCGTGACCAAAACAGCGCACTTCACAGCGCGCCCCCCAGGCGTCACGGCGAGCAACCAGCAGCGTCTGCCAGTCAAACCCGCGCAAGGCCACGCTCAACGCCGGGTCGGCACAGGCGAACAGCAACGCGTTTTCGTCGAACAAGGTCAACGCGTCACGCACGCCGCCGCGGGTTGGGCCAACGCCTAATACGTCGATCGCCGCCGACTGCCGCGCGTTCAGCGCCGCCTTGATACGCGGAAATGCAAACCACATCGACCCGTTGAAGAAGTCATGCAGATTGTGGCGCGTCGGCACACAGCCCGTTGACGCGATGTGCGCCTCGTAAGCCGCGCCCGGTGGCAGATCGTCCTGCGCAATGAACGCGAGTCTCTGACCGCGCCCCGTGGCCTGCCGCGTCTCGGCAGCATCGGCATTCATTTCTGCGAGCAAGGCCGCGTAGCTCGTCAGCGCGCCCTGCTGCCAGCGCTCGCCGCGCGCCGCGAATTGCGCGAACCACGGCTTCGACCAGTCGATATCGGCGAAACCCAAGCCTGAGGCTACGCGCGCCGCCTCTTGCACCTGCATCTAGCGCAACCTCAGATGAGGCGCCAACCGATCGACTCACCACCACGCAGCGGCACAACAGGTGTGTCGCCGACCGGCAATTCAGCCGGCAGCATCCATTCTTCGCGACGCAGCGTGACTTTCTCTTCGCTGCGCGGCAGGCCGTAGAAGTCCGCCCCGAAGAAGCTGGCGAAGCCTTCGAGCTTGTCCAGTGCGCCGGCCTTGTCGAACGCTTCCGTATAGAGCTCGAGTGCATGCAGCGCCGTGTAGCAACCCGCGCAGCCGCAGGCATGCTCCTTCAAGCCCTTCGGATGTGGCGCGCTATCCGTACCGAGGAAGAAGCGTGGATTGCCCGAGGTCGCCGCCTCGACCAGCGCCACACGATGCGTCTCGCGCTTCAACACCGGCAGGCAGTAGTAATGCGGGCGAATGCCGCCCTGGAAGATCGCGTTGCGGTTGTACAGCAGATGGTGCGCGGTAATCGTCGCGCCCAGCAGCCCCGGCGCCACACCGGCCTCGCGGATGTAGTCGACTGCATCTTTCGTGGTGATGTGCTCGAACACCACCTTCAGCGCCGGAAATTCGCGGCGCAACGGCGTCATAACGCGATCGATGAACACTTTCTCGCGGTCGAACAAATCGATCGACGAATCCGTCACTTCGCCGTGCACCAGCAGCGGCATGCCGGTTTCCTGCATCACTTCGAGCGTTTTGGCGCACTTCATGATGTCAGTGACGCCTGCATCCGAATTGGTCGTGGCACCCGCCGGGTACAGCTTCACGCCATGCACGAAGCCGCTTTCGCGCGCGCGGCGGATTTCGTCGGGCGGCGTGTTGTCGGTCAGGTACAGCGTCATCAGCGGTTCGAACTTCGCACCGGCCGGGATCGCGGCGACGATGCGCTCGCGGTACGCCTCTGCCATCGCGGTCGTGGTGACCGGTGGCTTCAGGTTAGGCATGATGATGGCGCGGCCGAACTGGCGCACGGTATCCGGCAACACGGCCGCGAGCATCTCGCCGTCGCGAACGTGCAGGTGCCAGTCGTCCGGGCGGGCGAGCGTAACGGAGTCGATGGTGTCAATCGAATCGAGGGAGGCGTTGGAAGCGGTCATGGCGAGAGGGGAACGAGATTCGGCGATAAAAGCGTGATCGACGTGCGCACACTGCGGCAATTCGTGCCGTTGCGGCCTAAACACACGTCAATTTTGCTATTTGGCGCTTCTGGCTCGGTGATATGCTTGGAAAATCATCATTGTAACGGCTCGCCCCGTTCACAGGCTTACCCGCAACATGTGCCAACTTCTCGGAATGAACTGCGCCGCGCCGACGGACGTCACGTTCTCGTTCACCGGCTTTGCGGCGCGCGGCGGCGTCACCGATCACCACGCGGACGGCTGGGGCATCGCCTTCTTCGAAGACAAAGCCTGCCGCCTGTTCATCGACCATCAATCGTCGGCCACCTCGCCGATCGCCGAAATGGTCAAGCGCTACCCGATCAAGTCAAAGAACACAATCGCGCATATTCGCAAGGCGACGCAAGGGCACATCCTGCTCGAGAACTGCCATCCGTTCATGCGCGAACTGTGGGGGCGCCACTGGATCTTTGCGCACAACGGCGATCTGAAAGAGTATTCGCCGGCGCTAAACGGCGTCTACCAACCTGTCGGTACAACCGATAGCGAGCTCGCCTTCTGCGCGCTGCTGCAAGGCTTGCGCAAGACTTTCCCGGGCACGCAGCCGCCGCTCGACGAACTGTTCAAGGCGCTCGAAACCCTCACACGCGAGATTACGCAGTTCGGCGTTTTCAATTTCCTGATGTCGAACGGCCAGGCGCAGTTCGCGCATTGCTCGACGCATCTGCACTACATCGTGCGGCGCTGGCCGTTCTCGACCGCCCATCTGGTCGATGCAGACGTATCGATCGATTTCGCCAAATACACGACGCCGGAAGACCGCGTCGCCGTGATCGCGACCAAGCCGCTCACCGATAACGAAGTCTGGACGGCTTTTCAGCCAGGCGATCTGATGATGTTCCAGCATGGCGAAGTGATCGGCCGGGTCAACGTGCCCGTGCCCACTTCGGTGCTGGAGAAGCTGCGCAATCCGCAGCTGGATGCATCGGCTTCGGCGACCACGATTGCGGCCTCGGTCGAGGCGGTGGCCACGGACGAGGTCGACCTTGAGGCGGCCGACGACGCCGCCGCGTTCGAATCCTGACCTGCGAATGCGCTCGCTAACATTGGAACACCGGTCCTATGCCTGCGTTCACACACGCATGATTTCTTAACCCGCATCCGCATTCACGCACGGCAGAACGACCAGCTCGTGCACACCAGAACGTCAGAAACAAAAAAGCCGCTTCTCCGAAGCGGCTTTTTTTCTGCGCCGGCCACACCGCATAAGCAGCGTGAGCCGATAGCAGCGTGAGCCGATAAAAACCTCAGTGCAGGATCTTTGCCAGAAAATCCTTCGCACGATCCGACTTCGGATTCGCGAAGAAGTCTTCCTTCTTGTCGTCTTCCACGATCAAGCCCTTGTCCATGAAAATCACACGGTGCGCGACCTTCTTGGCAAAGCCCATTTCGTGCGTGACGCACATCATCGTCATGCCTTCCTGCGCGAGTTCGACCATCACATCGAGCACTTCATTAATCATTTCCGGATCGAGCGCGGAGGTTGGCTCGTCGAACAGCATCGCGATCGGATCCATGGACAGCGCGCGCGCAATTGCCACACGTTGTTGCTGACCGCCCGACAACTGCCCCGGAAACTTATCCGCATGCGCACGCAGACCAACGCGATCGAGCAGCTTGTAGCCCTTGGTCGTGGCTTCGTCCTTCGAGCGGCCGAGCACCTTGATCTGCGCGAGCGTCAGGTTCTGCACGATCGACAGATGCGGGAACAGTTCGAAGTGCTGGAACACCATGCCGACCTTCGCACGCAGCTTCGACAGGTTGGTTTTCTTGTCGGTCAGCGACTGGCCATTGATGACGATCTCGCCCTTCTGGAACGGCTCGAGGCCGTTGACGGTTTTGATCAGCGTGGACTTGCCCGAGCCCGACGGCCCGCACACCACCACCACTTCACCTTTTTTGACTTCCGTCGTGCAATCGGTCAGCACTTGAAACTGGCCGTACCACTTCGAAACATTCTTGATAGAGATCATCTTGCGACCTTTTTCTGAAGACCTTTGACGAGGCTCGACGCGATCACGCAGACCACGAAATAACACGCGCCCGCGAACAGTACCATCTCGACATTCGTGCCGTCACGGTCGCCAATATTCGTGGCGGTGCGGAAAAAGTCAGCGAGGCTGATCACGTAGACGAGCGACGTATCCTGAAACAGCACAATACCTTGCGTAAGCAGCAGCGGCACCATCGCACGGAACGCCTGCGGCAGCACGATGAGGCGCATCGCCTGCGGGTAGCTCATGCCGAGCGCGAACGCGGCATTGATCTGCCCGCGCGGCACCGCCTGAATGCCGGCGCGGATGATTTCCGAATAGTACGCTGCCTCGAACAGCGAGAAAGCGACCATTGCCGAAGCTAGCCGAATATCGATATCCGGCGACAAACCCAGCACGTTTTGCAGCACCTGCGGCACGATCAGGAAGAACCACAGCAGCACCATCACCAGCGGGATCGAACGGAACACCGTGACATAGGCCTTCGCGAACCATTCGAACGGCTTGAATGGCGAGAGCCGCATGATCGCGAGAATGGTGCCCCAGATAATGCCGATCACAATCGCAAGCAGCGTGATCTTGATGGTGACGATGGCGCCGGTCCACAGCGTAGGCAGTGCGCCCGGAATACCGCTCCAGTCGAAATGATGCATCACTTACCTCCGATATAGCCGGGCAACCGGGTCTTGTGTTCGACCCAGCGCATCAGTTGCATCACGACCAGATTGATCAGCACATACGCCAGCGTGACCGCGATGAACGACTCATACGTCTGCGACGTGTAGTCGACCAGTTGACGCGCCTGGGCGGACAGGTCCAACAGACCGATGGTCGACGCGACCGCCGAGTTCTTGAAAATGTTCAGAAACTCGGACGTGAGCGGCGGCACGATGATCCGGTACGCAACCGGCAGCAGCACGTAGCGATACGTCTGCCATTGCGTGAAACCCATTGCCAGACCCGCGGCGCGCTGGCCGCGCGGCAATGCATTGATGCCCGAGCGCACCTGCTCGCACACGCGCGCGGCAGTGAAGAGCCCGAGACACAGGATCGACGACGAAAAGAACTGCGCGCCAGGCGGCAGCTGCTTGTACCAGTTACCGATCGACACGGGCAGCAACTCCGGTATCACCAGATACCAGATGAAGAACTGCACGATGAGCGGGATGTTACGGAAAATCGCGACATAGAGCGTACCGATACCCGACGCCCATTTGTTCGGCACCGTGCGCAGCACACCGAACAACGAACCGACGATCAGCGCGATCACCCATGCCGACAGCGACACGGTAATCGTCACCCAGAAGCCGGACATCAGCCAGCCCAGATAGGTGGTCGGCTCGCCGGTCGAGACCGGGCTCAGCAGAATGCCCCAGTTCCAGTGATATGACATGACCAAGACTCCAGCAAAAAGAAACGGAAGAAGCGCGTGGCCCCTTCCGTCTCATTCAGCGTTTCAAAAAACAGCTAAGGTTTAGTCAATTGCCTTGTCATTCGGGCTCTTGTAGAGCGCCTTGATGTCGTCGCTTTCCGGGAAATTCAGGTTCAGGCCCTTCGGCGGAATCGGCGATTCGAACCACTTCTTGTAGATCTGATCGGCTTCGCCCGAGGTTTCGACCTTCGCGATCGCTTCGTCGACGACCTTCTTGAACTCCGGATCGTTCTTGCGGATCATGCAGCCGTACGCTTCATGCGATTGCGGCGTGCCAACGATCACGAAGTCGCCCGGGGTGTTCGACTTGGCGCGCTCGCCTGCCAGCAGCGCGTCGTCCATCATGAACGCAGCAGCACGGCCGGTGGAGAGCGTCAGGAACGACTCGCCATGGTCCTTCGCGCTGATGATGTTCATGCCCATGCTCTTGTCCTGGTTCATCTTGCGAAGCAGGCGCTCGGAAGTAGTGCCGGCCGTCGTGACGACGGTCTTGCCCTTCAGGTCCGCGAAGTCCTTGATGCCGGAGTCTTTCTTGGTCATCAGACGCGTGCCGATCACGAAGATCGTGTTCGAGAACGCAGCCTGTTGCTGGCGCTCGGCGTTATTGGTGGTCGAACCGCATTCCATGTCGACAGTGCCGTTTTGCACCAGCGGAATACGGTTTTGCGACGTGACAGGCGTCAGCTTGACCTTCAGATTAGGCATGTTCAGCTTCTGCTTGACCGCCTCAACCACCTTCAGCGCGAATTCCTGCGAGTAGCCGATGACATTCTGCTTGTCGTCGTAGTACGAAAACGGGATCGACGATTCGCGGTGTCCCAGCGAAATGACGCCCGTATCTTTGATCTTTTTCAGCGTACCAGCGTCTTGCGCATGCGCGCCAACCGTAAACAGTCCGAGAGTCGCGAGCAGCAGCGCAGCTTTTTTAACCTTCATGTGTGATCTCCTTGGCAAGAACCGGCGCCAGTTTAGCAAAGTAATTATTCTGAAAGTATTGCTATAAACCATGTTTGTTGCATCTGCGCTGCTACAGGATTACGGCGCCTTATCCGGCAATCCCGTAGCGGCAGACACGCAAAGGCGGGCGGCATCGATACGATGCCGCCCGCCGGGTAAAACACGCGGTCTTATGAACCACGTCAACGCAAGGATTGGCAGCGGGTCCGAGATGGCGGGCCCGCCGTTTCACGCAGAACGATCAGGGGTCAATCAGGGATACAGGCCGCGCAGTTCGCGCGCTTCGAGGATCCGCTTACACGCTACGATAAACGCCGCGGTCCGCACGGACACCTTCTGTTCGCTCGACACTTGCCAGACTGCGGCAAACGCCTCGCGCATCACGCGCTCGAGACGCTGGTTGATCTCGTCTTCGGTCCAGAAGAAGCTCGAAAAGTCTTGTACCCACTCGAAGTACGACACCGTCACACCACCGGCGTTGGCCACCACGTCCGGAATCACGAGGATGCCGCGGTCGTGCAGAATGTCGTCCGCCGCCGTGGTGGTCGGGCCGTTGGCGCCTTCCACGACGATCTTCGTCTTGATCTTGCCTGCGTTCTTTTCGGTGATCTGGTTTTCCAGTGCCGCCGGAATCAGGATGTCCGATTCGACCGTCCAGAATTCTTCGTTCGTGACTGCATCGGCTTCAGGGAAACCGCCCACGCCGCCGGTCTTCGCAACATGCTCGAGCAGTGCGTTGGCGTCGATACCGGTCGACTTGTACAGCGAACCGGTGTGATCCTGCACCGCAACCACTTTCGCGCCCGCTTCCTGGAACAGACGTGCGGCGATACCGCCCACGTTACCGAAGCCCTGAACCGCAATACGTGCGCCTTCGATGTCGAAGCCGATGCGGCGTGCCGCTTCGCTGCCGACTACGAACACCCCACGGCCCGTTGCTTCACGACGGCCCAGCGAACCGCCGAGCGTGATCGGCTTGCCGGTCACGACGCCCGTAGCCGTTTGGCCCTGGTTCATCGAGTACGTGTCCATCATCCACGCCATGATCTGCTCGTTCGTGTTCACGTCCGGCGCGGGAATGTCGGTATTCGGTCCGATGATGATGCCGATTTCGCTGGTGTAGCGGCGCGTCATGCGCTCTAGCTCACCACGCGACAGCGTGCGCGGGTCGACACGGATACCGCCCTTCGCGCCGCCGTACGGCACGTTCACAGCAGCGTTCTTCACCGACATCCACGCCGACAGCGCCATCACTTCCGACAGCGTCACGTCCTGGTGATAGCGCACGCCGCCCTTACCCGGACCACGCGACACGTTGTGCTGCACGCGATAGCCTTCGAAGTGCGCCACCGTGCCGTTATCAAGTTCGATAGGCACATCGACGATCAGAATGCGCTTCGGGCGCTTGAGGGTTTCGAGCCAGCGGGACAGCGAGCCGAGGTACGGCGCGACGCGGTCGACCTGACGCAGGTAGTTGCCCCAAGGGCCGAGGTCTTCACTATTCAGGTAGGAGGGAACGGACTGCAACGATGATGCGGATTGTGCGACTTGCTGCTGGGAAGACATGAACGCTCCGGCGTTGATCGAATAGCAGCATTGTCGAAAAACGCCGTTTTGAAATCCAATGCCGTTTCCTTATCCGATTATGTTTTTTTTGCATAACCGTTCAGAAGCTGCAAATTCACGTCGTAGGGAAGCAGGTTTCAGGCAGCGTCCGCGCCCTGCGCCAGTTCCTCCGACACCACGTCCCACAGTTGCCGAACGAGTATCTGCCGCGCATCGTCGCTCTTCGCCGCAAGCTTGTCGCGATAGAGGCGGATCTCCATGCTTAGCGTGAGCTGCCCTTCGGGCGTGCCGCGGGTTGCACGATCGAGGCGGATCAGCTTGCCGTCGGCGACCGCGTCTTCCACCGCGCTGTGCGGCAGGAACGCGATCCCGTGGCCGGCCAGCGCCATCGCCTTAAGCCCTTCGGCCATGTCGGTCTCGTAGAGATGGTCGAGATACAGGCGTTCCGGCGCGTTGGCGAGGATCACTTCGGTCATGCGGCCCAGGTACGCGTTCGGCGTGTAGGTCAGATAGGGGGCGGGTGCCTCGGCAGTGCCCGGCAGCGTGTGCCGGGGCCGCCCGGCGCGGCCCGGCGCCGAGAACGGGCTGATCGGCTCGTTGCCGAGCGTGAGCATGTCGTAGCGCGCCGGATCGAGTGCGACCGGATGACTCGGATGGTGATAGCCCATCATCAGATCGCAACCGCCTTCCACCAGCGCCAAAGCCGCGTCGTGGACGTTCAACGCCCGCAGCCTGGTGTGGATCGGGCCCATCTGCGCTTCGATACGCTGCAGCCAGCGCGGGAAGTACGTCAGCGAAAGCGTGTGCGGCACCGCGAACTCGATGGTCGCCTGCGGCGTCGCCGTGTGCCCGCGCAGCAGAGCACGCGCCTCGTGGAACTGCGACAGCATGGCGAGCGCCTGCTCATAGAATACCTGGCCGGCTGCGGTGAGTCGCGTCGGATAAACCGAACGGTCGATCAGTTCGGTGCCGAGCCACGCCTCCAGCGCCTGAATCCGCCGCGAGAACGCCGGCTGCGTGACGTGACGCGATTCGGCCGAGCGGCTGAAACTACGCGTTTCCGCGAGCGAGACGAAGTCTTCGAGCCATTTCAGTTCCATGCGGAGCCTGCTGTCAGCGGGAGGGAAGAAGTCAGCATTCTAGCGGCGTGGCCGCCGTACGGGATTGCCGCGCGGGTTTCAGTCCGCGTTGCCACCTGCCTGGCGGTGCGGTTCGAGCGGGCACGACGTGCGGACTTCATGTGCCGGCCCGGTTCGTGGCCAGATCGCGGCCCACTTCGGGCCAAAAGGCGCACAGTGGTAAAATTCCCGGTTCCCTCCGTTCCCGAACTGGTCACTGCGCGCTTACTCAGCGTTCAACGCCCCAATTCACCCCAACTCGCGCCCCATCATGTCCGACACCCGCCCCGACACCCTGTTCGCGCTGAACGCGCTCTCCCCGCTCGACGGCCGCTACGCCTCGAAAACCGAAGCCCTGCGCGACTGGCTCTCGGAAGCCGCTTTCATGCGCAATCGCGTGACGGTTGAGATCCATTGGCTGATCGCACTGTCGCAAGCCGGTTTCGCGGAAGTGCCGCGCTTTTCCGAAGCCGCCGAACAATTCCTGCTGCAACTGGCCGAGCGCTTCACCGCGCACGACGCCGCGCGCATCAAGGAAATCGAGCGTGTGACGAATCACGACGTGAAAGCGGTCGAGTATTGGCTGAAGGAGTCGGTCAAGGGTCAGGAGGAACTGGAACGCGCGAGCGAGTTCATCCACTTCGCCTGCACGTCGGAAGACATCAACAACACGTCGCACGGCCTGATGCTCGCCGGCGCACGTGAACACGTGATCCTGCCGGCACTGCGCGCGGTGCATCAGCGCCTCGTTGCGTTGGCTCACGCGCAAGCCGAACAGCCGATGCTGTCGCGCACGCACGGCCAGCCGGCCAGCCCCACCACGCTCGGCAAGGAAATCGCCAACGTCGCCGCGCGTCTGGAACGCGCGATCGACCGTGTCGCGAAAGTCGAACTGCTGGGCAAGATGAATGGCGCGGTCGGCAACTTCAATGCGCATTTGTCTGCGTATCCGGAATTCGACTGGGAGACGTTTTCGCGTGAAGTGGTCGAGCAACGTCTGAAACTTACGTTCAATCCGTACACGATCCAGATCGAACCGCACGACTACATGGCTGAACTGTTCGACGCCGTGTCGCGCGCGAACATTATCCTGCTGGATCTGGACCGCGACGTGTGGGGCTACATCTCGGTCGGTTACTTCAAGCAGCGCACGAAGGCCGGCGAAATCGGTTCGTCGACGATGCCGCACAAGGTCAATCCGATCGACTTCGAAAATTCAGAAGGCAATCTCGGTCTGGCAAACGCAACGCTGCGCCATCTGGCCGACAAGCTGCCGATTTCACGCTGGCAGCGCGACCTGACCGACTCGACGGTGCTGCGCAATATCGGCGTCGCGTTCGGCTACTCGCTGCTCGCCTACGACTCGCTGATCCGCGGTCTGGACAAGCTCGAAGTGAATGCGCAGCGTCTGAACGAAGACCTCGACAACTGCTGGGAAGTGCTGGCCGAGCCGGTGCAAACGGTGATGCGCCGTTACGGCATCGAGAACCCGTACGAGCAATTGAAGGAACTGACGCGCGGCAAGGGCATCACGCGCGAAGCGCTGCAAACGTTCGTGAGCGGCCTGGCGATTCCACAAGATGCGAAGGATCGTTTGCTCGCCATGACGCCGGGTTCGTATATCGGCAAGGCGGTCGAGCTGGCGAAGCGGATCGCTTAAACGAAGCGGCACGCGCCTCTAACACCTGGCGTAGCAAGTCGCTGTGTCACGCAACAAAGAAGATATAGCGGGACCAGAATGCCGTTCAGTCAGTCACTGAACGGCATTTTTGTTTGTGGGCTGAACGTTACGACAACCAGTCAGGTGTCTCGCGCAAGGCCAGATGAAGGTTTTTGTTGAAGTGATGCACCCGGTAGCCGAACGTCGCAAAGAGTGTTTGCAGAGACGGCGCAGTATGAATCGTGATGTGCCCATTGCGCGGCGCGATATACCAATGATCCATGGCGCGCGGCGGCAGATCATCCATGGTCATCGTCGAAAACAGCATCACGCCGCGTTGCCGTAGTGCGCCAAGCGCCTGTTCGACGGTCGCGAGCGGCTCGGGCGTATGCTCCAGCACTTCGAAGGCAGTGACCAGATCGAACGAGCCGAGCGGCGGTTCAGTTGCGTCCTCAGCCATTGGATCCCAACTGTGCGCATCAAGATCCCGCCCCCGCAATAGTCCGCTCAATGTGCCATTTCCGCCGCCATAATCAAGACACCGGAGCGCGTTCCCTTTCGCGATGAAATCCGCAACCATGACCGCATTGGCCGTCGCGCGGGCGTCGACGTAGTCCGGATCGACCACCTCGTAGTGCTCGTTATAAATGTGCTTCAGATAAGCGCTCTTTTGCCAGCGATCGAAAGCTCGAGTGAAAATCAGACCGCAACGATCACAGCGGTGGTAGTAAATCGGAATGCCACTCTGGGGCAGGAAGCCGCCACGACGTTCTTCGCAATTCTTGTTGAAATCGACCACGCCATAGAGCGGGGCTTCACCGTGGCAAACCTTGCAAACTGAAACGCCTGCGACCGGTTCAAGCCTGTCGCCCGAGATGTGCATCACCATTTCAACCGCCGTCCGCGTTTTAATCTGACATAGAGAGCAGTCATTTCATCAGGGTGCGGCGGGTAACGGAATCAGATGCTTCTTAAAGGCGGCTGCCGAAACGTCAAACGTACGAACAAGCTGCCGCACAAAATGAAACGCCCCGACCGTGCAAGCGGTCGGGGCGTCGATATCATGCTGGTCGTCGTTACAAAATCAACGCGCCTTCATCTGGACCAACACCTCGTCGACGATTTCTTCCGGCGACAGTTCGATGCTCACCGTGATCGCTTCATCCTGACCCGGCTCTTCGAGCGTATCGAGCTGGCTTTGCAGCAGCGACGGATCGAAGAAGTGACCGGTGCGCGTGGTCAGCCGCTCGCGCAGTACTTCAAACGAACCCTTCAGATAGACGAAGCACACGTCCTTATCACCGTTGCTGCCGCCGCGCAGAACATCGCGGTACGAACGCTTCAGTGACGAACACGTGAACACCGCCTTTTCGCCCGCGCTCTGCTTCTCCACGATCGCCACACGGATGGTTTGCAACCACGGCCAACGATCTTCGTCGGTAAGCGGAATGCCGTGATGCATTTTCTCCTTGTTGGCGGCGCTGTGAAATGCGTCGCCGTCGGTAAATGCGCAGTGCAGGCGTTCCGCCAGCATTTCGCCAATCCTCGTTTTGCCGGCGCCCGACACGCCCATTGCGATCAGAATCATCAAAAACTCCTTACACGACCGTCGCGAGCGCGAAAGTCAAACCCAAGCCCATCAGCGAAATGATGGTTTCGAGGAGCGACCATGTCTTGAAGGTCTGCCCCACCGTCATACCGAAGTATTCCTTGACCAGCCAGAAACCGCCGTCGTTCACATGCGAAAAAATCAGTGAACCGGAACCGGTGGCGAGCACCAATAATTCCGGTGTGACCTGCACCCCACTCGCCGAGGCAATCGGCGCGACGATACCGCAGGCGGTGGTCATTGCGACTGTTGCCGAACCCGTGGCCAGGCGAATCAGCGCGGCCACCAGCCAACCGAACAGCAGCGGCGACAGATGCATGGCCGTTGCCACACTGACGATTTCCTTCGAGATGCCGCTATCCATCAGTACGCGCCCGAAACCGCCGCCCGCGCCCACGATCAACGTGATGCCCGCGATCGGCGCGAGACAGTCGCCGCAGAATTTCTGGATTTGCTCACGATTGAAGCCGCGGCTCGCGCCGAAGGTCCAGAAACTGACCAGCACGGCGATCAATAGCGCGACGTCAGAGTTGCCGACGAAACGCAGCAGATCGTTCGCCAGGGTCTTCGGCGTAAAGACGAGGTCGGCCCAACTGCCGATCAGCATCAGGATCACCGGCAGCAGGATCGTGAACAGCGTAATGCCGAAGCTCGGCAGTTCGCGCTTTTCCTTTTTCTCGTCAGCGCCGAGAAACTGCGCCGCCAGCGGATTGTTCTGCGGCAACTTGATGTAGCGGCTGATCAACAGCGCGAACAGCGGACCGGCAACGATTGCCGTCGGCACACCCACGATCAGCCCATAAGCAATCGTCTTGCCGATGTCGGCGTGATACGCCTGCACCGCGAGCATCGCGGCCGGGTGCGGCGGAATCAAACCGTGCACGACGGATAGACCCGCGATCATCGGCAAGCCGATCAGCAGCAGCGACTTGTTGGTGCGTTTGGCAACGTTGAACGCGATCGGAATCAGCAGCACGAAGCCGACTTCAAAAAACACCGGCAAACCGACGATGATCGCCACGACCATCATGGCCCAGTGAATGTGCTTCTCGCCGAACTTGTCGATCAGCGTGGTGGCGATGCGCTCCGCGCCGCCCGACTCGGCCATCATCTTGCCGAGCATGGTGCCGAGGCCGACCACGATCGCAATGTGGCCGAGCGTATTGCCGTTGCCAGTTTCGAACGATTTGACGATCGTGCCTATCGGCATGCCGGATACGAGACCCAGCAGCAGCGAAACGATGATCAGGACGAGGAACGGATAAACCTTGTAGCGGGTGATCAGCAGGATCAGAAGTGCGATGGCGATCACCGCGAAGACCAGCAGCGTGCTGCCGTGGACAGCTTCCATGAAGCTCCTCCTTTGCGTTATTGATATCGGTGCGGAACACGGCTAGCACCTTGTCTCATAGCGACCTGAAGCGGTGCCAGAAAACCCGGCAAGCCGCGCGGACGCTGAATTTTACTGTTTGTTGTCTCTAAAAGCGCGCGAATCCGGCACGCATATCGTCAAGAAGCCTCGCCGCGACAGCCTGACAGGCTGTATCGACGAGGCTCCTTGGCGTTGTACCTTGCTAACGGACTAGAATGCGGGCCGTTTCAACTCAATGGGCCGGCGCGGCCAACTGGCTGGCGGCACGCGCCAGACGGGTGACTTCGTCCCAGTTTTGAGCGGCGAGCGCGGCTTTCGGCGTCAACCACGAACCGCCCACGCACACTACGTTCGGCAGCGACAGGAAATGCGTTGCCGTTTCGGCCGTGATGCCACCGGTCGGGCAGAACTTCAGCGTCGGGAAAGGGCCGTGGAAAGCTTGCAGCATCGGCACGCCGCCGGCCTGTTGCGCCGGGAAAAACTTCACGATCTCGTAGCCGAGTTCCAGTGCGGTGATGATGTCGGTCGGCGTCATGACGCCCGGCAGCAGCGGCAAGCCCGCATCTTGCGCGGCCTTGTGCATGTCCCGCGTCAGGCCCGGTGACACGCCGAACTGAGCGCCCGCCTTCTTCGCCTGAGCGCAATGCTCAGGCCTCGTGATCGTGCCGACGCCCACCACGATGTCTTCGGCCAACTGGCTCGCGCGCTCGATCGCTTCCAGACCGGCTGCCGTGCGCAGCGTGATTTCCAGCACCTTCACGCCACCCGCATGCAGTGCGCGCGACACGTGCTCACCCTGCTCGACCGAGTCGAATGCGAGCACCGGAATCACCGGGCCGAGGCGCACGATATCGCTTACTGTTTTCGCCGTCATAGTCAGACTCCTTGTTTCTGCAGCGTTTAGCTGGCTTGAGTGGTGCTTGTGTGTTCTTCTGCGTGGGCTTTGGCCCGCTTACCGTGTTGCGCCGCGTGCTCGCCCACCATCGGACCGAACACCGAAGCGCCCTGCTCCGCCGGCGCTGCCGCCGCACGGAACACGCCGAACAGTTCACGGCCGAAGCCGACTTCGTTTTCCGCCTGATGCTGCGGCAATGCTTCCGGCCGCGCCGCCCATTCGGCTGCATCGATTTCGATGTCGAGCACGCCTGCGTCCGCGTCGATCACCAGCATGTCACCGGTGCGAACCTTGCCGATCGGGCCTTGCAGCAAGGCTTCCGGCGACAGGTGGATCACCGCCGGCACCTTGCCCGACGCGCCCGACATGCGGCCATCGGTCACCAGTGCAACGTGGAAACCTTGATCCTGCAACACACCGAGCAACGGCGTCAAACGATGCAGCTCAGGCATGCCGTTTGCGCGTGCGCCCTGGAAGCGCACGACGGCAATGAAATCGCGCTTCAGTTCGCCGTTGTCGAAGGCGGCCTGCACCGCTTCCTGCGAATCGAACACGATGGCCGGCGCCTTCACCTTGCGATGCTGCGCCGCCACCGCGGAAATCTTGATCACGCCGCGGCCAAGCTTGCCTTGCATCAGACGCAAGCCGCCATCAGGCTGGAACGGTTCCTTGATGCCGCGCAGCACGGCCGTGTCTTCGCTCTTTTCCGCGCCCGGCACCCATTGCAGCTTGCCGTCGATCAGCTTCGGCTCTTCGGTGTAGTGCCTGAGTCCTTTCCCGGCGACGGTGTTCACGTCTTCATGGAGCAAGCCGCCTTCCAGCAGATTGCGGACCAGGAACGCGACGCCGCCCGCAGCGTGGAAATGGTTCACATCGGCCTTGCCGTTCGGATAGATCTTCGCGAGCAGCGGCACGGCTTGCGACAGCGTGTCGAAGTCGTCCCAGTCGATCACGATGCCGGCCGCACGCGCGATCGCGACCAGATGCAGCGTGTGATTGGTCGAGCCGCCCGTCGCCAGCAACGCGACGATTCCGTTGACGATCGCTTTTTCGTCGACCACGTGGCCGATCGGCGTGTAATTGCCGCGCTCCACCGTCAGATCGAGCACTCGGCGCGCGGCCTGCGCGGTCAGCGCGTCGCGCAGCGCCGTATGCGGATGCACGAACGCGGAACTCGGCAGATGCAGCCCCATGACTTCCATGAGCATCTGGTTGCTGTTCGCGGTGCCGTAGAACGTGCAGGTGCCTTGACTGTGGTAAGCGGCAGCTTCCGCTTCGAGCAGCGCGTCGCGGCCGCACTGGCCAGTGGCGAACAGCTGACGCGTCTTGGCTTTGTCGTCGTTCGACAGACCGCTCCCCATCGGACCGGCCGGCACGAAAATCGTCGGCAGATGGCCGAATTGCAGCGCGCCGATCAACAGGCCCGGCACGATCTTGTCGCAAATGCCGAGGCACAGCGCAGCGTCGAACATGTTGTGCGTCAACGCGACCGCCGTGCTCATCGCGATCACTTCGCGCGAGAACAGCGACAGTTCCATGCCCGCGTTACCTTGCGTGACGCCGTCGCACATGGCCGGCACACCGCCCGCGAATTGCGCGACGCCGCCATTTTCACGCGCGGCTTCCTTGATGATGTCCGGGTAGTTTTTGTACGGCGCGTGCGCGGACAGCATTTCGTTGTACGACGACACGATGCCAATGTTCGGCTCGCGGATCGCCTTGATGGCGAACTTGTCGTTGCCTTCGAGCCCAGCAAAACCGTGCGCCAGATTGGCGCAGGAGAGCGCGCCGCGCGCCGGAAACTTGCCTTGAGCGTGGTGGATGCGGGCCAGATACGCCTCGCGCGTGGGCTTGCTACGCTCGACCACGCGTTGCGTGACCTTCAACAATTGCGAATGCGGGGAAACCATCGGAGCTCCTTCGTCGCTGGCCGCATGCGCTTGACTCGGGCGTGCGCGCACTATGCCAGGTAGGTATCGCGGGGATGTCGTATCAGTCGACGACGCAATTTTAGTAGAAAAACTACATGATCGCAATCGCAACTCCTGTTGCATCGCGGCACCTTTGATTAGCCGCGTTTCCTTACTGGCATTGCCTTAGCGCCATAGACACCTAAACCTAGGGATTACACCTAGCGCCCGATATGTAGTTTTTGTAGCTTCTTCAGCAATCAGATATAGTCCACGCATTCTTCAGCATAGTGCGAGTTTTCCGATGATGCTGTCCCAGGTGGCAGAGATGCGCGAACAGTTGCGCCCGTCCGAGCGCAAGCTGGCCGATTACGTGATTGAAGCGCCACGCGAGGTACTCGATCTGTCGATGACCGAAGTGGCCGCCCGCGCGGGCGTCAGCCAGCCGACCATCGCGCGGTTTTGTCATGCGCTCGGCTTTTCGGGGTTTCGCGAATTCAAGATCAGGCTGGCGCAAGGGATCGCGTCGGGCGTGCCCACCGTCTATCGCGACGTGCGGCCTGACGAAGACGCGCCAGGCCTCATCGCGAAGGTGTTCGACCGAACCATCGGCACGTTGATCGAGGTACGCAACAGCCTGTCGCCGGATAGCGTCGACGCTGCCGTAGCACTGCTGGCGAACGCGGCACGCATCGAGTTCTATGGAGCGGGCGGGTCGGGCATTGCCGCTCAAGATATCCAGCACAAGTTTTTCCGGCTCGGCATGCCGAGCGTCGCGTACTCCGATCCGCATACGTATTCGATGTCGGCAGCGCTGCTCGGACCCGGCGACGTAGTGGTGGCGATATCCAATACCGGTCGAACCCGCGACATCATCGAGGCTGCGCGTTCCGCGCTCGCTCGCGGTGCGAAGGTGATTGCCATCACGCACGGCAGTTCACCGCTTGCGCGGGTCGCGTCCATCTGTCTTTTTTCGAACGTGGTCGAGGAAAACGACGTGTTTTCGCCGATGACATCACGCATGTCGCATCTGGCGATCGGCGACATTCTGGCGGTCGGTGTCGCGCTGAAGCGCGGGCCCGAGTTGGTAGAGCGCTTGGGGCAGGCGAAAGGGGTGATCGGCCGGTTGAGGATCGACGGCGAGGCCTGAAATGTTTGAAACAAAAAAGGCCTGCTCGATGGCAGGCCTTCGTGGTCAAGCAATGCGTGTCGCTGCTTACTCCGCGAACACGCGGACATCGACGCGGCGGTTCTGCAAGCGGCCTTCGGCCGTCGCATTCGACGCGACCGGATCGGCGCTGCCCAAACCTTCTGCAACAAACTGGTCAGAGTGGAGGCCGCCATCGTGCAGATATTTCACGACAGCTGAGGCACGTGCCTGGGACAGTTTCAGGTTACGGGCTTCCGAACCGGTGTTGTCGGTATAACCCATCACGCTCACGCGATGCAAGTTGACACCCTGGTTCATGCTCATGAAGTGATTGAGGCTTTCCTTTGCAACCGGGTTAAGCACCGCGCTATCGGTGGCGAAGTTCGCGTTACCTTGCAGCAGTAACCGAACCTGCGGCGGCACCTGTTTTACTTACGGCTGCGGAGCCGGTTGCTGAACCGGCTGTTGCGGAGCCGGCTGCACCACGGGCTGCTGTACAACCCGCTTACCGCACATGAAGGTCATTTCGCGCGGATCCTTCACCGGAGCGGGCGCCGAGCAGCGGCGCGCGGAGATATTTAAAAAGAGTTGCGTTCATTTTTTCAGAAATTCAGTCGATTGAAGCGGCGCTCTCGCCACGTGTTCCATGAACGAGAGCGCGCTTGCAGTTAAGTCAAGGCGAATCCGGCTGACGGACGGGGCCGACGCCCCGTCCGTCACGGCACTTACCACTGATACGAAGCACCCAAACCCACTGTCGTGCCACCCGAGCTGGTACCCGTGCCGGCCTTCATCTTCAGGTTCTCGGTGATGCGTGCCGAGACGCCGAGCGCCACAGCCTGCGAACCCTTGTACGAGCCGCCACCGATGCCGACCGCGATCGTCTTGCCTTGATCGACGTCCGGGATCATCGTCAGCGCCGTAGCCGCTGCGATACCTGAGTACGCGTTCTTGGCAACTGCGTTGACACCGTTCTGCACCGAGTTGATCTGCTGATCGGTGTAGTTCTTCGCCGTCATGCCAGCCGGCAGATTGCCGACCGCCGCGCCGATCGAGTCGTTCAACTGGCCGACGTTGACTGCGTCGGTCGTTGCCGTACCGGCCGCGACGTTGGTGACCTGGCGTTCGTTGCCCGCCGAGCCCACCGACACCGTGTTCGCACGGTCCGCCACCGAGTTAGCACCCAGTGCCACCGAGTTGGCCGCGCTCGCGCTGGCGTTCGCGCCCATTGCCGTGGAATGCGTGCCGCTGGCGACTGCTGCTTCCGTGTCACGGCTGCCGTCTGCTGCAAACATCGGGTTGTTCGCCGCAGCGGCAATGTTCGTGACGGTGGAGATCGCCGCGTTCATCTGATTGACGTTGACTGCATCGTCGCCGGCCGTGCCTGCTGCCACATTGTGAATAGTCGTACCGCCATCAACACCGTTACCCATCGTGACGCTGTTGTAGTTGGTCGAACCGTCGGTGTTATGGTCGTATGTGACCGCCGCGTTGGTCGTTCCGTTCGGATTGATGATGCCCGACGCCCTCAACTGCGCGACGTTTACCGCATCCGTGTCCGCCGTACCGGCCGCCACGTTGGTGATCTGGCGCTCCGCTCCGGCCGCGCCCACCGACACCGTATTGGCACGGTCAGCCACCGAGTTCGAACCCAATGCAACCGAGTTCGCTGCCAACGACTGCGCGTTACCGCCGATCGCCACCGACTCCGCACCCGTTGCTTGCGAATCCGCCAGCGTCGAGTTGGCGTGGAAGTACTTGACGCCCATACTACCGTTGGTGATGTTGTTCAGCGTGCTGTTGATGCTGGTGATATCCGTGGTGTTCTCCGTCACACGACCATCAATGTTCGTGATCGCGTCACCCACGTTGTTCACGGTCGTACCGTCCACTACGTATGTCGGGTTCGTAATCGTGCCATCGTTGTTCACCGTCGAGCCGCCACCCAATGCATCAGCCGTCGAACTGGCCAGTGCGTACAGTTGCGAACCGTTCACTGCGTCCACGCTCGTTGCGTTCACGTCGCCGGCCGACACACCCGTCAGCTTGCGCGCCCCCTTCGTACCGGTGAAGTCCACCACCGTGCCGTCAGTGTCTTTCGCCACCGTGATGTTACGCGAGGCCGCGTCCTGCTGCACGAGACCCACGCCACCATTGGTGATGGAGTTCGTCAGGTTGGTGATGTCTGTCGAGTTCTGCGTCACCTGCTGATTGGTTGCAAACAATTCGCTGCCATTGACCGCATCCGTGCTCGTTGCGCTCAGACGGCCAGCCGCCACATTCGTGATGGTGCGTTCGCTACCCGCTGCGCCCACGCTCACCGTGCTCGACGGAGCCGTGCCCGCAAACTTGTAGGTGATGCCGCCAATCGTCGTGCCAGTGGTCGCCACTGCCGCCGTCGTCTTCGAGCCAGCGCCCAGTGCAACTGCGCCAGCGTTACTTGCGTTCGCGCCGTTGCCCAGTGCGACTGCGTCGGTAGCGCTCGCCACTGCTGCCGGACCAGCCGCCAGGCTGTCGATACCCGTGGCCGACGAATCTGCCAGCGTCGAGTTCGCGTGGAAGTACTTGATGCCCGTGCCACCGTTGGTGATGTTGTTCACCGTGTTGCTGATGTTCGTAACGTTGCCTGCCAGGTTCGACACGTTCTGGTTCGTTGCGTACAGCTGTGAACCGTTGACCGCGTCCGTGCTCGTTGCGCTCACGTCACCCGCCGTCAGGTTGGTGATCTTCGTGCCCTTTTTGCCACCCAGCGTCACCACGTCATGTGCCGACGAGTCGTACACCACCGCACCGGCCATCTGGCCATTGATGGTCGTGATCTGCGTGTTCAGATTGGTAATGTCGCTGGTGTTCTGGTTCACCTTCGCGTCTTCCGACATCAGCTGGCTCACGTTCACCGCGTCCGTAGCGGCCGAGCCGGCTGCCACGTTGGTCACGCGACGTTCTGCGCCTGCCGCGCCCACCGACACTTCGCCGTTAGTCGCCGATGCCGTGCCCGACAGCGCCAGACTGCCCGGGTTGTAGCCCGCTGCCGACAGGTTCGCCTTCGTCGTCGAGCCCGAACCCAGTGCCACCGAATTCGTCGCCGATGCCGTCGCGCCCAACCCCAGCGCCGCCGACTGGCTTCCCGAAGCAGTAGAGTTCGTACCGATGCTCACCGACTTGTCGCCCGATGCTTTTGCCGAAGCGCCCATCGCTGTGGCCCAAAGGCCATTTGCCGACGAGTTGACGCCAACTGCAACACCGTAGTCTGCACCAGACGTGTCCGCACCGTTGCCGATCGACACCGAGTGGTCACCGGCCTTGGAGTCTCCGCCGATGGACGTCGAGTTATTGCCGCTCGTCGTCGCGTTTACGCCCACTGCGATTGCCGCTGTACCCACTGACGTCGCCGCCTGACCAATTGCGATCGAGTTCGATCCCGACGCCGTCGAATCCGCTCCCGTCGAGTTCGCGTGGAAATACTTGATGCCACCGCCGTTGGTGATGTTGTTCACCGTGTTGCTGATGTTCGTGACGTTGTTGCTCAGGTTGTTCACGTTGTTGTTGATCGTGTTCACCTTCGCGTCTTCCGACTGCAGCTGGCTCACGTTCACCGCGTCCGTAGCGGCCGAACCGGCTGCCACGTTCGTCACGCGACGTTCCTTGCCTGCCGAACCCACCGACACTTCACCGTTAGCCGCCGAAGCCGTACCCGACAGCGCTGCCGTACCCGGGTTGTAGCCCGCGGCCGACAGGTTCGCCGTCGTCGTCGAATACGCCCCCAGTGCTACCGAGTTTGCCGCCGACGCATTCGCAGCCACGCCCAGCGCCATCGAGTTTGCCGCCGAAGCCACTGCGGTATTGCCGATCGCCACCGAATTGTTCGCGCCAGTGGCCGATGCTTGCGAACCAATGGCCGTGCCGCCGTTGTCAGCAACAGCCTTCCAACCCAGCGCGGCACCTGCCTGCGTCGACGTGCCCGTGGCCGACGAACCCTGGCCAATCGCGATATCGCTGCCCTTATTGGCCGTCGCACCATTGCCCATCGCAATGCTGTTGCTACCTGTGGCCACGGCCAGCGGGCCAATGGCCGTTGCATTCGTGCCCGTGGCCGACGCGTCAGCCAGCGTCGAGTTCGTATGGAAGTACTTGATGCCACCACCGTTGGTGATGTTGTTCACCGTGTTGCCAATGTTCGCCACGTTCTGGTTCGTCGCATACAGTTGCGAACCGTTCACCGCGTCCGTACTTGATGCGCTCAGGTTACCGGCTGTCATGTTCGTGACATTATGGCCCCCCATGTC
>NZ_JAQQCH010000022.1:0-120648 GCF_046030555.1 Paraburkholderia sediminicola | reverse complement strand
CGGCCGCAAAGAGAAGTAAGCAAGAGAAAGCGGCTCACACCGCTAATTCTTAAGCGGGTCCCTCGCGCAGTTGCGGTAGTTGTGCATCTGGAATCTGTGTTCTCGCACACTCCGCGTTCGTGACAAGGCGCTCATGCTTCCCGCCTCGCACTACGTGCTCGCCGGAAGGGGCTGCATGGGAGACCAAGAGCTTCGTTCGGGCCGTGGCGGGGACCCATCGGCTCCGCCTCGGCGAAACACCCAGGTGCTCAAAGACAGGTTCCGCCAGCAAATGGACGTACGAAACGCGGGCCGATGAAACGTCGCTGCGCCGCAATTGCAATCGCGGTGACCGCGCTATGGCGGTGGCTATGGCGATGGCGGTGGCTGTGACGGGGACGGTGACGGTGGCAGTGACGGTGGCAGTGGCAGTGGCTGTGGCAGTGGCTGTGGCAGTGGCAGTGGCTGTGGCAGTGACGGTGACAATCGACGTCACGATACTGAGTGAAACGCGAGTACGAAAACGTAGTGGTTGGTTTTATGAAGTGCGCTTCGGTGCGCACAGCGCCGCCGGAAGTATGACGGCCTTGTCACGAAGGTGGAGTGTGCGAGGGCACGGATTCCAGATGCACCACTACCGCCACTGCGCGAGGGATCCGCTTAAAAATTAGCGGTTTGAGCTGCTTTCTTTTGCCTACTTTTCTTTGCAGCAGGCAAAGAAAAGTAGGTGCCTGCCCCGCACAGGGGCGACGCTAATAAACCAATAACAATTCAAGGAAAGGCCAACGACCAAAGAACCCAGATCAAGGAAACGCCAACACCACAGACAAACAGACAAACAAGCGCCGCACAGGCAAAAAAAACCACTACCCACCAGCACCACGTGCAGCCTCTTCAAACCGCCTGCTAGCCTCCCCCACCTCGACCCTGAACTGCTGCAAAGCACTAACCGCCAAATCCGGCGGCATAAGCGCAGCCCACAACACATCGATCAACTGATCCGCGGTAGCGTCAATATCAATGTGCCGATTGGCCAAAGTGGCATCCCAAAGCACATGCTCCATCGGCCCGAACACCATCGACCGCAGCAACCTCAATGGCATATCAGCCCGAATCTGACCAGTCTCCTGGCCCTGCGCCAATACCCGCATCAACGGCGCCGTATACCGCCGCTGCAATTCAGTCAGCGCCTCACTCAACTCATGATGCCGAGCCCGGCCCTCGGACAACACCAAAGCACACAGGTCAGTGCCATTGACCAGCATCAACCGCAAATGCGTGCGCACAATAAAAGCAAATTGCTGCCGCACGTTGCCATCGCGCGGCAAACCGGACTCGATCGCTTCAATGATCTCGTCGTACCAGTCGCCGATCACCCGCGCGCATAACTCGCGCTTGCCGCGGAAATAACTGAACACGGTCGCCTCGGAAATGCCCAGGCGCTGCGCAATCTCCGCCGTCGTCGCGCGCTCGTAGCCCTTTTCGGAGAACACGTCGCGCCCCGCCTGCAAGATCTCCTTCACGCGCTGCTGCGACTTGCGCCCGGCCGGCTGGCGGCGCGAGGCAGGTAACTCAGCCTTCATGGCAACCGTCATATGAGTCCAGTTCAGTTTTGTAGGGGCGATAACCCCGATGACGGCGATCCTATCACGCTATGGTGGCGTCTGCGCTGCATCAGTCCATTTCTGAGTGACACTCAAAAATACCTATTGACGCTTACGTAAATCTAGCGTGAAATGCGCCTTGAACGTTTCGCGTCTCGTGTGGGGCGATGAAGGCGGCCCACAAGGCCGCTGTCGTCCGCTGAGCCGCACTCAGACGAGCCGCGCCCACCCTGGCTGACCGGCCGCCAACGAACTCTGGAGACACAGCAATGAGCAACCTGCCCGGTTTGCAATTCCCGCTAGGCGAAGAAATCGAAATGCTGCGCGACAGCATCGCCGGATTCGCTGCCAAAGAAATCGCCCCGCGGGCCGCGGAAATCGACCGCACCGACCAGTTCCCCATGGACCTGTGGCGCAAATTCGGCGACCTGGGCGTGCTCGGCATGACGGTCTCGGAGGAATACGGTGGCGCGAATATGGGCTACACGGCGCATATGATCGCGATGGAGGAAATCTCGCGCGCGTCGGCATCGGTCGGTCTCTCGTACGGCGCGCACTCGAATCTGTGCGTCAACCAGATTCATCGCAACGGCACAGCAGCCCAAAAAGAAAAATATCTACCCAAGCTCGTCTCCGGTGAGCACATCGGCGCACTCGCCATGAGCGAACCGAACGCGGGTTCGGACGTCGTCAGCATGAAGCTGCGGGCGGACAAGAAGGGCGACCACTATGTGCTGAACGGCACGAAAATGTGGATCACCAACGGCCCGGATTGCGACACGCTCGTCGTCTATGCAAAAACCGATCTCGAAGCGAATTCACGCGGCATTACCGCGTTTATCGTCGAGAAGGGTATGAAGGGCTTCTCGGTTGCGCAAAAGCTCGACAAGCTCGGCATGCGCGGCTCCCACACCGGTGAACTGGTGTTCGAGAACGTGGAAGTGCCGGAAGAAAATATCCTCGGTCAGCTGAACTGCGGCGTGAAGGTGCTGATGAGCGGCCTCGATTACGAACGCGCCGTGCTCGCCGGCGGCCCGACCGGCATCATGGTCGCGGTCATGGACGCAGTCGTGCCGTATATCCACGACCGGAAACAGTTCGGTCAGCCGATCGGCGAATTCCAGCTGATTCAAGGCAAGGTCGCCGATCTGTACACCACGCTGCAAGCATGTCGTGCGTATCTCTACGCAGTGGGCCGGCAGCTCGATACGCTCGGCAACGGACATGTGCGCCAGGTGCGTAAAGACTGCGCGGGTGTGATTCTCTACACCGCTGAAAAAGCGACCTGGATGGCAGGTGAGGCGATCCAGATCCTGGGCGGCAACGGCTACATCAACGAGTATCCGGTCGGCCGTTTGTGGCGCGATGCCAAGCTCTATGAAATCGGCGCAGGCACGAGCGAAATCCGTCGCATGCTGATTGGCCGCGAGCTGTTCGCCGAAACGGCTTGAGTCGCAGCGCTGCGTATCGCGGTGCTTAATGGATCAATGCGGGACTAATGCGGAACCACCGCGTGATCATTGCGCGCTGCGGACCATTGCAGCCCTGGTGTACTACAACGCGTGAGACCCAGCGCAGCGCCACCGCAGGCCACAAAAAGCGGCGAATAGGAGAAGTCAGGCAATGCCGATTATCGAATCAAAGCTGAATCCGCGCTCGGACGACTTCCGCACCAATGCGGCGGCGCTCGAAGCGCTGGTCGCCGATCTTCGCGCGAAGATCGAGAAACTCGCGCTGGGTGGCGGGCAAGCAGCGCGTGACAAACACACGGGCCGCGGCAAACTGCTGCCGCGCGAGCGGATCGAGAAACTGCTCGATCCCGGCACGCCGTTTCTCGAGTTCTCACAACTCGCCGCCTACGGCATGTACAACGACGACGCGCCGGGCGCGGGCGTCATCACCGGCATCGGCCGGATCGCGGGGCAGGAGTGCGTGATCGTCTGCAACGACGCGACGGTCAAAGGTGGCACCTACTATCCCGTCACTGTGAAAAAGCACGTGCGGGCGCAGGAAATCGCTGCCGAAAACCACTTGCCGTGCGTCTACCTGGTCGACTCGGGCGGTGCGAATCTGCCGAATCAGGATGACGTGTTCCCCGATCGCGATCACTTCGGCCGCATCTTCTTTAACCAGGCGAATCTGTCGGCGGCAGGCATTCCGCAAATCGCCGTCGTGATGGGCTCGTGTACGGCAGGCGGCGCCTATGTGCCCGCCATGAGCGACGAGTCGATCATCGTCAAGAATCAAGGGACGATTTTTCTGGGCGGTCCGCCGCTCGTCAAAGCCGCAACCGGAGAAGTGGTCAGCGCGGAAGACCTCGGCGGCGGCGACGTGCATACGCGGCTGTCGGGCGTGGTCGATCACCTTGCGCAGAACGACGCGCATGCGTTGGGCATTGCGCGCAGCATCGTCGGCAATCTGAATCGATCGAAGCAGGTGCCGGTGGCGTTGCAGGAGCCGAAGCCGCCGCGCTATGACGTGAAGAGCATGTACGGCGTGATTCCTGTCGATACGCGCAAGCCGTTCGATATCCGCGAGGTGATCGCGCGTATCGTCGACGATTCCGCGTTCGACGAATTCAAGGCCCGCTACGGCACCACGCTCGTGACCGGCTTCGCGCATATCTGGGGGCATCCGGTCGGCATCATTGCGAACAATGGCATTCTGTTTTCGGAGTCGGCGCTCAAGGGCGCGCACTTCATCGAATTGTGCTGCCAGCGCAAGATTCCGTTGGTGTTCCTGCAGAACATCACGGGTTTCATGGTGGGCCGCAAGTACGAAAACGAGGGCATCGCGCGTAACGGCGCGAAGATGGTGACCGCCGTGGCGACGGCGAAGGTGCCGAAGTTCACGGTGATCATCGGCGGTTCGTTCGGGGCGGGCAACTATGGCATGTGCGGCCGCGCGTATTCGCCGCGCTTCCTGTGGATGTGGCCGAATGCACGTATCTCGGTGATGGGCGGTGAGCAGGCGGCGTCGGTGCTGGCCACAGTCAAGCGTGACGGTATCGAAGGCAAGGGCGGTTCGTGGAGCGCGGAAGAGGAAGAGGCGTTCAAGCAGCCAATCCGCGAGCAATACGAACATCAGGGCCACCCGTACTACGCGAGCGCGCGTCTGTGGGACGACGGTGTGATCGACCCGGCGCAAACACGCGACGTGCTCGGCCTCGGCCTTTCGGCGACGATGAATGCGCCGATCGAAGACACGCGTTTCGGCGTGTTCAGAATGTGACAGAGCGCTAGGCGCAGGAGTTGCAACGATGCAATACGAAACGCTGAATCTCGCGTTTGCCGGTCAGATTGCCACGGTCACGCTAAATCGGCCGGACGTGCGCAACGCGTTCAACGAAACGATGATCGCCGAAGTCACCTCGGCCTTCACGGCACTGAACGCGCGTGATGACGTGCGCGCGGTCGTGCTCGCCGCGAACGGCAAAGCGTTCTGCGCGGGCGCGGATCTGAACTGGATGAAGAAGATGGCCGGTTACTCGGACGACGAGAACCGTGCCGACGCGATGCTGCTGGCGAACATGCTGTCGTCGATCTTTCGCTGCAACAAGCCGGTGATCGCGCGCGTGAACGGCGACGCATACGCGGGCGGCATGGGCCTGATCTCGGCGTGCGACATCGTCGTGGCGGTGGACAGCGCGCGCTTTTGCCTTTCGGAAGCGCGTCTCGGTCTGATCCCGGCGACCATCGCGCCGTACGTGATCCGCGCCTTGGGCGAGCAGGCGTCGCGTCGCTATTTTACGACCGCCGAACAGTTCGACTGCGCGACGGCGTTCCGCCTGGGCCTTGTCAGCGAAGCGGTCAGTGCGGAGCAACTCGACGCTACCGTGCAGCAGATCGCCGGGACGCTGTGCGCAAACGGCCCGCAGGCGGTGCGTGCCTGCAAGCAGCTCGTGCAGGACATCGCCGGGCACGAACTGAATGAGGCCATGATCGAGGACACGGCGGCGCGCATCGCGCGCACGCGAGCCGGTGCGGAAGGCCGTGAAGGCGTCGCGTCGTTCCTCGAAAAACGCCCACCGTCCTGGCGCAACTGAGGCGCCACGAAGGCACATATTCCGAGGCGCATGCCGGCCTTCACCAGAACAACAGCCCGAGAACGGAACGAGACACCTCATGTTCAACAAGATCCTGATTGCCAACCGCGGCGAAATTGCATGCCGCGTCGCTGCGACCTGCAAGCGGCTCGGCATCGCGAGCGTGGCCGTGTATTCCGATGCGGACGCCAACGCGAAACACGTGGCCGCCTGTGACGAGGCGGTGCATATCGGCGGATCGACCGCGGCGGAAAGCTATCTACGCGTCGAGCGCATCATCGAAGCCGCGCGCGCAACCGGGGCGCAGGCGGTGCATCCGGGCTACGGCTTCCTCTCGGAAAACGAAGACTTCGCGCGCGCCTGCGAAGCGGCCGGCATCGTGTTCATCGGACCGCCGGTCGAAGCGATCGCCGCGATGGGTTCGAAGGCGGCCGCGAAGGCACTGATGCATGCGGCCGCCGTGCCGCTCGTGCCGGGCTATCACGGCGACGATCAGGATCCGCAGTTGCTGCATCGCGAAGCCGATGCAATCGGTTATCCGGTCTTGTTGAAAGCGAGCGCGGGTGGCGGCGGAAAGGGCATGCGGGTCGTCGAACGCACTGAAGATTTCGTGGCGGCATTGGCGTCGTGCAAACGCGAGGCGGCCAGCAGTTTCGGCAACGATCGCGTGCTGATCGAAAAGTACCTGACGCGCCCGCGTCACGTGGAAGTGCAGGTGTTCGCGGACCGTCACGGCGGCGCGGTGTACCTGTTCGACCGCGACTGCTCGGTGCAGCGGCGTCATCAGAAGGTGCTGGAAGAAGCGCCGGCGCCGGGGTTATCCCCGGAAATCAAGCGCGAGATGGGCGAAGCGGCAGTGGCCGCCGCGCGTGCGGTGAATTACGTCGGTGCGGGCACGGTTGAGTTCATCATGACCAGCACCGGTGATTTCTACTTCATGGAGATGAATACGCGCCTGCAGGTCGAGCATCCAGTGACGGAAATGGTGACGGGGCAGGACCTGGTGGAATGGCAACTGCGCGTCGCCGCTGACGAACCGCTGCCGCTCACGCAGCAACAGCTGAAAATCGACGGCCATGCGATCGAGGCGCGACTCTACGCCGAGCATCCGGCGCGTGGCTTCCTGCCGTCCACCGGCACGCTCAAGCATTTGCGCATGCCTGAAGGTGTTGAATTCTCCATCGGCGAGCCGGGCCGCAAAGCGCCGGTACGCATTGACAGCGGCGTGCGCGAAGGCGACACCATCACGCCGTTCTACGATCCGATGATCGCCAAGCTGATCGTCCACGGCGCGACGCGTGAAGAGGCGCTCGCGCGTCTGAATCGCGCGCTGCGTGCCTGTGAAGTTGTCGGTCCGCACACCAACGTCGAGTTCCTGCAACGCATCGTCACGAGCGAACCGTTTGCGACCGGCGATCTCGATACGGGTTTGATCGAGCGTCATCACGATGCCTTGTTCGCGCCCGCGAAAAAACCGTTCAAGGAAGCGTTGGCACTCGCCTGCGCTGCGTTGCTGACGCGCGAAGGTGGTACCGCCCATGGCGCGTCGCCGTGGGACGCACTGTCGCACTGGCGCCTGAACAGCGGCTACACGCAGACGCTCGGCTGGCGTGACGTTGATAACGAAAGCGCCTTCACCGTCACGTTCGCGCGTGACAGCGCCACGCAAACGCTCGAACACGACGGCGTGCGCGAGGACTTCACATGGTCGAGCGGCACAGGCCAGCACGAATACCGCGCGACGATCGGCGATGTGCGGGTAACAGGGCGCGTTTTCATCGAAGGCGATACGTTCCACGTATTCTGCCTCGGCGAGGCGCTGGCGTTCGAGTGGCAGAACCTGCTCGCGCATGCCGCGGATGTTGAAGGCGGCGAAGGTCGTTTGACCGCGCCGATGCCGGGCAAGGTGATTGCCGTGCTGGTCGAACCGGGCACGGTGGTGGAGAAGGGCACGCCGCTGATCGTCATGGAAGCGATGAAGATGGAGCACACGATCGGCGCGCCTGCGGCAGGCACGGTGTCGGAGGTGCTGTATGCAGTCGGTGATCAGGTCGCCGATGGGGCGCAGCTTCTCGTGCTGGACGTGGGGTAATCGCGAAGCTTAAGCGAGGCGCGCGTAGCCTAAGGCGCGCGCTTCGTTTTCGAGTTGCCCGATCCGTTCGTATTCGGTCAGCGGCAACGCGGAAAAGCCCTTCAAACGCAGGCGTTTGGCGCGCTCGGGTTGTGCAAGGTGCGCTTCGTTCAGTGCTTCGCGCAGCGTCTCGATCATCTCGGGCGGCACGCTGTTGGAGGCGATCAAAGGCAAACCCGGCGATGCTGCCGTCACACCGATTTGCCGAACTTTTTGCGCCAGTTCCGGCAACTCATCGCAGACAAAAGCGAACGTCACGCAGTCGATTGCCGCGACGTCCGCGCGATTTTCAGCCACCGCCCGCAACGATCCGAGATGCGAACCGGTGCGCAGGACCGTGCTGAAAAACGCTCCTTCGCGCGCAAGCGGCGCCACCGCATGGCGAAACACGTTCATGCCGCTATTTGAATCGTCCTGATTGTAGGCAGCACGTGCGCCACGGCACGCCGCAAGCGAATCGAATGGCGCCTCGGTTCGCGTGACCACGACGCTCGAATAATCCGCGCCTTCGCAGCCTGGTGCATCGAATCGCGGCGTTGCGATCAACTGAACGTGGTCGTTTAAACCATGCATCAAGGGATAACCGCAGGTTTGCGAGAGCAGTACGTCAGGGCGCCGCCAGAAGGTATGCAGTTCCTCGTCCGGTTCGACGATGCGGCACGCCGGATTCACCATGCGCAAGACGTCGCCCAGAAACGCCCGCCACGCGGTGACAAGCGCGGGCGTCACGTTGTACATCGGCAGGGCGGCGGTCCAGGTCATGGACGCAATTCTGGCATATCTAATGTCTGACCATTCGGAATTCGTCGAGCCCCAACCGTACGGGTTCGGTTTCTCTGAAAGGCCATTTGCACTCCACCACCTTCAATATCTCCAGTTGCGCGTCTTCGAACGCGACAAGGAGGTCACCGCGCCGTTTGCTCGCCGCGCCGCAATAGCTCATCAGGGCCTCGGCGCTGACCTCGAAGATCTGCAGCCGATCGTCAAAGCAGACCCGGAATGCGACGGTCGCGCATTCCGTGACACAGGGCCTGAATCCTTCATCGACATATACCGACATGGCAACCTCCCGCCGCATGCGTGAGTCGTCAGGATGACCGGCTGCAGGCTTTCTGTCTGTGGGAAAACCGGCATTCGGTCTGAAAATGCCCGGCGCGAGTTTTAGCTTGCCGGTCGGAAACAGAACGCATTTGTGTGGAAGCATGCGTAATCGGATTACGCGGCGGGATGTCGGATCCGTCTTTCAGAGTTCTAGTGACAGAGCGTCCGTTGCGGCAACCTCATCGGCAACCGGTCGCGCCATGCAGATGAGCGCATGGTCTTCGTCGACGGTGGCATCGGTGGCTTCCTGGTAAGCGACGCGGCCGTTCAACACGCGCGTGGAGCATGTGCCGCACATTCCCGAGCGACAACTCGACTGTGCAACGATGCCACATGCCTCCGCGAATTCGAGCAGCGTGCCGTCCTTCGGTCGCCATTGAACGGTGCGCTGCGATCGCGCGAACGTGACGGGTATGCCGACTACATCGTTTTCCGCTGCGTTTTCGGACCCCGAGTCTCGCGTGTCCTCCTTAAGTGCCGGTGAGTTCGCAGGCGTGCGTTTGACGGTTGCCGGTCCAAACGCCTCGAAGCGGATTCTGTTATCGGCGACGTCGAGCGCGCGCAATCCTTCATACAGTTCACGCATGAACGACCCGGGACCACACAGATAGAAGTCGTAGTCGTCGAAGGGAAGTGCGCGCTTGATTTCCGCCACGCTCACGCGACCGGCCAACGTGCCCGGAGGCGCGTGGGTGGCCGGGTCGGTGGCGCTGTCGAACAGGTGCATCGAGATCGCGGGATGGCGCGCCGCGAGTTCCCGCAAGTGCGCACTGAACGGCCGCTCGCCGTCGCTGCGCGCGCCATGGATGAAATGCAGCGGCCTGGGCTGCGTCTGCGGCTCGCGCGCTGCGATTGCGTGATGCAGCATCGTGATCATCGGCGTGATGCCGATGCCCGCGGAAATGAACACGGCCGGGCGCGGGCTGGCTGAATCGTAGGTGAATGCGCCTCGCGGTGTCATCGCATCGACCTGCATGCCGGCGGCGAAGCGCTCATGCAGCCAGGTGGAGCCGACGCCGTCGCGCTTTACGGTGATCCGGTACTGCTGCCGGTTGCTCGCGTCAGACAGCGTGTAGGTGCGCATGAGCGGTTTGTCCACGCCGTCGACCGGCACGCGGATCGGCAGGTACTGGCCGGGCTCATAGTCCGGCAATGGCGCGCCGTCCGTTGATTCAAAATAGAACGAGCGGATCGTGGGCGTTTCTTCGTGCACGGCAACGATCCTGAGCTTCTTCCACGGCGACTGGCGCGCCGCAGCAGGCGATGAAGCAGGCGATGAAGCAGGCGATGAAGCGGGCGATGAAGCAGGCGATGAAGCAGGCGATGCGGCGGCCAATGAAGCGGGCCTCACGAACTGCGGGGCATACGCGACGTCAGACCAGCGAAACGGCAACGCCTCGCGGCTGCGCCGCACTTCCGTAATACGAAAGCGCACGAGGCGCTCGGCCAGAGGAAAGTCGGCCAGGTCCGCGCCGTCCCAGACGATCTCGGCGAGGGCGGCGACATAGAGCAGATCGCCGCTCGCGAAGTCCACGAACAGCAAACCCGCGCGTGGATCGTGAAGCAGATTGCCCAGTGTGTTGAAGAAGCGGTTGCCGCTGAAATCGGGTGTTGTCAGAGTAGTGGCGTCATCAATGCGGACGAAACCCGGCATGCCGCCGCGATGTGAAACGTCGGCGCCGCGAGCCGGGCCGGCTTCTTCGCTGACGTTCGCGCTGGCGATAAAAAAAGTATCCGCGTTGGCCAGCATTGCGCGGTCCGCGTCGCTGAGTTCGGTCGTGATCTCAACGGGTGTCCGCGTGCTCGTTTCGCCGCGCGCAACGAAGCTCGGCGTACGGCTCTGAATATACTTCGCGCAGTTGCCGAAGCTTTGCATGACTTCGAGCATGACCGTATCGCCATCTACCGACGACACGACACCGTTGACGCGATTGCGCCGGCGAGTCTGCGCTTGCAGACCCAGGCCACCGATCATCATGCCAGGCTGCCAGTGTCCGGCCAGCGGATCGCCCGGTAAAACGCCGCCGTCGATCCGCAAGGTGCGTGCATCAGGGGACGACACAAACCCGGGTTCGGCCGCGCGCAGGGTCGCCCACGGCTGCCCGTTTGCGTCGAGACCGCCGAACACCATGAACGGCTGCTCGGAGAAAAACTGCCGATGCTGATCCGGCATATAGCGGCGAATGCCTCGACGACCGCTCGACTCCGCCTCCTCGCTCACGCCTGCATGTCGCTGCGCCATGCGCTCGGCGGCGTGAAAGGGCGAGTCGGCGGCGCCCCAACCGCGTGGCGTGCTGGGAGAGTGTTGAGACATGACGGGCTCGGGTTGTTGCTGCGTGCGTTTTGTCTTCGCTCAGTCGGCAAGCCGTCCTGCTTTTGTCGCCGGCATCGGAATGAAGCGCGGCAGCGCTTCGACACGACGAAGCCATGCCCGGATGTTCGGGTACGGTTCGAGCGATACGCCGCCTTCCGGCGCATGGGCGATGTAGGTGTGCGCGGCGATATCGGCAATGCTCACGTGGTCTCCCGCAGCGAACGGTTTGCGGGCCAGTTCCGCGTCGAGCACGTCGAACAGCTTGAGGGCAATCTTCTGCGCGGTGTCGAGATTGAGGGGCGCGCCGAATACCGTCACCAGCCGCGCGGCGCACGGCCCGTAAGCGATCTGCCCGGCCGCGAGCGAAAGCCATCGTTGCACGGCGGCCGCGCCCAGCGCGTCTTCCGGCAGCCATGACGGGTCGCCATAACGTTTCGCCAGATAGACAAGGATGGCATTGGAATCGAACAGTACCGTGTCGCCATCTTCGATTGTCGGCACCTGACCGAACGGGTTGAGCTTCAGGTATTCGGGGCGGCGATTGTCACCGGCACGCATGTCCAGTTCGATCAATTCAAACGGCAGATCGAGTAGCGTCAGGAACAGCTTGACGCGGTGTCCGTGCCCCGAGAGCAGTGTGGTGTGAAGGCGGATCGGTTGGGCGGGTTTAGCGGCAGACATCGAAAGCTCCTGAATCGGGAAAAGCCGACATCCGTCGGCTGGAATGAGGTAAGCCTACCGTCCCGCGGCCCCGCGCAGAAGACTGCTAAGCTAGAAAACATAATCAATCAAAGATGGACAATCGGAAAATGGCAGATATACGGGATGTCAATCTGAACCGCCTTGCAATTTTTATTGCAGTGGTGGAAGCGGGCTCTTTTACCGCGGCCGCGGTGCGTCTCGGACTCACGAAAACCATGGTCAGCACGCATCTTCAGCGGCTCGAGCGCGAGATTGGCGCGGGCCTGCTGGTCCGAACGACGAGGCGGCTCAGCGTGACCGAAAGCGGGCGGACCTTCTACGAGGCGAGTTGCAAGATATTGCGGGCGGCCGAGGAAGCGCTATCGGCCGTGTCGGGCGAATCGGCGCCGCTGCGAGGCACCTTGCGCGTGAGTGCGCCGATTGATTATGGATCGCTGGTGGTGGCGCCGGCGCTCGTCGAGATGCGCAGCGCGTATCCGGAGCTCGATATCGAACTGGTCTGCAACGACCACTATGTGGATCTGATCGCGGAAGGCATCGACGTAGCGATTCGTCTGGGACAACTTGCCGACTCGGGCTATCGGGCTGTGAAAATTGGCGGTTTCGTCAAATGGATCGTCGCGAGTCCGGTATTCATTGATACGTGGGGCAAGCCAAAGACGCCGGCAGCGCTCGCTGCTATGCCGCATATCGCGCTGTCGGTCCTGCCGCATCCGTTGACGCTGGATTTGCAGCGTGTGAAAGGCGCAAAACAAAGCGTACGGTGCGAAAACGCGATGCTGGTGAATGCGGCCGATGCAGCCCGTGCGGCGACGCTCGCGGGCGGTGGCTTCGGATTGCTGACTGATTTCTCGATCTCGGAAGACGTGGCGGCGGGCCGGCTGGTTCGTCTGTTGCCCGATTGGTCGGGCAAGCCCAAGGGCATACACGCGGTGTTTCCGCCCACCCGTTATCCGACGGCAAAGGTACGCGCGTTGATTGACGTGATCAGGAGAAGGCTTGAACCGCAGGTGTTCGGTTAACGCAGGACAGATTTTCGCTTGCTGGATGTAAGGCGGGAATGGTCGGCTTCAGTGTGTGGGCCTTAAGTCAACGGACTTGCCTCTAGCCGGTACGCCTGTTCGTGCGATTTCGATACGCCACCGTGCAAATCCTGAAGCACGCCCGGACGAGCCGCGACACCATGGTCGCAGTCAGCCCGAGGCCGTCGACACACGTGCCTGCACGCCTCGTCTGTCCGATTGACGATCAAGGCGCGGCAAACGGACCAGGCAAGCGGACTATTGTCGCTCCCGTTATCCGTGACGATGTACAGTTAATGGTCCGTCAATCTACTGTTACCTGGATAGTAGCGGGCAGGAAAACGGAGGCGTGATGGGTGAGCTAACAGGGAAGGGCGCGGTCGTCACCGGAGGCGGGCGCGGTATCGGGCTGGCATGTGCACGGTTGATTGCGCATCGCGGTGGATCCGTAGCAGTGTTGGGCGAGGACCGCGAAGTGCTGGAACAGACAGCGGCGACATTACGCACCGAAGGCCTCAATGTCATCGCTATCGCCGCCGATGTTGGCATCGAGGACCAGGTTGCCGCCGCGATGGAACAGTCCGCGGCATTTCTGGGTTCGATCGATATTCTGGTTAATAACGCGGCGATTCAGCCCTATGGCACGGTTGCGTCAATGGGATCGGCCGAGTGGGACCACGTCATCGGGGTCAATCTGCGAGGAACGTATCTGACCTGTCATCACGCATTGCCGCACATGCTCAGGTTACAACGCGGTTCGATCATCAATATCGCCTCAGTGCAGGCGCTTGCCAACCAGACCCGGGTCGCCGCCTATGCGACTTCGAAGGGTGGCATGCTTGCTTTAACGCGCTCTCTCGCAGTCGATTTTGGTCCTTCGGGCATACGTGCAAATGCAGTCTGTCCAGGCTGCATCGATGCGCCGATGACACGTTTTTCGGCCGCCCAAACCGCCCCTGGGCGAGAGGAAGAAATCCTTCGGGAATGGGGTAAGGCACAACCGCTGGGCCGTATCGGGCGTCCAGAAGAAGTCGCCGAGGTCGTCGCCTTTCTGGCCAGCGATCGCGCAAGCTTTTGCACGGGCGCGGAGTTCAGGGTTGACGGAGGGTTGATGGCAAGCCTCGGCGTAGCACTGCCGGAGTGACAACCATGACTGACTTCCAGTTCTTCGGGGTGTGCTGGCTACGAGACCCGCAGATACATGGAATCCCGGTCATAAAGCTTATAGGGCTTGTCTTGCGGTTTGGCGTTCAGCAGTAGCGGATGGATGAGCTTCATGGCGTTCTCCTCGACGGATAATTGCGATGAATTTCGTCCGCAATCTACCCGCAAGGCTAGCGGATGCGGGCGGACTACTCGGGATTAAATTGGATAGCTCTCCATAAACCGGGGGCGCAACCGAAGCGAATGCGTAAAGCCTCAACCATTCGCTGTAACCCCGGATAAGAAAGCCTCCAGACCGCTCTATGTATTCCTGGCGGGACATTTCATAGACGCCTCGCAGCGCAAACCACGGCACATGCGGCAAGTCATGATGAACCAGATGATAGTTGTTGTTCAGAAACAGCAGACGCCAGAACCATCCTGCTTCGTTGATGACAGTACGATGCTCGTGCGCATGTGCGGCCCGATGTTCCTGAAACGAGCGGATCGAGCCCAACGACAGCGCCCCATACCCCGCGCCGACGATAAAAGCCCAAGCAGGAATTCCGCACACGCGTTGAAGCCACGCCGTCAGTGCGGCTAACGCGGCCAGATGCGCGAGCCACATCGGCACATCGCGCCAATCGCCGCGTTTGATCTTATCGAGCGCGTTCGCGCCTGTTGCCGCAATCGCAAAAGCCGGCCCGACTAGCAGGCGCCCGACGAACGTATTGCGGAACGTCAGCAACGCGCGAATCGCAACACCCGCACGTTGCCACACATGCTGACTGACGAAGTAGCTTTCAGGATCGTGCTCGGGAAGCGTCAGATGCGGATCGTCGTGATGCTGAAGATGCGAATCACGGTAGACGCCATACGGAAACCACACCGCGAGCGGCGCGAATCCCAGCAGGGCGTTAAAGAGCGGCGAGCGGGTCGGATGTCCGTGCAGCAGTTCGTGCTGCAGGGACATGTACCACGCACCCAGCAGTGCCAGCAGCGCGGTGGTCAATGGCAGTCCGAGCGCGCGCGCATGCGTCGCTACGCCAAACCATCCACCGTAGATCGTGACGATCAGCAGCCATGTCGGCCATTGGGTGCGCCATGTCAAGCTTGCCGCCTGCCGGGCGAGTGCTGTGCGTTGCGCGTCGTCGAGGTAAATCGCCATCGGCTGGATCGGTCAGAATGCAGGTTTAGACCGATCCTACGGACCAATTCACACGACCAGAACCATTTTGTTCAGCAATGCATCTGAAAAATCGTGCATAGAGCGGGGGACATATCGCGGGCCTTTATACCGCGCCATGCCGCCATCGCCGGACGCTCAGAACGTCCTGCAATATTCTCGCGGATTCTGTCCGGGTGATTGGCAATAGACGCTCAACCACTATCCGCCACACGGCAGGCGTGATCGAGCAGGCCTTCGGCCGTGCCGCTGCCGTTGTCAGCATCCAGGCTGCTATTCACGATGAGCCAGCCGTCCTTCTCTGCCGAGGACCCCGCACCGGTCACGAGGATGGTTTGCGTGGCCATCGCCGCGATGCCTCTGTTGTCGCGTGCGACGATGCGAAACGGATTGTTCGCCTGCGTGAGCGAGGTGACGCGCATGATCCGGTAGCGCTGCCCGTTGAGCGTATCCCAACGCCACTCGTCAGGCGTGTCGTTCGCGTGACGCGCGAGCGCGTCGCTCACGTCGCTGTGCATGCAATCGATATGGATATGCAGCTGGTTTTGCGAGCGGCGGAATTGCGAGTTGATCTCGATGCCGAGTTGATTGTCGGGCAAGGACCGCTTGACGGACTTTTCGACGTAAAGCCGCGACGCCCACGCGTCGTCCCAGTAGTCCTGCGCATTCGGTGCCAGCACGAATGGGCTTTCTATGCCGGTGACACGGTCGGTTGGAATCAGCAGATGCTGTGAGCGGCCGACGATGTCCTTCAGGATCACATAGCGCTTGTCGAGGTTGACGACCGTGCATTGGCCCGGCGTCCCAGTGGTCTGTTGCGACGGCACGCAACGCAGATCGACGATTTTCCAGAGCGCGTTCGAATCGACCGCGGCAAGGCGCGCGCAGGCGGAAGCGGTAAAGGCGACCGTCAGTACGGCGACGGTTCGCAGAAACGCTCGCCGAGGGCGAGATGGTTTTGACACGGTCATCGGCATGCGGATCGGCACTTTTTTTATTGGAGTTTTCACCAGCATCTTTGAGGACATCTTCAAGCCGTCAAAGCACCGGTGCCGGCAGCACGCCGAGCAGTTGCTCGAATGCGACGCCGATCGCCAGCAGCCGCCGGTCCTCGCCGAGCGGTCCATCCAGTTCCAGGCCGACCGGCAAGCCGCTGGCGCTCATCCCCGCTGCCAGCGACAAGCCCGGAATGCCAGCCGTGCTGGCCGGATCCGTATTGCGCAGGAACGCGTCCATCGTATCGATCGACGCCGCACCATCGATCGATACGGTCGACGAGCCGTTCAGCTCGTCGATCGGCACCGCGGTGAGGCGCGTGGTCGGGAACAGCAGCGCGTCGAGACGCTCATCGGCGAACGTGGCGGCCACATACTGCTGCAAGCGCGGGCGCCACTGCTTCAGTGCGGCGTCGTAATGCGAACCGAGTACGTCGGCGAGCACGCCGTCGTAGATCGCGCGCACATCCGGGCTTGCGATGCGGGCCGCCATGTCAGCCACCGTCTTGACCGGTGCATCGTTGGCAACGAGCCATGCGAGTACATCTTCGCGCGGTTCGTGGATCGCGATCGGGCCGCCTATCTGGCCGTTCAAGGTTTCCAGCTCGCTCATCGCGACGGGTACGAAGATGACGCCCGCTGCTTCGAGCCGGCGCAAGGCGGCGCGCGCGACGTCTTCTACCTGCTTTTCGAGTCCTTCCCAGAGCGGCGCGGGCAGACCAATACGCAGGCCGTTCAGCGTGAGCGTGGGCAGCGGGCCTGCTCCGGTAATCACGCCATCGAGCAAAGCAATATCGGCGACCGTGCGCGCCATTGGACCCACGGTGTCGCGCGTGTGGCTGATCGGTACGACGGCATCCGGGTCGTGATAGCGCCGCTCAGCGCCGCCGTTACCGACCGAAGGACGAAACCCCGCGATGCCGGTCAACGCGGCCGGAATGCGGGTTGAACCGCCGGTGTCGGTGCCGAGACCGGCGGGCACGATGCGCGCGGCTATCGCGACGGCAGTGCCGCCCGACGAGCCGCCTGGAATCAGCGAGGGGTCATACGGATTGCGCACCGGTCCGGCATGGGGGGCGAGGTTCGTGCTGGTGATACCGAACGCCAGTTCGTGCATGTTGGCTTTGCCGAGCACGATCGCGCCGGCGTCCAGAAGCCGTTGTACCGAAGGCGCGTTCGTCTTCGGCACGAAGCCCTCCAAAGCGGGGGTGCCCGCCGAGGTCTGCAAGCCGGCCGTATTGATGTTGTCCTTCACGACGATGGGCAAACCGGCGAGTGGCAATTGTGCTTTTGCTTCGGGCGGCAACGCATCGATGCGCTGCGCGGCGGCCAGCGCACCGTCGAGATCGAGCGTGGTGAGTGCATTGAGAGTTGAAAGCGCCGCCGCCCGCGCCAGCAGCGTGGCCACGTAGTCGGCGGCTTGGAGGCGCCCGGACTGGATCGCGGCGACCGCTTCCGTTGCGGTCAGCGCCAACTGTTCATCAACGGTCCATGTCATCGCCAGCGTCCCCTTAACTAAAGTGACGCCTATTCTGGCACAGCCACTTGAAGACCGGCGCCGTGTAGGGCAACGTGACCCGCGTTTGCCGTTTGCCGTTTGCCGTTTGCCGTTTGCCGTTTGCCGGTTGCCGGTTGCCGGCTCGCAGGGCGGCAGGGCGGCAGAGGGCTTCCGGTGCTGCGCGTTTGAGCGGCGTGAGCGCTGCTATGGGTTCTTCAGGTGTTATCGGACGGACCTGGTGCCGTCATTTGCGGCTGTCGATCCACATGCGTCCCCAACGGAACGCATAGGCGAGCGCGTGTTCTTCGTCGAAGAAGTAATCGAGTGCGTCGAATGAGTAGGCCTGACCCTGGCTTGCAGAGGTTTTCTCGATGGTCAGGTTGGCGGCGAACAGGCCGTTGGGCAACTGTTGCGCAGCCGGTGCGACTTCGTAGCCCTTGTAGCGGATATTTGAATTCATGGTCGTGGCAGTGAGGGTGCCCGCGTGTGTTGCTGAGGAGCCGGCGCGCGGGACGCAATCGTGTGCGTCAGGCAACCGGTGAGTGAGCGGGCAGGATCAAGCGTAGGCCGCGCCGCGCAGCGGGTGAACCAATCTTTCGTCGTAAGCAAATCAGCGAGGGTCGGGAACGGTCTTCAGGTGGCCGGATCGGACCATAGTCGATGAGCGTGAAGACACTATCCGGCCATTGCTGGCGAATGGTCTGTTATGTGGCGCACGGTTTGGAACGGGCGGAGCGGCGGCGGCGGGGGGAACCGGCCGGTAAGGAAGGCGCGTGGACCGCAAGCCGCGATCCACGATGCCATGCGGTTCGCGTTTAAACCGCGTGCAGCAACCGGGTAGGGTGTGTTTCCTTGACTGCATTGCCGAGCGGCGCGGCCGCCGGCGTGCGATGCGCGTTGAACGCCAGAGCGAATTGCGCGGCCTGCTGGCCGACCGTGGCGAGCTGATCGACAACCTTGGCGTCGGAGCAGGTGTCGACGGTGTCGAAGCGCGTTTCCAGCGTGTTGATCCCGGCGCCGAACGGCGTGGGCCAACCGCGCAACGCGTGGACGATCGAGCGTAGCGAGGTCAGCACCGAGCCGGCGGCCTGCCAGCCATAAGCCGTGACAATACAGCCGACCGCGCGGCCATCCAGATACGGCCGCTCATCGGCGCGCAGTTCCTCGAGCGTGTCGAGCGCGTTCTTGACGAGACCCGAGACGCCGCCGTGATAGCCGGGCGTCGCGATGATGAGCGCGTCGGCATGGCGCACGGCTTCGATCAATTCGAGCTGTTCGGGGGTGCGTTGAGGGTTTTCCGGGGCATAGTGGGGCAGGCTATGCAGGAAGGTACCGCCAAACAGGCGGGTATTCGCGCCAGCGGCTTCCGCGCCACGCAGTGCAAAGCCAAGCGCGCGCTCGGTCGACGACGCCGCGCGTGTCGTGCCGCCGATGCCGATGACAAGCGGCCGGCGATGATGATCGAAACTGGTCAACGAAATGCTCCTTCGATAGCGGCTCACGGAACGCTGCCGCGGGGCTGCGGGCAGACGAACCGGGGCGAACCGGACTTTGAAGTGTCATCTTAATGACCGCCGCGAGCCGGGCGAAGCGACTTTTTGTTCTAACGATATAACCGCGTGCGGTTATCAACGGGCCAGCGGGTTGTCTGGCGCACGTTTCGATGCCGATACGCCGCCCCGTGCAATGCAGCTGAAGCCGTGCTGGATAAGCATATGGCGATCCATTGGTTGGGGGCGCGACGACGCACGGCTATGATCGAATCGTCTCCTCCATGACATCTCCTTGACATGGGACTCGGCCTCGCTACGTCAGTGGCGGGGCCTTTTTTTTGTCTGGTCTTTCAGTGGCGTAAGCGCTTGCCGCTTCACGATAAAGCCGTTTTTCGCATGCTACGATGGTCCGCGAAGCGATTCCCGGCGAGGTCGAGCACGCAATGGCAACCCTATATGACACGCTCGGTGTGCACGTGCACGCCACCGACGAAGAAATCAAGCGGGCCTACCGCAAGGCCGCGATGAAATGGCATCCGGATCGCAACAACGGCGCCGAAGAAATTGCGCGCGCCACCTTCCAGGAAATCAAGGACGCGTACGCGATCCTCTCCGACGCCGCGCAGCGCAAGGTGTATGACGCGGTCTATACCGAGCAGATGCGTGGCTGGGAGGCGCAGCGTGCACGCCAGCAAAAGGCGCAAGCCGAACGCGAGGCGGCGGCGCGTGCCGCGGACGAAGCGGCCTATGCCGAGATGGTTTCGCTCGCCATGCGTTTCGCCGACGACGGCCACAACCGCGATGTGCTGTTCGGTGTGCTGCTCGGCCGGCGATGCGACGCGCGGCGGGCCGCGCAGATCGCCGATAGTGTCTCTGCATTGCAGGCGTCGCGGCGTGAGGCCGAAAAGGCGGAGGTTGCTGCCGAGGCGGCCGCGAAAGCAGCGGACGTCTCTGAAGTTTCAGCCAACGCGCAGGCGGCAACCGCCAACGAGGATGCCGTCAATCATGGCACGCCAGGTCACCGCGCTCACGCGGGCAAGCGTGAAGAAAATGCAGGGGATGCCCATCCGGCCGGCGTCCTCGGCGGACTCTGGTTTCAGTTCCTGAACGGCTTGCGGTTTTGACGAGGCCCCGGGGTGTGGTTGACAGTAAAATGAAAGATTCGACTTCGCGCTCCCGGACTTCATCGCAACTGTGACGCGCAGTGCCCGTCGGTTGTGCGTCTCGATACACATTCCCGTGGCGCAACACATTAAGTCATCGTAGTGTCACGAGGGCGCAAGAGTGGGCTGGCAGAATTGCGCAGAGGGATAAGAAAAACACGGTACGGGGTGAGCGTGACCAGAAAATACAAGGTGCTGTTTCTCTGTCGCGAGAATTCAGCACGCGGCATCATTGCCGAAGCTTTACTGCGCGAACTGGCAGGACACCGGTTCGACGCGTTCAGCGCGGGGCCGGAGCCGGCCACGCGTGTACATCCCAGCGCGATCGCGCAATTGCGGCCCGGTATTTCGGACCTTGGCGTGCTCAGCCCGAAAAGCTGGCTGGAATTCACGGGCGAATGGGCGCCACGCATGGACCTCGTCGTCGCCATGGACGAGCGCGTTGCCGGGCATCATGCGCCGCGCTTTCCCGGAGAGCCCCCAACGTGCAGCTGGATCTTTGCCGATCCGCTCGCCGATGGAATACTCGAGCCGGAGCGAGTCCGTTCGTTTGAAAAGGTGTTCTGGCAGATCGTCCGGCAGGTCAGCACATTCATCGACTCGCCGCCGTACGCGGCGGCGGGAGGGCTTGCCGCGAGCCTCGAGGCGCCGGCTTGCGCCCGCGACGCGTTGTGAAGCATCCCCGGCGTTTCGTCCGGCTGAGCAATGCCAGACGCGAAACGCGGGGTGCGTTTTCACTGTGCGGTTTTCGGGGGCGTCATCGGGTCGTTGGGCGACATCGCGCGCATGTCGGTGTCGCTCGAGTCCATCATTTTCGACGGATTTCCGGGCCACATCGCTAGCGGGCTCGTGGCCGGGTCGCCGTGATACGTCATCCCTGCCGTGGGGGTGCCGTGCGCGTTACCGCCGCCCGTGCCACCCTGGCCGTTGCCGCCACCTTGTGCGAAGGCCCCACCGTAAGCCATGGAAAGCGCGGCGGTCGCGAGCATGATTTTAAGCATGGAATTGCGCATGATATTTCTCCTTGCGAACTCATCAGGTATTGGGGTTACTGCCCGTTACTTCGGCATCAGCACTTTGTCGACCACCATGATGACGCCGTTGCTTTGATAAACGTCGTACGTGGAGATGTCGGCGGTATGGCCCGCTGCGTCGGCGACGACGATATTGTGCGGTCCGTTTTCCATGAAAGTGAGCGGCTCGCCGTTGACGGTCTTGATTGACGCCTTGCCGCCGCCGGTCCTGATCGCCGTGTCCAGCTTGTTGAAGTCGTAACGGCCGGGGAGCACGTGATAGGTGAGAATGCTGGTAAGCATCGCCTTGTTTTCAGGCTTGACGAGCGTGTCGACCGTGCCGGCCGGCAGTGCCGCAAACGCTTCGTTGGTCGGCGCGAAAACGGTGAACGGGCCCGAACTCTTGAGCGTATCGACGAGACCGGCCGCTTTGACGGCGGCGACGAGCGTGGTGTGATCCGCGGAGTTGACGGCGTTGTCGACGATGTCCTTGCCAGGGACCATCGCCTGTCCGCCTACCATGACGGTTTCACCCGCCGCGAATACGCTGGAGGCGGCAATCGACAAAGCCGCGGCGGCAAAAACCAATTTTCTTTTCATGACCGGTCCCCTCAAGATGCAGCGCGTTATTACGCTGCTCTGACCGGATATACGGTGGGCCCAGGCATCTGGATGCAAATCGCCGGCGCACAACTTCTCTTCGCCAGCATAAGTGGCGCGAGCACGCCCGCGTCGACGAACGTGTCCGACCTGTCGTTGCCGCCAGAAAAGTACGGGCTATGCCTGTGCGCCAGCGGTTTAAGACGCTGGCGGCTTAGCGATTGTTCGGGCGCGCGAGCGGACTTCCCGCGAACGGGTCGTTTAGCCAGTCCACCTGTTTTCTCGGCTGCGGGGCAGGTGCCGGAGTAGCCGACAATTCGAAGTGGTCGATTGATTGACCGGCGCTAATTGCCTGTTTAAGCCATTGGGGCATTTCACCCTGGCCGTCCCAGCTATCTCCCGTTGCGCTGCGGTAGCGCTCGCCGGTTTGCCTCTTCGGTTCGGCCGCCAGCACCGCGGCGAGGTCTTCTGGTTTGATACCAAACTCTTCCATGCGGTGGCGGAGATACGCAATCATGCTATCTCGCTTCCTTTCGTCCATAAGATATTCGTCCTTCTAAAGCGTCCGGCGTTCTGTCAATTACAGATTGCGAGGGAAAGCCGCGAAAGCGTTGAGCCCACGTAAATGGGGTCCGCCCGCGGTAAAGTTATTGATCGAAGGAAATCCTGGTAGCAGCGTCAAAAAACGATGCCTCATAAATCGCGTTACTGCATTTGCCCGGCCAGGCCGCCTATACGGCTGGCCGCGCCAATCAGCGAATATTCAAGCGCTCCGCCACGCGGCAGGTACGGCTGGGTAAGCCCCACGGCCGCTATGGAAAGAACACTGATGATGATGCACTGATTGCGGATGGCCGGTCTCATGCCCACGCTCCGTCTCTCGCCGGTGCTTCGCGCGGGGCTGATTTTGTGCGTTATTCCAACATCATAGCGCACTGTTCGAGTAAAACACGCGCCAGCCGGGCTGATTTTGTTGTTGCATGTCCCTGATTGGCCTGCAGCCGACGCCGCTAGCACAACCTGCGCCGCCGGGATTGAAATCCTGGATGGCCGACCTATAACGGAACTGCGGAGCAACACTCTGTGTTTCCAGCCTGGTGACGACCGGTTCCGGTAAGCCGCGCGTGCATGCCGGACATCGGTTTCAGGTTTGGCAACTATTTACTCGTTTAGTTCGGTGACTCGCCGCAGCAGTCCCGCATAGGTATTCGCCCGTCCGTCAGTTCGATTTGGCGACATGACGTTTTTCGCGAATCAATTCTTTTTGGAGGGAATGAGCGCTGCTGCGCCGGATTCGAGGAGTCTGGACATGAAACTACGTTTATTGATGGCGTTGGCAAGCGCCGCGCTCTTGCTGATGCCGAATACAGCCGGCGCACTGGACAGTCAGCAGGACGACGCTGGGTCGGGCCGGGCGCTGATGCAACAGAATGCAAACGAATCAGCGCAAGACACAACCGACATGTCGTTTGGTGACACTGGGCGCGCCATGATGCCGGGTGCCCAACCGGTGCGGAACATCTCCTATGGCGGCGCGGCCGCAGGCGCGACGGAAGCGGGAGGCCGACAGGAACGGCCGTGCTCTTCCGGGCCGTAATGCAGAATCTATTTCGGTCAGTAATAGACCCGCATAGAGACCGGCATAAACCGGCAGTTCAGGAGGCGGTGGGGGAGCAGCACGCACCGCCTCTAACCAATCCGCGCACGAAATCCCTGTCGAAATACCCACACGCCCGACTGCGTTTTTACGGAGTGGTCAGCGAGCGATTTAATACGATGTTAAGGTGTGTTCTGTTCAGGTCTTCACCGGTTCATTTTCCGGCCACAATCATAAGCAGGCAAATAGCGCCTGCTTTTTTAATTGCGATTGGCTGTCCGTGAATTGACTAGTCCTGCATGACTGCTCCAATCCCACCCGTTGTTTAGTTACTCGCAAACAATACTATGTTGATGGAAGATAATCTGCCAGCGAGCACTGCCTCGCCGGACGATGGCGCCTCGTCGTCTCTGCGTTCGTGGCTCGCTGTTGTGGCCGTTGCAATCGGTGCGTTTGCATTCGTGACCACGGAGTTTTTACCCGTTGGATTGCTGCCGCGCGTCGCGGCGGATCTGGGCGTGCTGCCGGGCACCGCAGGCTTGATGGTCACGGTGCCGGGTGTGATTGCCGCCGTCTCCGCGCCTGGTTTGATGCTGGTAGCCGGGCGGATGGATCGCCGGCGTGTATTTCTATTGCTCACGGCCTTGCTGCTGGCGTCGAATCTGATTTCGGCTTTTGCGCCCGATTTTCTATCCATGCTGCTCGGACGCGCGCTGCTCGGGGCGGCGTTGGGCGGATTCTGGACCCTGGCGACGGCCGCATCGGGCCGCCTCGTGAAGCCGAAGGATTCGGCCAAAGCCATGGCAACGATCCTGACCGGCGTGACCTGTGCGACCGTGATCGGTGTGCCGCTCGGCACATTTATCGCCAGCTTCGCGTCGTGGCGTGCTTCGTTTATGGCAACCGGCGTGCTTGTCGCGATCGCGCTCGTCGCTCAGTTTGTCTTCGTGCCGTCCTTGCCGTCGACAGCCGCATTGCGGATGCACGATCTCGTGGCGCTGCTGCGCCGTTCGCATCCGCGTAGAAGCATGCTGATGGTCGCGCTCGTATTCGGCGCGCATTTCTCCTCGTACACGTACATCACACCGTTTCTGCTGCGTAACGCGAATCTCACGATGTCGACGATTACGTTGCTGTTGCTCGGCTTCGGCATGATTGGGTTCGTCTCGAACTTCGCCGTTTCGTCGACAGTGACGCATAACCTGAAAATATCCGTGGGCGCGATGGTTTCTCTGCTCATGTTCGCGCTGTTCGCCATGCCGCTGCTGCAACAATCACCGATCGGCGTCGCCGCGCTCGTACTCGCGTGGGGTGTTTCGTTCGGGGCGCTGCCACTATGTTTCAGCATCTGGATTCAACGCGCTACGCCGGATTCGCCGGAAGCGGGCTCGGCGCTGTTTGTCAGCATCATTCAGGTGGCGATTGCGCTGGGGTCGCTCATTGGCGGCATGGTGGTCGACCACGTCGGCATTCCTGCCGACTTTCTCTTCGGCAGCGGTTTGGCGCTGCTGGGGCTCGCGGCGCTTATGAGTTTTGGGCGGCGCGAGCAGGTCGTGGCTGCGGAATCGATAGCGTGTCCGGCGTGTACGGATTAGCGTTATCTGCTTGCGTCATACGGGTTCGATAGCGGCTGGCTAGAGGTCAAGCACAAGGTCCGATTTCGGGCGGCTGCAGCAAAGTAGCCGCAATCCTTTATCGATTTCGCGTTGCCTGATGCCGCCGTTATGCTGCATATCAACGTCGCCCTGCAGAAGAGCGGTTTTGCAGGTTCCACACAGACCTTGCCCGCAGGAAGACGGAACAGGCACGCCGGCTTTGCGAGCCGCGGCGAGCACGGTCTCGGTACTCTCCATCGAGAATATTTTCCCGGAGCGTGCAAGCCGGATGCTGAACGACTGCCGGCCATTGCCCGTTATGCTGCAAGGCTGGGCAGGAGCGGCCTTAACGCCGCCTTCGGCAATGCCGGCGCCGATGTCGAAGCTCTCCTGGTGATATCGGGCCGGGTCATGACCGCCTTGACGCAGGATTTCTTTGACTGAGTGCATGTAGCCCGCGGGGCCACACGTGAATACTTCCCGCTCGCGGAAGTCGGGTACAGAACGCTCCAGCAACTCAAGTGACAACCTGCCAATGGATCCGCTCCAGTCGGGTTCGATGCCAGGACTTTCGCATATGTGAATGACCTTGAGTTGGTCCGCTGACGCGCTGAGTTGAGATAGCTCGTTTCGAAAGACAATGTCCGCGGGCGTTCTCGCGCTGTGCATGAACACGATGTCACGGTTGAGTCCAAGATCATGACCCGCGCGCGTCATCGACATCAGCGGTGTCACGCCTGATCCGGCGGAAAGATAGAGCGATTTCTTCGCCGGATACGATGAAGGCGTGAACACCCCCGAAGGGCCGTAGGCCTGCAACGTGCTCCCCGGGATGAGGTTGTCGTGCAGCCAGTTCGATACGACCCCTCCCGGTACGCGCTTGACCGAGATGGACATCGTGTACGGGCGTGTGGGGGGCGAGGATATCGTGTAGCAGCGTGACAGCGATTGGCTGTTGATGTCGACTGATATCGTAATGAATTGGCCCGGCTCGAAGCTGAACGGCACACCATTGTCGGCACTGAAAATAAACGTTTTGACGTCGTGTGTTTCGTCAATGTTGCGGCAACATACCAGCATGCTCTTCTCGGAGCTGGTCCATTGCGTGCCGGCGCGCTCCCACATGGCACTGTCGGTCAAGCGGTCTTCGAAAACCTTCGGCGAGCGCGTGTTGGCGTGTGTGTCTGCAAGGATCATGGCCGACACTTAAATCCCGTGTGCTGTGAGGCGGGCCGCGTACCACTGAGCAAACAGGTCCACATAGGTCTCTGTAAAAGGAGAGAAGGGGCCGGGCTCATAGGCCGGGTCCTGTGTCCCACGGTAGTTGATTGCAACGAGGCTGGCATCCTGGCTATTTGTCGCAACCCAAACTTCGGTCAAGGTATTCAGGTCGTAATCAACGCCTTCCACTGCATCCTGATGGACCAGCCACTTGGTACGAACGAGCGTCTTATCCGGTGCCAGCGGGATGATGTAGGAGATGACCGCATGGTCGCTCATCACATGCGTCCACGAATTGTGGGTCCACATATGCACATCGCCGAGGTCACGGCGCTGCAACTCGCCGAAGAGCTTCTTGCTCGCCACCCTGGTGTCCATTGTTTGCGATTCGCCATTTCCGGCGATAACCAGGCGCTGCGTCCGGAAGCTGGTGGCGGCATCGGGGTCAAGTCGTTCGAACGCGTTGCAAACCCATCCATCCTTTTCCCAACTGGAAACGCTCGCGGCGTTGCGCGCGTGGTATGCGTCGAGTGCGCGTTGGGACTCCTCGCTTAAGCCCTGCGGACAGAATCCAAAATCTTCCGGAAGGAAGGACGCTGTCAGTTCCGGGTGCGTCGCACCGCAGTGATAGCACTCCCGGTTGTTCTCGATCACGAGCTTCCAGTTGCCGTTCTCGATAATTTCGGCCTCGTAGGCAATTTTTGTTCGTGTCAGGTCGTACGGTGCGAACCTTGGGACCATCGTTTCGTCGAGGATATCGATGTCGCCGGGCGCGTCGTCCGATAAGCACACGAAGATATGCGTGCCGACAATCAGTGTCTTCACCGGAATGAGACTGCGGCATGAGCGGTCGAAATCCATGCCCATGTGGGTCGTGTGCTTCAAGCTGCCGTCGAGTGCGTATGTCCATTGGTGGTAAGGGCAAACGAGCATGCCGACCGTGGATTTCCCTGCATCTTTGAGTCGGGCTCCGCGGTGTCGGCACACGTTCCGATACGCACGGATATTTTCGTCGTCGTCGCGCAGAATCAGAATCGATGCCTTTCCGATGTCGACGGTAGACACGTCGCCTGGCTCCGGAATGTCGGCGGTGACGCCAACGAGAATCCAGTGCTTATGGAAGAACACATCGACGTCGGTTTCGAACACGTCATGCCGTCCGAACAATTCCCCGGGCATGCCGTGGCCAGGTTTGCGACTGTGCGTCAGTTCACTATGAGCTTTAATATTTGCCACCGACATCGATTGCCCCTTACTGGATTGACAGTCGTGATGCCGCAGCATCAACGTGATGAATCCAGTATTGGATCGACGATATTGACCGTCAATGCGCTTTATTCTCGCTCAGGCATTACTTTAAGTTATGCGAAGACTACCCACTTTGCCGCTCGGAGGGCGCTACACTGCCGCGTAGCCATTCAATCACGAGATTCGTTGTGGGTGTAATCGCGCGACCGTGAGGGATGACGACGAAATACGAATCGCTGACCTTAACCGTCGCCTCTGTGAGACGCACCAGCGCGCCGGACTCAAGCTGTTGGGTCAGCAGTCTGTGCCAGCCCAGCGCAACACCTTGCCCATGCAGCGCAGCTTGAATTGTGTCCGTGTACAAGCTGCAGCGTAGCGCGTACTGCAAGCGGGGTGGTCGCAAGCCGACGGCTTCAAACCAGGTCTCCCAACCCATCCACCCTTCGGAAGTCGAATCGGAGTCGATTAACTGTGCCTTCGCGAGCGCCGCGAGAGATTGGGGAGCCCCGTTCTCCTGCAACCAGGCAGGCGAGCAGACCGGGAATACTTCTTCATCGAACAACAGCGACGATGTGCCGTCACGCCATTTACCGTTGCCGAAGCGGACGGCGATGTCCACTTCATTGTGTCGCAGGTCGGCAGTAAACATCTGGGTCGTCAAACGAAGCTTCAATTGCGGTTGAAGGCGTTTCAACTCGGGCAGCCTGGGTAGGACCCGGAACTGGGAGAAGGCCGCCGTGGTGGCAAGTATCAACTCCTGTTGCGCGGTTCCGTCCAACAATCGGTCGAAGACTCCCGCAATCCGTTGCATCGACTCCGCCACCACGACGTAGAGCGCTTCACCTTCGCTCGTGAGCTTGATTGAGCGGTGCAGACGATGGAAAAGGCGAACACCAAGGGACTCCTCGAGGAGTCGCACCTGTCTGCTCACGGCGGCTTGCGTGACCCCAAGCTCGTTTGCGGCCAGGGTGAAGCTACTCAATCGGGCAACAGCTTCAAATTCGACGAGGGCGGTCAGCGACGGTATCAGTCGTCGATATCCCTTTGCACCTTGGGTGACCAATTTCATGTTCTCGTTGTAGGGAAAAGGCTGGCACGAAAAACGGCAGGGCCGACACCGCCTGCCGTCGATGATATTCGAGAATTGCCGGCCACTCCCCAACTTCGTAAGAGCCGCTTATGAACAGATAAACCGGGGCTTACGGAGGCTCGCCCCGAATTCTGTCTGGGTACCGTCATTAACATCGCGTCACATCCAGATACGCCAGCGCGCGAAAAACGCACATTCAAGGTGCGTCGCTGCGAACCTGAGGGTACCAACATGCAGAACCTGCCTTATGGCCAGATTTCCCGAGGTGACTCGCCCGTCCTGGTCGTCACGCCGCATACCGGGACGTCGCTGCCGAATGAGTTATTGCTCAATCAGGCCTGGTTGCCCGTCAACGGGCGCCAGGCGGACCCTTTCGGAGCGATTCTGCAAACGGCCGCGTCGAAAAGGGGGATGACGCGCATGTCCGCTTTATATCACCCGTGCGTAATTGACTTCAACGTCGCGCTCGATAGTCGGCCGCTTTCCTCAAGGCTCAATCGCGTCGGACTATGTAGAACCCATACGTCGAGAGGTGAGGCGCTGTACGCGCAAGGGCGGGAGCCTTCCGAGGCGGATGTGAACGCGCGTGTGGACGAGTTCTGGAAGCCGTTCCACGCGGCGCTCTCGAAAGAGGTGCTGCGACTGCGCAGCATGCACGACAATGTCCTTCTTCTTGTCTCGCATGCCAGCTCGTGGCTGTCGCCCTATCCGGAACAACCCGGTGCCGCGGAATGTAATATAGGAACCAACCGTGGCGCATCGTGTGACAGACGTCTTGTGGCCGCAATGACGGAGTCGGTGCAAGCGGTCAACCGCTCCTGGGTGGTCAATGGCAAGCTTGCGGATGCTTTTGCCGCGCAACATTATGGAATCCCCGCGGCGGGTGTTCATGCGATCGAGGTCGAGGTGGCTGGCCGCTGGCGATTGGATTGCGAACAGCAAGCTATTGCCCTGCAGGGAATCAGCGCGGATGATGTTGCCCTGGGCAACGCACTGGATGCGCTCGAAGTTGTCTTGAGAGCGATGCCCAGCAACGAACAAACCACTCAGGCCGGTTTGGCGCCTGAGGGGCGACTTTAAAAGTACGTCAGGGAAGTTGCTTTGCCCGGGCGGCTACCTAATTACATTTCGCTGCCACTTCGCCGCCGACCATGAAAGAGAGCGTACCTGAACAGTATCCCGACTGGGACCTGCTAGCCAGCTGGGTGGCAGTGGTGGAGGCGGGTTCCATTTCAGACGCAGCAAGCCGGCTCGCCATTTCGCAGGCCGGGGTTTCCCAGCGCATCAAGGCATTGGAGACGATTCTGGACACCACGCTTCTGGACCGTGCGACGCGGCCGGCTCGTCCCACGGCTGCAGGCCAGCGGCTCTTCGAACATGCGACCGTTCTGTTGCAGGGGGCGGACCAGATGGTCGAGAGCGTGCGCAACGTGACCCGAGCGAAACGCGTCGTCGTTCGACTGGGTTGCGTTGATTCGTTCGCGGCCACGATCGGTCCAATCATCATCAAGGCCCTGACGGGCACCTCGCATCAGATCCGCCTGTGGTCCGGCATTACACCGACGCTTGACGGTCAGCTTGAAGCGCGTCAGCTCGACATGGCGGTCACAACCACAGGCCTTGCGCACGCGCCCGGTATTCGCCGACAAAAGCTGTTCTCTGAGCCTTACTTTGTTGTCTTGCCGAAAAGTTTCGAGGTTGACCACTTCACGACACTGGCGGACCTGAGCCGACATCTTCAGTTCATTCGCTACAGTGCCCGGTCGATAATCGGACAACACATCGACGCGTATCTTGCCGCGAACTCGGAAAACGTCGAGCGAACCTGTGAATTCGATGCGACCGACCCCATGCTCAGTCTGGTGGCTGCGGGCCTTGGCTTTGCCATCACCACGCCGCTGTGTGTATGGCAGTCCCGGCATTACGTGCCGGAATTGCGCGTTGTTCCGTTGTCGGCCTTCTCGCGGCACGGTCGTCCTTATACGGGCCTCAGCCGCTCGTTCTTCCTCGCGTTCCGGGAAAACGAACTTGGTCATCTCCCAACAGACTTATACGACCTGCTTCGACGGGCCTATGAGCGCCAGGTTTCGCGCGACATCGCGAAGGCGCTTTCCCTGCAGCCTGAAGATGTTTGTCTGCCGGAAGAGCAGTAGTGCAAAGGGGCTTGCTACTGGCCGCGTCTGAAAGACTGGCTCATGTTCAATGTCCAGATCTGCCCGGTGGCGCTATCAATCACGCCGTGAAACACACCTAGCACCTCTTCAATGGAAATCGTCGCGGCAACGCGATGCTCGATCCACAGGCCGTGAACCAGGGCCATCGCCTGGATTGCGTAGATATTCGCGATCGCCGGGGCGCATCCCGCCTGCCTTAAATCATGCATGAAGTTTGAGCGAAGCCGCCGTGAAAAGGCCGCACAGAGCCGCTGGACCTCCTGATCGTGAGCGGATGAACTCCACATATGCGGCCAGACATTGGCCGCGCCGGGACTCATCACCTCGTCGCTAAAGCACATGTCCGCGGTGAATTTCATGCGTTCAACCGGATCCGCAATCCCGCGTCTCCCGGCAGTCAACTGCTCCCGAACTCGCCGGATGAGGTGGACAAACGTCTTGTAGACAAGGTTGTCCTTATTCTCGAAGTGATGGTGCACGAGGCCGACCGAAACGCCGGCGTGCTCGCTGACCTTGCGAATGGTGAGGTTCTCAAGTCCAAACAGCCCCACGACTTCGAGCGTCGAATCGATGAGCTTGAGCGGCATTCCTTCGTACTGAGCCGAGTCTTCCCTGCGAGCATCGCTCACGGCTGTCCTGGTTTTCGCGTCCTGCATGCTCAATTCATCCTTCATAGGGTGATGCCCAAGCCGGCCGTTCCTGGGTGACTCGAAATTGCTTGCCGAAACGCGTGGTTTGCCGGCGACGCTTTCTCGTTCGCGATGGTACATCCGATGGAATCTGGTTGAACACCCGTTCAACCAGAAATGGAGGCCCGTCAAATCATGAGTATCTTCGATGTTGAACGATTGTTCATTTGTGGCGTGTGTTTTCATGCCGGTGTTTACCCGAAAAATCAGTAAATACGCTCAAAAACGCGCCGACAACCCTCAAAAAGTATTTTTGACCGGCTAAATTTCGGATATATAGTGACATTCGTGATGTTTGTGCTGAACGATCGTTCAATATATTTGGCGTTCCGAAGCCGCCTTACCGTGGAGTCCCGTGATGTCTGCCACTGTTCCGTCATATGTCGGCTACCCGGATTGAACCGATGCTTAGCCCGGGTCGCCTTAAACATCCCAACGTCAACGCTCTATCGGTGTGGGGCGCGGAGTGGGCATCGGCGACCACGGTGGTGCTCAGGAAGGCAGCAGCTTGCAGCGGCGTCTACCCGTACCTCGCGCGAGCCGTACGGTGGTCGATCGTAACGGTGAGCATGACGCTTCCATAACCATGGCAGATTCAATCCATAACTGCGGGTTGATTAAAAAGCGCTTCATTTTGCTGCGACTACGCTCGAAAGTGTAGTTCTCCATCGCAGCGAGTTAGCCGCATAGCCCCGTCTGATAAGGGGAAACCCGTGATAGACGCCAGCCTGGCCTGCGGCTCATTGAATAGCTTTTCTAAAGGAGTAGGCGTGATTTCAGGTCCTCAATTCCCGCTGCCGGCTAACGAGCCGGAAGTGCACTTCGGTCGCGGAACGTCGGCGGCCAGCGAACTGACCAAGGCACTCGAACAACGCGATGTCGTTGAGATCCCGACTGTCATCGGTGGCAAGCGCTATTTCTCGAATGACGTCGTGGAAGTGCGTGCGCCGCATGACCATCAACGATTGCTCGCCCGCATTCACCGGCCGTCCGAAGCTCAAATCAACGAAGCCATCGCCAGCTCAAAGGCGGTTGCGCGTGATTGGGCGAATCTGACGCACGCAAGTCGCGCAACCATTCTTCATCGGGCGGCGGAAATCGTCGCGACGCGCTCGCGTATGAAGATCAACGCAGCAACGATGCTGGGCCAGAGCAAGACCGTTGAAGAGGCCGAGCCGGATAGCGCCTGCGAGCTCATCGATTTCCTGCGATTCAACGCCTGTAACGCGCAGCGCGTTTACGCGGAGCAGCCGATGTCGGTTTCGACCGCGGCGAACCGTATCGACTGGCGCCCTCTGGAGGGCTTCGTTTACGCCGTATCGCCGTTCAACTTCACGGCCATCGGCGCAAATCTGACGACCGCACCTGCAATCATGGGGAATCCGGTGCTCTGGAAGCCGTCTGAGAAGTCGGCGTTGGCCAACTACATCTTCTTCGAGGCACTCGAGGAAGCCGGCCTGCCGCCAGGCGTGATCAACTTTGTCCCAGGTGAAGCTGAATTGACCACACGCCTCGCGCTGTCGTCGCGCGATCTCGCAGGTATTCACTTTACGGGTTCGTCGGCAGTGTTCCAGTCGCTGTGGAAGGGCGTCGCGTCGAAGGTAGATTCGTTCCGGACGATTCCGCGTCTTGTCGGCGAGACCGGTGGCAAGGACTTCGTTCTGGCGCACCCATCCGCCAACGCTTCCGAAGTCGCCATTGCCTTGATTCGTGGCGCCTTTGGATATCAAGGCCAGAAGTGCAGTGCGGCATCCCGCGCGTACCTGCCGAGAAGCCTGTGGGGCGCTGTCGAGCGGGCATTGCGTGACCGTCTTGCGGAACTCAAGGTCGGCGATGTCGCCGATTTCAGCACCTTCATGGGGGCAGTGATTTCGCAGGCGTCCCATCAAAAGCTCAGTCGTGTCATTTCCGCGGCGAAGGAAGACTCCGCGGTCAAGGTTGTCTCGGGTGGCAAGACCTGGTCCGAGCCGGGTTACTTCGTCGAGCCGACCGTGCTTCGGGTGACGGACCCGAAACATGCATTGATGACCGAGGAACTCTTTGGACCGGTTTTGTCGGTCTTCGTGTACGAAGACAACGCCTGGTCGGAAACCCTGGAACTCATCGATGCGACGAGTCCGTATGCGCTGACAGGTTCGATTTTCTGCACTGACCGCTTCGCCCTGCATCAGGCAGAAGAGGCACTCGTCAACGCAGCGGGCAACCTGTACCTGAACGACAAACCGACTGGCGCCATGATCGGTCAGCAGCCGTTCGGCGGTGGCCGGGCAAGTGGCACCAATGACAAGGCCGGCTCGTATCTGAATCTGCTTCGTTGGGCATCACCGCGAACCGTTAAGGAAACGTACCTGCCGACACGCGACTGGCAGTTCGGCGCGTAGGCGTGTCTTACGGTTTCCTCTGAGGAGAATTTCGATGTCGATCATAGTCTCTTTCAAAAACGTCCAGAAGACCTACGACGGCGAAACGCTGGTCGTGAAGAATCTCAATCTCGAGATTGAACAGGGCGAGTTTCTGACGATGCTCGGACCGTCGGGGTCTGGCAAGACGACCTGTCTGATGATGCTGGCCGGCTTCGAAACGGCCACTCACGGCGAGATTCTTCTTCAGGGAAAGCCGATAAACCGCATCCCGCCGGAGCGACGCAACATCGGCATGGTTTTCCAAAGTTACGCGCTTTTCCCGCACAAGTCGGTTACTGAGAATCTGGCCTTTCCGCTGAAGGTGCGGAAAGTGCCGAAGGACGAAATCGCCCGGAAGGTGAAGAGGGCGTTGAACATGGTGAACATGGAGAAGTTCGCCAGCCGGATGCCTGCGCAGCTTTCCGGCGGCCAGCAACAGCGGATCGCCGTTGCGAGAGCGCTTGTTTTCGAGCCGGCGCTTGTGTTGATGGACGAGCCGCTCGGCGCGCTGGACAAGCAACTTCGTGAGCAGATGCAATATGAAATCAAGCAGATTCACGAGCAGAGCGGTTTGACTGTGGTCTACGTGACGCACGACCAAAGCGAAGCGATGACCATGTCAGATCGCATTGCCGTGTTTAACAACGGCGTCATCCAGCAACTCGCCTCGCCATCCGAGCTGTATGAGAAACCGGAGAATGCGTTTGTCGCGCGCTTTATCGGCGAAAGCAACGAGTTGAAAGGCGTCGTGTCGGCCGTGGACAGTCATCGCTGCACGGTCAGTATCGACGGCGGACACGAGATTCGCGCGAGCACCGGTGCGGCGCTTCGCGCGGCCGGCAGCGCCAGCATCTCGTTGCGCCCCGAGCGCATCGCTGTGGGCGAACAGGCGCGGGGCTGCGACAACGTCTTCAAGGGCGGAGTGAAAGACCTCATCTATTACGGTGACCATCTTCGCGTTGTGATGCAGGTGTGTGGTCGGAATGACTTTATCGTGAAGCTCCCCAACGACGGAGACGCGCGTCGCTTGCGAGTGGGCGATTCCGTTGAAGTCGGATGGATGACCGAGGCGTGCCGGGCATTGCAATAACGGTCAAGTAGCAAAAGTAGTCCCACTTATTTTCTCAGCAACCTGATCTTCCTGGAGTCGGCGAATGAACACGAACAGAATGTTAGTTATCCTTATAGCGACCGGATTCGTCAGTACCGCTGCGTCGGCGGCACAGATGACCTTTGCGTCGTGGGGCGGGTCCTATCAGGACGCGCAGGAAGCCACGGCCGCCAAACCGTTTGCCGCCCAGTCCGGCGTCCAGGTAAAGACAGACACCTACAACGGCGGAATCGCCCAGCTTCGCAGCCAGGTTCAGGCCAACAACGTCACTTGGGACGTTGTCGACATGCAACTTGCTGATGCAACCCGCGCGTGTGACGAGGGTCTGCTCGAGAAAGTGAACGTAGGGGCGCTCGCGCCGGCGAAGGATGGCACGCCGGCAAAGGGAGACTTTCTGCCGGGCGGCGTCTCCGATTGCCTCGTGGGCAGCATCGCGTGGTCGACGCTGATCACGTTCAATACCGACAAATTCAAGGGCAACGAGCCGACGAAAATCGCCGACTTCTTCGATCTGAAAAAATTCCCCGGCAAGCGCGGCCTGCGCAAATCACCGGAAGGCGCACTCGAGTGGGCGCTTCTCGCCGATGGCGTGGCTCCTGCTGACGTGTACAAAACGCTGGGTACGCCGGCTGGCCTCAACAGGGCCTTCAAGAAGCTCGACACGATCAAGCCGTCCATCGTCTGGTGGGAAACGGGCGCGCAGCCTGCGCAGCTGCTCGCGGACGGTGAGGTCACGATGAGCAGCGCGTACAACGGTCGCATCTACGCCGCTATGGTCACCGACAAAAAGCCCTTCGGGTTTCTCTGGGACGGCCAGGTCAAGAATGTCGAAGGCTACGCGATCGTGAAGGGCGCGAAGAACGCGAAGGAAGCGCAGCAGTTCGTTCGTTACGCAACCCAGGCGGATGTTCTCGCGAAGATGGCGCCGCTGACGGCCTACGGTCCGATGCGCAAATCGTCCGTGCCGATGGTCGATGGGAAGGTGGCCCCGTATCTGCCGACAGCGCCGGCTAATCAGAAAGGCTCCGTCGATGTTGACGTGGCCTTCTGGGCGGACCACTCCGATGACCTGAACCAGAAGTTCGCGGTTTGGCTCAGCCAGAAGTAATTGTTTCTGACGTTGCATAGACGAGGAGGGCGGTAGCCGCCGCCGAACCATGATGATTCTTCCGACTGATTATCCGGTATCCGCGGCAGAAGCCGAACAGGACACCATCACCGATTCGAAAGGCCTGAAAGCGGAGCTTCGTGGTGCGGAGCGCGCAGAGCGAATCAGGGCGATGTTGCTGATCTTTCCGCTGCTGGCGTTCCTTCTCGTCACGTTTCTGGTCCCCATTGGCAGCCTGTTGATGAAAAGCCTTCGGGATCCGACTCTCTCTCAGGAGATGCCTCATGCGGCAGCACTGCTGCGCAATTGGGAGCCGGGCGCCGGAAAGCTGCCGTCCGAACAGATCTATGGCGCGTTTGCCCGGGACCTGCTCGCGGCCAAAGACAATGAAGGCGTGAGTCGCGTAGGGGCGCGACTCAACTACGACGAGGCGGGCATGCGCAGCCTCATCATGAAAACCGCTCGACGTTTGGGTGAGAGCGAGCCAGGTACCTGGCACGAACGCATGACCGCCATCGATTCGCGGTGGGACGACGTAGGGACCTGGTCGACCGTGAAATACGCGTCATCGACGTGGACACTGGGTTATTACATCAAGGCTTTTGATTTCAGGCGGGCGAGCGACGGGGCCATCGTGCGCCAGCCCGAAAGCGAACGGCTGTACGTCAACGTGTTCCTGCGCACGGCGTGGGTGAGTCTCTCAGTGAGCGCGCTTTGTCTGCTGTTCGGATACCCGGTAGCGTATTTTCTCGCGAACATTCCGGCCCGCTATAGCAACATCTTCATGATTGCGGTGCTGCTGCCGTTCTGGACTTCGATTCTCGTGCGAACCACCGCGTGGGTGGTCGTGCTGCAGACGAACGGTGTCCTGAACGACCTGTTCATCCATCTCGGGCTGACGAAGACAGGCTTCGCACTGATCTACAACCGCTACGGGGTGCTCATTGCGATGACGCACATTCTTCTTCCCTACGCGATTCTGTCGCTGTACAGCGTGATGAAGGGCGTGCCCAATATTTACGTGAAGGCCGCCAGATCACTGGGGGCGGGGCCGATCCGGTCTTTCCTCCAGGCCTACTTCCCACAAACGCTGCCAGGCGTTGGCGCGGCCGGGATGCTCACGTTCATCCTCGCGGTCGGCTACTACATCACGCCTGCCATCGTTGGTGGTCCGGACGACCAGTTGGCGAGTTACTACATCGCGAATCACGTGAACGCCACGTTGAACTGGGGACTGGCAAGCGCGCTCGCTTCTATCCTCCTTGCCGGCGTGCTGCTTGTGTATGCAATTTTTGTCCGGATGACCGGCGGCGCCGGCGTCCAACTGGGGTGATGCGATGTTCGACTTTCCAGCGTATGTGACGGTTTGGGGGCGGCTCGGCAGGCTCGCGCACGTGGGGCTTTCACTCGCGGTGCTGCTGTTTCTGATTTCACCGGTGCTGGTTGTGATACCGCTTTCGTTCAATTCACAGCCTTATTTCACCTACCCGATGCCAGGGGTAAGCCTGCGGTGGTACCACGACTTTATCAACAGCCCCGATTGGATGCTCGCGCTCAGGAACACCGCGATTGTCGGGGTGGCGTCGACTTTCCTCGCGACGGTTCTGGGTGTGACAGCGTCGTTGGGCCTGATGCATCCGCGACTTAAGGGACGGGCGCTGATTACGGGTGTGCTGGTCTCGCCGATGATCGTGCCCGTCATCATCACCGCAGTTGGCGTTTACTTTGCTTTCAGCCCGTTTGGCCTCACCAACAGTCTGACTGGCCTGACGCTCGCACATGCCGCGCTTGGCGTGCCGTTTGTCGTGGTGACGGTGACCGCAACGCTGGCTGGATTCAACGAAACCCTGACGCGAGCCGGCAGAAGCATGGGGGCGTCTCCGGTGCGGGTCTTTCTGCAGGTCAAATTGCCCATCATTGCGCCGGGTGTCATCTCGGGCGCGCTGTTCGCGTTTGCGACGTCATTCGACGAGATTGTCGTTGCGCTGTTTCTCACGGGCCCCGACCAACGCACCGTGCCACGGCAAATGTGGTCGGGAATCAGAGAGCAACTCAGTCCAACCATTCTGGCCGTCGCCACCGTCCTGGTTGTCATCTCGACACTGCTTCTCCTGACGTTAGAAATGCTGCGCCGTAGAACTGAACGGCTGCGTGGAAGTGCGGGCGCACTTTAACCACGGGCTAGCGGCGCTTCTCGAGCCTTTCTTTACTGGGTCATCTCAACATGCTGTTGGAAATCAAAGCAATGCCGAACGTTACGACGAGCCTCAGCGTCTTGCGTCAGACGATTACGGATGCGTCTGCGCTCAGCGAAGAGGTCGCCGTTCAGGCAATGATGCAGGCCGCGCGAATGGACGTGCATACGCTCAAGACGGCTCAGGAACTTGCGGCGCGGCTCGCCCAAGGTGTGCGCGACGCGCGCATCGATGCAGGGGGCGTCGACCTGTTGACGCAAGAATTCTCACTCGATAGCCGTGAAGGCATCGCGCTGATGTGCCTCGCGGAAGCGATGCTGCGTATTCCGGACACCGAGACCCGCAACCAGCTGATTCGGGACAAGATTGTCGACGCGGACTGGCGGGCCCATATTGGCAAATCACCGTCATTGTTTGTCAATGCCACGGCGTGGGGGCTGCTCATCACGGGGAAAATGTTGAAGCAACCCGACGAGAAGGCGCTGACGGAAGCGTTGACGAACGTTCTGCGCAAGGGGGGGGAAGCAGTTGTGCGTGCGGGAGTGGCATACGCCATGCGGATGCTCGGCAAGCAGTTCGTGACGGGCCAGACCATCGAAGAGGCAATCGATGCCGCCAAGGGGCGCGAGTCCGGCGGTTATCGCTACTCGTACGACATGCTCGGCGAAGCCGCACTGACGGACGAGGATGCGCAAGCCTATTTCGAATCGTACCGGCACGCCATCGAGGCGATCGGCGAAAACGCGAAAGGCCGTGGCCCGATTGACGGGCCGGGCGTTTCAGTCAAGATCTCCGGGCTGCATTCGCGCTATGAGCTTGCGCAGCGTGAGCGCATCCTGGTCGAGCTCTATCCGCGCCTGCTACAGCTTGCCGAACTCGCCAGGAAATATGGCATCGGCTTTCACCTCGACCAGGAAGAGTCTGCGCGTTTCGAGCTCACGCTCGAGATGCTCGAGCGTCTTTGCAATGAACCGGGTCTGCGTGGCTGGAATGGCCTGGGAATCTCGCTGCAGGCCTATCAGAAACGGGGTCGCGCCGTTGCCGACTGGATTATCGCGCTCGCCCGGTCTACCGGCCGCCGTATCAACGTCCGGTTGGTGAAGGGTGCGTACTGGGACACGGAAATCAAACTAGCCCAGGATGCCGGCGCGGTTGGCTACCCGGTCTTCACGCGCAAGGTTCATTCCGACGTGAGCTACATTGCGTGCGCCAAGGCACTCCTCGACGCGCCGGACGCCATCTTCCCGCAGTTTGCCACGCACAACGCCTTCACCATCGCAGCCGTCCATACGCTCGCTGGCGGCAAGGAATATGAATTCCAATGCCTCCACGGCATGGGCGAAACCGTGTATAACCAGGTCGTTGGAAAATCAAAGCTGGGACGTCCGTGCCGGATCTATGCGCCGGTTGGGCCGCATGCCACCTTGCTGGCATACCTTGTCCGCCGATTGCTTGAGAATGGGGCGAACTCGTCCTTTGTGAACCAGATCGTCGACCCGGCCGTCAGCATTGCTGATATCGTCGAAGATCCGATTGCAAAAGCTGCACGCACCGGTGGAAAGCCACATGCGGGTATCATTTCGCCGTCGGGGGTATTGCCCGGTCGGATCAATGCAGCAGCACTGAGCTTCGGCAACTCTGCCGAGTTTGCGTCGGCGCTTGGCGACCTGCGTGCAAATCGAATCGCGGCGGCATCCATCATTGCCGGCGTCCAGCAACAGGTAGCCGACGCAACCACGCTTGTCTACAGCGCGGCGGACAATTCGGAAGTCGTCGGCACGGTAGCGAATTCGAAACTTGCCGCGGTCACAGACGTGCTTGCGTCGGCAACGTTCGCGAGCGCGACCTGGAGCCGCACGCCTGTCAACATGCGCGCGTCTATCCTGGCGTCTGTCGCAAGCGAACTTGAAAGAAAGGCGTCCCGTCTGGGCGCGCTGCTGGTTCTCGAGAATGGAGCAACCCTCGTCGACGCAGCCGAGGAAGTGCGAACTGCCGTCAATCTGTGCCGCCTGTACGCGTATCAGATCAACGCGGACACCCGGATGCAGTCGACCGAAGGGCTGGGAATCGTCGTGAGCCTGACGCCCGTCTGTTCCCCGCTGTCCACGCTAGTTGGGCAGGTTGCCAGTGCGCTCGCTGCGGGTAACGTAGCGATCGCGAAGCCGTCATCGGGCGCAAATCTGATTGCATATGAAACGGTCAGGTTGTTCCTCGCCAGCGGTATTCCTGACGGTGCATTGCAGCTGCTGTTGGGCGAGGGCGTGACCATAGGCAGCGCGTTGGTGTCGGATAGACGCGTGGCGGCAGTGCTCTTTTCGGGCTCGGTTGAAACTTCCAGATCTCTAGCTGTCCAGCTTGCGGAATTGCCGCATTCGCCGAAGTTGCTGAGCTCGATACCGAGTGCGAACTCAATGATCGTCGATAGCTCCGCGTTGCCCGAGCAGGTGATTTCGGACGCGATGGTCTCCGCTTTCAAAGGCGCGGGTCAGACGGCTTCGTCATTGCGAATTCTTTGCTTGCAGGACTCCACCGCGGAGAAAGTCCTGCGCATGCTCAAGGGCATGCTGAGCGAGCGCGTAACGGGAAACCCACTGGATGTCGCGAGCGATGTCGGTCCCGTCGCGACGCGCCGGATTCAGGAGCGCGTGGAAAAGTATCTGGAACACATGAAGCGTTGTGGGTTCACCGTCACGCGCGGCAAGCTCTCGGGGGATGACGGAAAGGGGAATTTCGTTACCCCGGCGATCGTGGATATCAAGGACATGGCTTCGCTGTCGAACATCTGCCTGACGGTAGCAGGACCAGTCTTGCACGTAGTGCGCTGGAAGACAGGGGAAATGGATGCATTGGTCGAACGGCTGAACGAACTGGGGTGTGGCGTTCAAGGGTTGCACACGCGTATCAATGAGGCGGTGGGCAAACTGCTGTCCAGAACGCACGCCAACAGTGTTTGCATCAACCGCTCGATGCACAGCGCGTTTGCGGGCATGCAACCTTATGGCGGTGTTGGGGCGTGCGGCACAGGGCCGATGGCAGGCGGACCGCTCACACTATGGGCCCTCACGCGAAACGTGCCGGCTTCGTTCACGTCGGCAAGCGGCCCGTTCGCTGCATCGAAATCACTCACTAGCGAGAAGTTTTACGAGTTTCCATTTGAAGCCGCTGACGGAAAGCTGCGAAATCGAAGAGACGCTTTGCAACTGTCGCGTACGGCATGCAAGAAGAAACTGGATGCTCTGTTTGCGCTCGCATCCGAGAAGCGCCTGACGACGGATAGCGATGCAGCAACGACCACGAACCGGCAACTGACAAGCGTTCTTGATGCGATTGAACCGCTCACGCTTCCCGCGCTCACTGGCGAAGAAAATACCGTGGAGTTGCTGCCGCGAGGCCAGATCTTCTGTGCCGGAGAAACCGCGAGTTCGATTGTGACGCAAGCGATGGTGGCATCGGCCTTCGGCAATGAGGTGGTTCTGCTCAAGTCCTCAATTTCCGACGACGTGGCGAAAATATTGTCGAACGGGTGTCGCATTGTCGATTCGACGGATGCGGGTCGAGTTATCCGCGGCGAAATCGATGGAATTCGCCCAGTTGTTGTGTTGGCGGAGCGGCAGCAGGAGAACGCTGCCTTCATTCGGGCGGCGGCGCGGAGTCTTGTTGCGACGGTCTTCGCCGCCGCTTCGGGTCATTACGACTGGACGCAAGTCGTTCGTGAACGGGTTACGACGGTGAATGCGAGCGCGGCGGGTGGCAATACGCAGCTGATGGTGCTGAGCGAGGATGCATTTTGAGTGTGTGCATCGATGTGATTGCCAGCCCTCGATGGCAGAAAAGGGACCGTTGAGATGACCGCCGGGTACAACAATGATGCAGCACACCCGCTCAATGGCCTGAAGGTCGCGAACGGCCGTCGCTGGTACGCCATTGATGCGCGGGACTGGCGACCCATGTCAATCGGGGGTCAGGTGCTTCCTGGCTACTTCTGGATACCTGTAGCCGATGACGAGAACGGAGCGTGGTCCAGCTACTGGATGCGCGTGGAAGCGGGAGCGTGCTCCCCCGAGCACCAGCATGACTCGACGGAGTTGGTGATGGTCCTGGAAGGGGTGTTCACGGACGACGATGGCACTGACTTCTTGCCAGGTCAAACCGTGACCTATCCCGCGGGCTCGCGGCACAGTACTTCTTCGAAAGTTGGATGCACAGTACTTGTGGTCGCCCACACCGGGTCGAAAATCGTTTCGTGAGGCCGTTAGCGTAGGTCAGGCGGGTAGCGGTTGCTTGCCCTTTCCCATTGCGCGCGCGGCACAGCAGGCCACCATCGCACAAGAACGCCGTTCCGCCGGTCCGGAGCGATGCCCGTTTTTGTCCGACCCATCAGGCGGGCGCAACACCCTATCCATCAAACCCTCGGATATCCTTGCAACGCCAGTCAGGCGAGGGTTTGTCCTGGTGCACGAATCGCTCGATGGCGCGGGGATGCCGATTAGATAACCACCTCTTATGAAGATGGTAACCAGCGCTGATGGTGCCACACCCTTGTTTTTTGTCTTTCTATCGTGTCAGGCATGCGAATTTCAGCGACTCGCCGGCGATCGAAGCGAATTTTCATCAGAAGAAGGGCGTACAGATGAGCATGAAGCACAAATACGCGGGCATTCTGACCGCGGTTCCCACGCCGCTAGATAGGGAAGACCGGTTCCAGCCAGCGCCGCTGTATCAGCACATCCAGCGTTTGGCGTCCGCGGGGGCTGACGGCGTTGTGCCGCTGGGCGGCACCGGCGAATACACGTCGCTCTCGGCAAGCGAACGTCTGCGTGTCGTCGAAACCTCGATTGAGGCTGGCGGGGACAAGCTTCATGTCGTGCCGGGCATTCTGTCGCCAGGCATCGGCGACGCCGTCGATAACGCGAAGGCCTTTGTCGCCGCCGGCGCGAAGGCGCTGATGGTCGTCACGCCATACTATTTTCGTCCCACCCAGGACGGCATCGTCGACTACTACAAGAAATTTGCCGATGAAGTCGATGCGGACATCATCCTGTATGAGATCCCGTATCGCACCGGTGTGTCGCTTCACTATGAAACTGTCGCGCGACTCGCGGAGCTGACCCGAGTCGTCGGCATCAAGGCGTGCAATCCGGACCTCGCGCAGCAGATGCGGGCAGCAGAACTGGCGGCGACCAGGATCGCGATCCTGAGCGGCGAGGAGGACGTTTTGCCGCTACATGTGGCGATGGGCGCGGTCGGCGGGATTATTTCGAGCTCCAACCTGATTCCCAGGCAATGGGCGAAGGTGTTGTCGCTTGCGTCAAGCGGGCATCTTCAGGAAGCGGTTGCGCTGCATGCGACGTTGCGCCCCCTTATCGACGCGATTTTTGCCGAGCCGAATCCCGCCCCCATTAAGGCGGCGCTCGCCCTGCAGGGATTCGATTTCGGCGACGTCCTGCTGCCGATGCTACCGGCTTCGGAGGCGCTGCGGCAACGCCTCGCGACCGTCATTCCGCCCATCCTGGCGCGTGAAACCGAGTAGATCACTCATCACATTGAAGGCCAAAGCCATGTCCGCTGATTCCAGAATCATCCTGCCTCGACGCCGATTCCTGCAAGCTGCTGGCACGACGCTGCTCTCGAGCGCCATCGCGGCACCGATGGTCATCACCTCGCGCAAGGCCATGGCGGCCAGCAATCTCACGGTTGTGAGCTGGGGCGGAAACTATCATGCGGGTGTGGAAGAGGCTCTTGCCAAGCCGTTCGAGAAAGAGTTCGGCGTTCACGTGACCCTGGTGGACACTCCGGACCTCGCGAAGGTGAAAGCTCAGGTGATGACGAATAACGTCCAATGGGACGTGTTCGACGCGGTAGGTCCGATGGCGATGACCGGCTCGAAAAACGGCTACTGGGAGCCGCTTGACCCGGCCCTGTTCAATCGTGGCGATCTCATTGCGCCGATGACGAAAGACGCCGTTCCACTCTATGGCTATACGGGCGGCATCTGCTGGGACAACAGCAAATTCCCCGACGGCAAGCACCCGCAGACCTTTGCGGAGTACTTTGACGTCAAGAAGTTTCCCGGACAGCGGACGCTGCGCAACCGTGCAAGCGAAACGCTGGAAATTGCATTGCTCGCCGACGGGGTCGCGCCGGACAAGTTGTACCCGCTTGACGTCGAGCGTGCGTTCAAATCGCTCAACAGTATCAAGCCGTTCATCGGTAACTGGGTCGACCAGACGCCGCAAACCGTGACGCTTGTCGAGACCGGCCAGGTTGACTTCAGCTACACCTACTCGACGCGCGTCAAGGCGGCTCAGGAGGCCAACAAACCGATCAACTTCTCGTTCAGGCAGAACCTGATTGGTCTTGAGTATCTGGTGGTGCTGAAAAACTCGCCGAACAAGGCGAATGCCATCAAATTCGTGCAATTCGCGCTGCGTCCGGACCGGCAGGCTGCGTTGATGAATGCGCTCGGCAATACGCCTGCGAGTCGTAGCGCCTTGCCCATGGTGAAACCGGAAGTGCGTAAGTGGCTGTCGGACCCCTCCAACAAGATGAACGTCGTCAGCAATGACGTATGGTGGGCTGACCACTACGATGAGTTGACTTTGCGATTCAAGGAGTGGGTGCTTAGCTGATTGAGCACTTTTCCCAATGTCCGTCGGTGTGCATCGGGGTCTGGGTTAAGGAGGGGTGATGAAATCACGTGTTGACGGACTGCTGTACGTTGGCCCAGCGGCTGTATTCCTGTTTTTCGTATTGTTCGTGCCGCTCGCCTATGTCGTCTATACGAGTTTCTGGATTGCGGGCGGCCCCTCGCTGTCGGCATATCAACGACTCCTGGGAAGCGAGCTGTTTCTTCGCACGCTGTGGTCAACCTTCCAGATCAGCATCACCGCCTCGTTGGCCAGTCTGCTGATGGGCTATCCGATCGCGATGCATCTGGCGAAGCAAACACCGCGTAAACGCGCCGTTTACATGGTGTTGGTACTCGTACCATTCTGGACAAGCATTCTCGTCAAAAGCTATGCCTTCACCATCCTGCTGGGCCGGGACGGACTGGTGAACCAGCTGCTATCGGCTGCGTTTCATACCCGGGTGCAACTGCCTTTGCTATTCAACCGGTTCGGCGTGATGGTGGGGATGACCAACTACCTGATTCCCTTCATCGTGTTCCCCGTCCTCGCGAGTCTTATGTCGATTGATAAGTCGTTGTATCGCGCGTCCGAGATCATGGGCGCGAAGCCGCCGCGTATCTTCTTTCGCATTACCTTGCCGTTGAGTCTTCCGGGTGTCGCAGCCGCAACATTGAGCACGACCGTGATGTCGATGGGATTCTTCGTCATACCGGCGCTGCTGGGAGGGCGCAAGGACGCGATGATGTCGAACCTCGTCGACTTCTATACCCGGGAGACGATGGACTGGAACATGGCATCCGCAATCGGTGTGATTCTCCTCGCCATCGTCACGCTGGCCGCGATGGGCGCCGACCAGTTTCAGCGGCGCGACGCGAAGAAAAGGGCGATGGCATGACAACCTCTATTGATATGGCGCTTCCGGCTGCTGTGGCTGCTGGAAAGGTGATCGATACGCAGGAACGGCGCTATGGAAGACTTCGCAATGTCATAGCGTTTGCGGTCTATGCGTTCATCCTTGTGCCGACCTTGATCGTCATTCCGATTTCGTTTGGGGGAAACGGCGAACTGAGCTTTCCACCGCGGGTCTGGTCGCTTGAATTGTATGAGCAGTTATTCAGTTCGTCTTCGTGGGTCGGGCCCATCCTGCAGAGCGTCAAGGTTGCCGGATTGACGATGGTCATTTCGGTACTGATCGGTGTTCCGGCGTCGTATGGCCTCGTGCGCTTTGATTTCCCAGGAAAGCGGCTTGTGATGCTGCTTCTTATGAGCCCAATCCTCGTGCCGGTTATCGTTATCTCGCTCGGCTTGTACCTCTATCTGTCGAGACTCCATCTCGTCGGGACAACGGCGGGTCTGGTTGCCAGTCATGTTGCGTACGTGACGCCGTTCATGATGATGACTGTAATGGCCGGCGTGAAAAAGCTGGACCCCGCTCTGGAGTTTGCGACAACTATCATGGGCGCGAATCGCCGGACTGTCTTTTTCAAGGTTGTCTTGCCGCAGTTGAGACCCTCGATTTTCGCTGGTGCATTGTTCGCGTTCCTCGTGTCATTCGATGAAGTCGTCATCGCATGGTTTCTCACAAGTCCGACGACGACGACGCTGCCAGTCAAGATGTACAGCAGCATTCAGTGGGATATTTCGCCAGTAATTGCTGCGGTGTCGGCGCTTCTTACGGTGCTCTCGCTGGTGTTTTGCTGTATTTCGGTGTTTCTGCAGCCAGCAGCAACCGAGTCGTCACATTGAGGTCGGAGAAAAGCATGTCACACGTACTGCTCGAGAAAAATGGACGATCCTCGGCCCAAACGAATCCATCGGTCAGCGGGAATTCGAATACCACGTCGACCTCAATCGACGCTGGCGAGAACATGATTGTTTTCCGTGGTATCAGCAAGCGTTACGGGAGTTCGGTAGCGTTGCACGCCACTGATTTCACGGTGCGCAAAGGCGAGTTTCTTAGCCTGCTCGGCCCGAGCGGCTCAGGCAAAAGTACCATCCTCAACATCATCGCCGGGGCTGTGGCGCCTTCCACAGGAAGCATCGTGCTGGACGGGAAGGACGTATCGACAGTCCCGCCGCGTGAGCGCGGACTCGGTATGGTTTTTCAAAACTATGCCCTGTTGCCGCATCTGAACGTATTCGACAATGTTGCCTTTCCGTTGCGCATCCGCGGAATGAGCAAGTCGGAGATCCAGCAACGTGTTCGCAACGCGCTGGAAAGGGTCGGTCTGACGGGCTACGAAAACCGGAAACCGCGTGAAATGTCAGGCGGCCAGCAACAGCGGGTTGGCATTTCCCGTTGTATTGTCTACTCCCCGTCAGTCATCTTGATGGACGAGCCACTGGGCGCCCTGGACAAGAAGCTCCGTGATCAGCTTCAGGGCGAAATCAAGCGGCTGCACCGCGACCTGGGCACCACGCTGGTATACGTTACGCACGATCAGGAAGAAGCGCTGAATTTATCCGACCGGGTGTGCCTGATGAATGGCGGACGCATTGCGCAGCTTGGTACGCCCGATGAGCTCTACTTCGAGCCGACCAACGAATTTGTTGCCGACTTCGTCGGGGAATCCAACCTGCTCGAAGGTGTCGTGCAATCCGGCGACACGGTCCTGGTAGATAGCAACTGGGCGGTCAAAGTCCGAAGTACCGAGGGGCATGCCGCTGGTTCAAAGGTGAAGGTGCTGGTACGCCCGGAAAAAATTTCAGTACTAGAGAGCGAAGAATTCGTAGCGTCGGGAGCGGATGGGGTAAATGAGTGCACCGGTGTCATTTCCCAGATTTCGTTTGCCGGCGGCATGACGCGATTCGAGTTGACTATCCAGACGGGCTCGACGCTCCTGATCAAGACAATTTCCGCGCGAGCGACCGAGCGCTCGCCGATGGGGCGCCCGCTTACCGTTCGGTGGTCGGCGCGCGATAGCGCGGTTCTGAAAAAATAATCCCGATATGAATTCGAATAGCCTCGTCGCCGCAATGCGAGAGTTGGTGGGCAACGCCAATGTGGTAGACACGCCGTCCGACATGGAACCGCATCTGATTGACTGGCGCAAGCGTCATTCCGGAAAGGCTGCCTGCGTGGTGTTTCCCCGAACGACGGAGCAGGTGTCGAAGGTGCTCGCATTCTGTAATAACAACGCCATGAAGGTGTTTCCGCAGGGGGGCAACACCAGTGTGTGCGGTGGCTCGGTGCCGGACAACAGCGGCCAGAGTGTGCTGCTGAACATGCGCAAGATGAATCGCATCATCGAGTTGAACCCTCGGAACAATTCAATGACCGTCGAGGCTGGCTGCGTGCTCGCGGACGTACAGGCAGCGGCAGTCGAAGCCGATCGGCTGTTCCCGCTGACGCTCGGCGCTGAAGGCTCCTGCCAGATTGGTGGAAACATTGCGACGAATGCCGGCGGCACCAACGTGCTCCGTTTCGGTAACACCCGTGATCTGATTCTGGGTATCGAGGTGGTTCTCGCCGATGGTCGCATCTGGAATGGTTTGCGCTCGTTAAGAAAGAACAATAGCGGTTACGACCTGAAGAATCTCTTTATCGGCTCGGAAGGGACGCTCGGCGTTGTGACAGCAGCGACGCTGAAGCTATTTCCGCGGCCGCACGCGATCGCAACGGCGATGCTAGGCGTAGAAACCGTTTCCGCCGCGGTGGATGAAGGCCTCAAGCTTCAGGCCGCGTTCCCTGGCGAACTCGTTGGCCTTGAACTGATTTCGCAAAGCGAGTTCGACATTTCGCTGCGACATGCTGCCAATACGCGAAACCCATTTCAGAAGACACCCAATTGGACTGTTCTCGTTGAACTCGCCGCAGCGACTGGGACAAGTGAGTCACTCGCTGACAAGTTGACGGACGCACTGGGCAACTCATTCAGCGACGGCGCAGTCCAGGACGCTGTGATTGCCTCAAGCGAGCAGCAGCGCGAGGACATCTGGCGCATCCGCCACAGCGTCACCGAGGCAAATGGCCGCGAAGGGATGGGGCTCACTCATGACATCGCTGTGCCCACGTACCGCATTCCGGATTTCGTTGAGCTTGCAGGGCGTGCACTGGCGGAACACTATCCGGCGGCTGTGCCTGTGGTTGTCGGACACATGGGAGATGGGAATCTTCACTACATCGCCATGTTCACGCACGAATACTGGGCGAGCATCGAGGACAAAGCGGCCGTTCAACTGAAGCTTAGCCATCTGCTCTATGACATCGCGGCGGAAATGGGGGGCACCTTCAGTGCCGAACATGGAATCGGCTCGCTGCACGTTTCGGAGATGGGGGTATACAAAGATGCGGCCGAAATTGCGCTGATGCAGGAATTCAAGCAGCTACTTGACCCAAAAGACACGATGAATCCAGGCCGTGTGCTCCCTAAAGTCGCTGCTGCGTTCCAGAGTGACTGAATGGCATTCGCCAACATCGCTGACTATCGTTCTGCTGCGAGACGATTCCTGCCGAATTTCGCATTCAGTTACCTTGAAGGTGGGGCGGAAGATGAGATAACCATGCGGCGCAACCGGCTCGCTTTCGAGCGTGTCATGCTTGCGCCACGGGTGTTGATTGACGTTACCTCGGTCAACACACAGGTGACAGTCGCCGGCGCCGCTGCAGCCTGGCCAGCGGTCGTTGGCCCGACGGGCCTCAACGGACTCTACCGCCGTGAAGCGGAGGAGATCCTGGCTCGGTCTGCGCATGCCGCAGGTCTACCGTTCGTTCTGTCGACCGCATCCACGAGTCTCCTTGAAGACGTTCGGAAAGCATCAGACGGAGATATTTGGCTGCAACTCTACGTACAGCAGAACAGAAGAATCGCGGAAGACATGATGGCGCGCGCCAGGGCGTCCGGTTTTTCGACGCTTCTGTTGACGGTCGATACACCGGTTACTGGTCAACGCGACCACTACACCCGAACGGATTTCACGCTACCGCTTCGGTGGACCTCAAAACTGTTGTGGGACATTGCCACCCATCCACGCTGGACGGCGTCGGTCGGCGTGCACGGTGTCCCAGAACTGGTCAATCTTGCCCGCAGTGCTCGACTGGGTCCCGGGATTGAGGCGCAGGCCGCAGCCCTGAGCCGGCAAATGGATATGTCGCTTAACTGGAGCGACCTTGCCTGGGTGCGTCGTCATTGGCCAGGAAAGCTACTCGTCAAAGGCATACAAACTGTCGCCGACGCGGTGATGGCTTCGCGACATTGTGTCGACGGTGTGGTGCTCTCGAACCATGGTGGCCGCCAGCTCGACGGGGCGCTCAGCCCGCTCGAAATTCTGGCGGACACGGTGTCCGCCACCCCGAAGGGATTCATTGTTCTGATCGATGGCGGTATCCGTCGTGGCAGTGACATCGCGAAAGCGGTGGCGCTGGGCGCCAACGGGGTACTACTGGGGCGTGCTCCGCTTTACGGCCTCGCTGCGTCTGGCTCGAACGGCGTAAGTGACGTCCTTGCCATGCTGAAGAAGGAACTTGAGATTTGCTTGCGGCTTCTTGGCTGTCCCGACATCGCCTCACTCGACGCGAGTTATCTCGCTGCTGCGCGTAATTCGTGTCATTCCAGGAAGCGCTAGTTCCGTTGCAGTCACGTCGTCGATCACGGCGGCGTGATTGAGTCCTTTCTCGCTTTCAAAAAAAGCCGTTTCAGCGATGGCTTCGCAGAGACGGCTCAAGTTCCAGCTCCAGGAGATGTGAAGGGTGGTGCCTTTCCGCGAACGCTTACAGCGACTGTGTCAACGCGGGTAGAACCTCGAACAGGTCGCCGACAAGACCGTAGTCGGCAACGCTAAAGATAGGCGCGTCAGCATCTTTATTGACTGCGACGATGACCTTTGAGTCTTTCATGCCGGCCAGATGCTGGATGGCGCCCGAAATGCCGACAGCGAAATAGAGTTCCGGAGCAACGATTTTCCCGGTTTGGCCGACTTGCCAGTCGTTCGGTGCAAAGCCCGAATCGACCGCTGCGCGAGATGCACCGACGGCAGCACCGAGCTTCTCCGCCAACGGATCGAGAAGGGCGAAGTTTTCCTTGCTGCCCAGACCACGGCCACCTGATACAACGACACGCGCTGCGGTGAGTTCAGGCCGGTCGCTCGTTGCGACTTCGCGACGAATGAAAGTTGACAGGCCCGAATCCGCGACAGCCGGTACCGTTTCGATAACCGCACTCCCACCCTCGGCCAGGGCTGCATCGAACGCCGTCGTACGGATGGTGGCGACTTTCACCGGGTCGCTCGATTGCACCGTTGCGATAGCGTTGCCCGCATAGACGGGGCGCTGAAACGTGTCGGCGGAGTCAATAGCAATGACGTCGGAAATCTGCGATGCATCGAGCTTCGCTGCCACGCGCGGCGCAGTGTTCTTGCCGGCGGCCGTGGCGGGGAAGAAAATATGCGAGTAGTCGCTTGCGAGAGCCAGCACCTGTGCAGTGAGGTTTTCCGCCAAACCATCCGCGAATTGAGGCGCGTCGACGAGAATGACCTTATCCACGCCGTCGATCCTGCTCGCTGCTTGCGCGGCAGGTTGCGCGTCGCTGCCAGCGACGAGGACATGGACGCCATTCGAAAGCTGTTTCGCGGCGGCAACGGCATGAAGCGTCGAACTCCTGATTTGAGCGTTGTTGTGTTCGGCAATAACAAGCGTCGTCATTTAAATTACCCCTGCTTCAGTTTTCAGTTTCGCGACGAGCGTCGCAACGTCCGGCACCATCACGCCTGCCTTGCGTACCGGAGGTTCGACGACTTTCAGCGTCTTGAGGCGCGGCGACGGGTCGATACCAAAGTCAGAGGGTTTGATCACCTCAATGGGCTTCTTCCTGGCCTTCATGATGTTCGGCAAGGTCACGTAGCGCGGCTCATTCAGGCGCAGATCGGTCGTCACAATCGCCGGCAGACGCAATGAAATCACCTCAAGGCCGCCGTCGACTTCACGTGTCACCGTGGCGGTGCCATCGTTGATTTCAATGTTGCTGGCGAAGGTGGCTTGCGGCCAGTCGAGCAGCGCAGCGAGCAATTGGCCCGTTTGCCCAGCGTCGTCGTCAATTGCCTGCTTGCCGAGAATAACCAGTAGAGGTTGCTCTTTTTCAACGACGGCCTTGAGCAGCTTTGCTACGGCAAGCGGTTGCAATTCCGCGTCTGTCTCAACCAGCACGCCGCGATCCGCGCCGATGGCCAGCGCTGTACGCAGCGTCTCCTGACTTTGCGACACGCCGCATGACACGGCGATGATCTCCGTGGCCTTGCCGGCTTCCTTCAGACGCGTCGCCGCTTCCACAGCGATTTCGTCAAAGGGATTCATGGACATCTTGACGTTGCCAATGTCCACACCGCTTTCGTCAGCTTTTACCCGCACCTTCACGTTGTAATCGACGACGCGCTTTACTGCGGTGATAACCTTCATCTCATCTTCCTCATCATTTCAATCGTTTATCCTGACGCCGGACGGCTCGATCGTCACCAGCACCGCCGTTGCGCCAGGCATCTATCGGAACCGATGCAATGGAGCGCACGTCGATTGCAGACATGACTTGACCTCAGGACACTGCGCCGAGACCGTATTTGCCGGTCAACAGCTCGCCAGTCGTAAAGCGTTCAATGGAGTACGGCTTGAGCGGCACGTCCGTCGGCAGGCCCAGCGCTTCCTGCGCAAGTACGCGTCCCACTGTCGGCGAAAGTTTGAAGCCGTGACCGGAAAAACCATAACCAACCACCAGGCCTTCAATGCCGGGCAATTTGCCGAGAACAGGATTCCAGTCCGGCGTCACGTCGTAGACGCCCGTCCACGACGAAGCAATGCCTGCAGTCTCGTATGCCGGGAAGCGCTCGGCGACCTGGGCGCCGACTTCGACGATGTAGTCCATCGGGATGTCGCCTTGCTCCACTTCGTTCGTGTTGAGCTTTTCGCCCACCACGCCTTCACTGACGAGCATCTGGTTACCGCCGTAGCTGCGGTAATAGAGCATCCCCGGCGATGCGAGGTCCTTGAAAACCGGCATCGAGAACGTGTACTTTGCAGCTTCGCATTCGAGCGCCAGTACGGCATGACGTTCGGGTGCGACGGGAAGAGTTTTGCCGGTCCAGCCAGCCAGTTCCGGCGTCCAGATGTTCTGGGTGCTGATGACCATCGACGTGCTGAAGTCGCCAATGCTGGTGGAGACGCCGACGACCTTGCCGTTTTCGATCAGGATCTTGTTGACCGAAGCGTTCTCGCGAATGGTCACGCCGCCGCGGCGTGCTGCACGGGCGAAGCTGGTCGCGACAAGGTAAGCGTCGGCAAAACCGGCCTCGGGCTCGTAGCCGATCAGGGCTGCATCGTCAAACCGCGCGATGGGAAGCAGTTCGCTTGCCTGTTTTGCATCGAGCAGTGCGAGCGGAATGCCTTGCTCCTTCTGCTGATTCAGGGACGCCCGCAGCGGCTCGAGTTTGTCGCCTTCAGCCGCAACAATCATGTAGCCACACTTGACCAGCCCGCACGACGCTTCGTCATCGCCCAGATAGGACGCGAAATTGTTGAAGACGTCCCACGATTTACGCGCCAGCTCGACGTTTTCCTTCACCGAGTAATGGGTGCGCAGAATGCCGGAAGATTGCGACGTGGTTCCGGCCCCAATCGTGCCGCGATCAAGCACGAGGACGTTTTTTGCGCCCAGCTTTGCAAGCTGGAATGCGACTGAACTGCCGATAACGCCTGCCCCAATGACAACCACATCATATGTATTCACGTTCAGCTTCCGTTGAGCAAGGTGTGAATGAAGTGTGATGCGGCAAAAACGAGGGTCCGCAAATATAAGCGGATACGATTTTTAGCAGAAGCGCCTGTCAGGGTGCGGGTACAAACCAGATCACCCGCGGGCCCATCAAACGCTCCGCTCGCCGATCCACTTTTGTTATCGCCCCCTCCAATACACGGATTGTTAGCGCATCGCACCGCTCGTATATTGGCTGAACGAATGCAGAGACAGCACGGACAGCAGAAAATACAACAACTGAAAGGCAAGCCGCCGGGCCTGCCACAGGAGCAAAGCGATGAATCGAATCGATCTGGAGGGGCGTGTTGTCGCCATCACTGGCGGCGCGCGCGGCATTGGTTACGCGGTGGCCCAACGGGCGCTGAACTCGGGCGCGTCGGTTGCCCTATGGGACATCGACGCCGAGCGCCTCGCGCGCAGCGAGCGCGAGCTCGGCGAACTCGGCAAGGTAACGGCCGTCACGGTCGAACTCACGCAGGAAGCCTCGGTTGTTCAAGCGGTGGCACAAACCGTCGCCGCCCACGGCGCGATCGACGTGCTGATTAACTGCGCCGGCATCACCGGCGGCAACGGCACGACGTGGGAGCTGGACCCCGAGGTCTGGCGTCGCGTGATCGACGTGAATCTGATCGGCCCATATCTCACCTGCCGCGCGGTCGTGCCGCAAATGCTCAAGCAAGGCTATGGCCGGATCGTCAATATCGCGTCCGTGGCCGGCAAAGAGGGCAATCCGAATGCCTCGCACTACAGCGCCTCCAAAGCCGGGCTCATCGGTCTGACCAAGTCCCTCGGCAAAGAGCTTGCGACGAAGAACATCCTCGTCAACGCGGTCACGCCCGCAGCGGCCAAAACGGAGATCTTCGATTCGATGTCGCAGGAGCATATCGATTACATGCTCTCGAAGATTCCGATGAACCGGTTCCTGTTGCCGGAAGAAGCGGCGTCGCTGATTCTCTGGCTCTCATCCGAAGATTGCGCGTTCAGCACCGGCTCGGTATTCGACCTGTCCGGCGGCCGCGCTACTTACTGATTTGTCACAGCGTCACCTGAGCCATAGAAGTAGCGGTAGCAGTGAAAAAGGTAAAAAAGCAGGGCGCGACCCGCGATCTCTGCGAAGGAGACAAGATGAATCCGCATTCGCCCGCGTCACTGGAGGCGATCAACAGCAAGGTCATGCGCCGGCTGCTGCCGTTTCTTTTGCTGATGTATGTGCTGGCGTTTCTCGATCGCGCCAACATCGGCTTCGCGCAGAAGGCGTTGCAGCACGATACGGGTTTGTCTAATGTGGCTTTTGCCTTCGGCGCGGGCGTGTTCTTCGTTGGCTATGCATTGTTCGAGGTACCGAGCAATCTGCTGCTGCATCGGGTCGGCGCGCGTGCGTGGATGTGTCGGATCATGGTGACTTGGGGACTTGTCTCGGCGGCGATGTGTCTCGCGCATACACCGACTGCTTTTTACTCACTGCGTTTTCTGCTGGGTGTCGCTGAAGCCGGGTTCTTCCCCGGCGTGATCTATTACCTGACCCACTGGTTTCCGCAGGCAGCGCGAGCTCGCGCGGTGGGTGTGTTTTATTTCGGTGCTCCGCTGGCGTTCATCTTCGGCAGTCCGTTGTCGGGTTCCCTGCTCGAGTTGCATGGCGCAATGGGGTTGGCGGGCTGGCAGTGGCTGTTCCTGATCGAAGGGACGTTGGCCTCGTTAGTTGGCGTGTGGGCGTTCTGGTATCTCGACAATCGCCCTGAAGACGCGCGCTGGCTCGACGCGCAGGAGCGCAGCACCTTGCGCGGCGCGCTCGATGACGATGCGCGCGCCGCATCGGCTCATGGGCCGCGTCACATTCTCGCGGCGCTAGTGGACCGCCGCGTATTGCTGATGTCGGCGATCTATCTGCTGATTCAGATGAGTGTCTACGGCGTGATCTTCTATTTGCCGCAGCAAGTGGCCGCGTTACTCGGCACGACAGTCGGTATGCGCGTGGGCCTTGTCGCCGCTCTGCCGTGGCTGTGTGCGCTGGCCGTGACGTGGTACGTGCCGCGTCGCGCGGATCGAACGGGCGGACACCGACGGTGGGCGGTCGCGCTGCTGGTGCTCGCAGGGCTCGGTATCGGCGCCTCGGGGCTTGCGCATAACCCATCGGTCGGTTTGATCGCGCTGTGCTGCGCGGCCAGCGGTTTCATCGCGGCGCAACCGCTGTTCTGGACATTCCCAACGCGCTACCTCACGGGTGCCGCGGCCGCGGGCGGGATCGCGCTGATCAATTCACTTGGCGGCCTCGGCGGATTTATTGCGCCGAGCCTGCGCATCGCGGCGGAGCGAACGTTTTCGTCGACCTCGGCAGGGCTGCTCGTATTGGGCGTGTCGAGTCTGCTCGCGGCGCTCATGATCGGCACGCTGTTGCGTCGTGACGGCGCACATTCAAGCTGGTCTTTCCAACACTTACTGCACCGCGCCCGTTAGGCGCATTGTCGGATGCACGTTCGACGTATCAACAACGGAGCCCTTTTTTATGGCCATGCCTACTATCCGGCACGTGCGTGCCTTCATCGTCCGCGGTGGCGGTGCGGATTATCACGATCAACCCGACGGACACTGGATCGACGATCACATCTCCACGCCGATGGCGCGTTATCCGGAGTATCGCCAGAGTCGCCAGTCGTTCGGTATCAATGTGCTTGGCACGCTGGTGGTGGAGATCGAAGCAAGTGACGGCACGGTCGGTTTTGCGGTGACGACGGGCGGTGAGATTGGCGCGTTCATCGTCGAGAAACATCTCGCGCGCTTTCTCGAAGGCCAGCTCGTCACTGACATCGAGAAAATGTGGGATCAGATGTATTTCGCGACGCTGTACTACGGCCGCAAAGGCGTGGTGCTGAACACGATCTCGGGCGTCGATCTCGCGTTGTGGGATCTGCTCGCTAAAGTCCGCAAGGAGCCCGTGTACCAACTATTGGGTGGTCCGGTGCGCGATGAACTCGTGTTCTACGCGACCGGCGCGCGTCCCGACCTCGCGAAGGAGATGGGTTTCATCGGTGGCAAATTGCCTTTGCAGCATGGTCCTGCTGAAGGCGAGGCAGGGCTCAGGAAGAATCTGGAGAAGCTTGCCGAGATGCGTAGCCGTGTCGGCGATGACTTCTGGCTAATGTACGACTGCTGGATGAGTCTCGACGTACCGTATGCAACGCGGCTCGCGCAAGCGGCGCATGAATACGGTTTGAAATGGATCGAGGAGTGCCTGCCGCCGGACGACTACTGGGGTTACGCCGAACTGCGGCGCAACGTGCCACGCGGCATGATGGTGTCGACTGGCGAGCATGAAGCGACACGCTGGGGTTTTCGCATGCTGCTGGAGATGCAGTGCTGCGATCTGATTCAGCCGGATGTGGGCTGGTGCGGCGGCATTACCGAACTCATCAAGATCTCCGCACTCGCCGACGCCCACAACGTGATGGTGGTGCCGCACGGTTCGTCGGTGTATAGCTACCACTTCGTCGTCACGCGGCACAACTCGCCGTTCGCCGAGTTTCTGATGATGGCGCCGAAAGCGGATGAAGTGGTGCCGATGTTTACGCCGCTGCTGCTCGATGAACCGGTCCCCGTGAATGGACGGATGAAGGTGCCGGACACGCCGGGGTTCGGTGTGCGGCTCAATCCGGAATGCGCGCTGGTGCGGCCCTATCCGCGCTGAGTGCGTACTGAGTGCGTGCTGAAGGTCGGGTAAGACAAACAGGGTTCTATGCGCAAGACATCGCATCGATCCAGCCAACAGGAGAATGACGTGTTGCTCAAGGACAAGGTTGTGATCGTCACCGGCGGCTCGCGTGGCATTGGCCGCGCGATAGCGGTTGCGTGCGCAACCGAAGGCGCGGATGTGGCGATCAACTACTGGGGCGATAACGACGCATCTTATGGACGCCGTTCGGCCGTCGCCGAAGTGGTCGCTGAAATCGAAGCGTTGGGGCGGCGCGTGATCGCGATCGAAGGCAACGTAGCCGCGCGCGAAACTGGGCAGGAACTGGTTCGCCAAACCGTCGAAGCCTTTGGCAAAGTCGACGTGCTCGCGAGCAATGCCGGTATCTGCCCATTCCACGCTTTTCTCGACATGCCGCCCGACATATTGGAATCGACGGTAGCAGTCAATCTGAACGGTGCGTTCTACGTCACGCAAGCCGCCGCGCAGCAGATGAAAGCGCAGGGCACGGGCGGCGCGATCGTGGCAACGAGTTCGATCAGCGCGCTGGTAGGCGGCGGCATGCAGACGCACTACACGCCGACCAAAGCGGGTGTGCATTCGCTGATGCAGTCGTGCGCGGTTGCATTGGGGCCGTACGGTATTCGCTGCAATTCGGTGATGCCCGGCACCATCGCGACCGACCTGAACGCGGAAGATCTCGCCGACGAAGCGAAGAAAGCTTACTTCGAAAAGCGCATTCCACTGGGCAGATTGGGCCGCCCGGAGGACGTCGCCGATTGCGTGGTATTCCTTGCTTCCGATCGCGCGCGCTATGTCACTGGCGCCGCGCTGCTGGTGGATGGCGGTCTGTTCGTCAACTTGCAATAACGCGCGATGCCGACGTCACGATGGTGCCATCAACTCACCGGTGCGGATACGATCACGGGCGCAGCCACTGTGGCGGCGGAATCGTCGCGCGCGAGCTTGCGCGAGAAGCCACGCAGCAAATCGATAAAGCGCAGCGCCGGTTCGGCGAGGGGTTCTTCCTTGCGCGTGAGAATGCCGAAGCCGGCGAGGCTCTTGCCGATTTCAAGCGGCAGCGCGACCAGCAGCTTGCCGCGCACATGATCGCGCACGACCGACTCGGGCAGCATGGCCACGGCGTCGTAGTTCTCGAGCAATTGCAGTGTGGCGAAGATCGACGCGCATTCGGTCAGGTTGACGGGTGTCGCAAGTCCCGCACGCGCGAGCTCTTCTTCGAACAGCACGCGCGCCGGACTGGTCACCGGTTGTGCCACCCATGGCCAGTCGATCAGCTCCCGCAATGTGATGCGCGAGCGCTGCGCCAGCGGATGCACCGAACGCACGACCAGCAGCAAAGTTTCGCGGGCGAGCGGCTCGAAACTGAAATCGTTGTGTTGCAACGGACTGGTCAGGCGTCCAAGTGCCAGATCGACTTCGCGGCGGTGCAGCAATTGCACGACCTGGTCGCTGGTTTCGCCAAGAATACGCACGTTGAGCAAAGGGCTTTCGGTTTTAAGGGCCGCTACCGCCATGGCCAACAGATCGGGCGCGGCGCCCATGATGGCGCCAACGGTCAACTGTCCGTGCCCGCCGCGGCGTTTGACGTCGAGGTCTTCGGCAAAACGGGTCAACTCGGCGAGTGCGCGCCGCGCATACGCCAGCGTGACCACGCCGAGTGGCGTGGGCGTCATGCCGCGCGCGTTGCGCTCGAACAGCAGGAAGCCGAACGCTTCCTCGATATCGCCGAGCATGCGGCTCGCGCTGGGTTGCGCGACGTTGATCGCCTCGGCCGCTTGATGGAGATTGCGCGCGTCGTCGAGCGCGACGAGCAGCGCGAGGTGCTTGAACTTGAGCCGATTGACGAGTGCGATGGCAGCTGAGTGTTGGCTCATGGTTCCGGTGCGATTCGGTTTGTGGATCGCCCAATCCCAACAACGGATTGAGATGCTATCGACGCAGGAATTATAGTCGTATCAGAACGCTTCTACGCTTGAACGGAAAAGCGCCCCGATACGACGGGAGACAGGCCGCAATGGAAACAATCGCTTTCCGGATGGTGCTCAACCCCGGCATGCGCGAGGAATACGAACGACGTCACGCGCAAATCTGGCCCGAGCTGGTTGATGCATTGCACAACGCCGGTGTGCGTGACTACCGGATTTTCTTCGACGCGGGCACGGACCACCTTTTCGCTATTCTGACGCGCGCCACGAATCACACGATGAATGCGTTGCCGCAACTCGATGTGATGCGCAAATGGTGGGATTACATGGCCGACATCATGCAGACCGCCCCAGATCATATGCCGTCTCAGCAGCCACTCGAGCCGGTCTTTCATCTGAATTCGCTTAGCTGACGTTGCTGACTGCCAGGCCCAATGGGCGGAGGGTATCGCATGCAGGTTGTCGATTCGCATATTCATCTGTGGGATCTGAAGACGCATCGCTATCCGTGGCTGGAAAACCCGGGCGTGTCGTTTGTAGGGGACGCGCGTGACCTGAAGCACGACTATCTGCTCGACGATCTGCTCGGCGAGGCGGGCGATATCGAGGTGCTGAAACTGGTTCACGTGGAAGCGAATCACGATCCCGCCGATCCGGTCGAGGAAACCCGCTGGTTGCAATCGGTTGCGGATCATCCGGCGTCGCGCGGCATGCCGAACGCGATTGTCGCCGCCGTGGATCTGTCCGCGGCAAACGCGCCGGCATTGCTTGAAGCGCACGCGTCGTTCGCCAATACGCGTGGCATCAGGCAGATCCTGAATGTGCACGAGAACAGGCTGTTCGATTACGTCGGCCGTCATGTCATGCGCGAGCCGCAGTGGCGCGAACATTTTGCTTTGCTGCGCCGTTACGACATGTCGTTCGATCTGCAACTGTATCCGTCGCAGATGGAAGAGGCGGCTGCATTGGCGCGCGCGCATAGCGATACGATTTTTATCGTCAACCATGCGGGCATGTTCGTGGATCGCAGTAGCGTCGCCGGTTATCGCGCGTGGCGTGATGGAATGCGAACGCTCGCGGGTTGCGGGAATGTCGCGGTGAAAATCAGCGGACTCGCCATGTTCGACCATCAGTGGACGATCGAAAGCCTGCGGCCTTACGTGCTTGAAACGATCGATACGTTCGGCGTAGAGCGCGCGATGTTCGCGTCGAACTTCCCGGTCGACCGGTTGTTCGGCTCCTACCAGGATTTGTGGCGCGCGTACGCAGCGATTGTCGACGGCGCGAGCGTTGCTGAAAGAGAAGCACTGTTTTGCCGTAACGCCGAGCGCTTTTATCGTATCTGACGTACCGCATCTGACGCATTCCCAAAAGCGAAGAAGAAGGAGACACGTAGTGCCGCAATCCCCATCCGCTGTGCCCAGACTCGAATTACGGCACGCGAGCAAATCATTCGGCCGGGTCCGCGCGTTATCCGACGGCGATCTCGCGTTGTGGCCGGGCGAAGTGCATGCACTGCTCGGCGAAAACGGCGCGGGCAAATCGACGGTCGTGAAGATTCTCGCGGGCGTACACCAACCGGATACCGGCGAGCTGCTGGTTGACGGCGTGGCGCGCGGATTCGCGACACCGGCTGAGGCGCGCGACGCGGGCCTCGCGGTGATCTATCAGGAGCCGACGCTGTTTTTCGATCTCTCGATCGCTGAAAACATTTTCATGGGGCGGCAGCCGGTTGACCGGATTGGCCGCATTCAGTACGACGCCATGCGCCGCGAGGTGGACGGTTTGCTGGCTTCGCTCGGGGTGGATCTGCGTGCGGATCAACTCGTGCGTGGTTTGTCGATTGCCGACCAGCAGGTGATCGAAATTGCGAAGGCGTTGTCGTTGAACGCGAACGTATTGATCATGGACGAGCCAACCGCCGCCTTGTCGCTGCCCGAAGTGGAGCGGCTCTTTGCGATCGTGCGCAAGCTGCGCGAACGCGATGTGGCGATACTGTTCATCACGCACCGGCTGGATGAAGTGTTCACGCTGACGCAACGCGTGACGATCATGCGCGATGGCGCGAAGGTGTTCGACGGGCTCACCGCCGATCTCACCACCGAATCCATCGTCGCGAAGATGGTGGGCCGCGATCTGGAGACGTTCTATCCGAAAGCCGACCGGCCAGCGGGCGAAGTGCGTCTGTCGGTGCGTGGCCTGACGCGCGTGGGCGTCTTCAAGGACATTTCCTTCGACGTCCGCGCAGGCGAGATCGTCGCGCTGGCGGGTCTGGTGGGGGCGGGGCGCAGCGAAGTGGCGCGCGCGATCTTCGGCATCGATCCGCTCGACTCGGGCGAAATTTTGATTGGCGGCAAGCGCCTTGCTGCGGGCAGTCCGGCTGCAGCCGTGCGTGCCGGCCTTGCGCTGGTGCCGGAGGATCGTCGCCAGCAAGGACTGGCACTGGAATTGAGCATCGCGCGTAATGCGTCGATGACGGTGCTCGGACGTCTCGTCAAATATGGCCTGATTTCCACCCGCAGCGAAACGCAACTGGCCAATCAGTGGGGCACGCGTTTGCGTCTCAAAGCGGGGGACCCGAACGCGCCGGTCGGCACACTTTCCGGCGGCAATCAGCAAAAGGTCGTGTTGGGCAAGTGGCTCGCGACCAACCCGAAGGTCCTGATCATCGACGAACCCACGCGCGGCATCGACGTCGGCGCCAAGGCCGAGGTGTATGGCGCGCTCGCGGAGCTGGTGCGTGACGGCATGGCCGTGCTGATGATATCGAGCGAACTGCCGGAAGTACTCGGCATGGCTGATCGCGTACTGGTCATGCACGAGGGGCGTATCAGCGCGGATATCGCGCGCGCCGAAGCCGACGAAGAACGCATTATGGGTGCCGCACTCGGCCAACCGATCCCACCGTTGGGGCATGCGGCATGATGCGCCATTCTTCAACCCATCCCGCGCCCGTTCAGGCACCCGCCCCGAAGCGTTCCGGCAGCGCGCCAGGCGGTTTCATCGCAAGCATTGCGAAGAGCCGCGAGACGACGCTCTTCGTCGTGCTGATTCTGCTGATCGTGGGCACAGGCCTCGCGAAGCCGCAGTTTCTGAATCTGCAGAATCTGCGTGACGTGCTGCTGAATGTGTCGATTATCAGCTTGCTGACAGCCGGCATGACCGTGGTGATCCTGATGCGGCATATCGATCTGTCGGTGGGGTCGACGGTCGGTATCAGCGCCTATGCGGTCGGCAGCCTGTACGTTGCGTTTCCGCAGATGCCGGCGATCGTCGCATTGCTGGCCGGACTGGCGATCGGTCTGGTGGCGGGCGGCATCAATGCGTTGCTCGTTGCAGTGGGGCGCGTGCCGTCACTAGTGGCGACACTTTCCACGCTCTACATCTTCCGAGGCGCGGACTATGCGTGGGTACACGGCGGTCAGATCAATGCGACCAGTTTGCCCGATGCATTTTCCCGTCTTGCTACCGGCACATTCTTCGGCATACCGACGCTCGCGCTCATCGCGATCGTCGTGCTGGCCGCTCTGGCTGTCTATCTGAAGCAGTTTCGCGGCGGACGCGAACACTACGCGATCGGTTCGAATCCCGAGGCGGCACGGCTTGCCGGCGTGAACGTCGAGCGTCGTGTGATGGCGGGCTTTCTGCTGTCCGGCGCGATTGCCGGTTTCGCGGGTGCATTGTGGCTCGCGCGTTTCGGCACCGTCGATGCCAGTACCGCGAAGGGCATCGAATTGCAGGTCGTTGCCGCCGCCGTGGTGGGCAGCGTCGCGATCACGGGAGGGGTGGGCACCATTCTCGGCGCCACGCTCGGCGCGCTCGTGCTGGGCGTGATCAGCATCGCGCTGGTCGTGCTGCACGTCTCGCCGTTCTGGGAACAGGCGATCCAGGGCGCGCTGATCGTCGCTGCGATTACCGCCGATACCTTGCTGGCCCGCTCTGTCGCCAAACGCATGATGAGGAAACGCGATCATGGCTAAACCCGATTCCGCGCTGCTCACGCGCAAACGCGAAACGCCGCTGCAATGGGAGGTGTTGCTGGTTGTTGTGCTGGCGCTGTCGCTCGGGCTCGGGCGCTGGTTGTCGCCGGTGTTTCTCACCAGCGCGAATGTCAGCAATATCCTCGCCGATCTGACCGAGATTGCGTTGATGGCGCTGCCCATGACCTTGATTATCGTCGCCGCGGAAATCGATCTTTCTGTGGCGTCGGTGTTGGGCGCGTCGAGTGCGCTGATGGGCGTCCTGTGGCACATGGGCTTGCCGATGCCGGTCGTGATCGTACTGGTATTGATTGCCGGTGCACTGGCGGGCTTGCTGAACGGCCTGGTAATCGTGAAGCTCAATCTGCCGTCGCTCGCGGTCACCATCGGCACGCTGGCGCTGTTTCGCGGCCTCGCGTATGTGCTGCTCGGTGACCAGGCGGTCGCGGATTTTCCGGCGGGCTATACGGCGTTCGGCATGGATACGCTCGGCTCGACGTTCATTCCGTTGCCGTTTGCGATCGTGATCGTCGGCGCGGTGGTGTTTACCGTGCTGCTGCAGTCCACGGCGTTCGGCCGCAGTCTCTACGCAATCGGGGCCAATCCTACCGCCGCGGCTTTCTCCGGTATTGAGGTGGCGAAGATCCGGTTGCGCCTATTCGTGCTGTCCGGCGCGATGAGCGCACTGGCGGGCATCGTCTATACGTTGCGGTTTACCAGCGCACGCGGCGACAACGGCGAAGGTTTCGAATTGTCGGTAATCGCGGCGGTGCTGTTCGGCGGGGTGAGTATTTTCGGCGGACGCGGCTCGATGTTCGGTGTCCTGCTGTCGCTGCTGATTATCGGTGTGCTGAAAAATGCGTTGACGCTTGATGATGTCTCGAGCGAAACACTCACGATCGTCACCGGCGTGCTGCTGCTGGCGTCCGTGCTGATTCCCAATCTGGTTGCCCGCTGGCGGGCGGCGCGTGACCGGCGTTTCATTGCGAAGTCCGCTTCTTCTTTATGAGGTTCTCTTTAAACCGGCTCCAAAAGAAATACTAAATACCAAATACCGACAACCCGGACAGCATGTCGTCCAACAACAAAGCAGGAGACGCCTTATGTTCAATCCTCTACGTCACACCGGCAAGACGGCGCTATGCATTGCGTTAGTCGCGATCAGTTGCGCCGCGTCCGCGGCCGGCTTGAAAAGCGGTCTGAAGATTGCTTTCGTGCCGAAGCAGATCAACAACCCCTATGAAGTGATTGCCGACGATGGCGGCATGGCCGCAATCAAGGAATTCGGCGGCGTGGGCAAGGTCGTTGGGCCCTCGGATGCCGGCGCGTCCTCGCAAGTGCAATACATCAACACGTTGATCACGCAGCGGCAGGACGCGATCGTCATCGCGGCCAACGACGCGAACGCGGTCGTACCGTATCTGAAGAAAGCGATGTCACAAGGCATCAAGGTCGTGACTTTCGACTCGGACACGGCGCCTGAAGGCCGCCAGCTCTTCGTGAATCAGGCAAATGCGGAAGGTATCGGCCGAGGTCAGATTCAGCTTGTGGCAAAGCTGATGGGAGGGGAGGGCGAGTTCGCGGTGCTGTCGGCGACGCCTAACGCGACCAATCAGAATACGTGGATCAAGTGGATGCAGGAGGAGTTGAAGAAGCCCGAGTACGCGAAGATCAAGCTCGTGAAGATCGCGTACGGCAACGACGACGACCAGAAGTCGTTCGTCGAAACGCAAGGCTTGCTGCAGGCCTATCCGAATCTGAAAGCGATCGTCGCGCCGACTACGGTTGGCATTGCGGCGGCGGCGCGTTATATCTCGTCGTCGTCAAGCAAGGGCAAAGTGCAGGTGACCGGATTGGGTACGCCGAACCAGATGCGCGCGTTCGTCAAGAACGGGACGGTTAAAGCGTTCCAGCTCTGGGATCCGAATCAGCTTGGATACCTGGCGGCTTATGCAGCGGCGGCACTGTCCTCGGGGACGATCACCGGCAAGGAAGGCGAGTCGTTTGATGCCGGCAAGCTCGGCAAGCGCACGATCGGACCGCAAGGCGAAATCATTCTCGGACCGCCGACCACGTTCGATGCGAGCAATATCGACAACTTCAATTTCTAACCAGCGAGCTTCACGCCGCGCCGGCGCGCGGCGTGAGGCAGACAGCAATCATCGTACTCAGATCTGCCGCGTGGTCTGGCATTCAGTGTGGTACGGGATATGCATACCGGCCGATCAAGCCAAAAGCCGCTGCGTATACGTGCAGGAGGCTTCGGCGCGAATTTAAGGACCTATACTAAGAATCGGTAAATCGACCGTGGGCGTAGTGGGCCCACACTGCTATCTTGAACGGGAGCCGTTCGGACAGCGGGTAATCATTGATCGAATTTGACGGTCACGGTTTTCAGCGAGGACGGAGGCGAGCAGTCAGAACGGATGCCGTACACGCAGACAAATCCCTGTTTGGAGGTGCATGATGATCGATGTGACGTGGCTTGTTGTGGCTGACGGAGGCCGTGCGCGTGTTTTCCAGGCGCCGGGACTCACGCTCGACTTGCAAGAAAAAGAAAGTCTCATCAACACTGAATATACCGGCACGATGCTGACGGAGAAGGACCGCGAGAAATTCGCAAAGCGCGTTGCCACTTATGTGGAAGACGGCCGGCTCCATCAACTCTACTCCCGGCTGAGACTCGCCATCGAGCCAAAATTTCTCGGCATGGTCAAAGCGAATCTCAGCGAGGAAACCCGTCGCTTGATATTCGAGCAGGTTAGCGAGGATCTGTCGACGCTCAACACCCGGCAGATTGAAGCGCACCTGCAGCGACACTGATCGCTGCCCTCGCTACTTTCACTGCCATAGCGTACTCACAGGTGAATCCGACCTTGCCGTCGATCCTGCTCGCGCAAGTCTTACACACTGGTTTCGGCGCTACCGGGTTCCTCGGTATCACGGAACCAGACTTCCGCGTGAGACCGCTCGACCACCCAGGAGCGAGACTGCGGCGTGTTGAACTCACGATCGACGAAGCGGCGTCCCCATTCGATCCCGTCTCTCACTGCCTCCTCTTCGGTTAGCCACTCGGGTTGGACGGTCATGGGACGAATATCGACGACTGTGCGAGCACCGTGACTCACACTCACACTTGCGATCCAGGCGCCAAGCTTGTTACGTTCAGGGCGCACGGCGATCTCAAACTCGCCGTAAGAAACAGTGCTGGCTGGCATCGTTTTCTCCTTTGCAGCGTTCATGATTGATATCTGTCCGCAATCCAGCGTACATGCTTCTCTCAAGCACCATCATGCCGCAATTCCAGCGTTCCGACACCCGGATATCGAGGTTGAATGGCAAACCGATAGACGTATTTGTCCAATAGCTAGCATCGGAGAAACCCATGTTCACAGGGTCATGACTTGCTCATAGACTTCAATAGGGAAGAATCTCGGGACTTCATTTCATCACGTGGTGGGAGGTTTCATGGCACAAAATGAATTTCCATATCGACGGTTTCTGATCTCCGCATCGATCTCAGCGCTGCAAGGTAACCGGGGGATCGTCACGGTGGATGTCACGACCTCAGATTCGGAGCGCATCGCCGATCTCGGAACGGAACGCTTTCTTCACGTGGAGCGCTGGGTGGAAAGAAATGATCCCGCTTTCCTTCAGGTCGTTGTGGATGAGTGCAAGGTCACTATCGACCATTACGCAGACAACGTTGACGATAGTTGATTCCGCCGTATTCCGTATCCCGTATCCCGTATCCCGTATCCCGTATCCCGTATCCCGTATCTCGCATGAGAGGTTGCAAATGCAGGAATTCGATTTCTACCTCAACCTGAAGAAACCGACACTCGGGCTCTATGTGCGTAAGGGAGCCGGCCTTCCCGACCTCGTCGACACAAGTCAGTGGCAGTTCGACGGACATGTGTGGCAAAGCGAGCTCACGCCGGACATCCTGAAGGGGCTTGAGGCCAATGGCCATGCATTTCAGGAGTTGGGTGCGTGACTTTGATGTAACGGCGGGTGGTGCGCGGTAGTCTGACTATCAGGCTGTCGCATCGACACGCGCTTGTCATTCGACCTCGACAACGAGGTGCTACTGTATCGAATCACATGTCGGCCACGGCGGCGAGGGAGAGAACCATGTCGGAGCAACAGGTCAAGTTGAGCGATGAGTTCATCGCGCAGCAGCGCAAGCGCCTTGAGGCGTTGCGCCAGCAACTGCTGGGCGGAGAGGAGAATACGACCGCAGACGAGCGGACGGCCGAGGAGGAGCATGGCGACGAGGCCGAAGAGTTCGAGGACGCGGCGCAGGGAATGGCACAGAATGAGGTCAACCAGGCGTTACATGACGTGAACGACCAGCGCATCAGCGATATCGAGCGCGCACTGCAGAAGATCGACGAGGGTACCTACGGTATTTCCGATGCAAGTGGTGAGCCGATACCGAAAGCACGGCTCGAGGTCGCCCCGGAGGCTATCCTGACTGTTGAAGAGCAGAGTCGCCGTGAGGCCGGCAAATGACAGCTTCCAACGCCTCAGTGGCGTCGGTAAAGGAGCAGTAAGGGGGCAGTGTGGTCGCTGGGCGACGAGCACGTCAAAGACCCCTATCTTCAGGTTGAGGTGCGTCGGGCAGATGCCGCCAATGCCTATCATCGGAAAAACCAATGTTCCCTTATGCACTGGCCACTCTTAGAATCCATGTGCGGATTCAGGGTTTCGTTATGCTAATCGTGCAGAAGCCGACCTCGTAAACGATCCGTATTTTTCAGTCAGCACTCGTCAAAAACGGACAGGATAGAGAGCCTCGCAACATGCGGCGCTCGATGCGCCGTCGCTATCACGGTTCTCCGCTTATTGAACGAGACAAACGGACCGTGGAGGGCGGGTCCGGAGTGTTCGCTATTCACATGGACGCGTCCTATAACCTTTGAAACAGCGCATGTTTTAACCGAAAAGGTGACTCTACGATGCCAGCCCTCTGCGAAATCTGTAATTCCCGTCCCGCTGTCGCCCGTGTGACCGTTGTGCAAAACGGCGAGCGCAAATCCATGTCGATCTGCGACTACGACTACCGGCAGTTGATGCGACACCAAAGCATGCTCAACCCGTTCGATTCACTGCTGGGCGGAGGCGGTCTGTCGCGCTTCTTCGGCGGCCTGGAGGATGGCGCCGAGGACGAAGACGACGATGCCGGGTACGCCGCCGAGGTGCCGCGTGAATCCGTCGATGCAACCGATGCTTTCAGTGAGCAGACACTCGAATTGCTGCAACGCGCCGCGGAGAAGGCACACGAGCTTGGCCGTACCGAACTCGATACCGAACATCTGCTGTACGTGCTCGCGGACACCGACGTGTGCGCCGCGTTGCTAAAGGAGCTCAAGCTCTCGCCGCAGGACATCAAGGGATATATCGACCAGCATGCGCAAAAGGGAACCGCCGATCCCGATGCGCCGGTCGAGAAAATGACCGTCTCGCCTCGCCTGAAAAAGGCATTCCAGTATGCGTTCCAGGCATCGCGAGATCTGGGGCACTCTTACGTCGGGCCGGAGCATCTGCTCATCGGACTGGCGGCGGTGCCGGACAGCATTGCGGGCGCGCTGCTCAAGAAATACGGCGTCACGCCGGAGGCGTTGCGGCAGAAGGTCGTGAAAGTCGTGGGTAAAGGCGCGGAGGACGGTCGCGTCGATACGCCAACCGGCACGCCCACGCTCGACAAGTTCGGGCGCGACCTCACGGCCATGGCGCGTCAGGGCAAGCTCGACCCGGTGCTTGGCCGCGCACAGGAAATCGAGAGCACGATCGAAGTGCTCGCGCGGCGCAAGAAGAACAATCCGGTGCTGATCGGCGAGCCTGGTGTCGGCAAGACTGCGATCGTCGAAGGGCTGGCGCAGCGCATCATCAATGGTGACGTGCCTGAGGTGCTACGCGGCAAGCGGCTCGTCGAGGTTAACATCAACTCGATGGTGGCGGGCGCGAAGTATCGCGGCGAATTCGAGGAGCGTGCCAAGCAGCTGATCGATGAAGTGACGGCCAAGAAGGACGAACTGATCCTGTTTATCGACGAACTGCACACGATCGTGGGCGCGGGACAAGGCGGGGGAGAAGGCGGCCTCGATATCGCGAATGTGCTCAAGCCCGCGCTTGCGCGTGGCGAGCTCAGTCTGATTGGCGCCACGACACTCAACGAATATCAGAAGTACATCGAAAAGGATGCAGCGCTCGAGCGGCGCTTCCAGCCGGTGTTGGTGCCGGAACCGACGGTCGATCAGACCATCGTCATTCTGCGCGGCCTTCGCGACAAACTCGAGGCGCACCACCAGGTAACCTTTGCTGACGATGCGTTCGTAGCCGCGGCAGAACTTTCTGATCGCTACATTACTTCACGCTTTTTGCCCGACAAGGCCATCGATCTGATCGACCAGGCGGCGGCACGCGTGCGCATCGGCGCGACCTCGCGTCCGGCGGCTATTCAGGAGCTCGAAGCCGAGATCGCCCAGCTCAAGCGCGAGCAGGACTATGCATCTTCGCGTAAGCGCTTCGATGAGGCGAAAGCCTTCGAGGCACGGATCGGTGAGAAGCAGGAGAAACTCGACGAGCAGATGGAGGCATGGCAGCGCAAGACCGGCTCGGAAACGCTCGAAGTGACCGTGCAGTCAATCGCCGAAGTGGTATCGCGTCTCACCGGCATTCCGGTCACGGAGCTCACGCAGGAAGAGCGGCAAAAGCTTCTGGACATGGAGAAGAAGCTGCGCGAGCGGGTGGTTGGCCAGGACGACGCGGTGATTGCGGTGAGCGATGCCGTGCGCCTGTCGCGTGCGGGACTCGGCGAGGCAAACCGGCCAATCGCGACCTTCCTGTTCCTCGGGCCGACCGGCGTCGGCAAGACCGAACTCGCGAAGGCGCTGGCAGAAACGGTGTTCGGCGACGAGCAGGCGGTTATCCGTATCGACATGTCCGAGTATATGGAACGGCATGCAGTCGCACGGCTGATCGGCGCCCCTCCGGGCTACGTCGGGTACGACGAGGGCGGGCAGCTGACCGAGCGCGTCCGGCGGCGGCCGTACAGCGTGATCCTGCTTGACGAGATCGAGAAGGCTCACCCCGACGTGTACAACGTGCTGCTGCAGGTGTTCGACGACGGGCGGCTGACCGACGGCAAGGGCCGGGTGGTGGACTTCAGCAACACGATCATCATTGCGACGAGCAACCTCGGCGCATCGATCATCATGGACAACCTCGAGAAGCCCGAGGCGGATCGCCAGGCTGAGAAAGCGATTCGCGAGGAGCTGATGGGAGTGCTCAAGGGCCATTTCCGTCCTGAATTCCTCAACCGGATCGACGAGATCATCGTCTTCCATGGGCTCTCGCGCGACAACATCCGATCGATCGTGCAGATTCAGCTCGAACGGGTCGTGCGCACCGCGGACGCGCAGGACATTACGCTCAAGATCGACGAATCGGTCGTTGATCACCTCGCTGAGGCCGGCTATCGGCCGGAGTTCGGTGCACGCGAGTTGAAGCGCCAGATTCGCCAGGAACTGGAAACGCGGCTTGCGAAAGAGATTCTCGGCGGCGCGCTGAAGTCTGGCGACAGCGTTGAGGCCAGTTATGACAAGGAAAGCGGCGAGGTGAAATTCACCAGGAGCGAGGCGGCTTCTGCTCCCAAGGCAACGGCCGGGAAGGGGGCGAGCGGGCGCGCAAAGAAAAAGCCGTCCAAAGAGGCCAGCAGCGCCGAGCCAACTGAAAGCGCCACGTCGAAGGAGTGATGTCTGCAACAAGCTTGGAGGCGCCGCCGCGTCATTGCCGACGATGTGCGGACTCCCAGCCCTGGTCGAAATGGCTGGCGGTGTCACTGTACTTGAACTGTGCATGCCTGCCACGGGCCGATCTGTACCTTTCGCAGTGCGTCAACCCACCTAGACTGAACCCGCATCCAGGCTTTATGCCGTGATGCGGCGTAACCCCATACTACAAAGCCCTCAGGTCTCCTGAGGCAGTTCATGGAGTCTCATCATGACCACGCGACGCGAAGTGCCCGGTATCCGGGAATATGACCACCCAGCTGGTGGTTGGGGAGCGCTCAAAGCGACATCGCAAGCCATCCGGCTGCAAATGGAGAGCATCAAGGCGCCACTCACGTTGCTTCGGACCAATCAGCCTGACGGTTTTGATTGTCCCGGGTGCGCATGGCCCGACAAGGAGCACAAGTCCACGTTCCAGTTCTGCGAAAACGGCGCCAAAGCCGTCACCTGGGAAGCAACGACCAAGCGCGTACACCCGGAATTCTTCGCGGCCAACACAGTGTCGTCATTGCTGGAACGATCGGATTTCGAGCTGGAGGATATGGGCCGACTCACGCATCCGCTTGTCTACGACCGCGCCACCGACACGTTCCGGGCCGTCGAATGGGAGGTGGCGTTCGGCCGGATCGGTGAGATCCTGCGTGGTTTGCCGCCCGACCAGGTCGACTTCTATACGTCCGGCCGGGCATCTAATGAGGCCGCGTACCTTTATCAGTTGTTCGCACGGGAATTTGGCACGAACAATTTCCCGGATTGCTCCAACATGTGCCATGAACCGACCAGCGTCGGCTTGCCGCAATCGATCGGCATTGGCAAAGGTACGGTGTCGCTCGACGACTTCGAGAAGACCGACCTGATCATCTCGATCGGGCACAACCCTGGCACCAACCACCCGCGGATGATGGGCACGCTGTGGGAAGCCTCGCGTCGCGGCGTCCCGATCATCGTGTTCAATCCGCTTCGCGAGCGCGCGCTGGAACGCTTCCAGGATCCGCAGTCCATGCTGCAGATGGCGACGTTCGGCTCAACCCGGATCGCGTCGACCTATCATCAGGTGAGAGCGGGCGGCGACGCGGCCGCTCTCAAGGGCGTTATCAAGGCGGTACTCGCACTCGACGCCGAGCGCGGCGACGTGCTCGACCGCGAGTTCATCAACACATACACGGAAGGCCTTGACGCGCTCGTCGCGGATATCGAGGCCACTTCCTGGGAAGACATCGAAGCGGAAAGCGGCCTGACCCGCGAGGAGCTCGCGGACGTCGCCGACGCGTACGCGAAGGCGAAGTCGACGATCATCACGTACGGAATGGGCGTCACGCAGCATAACAAGGGCACCGCGAACGTGCGCCTGATCTGCGACCTGTTGCTGCTGCGCGGCAACATGGGCAGAGAAGGCGGCGGTATCTGTCCGCTGCGTGGCCACTCGAACGTGCAAGGCAACCGCACGGTCGGCATCACCGAGAAGCCGTCGGCGCAATTCCTCGCGAAGATCGAGGAGGTATTCGGCTTCAAACCACCCGCCGAGCACGGCCGCGATGCAGTCGCGACCATGCAGGCGATGATTGCGGGCGAGTCGAAGGCGCTGGTTTGCCTGGGCGGCAACTTCGCGGTCGCGCTGCCGGATTCGGACCAGTGCTTTCCGGCGATGAAGGCGCTCGATCTGAGCGTGCATCTCGGCACCAAGCTCAACCGCTCGCACCTGCTGGTCGCGAAGGAAACGTACATTCTGCCGGTGATCGGCCGCACCGAACTCGATGTGCAGAACGGCATGGGCCAGTCGATCACCGTCGAAGATTCGATGTCGATGGTTCATGCGTCGGCCGGCAAGCTCACGCCCGCGTCCGAGTTCCTGCGCTCCGAGCCCGCCATTGTGGCCGGCATCGCCAAGGCGACGCTCCCGGACAGCAAGGTCAACTGGATGGAGCTGGTTGCCGATTACGACAAGATCCGCGACCTGATCGAAAAGACGATTCCGGGTTTCGAGGACTACAACGCACGCATCCGCGTGCCGGGCGGCTTCCGCATGCCGCTGCCGCCGACCGAGCGCGTGTTCCCGACGCCGACCGGCAAGGCAATGTTCTCGGTGTACCACGGTGTGACGGAAGACGCGCAGGTGGAGGGCGACGAGGTGCTGCGTCTCGTGACGCTGCGCAGCCACGATCAGTACAACACCACCATCTATGCACTGGACGATCGTTACCGAGGCGTGTTCGGCCGGCGTGACGTGCTGTTCATGAACGAAGACGATCTTGCCGAGCGCGGACTCGAACATGGCGATCTGGTCGACATCGAGACAGCCGTAGCGGGCAGGCAGCTTCGTTTGGAGAAGATCACGGCGATCGCCTACGATATCGCACCAGGGTCGGTGGGTGCTTATTACCCGGAGGCAAACGTTCTGGTGCCGCTCGACTACATTGACAAGGAAAGCGGCACGCCGTCATACAAGTCCGCGCCAGTTCGTGTGGTCCGCTCGGTGGTAGTCTGATATGGAAATCTTCGATGCATTCCACCTTGCCAGGCTGCAGTTTGCGTTCACGGTGTCGTTTCATATTGTTTTTCCCGCGATCAGCATCGGCATGGCCAGTTTCCTCGCGGTGCTGGAATGGCGCTGGCTGCTGACTGGCGACGTCGCCTACAAGGACATGTTTCTGTTCTGGTCGAGGATCTTCGCGGTCGGTTTCGGCATGGGGGTGGTCTCGGGTGTGGTGATGGCCTACGAGTTCGGCACCAACTGGAGTGGTTTTTCCAGCGTTGCCGGCAACATCACGGGGCCGCTCCTGACTTATGAAGTGCTGACGGCGTTCTTTCTTGAGGCCGGTTTTCTCGGCGTCATGCTGTTCGGCTGGCAACGCGTCAGTCCACGCGCGCACTTCTTCGCCACGCTCATGGTGGCGGCGGGCACGCTCATTTCCACGTTCTGGATTCTCGCGTCGAACAGCTTCATGCAGACGCCGCAGGGATTCGCCATTGAGAATGGCCGGATCGTGCCGGTCGACTGGATGAAAGTGATTTTTAACCCGTCGTTCCCGTATCGACTCGCGCATATGACCATTGCCGCATTTATCGTCGCGGGCTTCATCGTTGCCGCCTGCGGCGCGTGGCATCTGTTGCAGGGCCGGCGCGACAAACCCGTCAAGCGCAGTTTTTCAATGGCGCTGTGGATTCTGCTTTTCCTGACGCCGATCCAGATTTTCGTTGGCGATGCACACGGACTCAACACGCGCAAATATCAGCCGGCCAAGATCGCGGCAATCGAGGGCCTCTGGGAAACCGAGCACGGTGGCACCGCGCTCAACCTGGTCGGCCTGCCCGACATGAATGCAGAAGTAACGCGATACACGATCCAGATACCGCATCTGGGCAGCTTGATCCTGACGCACAGTTGGGATGGCGAGATTCGCGGCCTGAAAGAGTTTCCACCCGAGGACCGTCCGTATTCGCCGATCGTGTTCTGGACCTTCCGGATCATGGCGGGCCTCGGCATGTTGATGCTATTGACGGCGCTGCTTGGTTTACTGCTCAGAGTGCGCGGCCGCCTCTACGAGACGCGGTGGTTTCAGGGTTTTGTCCTGTGCATGGGGCCTTCTGGAATTGTGGCGCTATTGGCGGGGTGGATCACGACGGAGGTCGGCCGCCAACCGTGGACGGTCTACGGCGTTTTGCGTACCGCGGACTCCCTCTCGCCGATCAGTGCCCAGCAAGCAGGCGTTTCATTACTGATCTTTGTATTGGTGTATTTCCTCGTGTTTGGCATGGGCGTCTATTACATGCTGAAGATGATGAAGCGTGGACCGGAGGAGCATGTCGAACGCCGCGAGTCACGCAGGCATCCGGTCTTGCGGAATCGCCCGTTGGACGCACTGGAAGGAGAGTGACACCATGCAAATCGATCTTCCTGTCGTGTGGGCCGCGATCATTGGACTCGGCGTTTTCATCTACGTGATGCTGGACGGCTTCGATCTCGGCATCGGCCTGCTGTTTCCGTTTTTCGAAGAGAAGGGCGATCGGCAAGTCATGCTCAATACCATCGCGCCGGTCTGGGATGGAAACGAGACGTTCCTCGTGCTTGGCGGCGCCGGGCTTTATGGCGCGTTCCCCGTGGTCTATTCGACGCTCCTGCCAGCGAACTATCTTCCGTTGATCCTGATGGTCGTGGGCCTGATCTTCCGCGGGGCGGCCTTCGAATTGCGTGCAAAGGCCGTCAGGACCCAGCACGCGTGGGACCTCGCCTTCATAGGCGGCTCCGCGCTTGCGGGGCTCTGCCAGGGGATCGTGCTGGGGTCGCTGCTGCAAGGCATCAAGATCGTCGACGGCCGTTTCGCCGGCAACCCGTTCGACTGGCTCTCGCCGTTCAGCCTGTTTTGCGGAATCGGTGTGCTCTTCACGTATGCGACGCTCGGCTGCGGTTGGCTCATCCTGAAGACGGATGGCGAACTGCAGCGCAAGATGCGCGAGGTGATGAGACCGCTTGTGAGCGTCCTGCTCGGTGTGATGGCCATCGTGAGTCTATGGACGGTAATCGGATTGCCGGCGGTTGCACATCGCTGGTTCGGAAGCGGCAATCTCGGCTGGTTCCTGCCGGTGCCGATCCTGGTGATTGCCTGTGTGTGGGGCATCTTCCGCACGCTGCGATCGCTGCACGAAGCGACCCCGTTCCTTCTCACGCTCGCGTTGTGCTTTCTCGGCTATAGCGGCTTGCTCATCAGCATCTGGCCGAACATTGTTCCGCCGTCACTGACGATCTGGGAAGCCTCGTCGAGCCACTCGAGCCAGCTGTTCGCGCTGGTCGGAACAGTGATCGTGCTGCCTGTCATCCTCGTCTACAACGCCATGCAGTATCGCGTATTCCGGGGCAAGGTGCGGGAAGGGGACGCCGGCTACCACTGAGGTTGACGGCGCAGTCAGACCATTAGAAGAGCACATTATGATTGTGAGGCCAGGGCAAAACTGGTTCCGGCTGCTGTTTGTCTGGAACGGTTCCGTGTTGCAGTCGATTATTCCCCAGCTGGCCTTCATGGCGGCTGTCAGCAGTCTCGCTGTGGTGACGCAGGGGCGCATTTTCGGCGAAAAGATCCCACTTAATACGGCGCCGTTCACCTTGTTTGGTCTGGCGCTCGCGATCTTCCTTGCGTTCCGCAATAACGCAAGCTACGAGCGCTTCAATGAGGCACGCCATCTGTGGGGCAGCATCCTGATCTCGGCGCGCGCGCTGACCTCGCAGATGCTGTGTTACGTACCGCGGGGCGATCACAACGTTCAAATGGCCCATACACTGATTGCGACTGTATACGCGTTGAAGCACCAGTTGCGTGGAACCGACCCGACGGCCGATCTCGTTCGCTTTCTCGGACGCACGCGAACCGAGGCGTTGCAGCACACCTGCTACAAACCGACGGCGCTGCTCAACGACATTCGCCGCGACTTCGCCGATCTGCAAGTTCGGGCATTGATATCGGATACCAAGCTCTGGATGTTAGACGCGCAGATCGACGAACTGGGAAGGACCGTTGGGGGGTGTGAACGGATCGCATCCACGCCCATTCCGTTTGCCTACAGTGTGTTGCTTCACCGTACCGTCTACGCCTATTGCGTTTTGCTGCCGTTCGGTCTTGTCGATTCGACCGAGTTCTTTACGCCGCTTCTTTGCGTCTTTATTTCTTACACGCTAATTGCGCTTGAAGCGATTGCCAGCGAAGTCGCCGACCCTTTTACGCTCGCGCCGAATGCGCTGGCGCTTGACGCCATGACCCGCAACATCGAACGGTCGATTCTCGAACTGTGTGGTTGTGAACTTCCCGACGAGGTCGTACCGGTGCGCGCCTACCAGCTGACCTAGCGTGGGTTCATCGGCGCATCCGGTCGGCTTGCCCAGCAGGACGCGCGTCCGCTTCGCCGTGACACCCGATACGGCGCACAAACTGTGCTCCTGGAATTCCGCACGGACTGTGCGTCCCCTATGCGGGGCCGACGCACTATCCTGTCAGAAGATCATGCACAGGCCGGCGACTCCTCCGATCTGAAAGATCGCCTGCCGTTGCCCCCTTGCTCTGTTTGCCGCCGCACGCTGCCTACCTTCGGATAGATCGTGAACATCCTCGACCAGCCCATAACCGCCGATACGGTGTCCCACCCTGGCGTATTCGCTGGCGGTGCCACGTCCACGCTCGACAGGCTTGATCGCCCACTGCGGGATTTACGTCTGTCCGTCATCGATCAATGCAATTTCCGCTGTACGTACTGCATGCCGCGTGACACCTTCGGCGCGGACTACCGGTTCCTGCCGTCTTCGGAGCGCCTGTCGTTTGAACAGCTTCTTAAGCTCGCGAAAGCGTTCGCCCTGCTCGGGGTGGAGAAGATACGCATCACCGGCGGTGAGCCGCTCCTGCGACGTGGACTCGAATCCCTGATCGAACAGCTCGCGAAACTGACCACCGAAAGCGGGAAACCGATGGAACTCGCGTTGACGACAAACGGCTCCCTGCTCGCGGCGAAGGCGCGCTCACTGCGCGACGCCGGCCTCGGTCGCGTGACAGTGAGCCTCGACGCCGTGGACGACGCGGTATTCCGCCGGATGAGTGACGTCGACATGCCCGTGTCGCGGATCCTGGATGGGATCGAGGCGGCGCGCGCGGTGGGACTCGCGCCGGTCAAGGTCAACGCGGTGATCGAGCGAGGCGTCAACGACAGCCAGATCCTGCCGCTCGTGCGCTTGTTCAAAGGCACAGGCGTGGCTGTGCGCTTCATCGAATATATGGATGTTGGCGGCGCGGGCGGATGGTCGAATACGAAGGTGATCACGGCTCGCGAGACGCGCGACATCGTCGAATCGGCGTTTCCTCTGGTGCCCGTCTTCGTGCACGAACATACGGGCACCGCCGTCAACTATCGCCATGCCGACGGCGCAGGCGAAGTCGGATTCATCGCGAGCGTATCGCAACCGTTCTGCGGGTCGTGCTCGCGGGCCCGCGTATCCGCCGACGGCCAGCTTTATTCCTGCCTGTTCGCCACACATGGCACGGACCTCAGGCCCTGGCTCACGGACGCCGCCTCAGTCGAGCAACTGGCCGGGGTCGTCCGCAGCCGATGGAACCAACGCGACGACCGCTACTCCGAGCTTCGCTCGACGCCGCGCAGGCCAGGACCGGGGAAGGCCTATCCCACAGTTCGCATGTCGCTGGTCGGCGGTTGACCCGTAAGGATGCGCTGGTACTTGCCGTAGTCGACCCGCGCATGCACTTAGCTGGTTGCGGTCATCGTGTCAGTGTCACTACCGGGCGCACATCGCGACGAGCTTGCCGACGGTAATCACCGCCTGTTCGATTTCGCTCGTCCAGGGGCTGCTGTAATTGAGGCGAATGAAGTTGCGATAGGTCGTCTCCGAGACCGAGAACATATAGCCTGGTCCGATGGTGATGCCCTGGTCGAGCGCGAGCGTATAGAGTCGCATCGCGTCGACCTTGGGGGGCAGTTCGATCCACAGCACGTATCCGCCCGCCGGGTTGGACATGCGCGTACCTTCCGGGAAGAAACGCGAGACAGTGGCCTTCATCAGATTGGCCTGCTGCGCATACATCTTCCGAACCCTTCGCAGATGATGTTCATAACCATCGCGTTCAAGGAATTCCGCAATCGCCATTTGCGGAATCGCTGGAGAGGTCAGCGTATTCAAGAACTTGAGTTTCTCGACCTGATCGCGATATCGGCCCGGTAACGCCCAACCAATCCGGTAGGCCGCCGTGAGCGTTTTCGAGAACGATCCGCAGTGAAGGACGAGTCCTTTCGTGTCGAAGGATTTCAATGTGCTCGGGTGCGTGCTGTCAAAGTGCAATTCGTTGTAGACGCCGTTCTCAATGACCGGAATGTCCCGCTTCGTCAGGAGTTCCACGAGTTCGCGCTTGCGATCGTCGGGCATCAGAAAACCCAGCGGGTTCTGGAAGTTCGGCATGACCATGCAGGCTGTGATGGTCTGCGAGTCCACGATTGCGGCAAGCGCCTCAATATCGATGCCGTGCTCCGGATGCGTCGACACTTCAATTGCTCTCATGCCCATCCGTTCGATCGCATGGAGCATCGCGTAGAAGGTCGGTGACTCGACAGCGATCACGTCGCCGGGTTTCGCGACCGCCTGAAGGCACAGATTGATCGCTTCAGTCGCGCCGACCGTGATGATGATCTCGTTCGGATCGACGGCCATGCCGTTTTCGAGGTAACGACGCGCGATCTGGCGCACGAGTGCGGCGTTGCCGGGGGGCAGCGCGTCCGTCACACCCCATCGTGTTGTGCCTCGCCCTGCGTCGTAAGCGTAGCGGTTGAGCTTTTCAAACGGAAACAGACTGGCGTCGGGATAGGGCGAACCGAGCGGCACCGCATGGTCGACACCGATTGAACGCAAGGTGGAAAGCACCAACCGGCTGACGTCAACCGGCGACGAAATCGGAATCGGTTTCGATGGCCGGAGTTCGAGCGTTTTCCGCTCGCCTCCGTCGCCCTGGAAGTTGACGAAATAGCCCGACTGAGGCCTGGCCGTGACGAGGCCACGGCTTTCGAGCAGCAAATAGGCGCGGATGGCCGTAGTAACACTGATCCGGTGCTGCTGGCTGGTTTGCCGCACGGACGGGAGGCGCTCGCCGTGACCGTACACGCCTTGCCGGATCAGCTTCTCGATGTCGTCTGCAAGCTTCTCATAGAGATTCATCGGACGATTCCCTTTGCGTTTCGCTGCGCCACGTTGTGTCGGCCTCTCCCCCCGGTTACACGCGCCCCCATCGCCATGCCGCCGCCCGGTCCGGGGATCGTAGCAGAACTGTACTGGCTCGAATCGGCCCGATTTGTGCACTCTGCGGCTGATGTCCCGGCCTTACGCTGTTCTCCATCGAATACGCATTGCCTGGTTGCCACGTTGGGGCCTTTCGATGCGCAAGGATGGGTTCGAATTACACGAGATCGGCACACAGGGAGGTTGGGCATTATGAATCTGCTAGAAGCCATGCGGATTTACGTCAGGGTGGTTGAACGAGAGAGTATCTCCGGCGCGGCAAGGGACCTCAATATTGGCCAGCCGGCCGCAAGCGAGCGCATCGAGCGGCTTGAGAAGTACCTCGGCTGCCGGCTCCTGCTTCGTAGTGCGCGCGCTTTCAATTGCACGCCCGAAGGCGTCACCTTTTACGAGCGTAGCAAGAGAATTCTGCACGCCGTGGAACAGGCGATCGCCGAGGTATCGAACGACGATCAGGATCTCAAGGGAACGATACGTATTGCGGCGCCTCACTGTTTCGGTGAGACAGTCGTGCCGGAGGCGTTGGCGCTGGTGCGTGCAACCTATCCACAACTGGATCTGGAGCTGGTCCTGAACGACAGGATCGTCGATCTCGTGACGGAGGGTGTGGACATTTCGTTCCGCCTTGGGCAGCTTGGAGAAGGGGCCTTCATTGCCCGTCAGCTCGGTCAGGTTGGGCGTGTGCTTGTTGCCGCGCCAGGCTATCTGAGCCAGCATGGTTCAATTGCCGAGCCGTCTGATCTGGCAAAACATCCGTTCATTCGGGTCCAGGGCATGTTCGGCACGGACCAGTTGCCGCTCAGACACGGGGTGGCCGTGGTGGAGAGCGCGCCGATTCGTACCGCGGTCAAGACCAGTCATTGGCGGCCTATGTATGAAATGATTCTCTCGGGTGTCGGCATCGGGGTACTCGAAGAGCCGGCGTGTGTCGATGCGTTAGCAGACGGCCGGCTGGTTCGCATACTGCCGGAATTCGAGGTGCTGCCTTTCGATGTGAATGTACTGATCCAGGCGCAACGTCCGATGCCGCCACGCGTACGGATGATTGTGACGATGTTGAGAAAGTGCGCGTCGGAAATTCTGGAGAGAGTGCAAGTCGACGGCGGTGGAGCGACAAGTCGCTCTGACGTACTTCCAGACGGGAATGTGTCCGCACTGCTCAAGCCATCGCTGCGGGCCTGAGCCCGCAGCGTTAGAGACTCACGAAAATCAACGCATATTCAGGCGCTTATTCGGCTTGCCTTATTCTGCTTGGGTTATTCGGCTTGCGTGAGCGACACCGACGCTTCGCTCGTCAGCATCAGGAATGTCAGCGTCTCGCGCAGATAAAGGCGCACTACCGTGTCCGTGTGGCTCACATAGCCGATCGACAGCTCTTCGCCAAGATGTAACTCGAAGTCGCCGCCACGCGTGGATACCACGCTGCCGCCCGCGAGCGCGGGCGCCCAGATGATGTCGCCATTCACGATCCGCTTGATGTGCTCGATAACCGGGTAACCCTGATCGCGAGCCTCGCCGAGCGCCGTATAAGCGTCGGCGCCGAGCAGCACGGAGTACGGGCCGTCCACGCCGGCAAGCCGCAGTTGTTCGAGCGCGTTACTGATCGCGTTCGGATAATCGGCGATGTCAGCCGGCAGCGCGAGCGGCGGATTCGACGAGTCTTCGCGAATCCCACCGATGTCCGCCGCCTTATATCCATCGAAGATCGCACGGTCTTCGGCATAGGCGAGTTGCTTTGCCGCTTCCTTCGCGGGCTGCCAGTCCGCATCTTTCGCGCCGCGTACCACGCTGTCGATCGCTTCGCGCTGCAGCTCAAACGGCACGGTCAACTCGACGAGGCGCTTTACCTCGGACAGTTTTGCCGCGACACCCTGCTGTGGCGAGGCGATCGCGATCTGGTGCCCCGTGCCGACGCCGGACAGTTCTGTCCCGCCAGGACCCTTGACGTCAACCACACGACGGCCGGCGACACTGCGCTTGAAAGTGCGAGCTACTTCATCTTCAATCTGCGACCAGGCCGCGCGGGAGATGGGGGCAAGCTCGCGATGCAAGTTATTCATGTTGAGAAATTCCCTTGAGAGAGCCAATATTCAGCGAGCCGTCGTGACGCGGCTCGTTGGACGAAGAGGGTTCGGGCTGTGGCTCCGCGGCGGGAGCAGCTTGCGGATCGCGATCCGCGAGCGCTTCGAGCAACGTGGCCGATGGGACGAAGAAGAGGCTGCCCGTGACCGCGCGACTGTAGTCGAGCAGCCGGTCGTAGTTGCCCGGCGGCCGGCCGACGAACATGTTCTCCATCATCAGCTCGATCGGCTGGGGCGAACGGGCATAACCGATGAAGTAGGTGCCGAACTCGCCCATACCCGGGCGGCCGAATGGCATGTTGTCGCGGAGGATTTTTACTTCCTCGCCGTTCTCGGTGATCGTGGTGAGCGAGCTGTGCGAACAGGACGGTTTGACTGCCTCGTCGAGCTCGATGTCGGCCAGTTTCGTGCGGCCGATAATGCGCTCCTGGGTCTCGACGGAAAGCGCGTTCCAGCCTGTCATGTCGTGCAGATACTTCTGCACGATGACATAGGTGCCAGCCTCGAACGCCGGATCCTCATCACCGATGAGAGTCGACTCGACGGCCTTGCGACCCGACGGATTCTCGGTACCGTCGACGAAGCCCACCATGCTGCGCAGATCGAAGTTGCGAAAGCCGTGCACTTCGTCGAGCACCGTGATTGCATCGCCGAGACGTCCCACGAGTTGCGTGGCGAGCTCGAAACACAGGTCCATATGATCCGCGCGGATATGCAGCAGGATATCCCCGGGGGTGCTCACCGCGCGGCGTTCGCCCGTACCGAATTCGCGAAACGGGTGAAGGCTCGCCGGGCGCGGGGCACCGAACAGCGTGTCCCACACGTCGGAGCCGAAGCCGACCACGCACGACAGGTGGCGTGAGGGCGAGCGCCTGCCGACCGAACGCACCAGGGCGGCAATGTCACCACACCACGCCCGCACTTTTTCAGCTGAGTCGTGGCCGGCCTCGACCGTCGCGACGATGAAGATCGCGCTAGGGGTGATGTCATTACAGATGGCTTGCGGTTCTGGGGCGTCTGGGGTCTCTTTGGGCATCGGATTGGATATTGATAAGCCGTTACTGATTCCGGGAATGAAACGAATGTCGCACCGCCTTCGTGATCACCTGCTTGAGGCGGGCGCAAATATTTCGTCCGAATGACATGAAGCACGTTTGCTGCTGCGGCAGCCATACGCACCCGTAGCGTGCTGCTTGCCATCGGGAGAAGCGCAAATGCACATGGCATGGTTGGCGTTCGCTACATCGGCAGATGTTATACCGCCCGGGCACTTTATGGAAAGTGTACGAGCGTGCAAAGGTTAATTCGCATACGGCGTTCGAGGCCGGGCTGGCGACCGGTTGAGCTTCGCGTGCCTGCGGGTCGGCACCGTGTCAGGCAAGCGCCGCTGGGACTGTGTGGCGATCACGTTCGACATGATTCTGTCGCAAATGTCTACCTCACCTTCGATACTTCGTATCGGGTCTGGCCGCTTCCTATTCTCCTGTCACGTCGCTACCATCCGGTTATCCGGAGGCGCTCACCGGATTGTCCTCATTCCCGTTTTTTCACGCGACGGTGTACTCAGTGACTTATCGTAGCCGGTAGACGCAAGGTCCTTTCCGTTCAGGCCTCGATATCGCTGCGACAAAGGCGGTGCTGATTAATTCGCATTGCGAATGGAGGTGAGATGCTGTGAATCTGCTTGAAGCCATGCGCATCTACGTCAGGGTGGTTGAGCGAGGGAGCATCTCGGGCGCCGCAAGGGACCTCAATATCGGCCAGCCGGCCGCGAGCGAGCGCATCGAGCGGCTTGAGAAATACCTCGGCTGCCGGCTCCTGCTTCGTAGTGCGCGCGCTTTCAAACGCACACCCGAAGGCGTCACCTTCTACGCGTGCAGCAAGAGGATTCTGCACGCCGTGGAGCAGGCGGTCGCGGAGGTGTCGAACGATGAGCAGGGTATCAAGGGAACGATTCGCATCGCGGCACCTCACTGTTTTGGCGAGACGGTCGTGCCGGAGGCGTTAGCGCTGGTGCGCGCAGCGTATCCACAGGTGGATCTGGAGCTGGTCCTGAACGACAGGATCGTCGATCTCGCGACGGAGGGTGTGGATATTTCGTTTCGTCTTGGGCAGCTTGGCGAAGGGGTCTTCATGGCCCGTCAGCTCGGTCAGGTTAGGCGTGTGCTTGTTGCCGCGCCAGGCTATCTGAGCCAGCACGGTTCAATTGCTGAGCCGTCTGATCTGGCAAAACATCCGTTCATTCGGGTCCATGGCATGTTCGGCACAGACCAGTTGCCGCTGAGGCACGGGGTGAGCGTGGTGGAGAGCGCGCCGATCCGTACCGCGGTCAAGACCAGTCATTGGCGGCCTATGTATGAAATGATTCTCTCGGGTGTCGGCATCGGGGTACTCGAAGAGCCGGCGTGTGTCGATGCATTAGCAGACGGCCGGCTGGTTCGCATACTGCCGGAATTCGAGGTGCTGCCCTTCGAGCTCAATCTCCTGAGTCAGACACAACGCCAGGTACCCGCACGGGTACGGCTGATTGCGACAATGCTGAACAATTGCACGCCGGCAATTCTCGGCAGGGCGCGCGCGGAGCTCGATTCCCACTTCGACCAATTCCATGAATCGGAAATAAACAAATGGCATGCGCTGCGAAAATCACTATCTTTGATAGATACCGTTAGCGATACGAGGAGCGATCAAATGGCACAACAGTTGGTTGTCGCGATTTTCGACAGTGTCGACGTCGCCGAAAGAGCCGGTCGGGACTTCAGGAATTTCGAGGAAAAAGACCTGGGTTTCAAAATCGAAAGCGGCGTGCTGGTTCAAAAGGACGCCACAGGCAAACTGATCCTGCTCGACAAGCAGACCCGCCCGTTTTGGGGGACCGTGCTCGGCGCGCTGACGGGCGGTTTGATCGGGATGCTTGGCGGACCGGCGGGTGCGCTAATTGGCTTCACGATAGGGGCAGGCGGTGGACTGGCTGGGCATGCGATCAAGGACACGCTCGACAGCGAACTGGTCGCGTCGATATCCAGCAAGCTGAGCTCCGGCAGCGTTGCGTTCATTCTTGAGGCGCAGGAGGCGTCACCGTTTGAAGTCGACAATATCGTGCTCGGTTATGGCGGGCACGTTTTTCGCAGACCGCTTCCCTGATTGCGCGTGCGAAGCGCGCGGATGCTCGTCGATGTAGACTTCAGAACAAACCGCGTACCATCCCGGATGTCCGCTAGCAACCTTGATGCCGGCACGCCTGCAGGATGGTTCGGTCCAGGCTTTTCTGTGAGCGTTCTTCAGGAGTAACCGAACATGACCGCAACGCCCAACGAAGATATAACGCGTCAAGCGATTGAAGAGTTCTATCGTGCCATCGAGCAGCGAAGCGTCGAGTCGTTACGAAAGGTCGTCACCCCCGATTGGGAATATATTCCAGAGCCCGCCGGGGCGGCTCCGGGACCTGACCAGATGATTCAGGTGTTCGCCGACATTGCGAGCGCGCTTCCCGATATGAAAGTCACCATTCTCGACTTGCTGATTCATGGCGATCGAGCGGGCGTTCGCGCGGAGATCAGCGGCACTCAAACGGGGAAACTGCTTGGTATCGATGCTAGTTCCAAACACATTAGTTTCGCGATTCACTCTTTCCACCAGATGCGCGGAAGTTTGATTGCGAAAACCTGGCACCTCGAGGACTGGCTATCGGTGTTCCGGCAACTTGGGCAGTTGCCCAAAACGCTTGAGCAGCGCTAACTGCGCCTGATGCACGCACGCGTAGACGTCAGGGACGGTGCTGACGCTAGTGATGCATGGCTGCAGCGATTAGAAGATGAAACGGAAGCACGAGGAGCGCCGTTCCGGTGACACCGAGCAGCCACAGTCCAATGAACCAAAGCAGGCGTTGGCGAAACGTCTTACTGGCATCACGGCTTGGTTGTGACATGGCATTTCTCACGATCGGCTGGTCTGATTCATTCTAGGCTACTGGATGGCCTGGAGCTATCAAAAAGCAAACGAGCGATGCGCGACGAAGGATTGACCTTCGCCGTGCATCGCTCCGCTTTGGACGCTTGAAAAGTTTTCGCGCTTTCAGATGCGTTGTCCGTTCCAGACGCTTCAGAAACGGTGTTGAATCCCCGCCGTCACACTCGTTTGCGTATCCGCCGCACCGGTCAGGTCACGCGACAAATACATTGGCCGCACGCAGTTGATGCAGTTGTCGCGCCGGCGATTTTTTAACGACACCGCGCATCAGTCGATCGTGCGGGAAATCGCGCGTGTAGATGGCGCGCTGATCGCATTGAGCGACGCGGCCGGTGGCGGACTCGTGGTCAGCGTGCTGTTTTCCCGCGTTAAAAGCGGTGTGATGCCGCCTCCGGTAAGCGTGATCTGAGTACGCTTTATCCGCGAATGGTGAAACTCTGCGCATAAGCCGCGGATGGCGTGTTGCTGCCCCACTCTTTGCCGTCGACCAACACCTGCGAAATGTCGTCGCCCGGCACCGCGATGCCGACGCGTGCCGCGGCGTCACGATACAACTGCGTCTGATTGATTTGTGCGGCGATTTCCGCGTAATCCGTGCGTGCGTCGAGCATGCCCCAGCGTTCGAACTGCGTGAGGAACCAGGCCCCCTCGGCTGCTCGCGGATAATTCACAGCCCCGTTGTCGAAGAACCGCATGGGCAGGCCGCGCGGCGCCGAAGCCGCGATCTCGTCGCCGAGCCGCTCCGCAATGAATGCTTCATCAATGCCGATGAATTCGGGCCGTGCGAGCCAGCGCGCAATCTCTTTGCGGTGTCCGGCGCCATCGAGCCATCGGCAGGCTTCCAGCATCGTTTGCACGAGTGCACGCGCTGCATTCGGATTGGCGCTGACGAAATCACGCCGGCACGCCAGCACTTTCTCGGCGTGATCGGGCCACACCTCGCTCGTATACGCGACAGTGCGGCCGACGCCTTCCGCTTCCGCCATTGCATTCCATGGCTCGCCGACGCAAAAACCATCGAGCCTGTCTTTCGCGAGCGCAGCCACCATTTCCGGCGGCGGAATCGCGACGCTCTCGATATCGCGCAACGGATGCACGCCTTGCGACGCAAGCCAGTAGTACAGCCACATCGCATGCGTGCCGGTGGGGAAGGTCTGCGCGAACACCGGTTTACGGCCCAGCGTAGCCAGAGCCTTGGTCAGGGTGCCGTGTTCGGCCAATGCATCCGCGAGACGGCTCGACAGCGTGATAGCCTGGCCGTTGCGATTGAGCACCATCAGCACGGCCATATCGGTTTGCGGACCGCCCAGGCCCAACTGCACGCCGTAGACGAGACCGTAGAGCACGTGCGCCGCATCGAGATCGCCCGACAGCAGCTTGTCACGCACGGCAGCCCATGAAGGCTGTCGGCACAGTTCCAGCGTTAAACCATGTGCATGGCCGAATTCGAGCAGCTTCGCGACGACGAGCGGCGCGACATCGGACAGCGCCACGAATCCGAGTCTCAGATGGGTTTTCTCGAGCGGCGCGGGCGCGGACGATGAGGTGAGGGAGGCGGGAGAGTTCATGATCTGCGCTTCATTTGAGCGAGTCTGCTGACGCGACGACGACGCGCGCGACTTCGGCGAGTTTGACACCCTGATTCATCGCGCGCTTACGCAGGATCGCATACGCAGCGTGTTCGGTGATCTTCTGCTGATCCATCAGCAGGCGTTTGGCGCGATCGATCAGCTTGCGTTCGGCGAGTTCGCTTTCGACTTGCGCGAGGCGTTCCCGTAACTGCGATTCCTGCGCAAACCGTGCAAGCGCGACTTCGAGTATCGGTGCGAGCCGTTCCGTTGAGAGACCTTCGGCGAGATAGGCGGTGACGCCGGCGCCGACCGCGTCGCGGATCAGTTGCTGGTTCGCGTCATGGCTGAACATCAGCACGGGACGTGGCGCTGTGGCGTTCATTACCGCGAGCTGTTCGAGCGTGTCGCGCGATGGCGATTCCGTGTCGATGATGATGACGTCCGGCCGTTCGCTCTGAACCACGCGATGCAGCGCTTGCGGTGTCGCCGTACCGGCCAGCATCTCGTAGCCGAGGCGTGAGAGGGCATCGCGCAGATCGCCAATGGGTTTGTCGGTATCGGTAACGAGCAGGACGCGCAGCATGGAGTGTGTTTTATCGACGGCTGACTATGGATAAAGCAACAGATATGCCATGCTATGACGATCATGCCGAAAGCAGCACAATCACAGACTTACGAACGGTCTGGACAACGGTCTGGACAACAGGGGCTGCACTCGCACGGGGCATGCGCGCGGCATGCACCGAAGCGGCGCATGATGCGGGCTAGTGAGCGTGCTGGCGTTGGCGAAGCTGGACCGCGGGCGCGGCGCGCCACTCGCACAGCGCTCTGCGCACTTCTTCGATCACCGGGCCCCATTCGCCTAACTTGCGTTGCCGGAACAGGCGCATCGACGGGTACCACGGGCTATCCGTCCTGTCGGTCAACCATCGCCACTCCGGGCAGGCAGGCACGAGTACCCAAACAGGCAGCCCCGCTGCGCCCGCAAGATGAGCGACGGACGTGTCGACCGTAATGAGCAGGTCGAGCGTATTCAGTATCGCTAGCGTGTCGGCAAAGTCGTCAATCACGGGTCCCAGTGTGTGCAGGTCATAGTGATTCGCGAGGTCTTTGCTCTCATTTTCGCGGTCGCCTTTCTGCACCGAATACCAGGTCGTCGCCGCAAGCGAAAAGAGGGGCTTTAACGCGTCAAGCCGGACTGACCGGAAACGGTCGAGAGCGTGGTGCGGGCTACCTGCCCAGACGACACCGATGTGTTTGTTTTTCGCTTGGGTCTTGCTTCGTGAAATAGCGTCGATATGAGTCTGCCAACGCCGTACCTTTCCCGGCGTTGCCGTGAGGTAAGGCATTGCAATAGGGAGCATGGGTAAATCGAGTTTCATATGCTCCGGCATCCTTAACATATGGCACCAGTATTCATAGGGGCCGCGCGGCAAGGTGGTGAATACTGTCCTCACGCGCTTCATGCTGGTCGCCAGTTCCGCGATTGGCGGACTAACCAGTACATCGACGGTTGCCCCTTGCCGATGCAGCCATTCGGCGAATCTGAGGAACTGGATTTCGTCGCCACGTCCCTGTTCGCCAACAAGCAGGAACTGACACCCTGCGACCGGCTCTCCGTTCCACTTAGGGAAGGCGAGTCGAATCTGTTCTTCTGCCTTGCCGGGGAGTGCGTAGAACCATCGGTACCGCTGCCAGCCTTCTTCAAATTCGCCCAGGCCAAGCTGCACGCCGGCAAGATGAAACTGCAGGTAGGGGCTGTCCGGCAGGAGTCGCGCCGCTTCCATACTATGCTGGCGGCTTGCCGCGAGATTGCCTTGTATGCTGAGTGCGCGCGCCGCGTTGTGATGCAGGAGCGGGTGGTGCGGATCGAGCGCGAGCCCCTGTCTGGCTACGCTAAGTGCGTCGCTGAAGCGGTCGTTGGTGTTTAACACGTACGCTAGCGACTTTAGCGCTTCGACATCGCCGGCAAAGCGGGTTCTTGTTTGCCTGATCACGTCGTCAAGCTCGCGCGTGCGGTTGGCGGTTGCCAGGGCCTTCACCAGATCGAGCGCATCTTGCAGGCTGGCAGGGTCGAGCGCCCACGCGCGTAGCCAGTAGTGCGCGGCGTCGTCGATTCTCCCGATTTGAGCACTGATCCTGGCCAAGGCGCGAGCGGCGTGATGCGAACGCGGTTCGATTTCAAGGGACGTCTGGTAGTGGGCGATTGCCTCACTCAGACGGTTGGTCAATCGCAGGCAGTCGGCCAGATTCCTGTGAAGACTGGCGGTATCTCCGCTCAAATGCAGCGCGCGACGATAGAACGCTTCAGCCGATGTGTAGTCACGCTTCAATGCCGCCAGCAGGCCCGCGTGTTCCCACAACTCGGCCCGCTCAGGGGCGGCTTGCAGCGCCCGCTTCAGATAGTCGCACGCCCGATCCATCTCATTCACATGAACACAGGAAAGTCCCATGCGGTGCAACGCATGGGCATCGCGCGGGCGCCGGGTTAGCACTTCCTGATAAGCGTCCATCGCATCAGTCATACGACGCGCGGAAAAAGCTGCATCCGCACGTGCGACGAGAACGTCCACAGCTGTGTCATTGTCATTCATCGTTTGCCCATGAATTGTGGGAAGTACGCCCCTGTTGCATTGCTGCGGTACAGGGGCGTTATTCGTGTGCAGCCGACTTATGGAGAATAGTAAGTAGCAACAGACTGGATGCGGATATCGTCGATTGGTTTGGTGGCGCTCACCATGACGTAATACGTCCCTGCTGGCACCGGGCCGGAGAATGTGCAGGTGGCGGGCTTACCGCCTGACATGACGGATGTGCAGTCTGGATTGACCATTGAAGCCGTCAATTGCCTGGCGTAAAGCGTTGCGACGTCACCGGATGCCGCTGGCAGGAGGTTGAATGCGAGGCTCTTCATTCCCACCGGAACCAGCAGGCTTCTTGCACCCGGCGGGACGGTCACCGAGAAATACAGCTTGTCAGAAGGTTGGAGCGGAAATCTGACACCGTAGTCGTCGCCGGTGATATCCGTGACGAGCATCGGGGCGACGTCGAAGCGTCGAGTCAACCTGCTGACGGCGCCGTTGATGTCGGTCACTGCCAACGTGATTTCGTAAGTGCCGGGCTGCTCGAAGTCGATCTCCGGATTGACGGATTGCGTGGATACAGCATCAGCGCCACCCGTGCCGAAATTCCAGCTCCATGACTTGATCGGTAAACCTCTGGCGGTAGACAGGTCCGTACATGACACGTGCATGAGCTGGTCACTTTGTGAGCACGTAAAATTCGCCGCTGCTGGAATCTTTCCGGACCTGGCGGCTATGACGGCTGCCGTCGCATCCAGAATGCCCGCCCCGATCGGCTGATCTGGCTTGCCGTTGGGAAACGGTTGAACATTCTGCGTGAGCACGGTTCGTATTTCCGCCGGGGTTAAGGGCGTAGGCGCCACCGACTGGATAAGCGCGACAACTCCGCTAACCATTGGCGCTGCCATCGACGTGCCGGAACTGTATCCATACCCTTCGGTGCCTGGGGCGGCGGTCCCGTTGTTGTACGTAGACCAGATCGAGTCGCCGGGTGCAGCAAGATCGACTGCCGGCCCGAAGTTCGACTCCACATACCTTAAGCCAGGGCGGTTAATTGCACCGACGCTGATCACGTTCCGGCAGTTCGCCGGCGAGAATTTCGTCGCGCTAAAGCTATTGTTGCCGGCTGCTGCGACGACTACGGCACCTCGACTGGTGGCGTAATCAATGGCGTTCTGAAAAGTCGTGCCGCAGGAACCGCCGCCGCCGAGACTCACATTGATCACCTTCGCCGGGTAGGGGTTACCGGGCACGCCCGCCACGCTCCCGCCGGCTGCCCACACAATGCCGTCAGTGATGTCGGAGGTATAGCCGGTTCCGCACGCGTTCATTACCCGGACCGGGACGACCTTGGTCGCAGGCGCAACCCCGGCTATGCCGTTGCCGTTGTTGGTCAGCGCAGCCGCGATGCCCGCGACGTGCGTGCCATGCCACTGAACCGAACATTTCTCCGTGGTGATACCTGGATTGGTGCCGTTGCCACCCCGGTTGTTTGCAGTGAAATCGTAACCGGGCAGGATGTTGGCATTCAGATCGCTGTGACTGGTGACACCGTTATCCACCACTGCGATCACGGCGCCCGCGCCGTTTGCCATATCCCACGCGCCTTCTGCCCGTATACCCGCTGTCGCGATGCCGGGTTTCTGGTTGGAGGTTAGGCCCCATTGCTTGCTATATTCCGGGTCGTTCGGAACCATCGCCGCGGACATTTCCGTATCGGCTTCTATGTATTCGACGTCGGGATCCGAGGCAATGGCGCGCATGAACGTCCTGGCGTCTTTGCCGTTCAGTTTTCTGGCAGTGGTCACCACGTCGGAACCGATACTCATGCGGCGCAAATGGCGTGCTTTTGCAGGAAATGCACCTGCGAGCCGGTCCAGTCTCGACTGGACCGCAGAGGCTGATCCACCTTCTGCGGTGCCGGTTCTGTATTTGATAATGAAGCGATCGTTGGACGCTTCTGATGACAGACCGCTCGCGTTCATTTTCAACGACATCTGCAGTGGAACGCTACTGGATGAAGCTGCCAATGCTGCTGTCTTCTCAAGCGTCGGCGTTGTTGTGGTTGCGGTCGTATCGCTGCCGCTGTTGCCGCCACACGCTGCGAGCGCCAGCGAAAAGGGTAAACAGGCCGCAGCGCCACGCAGGCGGCGCGTTTTAATGTGTGGCCACAGCGCGCCGATATCTGTTACGGCATTGAGGGCACCGTTCCGCTTGCCCCCGCGTCTCTCTTTCTGCATCTCTTTTCTACCTCGTACGACATATAGAAATGATTGCCCCTGTTTTTATGAAGTAGTCGTACTGCGGACATAAGCCGGATCCACGAACCACGCGCCATCTGTGCTCTTCTCGCACCGGCTATGTTTCGACTGTATTAAGATTCCTAACTAATCAATGTGGACAGCGCTTTTATGCTGTGCGCCACCTTCCGACGTTGTCAGTTAGCTCCCTGATTTCTTGTAGTTGCGCTCGGTGAATGGCGTGAGCAGGATAATAAATAGCCTGATTGATATAAGCCATCAGGCTTGGCTGTTTGTTCGTCGGATAAGTTACTTGACGCGTAAGACTGTGGACGTGGTTTAGCCGCGTGGCCGCGCGAGTCGTGCAGGAGGTGCAGGAGGTGCAGGAGGTGCAGGAGGTGCAGGAGGTGCGGGAGGTGCGGGAGGTGCGGGAGGTGCGGGAGGTGCGGGAGGTGCAGGAGGTACAGGAGGTACAGGAGGTACAGGAGGTGCAGAAGGTGCAGAAGGTGCAGCAGGTGCAGCAGGTGCAGCAGGCACAGCCAGGCCCAAGTCACGCGGGCGAACGGATCGGACTCAGCCGGTCTCGTAGAGCGTGCTACGCCCGGTCAGGCAGGGTGATGGGAGGAAAGAAGCGCGGCAATCAATACCACTTCCCATAACTCCGGGGCGAAAACAGACGGCTGACTGCAATCATGGCGGCCACGCTCGCTGCCAGCATGATCCATGCGACCCCGAACCCGCCGCTCCAACCCCGAACGATCCCGGCAAAAACGGGCGCGACTGCGGCCACGATAAATCCGACGCCCTGGGTAAACGCAACCAGCCTTCCCGCGACGCGATGATCGGCCGAATGATCCATGGCCGTTACGAGCGTCAACGAAAACGTCCCGCCAAGTCCGGCGCCGGCAACAGCGACCCAGACCAATGGTGCTGCGTCGGGCCACAGGATCAAGCCAAGCAAGCCAGCTAGTTGAGCGGACAAACCCAGAACCAGCCACGGCCGCCGATCGCGGAACGACGCCGCGGCTAGCGGAAGCAATAGAGCGGACACAGCCTGAAACACAGTCATGCTGGCAAGCAACGACCCGCTATCCGCGACGCTCACGCCACGCTGCTGGTAAAACGCCGGCAGCCACGCGACGAGTGTCGTATATCCGCCATTGACGATGCCGAAGTAGAGGCCAAGCGTCCACGCGCGCCGCTTACGCCACAGCGGAAGCGCCACGGGGCTGGCAGGAGCGGCGTGTGCCGCAGCGCCGGTCGAAGGCTGAAGATTCAAGCCCAACCAGCAGATCAGTGCAATCAGAGCAGGAATGGCCCACACCGCGAGGCCCGCATGCCACGACCCCATCGCGTTGCTCACCCACGGACTCAAGCTTGCCCCCAAGCCACCGCCGCCCATGATCGACGCCGAGAAGACCCCCATCGCCAGCGGCACCCGTGCGTGGAAGCGTTGCTTCATGACTGCGGGCAGCAGAGCCTGAATTGCCGCGACGCCGACGCCCGCCAGCGTCGCCGTCAGCAGCAGGGCGGCACCGCTTCCGGTCGCCCAGCGCGCGCCGCACGCCAGCGCGATCGCCAGCAAACCGAGCGCGACGCCGCGCGTTTCGCCGATCGTGCGGGTCAACGCGCCGGCACCGAATGCGCCGATGCCCATCGCGACGACCGGCAAGCTGGTCAGCAACGAAGCGCCATAAAAGCTCAGGCCGGTTGCCGCGCGGATCGTCGTCATCAAAGGACTGATCGACGTCAGCAGGGGCCGCAGATTGATACCGATCACCACGATGACGCACAGCCATAAGGCATCCCGCCACATCAACGCATGGGATGTGGCGTTGGCGTCGGTACGGGCGGGAGTGGCGCTGGGGTGCGAATTCACGATGGACCTGAGTGTGAGAGATGGCCGCCGCCCGCAAGCGCGAAAGAAGCTGCGCGACCGTGGTGGCATGCCTGGACAAGAACGTCGAACGAGGTGAAAAATCTATTCTCGACTCGGTTTGGTCAACCATAATAACCTAAAATGGTTAACCATTTAACTGATGTCCGGTATAGGTGGCGTCATACGCGCATGGCATTTGCCGTCCGCCGCCGCTAGAATGCCGGGCGATATCGCTCCGTTCCCGTTACTGAGTTCCATGGCCCCACGTTCCCGAAGTGCATCGTCTGCCGATACAGAAACGCCGCTTCACACCACGATCGGCGACGACTCGATCAGCGTCGAAGAGCGTATTTACGCGTCGATCAGCGCGGCGTTGTTGCAAGGCCGTCTGCGGCCGGGTGCGCAACTGGTCGAGCGCGATCTTGCCGCGGCGTTCGGTTGTACGCGCGGCGCATTGCGCAAGGTGCTCGCCCGGCTGGGCTTTGAGGGCAAGCTGGTGCTCGCGGCGAATCGGGGCGCGTTTGTGCCGTCGCCGTCGGAAGAGGATATTCGGCAGGTGTATCGCGCCCGGCAGATTGTCGAGGCGGGCATTGTCGCGGCTTTGTGCGGGAGTTTGAGCGCGGCCCACAAGCGCCGCCTGCGTGCCCACGTGCGTGGCGAAGAGAAGGCGTCACGCGCCGGTGCAATCGAGGAATCCGTCCGGCTCGCGGGCCAGTTTCATGTGTTGTTGACGGAACTCGCAGGCGGGACGGAATTGCTCGGCCTGGTTGGGCAGCTCGTCGCGAAGACTGAGCTGTACAAGGCGTTGTTCGACCCGTCAAAGGGTTCGACTTGTTCCGCGGACGAGCACATGCAGATCATCGAAGCACTCGATGCGGGAGACCTGCATGCGGCACTGGCGGCGATGCGCGAGCATCTGTCGGAACTGGAGGAGCGGGTGGTCGAGCAGGTGCGCAGGAGCGCCGCCGGAGAGGATCTCGGTGCGGTGTTCGGCGGGTAAAAAAGAAGCAGCGCAGTATGTAAGAGTGGGAGACACCCGACTGCGGAAAGACGGCGCCAGCCGCTGGGGCGGGCGCTAGTTGCGGCTATGCGCAAGACGACTCAGCAAAACGGTCGGCCAGACACAGCGCAGAAGAGGGTGGTGCAAAGGGTGGTGCAAAGCGGATGCGAACGCGGTTGCAAAGCATGCAACTCATGCGACGCCGCAGCGCGCCGCTCAGGCCCGAGTCAAGGAAATCAAGCCGGAGAAGGCGCGCGAAAGGCTTCGCGAACAACGAACAGCAAAGGGCCACGCAACAACCGTTAACAAACGGTCAGCGTGCCGCCGGCCTTAACGGCGACGGAATTGCGAATTACGTGCGCCGCCGCCACCGGTGGCGCGCTCGTCTTTGTGACGGAAGTTGATCCGGCCTTTGGTCAGATCGTAAACCGACAGTTCCAGCGTCACGCGGTCGCCCGCGAGAATACGGATATGGTTCTTGCGCATGCGCCCGGACGCGTAAGCGCCAACCACGACGCCGTTGTCGAGCGTCACGCGGTAACGGCTATCCGGAAGTACTTCGTCGACGATACCGTCAAGTTCAAGCAGTTCTTCTTTCGCCATGCATAACTCCTGGTCGATGGGATAAGTGGGTGTTGGCCGCGCGGCTAAGCCGCCTGGCGCAACATCTGATACGGTTGACAGTTGGCTTACAGGCCAGCTGCGCTGCGGCACCAGCTGATTCGCTGATAGTACCGCTCAAAGATCGGCGACGGACTGGCCGTCTACACGGCCGTCAATCAATTGCTCGGCGTGGGCCATGCACGCAATGCGCGCCTTGCCCGTGCCGTCGAACGGAAACAGATACTGCAGACGGAACACACGGCCGTCGGCTGCCGGATTGGCGCCCACGCGGCAGATGCGCACCGACGCGTCGTAACCTGCGTCCGGATTCCGGCTCGTCTGACCGTCCGCCGGACGGCGCGGGTAGACGAGCGGGTGAATTTCGTAACCCTTGTACGTCTTGACAACTGAATTCATGAAGCATGGTCCTGTATTACGTGGCCCCCGTGTCACGCGTGTTACGCGCGGCACAACGGGCCCGGCTGCGCAGCACCTTGGGGCGCGCAGCCATGGAAAAAGATTGGCACAGGCCCGACGGCAAGGGCATGAGCGCGACCGCGCAAAATCGCGGATTCGATGGAGAAGAAACACGCTGATGTCGCGCAGACACCGGGCGCGTAAATGAACAACTCAGCTGCACAACTCGCGACGGCGAATGCAGGCGGCGCATTGCCAGAGTGACGGGATCGCCGACAGGCAGCGGTCGAACAGTCGGGGGTGGTGCGGAGACGCCGATTGATACTGCTTTGTGCTGCCGCTTGTATTACCGTTAGTGCGGATGCGGAATACAGCTATTCCAATATGATGCACTAAATGGGGCTAATTGGATAGCAAAAACTTCCGCGCGCGGGCAAATCGCCCAACCGGTGGGGCTTTGAGCAAGAAAGGGCTGCCGCGAACGGCGCGCCGCGTCTGACGGAGGGTCTGACGGCGAAGGCGGCTGAGCTTCAGCGGGTGGTTTCGGCGACGCGCTTCTGCAGTTCGCGTGAAGCGGCGAGCGGAATGCGCGCATCATCCCAGCCGGCAAGCCATTCGACTTCCTTCGACGTAAAAATCTGCCCGTGATTGCGCAGGGTGTATTGCAACGAATCGATGATGTGATTGCGAATGATTTCCGGCGTGCCTTCGTCATCGAGCACGGCGCGAAACGCTTCGAGCGTGGCCATCTGTTGCTCCGTGGAATAGTTGCTTCTTTTATCGCACGAAAAAAAAGCGCTCGCCAAGCGGACAAAATTCGTTGTGTGCGGATGCAACAACCGGAATATCTGGGCAGCATGCCGGCGAGCGCCCGTCAAAGCCCTGCGCGTGATGCGGCCCCGCAATAAAATGGCCGCTGTGCTGTCGCCGTGCGGTCGCGGTCGCCGCCACCGATTGAGGGTCGTTACAATGGCGAGTTGCAGCGCATGGCTACCCGGCATCGTTATGCCTTGCCGGCCATACCCCAGGCACCGCCTTCTGGCCTATTCAGGCTGACCCGCTGGGTTGACCCGTTTGGGCTGGCCCATATGGGCGAGAGCGGCGCCGCATTCCTCGAACACAGCGATTTCTCAATGCGCAAGACAACCGTCTCTCCCGTGAAAGACCTGCTGCTGGACCGCTACGCACCCATTGCAGACGGCATCGCTGCGCTGTTCTATCCGTGTGCCGAAGTCGTGATTCACGACCTGCGCGATCAAACCATCGCATATCTCGTGAACAACCTGTCGAAGCTCGAAGTCGGCGGCCCCTCGGTGCTCGACGAAGTCCACTACGCGGCGCGCGGGCAGACGATCGGGCCGTACGAGAAGCTCAATTGGGACGGCCGTCGCATGCGCTGCGTGAGCAACATCCTGTTTGACGACGAGGGCAAGCCGGCCGGCATGCTGTGCATCAACTTCAACATTGCGGTGTTCGAAGATGTGCGCTCCACGCTCGATCTGTTCATCAAAGGCGGCAATCTGACCGACGCGCCGGCGGAGGAACTTTTCCGCGACGATTGGCAGGACCGCATCAATACGTTCCTGCACACCTGGCTGCGTGAACGGCAAATCGGCATCAATGCGCTCACGCGCGAACACAAGCGGGAAATCGTCGAGGCGCTGCACGCGCAAGGCGCGTTTCGCGGCCGTAGTTCCGCGAACTATGTGGCCGCGGTACTGACGATGGGGCGCGCCACCGTCTATAAGATTCTGAAGCAGATGAAAGAGGGGGGCTGACGGCCCTTAACTCGCCGTGGAGCCCCAGCACCCTGTATCAGAGCGGCCTGTTCGCCGCGCCTTCGGCCTCGGCGCGCAGGCGCTCATCCTGGGCCCGCAACTCGGGTGTCAGTTCCGCGCCGAAATCATCGGCTTCGAATAGGGGGCGAATTTCGATCTCGGAGTCGCCGATCATGGGATTTGGACAGCGCTTGACCCATTCGACGGCTTCTTCCATCGACTTGACTTGCCACAGCCAGAACCCCGCGACCAGTTCCTTGGTCTCCGTGAACGGACCATCGATCACGGCCCGCTGGCTGCCCGAGAAGTGCACCCGCTTGCCTCTCGCGCTCGGGTGCAAGCCCTCACCCGCGAGCATCACGCCTGCCTTCACGAGCTCCTCATTGAAGTTGCCCATTGCCGCAAGCAGTTCCGTGCTGGGCATTGTGCCGGCCTCTGAATCGCTTGTCGCTTTCACCATTACCATGACGCGCATTGTCCTTCTCCTTGATTGAGTTGTTGGAGCCGCACGGCCCCGAAGCCGGTTCAGTATCCACGGGGCTCTTACCACGACGACGAATCGGAATGCCCGAAATCGACACTGCCGTCAGAAAATTTAGCGTACTTACATGCCACCGTTCAGGCACGAGGCGAAAGGACGGCCGATGGCGACAGCGTAGCCTGCGCCAGCGATCGTTCGCGCGCCGGCAGGCGTTTAAAATGACGGTCGCAACACAAGCACGTGCTCTGTTTCGGAGTGCGTCGGCCCGCTTATAAAAATTCCGTCGATCGGAACAGGAGTAGTTGAATGGTGCGTTATCGACACTACAAAGGCGGTATTTACGAGCTGGTTTGCGAGGCCACGCTGGAGTCCGATCCGACGGTTACGATGATCGTCTACAAAGCCAGCAATGGTACGATCCGGACGCGTCCGGCCTCGGTGTTTTTCGAGCTGATCGAACTCGACGGCATCAAGGTGCCGCGCTTCGCGCCGATCAACTAGGCGGGCCCGTTCAAGCGATCGCAAGCGCGACCGCCTCCGCTGAACGTGTACTGCGAGGCTAATACAAACAGGAAATCTGAATGCGTCTATTGCTTGCCATCATTCTGCCGTGGTTTCAGTTTTTCACGATCGGCCGGCCGTTTGCCGGGATCATCTGCCTGATCTTGCAGATCACGCTGATCGGCTGGATTCCGGCCGCGATCTGGTCGGTGTATGCATTGAGTCAGTACACCACCGATAAGAAAATCGCCCGGGCAATGGGCAACGGCCGTTAAGGCTGAATGCGAGGTCGTGCGCCGGGCTGCGGCAACTCAAGCGCGTCCGGCGCTTCGATCACCACGTCGGTTTCCGCGATCGCCACGCACGGCAGGATGTAGCCTTCCGCTTTTTCTTCCCGGCTGAGACCCGGCCACTCGATTGTGTAGCGCACACGTCCCGCCGTCATTTTGCATAGGCAAGTGCGGCACGTACCGTTGCGGCACGAGCGTGGCAGGCGCAGATTCGCAAAGCCGGCGGCTTCGAGAATCGTGAGCGAAGCGGGCGCTGCGAAGCTTTGGCCGAGCGGCTCGATGCGGACGAGAGGCGGGCGGGTGGAGTCGGACATCGTGTGAGCGTGTGACGGATTGCGCCACACTTTACACGTTGCGCAACGCGCTCACAGCACGCCGCCGAATGCTTGGGCCTCAGCGTTGCCCGGTTGATACGTTGTGCGTCAATGTGTTGTGCCCCCCACGCCGCAGATACCGATACACCGTATTTCGCGCCAGCCCCAACTCGCGTGCCGCCGCCGACACATTCCCGTCGAGTCGCGCGAGCGTTTGCGCGATCAGCGTGGCCTGCCAATCTTCCATCCGGGCGGGCGACCCATTCACCGTCGCGGCCGGTTTTTCGCGCCCGTCACCAGCATTGCCGTTGCCTGAAAGGCCTGAAAGCGCCACAGCCCGTTGGGCCCTTTCGTCGGCCGGCGCATCCTCGCAGTCCTGCAGAAAATCCTCCGGCAAATCCTCGAGTTCGATCTGTTCAGCGCCTTCGGCCATGATGCTTGCGGTGCGCAGCACGTTAGCCAGTTGCCGCAGATTGCCGGGCCAGCGGCATTGCGCAAACCGTTCCAGCACCTCATCGGACACGCGCCGTGGCAGGCGCTCGCCATCCGGCTGCAACGCCAGCATGCGCTCGACGAGCGCCGCCAGGTCGCTACGCTGGCGCAGCGCCGGCAAGGTGACGACGAGGCCGTTGATCCGGTAATAGAGGTCTTCGCGGAAGGTGCCGGCTTCGATCATCGCGCGCAGATTGCGGTGGGTCGCGCAGACGATGCGCAGATCGACCGGAATCCCTCGCGTGCCACCGAGCGGTACGACAGTGCGTTCCTGCAGCACGCGCATCAGGCGCACTTGCTGCGCAAGCGGCATATCGCCGATTTCGTCGAGAAAAAGCGTACCGCCGTCGGCCTGCACGATCTTGCCGACGCTGCCGCGTTTCTTCGCGCCGGTGAACGCGCCGTCTTCATAACCGAACAACTCTGCCTCGATCAGCGTATCGGGCAACGACGCGCAATTCAGCGCGATAAAGGGCGCGGCCCGTCGCGGCGAATCGTGATGGATCGCGCGGGCGAGCCACTCCTTGCCGGTGCCGGTTTTGCCGAGTACGAGAATGGGAATATCGCGTCCGCGCAGCTTGGCGACACGCCGCAGGATCGCGGAGACTTGCGCGTCGCCCGTATCGAGCGTTTCGAGTGTGGCGAGGGGCGCTGCTTCGCAGGGCCGAGCCGCGGCACGCGAGCCGCTGGACGTAGCTGTGCGCGCCGCGTCAAAAAAGCCTTCTGCTGAAGCCGCTGAAGCAACATAACGCGGCGCCGCAAACTCGCCGCGTGCCACCACGCGCACGCCGCTTGGCAGCGTCAGCACGATGCTTTCGCCGGGTGCGCGCGCGATCTGCTGCAATACCCTGGCAAAGGCGGTGCCGAACAGGGCGTCGAATGGTTGCCGGAGCAGATCGGCGAGTGGTTGACCGAATTGGAACAGCGCGCTGCGATTCGCGGACAGGAACGTGCCGTCCGGCGCAAACGCAGCGAGCCCTTCGTACAGCGTGCCGATGAATTCCGCGCGCGCGTGGAAGTGGATGCGAATGGCGTCGACGAATTGATTGGAGAACAGATGATTCTCGATCATCTGCGCCGACATGCGCACGAGCGCGAGCGTGTGCTTGTGGAAGCCGCGTGTGTCGCCGCTGACGTCGAGCGCCCCGATGGTGCGCCCGAACGGATCCGCGATCGGCGCGCACGAACAGGTGAGGATCCGGTTCGCATGCAGGAAGTGCTCGCCGGCGTGCACGACGGTCGGCTGCCCGTCGATCAGGGCCGTGCCGATCGCGTTCGTGCCGCGATCCGCTTCGGCCCACGACACGCCCGGACACAACGCGACACGATTGGCTTTTTCGACGAAATCGCTGTCACCGAGACTGTGGAGAATCACGCCGTGATCGTCGGTGAGCAGCACCATGCTTTGCGTGTCGACAATCTGCGCGTGCAACGTCTCCATGACAGGAAGCGCGTGGGTATAGAGCGACTGATTACGATCGACGAGCTCACGCAGCGCGAGGCGGCGCAGCGGATGAAAGTCCGGCGTTTCCGACGCACGCAGGCCGACTTCGAGCGAGCGGGCATGAGCTTGCGCGATGACATCTGGCCGACCGATGGTGGGCGGCGAGGCAGGACGATGGATCAAGGCATGTCTCCGGTTATCGGACCCGGCGGGTGCGTTGCCCGCCGTTGCGTTCCGCAGCGCAACATAGACGTCTGCAGCCGAACACCGATATTACAGGACGAAACAGGACCCCGGCGAAAGCCGCTCGGCAGCGAAAAACGGGGTCGCGTTGGCGCGGAAAATGAAGCGGAAAATGCCCAAAAATACCGCGTCGGGCACCAGAATCGCGCAAACAAAAAGGAAAACTTGCGCAGCGCCCGAACTCGTCTACAGTAAATCAAATCACCTCCGCGCGACGCGAACCATACCGTCGACCGCGGCAGGTGACGACCCCGCGCTACCAGCATCCGACAAGGAGGGAGAAGCGCTGCGAGTGCGACCAGACTCAACCAGCGTGCGCAGTACCAATCCACCATGCGCAGCACCCAACCTTTAGGTGAACTCCCATGCAGATCCTATTCCCGAACGAAACTCCTGAATATTCAGGTCGCGAACTTACCTTGGCGTTCCCGGCAATGGTTGATGGGCTAAGGGTGGAGTGCATGATCACGGCCGAGGCGCTGGAAGATCACTTTGGCGCCGCATCGCCGCGTCTGGAGGACATGGTCGGCGCGTTCGACGCGCACCGGACCCGGATCGAAGCAGCGACGCGGCGTCTGCTATCGGAAACGCGGGCGCAATGTCTGGTACTGAGGAGCGGCTACGTGCGTTTCTATGAAGCGAACTGGCGCAACTGAGCGTACCCCGCGCGGTTGAGTGAATCCGCGCGGCTCTGTCAGTTCAAGGTGCTGCGAGCGCAAGCGCCGATGCCGCATGCGTTAGAGACTGGAAGTGGGTCGGATAGCGGATCAAATCATGCGCCGCAGCGTCCGATCCTTGAACACCACGTGATGCGCAATCGCCGCAAGCGCGTGCAATCCGATTACCCAGTAAAACGCATTGCCAAGCCACTCATGCACCGTCTTGAGCAATGGCCGCGCAATCGGATCCGCGCCGATCAGGGTGTAATTGAGGTTGACCCAGGCCAGCGTCACGGGATGCCCGCCGGCATTGACCATCAGAATGCCGAGCAGCGGCTGCGCGAAGATAAAGATGTACAAGGCAAGATGGGCGGCCCGCGCCAGAAACGCGAATAGCCGATTGCCTTCGATTTCCGCGGGCGCGCCGGCCCAGAGCCGCCACAGCAGGCGCAGAACCGACAGTGCCAGCACGAGGGTGCCGGCCCAGAAGTGCACGCTGCTCCAGAAGGCCCGGCTGTCGGAACCTTTCGGTCCGCGTATTTCGATTGCCAGATAAGCGAGCGCGACCAGCAGAAAGATCGCCCAGTGGAAGAAGATGGCGGGCGTCGTATAACGGTCCGAGGCGCGGCTGTAGGGCGACATGCAGGGAACTCCTGTGACCAGTTCGTTGGTTTTTATCAATCATCGGATGATAAAGGGTGCCCGACCGGAACGGGCGCCTTCAATAAACGATTGTTGATTCAGACCGAAACATGGCCAGACACGGCGACGCTGCCACCGTGCTTTCAGCCGGGCTGGGACGCGAGGCGTGACGCGGCGATCACGCATCGCCACGCCGCGTCTTGTTCCGTGCTTTCGCGTCAGGCCAGTGTGCTTATTCGCTGCCGAGGTAGAAATACCGGAACAGAAAAATCGCTGCGATGATCCATACCACCAGTTTCACTTTGCGCGCCTGCCCGGTCAGCAGTTTCAGGCCGGCATACGAGATGAAGCCGAACGCGACGCCATTGGCGATCGAGTAGGTGAACGGCATCAACAGCGCGGTCAGCGCGGCCGGTACGACTTCGGTGGCGTCGTCCCACGGCAGATCGAGCATTTCGCGCAGCATCAGACACGATACGTACAGCAGGGCCGGCGCCGTCGCATAGCCGGGCACCACGCCTGCCAGCGGCGCGAAAAACAGCGCCAGGAGGAACAGCACGGCGACGGTGATCGCTGTCACGCCGGTGCGGCCGCCGGCCTGCACGCCCGACGCGCTTTCGATATACGCCGTGGTCGACGACGTGCCCAGCATCGAGCCGGCGAGAATCGCCGTGCTGTCGGCGAGCAGCGCGCGGTTCAGCCGAAACAGCTTGCCTTCGACCAGCAGCCCGGCGCGATTGGCCACGCCCATCAGCGTGCCGGTCGCGTCGAACAGTTCGACGAGGAAGAACACCAGGATCACGTTCAGCACGCCGCCGGAGAGCGCGCCGCGAATGTCGAGCTGGAACAGCGTCGGTGCAATCGACGGCGGCGCGGAGACGATGCCGTGAAACTGATTGCCGCCGAAGAAAAAGCTCAGCACCGTCACGCCGACAATGCCGATCAGGATCGCGCCGCGCACCCGCAGATAGTCGAGCGCGACGATCGCGAAGAAGCCGATCACGGCGAGGACCACATGCGGGTTGTGCAGGTCGCCGAGCGTGACGAGCGTGGCGGGATTGCCGACCACCACGCCGGCCGATTTGAGCGAAATGATCGCGAGAAAGAGGCCGATGCCTCCGGTAATCGCGATGCGTATCGAATGAGGAATACCGTTCACGATCACTTCGCGCACGCGAAACAGCGTGACGATCAGGAACAGGCAGCCGGAGATGAACACCGCGCCAAGCGCGGCTTGCCATGTGAAGCCCATGCCCTTCACAACGGTGTACGCGAAGTACGCATTCAGGCCCATGCCGGGCGCGAGCGCGATGGGGTAGTTGGCGTAGAGACCCATGATCAGCGAGGCCAGCGCGGCCACGATGCAGGTCGCGACGAACACCGCGTCTTTCGGCATGCCGGCGTCGCCGAGAATCGCCGGGTTGACGAAGATGATGTAGGCCATCGTCAGGAAGGTGGTGAGCCCGGCGAGCACCTCGGTGCGCAGGTTGGTGCCGGCGGCTTCGAAGCCGAAGTATCGTTTTATGGAGTCCATGAGGCGGGTCTCTCGTTGTTCAAAAAGCGTTTCTTGTGGTTGATACGGGCTATGCGCAGCAAATAAAAGGGCGACTGTGCCGTCCGACACGGCACCCGTCCGCCACGCGGCCAGGCCTACCGGCGGATTGTAATCATGATTGGTGGCGGCGAACCAACCGTATTGCGTGACTGTGGGGTTTGCTGAAGGGGCGAGATGATACCTTGCCTGCGCGCGCGGCGGAGCGGCAAGTGAATTTACGATGTTGTGGCGGGGGACGGTGGACTTTCGGGGGAGTGGGGAAAGACGGGGCCTGGCGCACCAGGCCCGAACGGGACTGATTACTGCGTCATGCTTGCGCCCATCTGCTGCGCCCGCCGCGCGGCGACGATGCGGCCCGCGCGTTGCGCGTTGTCCGGATAGTCGATCCAGTCGAGCGGATCGTAGCCGGCGGCGCGCCATTCGGCCAGATCGGCTTTCACCTGGGCACGCGTTAGCGGCGCCGATGGGTCGTAAGGCCGCGACGTCTGTGCAAACGCGGTGCTCATGCTCACGGCGGCTAACAGCGCGCCGAGTCCAACTAAAGAAGCGATTTTCATGATTGGCTCCCATGGAGCGGTTAAAAACGACCCCTAGATTTTAATTTTCGTAAGCATTTCGAGTAAGTCGATGAAAGGCAATGCACCGTTTCATCCTGTGATCCAAAGCGCCCCCAATTGAACCGGCACGATCCCCGGTTCAGGAGGCCGACGGCTTGCTGAAGCGGTCCAGCACCGCGCTCAGCAGATCGATCGGCAGCGGAAATACGATCGTCGAATTCTTGTCGGCGGCAATCGTCGTGAGGGTTTGCAGGTACCGCAACTGCATCGCCTGCGGTTGTTTCGAGAGCGTCTGCGCCGCTTCCAGCAGATGCTGCGAGGCCTGCAATTCGCCTTGTGCGTGAATCACCTTGGCGCGCCGTTCGCGCTCGGCCTCGGCCTGACGGGCGATCGCGCGGATCATCGTCTCGTTGATGTCAACATGCTTGATCTCGACGATCGACACCTTGATGCCCCACGCGTCGGTCTGCGAGTCCAGCACTTTCTGGATATCGGCGTTCAGCTGCTCGCGGTCGGCGAGCAGTTCGTCGAGTTCGTGCTTGCCGAGCACCGAGCGCAACGTGGTTTGCGACAACTGGCTGGTCGCATCGAAATAACGCGCCACCTGAATCACGGCTTTTTCCGGATCGACCACACGGAAGTACACCACCGCGTTGACCTTCACCGAAACGTTGTCGCGCGTAATCACGTCTTGCGGCGGCACGTCGAACACAACGGTGCGCAAATCCATGCGCACCGCCTGTTGCACGATCGGGATGATCAGAACCAAGCCCGGCCCCTTGACCTTCCAGAAGCGCCCGAGCATGAACACCACGCCGCGTTCGTACTCACGAAAAATCCGTATCGACGAAGCAATCAGTGCAGCCACCAGCAGAATCAGAATGCTGCTGAAACCAAATGTGAAGCCGATCATGAGCGTTCTCCTTGTTGTAGTGCTTCCGCGGGCACCACGGTCAGCGTCAGTCCGCGCCGCGCCGTGACGCGCACCGCGTGACCGGCCGCGACCGGAGCCGTGCTGGACACCCGCCAGCGTTCCCCCTGCACCTGAGCCCAGCCCGCCAGCGTGCCGCCCGCAGCCGCATTTCCTGGCAGCGGGCCATCGTCCGGCAACAGGCCACCGTCGAGCACGACGCCGAGACTGCCGATCAGCCCTTCCGAGCCGGTCACCACGGGCCGGCGTCGTGCCCGCAAGGCGAGTCTCGACACGCCGAATACAAACACCACACTGAACACGACCACGGCCGCGATCAGGGGGAGCGGAATGCCGTAGCCAGGCACGTCGGTATCGATCAGCATCAGTGCGCCGATCACGAACGCGACCACCCCGCCGAAGCCGAGCGAGCCGAAGGTCGGCAGAAACGCCTCGCCGATCAGGAATGCGATGCCGAGAAAGATCAGGCCGAGCCCGACGTAATTGACCGGCAGCATCTGCATCGCGAAGAGTCCCATCAGCAGACTGATGGCGCCGACCACGCCCGGCAGCACGAAGCCCGGATTGGCGAACTCGAAGAAGAGGCCGTACATGCCGATCATCAGCAGCACCAGCGCGACGTTCGGATCGGTGATGACCGCGAGGAACTGGCTGCGCCAGTCGGGTTCGAGCGTGACCACCGGTGCGTTCGCGGTGCTGAGCTTGACGTCGCCGCGGCTCGTGCTGATCGTGCGGCCGTCCACCTGGCGCAACAGGTCCGGAATGTCGCGCGCATTCAGATCGACCACGTGCTGCGCGAACGCTTCGCTGGCCGACAGGCTGACGGCCTCGCGCACGGCGCGCTCGGCCCAGTCGGCGTTGCGTCCGCGCATTTGCGCGAGGCCGCGGATGTAGGCGGCGGCGTCATGGACCTGCTTGCGCATTTCGGTGGATTGGGTGTCGAGCGGAAGGGCGGCGCTGGGCGCGCTGGCGGCGGGCGAACTGGCTGCGTTCGTCGTCGAGGGGGCTGAACGCGTCGAACTGGCTGAGTTCACCGAGCCGGCTGAGGCAGGCATTGCCGGTTCGCTCTTTTGGCCGCCAGCGCCGCCTCCGCCTCCCGTGCCCGGCAGGCCCGGCATACCGCCGCCGCCCGCAGGCGGCTCCGCACCGCCGATGCCCATCTGGATCGGCGTCGCCGCGCCGAGATTGGTGCCCGGGGCCATCGCCGCAATATGGCTGGCGTAGACGATATAGGTGCCGGCGCTCGCCGCCCGCGCGCCACTCGGGGCGATAAAGGTGGCGACCGGCACCGGCGAGCCGAGAATCGCCTTGATGATCTGCCGCATCGACGTATCCAGCCCGCCGGGCGTATCGAGTTGCAGCACCGCGAGTTGGGCACGATCGTCGGCGGCACGCTGCAGGCTGCGCACGATGAAGTCGGCGCTGGCCGGACTGATCGCTCCGCTCACGGGAATGACGACAACGCTATTCGGCGCGACGGCGGCCTCGGCGACCCACGCCCGCGGCGTGGTTTCGCACAACGCGAATCCAAATGCCAAAAGCACGCCGAACGCGGTCATGCCGCGCATCAACCGGCCCACGCCTGGGCTACGGATAAGCGCAGGGCGCGGACCAGACTGCCGGAACGGGAGACGTAAAAACGTGCTCATCGCTAACGGCTGCCGCGCCATGCCGACGGGTATCGGCGGGCGCGGGCCGATACCCCAAAAAAAGGCTGGCCTGCTCCTTACAGCTTAGTCCGATTCCGTGCGACGCGTGAAATCCGCACGCGCCGGCCGGTAATCGCTCGGCCGCATGCCGGTCCATTTGCGAAACGCGCGATGAAACGCGCTCGGTTCGGCGAAACCCACGGCGGTGGCGATGTCGGCGATCGTGCGGTCGGTATCCTGCAGTTCGCCGATGGCGATATCGCGCCGCAAGTCGTCCTTGATCGACTGATACGTATAGCCTTCCTGCTTCAGACGCCGCCGCATCGTCGCTTCAGCGACGTGCAGGCGCAGCGCCATCTGGTCGGCGGCGGGCCAGCCGGCCATTGGCAGCGCACGCAGCATCTTGCGCACGCGCGCGGCAAGCGAGCCGGGATTGCGGTACTTGACGATGAAGCTGCCGGGCGCATCGCGCAGGAACGGCTTGACCGACTTCGTGGTCTGGATCACCGGCAGCTCGAGAAACGCCGGCGACAGATCGACGTACGACCCGGCTTGATCGAACGTCATGTCGTCGCAGAACATCAGACGGTATTCATGCGCGGCGGGCGGTTCGGCGCAGCGAAAGCGCGCCTCGATCAATGGAATGCGCCGCCCGACCAGCCAGCACAGCAGCCCGTAGACGACGATGAAGTAGGTCGCATAAGCGAACATGGCCGGCGGCTTTGTGCCCTCACGTTCGACGAACCTGAGTCGCACCCGCTGCGCATCCGTCTCGATCTGCGCGCCAAGATCGTCCAGCACGAGCCGCATGAAGCCGACGGCCCGGGCGAGCGCCTGCGCGCCGTTACGCGCGCTCAGCGCCATCTGCGTCATCGCGATGAAGCTGCCGCTTTTCATACGATGCGAGTCCTGGCCGAAGAACTCGTCGTCCAACGCGCGGGCGATGCCGGCCCACAGCGCGCCATACTGCGCCGACGAGACCCGGCTTTTCGGTGACGCCAGCATCGTTGCCGCGATGCCGGCGGCTTCGGCGAGCGGCAGCGCCTCGAAACCGCGTGCCCGCGCCAAGGCCAGGGCCTCTTCGACCAGGCTGACGGAAATCGTGCCTCTGTCGTTCTTGAGGTTCTTCATGTTTTTAATGGCTGTCTGGCAAACGCGCTCAACATTTTCCTTGTGGCGATTCGCTAAGCCTTTGAAAACGCGGCTTGAGCGAAGGCTTCATGATACCGGTATGGCAAATGCGCTCAACCAGAATGATCGGGCTGAGCATCGAACCGGTCCGGCAGCTTCCCTACACTTGGCCTGAACCGATCGCGGGACACATCGCCCGGAGACACCACGGCGAGGCCGACCCTCCCCCGCGATGAGTCGCAGATAACGAGGCCGCGCCTCGCCGCCGCGACTCTGTGCACATAACAGGATCAAGCATGGACAGCTTCTACACCGACGAACAGCGGATGATCCGCGACGCCGCCCGCGACTTCGCCACGGAGCGCCTCGCGCCATACGCCGGGCAGTGGGATCGCGACGCCAGGCTGCCGGCGGAAGTCGTGACGCAAATGGGCGAGCTGGGTTTTCTCGGCATGATCGTGCCGTCCGAGTGGGGCGGCACCTATACCGACTACGTGGCCTATGCGCTCGCGCTCGAAGAGATCGCCGCGGGCTGCGCCGCCTGCGCCACGCTGATGAGCGTGCATAACTCGGTCGGCTGCGGGCCGATCCTGAACTTCGGCACCGACGCGCAAAAAGACCGCTATCTGCAAGACCTCGCCACGGGACGCCGCATCGGCGCGTTCTGCCTGACCGAGCCGCAAGCCGGCTCCGAGGCGAACAATCTGCGCACCCGCGCGGTGCTGCGCGATGGCAAGTGGATTCTCAACGGCAACAAGCAGTTCGTGACCAACGGGGCGCGTGCCAGCATCGCGATCGTGTTTGCTGTTACCGATCCTGATCGTGGCAAGCGCGGCCTGTCGGCTTTTATCGTGCCGACCGATACGCCGGGCTTTAACGTCGGCAAGCCCGAGCACAAGCTCGGCATTCGCGCATCGGACACCTGCCCGATCTCGCTTGACGATTGTACGGTGCCCGAAGCCAATCTGCTCGGCGAACCGGGCGAAGGCCTGCGTATCGCATTGTCGAATCTTGAGGGCGGCCGCATCGGTATAGCGGCGCAGGCGGTCGGTATCGCGCGAGCCGCGTTCGACGCCGCGCGTCTCTACGCGAACGAACGCATCCAGTTCGGCAAGGCGCTGAAGGACCATCAAACGATTGCCAACATGCTCGCCGACATGGCGACCCGTCTGAACGCCGCGCGTCTGCTCGTGCATCACGCGGCGCGGCTGCGCACGGCGGGCAGGCCGTGTTTGTCCGAGGCGTCGCAGGCCAAGCTGTTTGCCTCGGAACTCGCCGAGGAAATCTGCTCGAATGCGATCCAGATTCACGGCGGCTATGGCTATCTCGAGGACTATGCGGTGGAGCGCCATTATCGCGACGCCCGCATCACGCAGATTTACGAAGGAACCAGCGAAGTGCAGCGGATGGTTATCGCACGCCACGTTTAAACGCAAGTTAGACGGCGTTTGAGCGCAAAATAGCCTGCCGGTCAGGCAAAAGCAGAGGCAAAAAACAGAGCGCGTACCGCGCCATTAGCATGGGATCGAAGTAAGCGCTAAAGCGCCAACTCCGATCGACTGCGGTGCATGGGATCGAAGTAAGCGCTAAAGCGCCAACTCCGATCGACATAGGAGACGACAATGACTGTAGCGAAGGGCTTTCTCGAAGCGCGTGACCTGTTATTGCGCCATCGAACCGATTACGACCGCGCTTACCGCGAATTCGTGTGGCCGGCGCCAGGGGAGTTCAACTGGGCGCTCGATTACTTCGACGTGATCGCGCGAGATAACGACAACCCGGCGTTGTGGATCGTCGACGATCCGGCAAGCGACGGTTTGCGCCTCTCCTACGCGCAAATGTCAGAGCGCTCGTCGCGCATGGCGAACTTCCTGCGCAGCCTCGGGGTGGGGCGCGGCGACCGTTTATTGCTGATGCTGCCGAACCGCGTCGAACTGTGGGACGTGATGCTCGCGGCCATGAAGCTCGGTGCAATCGTCCTGCCGGCCACTACCCAGCTTTCCGCCGACGACGTGCGCGACCGCGTGCAGATCGGTGGCGCGACTTTCGTCGTGGTCGATAGCGCGGAGCTGGCCAAGTTCGACGCACTCGACGTGCCGCTCACACGCATCTCGGTCGGCGCACCGCGCGACGGCTGGATCGATCTTGCCGCAGGCTATGACGCTTCGCCGCAATTCACGTCGGACGGCGTCACCCAGTCCACCGATCCACTGCTGCTGTATTTCACATCGGGCACCACGTCCAAGCCGAAGCTGGTCGAGCACACGCACCAGAGTTACCCGGTCGGCCATCTGTCGACGATGTACTGGATCGGTCTTCAACCCAACGACATCCATTGGAACATCAGTTCGCCGGGCTGGGCCAAGCACGCATGGAGTTGCTTCTACGCGCCGTGGAATGCGCAGGCCTGCGTGTTCGTTTTCAACTTTCCGCGCTTCGTGCCGAAAGACACGCTCGATGTGCTGGTGCGTTTCAACGTCACTACACTATGCGCACCGCCGACCGTCTGGCGCATGCTCGTGCAGGAGCATCTCACCGACTATCCAGTGAAGCTGCGCGAGATCGTTGGCGCGGGCGAGCCGTTGAATCCGGAGATTATCGAACGCGTCAAGCATGCGTGGGGTATCACGATTCGTGACGGGTTCGGCCAGACCGAAACGACCTGCCAGATCGGCAACCCGCCGGGGCAACCGGTGGTGCCGGGTTCAATGGGCCGGCCGCTACCGGGCTACACAATCGCGCTCCTCGATGCCGACGATCAACCCGTCACCGAAGGCGAAATCTCGCTGCCTTTAGCCGAACGCCCGCTCGGCCTGATGACCGGCTACGCGAACAACGCCAATGCCACCGCACAAGCCATGCGCAACGGGTTCTACCACACCTCGGATGTCGCGCTGCGCCGAGATGACGGCTACTACGTCTACGTGGGCCGCGCCGACGACGTTTTCAAATCGTCCGATTACCGGCTGAGTCCATTCGAACTCGAAAGCGTGCTGATCGAACACGAAGCGATCGGCGAAGCAGCCGTGGTGCCGAGTGCCGATGCGCTGCGTTTGTCCGTGCCCAAAGCATTCGTCACGGTGCGCCAGGGTTACGAAGCGGGCCCCGAACTCGCTCGCGCGGTCTTCGCGTTCTCGCGCGAAAAACTCGCACCGTACAAGCGGATTCGCCGCCTGCAATTCAGCGAATTACCGAAAACCATCTCCGGCAAGATTCGCCGCGTTGAATTGCGACGCCGCGAAATGGAACGCGAGGCTGAGCCCGCGCGTCTGCCCGGCGAGTATTGGGAAGAGGACTTCCCCGATCTGCGTTGATTATTTTTATTCCCAGTCACTGTCCGGCCGCCACGCGCGACCACTACAGGAGTTCCAGCATGAACGCAATTGCTTCGAACAATGCCGCCACCGTCAAACTGCTGATCAATGGCGAGTTCGTCGAATCCAAAACCACCGAATGGCGCGACATCGTCAACCCGGCGACGCAAGAAGTGCTCGCACGCGTGCCGTTCGCCACCGCCGATGAAGTGAACGAAGCGATCCGCTCGGCACACACCGCGTTCAAGACGTGGAAGGACACGCCGATCGGCGCGCGCATGCGCATCATGCTGAAGTACCAGGCGCTGATTCGCGAGCATTCGCCGCGCATCGCAAAAACCTTGAGCGCCGAGCAAGGCAAGACGATTCCTGACGCGGAAGGCGATATCTTCCGCGGCCTCGAAGTGGTCGAGCACGCGTGTTCGATCGGTACCCTGCAGCAGGGGGAATTCGCCGAGAACGTCGCAGGCGGCGTGGATACCTACACGCTGCGTCAGCCGATCGGTGTATGCGCCGGCATCACGCCGTTCAATTTTCCCGCGATGATCCCGCTGTGGATGTTCCCGATGGCGATCGTCTGCGGCAATACGTTCGTGCTGAAGCCTTCCGAGCAGGATCCGCTGTCGACCATGCAACTGGTCGAACTGGCGCTTGAAGCCGGCGTGCCGAAGGGCGTGCTGAATGTCGTGCACGGCGGCAAGGACGTGGTCGACGCGCTCTGCACACACGATCTGGTGAAAGCGATTTCGTTCGTTGGCTCGACGGCGGTCGGCACGCATGTTTATCGCCTCGGCAGTGAACACGGCAAGCGCGTGCAATCGATGATGGGCGCCAAGAATCACGCGGTCGTGCTGCCCGATGCGAATCGCGAGCAGACTTTGAATGCGCTGGCGGGTGCCGGTTTCGGCGCAGCAGGACAGCGTTGCATGGCGACTTCCGTGGTTGTGCTGGTCGGCGCGGCGCAGCAATGGCTGCCTGATCTGGTCGCAAAGGCCAGGACGCTCAAGGTCAACGCGGGTAACGAACCGAAAACGGATATCGGCCCGGTGGTCTCACGCGCGGCGAAGCAGCGCATTCTCGGCCTGATCGAAACAGGCGTGAAAGAGGGCGCCACGCTGGCGCTCGATGGCCGCGACGTGAAGGTTCCAGGCTATGAGCAAGGCAACTTCATCGGCCCGACGGTCTTCACCGACGTCACCACCGAGATGGAAATCTACCGCCAGGAAATCTTCGGCCCGGTACTGGTGGTGCTGAATGTCGCGACACTCGATGATGCGATCGCGCTCGTCAACAGCAACCCGTTCGGCAACGGCGTGGGTCTCTTCACGCAAAGCGGCGCCGCGGCACGCAAATTCCAGAGCGAGATCGACATCGGCCAGGTCGGCATTAACATTCCGATTCCGGTGCCTGTGCCGTCCTTCAGCTTTACCGGTTCGCGCGGCTCGAAACTCGGCGACCTCGGCCCTTATGGCAAACAGGTCGTGCAGTTCTACACGCAGACCAAAACCGTTACCGCGCGCTGGTTCGACGACGACACCGTCAATGACGGCGTCAACACGACCATCAGCCTGCGCTGAGTCCACGGTGTATTGCTTTGCATGGGATAGGAGACGACATCATGAAAATTGGCTTTATCGGACTCGGCAATATGGGCGCGCCGATGGCGCTCAACCTGCTCAAGGCGGGCCACGCGGTCAACGTATTCGACCTCAACGCGCAGGCCGTGCAGTCACTCGTCGACGCGGGTGCCAAAGCGGCAGCTTCGCCGAAAGCCGCGGTGACCGATGTCGAATGTGTGGTGACGATGCTGCCCGCCGCCGCGCACGTGCGCAGCGTGCTGACCGCGGATGACGGTGTTTTCGCCGGCATCGCGAAAGGCGTGACGATCATCGATTCGAGCACGATCGACCCGGCAAGCGTGAAGGCATTCGCTGAGCTTGCTTTGCAACACGGCAACACCTTCGTCGACGCACCCGTCTCGGGCGGCACCGGCGGCGCGGCGGCGGGCACGCTGACCTTCATGGTCGGCGGCAGCGCGAGCGCGTACGAGCAGGTCAAGCCGGTGTTGTCGGCGATGGGCAAGAACATCGTGCATTGCGGCGAGACCGGCACCGGTCAGGTCGCGAAGATCTGCAACAACCTCGTGCTCGGCATCACGATGGCGGGCGTGGCCGAGGCGATGTCGTTGGGTGAGGCGCTCGGCATCGACCCGAAAGTGCTGGGCGGCATCATCAATACGTCGACGGGCCGTTGCTGGAGTTCGGACACGTATAACCCGATGCCTGGCGTGATCGAAACCGCGCCGTCCACGCGCGGTTATACCGGCGGCTTCGGCACCGATCTGATGCTCAAGGACCTGGGCCTCGCCACCGACGCCGCGAAATTCGCGCGTCAACCGGTGTATCTCGGCGCCTTGGCCCAGCAGCTTTATCAGACGATGAGCACGAAGGGCGCGGGACGTCTGGACTTCTCGGCGGTGATCAAGCTCTATCGTCAGGACAGCAAGGACAGCAAAGACGCCAAGGGCGGAGACGCGTCATGATCGAACTCGACTACGCACACGACGGCGCCGTCGCGCTGCTGACGCTCAAGCGGCCGCCTGCAAATGCGTTCACCCCGGATGGCTTGCTGATGTTGCAGGAGACCGTCGAAAGTCTGAACGGCGAAGCGCGCGTGCGGGCCATCGTGATCACGGGCGACGGCCCCAAGTTCTTCAGTGCGGGCGCCGACCTGAATACATTCGCCGACGGCAACCGCGAAGTCGCGCGCACGGCGGCGACGCGCTTTGGCACGGCCTTCGAGACCTTGCAGAACGCGCGGCCGGTGGTGATCGCCGCGATCAACGGCTATGCGATGGGGGGTGGGCTCGAATGCGCGCTGGCCTGCGATATCCGCATTGCCGAGCAACACGCATTGATGGCTCTGCCTGAAACGGCGGTGGGCTTGCTGCCGTGCGGCTGCGGCACGCAGACGTTGCCGTGGCTGGTCGGCGAAGGCTGGGCCAAGCGAATGATTCTGACCGGTGAACGCGTCGATGCAGCGACCGCATTGCGTATCGGTCTGGTCGAAGAGGTGGTGGAAAAAGGCGCGGCGCGCGAGGCAGCACTGACGATGGCGGCGCGCGTCGCGACATTGAGCCCACAAGCGGTTGGTTTCAGCAAGACGCTGATTCACCAGGGCCGCAACGGCGTGCCGCGCGCGGCGGCCCTGGCGGTGGAGCGGGAACGCTTTGTCGATCTGTTCGACGGCGCCGATCAGCGCGAAGGCGTCAATGCATTCCTCGAGAAGCGGGCGCCTCGCTGGCAGGTGACGCAAGCTGGACAGGCAGGGAACGCTGAGCAGGAGACCCGTTGATGAGCGCCTTGCAGAGCGTCCGACTCGATGCGAGCGTGGAAGCGGAGCGCGAGATTCTGTTTCGCGTCGTCAACCGTGTGGCGATCATCACGCTGAACCGGCCGGCCGCGCTCAATGCGCTATCGCATGCGATGGTGCGTGAGCTTGCCATACTGGTCGAACACTGCCGTACCGATGACGGCATCGTCGCCCTCGTGCTGAAAGGCGCGGGCACCAAGGGTTTTTGCGCCGGCGGCGACGTACGCGAAGTGCACCGGCTCGTGAAAAATGGCGACAACCGGTGGCTGGCATTCTTCGTCGACGAATACCGGCTCGACTATGCGCTGCACACGTTTCCGAAGCCGGTGGTCGCCTTGCTCGACGGCATCTCGATGGGCGGCGGCATGGGGCTCGGTCAGGCGGCGCGGCTGCGCATCGTCACGGAACGCAGCAAGATCGCGATGCCGGAGACGCGTATCGGTTTTCTGCCGGACGTCGGCGCAACGCGTTTCCTGAGCGTGATGCCGACGGAGATCGAACTGTACGTCGGGCTCACGGGCGTGACCTTATCCGGCGCCGATGCGCTGCGCCTGCTACTGGCGGACGTGTGTGTGCCGGCGGAGTGGCTTGCCACGTTCGAGGAGCGCCTGCAGCGCATGTCGCATGCGGGGGACCTGATGGCGGCATTGCGCGGGGTGTTCGAACCGCCGTGCAACATCATTCCGCATGCTGCATTGGGGCCGTATACCCAGTTGATCCTGAGACATTTCGACCGGCGCTCGAGCATCGAGCGGATCGTCGCAACATTGCGCCACGATCTGGAGCGCGAGCCGCCGCGCGAGGTGAAGCAATGGCTGCAAGCCGCCTACGACGCGATGACCGGGCACTCGCCCACGATGCTGTACGTCACGCGCGAGGCGCTGCTGCGCGGCCGGCAGATGACCTTGGCCGAGTGCTTCCGGATGGAGTTGGGCATCGTCAAGCGGGTGATCGAGGAGGGCGATTTCTGCGAAGGCGTGCGGGCGCAGCTGATCGACAAGGATCGCAAAAGCCGGTGGGCGCCCGCGGCGCTCGCGGAAGTGCGGCCGGAGCGCGTCCGGCATTTTCTGGTGTCGCCGTGGAAGAGGGAAACACATCCGCTGTCCGCATTGGGCGCCGAAGCAGGCTGATGTAACCCGCGCCTGCCACGCCGTATGACGCGGCGGCGGGCGCTTGTCGCCGCCAGGGCCCCTGCACCTGGTGCAAGTGCACCAGAACGCCTGGTGCATTGGCTATTGGCGCGGCGGCGCGATTTGGTCCATTCTGCGGTCTGGACAGGCTCTCGTGTGCGCCCCTCGCGCGCCAATATAATAATGACCGCAACAGCTCCCGCCGCCCCCTCGCCACCGGTGCAATCCAACGGTTCAGACGATCCCCAGCCGCCCGTCGACGACAAGGTGCTGCGTACGCAGACTGACCGTCGCCAGTTACAGCAGATCATCACAGGGCTGACCGAGGGCGTGATCCTCATCGAGCCGGACCAGACCATCGTCTGGGCGAACCAGGCCGCGTTGGAGATGCACGGCATTGCCGAAGTCGCGCAACTGGGTGCGGATGTCACTGAATATCGCGAGCGCTTCCGGCTGCGTTACCGCAACAACCATCCGCTGCCCGAAGGCAGTTATCCGATTGAACGTGTGGTGGCGGGCGAGTGTTTCAGCGACGTGGTGGTCGAGGTCTTCCCGGCCCATGACGAAGAGGTGAACTGGGTGCATCGTGTGCGCAGCCTCGTGCTGACTAACGCCCGCGGCGAGCCCGATTGTCTTGCGCTGATCCTGCACGACGCGAGCGAGTGGGCGAGCGCCGAGAAGCGCTTCGAAAAGACCTTCAACGCCAATCCCGCGCCGGCCGTCATCTGCCGCCTCAGCGATCAGCGCTATATCAAGGTCAATCAGGGCTTTCTGGAGATGACCGGCTATGTGCGCGAGGACGTGATCGGCCGCTCAGTGTACGAGCTCGACGTTTTTGAAGGCGCGGAGAAGCGTGAACTCGCCATCGAACGGCTCAGCGAAGGTTCGACCATTCCGCAGATGGAAGCGCTGCTGCGCCTCCCCGAAGGCGGCAATAAGTTCGTGGTGGTGGCGGGCCAGCCGATCGATATCGGCGAAGAAGCCTGCATGCTGTTCACCTTCATGGACCTCGAACCGCGCAAACGCGCCGAGAGCGCGCTGCGGCAGAGCGAGGAGCGTTTCGCGAAGTCGTTCCGGATGACGCCGGTGCCCACCGCGCTGTTCGTCGCCGGCGATTACATGACGCTCGATATCAACGACGCCTTCACTGCGACCACCGGTTTCTCCTCCGAAGAGCTGCTGGGCAAGCAGCTCGATCAGAGCGGCCTGTGGCACGGCGACGCGTGCGCGCGGATCAGCGAAGCGCTGGCCGGCTCCGGCAGTCTGCGTAACGTCGAATTCCAGGTGAACAATCACGCGGGCGACGTGCTGAACTGTTTGGTGTCGGCCGAAGCGGTCAGCATCCACGGCAAGGACTGCGTGCTGATGACCCTGCTCGACATTACCGAGCGCAAGCGCTCCGAAATGGAACTGGTGACGGCGATCGAAACCGTCATGCAGGACGCCTCCTGGTTCAGCCAGACACTGATCGAAAAGCTCGTCAACGTGCGGCGCGCGAACGCGCCCGACGTCGGGGGCCATTTCGCGGATCTGACCGCGCGTGAGCGGGATGTGTTTTCCTGCCTGTGCGCCGGCCTCGCGGACAAGGAGATCGCCAGAGAGCTGGGCCTCGCGCCGAACACGGTGCGTAATCACGTCGCTACGATCTACGCCAAGCTCGATGTGCATAGCCGGAGCGAGGCGATCGTGTGGGCGCAGACGCGTGGTCATTTTGGCCTCACACCCGCCAAAGCGCCGCGCCGCAAGGGTTCCAGGACGCCCTAGGCGGTTTTGTCCCGCATGTTCCCGACGGGGCGCGCGGCCGGGAACGAACCGTGCTGCAGAGCTTCGGCCGAGCCGGCGCGACAGGCATCGAAGCCGGCTGATCCGCCGGTTCAGACGCGGTGACGTGCGGTTCAAATGCACCAGGCGATCCGGTGCATTCGCGCCTGTCGGCGGGGACGGTGAACCGGGACACTGAAATCCTGCGTCGAGTGTCGGTATGAAAGGGCTCAGGCCCCTCAGGCATTGCGCGCTCGACGTCTTTTGTGTGCAACTCCAGCTTTCAAGGAAATCATCATGGACAAGAATCGGGTCGAAGGTGCAGCGAAACAGGTCAAGGGCTCCGTGAAGGAAGCGATCGGCAAGGTCACCGGCAATCGGACGACTCAGGTCGAGGGCGCGGCCGAAAAGCTGGCTGGCAAGGTGCAGTCTAAAGTCGGCGAAACGGCGGATGCGGTCCGCGATCGCGTGAAGCGCTAACGGATCAGCCACGAAGCAACAGCCGCAAGACGCCGGCTACGGCCGGCGACCGCTTGCTCATTCTGTTCAAGGAGAACATCGATGAATTCAAATCAGCTCGAAGGAACCGTGAAAGATGCGGCAGGCAAGGTGCAGGACGCCGTCGGTGGCTTGACGGGCGACGTCGACCTTCAGGCCGAGGGCAAGGTCCGTCAGCTTGCCGGCAAGGCGCAGGCGAAGTACGGCGATAGCGTCGACCACGTCGCCGAGACTGCCCGCAACAATCCCATCGGCGCGCTGTTGATCGCGGTCGGCGTCGGATTTCTGCTGGGCAAGCTGATGTAAGTCCGCGGCGCCAGGACGCCTGGTGCATCGCCTACCGGTGCGTGAGGCGCGTCTCTTTAGCCCTGCGGGCGCCTTAGTTGTCCGATGATCCCGGCGCGTCCGAAGCGCCGGATCTCATCGTCTGTTCGAGGAAAGTTCATGCTGGGATTCGACGTCTCTACAGCCCGGAAAGTCTGGACTGCGTTTCTGATTGCACTTCTGCTGTTCATTCTCTATACCGCGTCGTCCACCTTGCTGGTGGTCGTGTTCGCGGTCTTCTTCAGCTATCTGATTTACCCGATGGTCGATCTTGTCGACCGCTTCCGGCCGCGCCGCGTGCCGCGGGTTGCATCGATTGCGCTGGTGTTCGTCGTGGTGGTCGCGGTGATCGCAGTGGCGGGGTCGCTATTCGGCGTGCAATTGCAGGATCAGGCTACGCATCTGTTCGCGCAGCTGCCTGAATTGATGAAGTCCGACGTGCCCAATCGCTTTCCGCTGCCGCATTTTCTTGAGCCGTTGCGCGAAAGGATTGTGGATTTCGTGCGCGGCCAGATTGAGACGGGTTCCGATAAGGCCGTGCCGATGGCGCGCAGTGTCGGGCTCGGCGTGATGCATGCCGCGAGCAATCTGATTTACCTCGTGCTGATTCCGATTTTGAGCTTCATGCTGATCAAGGAAGGTCCGCGGATGCGCGATGCGTTTCTTGATGTGCTGACGGACCGGCATCGCGTGTTGTGGGCCGGGATCGTCACGGATCTGAATGTGCTTTTGTCCAAGTATGTGCGGGCGTTGCTGTTTTTGTCGCTTGCGACGTTGATCTGTTATGGGGTGGTTTTTTCGTTGCTTGGCGTGCCGTATGCGTTTTTGCTGGCGGTGAGCACAGCGCTGCTGGAGTTTGTGCCGTTTGCCGGGCCCTTGGGCGCCATTGCTATTACGCTTGTGGTGGCTGTTTTTAGTGGCTATTCACATCTGCTTTGGCTGGTGATTTTTATCGCGCTGTATCGGTTGTTTCAGGATTATGTGTTGAATCCTTATCTGATGAGTGAAGGTGTTGAGGTGAGTCCTTTTCTTGTTATTGTGGGGTTGCTGGCTGGGGATCAGATTGGGGGTGTGGTGGGGATTTTTCTGGCCGTGCCGGTGATTGCTATGTTGAAGGTTATTATTGGCCGGGCCAGGGGGTTTTATGCGTCTTCGCGGGGGGACGGTGCGCGGCGGGCTTTGACTGCGGATGCTGATTAGGGTGGGTTTTGGGTTTTCTTCTATGGGTATCGAGGGTGGCTTTTTCTATTTTTATCGGTCTATTCGTG
>NZ_JAQQCH010000021.1:0-121741 GCF_046030555.1 Paraburkholderia sediminicola | reverse complement strand
TGCATTTTGTTGATAATTTATATTATGTCAAATCAAACATACGCCTCGGCGTCTACTACTGGCTTTGGGACGCTCCCGGAGCTATTGACTGACGCAAGCAATCTCCACCATTAGCGCCATCTCGCCCCCGAGGTCATGAGCTGTTTCCAGATGACGGGTGATGCCGACTACAACCTGCGGGTCGTGGTCAGGGATCTTGATGCGTACCACCTCTTTTTAACCCGCATGCTGACTCGCATTCCGGGTGTCGAACACATCAAATCGAACTTTACGTTGAAAACCATGTTGATGCGTTCGGCCCCGCCTCTTTTACCCGTTCCTTCACATGTGCGGCAAGCGCTGGAGGCTAAGTTGAAGAAACGCGCCGCGATAAGCAACACTACTGCCCTCTCGCAGGACTGTTGCTGGACGACAGCGTTGCAGCGCGAAGTAGTGTCGAATCAAGCACGACTTTGATCGCCGCGCGCAGAGCGCTATCAAGGATAGGCAGTCATGTCAGGCTGGTTTTGGGACCATAGAGACTCTCCCGAGATTCGGATGGGGCCATGCCCTCCGGCCGACAGCCAACCGATCTTTGCCCGTACCAAGCGGATCAGCCAGACGATCGAAGCGGCTGTGCGCGTCAGCGAAGAGGCTTTAGTGCGGTAAGGTAAGCGGTGCGCTCGGCCATGACCATTCGGCGACCTTCAACTTGCGGGCGGAGGATCTGTTCGAAGAATAGTCGTTCGTCCACTGTGAACTGTGTCGCGAGAATGTCGCCGAGCCGCGGAGCCCAAGGGTGCGGGGAGCTGCCAAGCAACACGTCCCACGAGGTGACCGCGGCCGGGCGTACATCAATGTGGAACTCCATATGAATATCCGCGAATCCCGCATCTAAAGCGAAGCGGACGAGATCGCGTTCGCCGTAGTTGGCAATCGGACTCGCAGAAATTTTTTCCTCAGTATCGGGAAACTGAGCGGATTTCCAGCGATGCAGCAGGTGGAAGAAGTTGTCCCCGGCTTTCTCGGGCAGACCTTCGACGATTTTCCGCAGCGAGCTTGCCTCGATTGCATCGTCGCGCATGATCGGTTCAGCGATCGATAGCCGGCCACCCGGTCTGAGAATCCGATGAAATTCTCGCAGGGCAGCCATCTTGTCAGGGACATAGGCGAGAACGGCCCGAGTCGCTACGGCATCGACAGCGCTATCCTCAATGCCATCGAGTGATTCGGCGGAGCATTGGATGAAGACGCACTGATCCTGGATGTTCCGCTGAACTGCGAGTGCTTCAGTGTGACGAAGCAGAGGCGCCGAGATATCCGTGAAAAGCACGTGCAGCGACAAGCCTATGCGGTCGATCGCGCTTAAACCGATCAGCCCATCGCCGGCACCGATGTCGGCGAACGTCATGCCAGGGGTAAGCCTCGCGCCGTCCAGAACGCGGTCTACATGGTGTTTGAGTTCGCCATGGAGGGCTCGTTCGTGCCCTGGATCATCTCCGTGCCGAATATGTAACAGCCAATCGGACCACACATCGGATTGGGGCTGGGAGTCGGAACTATTCATGTCGAAGGACGAATGTCGATTGGATAGCGAGGTGTGTCGAATGACCAAAGACTCGAACCTCATCCCGGATCAGCCGACCAGCAGTTGAGCTCCATCGCAGTCGGTGCATGAATGTAAGGGACGTTACCTTATGAGAACCTGAGGGACCTGTTATCAAAACGGGAAACCGCGCCGGAATGTCTGGCGTCGGACTGTGGATAGACAAAGAGGTCCGCGCTATGAGAGGCTTCGCATCACGTCGATTCGACGGCGGGGCGATCCGCGCCCGGTGACGTTGACCGTATAGCCCGACCTCCGCTGAAAGTGGGTTGGGAAGTCGTCGCTCCAGCGCGGCGATCCTTCAAGAAAACGAGAGCTAGAACGTGAGTGAATGGGAAGCCGGCAGCATTGATGGTATTGCGTACACGTATGGCTATTGCGACGAACTGGATCCGCTGCGCCTCAGACTTCCGTTGCTGCAGTCGGGATTCGCCCCTCCTGCCCTGCGCACCGCCTGCGAACTGGGATTCGGCCACGGCGTCAGCGTGAATATCCACGCAGCCGGGTCAGCTACAAGATGGTTTGGCACTGACTTCAACCCGTCTCATGCGAGCTTTGCACGGCAACTGACACAGTGCGCCGGATCGCAGGCAAGCTTGTTCGCTGAAAGCTTCGCGGAATTCTGTAGGCGCGACGATTTGCCCAAGTTTGATTTCATCGGCATGCACGGTATCTGGAGCTGGATTTCCGCCGAAAACCGTGTGCTCATCGCCGACTTCATACGACGCAAACTCAATGACGGCGGCGTCGTGTATATGAGCTACAACACCCAGCCTGGGTGGGCCGCGATGTTGCCGGTGCGCGAATTGATGCACTGTCATTTCCAGGCGAGCGCGCGGCTGAATGCGCACGGCGATGTGCCCACCGAAGCGCAAGTCCAGACGCATATTGCAGCGGCACTAGACTTCGTCAAGACGGTGGTTGCGACGCACCCCGGCTACGCAGTGGTCAACCCGCAGCTGGCTGAACGTGTCGACGCATTGTGCAAGGAGAACACGCCCTACCTCGCACATGAATATTTCAATCGTGACTGGCAGCCCATGACTTTCTCGCAGGTCACGTCATCGCTTGCCGCGAGCGGTTTGACTTATGGTTGCTCTGCAGACTATCGCGACCACGTTGACGAGATCAATCTCAACCCGCCCCAACGCGCCTTGCTGGCGGGTATTCCAGATACCGCTTTGCGTGAGAGCGTACGGGATTTTTGCATCAACCGGTCGATGCGACGGGATTACTGGGTCAAAGGGAGCCAGACGCTCAGTGAAGCGGCGCAGCAGACGGCGCTGCGCGCGCATCGCGTCATGCTGGCGCTGCCGAGAGCATCGGTCTTGCTGAAGGTGCGCGGCGCGCTGGGAGAAGCGACGCTACCGGAAGGCTCATATGGTCCGATTCTCGACGCGCTTGCCAGCCATCACCCTGCACGCCTCTCCGATATCGAAAACAGCGTCCGCGGACGTGGAATTACACTCCCCCTCATCGTCAAGGCCGTGACATTGTTAGTGGGGGCCGGCGTGTTGCTGAATGTACAGGAAGAGGCGCACGTCGAGCTCGCTCGTCCGTCATCGAACAGACTGAACGCCGCTATTTGCGAGCAGGCGCTCCAGCATGGGGACATACAATTCCTGGTCAGTCCGGTGTCCGGATCGGGCGTTTTGATTCCCCGTGTGCCGCAGCTATTCCTGTTGGCGAGGCGACGTCATTTAAGGGAACCCACACAGTGGGCCGAATTCGCCGAAGCTGCTTTGCACGCGAACCCCACGCCGGCTCACGCCACGAAAGGAGTTTCCGTTAGCCCGCTGAACACCCCCGACGATCTGATTGCGAAAGCGAATCGCTTTGCTGAAATACATCTACCGATATTGGAAGCGCTGGGAATCGCTTGAGGAAGAGATACGGTCGGCAAGCGGCTGGCGCTACCTCCATGACCGTGTCCGCTCAGCTCGAGATCGCACAGTCCCCCTCCCCGCCTGTCATCCTCTTGGGTAGCTTGTTTTGATGCGGCCGGCCATAACCTGCTAAAGCATCAGGCTGCGCAGCGTCTGAGGCGATTTGAGAGCCACCCAAGTGATGCGATGTGATGCGCGTGGCGCGCTTTAACGGCCTCCCACGAGAACGACGTAGCGCCTGACATGCAAGTTGAAGTTTTACTCTGGTGCGCGAAAATTTGTCGGGGATGCGCTTCAAAACGCGAACTCCTGCGCATGAACGCGCGTGCTGCGCGAGCCGTTTGCGAAGGGCTGCAGCCTTCGCCTGCGAGCAGTTTGCTTGCGTCGCTCAACTGCGCTGCGACCTCACGAGCGGCCGACGCTCGCGTGCACGAACGTCGGCCGGATCTTACTGCTTGTGCCTCAGAACTTGTGCGCCATGCCAATGCGCAGCGCGGTCTGATTGGACGTGCTGGTACCGGTGTGCCGGCCCGCGCTGCTGGAGGCTCGCGTGCCGGCCGATTCGACGTCGCTGAAGCGACTGCCAATCATCCATACAGCAAGCGCCACTTCAGTGTTCGACGAGCGCGAGCACCCGGCAAGGGCTTCCCGAGCCGCCAACGATCTTCAGTGGCGGCGTAATCAGCATCGCGCCTGTCGCGGGCAAGCGGTCCAGGTTGACGAGGCTCGCGAGTCCGAATTTGTTGTTGCCGTGCATCGTCGAATGACATGGAAACGGCTTCGAGAACGCGTAAGCCTGGCCCGCGTCCGTGCCGACGCCCTCTGCGCCCCAGCCGAGCACGTCGCGCTCCCGCGCCAGAAACTCGGGCAGATCGGGATGAGGCCCGGGCGTATGACTGCCGTCCTCGCGAGCATTCAGGAACGCGTCGGGATCGGTACGCCGCGACCAGTCGGTTCGCATCAATACCCACGAACCTGCCGGAATGCGGCCGTGCTCCGCTTCCCACGCCTCGACGTCTGCAATGGTCAGCAGATAGTCGCTGTCGTCCTTGACCCGCGCCGACACATCGATCACGCAGGCCGGCGCGATAAAGTTGCCGACCGGAATCGCATCGGTCGTATTGTCGGGGAAGTCCTTGCCGGTGACCCAGTGAACCGGTGCATCGAAGTGCGTACCCGTATGTTCACCGCAGGAAAAATTGTTCCAGTACCAGCCGGGGCCGCGTTCGTCGTAGCGCGAAATCTCCTCCATGCGGAACGGCGCGCTTTGCCCGTACTGCGGCGGCAGCGAGATGATCGGCGTGCGGTGATGGAGGCTCTGGCTCAGATCGATCACCTGGATCGTGCCCTTTCCGAGCGCATGGGCGAGTTGGTTCAGCAGAGTCGGCATGTCGGGGTCCTTGTACGGTCGAATTAAGGTCGGGTTGAGGCCGGGTTAAGGTCGGGTTAAGGTCGGGTTAAGGTCGGGTTATGGTCGAATGTCAGTTCGATACGGCCGGTGCGGATCGCGATCAATGCGTCCGCAACCGGTTGTGCAAGCTGTCAATGCGTGGCGGCGCTCAAGGTGGCGGACGCAAGGTTCGCGCTTTCCTGGCCCGTGCGCGGATTCGATTCACCCTCGCTGCGCCGCAGCTCATCGAGAAGCGTGTCGAGACGCGCACCCTCTTCGTCCGCCAATGCCGCTTCGCATAGCACCTTAAGACAAGCAGCAGGCGCGGCGGTCCGGGCGACGAGCGGCAACACCGCTTCGATCTTCCTGTAGTTGCGCATACCCCGGGCATGCGTATCACCGTAGCCCTTCACGAGACGCTGACTGCGCGCAATTTCAAGCGCCAGCGGGTAATCGTCGGCCGCATAGCGAAGCGTGCGTGCCAGCCATGCGTCGATTTCCGCGTGCTCGCGCTGGTAGCGCAACGAACGGCGCCGCATGCCACGCAGCGATGCCACGCCGTACAGCATCAGAAAACCGCGCAACGACGTGGTCCGCACAATGCGTCCGCGCGAGGTCATGCACTCGACCATCGAACGCAGTACACCCGGCTTCAGCAACCAGCGGCCCAATGCGGCAGGCAGCGTGTCGGCGATTTCCTCAAGGCGGGGGTGGAGAAATTCGTTGATGTGCAACAGTTGTTCCGACGTGGCCTTGACCTCGTCTCGCACTCGGGCGAAACGGCTGGCGCGGATTTTCAGTTCGGCGACTCGAACCGTGTCTTCATATGACATCCAGAGCGCGAGATGCCGCGCCGCTTCGGCCAGCAGCAATTCGTCGCCTCGTACTGCATAGACGGCGGCATCGTCCACCGCGCGCAGTGGCTTCAACCGATCGAGATAGGCGTGTGCGTAACTCACGTCCTGATAGTCCGCGAGGCGGCGCACCGCGCGGTGCAGAATGTCCGCGACTTCGGCGGGAAATTCGCTTTGCACGCGCCGATCGAGCGCGACAATCTCCGGATGGTTCGTCGCGCCGATATCGAATGGCTGACTCCGCCGTGACGGAATGGCATCGCCCGGCCCCTTGGCCTTGGGTTGATCCGTATCGCCATTCGACCTCACAGCCGTTTCGAATCCCGCGGCAAAAGCCTTGAGACTGCTTTGCACGCCGACACCCGCCCGTTTGATCGCGGCTTCGAACTGCTCGCGAGAAAAAGGCAACGCGTTGGCGCCCGCCAGCGCGCCGAACAAAGCCGCACTGATAACGCTCCCGTTGTGCTCGGCGATCCGCGCGAAATCGGCATGCACGAAATGCTTCGCCGCTTTCTCCGCCTGCGCGACAAATGGACGGGGATCGACGCGGCCGTCGCTCATCGACGTCTTCTCCGTCATCGAATACACCCGGTGAGTGGAGGCGATCAGCGTGGTCCGGTCAGGTGTGACTAGTCCGCGCTGGATCGCGCGCCCCATCTCCATCAACTCGGATGCCAGCACAATGTCGACGTCACCCGGCGTCGGCACCAGCGAGAGGATCGGCTCATGCGCGCGGTCGTGAACATCGACTGCACGAGGATGAAATTCGACGTAGTAGATCGTCGCGCCGGTGCGCTGCGCGACGCCGGGCACCGACGTAGTCTGCGCCGGATAGCCTTCATGTTCGGCCAGATCGACAATCCAGTCGGCGAGCACCCCGCCGCCCTCGCCGCCCATCGCCAGAATCGCAATACCGATTGGACGCTCAGACATAGCGGATCTCCCGCGCGGCCACGCGCTTTTGCAGCCAGCCGATCACGGCGCCTGCCACGCGCGTCGATAACCTGTCCCAGCGGCCAGGGTTCGTAATGACTTCCGCGCGATAGAACGACGGGCACAGCACCGCCGCATGCGAAACCTCGCCACACAAGCCACAGCCCACGCAACTGTTCAGCACGGCGGCCACCGGTTCGCGCCGCAGCGGATCGGGGTTGTCGGCCACCGTCAGCGATGGACAACCCGACAGGCGAATACACGAGTGGTCACCCGTACAGGTGTCGGCATCCACGCCGAATCGCTCGCGCACGACCCGTTTGCCTTCGCTTGCCAGCTTCTTCATCAGCGGCTTGACGCGGCGCTGCCGGTTCAGCATGCATTCGGATTGCGCGATGATGACCTTCGGTCCCGTCTCTGGCGTGGTGAGTGCATCACGCAACGTGTCGCGCATCTGCGTGACGTTGTAGGTATGGGTGATCGTCTTGACCCACTTCACGCCGACGCCGCGCACCGCTGTTTCGATCGGATTGTTGGTCGCGCGAATCGCATTGGACGCACGCGACGACAGAATGTCCTGCCCCCCCGTCGCGGCAGAATAGCCGTTATCGACGATCACCAGCACGTTATTGTTCTTGTTGAACACCGCATTGCCAACGCCGCTCGTCAGCCCGTTATGCCAGAAGCCGCCGTCGCCCATCATGCTGATCGTGCGGCGCTGCGTTTCGCGGGTATTGAACGCGGCGGAACCGGCCCAGCCGAGTCCGTAGCCCATGGTCGTCGCGCCGAGATTGAACGGCGGCAGGATCGAGAACAGATGGCAGCCAATGTCGCAGCTGACATGGTGCGGCCCGAGTTCGCGCTCCACCAGTTTCATCGCAGTGAAGATCGGGCGCTCCGGACAACCGGTGCAGAACGATGGGGGTCTTGGGTGCAATTCAGGCAACTCAGGCATCGGGGCAGGCATCGGCTCGGCGACCGGCGCAAGGGCCTGCGGCACCAAAGCGTCGTTCGACACATCCGCAACGGTGGCGACGCGGACCGGCACGGACACCGGCCGCTGCGGCGCGATCGCCGCGAGCACGCCCTCGGACAGCCCCGCCCGACCGTTCCAGTCCGGCCAATAGCGTTCGAAGAACTTCAACAGTCCCTTCATCACCACCACGGGCGTATATTCGCCGGCGCGCGGCAGCATGTCCTTGCCGTGCAGCCGCGCCTCGATATCGGCCTGTCTGAGGATCAGGCTGACGGACTGCTCGACGAACTCCGGTTGACCCTCCTCGATCATCAGCACCGCACGTTTGTTCTCGCAGAAGCCGCGCACTTCATCGTCGACCAGGGGGTATGCGACATTCATCACATAGAGCGGCACATCGGTATTGCCGTGAATGTCCGCAAGACCGAGCAATTGAAGCGCGCGCATCAGCGTGTTGTACATGCCGCCTTGCGTGACGATGCCGATATCGCCTTGCTCACTGCCGAAGAATTCATTCAGTTTTTCACGTTTGATGAAGTCGATCGCGGCCGGCCAGCGGCGCTGAATCTTTTCCTCTTCGTGAAGAAAACTCGCGGGCGGCAGAACGATCCGGCTGACATCGCGCACCGGCTTCTCGATCGCATCCTTGAGCGTGAACGCGGGCCGGACATTCTCCTTCGCGATGAAGCGCCCATGCACATGACACGCGCGGATCCGCATCTGCAGCATGACCGGCGTATTGCTCGCTTCGGATAGTTCGAAACTTTTCTCGACGGCATGGACGATCGAAGGCAGATTCGGGCGCGGGTCGAGCAGCCAGATCTGCGACTTCATGGCGAAGGCGTGCGAGCGTTCCTGCATGATGCTGGAACCCTCACCGTAGTCCTCGCCGACAATGATCAGCGCGCCACCCGTCACGCCGCCCGAGGCGAGATTGGCGAGCGCGTCGGAGGCTACGTTGGTACCCACAGTCGCCTTGAAGGTCACCGCGCCGCGTAGCGGATAGTTGACGGAAGCCGCCAGCGTCGCCGCAGCGGTCGCCTCGCTCGCGCTGCTCTCGAAGTGCACGCCGAGCTCTTCGAGAATATCGTTTGCGTCGGCAAGCACGTCCATCAGATGCGAAATCGGCGCACCCTGATAGCCCGCCACGTACGACACGCCCGATTGCAGCAATGCCTTGGTGACGCCCAGAATCCCCTCTCCGCGAAACTCCTCGCCTGCCGGCGTGCGCAGCTTTTCTACTTCAGCCTTAAACGATCTTTCAGCCATATCAATGCTTTCCTGTGCGATGAGCGTATCGGGCGCGGCACACATGCAGGCCTGCTGCGAGCCGCCGCCCCGTTCATGTTGGGTCGTTCGGTACGGCTCAGTCCGTATCGAGCAATTTGTGCGGGTTCAGAATGTTGTAGGGGTCGAGCGCGGCCTTGATGGCGCGCATCGCGCCGACATGCTCGGGCTTGCGCGTATGGCCGAGTACGTCACGCTTTTTTAGTCCGATCCCGTGCTCGGCGGATACCGAACCGTTGTATTCGCGTGTGAGGTCGTAGACGAGCGTTTCGATTTCCCGCGCCGTTTCCTTCGATATATCCGGACGATGCACGACCACGTGCAGATTGCCGTCGCCGAGGTGACCGTAGACCAGCGCGACGCAGTCCGGCCAGCGTGTTTTCAGCGCCGCCTCGCAACGCTGCGCGACCTCGCCGATCTGTGCGATCGAAAAACTGATATCGAACGCCACCATGCCGGGAATCAGCTTGGGGTACTCGCCCGGTGCGTCGCGGATCGCCCAGAACGCCAGCGCGTCGCGCTCGTTCGACGCAATCGCGGCATCGGTCACGGTGCCGTCTTCGAGCAGATGCGCGAGCACGTTCTCGAAGTCCTCAGCGTGCCGTGTCGCGTCGCCTCCCGTGCTTTCGAGCAGCACGTAGAACGCGTGACGCTGCACCAATGGCGCGCGCAACGCGGGCAACCTCTCGAGCACGAAATCGTAGTAGCCTGGCCACATCACTTCGAAGGCCGATACGCCGGCCGGCAGTTCCGCCTGGGCCACCGTCAGCAACCGCGTCACGGCCGCGTAGTCGGCGAGCCCACACCACGCCGTTGCCACCGAACGCGGGCGGGGCCGCAAGCGCAGCACTGCCCGGGTCATCACGGCAAGGGTCCCTTCGCTGCCGATCAGCAGATTTTTGGTGTCGTAACCGCTGTTGTTCTTGATCATCGGCTGCAACTCGCCGATCACGGCGCCGTCGGCACACACGGCTTCGACGGCGAGCACCTGGTCGCGCATCATGCCGTAGCGGATCACGCGGTTGCCACCCGCGTTCGTCGCCAGATTGCCGCCGATCGTGCAACTGCCTCGCGCGCCGAGATCCAGCGGGAAGAACCATCCGGCCGCCAGCGCAGCCTCCTGGACGGTTTGCAGTGCCGTGCCGGTCTGAACCGTCATCGTGCCCGACACGGTATCGAGCGACTCGATCGCGTTCATGCGTTCGAGACTCAGCGCCACTTCCCCGCCGCACAGACAGGCGCCGCCCGCCAGCCCGGTCAGGCCGCCCTGCGTGACGACGGGCTGCCTGTGCCGATGACATATCTCCATCGCGCGCGCTACTTCGGCGGTACCGCGAGGACGGATCAGCGCACGCGGCAACGCGCTCGGCACACCGCTCCAGTCAGCGAAACTGCGGCTGCCGAATGTGTCCGGCAGCGTCACGACATCGGCGCCAAGCTGCGCGATCAATTCGCTAATGACGTCGGCTGGCGATGCCGCGTCTTCATGGGTGGGCTGGGTCATGATCGTCAGGCGTGTCCGGTGGGAGGTTGGAGTCGAACCGGCTCGCGCGTGTCGTCGCGCAGCACGGCCAGCAGGACCGCGCCAAGCAGGGTGGCGGCGGCGAACAACACCATCGCAAAGTTCATCGACCCCGTGGTCTGCTTGATCCAGCCAACGATATAGGGCGAAAAGAATCCCGGCAGATTGCCGAGCGAGGTGATCATCGCGATCGCCGCCGCGGCCGCCGAGCCGCGAAACAAAGTGGTGGGCAGATTCCAGAACACCGGCAACGACGCCATCAAACCGAACATCGCCAGCGTCAGCACGAGCATCGACAATACGACGTTGTGCAGCACGAGCGGACTCACCGCCCACGCGCACGCGGCCAACACAGCGAGTACGATCAGCACAGGGCGCGTGTTGTGATGGCGATCTACGTAACTGGCGATCCGCATCATCGCGAGTACGGCGATAGACCACGGTATGGCAGTCAACAGACCGATTTGCAACGGGTTATCAACGCCCGCCGATTTGACGATGGTGGGCAGCCAGAATACAAAACCGAAGAACGACATGCCGTAGCAGCCGTAGATCGCACTGAGCAGCCAGACGCGCGGCGAACGGAACACGTCGGCGAGTCGCGCATCCGCCGCACCGGTTTGCTCAGCGGCAAGCGCTTCGCTGAGGGCGAGCTTCTCCTCGGCGCTCAGCCATTTCGCTCGCTGTGGCGTGGCGTCGAGATAGAACAGCGAAGCAACGCCGAGTGCGACTGCGGGCACGCCCTCGATCAGAAACAGCCACTGCCAGCCATGCAGCCCGAGCCATCCCGGCAGACTGTGCAGAATCAATCCCGACGCGGGACCGACAAGGAGCCCCGCCACCGCGATCGCCGTCATGAAGATCGCAGTCATACGCGTGCGATACCGCGTGGTGAACCACTGCGTCAGATAGAAAATGATGCCCGGAAAGAAGCCTGCTTCCGCCACTCCGAGCAGGAAGCGCATGATGTAGAACTGCGTGGGCGTGGTAACGAACAGTGTGGCGGCCGACAGCAGTCCCCACGAAATCATGATGCGCCCGATCCATCGATGTGCGCCGAAACGTTTGAGCATCATGTTGCTCGGCACCTCGAACAGCACATAGCCCGCGAAGAAGATGCCCGCACCCAGCCCGTACACCGTTTCCGAAAAGCCGAGGTTCTGAAGCATTTCGAGCTTGGCAAAGCTCACGTTCATCCGGTCGATCTGCGCGATCAGATAGCAGGCGAACAGAAATGGCATCAGGCGCCACGCGATCCTCGCGAACAGCGCCCGCTCGACTCCGTGCTCAAGCGTCGGCGCGGACGCGAGAGCGGTGCTACGTGCAGTCATCGTGACTCCAGACGAAAGAATGGACGTGTTCAGGCCGCAGCGCACGCATGACGCGTCACCGCACATCTCAACCGCTGTCTGCTTCGTTACGCGGTGCGGGTTTTCAGAGCGGCGCGCGCATCGGCCACACCGCGTCTGACCAACTCGATATCGTTCGCTACCACGGCCAGCGCGTAGCCGGCCTCAAGCCGCATGGCGGCATCCGCGGCGCTGGACGTGAAAATGCCGCAAGGCAGGCCGCTTTCGAGCGCAGCCCGCCGGACCAGTTCACAATCGCGTTCAATCTCGGCCGGCAGCGTCGCGCCGCGCGACATGGCGAGGTCTCCCGTGCCGATGAATATGTAGTCCACGCCCCTCGCCCGCGAGATCGCACTTGCCTGTTCGACGCCCGCGACAGTTTCGATCATCACGCCGACCGCCACTTCACGATTGGCTTCGAGCAGTGTCTCGACGCCACGCAGCAGTGGACGCACACCGCCCGCGGAGCGGGTGCCTTCCGGCGGATAGCGGCTCGCCGACGCGGCATCCGCCGCGGCGCGCCCGCTTTCAATCAAGGGAATCAGGACCGAATGCGCGCCGGAATCGAGCGCCTGTGCGATCGAAGTCGGCGAGTCGTCGGCGCAGCGCACGATGACGCGCGTGCTACTGCGCACGATCCCCACCGCCGCTTCAAGCGATGCACGGTCCCACAAGCCGTGCTGCATGTCGATCACGATTGCACCTGGCCGCGAATGCGCAGCGATTTCCGCTATTGCTGGACTGCCTAGCGCAAGCCAGATGAGGTCGATCGGTTGTTTGTCATGCAGCATCGAAAGAATCGGGGTGTCGCGCACACTGTCTCCTGCTTTGGTTCTGAAGTTCGGCGCCAGCGGCGCCTTTAGCTTTGGGGCGCTGCCTGCGGTCATTCGTCCGCTTTGTCACCGTTGAGCAATGCGAAATACTGTTGCTCGGCATTCAGCATGAATTCGAGCATCGCCACCTTGATCAGCTTCGGGTCGCGTTCGACAAACGCTTCGAGCAACGCCCGCATGCCGTCGATCACGATCTTCTGCGTTGAACGGTTGTTGAGCGTGCCGAGGCGGACCTGCTGCGCGTGATCGACGAAGCGCAGGATGGTCGAACGCAGGCGCGCGTTCTGCACTGCCTCGAGCCACGTGGCACGAAATTCGACGTTGGCCGAGATCATCTGGTCGACATCCTGCTTGTCGTACGCACGGCGTGCCTTCTGATACGCCTTCTTGAGATCGGCTTCCTGTTTGTCCGTGAGCATCGCCGCCGCGCTTGCCGCCGCGGCTGGTTCGAGCAGCCGGCGCACTTCGAAAATCTCGTGAATGTCGTCGCCCGTGATGGTCGGCACGACAAAGCCGCGCGTTGTTCCGACCAGATAGCCTTCGTTCGCGAGCCGCAACAACGCCTGGCGAACCGGCATGCGGGTGCAGTCGAATTCCGCGGCGATTTCGTAGTCGAGCACACGCTCTTCAGTACCGATCTCGCCACGTTGCAGACGCCCACGCACTTCCTGATAGATGCTTTCGCTAAGCGTGGTCGGCTTGAGTGCGGTTCGCCGCGGAAGTTTGACAACCTTGTCATCGGACTGGGCCACAATGATTCCTTTTTCTAATTTACGAATTCTGAATTCAGATTATGGTGAAGGGGCGCGTTAGTCAAGCAGTAGATGCGCTACCTTCAGCTTGCACGGCGGGGAGAGGATGAAATGATCCGTCGCGATAGACGAGTGCCGCCGCGGGTTCGCCAAGCGCAACCGAATTGACTGCGCCGATCACCACGCGATGCGTTCCATAGTCCGTGGTTTTCGCCACGCTGCACTGGAAATTCGCCAGCGCATCCGCGAGATGAGGCGCGCCGTCCGCACTTTCACACCATTCGCCATGATCGAAGCGCGCTTCGCGTGGCACACCGGCCATCCCGCCGAATACACGCGCCAGTTTTTCCTGCTCGTGACCAAGCAGATTCACCGAGAAGCCGGCACCTTCGGTGAGCCACTGCGCGAGCGGTGAACTCAGGTTCACGCATACCAGTAACGCGGGCGGTTCGATCGTCAGCGAACACAGCGCGGTAGCCGTGACGCCAAGCGGTATGCCGTCCGCATTGCGTGCGGCCACCACGCACACACCGGCAGCGAGGCGGCGCATTCCGGCTCGGAACGATTCAGCGAGCGGCAGGTTCGCGGCAAGAAGCGCTTCGGAGGTCGGGTTCATCTTTCGGATCCTCAATCGACGCGCAGGCTGGCTTCACGCATCAACGGCACAACCCGTTCGCAGAAGAACGGCAGTTCGTCGACATAGTTCACAAACGACAGCGCCGCACCGGCAAAGCCGGCCTGATGCATCTGCACCAGCGTATCGACAATCTGTTGCGGCGTGCCGACCAGCGGGAACGTACCCGTGCCCGCGGCGAAGCGCTGCCGGTATAGCAGGTACGCTGCGTCATCGTGGCTCTGGCTAAAGCCTTTCTTCTGGCGCATGTGGTAATCGAGCGCGGCTTCGTCCGCATGATCGCGCGAATAATGGTCGTAATAGGCGCGCGCTTCCGCCTCGGTTTCGCGGCACACGACGTGTCCTACCGTGTAGACCAGCACGTCGCGTTGTACCGCATGCGCGCGCTGACGGATGTCGTCGATGTGCTGACGCCCCGCGTCGAGTTCGGAGAACGTCGTGAACAGGCAATCGCAATGCCGTGCGGCAAAATCGCGTCCCGGCGGCCCGAACGCCGCATTCATCGTCACCGGACGCGGCGTCTGCACCGCCACCGGCCGTGAAATGGCTTCCTTCAATTGATAGAAGCGGCCATCGAAATCGAACGGCTCCGCCGACGTATAGAGCCGCTGCAGGATCTCCGTCCATTCGGCGGCCTGTGCGTAGCCTTCGGGATTCAGTTGCATGCCGAACATCGCGAATTCGTCGGGGTTCCAGCCGCATACGATGTTCAGCCCGGCGCGCCCGTGACTGATGTGATCGACAGTCGCCAGTGCCTTGGCCGCATACAGCGGATGCACGAGCGGCACGTGCACGGTCATGAACAGCGCGATCCGTTGTGTCACCGCGGCAAGCGCGGCCGCAAACGTAAACGTTTCGAACGACCACTGGCGCACGTCGGTCGCGCCGCCGAAACCCCGCCAGCGTGCGATTGGCAGGAAGAAGTCGAGACCGCCCTGGTCAGCGATCTGCGCCGCGCGCTGCACGTCGTCCCAACCGGCGCGCCAGCGTTCGGGAACGGTCGTGAAACTTAAGCCGCCGTCGGCATTAGCCGAGAAGACCCCGACCTTGAAGGGGTTAGGTCCGCGCATCGGATTGGTAATCAGGCTCACGTTGTCTCCCTGCTTCTGGCCGGCTGTAGCGCCAACTGCCACGACCGGCTTGTCATCGGATAGTGGGTACTGTCGCCACCCAGCGACGGTGTATGTAGCGAATGCTCCCGCAACGCCTGTCGCACCGGCGAATGCAACGCGTGGGTCAATGCCGCGCTGTCGTCGAATACGACCTTGTTGCGCTGCGCTGCTCGTGCGCGTGGATAAGGCAAAGCGCTCGGCCAGTGGATCGGCGTGTACACCTCCAGCTCGAGCAGACCGGGAAACGATTGCAACAGCGGCACGTGATGCGTCAGATAATCCGCGAGCCACGCGTCATAGCCAGCAGAGGAAGCGGTTCCTCGTTCGTATGCGACCAGATAGGTGCACCGGTGTGTCTCATGCTCTACCTCACGGGCAGGCGGCGTATAACAACGCACGAGCATTGCCTGCTGTGACACGTCGCACGCCGCGGCTTCCTGCAGGTCGCGGAACACATCGTGTTGCAACAGCCGCTCGAATGCCCCGTTGCTTGCAAGCGCGAGATCGAGCGCCACGGTGTCGTCGAAATAGCATTGCAATACGAGTGTGGGACCACCGACGTCGTCACCACGCGGATCGTTGGCCGCGCCGCGTATATGCAATATATAGCGCGTCAACTGCGGCACGTCGCGCGACCAGGCGCGCAGGCACCGCGCTGCGGCCTCGACGTCGAACGCCGGATGCCGCGCACCGCTCGCATGCCACAACAGGAAATAGCTGATCTGCATGACGGCATTCGCCTCAGGTCGATGCGGCGGCAAGCCCGCTAAGCCGCTTACGGAACAGGAAGTACACAAGCGACACCAGCAGCAGCCATGGCACGCCGACGATCCACGAAATGTTCCAGAAACTCGTATCGAGTCCCATCGTGATCAGAATGGCGGCCAGCAAACCAATACCGAGAATCTGCGCATACGGAAAGAACGGCATGCGCACCGGCAGCTTGCGTCCACGCCACGCGCGCCGGAACTGCAAGTGCGTCACGAGGATGACGATCCACACCATGATCCCGCCGAACAACGCAATGCCGAACAGATAGTTGTACGCCAGCGGGCTCAGGAACGAGATGAGCGCGGCCACCAGTACGCCGAGCCCGGAAACCAGCGTGGCGGCGAGCGGCGTGCCTCTTGCCGTCAGCTTGCCCAGCCAGCGGGGTGCGAAACCGCCTCGGGCCAGCGAGAACATCATCCGCGACGACAGATACAGGTTCGTGTTCATGCTGGACAGCGCCGCGGTGACGACGACAAAGTTCATCAGTCCAGCGGCATGACGCACACCCGCGTGTTCGAACAGCCTGACGAACGGGCTTTGCTGCACGATCTTCGCGCCCGCTTCTGTCCACGGCAGATAGGTAATCATGATGCCGAGCGCGAGGAGATAAAACAGCGTGAGACGCAGCACCATCGAACGCAATGCGTGCGGGATTGCCTTTTGCGGATCGCGCGCCTCGCCCGAGGTCACCGCGACCACTTCAACGCCGTAGAACGAGAAGATAGCCATCAGCACGCCCATCCAGACGCCGCTGAAACCATGCGGCATGAAACCGCCCGGCAGTCCGGTCAGGTTATGCATCCCCACCGGCTCAGCATGCGCGCCGGCACCGAACATCCCCAGTCCGCCAAAACCGAAGATCGCCGCAAGGCCGAACACGATGAACGCGACAATCGCGACGACCTTGATCAGCGCGAACCAGTACTCGAACGAGCCGAAGTTGTTCACCGAGCGGCAGTTCACGTACACCAGCACCGCGCCGAAGGCGAGCGACCACCACCACACCGGTATGCCGGGGAACCAGAAACCCATGTAGATACCGACTGCGATCGCCTCGCCGCCCACCGCGACGACTTCGATGACCCAGTACGTGTAACGCACGACGAACCCGGCCCACGGGTTCAGATACATCTCGGCATAGGTGCCGAACGATCCCGCCGACGGATGGGCAACAGCCATTTCGGCGAGACTGAACACCATGATGACCGCTACCAGCGCGGCAATGGCATAGCTGATCAGCACCGCGGGGCCGGCATAGCCGATGGCAATACCGCTGCCCATGAAGAGCCCGGTGCCGATCGCGCCGCCAATGCCGATCATCGTGATCTGCCGCTCGCTCAGCGCTTTTTCGAGGCCGGCTTCCCGGTTTGTTGCGGGTGTGACTTCCATCTGAAGACTCCCATTAGCAGTGCAAAACGCGAGCAAAGCGCGTCGACAGGAACGTGCGAATCAGTCAGGTAACAGCGTGGCGAGCCGGCTCGCGATCGAATCGTGCGTCAGCACACCCGGCGAAAAGCGCATCACGCGGCCTCGCGTATCGACCACGACACCGCTCTCGACAAGACGGGTTTCCAGTGCCTGCGGGTCGATATGCGCGGGCAGCGTCGCCATCACGCTGCCGCCGCGTGCCGCGTCGGCGCGTGGCGAATGCAGCGCGTAACCCTTGGCGTCGAGCACGTCGATCACGGCGCGGCACAGCCGCAGGTTGCGCTCGCGCAGTCCATCGGCCGCGCCGGACAACCGCCACGCAAGGCCCGGCGCCGACGCCACGAACGGCAGGAACGACGGTGTGCCGGTATCGAACCGGCGGGCTTCCGCCGCCAGCGAAAAGCGCGTGATATCCCAATTGAACGGATCCGGCTGACTGAACCAGCCGGTCATTTGCGGTGCGAGACCGCTGTCGAGCAACGCGGGACACACATAACCGAGGCCCGTGCCGGGCGCCCCGCACAACCATTTCAGCGTGGTTGTCGCAACGAAATCGACCGCCGGACTGGTCACGTCGAAATCGAGAATGCCCGCGCCTTGCGTGATATCGACCGCGATCAGGCTGCCGTGCTTGCGGCCGTGCGCCACGAGCCGCTCGAGATCCGCGCGCTTTGACGCGGTCGACGTGACCCACGTGATGATGGCGAGCGCGACATCGTCGCGCCATGCATCAATGAACGCGTCGTCCGTGACCCACGACGCGCCGCTTGCAAGCGGCACGGTTTCGAGCGTGAACCCAAACGTGCCGGCAAGGCCCGACAGGAGGAAATGCAGGCTCGGAAAGCAATCGGCGGCGATCAGCACCTTGCGGCCCGTCAGTTGCCGGCCGAGCGCCGCGACAAACTTCCCGAATGCCTCGGTGACGTTTTCAGCAGCGAATACGTTTTGCGTATCCGCGTTGACAAGACGTGCCCAGTCGTCGAGCACGCGTTGCCGTGCGGCGAGCCCTTCGTCCCAACGCTTGAGACCGGGTGCGCACCAGCTCGAGGCGAACTGCGCCAGTGCTTCGCGCACCGCCGCTTCCTGACCGGGAAACAGGCCGACCGAGTGGTACATGAGCCAGCCGTCGTGACTACCCGGCGATTGATTGGCGTTCAATTGCATGATGACGTGTGTGTGATATGTCGCAGTGGAGGTCCGAGCGCGGCAGCAGCGTTCAGAACTTGTGGCGCATGCCGAGGCGCAGCAACACCTGATTGCCGTTCGACGATGCAGGGATGCTGATGATCGCGGCGGTTGCGGATTCGCCGGTCGCGTGCATGATGATCGACTGCACGTACACGTCGGTGCGCTTCGACAGCAAATAGTCGAAGGTCAGATTCAACTGGTGGTACTTGTTCGCACCCAGGGTGGTGAGCCCATAGCCGATGCCGTAGATCTGCGCGACGTTATGCGTGTAGTTGAAACCGCCCTGGTAATTGCGGAACATCGCGGAGGGCAGCCCGTTCGCCGACTCGTACTGCGCCTGCGAATACACGCCATAGACTGTCACCTGCGAGAACTGATAGTCCGCGCCCGCCCCCCAGGTCCTCAGCTTGCTGCCGCCGACGGTGACCGGCGTCGCCGAACCCACCAGCGGCGAAATATCGAGCGTGGTTCCGCTGATCTCCGTATAGGCCGCGCCCGCGCTAAAGTTGCCGCGTGCGTAGACACCCGTGAAGCTGTAGGTGCGTCCATTGCCATTGATATTGCCGGCAAGGTTGGAGAAGCCGTACATCGCCCCTAACTTGAAGCCGGCGAGATCGGGCGACATGTACTTGACCGAGTTGTCGACGCGCTGCCCGCTCATCCGGTCGTTGTCGAGCGGATTGTTCGCGTAGCCACCCGCCGACCATGTCGGTGTGTAGTAGGTCTCCAGCGTGTCGCACATGAAGTCGTACTGATGCCCGGCGGTCAGCACACCCCAGCGGTCGCCGGACAAGCCAACCCACGCCTGGCGGCCGAATAGCGCACCCCCCTGCCCCAGTTTGCCGTTCTGTAACTGATAACCGTTTTCGAGGTCGAAGATGGCCTTCATGCCGCCTCCCAGATCTTCAGCACCCTTGAAGCCAAGACGATTCCCCTGCATGACGCCGGTGTCGAGAAATGGCACGGAGTGGCCGCCCTCGTTGCTGGCCCATGTAATACCGGCATCGAGAATGCCGTACAGCGTGACAGTGCTTTGCGCGTGTGCGGCCATCGACATGCCGGCACAGCAGCCGGCGAAGAGCGTGGAGGCAGCAATATTTTTAGGCGTCGGTTTCATCGATCGCGATCAGGTTAGGGGTGAGACGAATGCGTCAGGCGAATTGAAGGAGACGCGCAACACCAACGCGCGTCGGCGGGTGAACCGGCTGCTTTTTCAAAACGAAACGTCTTACTGCGTCCTGCTGTGATCCGTGACCTGAACCGCACCGCCCGCGTCCGGGTGCAAACGTGCCGCGTGCTCGTCGGCGAGGCGCATCGGCGTAGGCAGCAGCAGCACGATGAGGCTGCCGGCCACCGCACACGCCGCCACGCCGAGCATCGACACTGCCGTGTTGCCGGTGAGGTCCTGCGCAACACCCATCAGATAGGGGCCAAACAGACCACCGAGTGCCGCGAGCGCATTCATCAGCGCGAAACCCGCGGCCGCGGCACGGTCTCTCATGAAGTTCGAGGCGAGCGCCCACACCAGCGGTGTCGCACCAATGAAGGCCGCGGTGGCGAGCACGATGCCCGCGATCGAGAAAAACGGCCGGCCGGCGAATATCACGCTAAAAACGAGTCCCACTGCGCCGGCGATGCAGGCGCCGGCGATATGCCAGCGCCGTTCGCCGAAACGATCGGAACTGCGTCCAAGCAACAGCATCGCCACGCCGGAGGCGAGATAGGGAATCGCGGAAATCAGGCCGATGGTCCGGTAGTGCACAAAGCCAGCGGCCTTGATGATCGTCGGCGTCCAGAACACCACCGCATAGATGCCCAGATTCAATGCGATGAGCACGGCACCGAGCAGCCAGACCTTGCTTTCGCCGAACGCATCCCGAATGCGTGCCCGCTGATGCGTACCGCTGCGATCCGCTTCGACGATCGCAAGCAGGCGCTCCCGTTCGGTTTCGTTCAGCCATTTCGCCTTGCGTGGCGAATCCGCGAGTCCGATAAACACCGCGGCGCCGACGATCAGCGCGGGAATCCCTTGCAGCAGGAACAGCCATTGCCAGTTGCGCAGCGAGCCGACATCGGTGAACACATCCATCATCCAGCCCGACAGCGGACCGACGACCACACCGCCGGCCGCCGCTGCCGTGATCAACAGCGAGATCACGCGGCCGTGCCGGCGTTTCGGATACCACTGGGTCAGGTAATAGACCACCCCGGGCAGAAACCCCGCCTCGGCCGCGCCGAGCAGAAATCGCATCGTGTAGAACGCCGCCGGTGTCTTCACGAACAGCGTCAACATCGAAATCACGCCCCACGTGACCATGATTCGTGCAATCCATGCGCGGGCGCCGACGCGATACAGGATCAGATTGCTCGGCACCTCGAACAGCAGGAAGCCGACGAAGAACACGCCCGATCCGAAGCCGTAGACCGCCGCGCTGAAATGCAGATCGTCAAGCATCTGCAGCTTCGCGAAACCTATGTTGACGCGGTCGATGTACGCGACGATGTAACTGATGAAGAGAATCGGCATCAACCGCCACGTCACCTTGCGAAACAGATCGGCGTCACGCGAGGTTTCAATCGTGTCGGGCATCGGCGGTGAAGAATGGGCGGTTGGCATGAATGCGGGTCGTGTGGCTCGAAATGGAACGACGAAGGGAACGACTAAAGGAGTGACGGCGTTAAGGCGAAAACCCAGGTGTAGCGACAGCTGTCAGGCCACACTCACCCGCTCGATCAGGCGGCCGATGAAGCGCTCGCACTGGTAAAGCTGATCGAGTGACACGTATTCGTCGGCCTTGTGTGCCTGATCGATCGACCCCGGTCCGCACACGATTCCCGGCACCCCCGCGTTCTGGAAGAACGATGCCTCGGTGCCATAGGCCACCTTGCCGCCGCGACCGTTCGCGTCGCCGACGAGTGCCATGGCAAGACGGTGAATCTCGTCCGCATCGCTCGCGTCGAGCGCGGGGATATTGCCGACACATTCGAACGAAACGTCGGCGAGGCCGTTGCGGGCGCGCATTTTGGGCAACACGGCAGCGTCGACATACTGTTTGAGCGCGTCGATGAAACGGTCCGGCGAGACGCCTGGTAGGAAGCGGTACTCAAAGTAAAACTCGCAGTCGGCCGGAATGATGTTGCGGCCGTTACCGCCTTCGATCGTGTTGGTCGAGATCGTCGAGAACGGCACGTCGAAGCCCTCGACGCGCTCGCCATGCACCTCTTCTTCTTCCGCGAGATCCTGGATGCGCGCAATGATCCGCGACGCGTATTCGATCGCGTTCAATCCCTTCGGTGTCAGCGACGAATGCGCCGCACAACCGCGCACATGGCAACGGTAAATGCGACCGCCCTTATGGGCAGCAATCACGCGCATGTCCGTCGGTTCGCCGACAATGCAGCCCGACGGCGTCAGCCCCGCGTCTTTCATCGCCGCGATCAGGCCCGGCACGCCGAGGCAGCCCACTTCTTCGTCGTAGCTCAGCGCGATGTGCAGCGGCTCGCGCAGCGTGGCTGCGCCAAAGCGTTGGGCCTGCGCCAGCACGACACCGATAAACGCCTTCATGTCGCACGCGCCGCGGCCATACACGCGGCCATCGCGAATCTGTGCCGTGAACGGGTCACTGGTCCACGCCTGACCGTCCACCGGCACGACATCCGTGTGACCAGACAGCACCACACCGCCTGCGCCATGGCCGAAGGTGGCGAACAGGTTCGCTTTCGAGCGCCCGGCGTTGTAGTCATAGCGCAGCGTCGCGCCGGCCGATTCGAGGCGGTCGGCGGCCCATTCGATCAGCGCGAGATTGGAATTGCGGCTCGTGGTGTCGAAACCGATCAGCTGGCTCAGGCAATCGAGCGTCGCTTGCGATGGTCGGGCGTTGGCAGTGTCTGTCATCTGAAATCCCCGCTACGGTCAAACTGCATGCGTGTTGCACCCTCGCGGGCGCATGGCGCCTGCGATCGATGTGAGTCAGAAGGAACAGCGGCGAGAACCGCTAACCGGTCTGTATGACGGGTTGGGCCACGCGTGCGATGAACGGTGCGAGACGGTCCATGGCTTCGCTCAGGCTGGCATCGCTGCGCGCATAGCAAAGCCGGATGTGCTGCGCCGATTCAGCGCCAAAAGCCATGCCGGGTGCGAGACCGACGCCGGCCTCCAGCACCGCACGCTTGCAGAATTCGAGCGTGTCCGTTACGCCAGCGATCTCGAACATCAGATAGAACGACGCGAGATTTGGCACCACCCGCACGCCGGGCATCCGGGCGAAACGGTCGAGCACGATCTGGCGTCCGCGCCTGCACCGCTCGACGAACAACTTCACGAACGGCTCGCCCTCGGTCAGCGCGAGTGCGGCGGCTTCCTGCGAGAAGGCCTGACCGCCGCTCGTATTGAACTGGATCAGTTTTTCGAAGTCCGCCGTCATGCTTTCGGGGAAGATCATCCAACCCATGCGCCAGCCCGTCATCGCCCAGGCTTTTGAAAAGCTGTTGACGATAAAGACGGGGTCGTCGGGTTGCGCGATTTCGATCATCGAAGGCGCGTAGGCACGGTCGTAGACGATGCGCTGATAGACCTCGTCGGCGATCAGCGCAATGCCGCGCTGACGCGCAAAGTCGAGCAGGCGCTGCTGCTCGTCGCGCTCCATCATCCAGCCGGTCGGATTGCCGGGTGAAGCGAAATAGATGGCGCGGGTATGGCCGTCGCAGGCCGCAAACACCTGCTCCAGATCGAGCGACCAACCGCTTTCGTCGTGGCCGAGCGGCACTTCGCGCACCTCGCCGCCGAGGATCGAAATCGCGCGCAAGATGTTCGGCCACGAGGGCGTGATGCAAACGACGTTATCGCCCGCGCCGACAATCGCCTGCGCGACCAGCATCACTGCATTCATGCCTGACGATGTCGCGGAAATCCGGGCGTCGTCGATCTCGACGCCGCACAGACGCGCGTAATAGTCGCGAATGGCCTGGCGCAGCGGGGGAATGCCGCGGTTTTGCGAATAGAACGTCTTGCCTTGCGCAAGCGCCGCGCTGGCGGCCTCGCAAATGAACGCCGGGGTCGGCAAGTCGCTCTCCCCGGCCCACAAGCCGATCACGTCCGGGCGGCCGATCCCGAGCCGCCACACGTCGATGATGGGTGAATCCTCAAGCGCTGAGATCGTCGGCTTCACGATGCGCGCGGCCTGCAATGCGTCTGGCACGGCTAGTCCTTTCCAGTTTGACCGGGTGATTGTTCATGCGATCACCGGCCGGGGCTTCGAACTAAATTCAACATTCTGAATTCAGATTATTTCTACATAATTTAGGTGTCAAGCTTTTCCCGGCTAGGGGTCTGCACGGATAGGCGGCCGTCAGCGGGCCGGAAGGCCGCTGGGGCATAGATGGGGCATGACTTGCGGGGGAGATGGCGGCGCGCGCCGATGCAGGCGCGGCTGTGGTAAAGGTCGCGCCATAGGGCGCCAAAATCAGGGAAGACGAATGAGGGAGCGGTTTGCGCGCATGAATCGCGGCGTACACGGTCCGGCTGCGCGCCGCATCTGCGAATCCCCAAGCTCTTCATCAGCCTTTCCCTGCAGCCGCTGATGCCCACCCTCTCTGCATCGCCTGCGCCGCAGCGAACATATCGCACCGGTAAGCCGGCGTCAGGCTGAGCCGCTCCGCGCGAATGATCGAGTCGACGTACTGTTGAATGCCGAAACGCGCCGGCATGAAAATCAGGCGGGCATCGGCAAGCCGATGGCGCCGGCACGGTACATGATCGCGTGCGTCGTCATTTCGCTCGGGGCCGTGATGATGCTAGAAGAAACCGGCGGACGCGATCTGGCGTGAGCGTGTCGAGGGCGGTCTGCTGGAAACGCTGATGAAAGATCACCTTAGAAGCCCGCGTCGATCACAATCTTCGTTCCGTCGCTGAACCGGTTGAGGCGGAACGCATACGGGTCGACAAGCGGCGTGTCGTTCGTCACCAGATCCGCCATCAGCTTTCCGGCCGCCGGGCCGATGCCGAATCCATGCCCCGAAAAGCCGGTGCCGATAAAGAGGCCCGGGACCGTATCGACACCGGAGATCACTGGAATCGCGTCCGGCGTCACATCCATGTAGCCCGCCCAGCGCTGCGCGATTCGCGCGTGCGCCAGATGCGGGAAAACCTTGATGAACTCGCGCAAGCCGGCATCGGTGTATCGGGTGATCGGTTCGGGATCGAGCGTGCGGACTGCTTCGAACGTTGTGGGACGGTCGAGCGCCCAATGACGTGGACGGCGCAATTCATCGAAGAAGCGCGCGCCGATGCCGATGCGCAACGAGCCCAGCTGGCTCTTTAGCGCTTCGACATATTTGAAGAACAGGCGAAATGAATCGGGCGTGAGATCGCTATAGGTGCGGAAGCCAAAAGCGATCGTATAGCCGCCGTCAGCGCGCTTGCGAAACGCGAATTTCTCGTCGCTCGCGCTACAGGTCGGGCCGCCGTCAAGCGGCTCGGTGCGAAGCACCGAGGCTTTTACCAGCAGTTGCGGCACATCCACATCCAGGTTGCCGCAGAACAACCGCGACCACGCGCCGCCCGCGACGACGACGCTGTTGCAACGAATCGTGCCGTGCTCGGTGACGACCGCACTGACGCGCCCTGCGCTTGTTTCGATGCCACGGGCGGCGCATGGCGCCAGAATCTTGACACCAAGTTTGCGCAACGCATTCGCGATCGCAGGTGCGGCTTTTTGCGGTTCGGCGCGGCCGTCGCCGGGTGTGTAGAGTCCACCTTTGAACACTTTCGTCGCGCCGGGCAAGAGCTCGGCAACGGCACTTCCGTCGATCACGCGCGTGTCAAACGCGTCGCCCGCTACGTGGCGCGCCTTGTCGAGCCATACGTGATGACTGTCCATCACGGCGTCTTCGTCGGTCATGTAGAGGATGCCGCATTGATTGAAGCCCGTGTCGATGCCGAGCGTCGCATCCATTTTCCGCCACAGCTTCAGGCTTTCGATGCTCAGTGCGAACTCGCGCATGTCGCGATGCGTGACGCGCACCCAACCCCAATTGCGACTCGACTGCTCGCCCGCAATATGGCCTTTCTCACATAGCGCGACCTGCAATCCCTTCTCGCTCAGATAAAGGGCTGTGCTCACGCCAATAATGCCGCCGCCGATGACGACGACATCGACTTGCGCGGGCAAGGTGATGTCGTCAGCGACCGTTTCTACTTTGGGTCCCATTGTGGCTGGTGTCCTGACTGTGAAGACTAGTTATGTTGGTCGGCGATACCGGCCCTTGCCGGGACAGTCGAACGGGCCGAAGCCCGCGCCTTGCGCTGCTGATTAGCGCGGCGAGTTCGCGGCGTGCCGTTTCGCGCGACGCCGTGGGATCGAACCAGGAGGAATTCTGTTTCATGCGCATAGAAATCCGTTGACGGAGTCGAGCATACCCAACTGTTGCCCGGCAGCCACGGACAGCACGCTGGATTTGCAGCATTGTTCAATATATTTGCAGGATTGTGTAAGCGCAACGGCAGACGTTCAGTCACACTGCCGCGTACACCCGGCGCCAAGTTCGGGCTTTCCCCACGGAGAGGTTCCATGTCTACATCGTTTGTCCTCAACGGCAAGAACGTTACGCTCGATGCCGATCCCACTACCCCGCTCCTTTGGGCGATCCGCGAGAACGCCGGCCTGCACGGCACGAAGTTCGGTTGCGGCATGGCGCAATGCGGCGCCTGCACGGTTCATCTCGAAGGCGAAGCCACCCGTTCCTGCGTGCTGCCGCTCGCCGCCATTTCGGGCAAGCGCATCACGACCATCGAAGGCATCGAAAGCCGGCCCGCCAAAGCCGTTCAAGCCGCGTGGGTCAAGTTGCAGGTCCCGCAGTGCGGGTACTGTCAGTCCGGACAGATCATGTCCGCGACGGCCTTGCTTGAACACAATGCCAAGCCCACCGACGCCGACATCGACGCCGCGATGAACGGCAATCTGTGCCGCTGTGCGACCTACACCCGCATTCGCGCGGCCATCCACGAAGCCGCTGCCACCCTGACGGCCTGACCATGACAACCGATCTCGATCTCACAGATTCGGTACGCTCGTCGCGCCGGACCTTCCTGAAAGCAGCCGGCGCCGTCGCGGCGGTCGGCCTCACCGTCGGCTTCGAGTGGGCGGGCACGGGGCGCCGCGCGCTCGCTGCCACGCTGTCCGAGGCGACCTTCGCACCCAATGCATTCCTGCGCGTCGCGCCCGACAACAGCGTTACCGTCATTGCCAAGCATGTCGAGATGGGCCAGGGCGCTTACACCGGCATCGCGACAATCGTCGCCGAAGAGCTGGATGCGAACTGGCAGGACGTGCGTGTCGAAAGCGCACCGGCCGACGCGAAGCGCTACGCGAATCTCGCCTTCGGCACGATCCAGGGCACGGGTGGCAGTTCGGCGATGGCCAACTCGTGGATGCAGTTGCGCGAAGCCGGCGCGAAAGCACGCGCGATGCTGGTCTCCGCTGCCGCTGCGCAGTGGCAGGTGCCCACGTCCGATCTGACGACGCGTGACGGCATCGTTCATCACGCGGCCACGAACCGGACCGCAACCTACGGCTCGCTCGCGTCGGCCGCAGCCCGCTTGCCGGTGCCGGACAAGGTCGCGCTCAAGTCGCCGAAGGATTTTCGTTTGATCGGCCAACCACAGTTGCCGCGCGTCGACGTGCCGCCGAAAACCAACGGCACCGCGCAGTTCACGCTCGACGTGACCTTTCCCGGCATGCTGGTCGCGCTACTGCAGCGTCCGCCGCTCTTTGGCGCGACGGTCGAATCGTTCGATGCGTCGGCCTCGAAAGCCGTGCCGGGCGTCGTCTCGGTCGTGCAAGTGCCGGGCGGCGTCGCGGTGGTCGCGAAGGGCTTCTGGGCGGCGAAACAGGGTCGCGACGCGCTGAAGGTCGAATGGGACGACTCGAAGGCCGAAAAACGCAGCTCGGACGCAATCATGGCTGAGTACCGGCAGCTCGCCGAACAGCCCGGTGCATCCGCCCGGAAAGACGGTGATGCGACGCAGGCGCTCGCGGGCGCGGCGAAGAAAATCTCCGCTACCTACGCGTTTCCGTATCTCGCCCACGCGCCGATGGAACCGCTCGACGCGGTTGTCAAACTCACCGCCGACAGTTGCGAAATCTGGGCAGGCGACCAGTTCCAGACCGTCGACCAGGCTAACGCCGCCCACACGGCGGGGCTCGATCCGCAGCAGGTGAAAATTCACACGCTGTACGCGGGTGGAAGCTTCGGCAGACGCGCGAACACCCAGTCGGACTATATCGTCGAGGCCGTGTCGATCGCGAAGGCGCTGGGCGCGAACGGCACGCCGGTCAAGCTGCAGTGGACCCGCGAGGATGATATCCACGGCGGCCTCTACCGCCCGATGTACTTCCACAAACTCGATGCCGGACTGACTGCCGACGGCAAGCTCGTCGGCTGGCGGCATCGGATCGTCGGGCAGTCGATTCTCGCCGGCACGCCGTTCGCGAGCGTCATGGTCAAGAACGGGATCGACTCGACGTCGGTCGAGGGCGCCGCTAATGTGGCCTACGCGATTCCGAACATCTCGGTCGAATTAACGACCACGCAGACCGGCGTGCCGGTGTTGTGGTGGCGAGTGGTCGGCAGTTCACACACAGCGTTCGCAGTCGAGGCGTTCATCGACGAGGCCGCGCACGCCGCAGGCAAGGACCCGTTCGTCTTCCGCCGCGACCTGCTCACTCATGAACCGCGCATGCGCGCCGTGCTCGAACTGGCCGCGGAGAAAGCGGGCTGGGATCCGGCTAAACCGCTGCCGAAAGGTCGCGGACGCGGGATCGCGGTCGCCGAGGCATTCAAGACGTTCGTGGCCCAGGTCGCGGAAGTCTCCGTCGACAAGGACGGCAACGTGAAAGTGGAACGCGTCGTCTGTGCGGTGGATTGCGGCACGCCGATCAATCCCGACGTCATCGCGGCCCAAATGGAAGGCGGCATCGGTTTCGGCCTTGGCGCTGCATTGCACAGCGCAATCACGCTAAAGGACGGCAAGGTCGAGCAGAGCAACTTCGACGGCTACCAGGTGTTGCGGTTCGCCGAGATGCCGAAAGTCGAGGTGCATATCGTGCAGTCCGGCGAAGCGCCGACCGGCGTCGGCGAGCCGGGCGTCGCGCCGGTTGGGCCGGCGGTTGCGAACGCGATTTTCGCGGCCACGGGCAAACGGGTTCATAGCTTGCCGTTTCCTGCCGCTGCGGAAAAGAGCGCCTGACGGTTGTTTCTCAAGGACCTTTCGGCATGCGCCGTACCCCGCCGGGTGCGGCGTTTTTTTTGGCGACATCGTCAGCTTGCGTAAATCTGTTCTCAGCCCCCTTGAGCGAAAATCATGCGCCGACAAGATGCGAAATTATCCAATGTGGATAGATTAAATAACCGTCTTGCAGTAACGGTTTCCAGCGCATAGCATTATCAAAAATCAATCCAAATATCTAATAACGATGACGCGGGAGCAGACCATGATAAGAGAAAGAGACATCCAGTCCGGGGTTGCCTGAAGCAGCCTGCTGCCGGTGAAATGACCGCCCCTGAAAGCCCAGACGTAAGCGCGGGCTGATAGCCCGACTGCGTACCGATACGACTCAAGTCATATCGGCGGATAAATTCGCCAATCAATTACGAGCCACCAACCCCTGAAACAGGTTGACAATCTGTTTACACAGGCATAGCTCGCCTATACGGCGAATGCGCAATCATTTTGCATAAAGAACGGAATACAATTAATCCGGGGAGTCCCCAATGGCATTCGATATACCTGTTACACGCCGCACTTTCCTGAAAGTCGTGGGAAGCGGCGCGGTAGTCGCAATTTCAATCAGCAATCTGCCTGCGGCGATCCTCAATTCGTCGATGCAGACCGAGCCGGACAATGGGCCCCCGTGGGCGCCTGAGCCAGGCAAGGCGCGCTGGCGAATAGACGGCATCCCCAAGGTAACGGGCCAGAAAATCTACGCGCGGGATTTCAAGGCAAGCGATTTCGTCGGCTGGCCGCGGCAGGAAAACTGGCTGTACGCGTTGCGCTGCAATCGTGTCGACCGGGTGTACGAAGGCTACGACCTGAGCATGCTGCCGCCCGGGTTGCAGCCCGTCGCCATTGTCGACAACGACGCCTTGCTCTCGCGCCAGATCGCGCTCGCGCCGGAGTCCGACCCGATCGCGAGTCAGGACATCTACTGGCTTGCCCGCAAGGGCTATCCCGCAGACTGTTTTGGCCAGCCCGCCGCGATGCTGATCTTTGCGAATTTCGACGTGTACCGTCGCGCGCGCAAACTGCTCGAGTTCAACGACGGCACGATCCGCTATGGTGCGATGGTGGACGTGGGCGACCGCCCCAAGCCCGTCGCTTTCACGCCCACAACGACCTACGTGCGCGACGACGACACGAACTTCAACTACGTCAAAGACTTCCAGACCGGCAGCAACGGCAAACCCACGCCCGAATATCTGGAGGCGCTCGGAAAAGCCAGCGTGAATATCGACGCCACCATCCAGCGCAACGCGGAACAAGGCACATGGTTCAAGGCAGGCGCATCGAACAGTCGGGACTTCCTGACGCCCGCTATCGATCCGATGTTCATGGAGCCTGAAGCCGGACTCGCGTGGTACGACGCCGCCTCGGGCGAACTGCGTCTTGTGCTGGGCACGCAATCCGCCAGCGAGGACGCAGGCAGCGCGGCGTCCCTGTTTTTGAACAGCAAGGTGACCATCAACGGCGTGCACATCGTCGCGTGCTATCCAGGCGGTGGCTTCGGAGGCCGCGATCGCTCGTACTTTCCGCTTTATCTTGCGCTCGCCGCGCCGTTCGCGAAAGGCGCGCTGCGCTGGCAGCAATCGCGCTACGAGCAGTTCCAGGTCGGCCTCAAGCGCTGCGAGACACAGTTCACCGAATCGCTGTGGTTCGACCGTCAGGGCAAGATCCAGGCGCTCAAATGCGATTTCACGATGAACGGTGGCGGCAAGAAAAACCTCTCGCCCTACGTCGCGCAACTGGCGGCGCTCAGCGCGATGAGTTGCTACGAGATCACACGTGCGAATGCCACGGCCGAGTCGCTCTACACGCCCGAAGTATTCGGCGGTTCACAGCGAGGCTTTGGCGGCCCGCAGGCTTTCATGGCGATCGAAACGCTGATGGATGAGGCGGCCGTAGAACTCGGCATGTCGCCCTTCGCGATCCGCAGAGCCAATCTGCTTGGCAATGCCCCTTCGCCTGGCAGAGGTCGTGCCATTACCGGCGCGCCGATCCTGTTCGACCTGCAATTGGGCAATGTGCTCGATCGTCTCGAAGCACACCCGTTGTGGCAGGAGCGGGATAACACGCGCGCGCAACGTGAGGCACAAGGTTTGAAGTACGGCATCGGGCTTGCGATGGCGAACGAAGCGTTCGGCACGTCGGGCGATGGCATGTACGGCATGGTGCAAATCCTGCCGGACAGCAGTCTTCGCGTGCTCACGACTTACACCGATATGGGCAACGGCGCGGCCACGACGCTCGGCCTCGCCCCATCCGAGTACCTGGGGCAGAACGCACAGACGATCGCAATGAGTGTCTTCGAGCCTTTTCAGGCATTGGGCCTGAACGGCACGTCAAATCCGCAGAAGCAAACCGACGTGCGCTACACGTCGGGATCGTCGAGCGCCTGCCTCGGCGCGTTTCATCAATACCACGCGGTGAAGGGCGCGGCGCAGGCATTGCTGTTGGAGAGCGTGCTGCCGGCAGCATGGACGCTCTGGCACGCGAACGTGAAACCGGCCGACGTCAAATGGGTGGATGGCGCGCTAACCGCACGCGGCATCAGCAAGCCGCTTCTCTGGAGCGATTTGGTCGAGCGCATGCGCAGCATGAATCTGCCCACCGTCGCGGCCGTGCATGCCAGTTATGCCGGTTCCTTCTGGACGGGCACCTATCCCTTCAAGTCCGGTTCGGCCGATATCGAATACGACTGCGTCGCGGTAGGCACGAATCCCGACAGTCTGACGCTATTGCAACGAGACCTGCATCTGCCCGTAATCGACGGCGCGAAATTCCAGCGCACGACCTACGCGCCGTCGGCTGCGCTCATCGCGCTGGCGGTCGATCCGGCGAACGGCCGCGTCAAGGTCGAGCATGTCGTGTCGTCGGTAAGCGTCGGGCGGCAGTTGTGTCCGGAGCTGGTAGAAGGACAGTCGCAGGGCGCGGTTGCTATGGGTATCGGCAACGTGCTGACCGAAACCTGTCCGCTCGGCAATGAGGGTCCGGGGGGCGGCCGGTGGAATCTGGACCGCTATCAGGTCTCGCGGTTGACCGACATTCCCATGCAGACCCTGATCGCCCTGCCGCCGCCCAACGGCGATCCCGGCAACGCCCGCGGCATAGCCGAGGCCGTGATGTGTCCCATCGCGCCGGCCCTGCTCAACGCGCTTGCAATGGCAACGGGCCATCGCTTCGGGGAAACGCCGGTGACACCGGAACAGATTCGAGGAGTTCTGCAATGAGCGGCGCTATTCGCATGGTCATCAACGGGCAGGCTGTCGAAGCACAACCTGCCGACGGCGACATGAACCTGATCGACTTTCTGCATGAGCGGCGCGATCTCACCGGCACCAAGCTGTGCTGTGGAATCGGCGTGTGCCGTGCGTGTACCGTCGGCACGCGAAATCTGCCGGACGCGCCGATGGAAAAAACGCTCGCCTGCTCGACGCCGGTGAGCGCCATGCAGGGCATGCACGTCTATACCGTTGAAGGACTCATGCAGGACGGGAAGCTTTCACCGCTTCAGCAGAGCTTCCTCGAATCATTCGCATTCCAGTGCGGTTACTGTGCGCCGGGTTTTCTGATGGCGGCCACCGCGATGCTCGATCACTTGCAGTCGAATCCCGTCGACGTCAGGCAACTCGACGAAACGATCGAGAGCTGGGTTGGCGGCAACATCTGCCGCTGCACGGGCTACGTCAAATACATCGAAGCGATCCGCAAGATCGCGGCGCCTTATACACGCAACGGAGCATGACAATGACAACCTGTTTGCGCGTACTGGTGCTGCTCCTGATGTTCGCGGCACGCTCCACCTTCGCCGCCGGCACAGCGGATCAGACGCTCCTTCAATATGGCCAGCAGTGCGTCGACGAAGCCGGAGAGATTCCCGCTTTCAACTGCAACGCAGGCACCACCGTGCCGATAACGGTGAACAACCGCGTGCCCGCGCGTTACTTCACGAACATGACCTGCGACCGCCCCGCGTTGCTGCCCTATGAATCGCCCACTTCCGGCCCGTGCACACCCTACTCGAAGATCATCAACCTGTCGCACGGCGCAACGGAAATCGCCGCGTTCTGCCGCCGCAAGATGATTCGCGCGGACAAAAGCCCGCTCTACGACGAAGTCGACATCGTGCTGCACAATACGGCTAACGGCAAAACGTGCTGGTTCCATGCAGAGCATCCGGGCAGTGCCGTAGGCTTCAACGCTTCGCGTGTGCCGCCGCCCAACGAAAAAACACCGCCGCCGGGTCATGTGTCCGCGGAAACATTCTGGTGGCCGCCCGCCGCGACCGCGACGAAAAAGTGCGTGTCGTGCCACGATGCGAGCCCCGTGATGTACAGCCCGTGGCTCGGCCAGGTATGGGACAAGGTGCCGACCGACCCGTGGGGCAGATACGTCAATATCGGCGACGCCTTCGCATCGTGGACCTCGCTTGCGATCAGCACGCCCGGCAACACCTGTATCGGCTGCCATCGCATCGGCAATCAACATAGCTGCGACATTTATGTCCCGCTCGCGGCAGGCATGCTGCCGCCGCCGAAGGGCAGCGACAAACTCGCCAGCAGCTATCCGCTGAACCATTGGATGCCGGTCGACAACAATAAGAGCAAGGCGGAGTGGGATGCAGCGAGCGTCGAATCGGTCAAAAATCTGCTGACCTGTTGCTCCGAGCAGGGGAAGAACGACCCGAAATGCCACTTCACGCCCAATGCGCAAGGCAGTGCGAAGGGCGGCTGATGGAAACCGAAGGCAATGAGCGCGAGAAAAGAAACGCCTACGCCTTAAAATCGGCAAGCATGACGCCCTCCTGAATACGCATGAGGGCGTCCGCCACATAGTCGACGATGGGCGTGGGTGGATTGTCCGGCTTCGCCCAGACAAAACCGGAGCATTTTTGTGGCTCCATGTTGGTCAGAACGCCTTCCCATGATCGGCACGACAGAAAAAAGCTGATGCGGTTCTGATCCGAATCGCGACGCATGACGAGTCTGAAGTTCAGCGCCCCAGGTGCAATCGTCACGCCGGCCTCTTCCTTCGACTCGCGAATCGCACACTCCTCTATCGATTCATGAGGCTCAAGATGGCCGGCAACTAGCGCGTACTGACCGTCCCTGAATCCGGTGTTAGCTCTCTGGAGGAAAAGGCATTCGCCCTTGTCATTGAGGAACAGCACATTCACGTCGACAACGCTTTGCATTCGGGTCATTTTTTAGGCACCTTGGTACGACAGTTTCACGCAACACCCCGTGACATTAGCTCATCCAGTACTTATCGGGCATCCTGCGGTCCTCTTCGGAAAGATACGTCGATGACGAACACCTTCCGGCTCGGGAGGTCGGAATGCATGACGACTCCACACTTGATTTCTCTTGCGCTTACAAGCCTGTTAATCATTTTAATAGGATGATCTCACTACTTTTAACGAGTAAGGAATGATCGGATAGTACGGCTCTGACTACCAAGGAGCTTTGTCATGCGTATCTTTCTCACGGGCGCAACCGGATTCATCGGTTCGGCCCTCGTCCCCGAGCTCATCAAGGCTGGTCATCAGGTGATCGGTATGACCCGTTCGGAAACCGGTGCCCAAGCGCTCTTTGCTGCAGGGGCCGAGGTGCACCACGGAAGCCTGGAAGATCCCGAGAGCTTGCGCAGTGGTGCCGCGAAAGCAGAAGGCGTAATCCACACGGCCTTCGATCACGACTTTTCAAGGTTTGTCGAGAATTGCGAAAAAGACAAACGTGCTATCGCGGCGCTCGGCGCTGCCCTCGCCGGCTCCGATCGTCCTCTCGTCATTACCTCCGGGACCGGAATAGGCAACCCTGCGCTCAGCCAGCCTGCAACCGAAGACGTCTTCAATATCAATCATCCCAATCCGCGCATCGCGTCCGAACTTGCGGGAAATGAGTTGTTGGAGAAAGGTGTCAACGTGTCGGTGGTGCGACTTCCGCAGGTTCACAACACAGTCAAGCAGGGGCTCATCACGCCACTCGTCGCGATCGCTCGTGAAAAAGGCGTCTCAGCCTATGTGGGCGAAGGCCGTAACCGCTGGCCGGCGGGCCATTTGCTCGACGTGGTGCGTCTTTATCGTCTCGCCGTGGAAGCGCGCGAACCGGGCGCACGCTATCACGCGGTCGGCGAAGAAGGCGTCAGCAGTCGCGAGATCGCTGAGGCCCTTGGCCGAGGGCTGAATCTGCCGGCTGTTTCCATCGCACCGGAAAAAGCGGCCGAGCATTTTGGATGGATGGGGATGTTTGTCGGCATGGATTTTCCGGCTTCCAGTGCCCAAACGCAGGCGCGACTGGGTTGGCATCCGGGCGGCCCGAAGCTCATCGCCGACCTCGACGAAATGCGCTACGTTTGATTATCTTCGTTGGTGAGGCAGGGTTGCGGAGCCCTGCCTGCGTCGGGGGCCGGCACCTCATCCGATGTGATGGACTTCATCCATGCTCAATGCCGACCAGCCGCGCGTCCAGCCGTCGCGCCAGCGCTGCGCCGCCTTCGCGCATCACTGCGTCGTGATTCCATTGGAAAACCGGTCGCAACAACGGCGCCAATGCATTCATCCATGCGCGGGTCGTATGCACGCACCAGTCGTAGCGGACCACGGTAAGCTCGCCTCCGTCGGTCGAAAAGCTCCACCGGCCGACGCCTTCGACGTCACCACTGGCTTGCCCCTCCAGCGCGACCAACGGGTCGACACGCGTCACCCGCATATCGAACACGAGGCGATAGGGCAGCCAGCCTTTCCACGTATAACGTTGCACGACGCCCACGCCCTGCTCGGAACCCGCCTCTAGCTGGTCCACGCGCTCGACATTATTCCACCATTCGGGCCAGCGCGCCGAATCCTGGATTGCCGCCCAAACTTCCTGCATTGGCGCATCGATGCGCCAGGTGGTGGAAAAGCGGTATTCGACCGTCTGCAAGCTGCCTCCGTTCCGGGTGTTCTGCTGGAGATTTTGTCAGATGCTCACTGCACTCGCCATCGGCGGCGAAACAGCACCGCATTCCCAATCCTCGATATCTCGTCGTGTCATCTGCAACAAAACGTAGGACAACCAGGGGCAGCCGAGGGCGATCCGCGCATGAAAGCCCCACTCCAGAACCCGAAGCTTGACGCTGCCGATCGGTCTGATCGAGCGCGGGTCATTGCGTAGGAGCGTGCCGCACGATCTGAAAACCTTCGGTTGCCGAAGGCGGGACAAAGTACTGCGTTATCTGGTCGAATTCGGCATCGGTCGTTTCAAACGGATGCTCGCCTGAGGCATTCCGCGCACTGAGACGGATCTTGCACACTTCGTCACTGACATCCAGAAAGTGAAGCCGGTGTTCTACCCCGGTTCCACTCAATAACTCGCGTGCCCACGCACGGCTGTCAACGGTATTGAAGGGGAAATCCAGAATCACGGACACCCCGGCCGACAGGAGCCCCCGGACGTGGTCCGAGAGCACTCGTCTGATGCGCCCCGAGCAACGTACATAGTCTTCCAACGCGAGAACCTCGCCTGGATAGAGGTGCGCCATCCAGACGTCCTCGCTGATGATCAGAGCGTTCTCCGTGCACGCCAGGTGCTTTGTCAGCGTTGATTTCCCCGACGCGATTTTGCCGCAGACCATATGCAGAACGACTGCCCCCTTCAAACTGTCCTCGTTCCTGCTCATCATTTCCAAGTCCTCTGGTAGAGCCCAGAAAGCAAAAACCCGCCTTCTGGGCGGGTTGCTTGCGAACTTTCAAGTCGAGAGCTATTCCGCCAAAACATTCGTGGCGGTAATAATCGATTGGATGTGGAACCTGTTCATGCGGAAAATAGTACCGTGATGAACGGGAAGGAGCAAGCGATAACCCGGCTTGAACCATGAGTTAAGCTTCTCCTATGGACATCCGCCAGCTCAAATATTTCGTTGCGATCGTCGATTGCGGCAGCCTCTCGAAGGCGGCCGAGCAGCTTTGTGTCGCTCAGCCTTCGCTCAGCCAGCAGGTCGCCGGACTCGAAACCGAACTGAAAGCAACGCTACTGTTGCGCAGCCATCAGGGCGTGCAGCCGACCGAAGCCGGTCGCGCACTCTATCTTCGCGCACGCGACGTGCTCCGCCAGATGGCGCAGATTCCACTTGCGGTGCGCGTGAACGGCACGGAGTCCGGCCAGGTCGCAATCGGTCTGCCGACCAGTGTTGCGGTCGTGTTCGCGCTGCCACTGTTCGACTATGTGCGGCGTCACTATCCTGGCATCCGCTTGCAGATCGTCGAAGGGATGAGCGGTTATCTTGCCGAACTGATGGCGAATGGCCGGCTCGACATGGCGATCCTGTTTCGCGAATCGGAAACGCGAGGCGTCTCGGTACATCCGCTTTTCGAAGAAAAGCTGTTCGTGTTCGGACAGATCGATGGCATCGGCCCAGCGCAGGACGTACCGTTGCGCCAGCTCGCAAGCGTGCCAATGGTGCTGCCAGGCGCGGCGAATGGCTTGCGCGTGCTGATCGAACGCGCCTTTGCGCGCGAAGGCGTCGAACCCGACATCGTCGGCGATGTCGATTCGCTACCAACCATGCTCGCCATCGCGCGTCAAGGCGAGGTGGTGACGATCGTTTCGTCGGATGCATTCGGGCGTAATACCGCGGACCAGCATCTGATCCATCGGCTGGTCGATCCGGAAATCAGCCGCCCCGTCGGCTTGTGTGTACCGAATGCGCTGCCCACCAGCGCCGCGTCGCTGGCGATTCAGAAGGTCGTCACGCGCCTCGTGGCCGAACTGATCGAAAGCGGCATCTGGTCCGGCGTGCTGCAACGCAATGACGCCGGAACGGCGGAGCTATAGGCGTCACCTATACCCGGTAGCTCGAATCGGTATTTCACGCCGACTCTGCGTGCGTCTAAATTGTGGCCTTCGTAGTCGATAAAAGACGCTCGCACAGAGCTCGAAGGAGACGCATGTACACCCAGATTTTCGACCCCGTCGCGCATTCAATAGGGGCTTCCGCCGCATTCGCCGCCCTTCCCCTCCTCACCCTCTTCGTTCTACTCGGCGTGCTGCGCTTGCAGGCGCGCTGGGCGGCGCTTGCCTCGCTCGCGGTCTCGATGGCGGTCGCGCTCTTCGTGTACGGGATGCCCGCCAGCCAGACAGCCAGTGGCGCACTCGAAGGCGCCGCGATCGGATTCTTCCCGATCATCTGGATTGGCATCAATGCAATCTGGCTGTTCAAGCTGACGCAGGAAAGCGGCCACGCCGACGTGCTGCGGCGTGCACTCGCCCGCGTCAGCGCCGATCAACGCGTGCAGGCGGTGTTGATCGCGTTCTGCTTCGGCGCGCTGCTGGAAGCGCTGGCCGGCGGTGGCGCACCCGTGGCAATCTGTGCGGTGTTGCTGATTTCGATCGGCGTCGAGCCGTTAAAGGCCGCAGCGGTTTGCCTGATCGCCGACACCAGCCCGGTCGCGTTCGGCGCACTCGGCTTGCCCATTACCGTGCTCGCCAAGATCACCCGTTTGCCGGTTCATGAGATCAGCGTGATGGTGGGACGGCAAACGCCGTTACTGTCGCTCTTCATTCCGCTGATCCTCGTATTTATCGTCGACGGACGACGCGGGATGAAGGAAGTCTGGCCGCTCGCACTGGTCACCGGGCTGGTGTTTGCGCTCGCGCAGTTTGCGGGATCGATGCTGCTGCCAGTTGAACTCGTCGATATCGTCGCCGCCCTGATCTGCGCGGGTGTTTCCATTGTGTTCCTGCGCGTCTGGTCGCCGGACGTGTTGCGCCCCGACCTGGCTGGAACGGCAACCGGGATGGCCGTTGCGAATTCCGCCGGTCATCAACGCCTTGAACCCAGTCGCGATCTGGCAGGCGTGTCTCACAGTGCCACCATGACGATGCCGATGCCAGGCTCGGGCACGGCCTCGCATTTCCATCACGCAACCGGGCGAGGCAACGCCCCTGCCGGCACGGCTCAGGCGCGCGATTCACGCGCCGAGGTTCTGCGCGCGCTCGCGCCCTACGCCGCCGTGATTCTCGTCGTCGCATCGACGCAGATCGGCTTTGTCGGCCATGCACTAGGCGCCATCACCTCGACGTTTGCATGGCCCGGCCTGCACGTCATCGATCCGAACGGCGCTGCCGTATCGGCTGTCAATGCCAAATTCGAATGGCTGCTTTCCGCGGGTTCGATCGTATTGATCGCCGGTTTGCTGTCCGCGCTCATCCTTAAAGTCAGCGCGCCTGTTGCAATCCGGACCTATCTGAAGAACCTGCATGAACTGCGCTGGGCAGTCTTCACGGTGTGTTGCGTGGTCGGTGTGGCCTACGTGATGAACCTGTCCGGCCAGATCGTGACGCTTGGCATCTGGGCGGCCAAGGCGGGCCCGGCTTTCGCGCCGGTATCGCCGGTTCTCGGCTGGTTTGCGACCGCGCTCACCGGCTCGGATACGTCCGCGAATGCGCTATTCGGCATGCTGCAACTCACCACCGCGCATCACACTGGCCTATCCGACATTCTGTTGACGGCGGCCAATACGTCGGGCGGCGTGGTCGGCAAGGCGATTTCGCCGCAGAACCTCGCGGTCGGCGCGGTGGCGGTCGGCATGATGGGCAAGGAAGGCGTGCTGTTCAGGCGCGTGGCCGGCTGGACCGTTCTGATGATCGCGGCGCTCAGCCTGCTCGTCTATCTCCAGTCCACACCCGTTCTGAGCTGGATGGTGCCGTAATCGACCATGCCATCGCAGCGCGGTAAGAAAAAATTGAGCACCTGCTTTACGCATTGAAATATCGAGGATATGCAGAAGATGAACCATCCACTCAACGACATCACGGTCGTCTCGATCGAACAGGCCATTGCCGCACCACTGGCAAGCCGGCATCTGGCCGATTGGGGCGCGCGCGTCATCAAGATCGAGCGCCCGGAGGTCGGCGACTTCGCCCGCAACTACGATACCGCGATGGATGGCCTATCGAGCCAGTTCGTCTGGACCAATCGCTCGAAGGAAAGCCTCGCGCTCGACATCAAGACCGATCGCGGACAGGAAACGCTTGAGGCGCTGCTCGGCCGCGCGGACGTCTTCATCCAGAATCTGGCGCCCGGCGCCGCGCAACGCCAGGGGCTCGACGCGAAATCCCTGATTGCCCGTTTTCCGCAACTGATTGCCTGCGATATTTCCGGTTACGGTTCCAACGGGCCGTACAGCGACAAGAAGGCCTACGACCTGCTGGTGCAATGCGAGACCGGCTTCCTGTCGATCAACGGCACGCCCGCGACGCCCTCGAAATGCGGCCTCGCGATTGCCGACATCGCGACTGGCATGTACGCGCTGAACGGCATCCTGATGGGCCTGCATCAGCGCTCGCGCACCTGCAAAGGCATGGCGTTCGAGGTCTCACTGTTCGACGCGTTGACCGAGTGGATGAGCTATCCGGCGTACTACACGCGTGGCCGCGGTGAGCCGGTTCCGCGCAGCGGCGCACGGCACGCGACCATCGCGCCATACGGTCCCTTCGCGACCGGCGACGGCAAGACGGTTTTCTTCGGTATCCAGAACGAACGTGAGTGGCTCAGCTTCTGCACAGTCGTACTGGACGATGCGGCTATCGCGGTTGAACCGCGCTACGTCTCGAACTCGTTACGGGTCGCCAATCGCGAGGCGCTGGAACAGACGATCGAGCAACGCTTCGCCGCGTGGAGCAGCGCGGAAGTGCTGGCACGGCTGGATCGCGCGTCGATTGCGAACGGCATGATGAACGACGTCGAGGCACTGCTTGACCACCCCCAATTGCGCGAGCGCAATCGTTACCGCAGCGTCGAAACCGAGAGCGGACCGCACGATATGTTTCTACCCCCCGTTACGATCCCGGGGCTCGAACCCGTCATGGGTCCCGTGCCGGCAGTCGGCCAGCATACCGAGGCCATTCTGGCGGAAATCGAAGCGGACGCACGCTCGCAACGGAGCGGCTCATGAATCGATTCGAATCCGATCCGAACCTGAAGCCGCGCTCACGTACGACGCGCACCGTGCTTGCTGTGCCCGGGCATCGCATGAAAATGTTGCACTCGGCGGCGGCGTGCCCGGCCGATGCGGTGTTCATCGATCTTGAAGACGCCGTGCCCGTCGACAAAAAAGACGAAGCGCTCAAAACGGCCGTGCAGGCGCTCGCCGAACTCGACTGGGGCGACAAGACCGTCACGGTCAGAATCAACGCGAACGAGCACGGTATCGATGAAGATGAAGTCCGGACCCTGGTCGCCGAAGCGCCGCGGCTCGATTCCATCCTCATTCCCAAGGTGGAATCGACAACCGTCATTGCACAGGCGGAGCGGTTGCTGGCCGCGCGACCCGAGTCATTCGCGCCACTCGAAATCGAGGCGTTGATTGAGACGGCGCGCGGTGTCGTGAACGTCGATAGCATTGCCGGGTCGAGTCACTGGCTCACCGCGTTGCATTTCGGCGTCGGCGACTTTTCGGCGTCGATTGGCGCGCGCAACGTCGAGATCGGCGGCACGCACCCCGGTTATGCCGTCACACTCAAAGATGAAGCGGGCAACTACGCCGCCACACCACTCGACTTGTGGACGTATCCGATGATGCGGATTCTGGTCGCCGCCCGCGCGTTTGGACTGCGTGCGATCGATGGTCCATGTGGCGCGTTCCGCGATCCTGTGCTGACGCGAGCATGGGCGCTGAAAGCCGCGGCGATGGGCTATGACGGCAAGCAGGTCATCCATCCCGGGCAGATCGAGGCGACCCGCTTGGCATTTTCACCCACAGAGGATGAAGTGCGTGACGCCCGCCGAACCGTGGAAGCGCTCGAAGCGGCGCAAACCGCGGGCCTCGCGGCGATCTCGCTTGACGGCAAGCTGGTCGATTTCGCGAACGTGCGGATGGCGCAACGGATCCTGGCGATGGCGGAACGGGGATAAGCAGAGCCCCGGGCGCCGTTCAATTCGGCGCGGGGACTTTCGCGCTTTCGGCGCGGCATGCGCCTTTCATGCTCGAGTAGAGCTGTTGCTGCGTGACATGGCTTTGATAGGTGGTATCGATACCTTCGTGCACGCGCTGCTTGTAATCGTCGGGCGCATGCATTGGCGTGATGACAGCGTCGAGGCGCGCATGCGCTTCGCTGACGGGGACGCCGTCATCGCGCCACTTCGCCGCGGCCGATGCCGTCTGAGCCACGAGATAGCATTTCTGCTGCTGCGACATCAGCGACAGCGCGGGCCCCATGCTGTCGTATTTCGCGGTCGCGCACCCCGTTAGAAACGTTGCGCCGACAAGCACCATCTGGAATCTTTTTTTCATTGCACCCCCCGGAATTCAGACGAACATTTCGATTATTCCCGCTGAATCGATCCTCTGCGCTTCAACCATCCGATTCGCCGATGACTCAGTTCTCGTTCGTGCCTGTGTAAAGCGTAGCACAGGGTAAGGAGGATCGGCGCACCCCGAGTTCACTGCTACATAGCCGAACGCGTCGCTGCTCAACGCATGCCCTCGCGCTCGAGCCACGCGCGAAACATCACAACCAGATCATCTTCGGACTTCCCATCCGGAACGTAAGTGCAATAGCTCCGCGATGGCAGACGAGGACCGGCGAACGGCGCAACCAGCCGGCCGGCAGCAAGGTCGTCTGATACAAGCGCAGTCGGCCCCATGGCGATGCCTATTCCGTCGATGGCAGCTTGCAACGTGAGATAAAAGTGGTCGAAGGTCACGACCGCTGCCGACTGAAGTCCAGGAATCTGCGTCTTCGCCAGCCAGTCCGGCCAAAGCCGCGGCAGGCTCGACGTGTGCAGCAACGTATGCTGCCGCATATCCTCAGGGATCCGAATCGGTAAGCGCCGCAACAGTGCCGGACTGCAGACCGGGAGCCGCTCCTCGGACAAAAAAGGCCGCATCGAGTAGCCATAGAACGTGTCCGGGCCGCCCCGGATCACGACGTCGTAGCGATCGTTCAGACTCTCCACCGACTCGTTCGACGTCTCCACCCTGATGTCCACGTCGAGATGCTCGACATGAAATTTCGCCAGTCTCGGCACCAGCCAGCGTAACGCGAATGTCGCGGGCGCATTCACGGACAGCGTTCGTGAGATCGTTCCGGGGAAGCCATATCTCGCGGTTGCCTGCGAAAGCTGACCAAACAAAGGGCCGATTTCCTCCAGATAGGTCTTCGCAGCCGGCGTGAGCACCACGCGCCGGTTATGCCGTTCAAACAACGGTGCGCCAAGCCACTCCTCGAGCAAACGCACGTGCTGGCTCACCGCACCGTGAGTGACGTGCAATTCGGCAGCGGCTTCCTTGAAGCTGCCGAGCCGGCCGGCGGCCTCGAAGGCACGCAATGCATTGAGCGGAGGCAGTACCCGTTTCATTCGCAATAGTTTATCTAACGTGAGCACCCAATTTATCTGGTTTGTTAGCCCGCCACAAGATAGATATCCTGCTTACATAATCCTTCACCCATTTCCACTCCGCAACCCGCATGCTCAGTTATACCGGCGGTTTCGTCCTCCTTGCCGCCCTGCTCCATGCGAGCTGGAACGCGATGCTGCATGGCAATCGTGACCGGTTCCTGTCCATGACGTGGATGAGCATCGCCATCGCGGCGGTCTCTACGGTCGTGATTCTGTTCACACCGTGGCCGGCCGGCGCCGCCTGGCCGTACATCGTCGCATCGGGGCTCGTGCATATCGTCTACAACGTGACGCTCATTCGGTCGTACCGCCGCAACGATCTGGCGCAGGCGTATCCGGTCGCGCGCGGCTCGTCGCCGCTGCTCGTCACGCTCGGCGCGGCGCTCTTCGCGCATGAGGCGATCGGTCCGTTGCACGTGCTCGGGATCGTGATGATATCGGGTGGCATCATCGCCATCGCGCTGGAGGGGAGCCACGTGTCGCGTGCGGGTTTGCTGGCTGCGCTGACGACCGGCGTGACGATCGCCGTCTATACCGTGATCGACGGCATCGGCGTGCGCTTATCCGGCGGCCAGGCACTCGCCTACACCGCGTGGATGTTCCTGTTCTATTGGCTGATGCCGGTGCTGTTCATCGCAACGCGTGGGCTCGCGGCGCTGTGGACGCCGGTACGGGCGGCGCCAATGGCAATCGGCTCGTCACTCGTCGGCGGCCTCGTGTCGATCGCGGCGTATGGCATCGTGATATGGGCGTTGCAGTCGGGTGCGATGGGCGCGGTATCGGCTTTGCGCGAGACCAGTGTGGTGTTTGCGGTGCTGATAGGACGAATGTTTCTGCGAGAAACGGTCAGTGGAAAACGCTGGCTCGCCTGCGTGATCGTCGCGGGTGGAGCGGTTTGTCTGGGGCTTTGAGATTGCCTGAAATGCCTCTTCACCCATTTTAAATTTCCGTGAGGAATATCGATATGCCAAAGACTCCAGACCGCGTCCCGCAGGCGCCGCTCATTCTGATAACGGGTGGCGGTCGTGGCGTAGGCGCGGCGACTGCGCGGCTCGCTGCCGCACAAGGTTACGATGTAGCGATCAGCTTCGTCTCGAACGAGTCTGCCGCCCTTGCGGTAGCGGCTGAGGTAGAAGCTGTCGGGCGCCGGGCTTTACCCGTGCGCGCAGATAGCGCGGATCCAGAGCAGGTTGCTCAACTATTCGCCGCGATTGACCTCGAGTTCGGCCGGATCGATGTGCTGGTGAATAACGCCGCGATCATTGCGCAGCAGTCCCGGCTAGAGGACCTCGAATTCGAGCGGATGCAGCGTATCTTCGCGGTCAACGCGATCGGCCCTATCCTCTGTGCACAGCAGGCGGTGAAGCGCATGTCGTATCGTCACAACGGGCGGGGCGGCGCCGTGATCAACATCTCGTCAGCATCGGCCCGGCTCGGCAGTCCAAACGAATATGTCGACTACGCTGCGTCGAAGGGTGCCATTGAGACATTCACGACCGGCTTCGCCAAGGAAGTCGCGCGGGATGGAATACGCGTCAACTGCATTCGCCCTGGGCACATCTACACTGAGATGCATGCTAGCGGCGGAGAGCCGGGACGGGTAGATCGCGTCAAAGACTCGATCCCCATGGGAAGAGGCGGTCAACCTGAAGAGGTTGCGCGGGCAATCCTATGGCTAGCGAGCGCCGAGGCGTCCTTCATCACCGGCACGTTCCTCGATGTCACTGGCGGCAAGTAAGCAACAGCGTGCGACGCCGGGCGCTTGCCTCGACGCATCGTGCCAGGCATCTGTGTTTTGTGCGCCCGTGCCTGACCAGCCTCGCGAATATTCATCCCGATCGGGTCGCGCCGCATGCCGTCTTCGTAGACACGCAGCGAAAAGCGACGCGCTCAATGCCCGAAGCGCGTCGCCGTCCCACCCATCGTCAGACAGTCTCGCCTTGCAGCCGGAACACGTTGACGACGTCGCGTAGCATCTGCGCCTGCTCCTGCATCGACTGCGCGGCGGCAGCGGCCTCTTCGACCATCGCCGCGTTCTGCTGCGTCGTCTCATCCATCTGCGCAATGGCGACGTTCACCTGCTCGATGCCACGGCTTTGTTCGTCGGAGGCCGCCGAAATTTCGCTGATGATGTCGGTGACACGCTTTACTGCCTCAAGCAGCGAATGCATTGTGCCGCCCGCTTTTTCGACGAGCGCCTTGCCGTCGTCGACCCGTTCAACCGAGTCCTCGATCAGGCTCTTGATCTCCTTCGCCGCATCCGAGCTGCGGCGCGCAAGATTGCGCACCTCCCCCGCGACCACCGCGAAGCCGCGCCCTTCTTCGCCGGCACGCGCCGCTTCGACAGCTGCGTTCAACGCGAGAATATTGGTCTGAAACGCAATGCTTTCGATCACGGCAATGATGTCGACGACGCGCGCCGAACTCGCCGCGATGTTCTGCATGTTCGCGACCACCTGCTGGACGACCTCACCGCCTTCGCCCGCGAGCTTCGATGCGCTGAGCGCCATCTGGTTCGCCTGCAATGCGTTGTCGGCATTCTGCTTTACGGTCGCCGTGAGTTGCTCCATGCTCGCTGCGGTTTCGCCCAGCGACGAGGCCTGCTCCTCGGTACGCGCCGACAGATCGAGATTGCCCGCTGCGATCTGCTCCGCCGCGACAGTGATCGTTTCAGTGCCGCCGCGAATGCGCCGCATCGCCTCAGCCAACCGGCTCTGCATGCGCTGCATCGCGAACAGCATGCTTTGCTGATCGTCGCGACCGAGTGCAACAGGCCGCGACAGATCGCCGTCCGCGATGGTTTCCGCCACGTGTGCGGCATAGGCCGGCTCGCCCCCGAGACTGCGTTTCACGTTGCGGATGATCAGCACAAGTGCAATCGTGCTGGAACTCCCGATCGCAAGAATGGTGATCAGATAACGCAGCAGATCGGCGCGGAACGCTTCGTTGATATCGTTCACGTAGACGCCTGAAATCAGATACCAATCCCACGCGTCGAGGCGTTTGACGAAGCTGATCTTCGGCACGTGTTCAGTATTGCCGGGCAATCTCGCCATGTAGTTGACGAACCCTTGTCCTTGCGATTGCGCGAGCTTGACCATCTCGACGAACAGGAGCTTGCCGTCGGTATCCGCATAGTGCGTGACGTCCTTGTTGCGCAGATCCGCGAGCGTCGGATGCATGATGACGACCGGCGTCGCTGTCGTGATAATCATGTAGCCATTGCCGGGATAGCGCATCACCGACAGTCGCGCCATGGCCTGCTGCTTCGCCTGATCGAGCGTCAGTTCATGCCGGTCGACGAGCGCCGCGTAGTCGGCCACGATCCCGTACGCGCATTCGACCACGTTTTGCACCGCCGCCTTGCGCGCCGACAGCATCGTCGTGCGCGACTGCCACGCGGCCCAGCCGCCGAGACCCAGCAGGCCAAGCCACGTAATCAATAATGCAAGCCACAGTTTGGTATTCAAGCTGAGTCGGTTCACGCCGTTTTCTCCATAGCCATCCATCGCCGGCTCAACCGCCAGGCTCAGTGTTCAACCGCCCTGACGGCGCAACGAGTGCGAGCCGTCAGAGGGTTATCGCTGATTAACGGCGCGGCGGCGCATTTCCTGAGTCGGGAAACACCCGAACGGGACGATCCACTGCCGCGCGTTGCTATCGATCGGCTTTCAATGAGAACGAGGCGTGAAGCGCATGATTGTCAACAATCCGCGAAGCTGAGATACAGAGGGTTACTGCGCCGTCCCGAATCGCAGCAGTACTTTGCAACCGGGCTGGTTATCGCCGATTGTGATCTCCGCGTCATGAACCCGCGCAATCGCCGCAACGAGGCTTAAGCCAAGCCCGTGTCCCGCCGTTGCCTGCGCGGCCGCGCCACCACTGCGGTAGAAAGGCCTCAGTACCGCTTCGCGCTCGCCGGGTTCGATGCCGGGCCCCGTGTCAGCCACCCGCAGCATGACGAGCCCGCCGTCCTGGCTCACCTCGAGCGTGACCGCGCCGTCTCTCGGCGTGAACTTCAGCGCATTGTCGAGAAGGTTTTCGACTACGCCGAACAGCAGATCGACGTCGCCCGTCACTTCCACCGGCGTCGAAGCCTGCAGCTTCATCGTCAAACCCCGCTCATGAGCAAGCGGTTCATAAAGTTCGACGACATCGCGCAGCACCGTATCGAGCGAAACCGGACCGAAACTCGCCTGGCGTCCTCCTGCTTCGATCTCCGCGATCCTGAGCAGCGCCGTGAAGCGATTGAGCACCACGTCTGAATTCGCAATCGCGCTGTTGATCGCGGCTGCATAGTCCTCCGGCGTGCGCGAGCGCCTGGCGGCACGTTCAAGTCCCGCGCGCAACTGCGTCATCGGCGTGCGCAGATCGTGGGCGATCCCGGCGCACACACAACGCACTTCCTCGACGAGGCGTTCGATCTCGTCAAGCATCGTATTGACAATCGACGCCAGCCGGTCGAGGTCGTGGCTCGTACCCCGTGTCGGCAGACGGCGATTCAGCTTGCCCGTCATGATTTCACGGCTGGCCTCGCTAATCGCGCGAATGCGCCGGTTCGACATCCAGTTGAGCGCGGCACCGCAGCCGATCGCCAGCAGAATCGTCAGCGTCACGCCCGCGCATAGCGTCTTCACCAGCGTGCGGTCGAAAACAATGATCTCGTCGATCGAATGTCCGACCACGATCCGTACGCCACTGGTGGTCGGCACAATGATGCCGCGATAGTGACCCTCCACCGCCGCGTCGCCGTCCTTGAAGGTCTGCGTGTAGTCGAAGGGTTTGCGGTCCGGCTCCGCAGGCAAGCGAGCAACATTGCCCGCAAGCCACTGGTGGTTCGCATCGAACACACCATACGGCCTGCTGTTGGCGATGTCGCGGCGGCTCAACGCCGCGATGCTGGCGATCGCCTCGGCGCGGCCGATGGTGTGGAATTCGGCCACCTCACCCAGCAAACGCTCGTCTACCTCATGCAGCAGGTAGCTGCTCGTCAGCCAGTACAGCAGCGTGAAGAGCGCGATCGCGGAGCTGACGAAAACGATCAGCAGCCAGCCGACACTACCCGCGTTGACCCGTGCCGCCCGTTTAGCTTTCCGCATGAATGATATAGCCGGCATTGCGCACCGTCACGATCATGGCCGGCAGGCGCCCATTGCAACTGACCTTGCGGCGCAAATTGGAAATATGCATATCGACGACATTCGTCTGCGTGTTGAAGTGGTAATTCCAGACCGACTCGAACAGCATCGCGCGCGTGACGACCTGGCCGGCGTGGCGCATCAGGAACTCGAGCAGAGCCAACTCGCGCGGTTGCAGTTCGAGCGTCTGTCCGGCACGCTGAACGACGCGTGTAGCGGGGTCGAGCGTCAGGTCGCCGACGCACAACTGTGACGGCTCCGCGGCCGATGAATGGCGGCGCAGCAGCGCGTTCAGCCGTGCGGTCAGCTCGAGCCCGTCGAATGGCTTGGTCACGTAATCGTCCCCGCCTGCCCGCAATCCGCGCACGCGTTCATCGACTGCGCCCAACGCGCTCAGGATGAGCACCGGCGTGCGCTTACCGACGTTGCGCAAGGTGGACAGAATCGACAGGCCGTCGATGTCCGGCAGCATGCGGTCGAGCACCACGACGTCGAAGTCGCCGTTCAGGGCGCGCAGCAAACCGTGATGACCGGTCGACACGCATTCGACTTCGAAGCCGTAGTCTTCGAGCGCGGCATGGATTTCAAGCGCGACGTTCGGATCGTCCTCGACGACCAGAACGCGCGCCGTGCTCCCGCAGAGCAGGGCAATCGGCAGTTCACTTGCCAAGTGGATGGATTCCTCGTTGATCCTGAGCCAGTTGCCGTGACTGCACCCACGTCGCGGCCGGCAGCACGGCCGTGCCTTCCTGCGCGACCGCCTGTAACGCGGTGGGCGGCAGCCCGAGCGCGGCCAGTATGGTGGGCGCGACCTGGGTGGTCGAGACGGGGTAAGTCACGTGGCGGCCCGCGTCAGCCAGATGCGGACTCGCAAGCAGTAACGCCACCGCTGTATCGTCGTTATGAAAACCGCCGTGCTCGGCGAGTTTGCCATCCTTCGGTGGCGTAAATATGACACCGTCGCGCGATACCACGACGATGTCCGGCGTGCGGCTGTCTTGCGACGGCGGCGGAAAGCGCAATGCCAGCCGGTCGCCGCTTAGCACGTCCGCGATGCCCAGCGCTTTCGCCTGGCTGCGGAGCGCGGCGCTGATCCGTTGCGTGGCGGACGCATCGCGCAGCCAGATCAGGGCGCCGTGATCGGTCGTCAATTGCGCGAGCGCGCCGGGGGCGGCGTCGGCGATCACCTTTTGCAAGCGGCGCTCGTCGATCTTGTTGAGGCGGCCCGGATCGATCGGACCGTTGCCGTGCTTGGCCGTCACGATCACCAACGTGTCGTCGCGCACATGCTGTTTCTCCAGTTCAGCCACGAACTGGCCGATCAGCTGGTCCGCATGACCGATCGCGCGATCGACGCCCGGCGTCAGAGCGCCATCGGCATCGCGATAGCCATACAGTTTCTGCGCCACATTCACCGCCTGCAGATTCAGCCCGAACACGTTCGGCACGGCTGTGTGCCGGCTGCCGTCGTGAGTCAAGCCGTCGATCTCATTGATGATCGCGCGCGCCTTGAGATCGTCGTAGTCCTCGGTCTTGCCGAGCGAACCGGTGATCTCACGGGTCGACACGCTGCTCAGGCCTTCGTAGTTGGCGCCGATCTCCGGCAGGAACAGATCGTCGACACCGTGGCCGGACGGCCCTTCGACCAGTTCGTAGGTCGGGTGCTTGTCGGTCCAGGCGGTGTAGCCACCCGCTTCACGCACGGCTTCGAAGACCGTATTGACGCGCAGGAACGCATGCGGATAGACCGGCGCGCAAGCGTGCCTCGGATCGCGCGGCAGTTTGACCGGATCGATGGCGTCGTGGCCGTCGGCGCCGATTGCGTCGAGCGATTCGTCGTAGCGAACCCGAGTGCCCGTCCGGCTGCAATCGCTGCCCGGCGCCGCAAGCTGTCGGTCGTAGGAGTCGTCGTAGTACACGCCGGTCACGGCGGGCGTGCCGCCGGTGACGAGAGCCAGCAAGCCGGGAAACGAATCGGCCGGCTCGACCGTATGGGCGTTGGTGTAGTCGACGCCCTGCTTCGACAGATTCGCCAGCGCGCTATCGGGATGCGCCTGAATGAAATTGGCGAGGTCGCCGGTATGCAGGCCGTCGACGCTGATCAGCAGCACGTGCTGCACCGGCGCACCGGGCGGCAGTACGCCCGCGCGGGCAGTGCCTGTGACGGCAAGAGCAGAAAGCGAAAGTGCGGCGGTGATGGCGGAAAGAATCGGTTTCATTCGGTTTCGTTCAGATTGAAAGTGACCCACAGTTGTTCGGAGAGCGTCTTTCCCGCAAAGGCGGATTCCGGCTTCGGACTCACCGCGTCGCGCACCGCTGCCAGCGCGGCGCGATCAAGCAGTCCCACGCCACTGGAGATGACGACCCGCGCGCCGGAGATCACGCCGTCGTGGTATTCGAACGCCACACGCGTACGGCCCGCGATACCGCCCATGCGCGCCGACTCCGGGTAATGCAAGGCGGACTGGATGGCGGCACGTAATGCGGCTTCGAAGCTCGCGCCCGGTGTGGCGGGTATGGCGGGTGTCGCGGGTGCCGCAACCGGCGGTGGTGCCGGATGAGAGACAGCAGGCGGCTCGGTCGGTGCGGTCGACGGCACCGCGGGTGCCGGATCTGGCTTGGGTGGTACTGCCGGCGCGGGAATATGCACAGCCGGACGCTGCGTTACCGCATGCTCGGCGCGATGCACGGGCTGAGGCAGGTGCGTCACAGGGCGCGGCGCAGCTTGCGGCGCGGGCGGCAGCGCTGCTGGTATGGGCGCGGGCGTAACCGCCGGCGCAAGCGTCAACACCGTCGCCGGCAACTCGGCCTGCACACCATGCCGATGCGTCAACAGCAGATACGCACCGGCAAGCACGCCGGTCTCCAGGACGAGCGCAAGCGCCGCCGCCAGATAGATGCGCCGTCGCTCCGGCGCGCTGACATGCGCAGAGATCGTGGCCATCTCACTTCGCCACGGGTTGTGCGGCCAGCGCGATTTGCGACACGCCCGCGGCGCGGCACGCGTCCATCACGGCAACGAGTTTCTGGATTTGCGCCACCTTCGAGCCGGCGATGGTCACTGCGGTATGCGCCGGATCGGGCCGCGCCGACAGCATCGCTGTGAGTTCCGCAGCCGATACCGCGTTGCCCTCGACGGACATCGCACCATCGTCGGACAGCGTAACCATCACCTTCGCCGGTGGCAGTGCCTGAGTGCTCGCGCTCGACGGCAACTGCGTTTTCAGACCCGCATTCGGGATCATGTGCAGCGTGATCATGATGAAGAACACCAGCAGAAAGAACATGATGTCGATCATCGGAATGATCTCGATGCGTGCTTTGCGCGCTTCGAAGTACTTCATCGTCACGCCCCTTGCGACATAAACTTCCCGGCGACGGCACGCGGCGCTTCGCGCTCGCCTCTGACCACCTGTTCATGCGCACCGCCAGCCATACGATTCACGAGCGCCACCTTCAAGGTGTCCAGTTGATGCACGACGGAGCGAACCCGGTTATGCAGCCCATTGAAAAACACCAGACCCAGCATCGCGACAAACAGACCCGATGCGGTGGCGACCAACGCTTCGGCGACGCCGCCAGTTACCTGAGTCGGTGCATTGCCCGGGTTCGACAACACCTGGAAGGCGTTGAACATGCCGATGATCGTGCCGAACAGGCCAAGCAACGGCGCGAGCGTAACGATCGTATCGAGCACCCACAGCAGCCGGTCGATGCGCGGTGCTTCACGCATGATGACCTCGTTGAAGCGTGCGTCGAGTTCCTCGCGGTTGTGCGTGGTTTGCAGACGCGTGGCCGTCGCGAAGAGCCGTGCGACCGGCAAGTCGCGATATTGTTGTGTCAGCGAAGCAAGCGTCGCCGCGTCGAGATGATCGAGCCGGTCGATCTGGTCGAGCGCGGCGTGACCGCATGCCGCGAGGCGATGCAGGAACCAGAAGCGCTCGACAATCACTGTCAACGCGACGAACAGCATCACGACGATCGCGTACAGCACGCCTCCGGAATCGTTCGCGAGATGCACCAGGGTATCGACATTCATTGAAATCTCCATTTAGAAGTCGGTGGACAGCGAGGCGACCACCGCGCGGCTGGGAATCGTCCAGTACAGCGGCGTGCTGGCGGCGGCGGTATAGCCGGCGAGCGCGTCGATGCTGGTGCGGTTAAAGAGGTTGTCGAGTTCGAGTCCGATACGCGTGTTGTGCATCCACGCGGCCGGACTTCCGATCGTGTAGACGGCAGAGAGGTTGGTCACCATAAAGCCGCCGATCGGCTGCGTGTCGCCGGTATCGCCGAACTGATGGCCGACGAACTTCGTGATCAATGAGCCGTAGAGCGGGCCGCGTTCATAGATCACACCCAGTGCGGCCGTGGATTGCGGTGCGTTCGGCATCCACGTGTTGGTGCTCTTCTGCTTGGCTGAATTGAAGGTCAGGTTGCCGTACAGGCTGAAACCGAGTCCGGCATAGAACGTCGCTTCCGATTCGAAGCCCTTGTAGACCGCGCCTCCCGCATTCGAGAACGTCGCGTTGCCGCCCACCACGCGGCTCGTCACCGCATTGCGGAAGTTGATGTAGTACAGGTCGGCCGATAGCGTCAGGCGATCGGTCTTGTACGTGGTGCCGATCTGGTAGTTATCGGTCTGCTCGGGATCGGGCTGGCCGGAAACGGACGGATTCTGCACGTAGAACACATTGAGGTTCGGTGCGAGGAAACCTTGTGCGTACTGGATGTACGCACTCCAGTTCGGGTTGATCCGCTCATGGAGCGTCAGCGACGGCAGCACCTTCGTCCAGGTATGGCTGAAGTCCACCGCCGCACCGGACCCCTGATCGAGCGGCGTGTCGATATTGCGATTGAACGACACGTATTTGACGCCCGGTGTCACAGTCAGCCCGTGCGGCAATTGCCATTCGTACTGGATGAACGGCTCGAACGTGAGAAACGTGTCGTGCATCGTGAAGTTCAATTGCTCGAGCGCGAAATTCAGCGAATCGTCCACGTTCATGTTGTCGCGGAAATTCGACTGGTGCGTGAGCCATGCACCAAGCTCCAGCTTGCCCGGACCGATCTGCCGTTCGGCATTCACAATGTCGCCGAACGCGCGGTAGTTGTTGGCCATCTGCTGGCCGGGCACGTTGTTCTGACCGAAGGTCGTGCCGTTCGGCGTTTCGCCGTTCGGATCCAGTCCATTGAAACCGTCGTGGTAGTACGCGTAGGTGTACAGCTTGTTTTCGATCTTCCAGTCCGCGAGTTTCGTTTTTATGCCGATGTACTCGAAGTCCGTGCTGATGCGATCGAAGTTGTAACCGTAGTACGACTGGCTCGACGGGTCGCCGCTCAGGCCGAAGTTGGGACCGAACTCACGGATCTGCGCCGCCGTCGCGCCAAGCGACACGTTCTGGTGAATGCGGCTGTAATCGGCATACAGGGTGAGCAGCGTGTCGTCGCCGAGCGGCTTGTCGAGCTTGAAGAAAAAGTTGTCACGCCGCTGCGCCGCGTTGGTCAGATAGCCATCGCTGCCGATGTGGTTGTAGCCGACCACCGCGCGCGCATCGCCCCACTGCTGCATGTCGCCGGTATTGAATTCGGCACCGCTCATCCAGGTATTGAAACTGCCATACGAACCGAAGACCGTGAATTTCGGCGTCAGGGACGGTTCCACCGACTGCACGGCAATCGTGCCGCCGAACGTCGCAAAACCGATCTGCGAAGCGTCGCCGGGGCCGCGATCCACCGCAATCGCACCAATATTGCGCGACGAGAAGAACGACGTCGAATGGTGGGTGAAATCGTTGGAGTCGCCAAACGGAATACCGTCGAAGGTCACGTTGTACTGGCCGTCCTGAAAGCCGCGAATCGACAGGCTTTGCGACTCCATCAGGCCTGCGCCGTTCGGATCGATATTGGACACGCTCGGGGATATCTGAATGATGTCGCTATAGTTCGAACTCGGCGCCGTGCTGTTTTCGATGTAATGGCGGCTGATAATGGACTTCGGCTCACTCGCGCTCAACGATCCCTGCGACGGCGCCTGAGCCGGCGCTGATTGCGATTTGCCGGAGGGCGCCGCGGCAGCAGCGGACGAAGCGCTCGCCGTGCTCTGCACCGAGCCGAGATCCCCGGTGGTCTGGGCGAAGGAAAGCTGCGTGCCGGCTGCGCAGAACGAAGCCAGAACCAGCTGCGTAAGCGGTTTCTTGCGGAGCCTTGAACGTACCCGTTGCATGTTTCATGCGTCCTTGTTTTGAATGACCGTAGAGTGATCAGCGAATAGGGACATGCTAAAGACGGGGCGTTAATCGATCGTGATGGATACCTTACGAACCTAATCAATTTGCATGCACAAAAAAAACAGAGCGGCCGCCGCGGTTTTTCAACCGGGGCGGCCTCTTCTGTGATCCATTTGAGCGCGGCGCTGCCGCGCCGCGCCTGAACAGAACCTGCTCGTTACTGGTTGTTGATATTGTTCGGCGCCTTCGGCAGCGACTTGCTGGCCGTCAACACCACATTGCCGATCTGACGGTAGTTCAGCAGATTGGTGTTCGGCGTCTGAACGCCGTAACCAGCAAACGTCACGCTCATATGCGTCGCGTCGATCTGGATGGCCGTCGGCGCATAGAGACGTTGAGCGAACCACGTTTGCGTCGGGATCACCGGCGTCTTCGCCGGAATCGTTACCGTTGTCTTCGTGCCGCCCTGGTTGGTCGTCGTGATCGAGTTGATCGATGCGATCGGGCTATTGATGTCGTTATAGACCGTCCACGTCTTCAGGTCGCTCGACTCCGCATAGCCGATGTAGTGGAACGCGTCCGAATCGCCGTCCAGACAGTTGCCGCCCGAGAAGTACAGACCCCAGCGGCTGCCGTCGCCGTTGATATCGATCAGCGTGCCGCGCGGGCTGATCCAGCGGGTGCCGTTGTAATCCACCGTGGTCGGATCGTTCAGGCCGCTCACCACGCCAAGATCGGTGAAGTTCACGCCGTCTTTCGTCGTGGCCAGACGCACGTTCGATATATCGTGGTTGGTTTTGCCGCTAAATGGCGCCTTCGTACACTGGTTGGCGGTCGGCATAGCCGTGCTGCCGGTGTTGTCGCCATTCAGGATCTTTTGCACGTACAGCACCGTGGTCGGCTTGGTCGGGTCGGTGTTTGGCACGACGGCCATGATCCCGTCCGGGTTCAACAAACCGGTTGTCTGCTGTACGACGACCGGGCTCACCGAGCCCGCCGTGTTGGTCGTCGCTGTCGCCACAGCGGCGATATCCTGGCCACCCACGTTCGTGTTGTTGGTGTTCCAGATCGGGAACTTGGCGCTGGCAAGCGGCAGCGAGATCACGTTCAGCGGCGCCACGTCGACCTTAGCCGGGTCGCGGTTCAGCGTGTAGAGCATCTGACCGGTCGCGGCCTGCGTGCCCGGCAGTTGCAGGAGCGATGCGTGACCCCAGCCGTTGTCGGCGGTGGTCGCTGCATTGGTGCCCGTGATCGTCGCGGGACACTCGCCAGGATTGAGTTCCAGCACGTTCTGCATGAAGTACCAGGTCTTGCCGTTGTCGTCCGACTCGGCAGCGACGACCGACTCGTTGATGTCCTTCGGACGCCAGTCGAACAGCCCGATGATCGGCGTGGTCGTGCCATTCACGTTACCCGTCGTCGTCAGGTTGCTGGTATAGACCAACGGGAAATAGAACGGCGCCATGTTGACGAGCGGATCGGTCGGCGGGATGACGAACTTCGAGCCGGTGGCGTACGTCTTGCGAACCGGCGGCGTAACCGTGTAGTCACAATAGCCGGCGGCCGTGTCGGGAACGGTCCCCGTCGTCAGGAACAGGTTGGTCGTGTTCTGCGTGTTTTTGGGGTCGAGCGCCAGCTTGTCGAGCGTGAACGGTGTCGCACCGGCGCCCTTGCCGATCGACGTACCCACGTTGATTTGTGCGGCAACCGGCTGCACGCCGCTATCCAGCGACCACTTGACGCTTGCGGCCACAACCGCCGGACTTGAAGCGGAGACAGGTGCCGACGCACTGGCCGGCGCGGACGCCGCGCCCGGCGACGACGCGGCCGTGGAGGCCGGATCGCTGTGAAGACTGCCGCCACAGGCGGCGACCAGCGCGCTTGCCAGCGTTATCGCTGACAGCGTCATGAACGAAGCGTTCCTCATACTTCCCCTCTGCATGTTTTGATTAATGGAATCGACAGGCCAAACCCAAGCCCGCGGTGCACGCATGAAGCGCGCGCTGCGGGGTACTGAAAAAATGCGTGGAATGGTTGCGACTGCAGAGGTGCGATACGCCGGTTGGCGCATGGCAAGCATGGAGTGGTTCTGCAGACCCGACCTTGAACGTGACCGCATCATGCGAAAACGTCATGTCGGTGCCGGGTCAGCGAACTTACGTTTCTAAATTCAGGTTCCCGGGAAGATGTGCGACTTCCCTATTACTGCGTCGCGCAATAGGTCCCGTGCCTGCGCCGTCGGCCGCCCGGCTGAAAAGAACTATAGTAGAGAGGATTTCCAGCCAGCAAAGGAGTTCGAGTATGAAAGCACGTATGTATCGCACCACCGCTCTAGGGATCCTGTTCGCCGCATTGCTACCTGTTTCGGGCGCCCAGGCGCAGCTTGGAAACCTGCTCAATCAGAGCGGAGGTAGTGGAGGCGGATCGTCCGGTGGCCTCGGGAGCCTCGGTAGCATGGGCAGTGCCTTGTCAGGCCAGTCATTGACCTCTGGCAGCACCAGCAATGTCGCGGGCGTGCTGGAGTTCTGCATCAAGAACAACTATGTCAGCGGCAGTGGCGCGTCTTCGGTCAAGGACTCGCTGATGAGCAAGCTGCCTGGCGGCTCCAGTTCCGCCTCGTCAGACAGCGGCTATACCGACGGCGCCAAGGGCATCCTGAGCAGCAGCAGCGGCCAGCAGTTGGACCTGAGCGGTGGCGGCCTGAAGCAACAGGCCACGAAGCAGATTTGCGACAAGATTCTTGCCCAGGGCAAATCCATGCTGTGAGCATGGCATTGAGAAATGCGTAGTGGGTAGAAGCGCCGGAGCGCGGGTGTGACGCACCGCACCCTCGCCCGCGTTCTCCGCCGGCACGTTACCGGCCTTTCCAGAGCGATTTTTCAGGTACGACGGGTTTCAACCTGCGCGGCGATGGCGCGCGCAACGCGCTCGATCCATGAGAAGTTCAAGATTTCTGCGCCGCATGTTTGTCAGCCAATAGCCATGCGGCCCACATCCCCAACAGAATGGGATGTGCCTGCCGTACAGGGAGGCATGCGTGGTTGCCGCAAGCAGCCGTTCCTGCAAAAGGAAAATCGTATGTTGATGCGTGAAGCAATCCCTACCGCCCTGACCCGAGGTTCCGCCCTTCTTTCCGAAGACCCGACGACGACGGCCTCGCTAAAGACCTTCCACCATACGTTCGATATTTACCTGAAGGACTCGAACGCGTTCATGAACACGTATTTCTCACGTTACTTCGAGTGGCAAGGTGTGTGCCGCGAGCGGTGGTTTCATGAGTGCATACACAACGACCTGCTGGGATCGGACGGCATGTTCGTGACCAAACGCGCACACCAGGAGTACGTCCACGAAACATTCCCGTTCCAGCACGTGGATTGCTATCTGAACACGGTGCAGGTCAAGCAGTGCTCGGCCTATCTGCTGTTCCGCTTCTGCGTGGATGGCCGTCAGGTTTCACAGGGTTACCAGCAGATCCTGTATGCCGGACGGGACCGGAAGATCAGGCGGTTCCCGGAAGGGATCGTCGAGCGGGTCAAGGAATATGAACTGCCGACAACGGCACTCGCCGCCTGAGCGCAGCGACTGACCTTCGCCGTTCAGCTTTTCCGCTGGGTTTTATTGCTGGGTTTTATTGCTGGGTTTTTGTCATTGAGATTCACCGCTAACCTCCAACCCTGACTTTCACTCCTGACGCCGGCGCATGGAACGCGCCGGCGCTTTGCTCTGCGCGCGGTCCGTCGGCGAACCCGGTACCGGCAAGCGCACGGTGAACGTGGTGTGCGCACCGCGCATCGAACTGCATTCGATACTGCCGCCCAGAAGCTCCGCAGCGCGGCGGCAGAATGCGAGCCCCATGCCGGCGCCGCTTCCGTGCCGCTTGGTTGAGAAGAAGGCGTCGAAGATATGCGGCAACACATCGGGCGAGATGCCCGGCCCCGTGTCGCGGAATCGCAATACACAGAAGCCCTGCTCCTGAACCGCACTGATGCCGATCTCGCCCTCGCCGCTCACGTGTATGGCGTGCAACGCGTTTTTCAGCAGATTGAACAGCACAAAAACCGCCAGCGTATCCGAGCCCGAAAAGCATAAGGCTGCGTCGATCGGCGCCACCGTCACGCATGCACGTTCGCCACCACGGAATGGATAGCGTTCCAGCGCCGACGTCACACATTGCTGCATGGAATGAGGACTAAAGCGTGTGCGGTCCAGACGATCCAGCGTGAACGAAGCGAGCGCCATCTCGACCATGGCGCTGGTGCCCGATACCTCCCGTCTGATCGCTGCGGCGAGCTGGCTGACACGTTCGGGCTGTCCGGAATGCACCTCCTGGTCGTCGTAAAGCCCATGTGTGACGGCCAGCCGGTAACCTTTGAACACGTGAGACCATACGCTGGCGATTTCGTCGGCATGCATGGCGATCGTTGCAAGCGGCGTGGCGATTTCGTGCGCGATGGTCGCCGCGAGCGCGTAGGGGTGGATCAGGTGATAACGGACAATCGTGATCGCGAGAAGCCCCAGGCTGAGGGCAATGAACAGCACGCCCGGGGGATAGAACGCGTAGCCGTAGTTGACCGCGTAGTCGACTGCTGCGAACGAGTACAGGCAAAGGCTCGCAAAGCAGAGATCGAGACGCCTGCGCGCTTCGCCACCGGCCTGCTTGCGGGCGGCGAGCAGAAGCTGCCCGCTGCGGCCGGCGAGCAGCACGGTCTGCACGACGTGCAAGGGATGCAACGGCCCGGCGCTCGGATAGTAGCCAAAGAAGTAATGCCGGTAGCCGGCGATAACTTCGTTGCCAGGCAGCAGCACGGCCAGGACAAGACACATACCGTAAGACGCGAGCAATACCGGCTGCTCACGACGCCTCGCCGCCACCTCCGTGACGAAGTGATAGAACGTGGTGGGCAGGAAGAGAATGAAGAGATAACCGACCCTGACCAGCACGCTCGCAATGTGGGGATTTTCCGTCTGGAATAGCAAGGTCCATGTGCCTTGCCAGGCAAACGTTGTCGCACACATTAAAAGAAATGGCGCGGACAGACGCGTCACCCCTTGCGTGATGAGTACGTAAAGGCCGAACACCACGAACAGCGCAGACACAAAGGCAGTCGGAATGGCGTACATGTGGCTCAATGTGTCTGGAAGCATTGGGCTATTCCGACGTTTTTATCGCAGAGTACGCGAAAGGACAGTCCCGTCATCCGTGGGCTTGCTGATTCCGGTCACTCCGCCATTGCGAAAACGTCAGTGTGCTCACACCCACGTCGGTCGAATCTATCCGGGTCCAGCAATAGAAAGCGTCGTCCCAGCCCGGGATGGTTTGCGGCGTGACCGTCTTGAAGTCCGTTCCGGGACGAAAGGCCAGATGCGGCCAGAAAACCGGCATCCACTCGCGCACCGCCATTTGCCTCAACAGATCGGCCGGCCCACTCTCGTCCGCCACGATCTCCGCCTGGGAGATCCAGTCGTTCTCGGCCCACGCCAGGAAAACACTCGGCGCGCCCGCACGGTCGAACATCAGGATGGCATTCTGCTCCGGACGCCAGTAGTACTCGACGATGCCTTCAGCGGCAACCACCGCGTCGATGACCTTTTTGGTTCTCGGATCGCAATAGGTCATACCGTTTTCGCCTAAGCCGAGCCACCCTGCCTCCGAACAATGCCTGTTTCTGGCATCTTTTAGAAAATGCACCAGCCGATTGGCAGAATCCGCATCAGTCTTTCTCAGATACAAATCGACGATGCCGGCATTAAAGGCCTTTACCGCGACAGTCTCATCCGCAACGCCAGTCAGGAGCACTTTCGCGCACCGCAAATTGGATATGGACGAAAGGAATTCGACGCCACTCAGTCCAGGCATGTCGTAATCGACGACCACCGCAGCCACCTCCGCGAACCGGGAATCCCGGGCCAGTATGTCTCGCTCCGCCGAGCTTTCGACATACCGCTCCAGGCCCGTCTCACTCAGACAGGCCGACGCAGGCGCAAACTCCAGCGAATTCTCGCGAGCATGCTTGCGAATGAAAGCGAGTGCGGTTTGAGGTCGCGTGAAAAACAGATTGGTGGAAATATCCGGAAAGAATCGGCGCAACGCATCAAGGTAGCTATCGCTGTCGTCCACGAAAACGACAGATGACGGATAGAAAACTGGGGGTCGAATAAAATTGTTCATGTTTTTTCGTGGAATATGCGGCGTGCCTCGCATCGGCTTACACGCCGGCTTCTCTCACGCTGGCTCCCGGGCCGATTCTCGCTGAACCATATAGTACCGGGGTCTTTGAATGAACAGTGCAATCTTGCGCGGCCTTTCCGTCATAGTATGCGGATGGAATAATTTAATTTAATCGGCTCGAGTCTACGGACGCCGGCCGACCCGTGTGGCATGAATCAGGACGGAGCAGGCGAATGCGTAACTTCGACGAAAACAACATCACCGCCGCGGTCATCGATCGACTTGCCGCATGCAAGTCGCCGCGCGCCCGGCAAATCAGTGAGTCGCTCGTCAGGCATTTGCATGATTTCGTGCGAGACGTGGAACCCACGCAGGACGAATGGGGCGACGCTATCGCATTCCTGACCGGCATCGGTAAGATGTGCTCCGACACGCGGCAGGAATTTATCCTCCTTTCCGACACCCTGGGCGTTTCGATGCTCGTGGATGCCATCAACCACCGGCTATCGAAGCACGCGACCGAAACAACGGTGCTCGGCCCGTTCTACGTTGAGAACCCGCCCGAATACAAACTCGGCGATGTCATCGACACGCGCCCCGGGCCCGCTCTGTTCTGCGAGGGAAAAGTGACGGATATCGACGGCAAACCGCTGGCTGGCGCGATCGTCGACACCTGGCATTCCGACGCGCAAGGGTTCTACGATGTTCAGGCCGAAGCCGGTCTGGAAGGTTTGACGGGACGGGCCCGCTTACGCACGGATGCGGAAGGCCGCTTCTGGTTCCGCTCGATCGTGCCCAGGTACTATCCGATTCCGCACGACGGCCCGGTTGGCAAGATGCTCGACGCGCAAGGCCGCCACCCCTATCGCCCCGCTCACGTGCACTTCGTGGTGAGCGCCCCCGGCTACGAAAAACTGGTCACGCATGTGTTCCTCGACGGCGACCCGTACCTCGATTCGGACGTGGTGTTCGGCGTCAAGGATTCGCTCATCAAGGCGCTCGTTCGGCAGCCACCTGGAACGACGCCCGCCGGCCATCCGGTCGATTCCGAGATCTCGCTGCTGCACTACGACTTTGCACTCGCCCGGGAGGCGAGCGCGTCGTGAAGAAGTCCTCATCAATGCACAAGCCTGCTAATTACACGTGGTGGTGACCCCTCTCATCGTCGTGCAATTGCGTATCTCCCAATGGCTTTCATCGGTGATTCCCGTGCTGCCCCCAATGCCGGTCGGACGATGTTGAGGCCGGAAATGGAGGTCGACTCGCGCAAAATTGTGATTGGCAGGTGCGGCAGGTAACGGCGAGGCAGCCGCTATCGCGCGCTGCACCGCGGCGTCCCACGACTGATTGCCGCTGGAGCGCAGCGGCGCGACCGAATGGACCGAACCGTCCGCGTTGAGCCGGATAGAAATAATCGCCTCCGGATTGTCGGCGACGGTGCGTAAATCGACGGACATATTGCTTGCCAGAGTACAACCCACATAGCGGCGCCATTGCACGCCGGATAGTTGATCGAACGTTGGCGGCGGCTCGCCAGTGCCCGCGACGCGTGCGAGACAGCGGCTAGTTACGTCGGCGGCCGACGGCAGCGCGGGACCGTTTTCACCTGGTGAGCCAGTCGTACATGCGGCCAGGAGACACAGCGCGAATGAAGCAAGGGCAAGCAGCCAGCGATTGTTGTTATTCATAGGCGGTTCCGCTTATCAGTCATTCGTCGGCGATTCTGGATGTCGGTTTGCGATTCCTGGCGGTCACTGCAGCCGTAGCCTAGCTGATTTCCTGCTCCTTGAGCCGCTTGCGGTGAGCGGCGACCTTCGCGCGGTTACCGCAGATCGCCATGCTGCACCACCGGCGAGCATGACCCCGCGTGTGATCCGCAAACATCAATGTGCACTTTGGACCTTCGCACGCTTTCACGTAGGTGAAGTCCTCGTCACACACCAGCCTCGCCAGCGCTTCGGCAATGGGCATCAGTAGCGACTCCGGCGACTGCCAGCGCCGATTCGCGCGAAGTTCGAAGCTCGTCACACCGCCCGACGCATTCGTAACGATTTCACCATGCTGCTGGTCCTGCTCGAGCAGTTGATTCAAGGGCTCCAGCTCACGCAAATCTTTGGCGGGCAGCGGCCGCCCCTTCCTCTTCCGGACAAAGCCCCTGAACCACTCGCGCAGTTGCCGCGCGCGCGCGGCAACTGCGTCGAGTTCGGCAGCCGTCGACCGGATCCGTATCGCTTCGAGAGCCGCGTGAGGCACGAACCCCGCCTGGTCCAACCAGGCGAGCAGGCCTTCTCCGTCGCTGATCCAGTCGACGGCTTCATCGACCGGCGTCGCGACCGAGTTCAGGAAATCGAGGCCTGGCGCATCGGCCACCCATATCGCGGGCATCTGACGGTAGTCCATTTCTCATGACAAATATGAAGTGACGATGATTGCATCGTAACCACTAAAAATGTACTTGACAAGTTACATCGATGATTTGTAACCTGTAAATACCAACTAATCAGGTTACTCTGTGTACGGCGCGACGCGGCGTGCGTGCCTCACAAACAGCATTCAATTCTTTCAAAGGAGCGAAAAATGTCTATTGGCAACGTGAGCGTGGTGCTGGTGCACGGGGCGTGGGCGGATGGCTCAAGCTGGAGCAAGGTCGTCGAACGCCTGGCGGCGCATGGCATCAAGTCGGTTGCGGCGCCATTGCCGCTCAGCTCTTTGCAGGACGACGTCGCCGCCCTTGATAGAACGCTGGAACGCATCGAAGGTCCGGTTGTACTTGTAGGGCATGCGTACGCCGGCGCCGTGATCGGATCGACACGCGCCGATAACGTGAGGGCGCTGGTCTACGTCGCCGCGCTCGCGCCTGCCGAAGGCGAAACGGTGGGCGATGTGTTCTACCGTGGCGAAGCGCACCCGCAGGCACCCAGGTTGTCGCCGGATCGGCATGGCCTGATCTGGCTGCCGGAGGAAGCGTTTGCGGCGGCATTCGCACAGCACGCGAGCGCGCAGGAGTTGGCGGTGCTCGCGGCGATTCAACGCCCCATTTCAGTTTCGTGCATTGGTGAGGCAGTTGGGCGTCCTCTGTGGCAGGACCGGCCGAGCTGGTATCTGACTGCCGAGGAGGACCGGATGATCAGCCCCGACACGCAACACTTCATGGCACAGCGCATGAACGCGCGCGTGCATTCACACGTAGTCGATCACACGCCGATGGTCACCGCCCCTGACGTGGTCAACAACGTGATCGTCGAAGCGATCCAGGCTGTCTCGGCTCGTTAGAGACACCTGAAACCTGTCATGCCGACACATGTTCGCTGCATGCCATTTCAAACACACTTACCCAACCGGGAGTCAACCCATGTCCGCCATTGCCTATCGTTACGCTGATGTAGACCACGTCAAGGTGTTCTATCGCGAAGCGGGTCGTCCGAGTGCGCCGAAGCTGTTACTGCTCCACGGTTTTCCGAGTTCGAGCCACATGTTTCGGGACCTGATCCCTCTGCTTGCCGAACACTTCCATATGGTCGCGCCCGATCTGCCTGGTTTTGGCCAGTCGGACATGCCGAACCGCGACGCTTTTGCGTACACGTTCGACAACATCGCCAACGTGATCGAACGCTTCACCGAGCAGATCGGTTTTGACCGCTTTGCCATGTACGTATTCGACTACGGCGCGCCGACCGGCTTTCGGCTTGCACTCAGTCACCCCGAGCGGATCGCCGCGATCATCTCGCAGAACGGTAACGCGTACGAAGAAGGCTTGAGCGAGGGTTGGAATCCAATCCGCGCTTACTGGCAGGATCCTTCTCATGCCAATCGCGAGGCACTTCGCGCAATGCTGACGCACGAAACGACCGTGTGGCAGTACACGCATGGTGTACAGGACCCCACTGCCGTGTCGCCAGACGGCTACTCACTCGACGACTTCTACCTGAGCCGGCCAGGTGTGGACGAGATTCAGCTCGATCTGTTCCGGGACTACCGGAACAACGTCGCGTTGTATCCGGCATTCCAGCAATATTTCCGCACCCACCAGCCCCCTCTTCTTGCCGTATGGGGGAAGAACGATCCGTTTTTTCTGCCGCCCGGTGCCGAAGCATTCAAGCGCGACATACCGAACGCTGAGGTGCGTTTTTTCGACACCGGCCACTTCGCGCTGGAAACGCATGCAGCAGAGATCGCCGCGGCTATTTCCGGGTTTCTTATTCGCTGACATGCGAACAGCGAGCGATGGTTGTCGCTTGAATCCCCATTCAGGCGGCTCATTCACGAGTGAAGGAGAAAGGAAATGTCCAAGAGGGTACCAATCGTTACAGGGGCGAGCCAGGGCATCGGCCGTTCCACCGCCATCACGTTGGCGCGAGACTTCGCGTCGGTCGTGCTGGTTGCGCGCAATCGCGAGAACCTCGCCCAGACCGCTGACGAGGTAAAGAAAGCCGGTGCCGAACCGGTTCCCATCGAATCTGAAGCAGACGATAAAGTCATCGACCTCAGCGTCTGCTGCCAGGTCAGAAATGGACGTGTTCAAGTATGCCTGGTGTGACTGTCTCTGGGCCGGTTCTTGCCGTTCGATCATCGCTAGAAATCGGCCTGACAGGCGATGCCAATGCATACATCGTCGGTCCACCACTCACACGCTCCGAGCGCCGGAATCGACAACGACGCCCTGAGCCGCCATCGCAAGCAACAAGCGTTCTGCACCGATGCCGAAACCCGCACCCTCCCGATAAGCGCCACCGCCGACGATCTGCTGTTGCGCCCCGAGTTCGCGACAGCGCATCTCGAAGCCCATGCCATTCAGGTAATAGCTCAGACCGCGCCGGGCCGTGCTGTCGACTTCGTAACGCAGTCCGAATGAATCCAGAAAACCCGTCACGACCTCCTGACTGCGTGCGTTAGCCCGCTGAGGATCCGCGCAAAGATATTCGAATCCGAGTTGCGAGAATTCGCGGTACCGCCCCGCCTGAGGCCGCTCGTAGCGATAGCACCGCGCCACATAAAACAACATGCGTTCAGTCTGCCGCCCCAGCAATTCCTTGCAGCGCTCCTGGAAAAGCGCCGTTGCTTCCGGGATCAGACAGCAGGGTCTGCCTTTCTTGTCCGGGAAGGCCCACATCTGTCCGATGACCTCGCTGCCGCCTGCTTTCTCGATGAAGGTGTCTTGTCCCCACAACGCAGGAACGATCGCCTCCTCTGCCCCGGCTTCAATGAAGATAGCTCCGGAAGCGGTTTTCGAGAGCACGAATCTGTGCGGCTTCGTTTCCGACGATAAAACGGGTTCCACGAATCATGGTCATGTCTGGTCCTTTGTGCGTAGAAATAAAAAAAGGCGCCATAGGCGCCTTGGTCGTTTATGCAGGAAACGGGATCGGTGAAGTTCCGTTTCCTTGCTATGGACGTAACGAACCACGGCACAACAGCATGCGGCCGTGATGGTGGTGAGCGTTGAGCAGGTCGTTACGGAGGTCCATGGCGTACATAGTCGCATATTGACTTGAATTTGGGAACACGTCGGTACAGCCCCTTTCCATAGCCGTCTCCGACGTGTCAGTTTCGTCGTCGCAAGCTTGCGGCGATTGCGCTCCCAGGCAATCGCCGCAACGCGCCGATCAATGCCGCCACGACCCATGCGGTAACTCGACGTCCCGCTTCGCCGCAGCCAATCCTTCAGCAATGCCCGCGCGATCCAGCGCGATACAGTAGACCGGTTTCGCACGCTCGAAGCGCCAACTGTCGGCGAGCACGCCGGCATCGACCGGATCGAAACCGAACTGATCGAGAAGTCCGCTCACCACGTGTTTAGCCTGCGTGTTATCGCTGGCAATCGGCAGTGCCCGGCGCTTCGGCGCACCGGCAGGCTTGCCGTCCGTTTCGAGGTCCCTCGCCAGAATCGCGTTGAACGCCTTCACCACCTTCGCGCCCGGCAACGCGGCCGCCAGCAACTGACTGGTGGTCGTCGACCGACTGTCGAGTGCTTCGATCTGGCCGTCACGATCGGGATAGTAGTTGCACGTGTCGATCACGATCTTGCCGTCGAGTGCCGCAACCGGCAGCGCATCAATGCTGCTGAACGGCACGGTCACCACGACCACGTCACCGAACTTCGCCGCCTCCTCAGCGGTACCGAGTGCACAGCCTAGTGCCGCGGCCGTGCTGATCAAGGTCCGCGGATTACGGGAATTGCTGATCATCACGTCGTGACCATGGTTCTTCGCGAGCGTCGCCATCGCGCGGCCGAGAAAACCGGCGCCGAGAATGCCTATCTTCATGTTTCACACTCCATGTCGTTCAGGGGATCGCTCGGTTGAGCGCACCCATCGGTGAGAAACACTATGATTCAAAACCTCAATCGGGTAAACAGGCATAATTTGACGACTGTCGAAACTACCAATAGGGAATAATGGATCGTTTGACCAGCATGGCCGTGTTCGTGAAAACAGCCGACAGCGGTTCGTTCGCCGCGGCCGCACTCGCCTTCGGCATCTCCTCGCAGATGGCCGGCAAGCATGTCAGCACGCTAGAGGAGCGCGTCGGCGCGCGTTTGCTCAACCGGACCACGCGCCGCCAGAGCCTCACGGAGATCGGCCAGATTTTTTACGAACGCTGCAAGGCGCTGCTGGCGGACGCCGAAGCGGCCGAATCGGTCGCGCAGGAGCTGTCGGCCTCGCCGCGCGGACGTTTGCGCATCACCGCGCCGGTTACCTTCGGCACCTGCTGTCTCGCGCCGATGATCACGCGCTACCTGAAGGCCCATCCCGAGGTTCGGGTCGAGTTGGCGCTGACCGATCGCTTCGTCGATCTGATCGACGAAGGGTATGAGGCCGCGATCCGTCTCGGCTCGCTGTCGGATTCGTCGTTGATCGCGCGGCCGTTAATGCCGTACCGGCTGATCGCCTGCGCGTCGCCCGGCTACCTGGCCGAGCGCGGCGAGCCGCAGACGCCGCAAGCGCTGGCAGAGCACGAGTGCCTGAGCTTCGTCTATACAAGCTTGCCGGTTGAGACTGAATGGCGTTTCGCTAACGCACAAGGCGAACACGTGGTGCCGATCTCGGGCCGCTTTCAGGCAAACGACGTGAAAGCGCTGCTGGCCGCCGCCCTCAATGGCGGGGGCGTGATCCTCGCGCCCGAAGTGGCGGTGAAAGACGAACTTGCGGCGGGCCGGCTGGTACGGCTGCTCAACGGCTATGAAGCGCCCGCGCGCCCGATGCATCTGGTGTTTCCGGCAAGCCGCGCCACCCCGAAATTGCGCGCATTTATCGACCAGGTGGTGGCCGAATTCGGGCCGCACGCCGCCTGAAATCAGCAGCCGGGCATCGCTCGCGGGCATCCTTCGTCATCCGCCAATCTCCACCCATTGACCGCTAGAATGGCCGGCTTTGCCCGCTTCGGGCGCGCGACAAGGCAAAATACGGGTTTGCGCGCGCAAAACGCGCCGCAAGACCGGATGAATCAGACCTCGGTGGCATGCTTGCCGCCGACCCTCGCAAAGACGCATGACGACAGCCCATCGCGCCAATCTGGCACGTCGGGCCGGTAGCGTGCGGCGCAGCCAGGACAGCTCGTCCTTTAACAGAGCCCCTCAGGAGCATTCATGACCGATTCGAACCCGTCTTTCCTCGGCAGGATTTCACTTGCCGTCAGTACGTTTTTTAGCATCCTCGGCGATGGTGAGTTCGCCGGCGGGGTGCTGCGCCTGCGTAAGGGCGGCGCCGCTGCCGCGAGCGCTGCACCTGCCGCTGCACCCACACCCGCGCCTGCCGCTGCGCCGGCGCCCGCCCCGCAACCGGTGCCCACGCTGAAGGAAGCGAGCCCGGACGCTGCGCTCCAGTTGCTCGGCCTGCTGCAACGCGACGCGCGCTTCATCGATTTCGTCGAAGAAGACATCAAGGGCTATAGCGACGCTGACATCGGCGCCGCGGCCCGCCTCGTGCACGACGGCTGCCGCGCGACGCTGCGCGAGCATTTCACGATCCGTCCGGTGCGCGACGAAGCCGAAGGCAGTCGCGTGACACTGGCCGAAGGCTTCGACGCGACCTCGATTCGCCTGACCGGCAACGTCGTCGGCAAGGCGCCGTTTAACGGCAGCATCAGCCACCGCGGCTGGTGCGTCGACGAAGTGCGTCTGCCGAAATTGACCGACAGCCATAACGCCAAGGTGATCGCGCCGGCCGAGGTGGAGCTATGAGCGACGCACGCTTCTCGATCGGTATCGACCTCGGCACCACGCACTGCGCGCTGTCCTACGTGGACACGACCGCCAGCGACGGCGAAAAGACCACTCAAGGCGTGCTCCCGGTCGCGCAACTCACGGGCCCCGGCGCGATCGACAACCTCGATCTGCTGCCCTCGTTCCTCTACCTGCCGCATCCGGACGAACTCGCCTCGGGCGACCTGTACCTGCCGTGGACCGGCCAGCGCGAATTCGCGGTCGGCGAATTTGCCCGCAGCCGCGGCGCGGCTACGCCGATCCGGCTTGTGTCGAGCGCCAAGAGCTGGCTGTGTCATCCGGGCGTCGACCGCCGCGCGGCGATTCTGCCGAACGATGCGCCGCCTGAAGTCGCGCGCGTCTCGCCGCTCGAAAGCTCGGTGCGCTATCTGACGCACCTGCGCGAAGCGTGGGATCACGCGCATCCGGACGCACCGTTCAGCCAGCAGGACATCACGGTAACGATCCCCGCATCGTTCGATCCAGCCGCGCGCGAATTGACCGCCGAAGCCGCGGAAGCTGCCGGCTACGGCCGCATGACGCTGCTCGAAGAACCGCAAGCCGCGCTGTATAGCTGGATTCAGAAGAGCGGCGGCCAGTGGCGCAAGCAGGTCAAGGTCGGCGACATCATTCTTGTGGTCGATGTGGGCGGCGGCACGACCGACCTCTCGCTGATCGCCGTGATCGAGCGCGAAGGCAACCTCGAACTGCATCGCGTCGCGGTCGGCGAACACATTCTGCTGGGCGGCGACAACATGGATCTTGCGCTGGCTCACGTGGTCGCGCGCAAGCTCGCGGCACTTGGTACCCAGGCCGACGCGTGGCAACTGCGCGCCCTCACCTACGCCTGCCGCTCGGCGAAGGAAGCGCTGCTTGGCGACCCGTCGACCGATACGGTGCCGCTCGTCGTGCCGAGCCGCGGTTCGAAGCTGATCGGCGGTTCGATCCGCACCGAGCTGACGCGTGCGGAGTTGACCCAGACGATTCTCGAAGGCTTCTTCCCGCAGGTGGAAAGCGCGGCGCGTCCGGTGAGCCGCGCGCGTGCCGGTCTGACGCAACTCGGTCTGCCATATGCACAGGATGCGGGCATCACGCGGCATCTGGCGGCCTTCCTTGGTCGGCAGGTTGGCGCCCTGGCCGAACTCGAAGGCTTGCGCGATATCGCCACGGCGGAAGGCGCGACCTTCCTCCACCCCACCGCCGTGCTCTTCAACGGCGGCGTGTTCAAGTCGCCGCTGCTGGTCGAACGGATCATGGGCACACTCAATGGCTGGCTCGGCGCCGAAGGTGCACCACCAGCACGCCTGCTCGAAGGCGCGGATCTCGATCTCGCCGTCGCGCGCGGCGCGGCTTATTACGGCTACGTGCGACGCGGTCAGGGCGTGCGCATTCGTGGCGGCACGGCGCGCGCGTACTACATCGCGATCGAATCGGCGATGCCCGCCGTCCCCGGTCTAGAGCCGCCGGTGCAGGCACTGTGCGTCGCACCGTTCGGCATGGAGGAAGGCACGGACGCCGAACTGCCGGCGCAGGAGTTCGGACTGGTCGTCGGCGAGCCGGTGCATTTCCGCTTCTTCGGATCGTCGGTGCGTCGTCAGGATCAGGTCGGCACGCTGCTCGACTTCTGGGGCCCCGAGGAACTGCAGGAGCTCGAAGAAATCCAGGCGACGCTGCCCGCCGCCGGCCGCACGGCCGGTGAGATCGTGCCGGTGAAACTGCATGCGCGCGTGACGGAAGCCGGCACGCTCGAACTCGAAGCCATGCCGCGCGGCACCGACGAACGCTGGAAGGTCGAGTTCGACGTGCGCGGCGGCGTCAATGCATGACTGAGTTGAAGCGCTACAGCGTCGGCATTGATCTCGGCACCAGCAACACGGTGCTGGCCTATGCTGCGGCGGGCGACCCCGCTGCGGGCTCGCAGCAGATCCGCGTCTTCGAGATCGATCAGTTGGTGAGTCTCGGTGAAGTCGCTGCGCGGCCGCTCCTGCCGTCGGTGCGGTATCACGCGGCGCCGGGCGAGCTGAGCGCGGGCGATTTGCACTTGCCCTGGCGTACGGCAAAGGGTTCGGTCGATGGCGCTGGCGGCGCTCAGGTGGATCAGCCGGTCGTGATCGGCAGGCTCGCGCGTGCGCTCGGCGGCCAGGTGCCTGGACGGCTGGTAGCGAGCGCGAAAAGCTGGCTGTCGCACGCATCAGTCGATCGCACCGCGCCGATCCTGCCATGGGGCGCCGCGGACGAGGTCCGCAAGGTCTCGCCGGTCGAGGCCAGCGCGAGCTATCTGGCGCACGTGCGGGCGTCCTGGAATCAGCGCTTTCCAGACGCGCCGCTCGAAGCGCAGGACGTCGTGCTAACGGTGCCCGCTTCCTTCGACGAAGGTGCGCGAGCGTTGACTGTAGAAGCGGCGCGGATGGCGGGCCTGCCCACGTTGAGGCTGCTGGAAGAACCGCAGGCGGCATTCTACGACTGGCTGTTTCATCATCGCGAAAGCCTTGCAACGGAACTGTCGGATACACGGCTCGTGCTGATCTGCGACGTGGGCGGCGGCACCACCGACCTCACGCTGATCGAAGTCAACATGCGCGACGGCGAGCCGCAGCTCACGCGCATCGGCGTGGGCAATCATCTGATGCTCGGCGGCGACAACATGGATCTCGCGCTCGCGCATCGGGTCGAGGCGCGGTTGCCTCAAGCAGGCAACGAGCGCGCGCGTTTGTCGGCGGCGAGTCTGTCGCAACTGGTCGAGCGTTGCCGCGGCGCGAAAGAGCAACTGCTCGGTCCGCAAGCGCCGGAGTCGGCTTCGATCACGCTGCTCGGCGCAGGTTCGAAGCTGATCGGCGGCGCGCGCACGGCGCAGATCACGCGCGAGGAAGTCGAGCAGATCATCGTCGACGGCTTCTTTCCGGCGGTGGCGTCGAACGAACGGCCCGGACGGCCGCGAGGCGCGATCGTCGAGTTCGGCTTGCCCTATGCCACCGATGCAGCGGTCACGCGTCATATCGCGGCGTTTCTGAGTCGCTTCGCAGCGCAGTCGCGCAAGGCACTGGGTTCCTCTCCCGCTTCCCCTCATGCGGGCGAAGCTCAGGACGAGCCTTTACCCGTGCCTGACACGCTACTGCTGAACGGCGGCGTGTTTCGCGCCGAGGCTTTGACGCAGCGTCTGTCCAGCACCTTGGGCACGTGGCGCGGCGAACCGCTCAATGTTCTGCACAACGACAATCCCGACGTCGCCGTGGCGCGCGGCGCGGTTGCTTACGCTCTCGCCCGCACGGGCCAGGCGCCGAAAATCGGCGGCGGCTCGGCACGCAGTTACTTTCTTGTGCTGGACGAAGCCGCTGATAGCGAACGCGATGCCGACCCGGCGCAACGCGGCATCTGCCTGCTGCCGCGCGGCACCGAAGAAGGCCACGAAATTCGTATCGAAGACCACACATTTGCACTGCGCCTCGGGCATCCGGTGCGCTTTCACCTCGCCTCTTCAAGCGCGGATACGGTCTACCAGCCAGGCGAGCTGGCCGATCTTACGCAAGGCGATTTCGTTCGGCTGCCACCGATCGCGACGATCGTGCAGCCGCGCGGCGCAAGCACGGCGCGCGGCGAAACCACGGTACACATCGCGACGTCCCTGACCGAAGTGGGCACGCTCGAAGTCCACTGTATCGAGCTCGACAATCCCGCACAGCGCTGGCTGCTTGAATTCCAGTTGCGTCGTGAAGATGCCCAGGTGAACTTGCAGGCGGATCCGGCACAAAGCCGGCACCCTGCGCTCGACGAAGCGATCGACCATATCGACCGATGCTTCGGCTCCCGTACGCAAAAAGTCGACCCGAAGGAAGTCAAACGCCTGCGCTCGCAACTCGAACAGCTGCTCGGGCCGCGCGAGAGTTGGAATAGCGCGCTACTGCGCGAACTGTTCGGTGCGCTGTGGGAACGCGCGCGCCGCCGGCGGCGCTCGGCGGACCACGAGCGCTTGTGGCTGAATCTCGCCGGTTATTGCGTACGGCCGGGCTTCGGCTATCCGCTCGACGAATGGCGCGTCGAGCAGCTCTGGTCGCTCTTCGACGACGGCATTCAATACGTCAACGAAAGCCAGGTCTGGTCCGAATGGTGGACGCTGTGGCGCCGCGCTGCGGGCGGCCTCGATGAAAGCGCGCAACTGCGCGTGCTCGACGCGATGGCCTATCTGCAAACGGCCGCGCAATCGCGCCACAAGCTGCCATTCGACGTGTCGAAAACCGGTTTCACCGACATGGTCCGGCTGAGCGCATCGCTCGAACGCATTCCGGTCGAACGCAAGATCGAGCTCGGCGAGTCGATACTCACGCGGCTCAGGAAGCCCACGGAAAACCATCAGAGCTGGTGGGCTGTCGGCCGCATCGGTGCGCGGCGGCCGTTCTATGGCAGCGCGCATAGCGTCGTGCCGCCGGACATCGCGGCACAATGGCTGAACGCGATCCTCGCGCTCGACTGGAAGAAGGTCGACCCTGCGGCATTCGCCGCGGTACAGATCGCCCGTATGACCGGCGACCGCTCGCGCGACCCGCCCGACGACTTGCGCCATACCGTGGTGCGCCGGCTCGAAGCAGCTAACGCGCCGCGCGCGTGGATCGCGATGGTCAGCGAGACCGTGGAGCTCGATAACGCCGACGAAGGCCGGGTGTTCGGCGAATCGCTGCCCGCAGGGCTGAAACTGATCACGGCAACGCAATGACGGATCGACGAACACGTATTTCGCACTAACATGATCAATCTTTTTCAGGCCATGCAGGCTTTCGTCAAGGTCGCCGACGCGGGCAGCTTCGCGCAAGCCGCCGAGCAACTCAATGTCTCGACCTCGGTCGTAACGCGCCATGTGTCGAGCCTCGAGAAGCACCTCGGCATCCGGCTGTTCCAGCGCACCACGCGCAAGGTCGTGCTGACCGAAGCCGGCGCGGATTATGCCGACGGCTGCCGCGTTCTGCTGGCGGAACTCGAAGAGGTCGAATCACGTGCGACCACCACCTCGAAGGAAGTCGCGGGGGATCTGCGAATCGTGGCATTGGGCAGTTTCTCGCTGTTCCGGCTCACACCACTTTTTGCGGAGTACCAGGCAAATTTTCCGCAGGTGAATCTGCGCGTCACACTCACCGAAAAACGTGTCGATCTGCTCGAAGGCGGCTTCGATGTGGGTATCGTGACCGAACATATGATCCGCTCGGAATCGCTGGTGGCACGCCGCCTCATCAACGCTCACGCGGTACCGGTGGCGTCCACCGCCTATCTGGCCAAGGCCGGCTATCCGGCAAGCCCGGCCGATCTCGCGCAACATCGGGTGATCGCCGCGCCGCTCGACACCAGTCCGCAAACCTGGGTGTTCAGTAACCGCAATGGCAGCGAAGAAAGCATCACGCTCGATCCGTCGTTCACAGTCAATAGCATGATCATGCAGAAGCAGGCGACACTCGGCGCAATGGGCATCGCGTTGCTGCCGCTTGAAATGGTCAGCGATGAATTGCGCGCCGGCTCATTGGTGCGGATCCTCAACGAATACACCATGCTCAATGGCGACGTCGCGGTCTCGCTCGTTTATCCAAGCCGAGAGTTCGTGCCGCGCAAGATCCGTGAATTCATCGATCTCGCTGTCGGCTACTTCAACTGACATTACAAAAATAAAAGTCAGACTGACTGAATTGAAAGCCCAGGCACGGCTTCGCGCCACGGCAAAATCTTCATAAGCCCATTGCACACCGTCATCAGTTTGACTACGATTGGTCGCGCGAACAAAACGCTCGCGGAAAGTGAAAGCCCCCTAGGCAAACGCCAATGGGACGTCTGGGAAACATGGAGGTAGTTCTATGTCCGACGAAAATAATCAGGCTTCCGCATCAAAACGTAGAGGTTTTCTAAAGGGTGTCGTTTCAGTCGGTATCGCCAGCGGCATCGGCACCGTCGCCGGAGAAGCACTGGCACAAACCGCAGCCGGTCCGGCGGCTACCGGCATTGGCTTCAAGCCACCCACCAAGGCCACCCGAGAGGCCAACGCGGTTTATGCAAATCAGCTAGCATTCAACGATACACAAGACTTTCAGGACGCCAGCCGCGGGCTGATCGCGACCTTGCCGGACGGCGTCATTCCAAGTTCAAAGGGTGGCGCAGCCTGGGATCTTAGCCAGTTTGCCTTTATTAAAGGCGGCCCGGAAAACAACGCTCCCGACTCGGTCAACCCCAGCTTATGGCGCAATGCCAAGCTGAATATGAATCACGGTCTGTTCGAGGTCGTCGACGGCGTCTGGCAGGTGCGAGGTTACGATATCTCGGTGATGAGCATCGTCCGCGGCGACACCGGCTGGATCGTGATCGATCCGCTGATGACAGCGGACGTATCGACCGTGGTGTGGAAGCAATTAGTCGTTCCGCATCTCGGCGACAAACCGATCACCCATGTGATCTACACGCATAGCCACGCAGACCACTACGGCGGCGTCCGCGGCATTGTCGACGAAGCCGATCTGAAGTCGGGCAAGGTCAAGATCTATGCACCGGCCGGCTTCACGGAAGCCGCGGTGGGTGAAAACGTGATCGCCGGCAATGCAATGAGCCGCCGCGCGGCCTACATGTACGGCAACCTGCTGCCGCGCGGACCGGCCGGCGTAGTGGATGGCGGCCTCGGCAAGACCACGTCGGTCGGCGCGATTACGCTGATCGTGCCGACCGACTTTGCGACCACAACCGGACAGAAGCTGGTGCTCGATGGCGTCGAGATGACGATCATCATGGCGCCGGAGTCCGAGGCGCCGTCGGAGTTCATGTTCTACATCCCGAAGTACAAGGCGTTCTGCGCAGCCGAAGACGCAACCCATACGCTGCACAATCTCTACACGCTGCGCGGCGCGAAAGTACGCGATGCACTGTTGTGGTCGAAGTATCTGCAAGCCGCGATCGACATGTTCGGCAGCGACATGCAGGTGCTGTTCGCGTCTCACTACTGGCCGACGTGGGGGAACGAACGCATCATCGCCTTCCTGAAAGCACAGCGCGACATGTACCGGTATCTGCACGATCAGACCATGCGCCTTGCGAACACCGGCTATACGCCGCTGGAAATCGCCGAGTCCGTGCGTCTGCCCGACTCGCTTGCCAGGCAATGGTATTGCCGCAGTTACTACGGCACGGTGTTCCATGATCTCGTCGCGCAATACAACTTGCGCCTCGGTTTCTTCGACGGCGTACCAGCGAATCTGCATCGCTTGCCGCCGGTCGAGAACGGCAAGCATTATGTCGAATTCATGGGTGGCGCCGCCGCGGTTCTGCACAAGGCGCAGCAGTCCTACGACAAGGGCGAATACCGCTGGGTCGCTGAAGTCGTGAACCACGTGGTATTCGCGGATCCGCAAAATGTAGCCGCGAGGCACATGCTGGCGGACGCCTATGAGCAAATGGGCTACCAGGCGGAATCGGCGAGCTGGCGCAACTTCTATCTGACCGGCGCGATGGAGTTGCGTAATGGCGTGCATAAAGTGCCGTTCGGCAGTTCGCAAAGCCCGGACACGATCAAGGCCATGCCGCTGGAGATGTTCCTGGATTATCAGGGCGTCCGTTTGAACGCGGAGCGCGCCGCCGGCAAGACCATTTCGTTCAACTTCGTGATGACCGATACGAACGAAAACTATGTAGTCGGTGTCGAAAATTCCGCGCTTCACTATTCGAAAGGCATGACGTCGAATACCGCGGACGCCACCGTCACGATGACACGCTCGGATCTGAACGACGTCATGATGGGCAACACGTCGATGGAAAAACTCGTGATGGGCGGCAAGGCAAAGCTCACCGGCGACACCAAAAAACTCGGAGAGTTTGTGTCGTGGCTCGACAACTTCGACTTCTGGTTCAACATCGTCACGCCCTGAACTTCACGCAACATCTGACCAAGGACGGAAAAGACGATGTGCGCTATCTGTGAGTTGAAGATCGAGTTCAACATCAGCCATCCACTGGCGCTCTCGGTGGCGGTTGCAACGCGAGAAGCGATCGACGCGGGGACGTTGCCCGAGAGCCTGATGGATGGTGCGTTGAGCAATGTGAAGATGCGTATGGCGGCGATCGATGCATTGAAGGGCTTGACGGCCCGGCTCGAAGCATCGAAGTCCGCCAGCGAGTTGCAGGCGCTGCCGGACTTTTATGTGCTGCTGATCGAAATCGGTACATGGGGATTTTTTCAGGCTACCGAAACCGGCTTCGATCCGGACGTGACGCCGGAACCGCCTAACGTCACGTCGGACGATCAGGCAGAGCGGGACGTGGTGTTCGTGACGTCGGAAACGGCGTTGCGCGCCGTGCTCGATGGCCGGATGACGATCGATGCCGCATTTGCCAGCGACCTGGTGATGCTGGACGCGAATGCGGACCACACGGCGCAGCTTCGCGCCGTGTTGAACGATGCGCTTCTGGCAAACGGTTCAGCGGTCTCCGTTTGGGACGATGCGCCGGTGCCCAAAATCGCGTAAGGCGGTTGTTTCTCTGTTGGTGTGACGTAGGGCTGCATGTGTGAGTTTTTAAGCAGCCCTACTCCACCCGTTCCCATTTTTTCTCTGACAGCGCAGACCGCGGTGTTTGCGGTGGAATTGACGAACGCCGTTGCCGTGACGGCTCAGTAGAACAGAACGCCACCGGGCAAGTGTTGCCCGGTGGCGTTTTCATGCTGTCCTGAAGCGGTGAGCGTGGTTCGGGATGGTGCGTCGCCTCACGACGCAAGAATATGCGAACACACGCTGCGCATCAGCCTGTTACCGTGAACCGCCACTGGCGATCAGGCTTTCACCGGTCATCCAACGCGAATCGTCGGAGGCAAGGAACACGGCAACGTCGGCGATATCGTCAGGCTGACCGATGCGGCCAAGCGGTGTCGTGCTGATCGCCCATGTTTCGAAGTCCGAGCCGACAAAGCCGGCACTATGCGTACCTTCCGTTTCCACCATGCCGGGATTCACGGAGTTGACGCGAATCTTGCGTGGGCCGAGTTCACGTGCAAGCACGCCGGTAATGGCGTCCACCGCGCCCTTGGTGGCGGTATAGACCGCGCTGCCCGGGGGCGTGATGCGGCTGACGACCGAACTGACGTTCACCACGCTGCCGCCTTCGCCCAGATGCTTCACCGCCGCCTGCGTGACCAATAGCAGACCCAGCACGTTCACATTAAAGTGCTTATGGAAATGCGCTTCGGTGATCTCTTCGATCGGCGCCATCTCATACACGCCTGAATTGTTGACAAGAATGTCGAGGCGGCCATACGTTTCGACCGCCGTATCGACGATGCCTTTCGCGTCGGCTGCCTTGGACACATCGCCTGCAACGGCCACTGCCTTGCCGCCCGCCGCGGTGATCGAGGCGACGACGTCGTCCGCGCCTGCCTTGCTGGACGCATAGTTCACCACTACCGAGGCGCCCTGCGCGGCCAGTGCCTTCGCAATCGCGGCACCAATGCCTTTCGATGCGCCCGTTACAACCGCAACCTTACCTGTGAGCTTGCTCATGATCGTGTCCTTTGGATGGAGTTCGCGCCGACGTCGCCATGGCGAAGATTCGCGGGGCTGACGTGGATGAAGCCGGAAAATGCAATGGCGCTGTCACAGGACACAATGTAGGCACACAAGCCGCATGGATAAAGCGGCTCAAAACGAATAGATACGTCGGATGAGCCGAACAATCGGTACGTGGCGCCCAGGAAACGCGTGCAGTGGGCCACGGTGGCTCACTACGCGCCGCGCAGCGAGTCAATGTCGCGATGAGCGAGTCACTATAATAGCCACCGGCAACGCCCTCGCTTGTCATCTTCAACCTGTTCGCTCCGTATCTGGCGCGCCCTTTTTCACCTTGAATCGTGCATGGAAAACGACAATAAATATTCTGTTCCCGGACTCGAGCGCGGCCTGCGAATCCTGCGCTGCTTCTCCGCGAAAGAACCCGTGCAGAACGGCGCCGATCTATCGCGACGCCTCGGTATTCCGCGCTCCACTGTATTTCGCCTGCTGCAAACGCTTGAAGCCGAGGGCTTCATCGAACGTGCCGGCGACGACAGCAACTATCGGCTCGGCATTGCCGTGCTGCAAATCGGTTTTGAGTATCTGAGCTCGCTTGAAGTGACCGATCTCGGCGCGTCGGTGATCGAGCGGCTGTGCCAGGAGACGGGTTTTTCCAGCCATATCGTCGCGTTGGACGGCCGCGAGGCCGTGTTCGTCGCGAAGGCTGCAAGCCCGGAGCGCGTCTTCGGCACGGTCAAGATCGGCACGCGCCTGCCCGCGCATGCGACCGGTGTAGGCCAGGTGCTGCTTGGCGACTACAACAAGGACGCGCTGCGCAAGCTGTTTCCCGAGCGCAAGCTCGAAGAGTTCACGCCGCATACGCCGGCCACCGTCGCGGCGCTCTACGACGCGGTGCAGGAAAGCACGCAGCGCGGCTACGGCGTCAGCGAGTCGTTCTTCGAGCAGGGCATTTCGACCATTGCGGCGCCTGTGCGCGACCATCAGGGCAAGATCGTCGCGGCGATCAGCATCACCGTGCCGCAACAGCGGCTCGACGCGGAATTGCTCGCGGACGGCCTGATCGACAAAGTCCGGGCTGCCGCCGCGGAACTGTCGCAACGGCTGAACTACCGGCCGGCCGCGCTCGTCGCCCGCTGACGCGGCACCCGCGGGCGAGCCGTCCGGCTCGTCCGCCAAAAACCTCCCTCTCGTCTTTACTGTCCACGCCTCGCAGGCCTCGCACGCTGGGCTGCACACGTCCACGGCACCCCCTCGCGCAACACATGTAGCGCTTCCGACAATTTATTTTCCACTTTGCGCTTACGCGCGACACTCCTATAATCGTCTCACTAATAAAGCACTGTCTCATATATAAAACACATAACAATCTGATCCGGCCCCCGGATCGTACCTTGGAGAACTGAAAGTGAAGCGTTGGACGGGGTTTTTTCTCGCAGCAGGCATCGCCACGGGCGCGAACGCGCAGAGCTCGATCACCTTGTACGGCACGGTCGATAACGGCGTGAACTACGTCAGCAATGTCGGCGGAGCCAGGAAGTATTTCACCTCGGCGGGTATCGGTCAGCCAGACCGGCTCGGCCTGCGCGGCGAGGAGTATCTCGGCGACGGCATGCGCGCTATCTTCCAACTGGAAAACGGCTTCAATACGACCACCGGATCGCTGATCAATAGCGGCGTCCTGTGGAATCGCGAAGCCTACGTCGGACTGGCAAGCAGCACCTACGGCGTGCTCACGCTCGGCCATCAGACCGATTTCCTGCAAGACTTCGCGCTACGCTATTCAAACGGTTTCTTCCAGCACAACCTGTACGCGTACCACCCCGGCAACCTGGACAACCTCGCCAACTCGTCGCAGGTCGACAACTCGGTGAAATACATCACCAACGATTATCGCGGCTTCATGGCCGGCGCGATGTACGGCTTTTCAGGCGGCGCAACCTCGCTCGGTCGCACACTCGGCGGCTTTGCGCGCTATCAGAACGGGCCGCTGTCGGTCGCGGCGATGTATGTGAGTATCAACGGCCGCACCTTCGATTTCAGCTCGCGGATGGGCTTCAACAGCCTGTTCGGCCAGAACGGCTTGACCAGCACCAACGTGTTCCGCTCGGAGGCCGTGAACAATACCGCGATCGGCGCGTCGTACCGGTTCTCGCAACAGTGGAACGTACATGCGCTCTACACACGCAGCGAAGTGAAGGCGGCGGGCGGCTCCGGCAACATGTTCAATTACGATACCGGTGTCGAATACCAGAACACCGTCGCCAATGCATTGACACTGGGCTATTCCTATTCGGCGTTCAATCACGTGCACTGGAATCAGCTCGAAGCGGGCGACATGTACTCCTTGTCGAAGGCGACCCAGTTGCAGGCACAAGTGACCTATCAACAAGCCAGCGGCAATGGCGTCGCCGACATTTACACAGTCGGTCCGGCAAGCGGGCACGAGCAACTGCTGGTGCGCGTCGGCATGTATCACCTGTTCTGAATTTCCCGAGTTTGCTGAGCGGCGTTGTCTGAACGCGCCGCTCACCGTTACCTTGAACGAGAGCCTGTCATGTCCGCTTCACGCCCCACCCGGGTACGCTACTGGATGCTGTTGCTGGTATTCGTTGGCACTGTCATCAACTATCTGGACCGCGCCAATCTCGCGGTCGCCGCGCCGCTGCTGAAAAACGAATTCGGGCTCGGCCCGGTCGAACTCGGTTTCATCTTCTCGGCATATTCATGGACGTATGTGCTGGCCAACATTCCGGGCGGCTGGGTGGTCGACCGCTTCGGCTCGCGCGTGATGTACGCTCTGGCGATTTTCAGCTGGTCCGTCTTCACCTTCGCACAAGGTTTCGCGGGCCGCTTCGCGACGCTGTTCGGTTTGCGTCTGGGTGTCGGCGTGGCTGAAGCACCGACCTTCCCTGTCAATAACCGCGTCGTCTCGATCTGGTTCGCGCAGCGCGAGCGCGGTTTTGCGACCAGCGTGTACCTGGTCGGTCAGTACATCGGCATGGCCGCGCTCACGCCGGCGTTGTTCTGGATCGCGCATAGCTACGGCTGGCGCGAGATCTTTATCCTGACCGGCGCACTCGGCATCGTGTGGGCCGGCATCTGGTATGCGATGTATCGCGACCCGGATCAAAGCAAATGGGTCAACACCGCAGAACTGGAGCATATCCGCAGTGGTGGCGCCCTGGTCGAAGCGAAGGACGCGCCGCAACAGCGTTCGTTTCCATGGCGCAAGCTCGGCATACTGTTTCGCAACCGTCAGATCATCGCGATCTGCGCCGGCAAGTTTGCGTCGCTGTCGTCGCTGTATTTCTTCCTGACCTGGTTCCCGACCTACCTGATCTCCGAACGTCATATGACGATTCTGAAGGCCGGCAGCGTGAGCGCCGTGCCTTTCGTCGCGGCGTCTTTCGGCGTGGTCGCGGGCGGCTTGTTGTCGGACTGGATGCTACGCCGTGGCGCGTCGGTTGCAACCGCCCGCAAGACGCCCATTATGACCGGCCTGCTGCTGGTACCGACCATGACCCTCGCGGTATTGACCGACACCAACTGGGTCGTGATCGCGATCATGTCGTTTGCGTTCTTCGCACAAGGCGTGGCGTCCGCGTCGTGGTCGCTAGTGGCGGACATTGCGCCGGAAGGGATGGTGGGAATCACCGGCGGCGCAGTCAATTTCGCCGGCAACCTGTCGGGTATCGTCACGCCGATCGCGATCGGCTTCATCTTGCGAGCAACCGGGTCGTTCGGCTGGGCATTGGGGCTCATCAGCATCTTCGCGGTGATCGCCGTGTTGTGCTACACCTTCCTGCTCGGCGAAGTGAAGCGTATCGAGATCGACGATGCGCCCGACGACCGCAATGGCGGCCACCGCAATGGCGGCCACCGCAATGGCGACCGCCGTGCGGCTAGCGACACGGCGCGCGAAACGAGCGTTTGACGCGCTCGGCACTGGTCGACATGGGCGAGTGAGAGGTGGATATAGAACAGCCTCGCCGGGTTCCGATCCGGCGAGGCTTCGTTGAGTGAAGCAGCGGCGTCGAGTTGCCCCGTCCGCTTACTTTATCGTTTCGACGTGAACCCGCCGAAGAACGATTGCGCGTTCGCGTCGAGCGACTCGATGTGATACCCGCCTTCCTGCACGATCAGCGTCGGCAGCTTCAGCGCGCCGAGCTTACCGCCTAGTTTGCCGAAGCCTTCGGTCGTCACGGCCACCATCGATTGCGGATCGTCCTTGTAGATGTCGAAGCCCAGTGCAACGACCAACGCGTCCGGTTGGAAACGTGCGACCACACGCAACGCCGCATCCAGTTGCTCGAAAAACACCGCTTCCGACGAGCCATGCGGCATTGGCAGATTGACGTTATAGCCCTCGCCTTGCTGCGCGCCACGTTCGTCTTCGAAACCGGCCACCACGGGATAGAAATTCGTGGGATCGCCATGAATCGACACGTACAGCACGTCGTCACGGCCGTAGAAAATCTCCTGAATACCTTGGCCGTGGTGCATGTCCGTATCGAGAATCGCGACGCGCCCGTACTTCTGCCGCAGCGCTTGCGCCGCGACCGCCGCGTTGTTCAGATAGCAGAAGCCCCCTGCCGCTTCGGCACGCGCATGATGGCCAGGCGGGCGGCATAACGCGTACGCTTCACTCGCGCCGTCGAGAATCGCGTGCGCGCCGGCCAACGCGCTTTGCGCGGACCAGTAAGCGGATTCGTAGGTATCCGCACCGACCGGGCAACTGCCATCGGCGAGATAGCGTGCCGCTTGCGCAAGCACACCACGTAAAGGATTATTCTCGCGGATGTATATGTTCGACATCACCTCGTCGCCCCATTCCGCCGGAATTTTCTTCCACTCGCGCTGCGCTTCTTCAAGGAAGCGCAGATAGTTCATCCCATGCACGTCGGCGAGCGGCGCAGCGCCGAAATCCGCCGGTTCACGCACGTCGAAGCCGAGCTTCTTCGCGGCTTCGACGAGCCGCAATGCGCGCTCGGGCACTTCCTGCGGCGAGCGCATCTGGCCACGCGACAGATAGCTGCGCGGATGATGCTTCAACTGTGCCGGGTGAAAAAATGTCTGCATGGTCCAGTTCCTTTGCTTCAGGCGTATTCAGCTGTATTCAGGCGCACTCAGGCACACTCAGGCGTAAGCCGGTGCGGCCACCTTCGCACGCGCCAGCACCGCATTGATCAACACATTCGCACCGGCGGTCACGTCGCCGGGCAATGCATCCTCGGCTTCATTGTGCGAGAGGCCGTCGACACACGGAATAAACACCATCGCGGTCGGCACATGCCGTGCCAGATGAATCGCATCGTGCCCCGCACCGCTGACGATACGCTCATAAGCGTAGCCGAGTTGCTGCGTCGCCTGTTCAACCAGCGCGACACAACCGGTATCGAAGGGTGTCGCAGGACTTTTCCAGTAAGTCGAGACCGCGGCTTGCAAACCGCGTTGCGTGGCGATTTGCTCGAATGCGACGCGCACGTCGCGCTCCATGGCGTCGATCTGTGCGTCGTCGGGATGACGAAGATCGACGGTGAATGAGACTTTTCCAGCGATCGTATTGCGCGATGAATTCGGCACGTCGATCTGGCCGATCGTGACCAGTCCCGAAGGCGCGTAGCGTTGGGCGATGGTCTCAAGCTCGAGCGCCATAGCCGAGGCGGCAAAGAAAGCATCTTTTCTATAAGGCATCGGCGTCGTGCCGGCGTGCGCCGCGACGCCGGTCACTTCGACGTCGAGCCAGCGAATCGCCTGACCGCCGGTGACGACACCGATCGGATGCCCGTGGCTTTCGAGAATCGGTCCCTGTTCGATATGCGCTTCGAAATACGCTTCAACCTGATTCGCATCCAGATGACGTGCATTTTCATAGCCACACGCTTTGAGCGCATCGGCCAGCGTCACGCCTTGTGCATCTTGCGTATCCAATGCCGCTTGCAAGGGCGTCGCACCGACGAACACCGCCGAGCCGAGCATCGCAGGCGTGAAGCGTGCGCCTTCCTCGTTGGTCCACGCGACGATTTCAATCGGGTGATGCGTCTGGATGTTCTGATCGTTCAGACTCCGAATCACTTCCAATGCGGCCAGCACCCCATAGACGCCATCGAAGCGGCCGCCTTCCGGCTGTGTGTCGAGATGGCTGCCGATCAACACAGGCTTCACGTCAACACGTGTTCCTGCGCGGCGCGCAAACAGATTACCCACTTTGTCCGTATGCACCGTCATGCCCGCCTGCTCGCACCAGCCGGCAAATAACTCACGCCCGTGGCGGTCTTCTTCCGTCAGCGCCAGACGCCGGACGCCACCGCGCGCGGTCGCGCCTATCTTCGCCATCTCCATCAAGCTCGCCCAAAGGCGTTTTCCATCGACTTTCAACATCTTTGATTTCCCTCTGATTCAATGTACCGGCAGTGCTTCGGGGGCATCGGCACGACGGTGTTTCAGCGCATCCAGCGCGACGATGCACGACAACGAGATGCCCGCGAGACACGTGTAAAACACCGCAAGCGGCCACCACTGGCCAACGAATTTGTGGGCGATCCATGTCCCCGCCAGCGGCGTCAAACCGCCTGCGATCGCTCCGCACACCTGGTACGAAAGGGAGATCGCGGAATAGCGTACACGCACCGGAAACACACCGCTGACAAAGCCCGCGATCACCGAATAGAAACTCGCCATACACACCACCGCAAGCGCGATGCCGACAATCATCGACAGTCGGCTGCCGCTTTGCACGAGCGTGAACATCGGATACGGCGAGAGCATCGCGGCAAACGCGGCGAGCTTCAGGAAGCGCGCACCGCCAATCTTTTCAGCAAGCCATGCGGCCAGCGGCTGCGCCAGAAACTGGATGATTGCGACCGCGAACAGACAATCGAGAATCAGCGATTTCGACACGCCGATGTTTTGCGTGGTGTACGAAATCATGAAGGTATTGGTGAAATACACACCCGCAATACCGATTGTGTTCGCGCCGATGCACAGCGCAACGAGCGCGCCGGAAGAACGGAACACTTCGGCGATGGGTAACTCGACGGTACGCTTCGCATCTTTCTCGCGCTGGAATTCCGGCGATTCGTTCACGCCCATGCGGATAAAGATGCCGACCGCGAGCAGCACCGCGCTCGCCAGAAATGGCAGGCGCCAGCCATATGCAATGAAATCGTCGTGCGGCATCGACGTGACCGCGCGAAATGCGATGAGCGAAAGAATCAATCCGGCCGGGCTGCCCAGTTGCGCGAACGAAGCGAAGAAGGTGCGCCGCCCTTGCGGCGCATGTTCGCCGGCCATCAGTACGGCGCCACCCCACTCGCCGCCCACGGCCACACCTTGCACCACGCGCAGCAACACCAGCAGCACGGGCGCAAGTACGCCGACTTTCGTATAAGCCGGCAGCAAGCCCACGCAAACGGTCGCGACGCCCATCATCATCAGCGTCGTCATCAGCGCCTTCTTGCGGCCGATGCGGTCGCCCAGGTGGCCGAAGATCACGCCGCCGATCGGCCGCGCAAAGAAGCCGACCGCGAAGGTCGCGAACGACGCCATCGTGCTGACAAACGGATCGTGCGAGGGAAAGTACAACTCGCCGAACACCAGCGCGGCGGCGGTGGCGTAGATGTAAAAGTCATACCACTCGATCATCGTGCCGATGAAAGCGGCGCTTGCCGCTCGCACGGGCTGACGGGTGGCTTGGGTTGAAGCGTTCATGGCGGCTCCTCAGTCGCGATTCCTGAGATCAGGGCATCTTGTGAGGTCTTTTATCGCCAGCCATAAAACATTAGTCAAATTTCGGTTTATTATCTCAACTATAAATTTGGCTAATATAGAAGGCGGTTCCATGACGCAACTGCGTGCGGACGTGACGCGTTTTTTGAATGACAGGCTCGACTGGAACCTGCTGCGCACCTTCCTCGTCATCATGCAGGAGCGCAGCGTGAGCCGTGCCGCGGCCCGTTTACATCTGACGCAACCCGCGGTCAGCCAGGCGCTCAAGCGGCTTGAAGACACGCTCGGGCGCAACCTGATCCAGCGCCGCGGCCCGCACTTCGAACCGACCCGCGCCGGCGAGGAGGTGTACCGGATCGCCAGCGATATTTACGGCCACATGTCGCGGCTCGAAACCGAACTCGACGACCGCAGCGACGACATCACCGGGTCGATCCGGCTCCTGACGGTAAGCCGCATCGACTCCGGCGTCTATGACGAATTCCTCGCGGAATTCCACAAGACCTATCCGCGCGTGGACTTGCAGATCGAAGTGATGCGCTCGTCGGACATCATTTCGTCGTTGCTGCAAAAGACGGCCACGGCCGGTCTCGGTCTGTGCCGAACACCCGTCGACAAACTCGAGCAACGCTGTTTTCTGCGGCAACGATATGCGCTTTTTTGCGGGCGGCATCATCGGCTATTCGGGCGGCATGCCCTCTCGATCGATCAATTGCTCGCGGAAAACTTCGTATCGTTCACCAGCGACCAGATCGGCGACAGCCTCTCGCCGCTTACCGTGTTTCGCGATCAACGCGGCTTCACCGGACGCATCGTGGCGGCCTCGCCGAGCCTCGACGAAGTGCGCCGGCTGATCTTCGCGGGATATGGCATCGGCTGCCTGCCCGAGCACATCGTGCGCGACGATCTCGCGCAGCAACGGCTATGGCGACTGCCGCCCGAAGAGGGACTGGTGGATGTCGACATCGATCTGCTGTGGTTGCGCGCCCGCAAGATGAACGCCGCCGAGCAGGCGTTTCTCGACGGCATGGAGCGCACAATGCAGCGCTACGCGCTACCCGAGCGGCTTGCGCCGCGTTGATTGGGGATCAACGGGAAGCCTCGCTGATTTCAGCGCTTACGGTTGAGCGCAATCTGCGTCGCGATGCTTGCCAGCACCGCCAATGCGCCGAGCGTATCCAGAATAGTCGGCCACACGATCCAGCCCTCCTTCATACACGGTACGATTTTCTATCAAACGAATGCACGCGCCAGCAACTGAATGCCCAGGGCGGGCAGCACGGCGAGCAGGGATTCGCCCAGATCGCCGACGGCAAACGCGGCGACCGGAGAAAGCGCTAGTGCGGCACCTGGCGGGTGTCCAGGGATAGCGACGGTGCACGGCTTGACACCCCTATTATCAGCGGCATTTATTCCATAACCGATTTTTAATCGATTTGCCTGATTGTCGGCGGTTTCTTATCCTTGACGCACAACCGGACGCCGCGCAATGCATGCGGCGTCCGCTCTGCCCCTCTCTGTCCTTTGGCCAGCAAGATCATGGAAAGAACCACCTTCAGCGTACGCGTCGACAGCGTGCGTGACGAAGCGCACGGCGTGCGCTCGTTCAGCGTATCGCGTGTGGACAGACAACCGTTCGACCGCTACGAACCCGGCGCCCATATCGACGTCACTGGGCCCTCTGGCATCACGCGGCAATATTCTTTGTGCGGCGACCCGGATCATCGTGAAGCGCACCTGTTTGCCGTCAAGCGTGAAGACGCGTCGCGCGGCGGCTCGCGCTCGCTGCATGACGACGTGACGGTCGGTTGCGAATTGACGATCGGCGCGCCGCGCAATCTGTTCCAACTCGCGTCCGGAGCGAGCGAACACATTCTGATTGCGGCAGGCATCGGCGTCACACCGTTATTGAGCATGGCGTACCGGTTGCTCAAGCAGGAGCAGCGTTTCGTGTTGCATTATTTCGCGCGCAGTGCGGAGCACGCGGCGTTCTTGCCGTTGCTGTCGCGCGCACCGTTCAGTGATTTCGTGCGGCCTCATTTCGGCGTCGAAAAAGAACTGCTCGATGCGGTGCTGGCCGACTGTGTGGCAAGTGCGCGCGAGGGGTCGCATATTTATACTTGCGGCCCAGGGCCCTTCATGGAGCGTGTGGTGGCGATCGGCGAACAGCGCGTGGCTGCCGAGGCGATTCACCTTGAACGCTTCGCCGCCGGGCCCGCTTCGGCGGCCAGTGACGAATCGAACATGCTCGATTCATTCGACGTGCGCATCGCCAGCAGCGGTGCAACGGTACACGTGGACAAACACACCACGATCGTCGCGGCGCTGGCATCGATCGGCATCGAAGTCGATACGTCATGTGGTGAAGGCGTATGCGGGACCTGTATGGTCGACGTGGTGAGCGGCACACCCGAGCATCGCGATCATTGCCTGAGCAAAGCGGAACGCGCAAGCGGCAAGGTGATCTGCTGCTGCGTCTCACGCGCTACTTCGCCACTGCTGGTACTCGATCTTTAAGACTTAATCTTCCATGCAATCCGGTGCTGCATTCGCAGCACCTTCTCTCTCGCGTCCTTACCGGTCGTCGTCGCGAATCGACGATGCATGCCGGCACAGCGCGCGTACTTCGACATTCATATATGGAAACAGCGGCAACTGGCTCAGCACATCGTGCAGATGCGCGGGGCTTTCCACGTCGAACACGCTGATATTCGCGTAGCGGCCGGCAATGCGCCACAGGTGGCGCCATACGCCCTCCTGCTGCAGCTTCTGCGACATCGCTTTTTCATCGGACTTCAAACGCGCAGCGCGCTCCGCGTCCATGTCGGGCGGCAGGTTGACGGTCATCTCAACGTGAAACAGCATGATTGCTCTCCTTCTCTTATCGGTAATAAAAAACCCTGGCTAGCCGGAAAACTACGCCGCGCAGCCAGGGTCGATAGATTTATGCGGTACGTCTATGCCCTTTCGGGCCTCAGAGCGTCAGAACCTCAGGCTTCGGCTCGCACGCGCTCCACTTCCGCGCCCGGCAGATTGTCGCGGTCCTTGAACAGCGTGAAGTCGAAATCGATCAGCGCGAACTTGCCCTCCACGCCGTAGGGCTTGCCTTCCGCACCCTCGGCCTGCTTGACGGCCGGCACGAGGCCGTCGCGCGTGGCGAAGGCGAAGTCGTCCCACAGATACGGATCGCCGTCGATGTTGATCTGCGTGGTCAGCTTGCGGCAGTCCGGCGCCGAGATAAAGAAGTGGATATGCGCCGGACGATGCCCATGACGGCCTAACTGATCGAGCAACAACTGCGTCTGCCCTTGCGGCGGCACCGAGTAACCCACCGGCACCACGCTGCGGAAGCTGTACCTGCCTTCGGCGTCCGTGCGAATCGAGCGGCGCAGATTGAAGGCCGGCTGCGACTTGTCGAAGTACGAGTAGTTGCCAAGGTGATTCGCGTGCCACACCTCAACCAGCGCATTCGCGAGCGGCTTGCCGTCTTCGCCGAACACGCGACCGCGCATTACCAGCGTCTGACCGGGATCGGTGCCGTCGTCGAGTCGTGCATGTCCCTCGGACACGGGTGCGCCGGCCACATACAACGGGCCTTCGATGGTGCGCGGCGTGCCGCCTTCGATCCCGGCCTTGGCTTCCGCTTCGTCCATACGCAGATCGAGAAAATGCTCGAAGCCGAGGCCTGCGGCCAGCAGGCCGAGCTCGCCGCTCTTGCCCGCGTCGCCGAGATAGTTCAGCGCGGTCCAGAATTCGGCCGGTTGCACGTCGAGGTCTTCGATCGTATAGAACAGATCGCGAACGATGCGGTTGACGATCTGCTTCGTGCGCGGATTGCCTTCGCTGGTGGCGCTGTCGTTGATCTTCTGCAGCAGCGCGTCGATAGCTTGCTTGTTCATGGGGTATCTCCTTCGTTTAATGGTCTTGGCGGCTAGCGGATGAACCGTCAGTTCGTGGTGACGCTTGCGCCCTTGCGCGTATCGCGCCGCAGGCGGTCGATCTTGTCCCAGTCGAGCGTGATGCCCAGACCCGGCCCTTCCGGAAGATGCAAAGCAAAATTCTCGTAGCGCAGCGGTTCAATGAGAATCTCTTCGGTCAGCAGCAACGGTCCGAACAGTTCAGTGCCCCACTTCAGTTCGCCGAAGGTGCTGAAGAGTTGCGCCGAGGCAATCGTGCCCACCGCGCCTTCGAGCATCGTGCCGCCATACAGGTCGATGTTCGCGGCGAGCGCAATCGCCGCCACATTCGCAGCGCCAGTCAGACCGCCCGATTGCGCGATCTTGACGGCGAAAACATCGGCCGCACGCGCGCTGGCGATGGCGAACGCATCCGCCGGGCCGTGCAATGCTTCGTCCGCCATGATCGGCACCAGAGCGAGATCGGTCAGACGTTTGAGGCCCGCGCGATTCTCCGCGGCGATTGGCTGCTCGATCAGTGCAACACCTGCGTCGGCGAAGCGCTTGCCGGCCCAGATCGCTTCGGATTCGGTCCACGCCTGGTTCACGTCGACACGCACTTCACCGCGTCCTTCCAGCGCTTTCTGAATGGCCACAACGTGCGCAACGTCGTCGGCAACGGCGCGCGAGCCGATCTTCAGTTTGAACACGCGATGCCGCCTCGCTTCGAAAACGCGCTCGGCCTCGTCGATATCGCGGGTCGTGTCACCACTTGCGAGGGTCCACGCCACGTCCACCGAATCGCGTACGCGGCCGCCGAACAGCTCCGACAAGGGCACGCCGAGGCGCTGTGCCTGGGCATCGAACAAAGCAGTTTCGACCGCCGATCTGGCAAAGCGGTTGCCCTGAAACAGCGCGCGCAGCTTCGCCATCGCCGCGCCTGGACGGGTTGCGTCCATGTCTTTGAGCAGCGGCGCGAAGTACGTATCGATGTTGACCTTGATACTTTCCGGGCTTTCCTCGCCGTATGCGAGGCCGCCAATGGTCGTGCCCTCGCCCACGCCGACCACGCCGTCGGCGCAGCGAATGCGCACCAGCACGAGCGTCTGGCAGTTCATCGTTGCGACCGAGAGCCGGTGTGGACGAATCGTCGGTACGTCGACGAGAATCGTCTCCACGCTCTCGATCTTCACGGGTGTTGCTATCATTCGTTGCCCTCCTGAACCGCTTTCCGGGAGCTCCATAGTAGAAACAACCCGCGAAGCAGTCCAACACCGATTCCGACTACTTCCATACCTTAGAGGTATGCATGGAACTTCGCCAACTCCGCTATTTCATCGCGGTCGCCGAAGAAATGAACATCACGCGGGCAGCTAACCGCCTGCATATGACGCAGCCGCCGCTCAGCCGCCAGATCCAGCAGATCGAGGAAAGCGTCGGCTTGCCGTTGTTCGAACGCGGCTCGCGGCCGCTGCGGCTGACCGAAGCCGGCCGGATTTTCTATGCGCAGGCGAGCCGTCTGGTCGGGCAAGCCGACGAACTCGCCCCGCTCACGCGACGCCTCGCGCAACTGGCCGAGCGCATCGTGATCGGCTTCGTGCCGTCCACGCTCTATGGCGCGCTGCCCGCCGTGATCCGCGCGTTTCGTGAGGCTGCGCCGCATATCGAGTTGTCGCTGATTGAAATGTTCACGATCGAGCAACTCGCCGCCCTCAAGGGCGGCCGTATCGATGTCGGTTTCGGCCGCTTGCGTTTCGACGATGCGCAATTGGCGCGCGAAGTGCTCGTCGAAGAACGGATGATTGCCGCACTGCCGCAAGACCATCCGCTCGCGCGCCAGAAGAAGCCGTTGACGCTTGCCGCGCTCGCGCAGGAAACGTTGATCGTCTATCCGAGCACGCCGCGACCGAGCTATGCGGACCAGCAACTATCGGCGATGCATGACCATGCGCTGGAGCCCAAGGCCGTTCATGAAGTGAGGGAATTGCAAACCGCACTGGGCCTGGTCGCGGCGCAAGTCGGCGTGTGTCTCGTACCGGAAAGTGTGGAAGGTTTGCGCGCGCATGGCGTGGTGTACCGGCCGGTTCCGGCCGCCAATATCGTGTCGCCGATTATCATGAGCCGCCGTCTGCAGGATGAATCGCCGACGACTATCCTGTTGTGTTCGCTAGCTCGGGAGTTGTTCAAACGGGCCTGAAGCGTCAACGCTCGTCGAACCGCCGCACGATGTCGCCCATCAGATCGCGCAACCACACATTGCCCTCGTCCTGATCGAAATGCTCGTGCCAATGCATTGTGACCGCCGCCATGGGCAACGTGACAGGCAACTCATAGAGCTGGAACTCGCCGTCCCGATTGAAAATCTGTGCAAGACGCCGCGGCAGCGTCGCGAACAGATCGGTCACGGCCAGCACGCTCGGCAAGGCCACGAAATGCGGCAATTCCAATGCAATATGGCGGCCCACACCTTGCGCGCGAAACGCGTCGTCGAGCGCGTAGTGGCTGTGCTCGACCGAGGTGATCTGCACGTGCGACGCGTCCAGAAACGCCTTCATGCTCAGCTCTTTTGTGCGCGGCAAACCGCGCCGTTTGCGTGTCATGCAAACGTAAGTCTCTTCGAATAACGCCTGATGACGCGTGCGCGCGGTCAACGTCGGCAGATTGCCGATTGCAAAATCGAGCCGGCTGCCACGCAAGGCATCTTCGATTTCTTCCACCGGCAGCGGCTCGATGCGCAATTTCACGCGCGGCGCCTGCCGGTGCAACGCCTCACAAATCGGCGGCAGGTACGCCAACTCCCCCGCATCGGACAGCGACAAGCGGAACGTGCGCGTGCTCACGGCCGGATCGAAGTGCTCCGCGTAACGCAGCGCTTCACGAACCGTATCCAGCGCCCGCGCAACAATACCCGACAGTTCGAGCGCAATCGGCGTGGGCTGCATGCCGGCACGCGTGCGAATGAACAGTGGATCGTCGAACAGCGTCCGCAAACGCCCCAGCGAATAACTGATCGCGGGCTGTGACAACGCAAGCCGCAGGCCGGCCCGCGTGAGGCTGCGTTCCTCGACGATCACCTGGAAAACGCGCAGCAGATTGAGGTCGACGTGATCCAGCGAATTCATCGAGATATCCATGAGATTGATCTTATGGTTTATTTTAGATCAATTTGACGCATATCAGTCGCTCAGCGAGACTTTGCTTCATCGACCACCCACATACGACTCCGATGAGCGAATCCTCATATCAGACCGTCGATGCAAGCGCTTTGTACCAGCGCGCGCAGTCCGACCGCGTCGCCCCTTCCCTGTATTACGATCCGGCGGTTTTCGAAGCCGAACTCGAGCGGATTTTCTACAAGACGTGGATCTGGGTCGCGCACGAAAGCGAACTGCCGAATCCGGGCGACTTCCGCACCACCACGATCGGCCGCCAGCCAGTGATCGTGGTGCGCGACAAGAGCGGCGCCGTCAACGTGCTGCAAAACCGCTGCCGCCATCGCGGCGCGACGGTCTGTGAGCAACACAAGGGCAATGCGAAAGGCTTCACGTGCCCGTATCACAGCTGGACCTATGGCCTCGACGGCGCATTGCGCGCACTACCCTATGGCGACGGCTATGAAGGCGTGATCGACAAGACCGAGTTGCCGCTCGCCAGTCTGCGCGTGGGCATCTATCAAGGTCTGATCTTCGCAAGCTTCAATCAGGAAATCGAGCCACTCGAGGATTTCCTCGGCGGTGCCAAGCCGTGGATTGATCTGTTCATGAAGCAAGGCGCGGGCTATCCGATCAAAGCCAACGGCGAACATCGCTTCCGCTTTAACGGTAACTGGAAGATCCAGCTCGAAAACACCACCGACCTGTATCACTTCCCGGTCGTCCACAAATCGTGGATGAAATCGATCGACGACGAAACCGCCGCCGCGATCACGAGCTTCATGACGAGCGACGAAGCATTCTGCCGCTCGCTCGGCAACGGCCATAGCCTCGCCGTGCTCGTGCCGGAACTCGTCGATCTCGACAAGGACGACGGTGCGCCGATTCCTGAGCGCTTCCAGGAACTCGCCGCCACGCTTGGTGAAAAGCACACGCCCGACGAAGTGCGCCGCATCGTGCGATCGTTGATGGGGGTCGGTTTCAACCTGAATCTGTTCCCGAACCTCGCGCTGTCGATGGCGTTTTTCCGCGTGCTTCGCCCCATCTCCGCGAACGAAACCGAAATTCGCCATGTCGCCCTTGCGATGGACGGTGGCCCAGAAGAAGCGAACCGTGTGCGTCTGCGTATTCACGAACACTTCCAGGGCCCGTTCGGTTTCGGCAGCCCGGACGACGCCGAAGCATGGGAACGCGTGCAACGCGGCTCGCACGCCGGTCCCGATCTGCCGATCCTCGTGAACCGCGGACTGAATCGCGAGAGCACGGCGCCAAATGGCGAAAAGACCGCCCACGCCACCGATGAAACCGGGATGCGCGAAGCGTACGCGCAATGGCGCACGATGATGGAGCAAGCATGATGGACAACAGGAACACGCTGTTCTCGCAGCAGACCTTTGCCGGCGCGATCGAACTGATCTGGCGCGAAGCCGAATTGCTGGACCGCAAGGACTATCGCGAGTGGCTTTCGCTGTGGGATCCGGCAGGCTTTTACGTGGTGCCGATCGATCCCGACACCACCGACTTCGCCGCCGCGCTGAACTACGCGTACGACGATCAGGACATGCGCGAAAAACGCGTGCAACGCATGACGTCCGGCTATTCGGCCTCGGCGAGCGACGCCGCCCGCACCGTGCGCACGGTTTCGCGCTTCACTTTGACGAGCGACGCGAGCGACGAGGTCGAGGTAAGCTCGGCGCAGGTCATCGTCGCGTACAAACGGGGCAAGTCGACCTTGTTCGCGGCGGATCTCTCGCATCGCATCAGTTTCGCGAGTGGTGAGCCACGTATCGTGCAGAAGGTGATCCGTCTGATCGATTCGACCGAGGCGCTTAGCGCCATCGGGTTCCTGTTGTGATTGACGACGATTCGAGCGAAGTAAAACGATGCCCACACTAGAGGTTTATCTTCCGACCGGTCACGCGGAAACGCGTAAAGCACAACTGATTGCCGGTCTCACTCAGGCGACTGTCGATGCGATCGGCGCGCCCGCTGAATCGGTGCGGATTCTGCTGAGCGAATTGCCGCCGCAGGATTTCGGTGTAGGCGGTGTGAGCGCTTCGGATCGTGTAAGCCGCCGTGCCTCGCTGCTCGTGATCGTCGCGATCCTGATTGCAGGTCGCACGCCTGCACAAAAAATCGCGCTGATCGCCGCGCTCAGCGAAATGAGTGCTTCCGTACTCGATACGCCGCTCGACGCTGCCCGCGTGATGATCAAGGACATTCCGAATACCGACTTCGGTATCGGCGGCCAGACCGCGAAGTCGCTCGGACGCTAGCGTCCCTTCTTCCTACCAGCGAACCAGCGAGCACGACGATGCCAAACGACACGCTTTCTTCCATGGCCGTATCAGCCACCACGCCCGCAGCGCCCGCGACCTCGCGGACACTGCGGCGGATCATCGTCGCCTCCGTGCTCGGCAACGCGCTCGAATGGTACGACTTCTTTCTGTACGGCACGGCGGCGGCCCTGATCTTCGGGCCGCTGTTCTTCCCGCTGCACGGCGATCCGCTGATGGGTACGCTCGCCGCCTTCGCCGGCTTCGCGATCGGCTTTCTGGCGCGGCCGCTGGGCGGCATCGTGTTCGGCCACATCGGCGACCGGCATGGCCGCAAACGTGCGCTCGTCGTGACGCTGATGATGATGGGCGTGGCGACCTTCGGCATCGGTCTGTTGCCGACGTTCTCGCAAATCGGCGTCCTCGCCCCCATTGCACTCGTCTGTTTGCGGGTCGTGCAAGGCATCGCGTCCGGCGGCGAATGGGGCGGCGGCGTGCTACTGATCAGCGAGAGCGCGCCGGCCAATCGCCGTGGCTACTACGCATCCTTCAGTCAGCTGGGCGTGGCGGGTGGTTTCGTGTTGTCCGCGGCCGCTTTTTATCTGGTGCAGCGGCTACCGCTCGAGAGCTTCATGTCCTGGGGATGGCGCGTCCCGTTTCTCGCGAGCGTGCTGATCTTCGGCGTTGGTGTGTATATTCGCCGGAGCCTGCCCGAGAGCCGCGACTTCGCTACCGCCAAGCCAAAGCACATGCCGGTGCTGACCGTGCTGCGTAATCACCCGAAGCAGGTGTTGCAGGCGATGGGGCTGCGCGTGGCCGAAAACGGCGGCACGTATATTTTCCTGTCGTTCGTACTGGTGTATGGCAAGACGATCGGCGTGCCGGTTTCGGTGATGCTCGGTGGCGTGATGCTCGCGATGCTGCTCGAACTCGCCACGATCGTGCTGTGGGGCCGGTTATCGGATGTGATCGGGCGGCGACCGGTGTATATGATTGGCGCGCTTGGTCTCGTCGTGATCGCGTTTCCTGCGTTCTGGCTGATCGATACGCATGAACCGCTGCTCGTGTTCCTGTCGCTCGCATTAGGCTTGCCCTTCTGCCACGCCGCGATGATCGGCACACAGCCCGCGCTGATGGGCGAACTCTTTCCTACCGAGGTCCGCTATTCGGGCATGGCGCTAGGCCACGAAATCGCTTCGGTGTTTTCAGGCGGACTCGCGCCTCTGGTCGCTATCGCGCTGTATTCGAAGGTGCATGCGCCGTGGCCGGTCGCCCTGATGCTGATCGGTTTCGGTCTCATCACCGCGATCACGCTCGTGACCATTCCGAAGAACATCAACACCACGCATGATTGACAATGCGCCCTGCTCGGCTCATACGGCGGGCGCTTCCGTTGCGCCGCCCCTTGCGCACCTGCTGCAATCAGCGGGCGGGAATGGCCGCCATTGGCAGCGTAAAACTGCACTGAAGGCCGCCCTGCGGTGCCGGTTTGGCCCAGATTTCGCCACCATGCCGCATAACGATGTTTTTGCACAGCGACAAACCGATGCCATTGCCCCCGGCCTTCGACGAAGAAAACCCGTCGAACAGCCGGCCATGCGCGTCAGCGGCCACGCCTGGGCCGTTATCGATCACCTGCACGAGCGCGGACTTGCCCTGCAGGCGGGTGACAAGGCGCAATTCACCGCGCCGTGCAGCCGCATTCGGGCGCTCCGTCGTGTATTCCGTCAGCGCCTCGATCGCATTGAACGCCAGATTCAGTACGACCTGGCCGATCAGCACGCGCTCGCAATACACCGGCAAGGCTGCAGGCGCCTGCTCGATGGTGACCGCAATTCCCGCCTCTTTGGCGCGCAATTCGACGAAGTACGCGACGTCCGCGATGATGTCGCGCAGATCCGCATACGTCTCGCTCGGCTCTCGCTTGACGATGTAATCGCGCACGCTCTTGATGATGACCGCCGCGTGCTCGGCCTGACGATCGGCACTGCGCAGGCCCCACAACGCGTCCTCGACGGAACCGGGTTGTGCGAGCCGCCGGATCGCGCCTTCGATGAAATTGCGCACCGCGGCGAGCGGCTGGCTCAACTCGTGCGCAATGGCGGTCGCCATTTCGCCCATTGCGTTGTAGCGCCCCGCGTATTCCAGCAGCCGCGCCTCTTGACGACGCGCCTCTTCAACATCGACTTCGTCCGTGACATCGCGAAAGTGCAGCAGGCGGCCGTTGAGGTCGTCTTCGATCTCGATTCTTCTACACGTGATGCGCAACCAGCCCGCCGTGCCATCGTGGCGCGTGATGCGATAGCGCTGCGGTGCCGAAGGCTGGATGCGCGGCGCGCTGGCGAGCTGTTCGAGCAGACGGTCGCGATCAGACGCGCTGCAGTAGTCGAGCACGTCGCCCATCGGCGCGCCCTCTTCAAGACCCAGCACGCGCCGTCCGGATTCGCTGACGAATTCCACTTCACCCGCCGGTGTCAGTACCGCGACGCCTTCGCCGAGATCCTGCATGAACTCGCGCAGCCGCGACTCGTAGCGCCGCAGCGTCTGCTTGAGCGTGTCTTCGACGCTGATGTCGCGAAACTGCACCATCACCACCGCACGCTCGCGCAAGGGCACGTAGGTGGCAATGGCCTCGGACAGCATATCGGCCCCGCTACGCGAGCGGTAACACCACTCGTAGACCTGCGGGCCTTCGGTAATCGCACGGTCCATTGCGCCGACGCCGATCTCGCGCCGGTACTTCGGCACGGGGCGGGTCATGTCTTTCGCCTTGAGCGGCAGCATTTCTTCGAGCGTAAAGCCGAGCGCCTCGCAGGCCGCGCGATTGGCCCATACGATCGCCTTCGTTTCGGCGTCGTGCAGCAGCACGCACAGCGTCAGTGCGTCGAGCAGGCGGTGGAAATCTTCTTCGGCGGGGAAATTCATCGGGTGAGGCGGCGGCAAAATTCGATCACGTATGGGATGGAACATAACACCAGTCGGCACGATTCGCGTCTGAAGATTTCTTTAGATACCCCCGGCGCGTTACCTAAAAGTGCATCCCGTGTCCCAATTGAAGCGTTCTTTTTGCATTTCTAGACTGGCCTTACCGTGCACGCGTCGTCGCCTGCCTCATTGCCCGCGAACGAATCGTGCCTCGTGTTTCAGCCGATAACGAATCAAGGAGAAGCCCCCGCCATGTCAGACACCGCCACCGACAATATTGCCGCCGCGGACGCCAGCCGCGATGCAACACATTTGCCACTCGCCGACGTCATCGTCGAAATCGCGGCACGGCGCGAGGAGTTCGATCGCCTGTCACATGTGCCGCGCGACGTAATCGCCAAACTGAAGCGCGCCGGCGTGTATCGCGCGGCTACACCGAAGCGTTTCGGCGGCGATGCGCTCGCGCCCAGTGCGTTCCTCGAGATGATCGAACGCATCGCGGTGGCGGACGGTTCGGCGGCATGGGTCGCGAGTTTCGGCTCGGCAAACGTGTATCTCGCGGCCTTGCCTCTGGCAACTCAGGCGCACATTTACGCCGACGGCCCCGACCAGGTGTTTGCAGGGGGCCTCTTCCCGGTACAACCCGCGCAACCCGCCGACGGCGGCTGGCGTGTGAATGGCACGTGGAAATTCGCGAGCGGCTGCAAGGGCGCGGATTGGCTCGGCGTGGGGATTGGTGCGGCCGGCTCAGGTGCGGCCGGCTCAGGCGCGCCCGGCAAGCCACGCACGGCCGTGTTCCGCCCGCATCACGTCGAGATCGTCGAGAATTGGGATGTGGTCGGCATGCAAGGCACCGGCAGTCATGATCTGCGCGTCACCGATCAGTTCGTCGCCGACGACTGGACCTTCGTGCGCGGCGGCGAACCGTGCGTGGACGAACCGCTGTATCGCTACCCGACGATCGCCTACGCGGCGCAAGTGCTGGCCGTGGTCAATCTTGGCCTGGCACGTGCGGCGCTCGATGTCGCCAACCAGATGGCCGGCGGCCGCAAGACGACGACCGGCGCGCCGCAACTTGCCGACCGCGCGTACTACCGGATCGAACTGGCGAAAGCCGAAGCGCAATTGCGCTCGGCCCGCGCGTTCTTCTATGACACCACCGACGACGTCTGGCAATCGATCCTTGCCGGCAACCCCGTAACACCGGAGCAGACCAGCCTGCTGCGCCTCGCCGCCACGCAGATAGCCCGCGAAGGCGCCGATGTCGTGCAGCGCGCCTACCGGCTCGGCGGCACGATGGCGATCTACCGCACGCATCCATTACAGCGCCTGCTGCGCGACGCGATGGTGGTCACCCAGCACGCGTTCCTCGGCGAAGGCAACTTCGACGGCGCCGGTGCGGTGTTCGTCGGCGTACCGCCGATTCCGGGCTACCTGTAAGCCATTTTCTGCATTTTTCTCTTCAACCGATTTCATGGAGCACCCAACAATGTCCGATAACCAGAAGCTGCCCTTGCGCGTTCTGTTCTGCTGCGGCGTGACACAGAATTTCTTCGACTTGCCGCGCGAGAAGATCGGTGAAGTCTGGCAGGCCTACGGCAAGATGCTGGCTGCGGTCGAATCGATGGAAGGCGTCAACGTGCTCGGCATCATGGACGACGACCGCCTCACCGTCGGCAATGCCGACAACTCGCCGTGGACCTTCTACATCATGGCCGACGTGCGCGACTTCGATACCGCGGTGTCGGTGTGCAATCTGTATCGCACCACGCCGGTCGGCGAGTACAACCTATGGCGCTACGGCAAGATCGAAGCGCGCGTCGGCCGCGCGCTGGAAGTGCCGCCCCAACATGCCAACGCGGCTTGAGCATGCCGGAGCATGACGCGATGAACGAGACCCCGGATACGCTTGTCATGTTGACCGAACGGCTCGCCGCGCTCGAAGCCGAAGCTGCGGTACGTCGCACGATGGTGCGCTATATGGCGCTATGCGATGTGCCCTCGGGTGCGCTCGAAGGCGAGTCGCTCGCGGCCCTCTTTGCTGCCGACGCGATCTGGGAAGGCATCGGCCCGCAGTACGCGAGCAAGTTCGGTCACCTCACCGGCCAAGCGGAAATTCTCGCGATGCTCACGCGCTACTTGCCGCCGTCGCCGCATTTCTCGGTGAATGTGCACTTCCTCACCTCGGAAACCATCGAGGTACAGGGTGCAACCGCCAAAGGCCGCTGGATCATGCTGCAGGCGTCCGGCTATGTCGACACGCAGGCCGAGTTGATCTCGGCGCGCCTCGAGGTGGATTTCGCGCCCGCCGACAATGGCCGCGACTGGCTCATCACGCACTTTCGCACCGAACGTCTCTTCGATGCGCCCTGGCAAGTCAATGCAAGGAAACCGAACCCATGAATGAGTTTATCCAGACCTTGTCGTTAGGCGGCACAGGTCCCAGCATCGCGATCAAGGACACGATCGATATCGCCGGCTACGCGACTACCGCCGCGAGTCGCGCGTTGGCGGACACGCCCCCCGCCGCCCAGCACGCGGAAGTCGTGGAGCGATTGCTCGATGCCGGCTGGCACATTGTCGGCAAGGCGAATATGCACGAGCTGGCGTTCGGCATGACCGGGATCAACGACTATACCGGCACGCCGCAAAATCCCCAGGACGCCTCACGTATCCCCGGCGGCTCGTCGAGCGGGTCGGCGGCGGCCGTTGGTTTGAAGCTTGCCGATGCCGCGCTCGGTACGGACACCGGCGGTTCGATTCGCGGCCCCGCTGCGTGCTGCGGCGTGATCGGGTTGAAGCCGACTTATGGGCGCGTATCCCGGCGCGGTGTTGCACCGCGTGAATCCACACTCGATTGCGTCGGACCGTTCGCGCGCGAGATGCAGATGATCGTCGCCGCGATGCAGGCGATCACCGCCGACTTCGACATGCATGCCGCCCACGCGCCGCAAACAGGTGGGTGGAATGTCGGCATCGTGCAGGTCGACGCAACGCCTGAAATCCTCAAGGCCGTTACGCGCGCAGCAGGCCAGGCAGACTGCGCCGCGCGCACAGTGGAACTCGCGGGCTTTGCCGCCGCCTTCGAAGCGGGTCTGTCGATCATCAACGCCGAAACCTCGCATGCGTTCGGGCACCTCGTGGCAAGCGGCAAGCTCGGTGCCGACCTCGACGCGCGGTTGCGCGCCGCAGCAAAAACGACAGCCGTGCAACGCGATGCGGCGGAGTCGGTACGCCGGCAGTTCACCGCGGCCGTCGATTATGCGCTTGAAAGCGTGGACGTATTGATTCTCCCCACACTGCCCGCGCTGCCGATCACGCTCGACGAAGCACGCGGCGGCACCTCGGTCATCGCCATGTCGTCGTTGATCCGGCCGTTCAATCTGAGCGGCCATCCGGCACTGAGCTTACCTCTGGCTATCGACGGCTCACCGCTCAAGGCGGGTTTGCAGATTGTCGGCCGCAAAGGTGCGGATGAACAGGTCTGCGCAATGGCGGCGCGCTTTGAAACGGCCCTCGCCAGCTAAAGCGGATAATTGAGGTTGGAAAATACGGTTGCCATTTTCAACCGCCATTTTGCAGCGGAAGAATGCGCCTGGCAGATGAACCCGGTCGATGGGCCAGACAAACGGGCAACGCACCAAACCGCTGCACAGGCGGCAGTTTTCTCAAGGAATAGAAGCAATGCAGAAAAGAATCGTACTCGTCACCGGCGCTGCGCGCGGTCTCGGCGCCGCGATTGCCATACGCTTTCATGCAGCGGGTTACGCGGTTGCCATCGGCGACATTGCGTTCGATGCCGCGGAAGCCCTCGCCCGCGAACTCAGCGCCGACGGTTCGAGCGCCTTCGCACTCAATCTCGACGTCACCTCGAAGGCCTCGTTCGAATCCGCACGCGATGCCATCCTGCAACGCTGGGGCCGCCTCGACGCATTGATCAACAATGCCGGCGCATCCAAAGTCGTCCCCGTGATGGAGATCACCGCCGAACAGTTCGATCAGGTGATCAACGTAAATCTGCGCAGCGTGCTGTTCGGCTGCCAGGTGTTCGGTCAGCATTTCGCCGACGTCGGCGCAGGCCGCATCGTCAACATAGCCTCGCTGGCGGGACAGAACGGCGGCTCGGCTACCGGTGCACATTATGCAGCGGCCAAAGGCGGCGTCATCACGTTGACCAAGGTGTTCGCACGCGACCTCGGCGCGGCGGGCGTGACCGTCAACGCGATTTCGCCCGGGCCGATGGATTTGCCGATCGTGCACGAGAGCGTGGCACCCGACAAGCTGAAGGCAGTGATCGCCAACATCCCCGCCGGACGTCTGGGCTCAGCGGACTATGTTGCCGATGTCGCGGTCTTGCTGGCTGCGGAGAATGCTTACTTCGCGAACGGCGCGTGCTGGGATGTGAACGGCGGTTTGTTCATGCGCTGACGCTTTTTCTGGCTCACGTGGTGGCGCAGTGCCTCAACGAAGCGCACCGTTCGCGGATGTGTCCCGATCCCACACCGCCATCACGTCGCGCACCAGCATCGCGATCGAGGCCGCGCCGAGCTTGTCCTTGATGCTCGCACGATGCACGTCGACGGTCTTCACACTGATCGACAGATCGGAGGCGATGCGCTTGCTGCCCTTGCCGTCGATCACACCGCGCAGCACTTCTTTCTCGCGTGCCGTCAGCGACTCCAGGCGCTTCTTCAAATCGCGCTGCTTCTGATTCGCGGCATGACGCTGCGTGGCGAGTTTCAACGCGCGTTGCACGCGGTCGAGCATCTGCTGCGAGTTATACGGCTTCTCGACAAAATCGATCGCGCCGTTCTGCAAGGCGCGCACCGACATTGGAATATCGCCGTGACCACTGACAAAGATGATCGGCAGCGTCGCACCTTGACGGTTCAGCTCCGCTTGCACGTCGAAGCCGCTTTGCTCCGGCATGCGCACATCGAGCACGAGACATGCAGGCACGCTGGGATCAAAAGCGCTCAGAAATTCATTGGCGTTGGAAAAGCCCGCCGACTTCACGCCGACCGATTCGAGCAGCCACGCAAGCGACGTACGCATGCCGTTATCGTCGTCGACGATATAGACGATCGGTGCGAGGGACGGTGTGGATTGAGACGGGTGGGGCATGGAGTAAGCCGGAACGGTTCGGGGAGTGTGCGATTCGAAGCGTCTTGCCGCCTCATGATAACCAGTGAAAAAAGCGCTGCAAAGCGATAGTTACCCTGTAGCGTCGATTAACGTCCCCCACGCGCCCGCCATTGGGGCACGTATTGGGGAAAGCTTTAGACGGATTGGGAAAGACGCCCCCTTGCGCACCGCTCGCGCGGATTTTCTTCCGTACGTGGATTGATTACGCTTGAATCCAGATCCCTTCCGCGCCTCCTGAGGAACCCAGAACATGAAGCCGAATCCGCAATCGACTCCCGCCGTTGACACCGGTCTGGAAGCAAAACAGCAATTCCGTCAGGCCATGGCACATCTATCCGCGGCAGTGAATGTCATTACGACAGCCGGCCCACACGGACGCTGCGGCGTCACCGCAAGCGCCGTGTGCTCCGTCACCGATGTGCCGCCCACCCTGCTCGTCTGTCTGAACCGTTCGAGCGCGATGCACGCCACCTTCGAACACAACCGGCATGTTTGCATCAACGTGCTGCCCGGCGAGCACGAATTGCTCGCGCGCCACTTCGCCGGCATGACACAGGTGCCGATGGAAGAACGCTTTGGCTGGCCGATCTGGGACGAAGGCACGCACGGTGTGCCGGTATTGCGCGACGCGCTCGCGAGCCTGCAGGGCGAGATCGTCGATCTGAAGGAAGTGGGCTCGCACTCGGTGATGTTCGTCAAAACTACATGCATCAGCGTGCGCACGGACGGCGATGGATTAATCTATTTCGATCGCAACTTCCACCGCATCAAGCGCTCTGCATCGCATTGAGCGCGCCGGAAAGCATTGAGTGCAGCCGCGGCGTGAAGTCTGCTTAAACCACACCCGCGCTATCGGTATCAAACTGAAACTGCGGCACGGCTACGACGGCTTCGACGAAACAGTCGATCAAATAATCGCAGGCTGAGGTATTCAATGCATCGCGCCGCGAGATGATGCCCACCGACACGCGCGGCAAAGGCTCACGCACGGGTATCGAAACGAGCCGCTCGCGAATCCAGTCGGTTTCCAGAAAACTCTTCGGACAGCACGACAGCAGATCGCTGCTCACCGTCAGCGAAAAGCTCGCACTGAACGAACTGCACTCCACGACCACATGCGGCGCGCTTGCCCCGTGCTGCACAAAGAAATCCTGAAGCGACTGGCCGATACTTTCGGGCGTGGTGTTGAGCATCCACTCCGCGCCTTCCAGATTCGCGATCGATTCTGCATTCGCCAACGGATGCCCCTTGCGAGCGGAAATGATCAACTCGCCCTCGAGCAATGAGCGGAACACGAATTCCGGCGCGAGCTTTTTTTCATCGACGATAGCGATTACGAAGTCGAGCGAGCCATCGCGCAGCCGCGCCAACGCCGCCGTCAGAAAACCCTCCTGAACCGAGAGCCGCGTTTTCGGCATGCGCTGCCGGAATGAATGAATGGCGCGCGACAGAAACTTCAGCGATACCAGCGGCGTGACCGCACACGACACCGTACCGCCCGCCTGACCGGATAGATGGATCACGTCCTCTTTCGCATGCTGCATCTCGGCAAGGATGAGTCTTGCACGCGCGCACACGGCCTGGCCGAACTGCGTGAGTTGCGCGCCACGCGCGCTGCGCGACACCAGCGGCACGCCCAATTCCTGTTCGAGTTCGCGAATCGCCTTGGTCAACGCGGGCTGGGACAGGCACACCGTTTTGGCCGCGGCGCGAATGCTGCCGTGCTGGGCAATCGCCACTAAAGCGCGCAACTGGTTGTATTTCACGGGTAAGCGGTCGGGTAAACGGTTAGAGAAAGAGGCACGACGGTTGGCATCAACCCCCGGCTGAAATCAGCGGCTGACGGCTTGAATCGATGGTACACCGCGAGAAAACCCGCGGCCATGCTCCCAAATACCCATGCTGTGCTGCGCACATCAGCCGTAACCCGTACCCAGCCGGGCGCGATAACCCATCGTTATCACAATAAGAAAAAGCAAATCCAGCATGCTTTTTTGACTCCCTAGACTTTTCCTGTCGTCGTCATTGAGGGCGCTCCGTTCGGTCAAAGCGCACTCGCAATGATAGCGAAGCATCACGGCTTGATTCACCTCCAGAGGGATCCCGTTCATGAAGTCACCTTCACTCAGTTCTTCGCCGCACGATGTCAGTCAAAGCGCGAGGCATGGCGTATCGACCCGCGGGCTGATCGTCGCGACGACGATCGGCAACGCATTCGAATTCTTCGACCTCACCGTCTACAGCTTCTTTGCCGTGCTGCTTGGCAAGCTGTTCTTCCCCCTCGCGTCGTCGCAACAGCAACTCTTACTCTCAGTCGGCACGTTCGGCATTGGCTTCATCGCGCGCCCGCTGGGCGGTGTGCTGTTCGGCGTACTGGCGGACCGCTTCGGCCGCATCGCCGCGATGAATCTCACGCTCGTGACGATGGCGGTCGGCACCGGCCTGATCGGCGTGATGCCCACCTACGCACAAATCGGCTTCGCGGCACCGCTCGCGATCGTCGCCGCGCGTTTGCTGCAAGGTTTTTCCGCTGGCGGTGAAGTCGGCGTCGCGACTACCCTGCTCGCGGAACGCGCCTCTTCCGCGCGACGCGGCTACATCACGAGCTGGCAGTTCGCGAGCCAGGGTGCAGCAGCGCTGGCCGGCTCACTGGTCGGATTTCTACTGTCGCATTACCTCGACAAGGCTTCGCTCGAAACCTGGGGGTGGCGCATTCCGTTTCTTGCGGGCGTGCTGATCGCGCCGCTTGGTCTTTATCTGCGCTCGCGCCTGGGCGGCGAAGCGGATGCGCCGGCCGACGGCGCGCCCGAAGCCACCGGCGTGCTGAAAACGGTTCTGCAACGCGACTGGCGCCTCGTCCTGGTGGCCCTTTTTCTGGTGGTCGGCGGTACGTCGGCGCATTTCATCGTGATCTATTACATGTCGACGTATGCGATCAAAGTGCTGCATCTGCCGATGGATGCCGCGCTCTGGTGCGGGATTCTCGCAGGCGCCGTGATGCTGGTGGTGTCGCCGGTGGGTGGCATCTGGTCCGACACGTTCGGCCGCAAACGCGTCGCGTTCATTTCGCGCGTGCTGCTGACCGTGCTCATTTTGCCGGGCTTCTATCTGATCCAGCATTCGCCTTCGGTCAGCACGTTATATCTGGTGGTCTGCGCACTCGCTGCGTTGCACTCCCTCAACGCAGGCGCGACCGGTTCGATGTTGCCGGAGATGTTCCCCCGCAACACTCGTGCAACGGGGCTTTCGATTGCTTACGCCGCGGGGGTGTCGATCTTCGGTGGCTTCGCGCAGTTCATCGTGACGTGGCTGATTCAGGCGACCGGGAATCCGGCCGCGCCCGCCTGGTACGTAATCGTCTGCGGGGTGTTCTCGCTGGTCGCGCTGCTGTTCGTGGTCGACCGCACGCGTCAGGATATCTAGGCCGCCACATACGCGTCATTACCCCTTCAACATCACGAAATTCTCATGTCAGACACTCTTCATGCCGGTACCCCGTTCGCTACGAACAGCGAACTCTGCGACCTGTCCGCGCACACCCTGCTCGATCTGCAGCGAAAGAAGGAAGTGAGCGCCGTCGAAATTCTGAATGCGCACCTCTCACGCATCCACGCCGTCAACCCGCAGGTCAACGCACTGGTGACGATCGCCGACGATTCCGCCTTGAAGCACCGCGCCACAGAAATCGATGCACAATGGGCGCGCGGCGTCTGGCAAGGTCCGCTGCATGGCCTGCCGGTTTCGCAAAAGGACCTGACCGCGACGCGTGGTGTGCGCACCACGTTCGGTTCGACAATCTTCGAGCATCACGTCCCGCAGCACAGCGCACTGGTCGCGCGCCGCTGCGATGCCGCAGGTGCGCTAACGATCGGCAAATCGAACACGCCTGAGTTCGGCGCCGGCTCGCACACCTTCAATGATGTGTTTGGCGTGACACGCAATCCGTGGGACCTGAGCAAATCCGCCGGCGGCAGCAGCGGCGGCGCGGCGGCGTCTGTCGCGTGCGGGATGAATCCACTTGCTTGCGGCAGCGATATGGGGGGCTCGCTGCGCAACCCGGCCGCGTGGAATGCGGTGGTCGGTCTGCGTCCATCGCCGGGACGCGTGCCGCGCGCGCCGGATTCGAACGGCTGGGCGACGCTCGGTGTCGACGGGCCGATGGCGCGCGACGTCGCCGATACCGCCTTGCTGTTAAGCGCGATCTCCGGGCCCTCCGGCGAAACCGCGACCGAAATCAGCGAATCAGGATCGCGCTTCGCGCAACCGTTGCACCACGATTTTCGCGGTACACGTATCGCCATGTCGGTTCAGCTCGCCGGTCTTGCAGTCGATCCCGAGATTCAGCGGGCCGTGCAAGCCCAGGCCGCGGTGTTCGAGTCAATGGGTTGCGAAGTGGAATTCGCCGACCCCGACCTCGGCGATGCCGAGGACGTGTTCCGCATTGAGCGAGCGTGGATGATCGGCAGCGTGGTCGATCGGCTCGATGCCGATGCACGCGCCCAACTGAAGCCGGAAATCGAAGCCGAGTGCCGCTTGCACCGTTCGCTATCCGCGGCGGATCTGGGCGATATGTTCGTGCGCAAGACGGCCTTGTTCGAGCGCATGCGCGGCTTCATGGACAAGCACGCATACTACGTGCTGCCCGCCACGCAGATGCTGCCCTTCGATGCCGATCTGCGCTGGCCCACTGAATTCATGGGCATGCGGTACGACTCGTACATCGACTGGATGCGCATCTGCTGGTATCTGTCCTCCACCGAATCGCCGGTGCTCGCTTTGCCGTGCGGCTTTAGCGCGGCCGGCTTGCCGATTGGCTTGCAGATCGCAGGACGTTTTCGCGACGACTGGGGTCTGCTGCAGTTCGGCCACGCCTATGAGGCCGCTGCGGCGCACGGCGCGATGCGGCCACCGCTAGTTGCCGGGCGCCATTAGCGTTATCCATGAAGGTTTGGGTTATATGAGCAATGCGTGAGGGTTGTTGTGCGGCATAGGTTTTGATTTGTTGCCTACGGGTGCTTTTTTCTGTTTGCCTACGGCGTTGGGGTTTGCCTGAAATTGTTTGCCTGCGTGGTGCTTTGTTTGTCTGTGCTTTTGTGGTTCTGGTCTTTCGTTGATCTGACTTTTTTGGCCTTTCCTTGAATTTTTATTGGTTTATTAGCGTCGCCCCTGTGCGGGGCAGGCACCTACTTTTCTTTGCCTGCTGCAAAGAAAAGTAGGCAAAAGAAAGCAGCTCACACCGCTAATTCTTAAGTGGGTCCCCTGGCTTGGAGGTGGTGCATCTGGAATCTGTGTCTTCGCGCATTCAGCTTTGGTGACAAGGGCGTCATACTTCCGGCGGCGCTGCGCGCGCCGAAGCGCACTTCATAAAACCATCCACTACGTTTTCGTACTCGCGTTTCATTCAACCCCTCGCCGAGGCGAAGCCGATGGCTTCCACCGAGCGCAAACGAAGCCAGTGTTTCCCATGCATACCCATCCGCGACGCACGCAGTGCGGAGTGGGCGCTGATGAGCGCTTTGTCACTAGTGCCGAATGTGCGGGGGCACGGATTCCAGATGCACCACTACCGCAACTGTGCGGGGGACCCGCTTAAGAATTAGCGGTGTGAGCGGCGGATTCTTTGCTTATCTTTCTTTGCGGCGGCAAAGAAAGTAAGTGCCTGCCCCGCACAGGGGCGAACGCTAATAAACCAATAACAATTCAAGGAAAGGCCAACACCATAAAAACACAAACAAACAAGCGCCGCACAGGCAACAAATCAACCTACTTCACATCAAACGCGTAATCCCCATGCGTGCGATGCCCGTCGGAAGCCACGGCCACCCAGTGCACGGTGTAATGACCCGCCGCGAGCGTCGGTAGCGGCACAGCGATCGCCGCCGCCTGATGCGCGTCGACTACGGATTTCTCCGTGTTGACCTGCTTGCCGCTCGCGTCGGTCACCGTCAGCGAGCTGAATGACGGCTCGAGCGGCCCGTCGAATATCAAGCGAACCTGAGCGGGCGACGCCACTGTCGCGCCCGCACCCGGCTCCTGCTTCTGCGGAAACACATGGGCGAAAGCGGCGCTCGCGAACGCGAGCCCGGCAATCAGCAAGGGCATCTTCGCTGCGGCACGCAGCTGGTCACGTCGGTCGTTTTTCATCGTTTGCTCCTGCATTGCTGTATTACTGCGTTACTGGAATAGCGGTTTGCCGATCGTGGTCGGCGCGACATCGTCGAAGAAGATATGCGCCTGAACCAGAATGCCCACGTGCGAACCGCTTGCGTGGTTGATCGGGATTTGCGCTTCAACGCCGAACTGGCCATAACGGTTGATCCAGATGAAGCCCGGATTGACCGTGCCGGTTGTCTGCCCCTGGCTTCTCGATAGCGGAATTTCCACCAGCGGGATGACGTTCGCCAGGGGCTGCGGCAGGCCAATGTCGCGCACGTGCTGCTGAAGATACGGCAAGCTGTATTGCACAGTGAAGCCGTAGTTGAATGCGTTCGGCTGCCCCGCCCCTGTTGTCAGCGCCGGGCCGGCTTCACCCGTGATCGCGATCGGCCGCAAATACGCAAGCGATGCAGGAAGATCGCCCATGCCCTTGCCGGCGTAAATCGTCGGCGAGATCGTCGAAAAGTTGTCCGCGACCGCGCGGCTTCCCGTGCCACCGAGTTCGGCATCCACGCCGATCGAAGTCATGAACTCATGTTCATCGTTGACGTACAGCAAGTACTTCAAACCGACGCCGAAATTGTCAAAGCCGTGCGCCTTCGGATTGTTTTGCATCGCATAGGTGCCGTCTACCGACACCGCCAGCCGCGGTGTGATCAGCTTGTCGTACTCGAAGTCGAAGGTATTGATGCTTTGATCGCCACTGTCGCCTGGCACGCGCTGGTGACCGTATTCGAAGTTGGCTTCGTCGCCGACACCGGGATCGTCGACAGCCATCGTCGACGGAAAGACGCGATTACCCGCAATCGCGTGAGCACTGGCGAGTGAAGGAGTGAAGAGAAATACGCTGGCGGTAGCCGCAACGAGCGACGCCGCGCGCAGCGGTATCGCGCTGCGCGTTGCCTGGGTTTGCATGGTTCATCCTGTTCATGGGTCGTGACAATGCCGGCGCGCGCCTTGACAGGCGGACGTGCGGCGGCATCGCGATGCGGTCATGGCATCGCAACGGCGTGACTCGAATCAGGATGTGAACGGAGGGGCGCGGGGCTGCGCGAAGGTGAGCGGTTCGACACGGCGAACGCGCTCGAAGCGGGTGGCGACAGTGTGCTGAAGCGCGCGGACGGTGACGGAGAACAGCGCCTCGACGCTCGGCACCACGGGCATGTGGGCGAGCAGACTGCAATAGCCGCAGGCGTCGCCGTCGGACATGGCTGCGTGTTGAGCGTGTTTGCTGCCGGGGTTGTCCGATGCCTGATCGTGCATGGAGGACATCGAGGATGTAGCACCCATCTCCGGCATGGACGCCATCGAGGATGTAGTGTCCGTCTCCGCCATCGACGCCATCGAGCAATGCTCGGCGTCCATTCCGGTTTCACCGCCATCGCGCGCAGCGAGCGAATGCGAGATCGTCGGCGCGAGTGTGGCCATAAGGATCGCAAACAATCCCAGCCAACTGCCGATCTTCCGATGGAAACGACTCAAGATGCGCCCGGCGACACGTTTAGAAGCTGTCGTGGATTATGCCATGGCCTATGGTATGTCCTGATCGGCATGGCGCCGCTTATGCCGGACATTTCACCTGCCTGCAGCGCATGCATCCGTTGCGGCGCTGCAGCGCTCCGGCACCGCAATGGCGGGAATTCGTTCGAAGCCCGACGGTCCGGCGGCCACCCGCGGTCAATAGAGCAAACTGCCGACGGCAAACCCGCTGCGGACGGTAGACAATGCTTCATCCCGGCTATCTGCACGGAGTATCCATGAAAGCGCATCGCCCGCGTCCTCCGCACTTTCCCGGCGATGCTTCGCACGCGGAGTGGCGCGATCACACCTTGCCTTACATCATCGTGGCCGCGCTGATCGTGCTGATCATCACGCTGATCGTTTGGGTGGTCGATCCGGCGCCGCCGAAGACCATCACCCTAAGCGCGGGTCCGCACGATAGTTCGTTCCTCGTTACCGCGAATCAGTACAAGAAGATCCTCGCGCGCAACGGCATCACGCTGAAGGTGCTGGAGTCCGATGGCTCGGTGCAAAATCTGGGCCGTCTGCTGGACCCGAAGCAGCATGTCGACCTCGCGCTCGTGCAAGGCGGCGTGGCCGACGGTCTCGATACGTCGTCCCTGATGTCGCTCGGCAGCGTTTTCTATATTCCGGTAGTGGTGTTCTATCGCGGCACGGGTATCAGCGAGCTTTCACAACTGGAAGGCAAACGGATTGCAATTGGCCGCGAAGGCAGCGGCACGCGCCTCCTCTCGCTCAAACTGCTGGAAGCAAACGGCATCCAACCGGGCGGCAACACGGTACTGGTGCCGAGCGACGGCATGCAGGCCGCCACGCAACTCGTGGCCGGCGATGTCGACGCGGCGATCCTCAACGGCGACTCCGCGACGCGCGGCCTGATGTTGCGGCTCCTGAAAGTGCCCGGCATCTCCGTGATGGATTTCGACGAAGCGAGCGCCTATACGCGTCTCTTTCCTTATCTCGACGAGATCGACCTGCCGCCCGGCGTGCTGGATCTCAGGCGCAGAATTCCGCCCGACACCATCCATCTGATCAGCCCGACGGTCGAACTCGTGGCCCGGACTGGTCTGCATCCGGCAATTTCCGACTTATTGATCGAGGCGGCGCAGGAGGTGCACGGCATGCCGGGGCTGTTGCAGCACGCGGGGGAGTTTCCGAGTTCGGTCGCTCATGAATATCAGATCAGCGAAGACGCGCAGCGCTACTACAAGACCGGCAAGAGTTTTCTGTACCGCACGCTGCCGTTCTGGGTCGCGAGCATCGGCGATCGCACGCTCGTTCTGCTGCTGCCGATGGCAGTGTTGTTGTTTCCGGCGATGCGCCTGATCCCGGCCCTATACCGGTGGCGCGTGCGCTCGCGCATCTATCGCTATTACGGTGCGCTGATTGCGATCGAACGCGGCGCACTGGCCGACTCGGCCGAGGAAGAACGCAAGCAGCTTTTCGCGGAGCTCGATCATATCGAGGCGTCGCTGAGCCGCTTGCGTATGCCGCTCGCATACGCCGACGCGTTCTATGTGCTGCGCGAGCACGTCGGCTTCGTGCGGGTCCGGCTGGCGGCGCAAGGCGGCCGCCTTTAACAGGGTGGCGGCCCTTTACGCTTCGGCGGTGGCCGACGGTGCTGCCGGCGGCGTAGTCGATTCAGCGGCGGGGGTGTCCGTCGAGGCAGCCTGCGGCTGGCTCTCAGTCTCGACTTGCGGAGTGGCCGCTGCTTGCGCTGCTGCATCGACCGAAACGGCCGATGCAGCAGAAGCATTGGCGGACGCATCAGCCGACGAGGCCGCTGCTTTCGCCGCGCCCCTGCCCGCGCGATGCGCCTGCAGACGCTGCGCGCCCGCCGCTTCCTGCGCCGTCACCTTGCCTGCTTCGCCGCCCGTCAGATCGACGCGCGCGGCGCCTTCAACCAGGCATTTCCAGTAGCGGCTGCCACGGCACCAGGTCTTGATCGCGTCGCGCAACTCCGCTTCGCTCAGCGACAGCTCCTTCGCGTGAACCACGAGATCTTCGAAGATGCCAACCTTCAGCGGCAGCTTGGGCGCAGGATTCTTCGGGAAAACATTCGGGAAGCGCTTCTGCAGTCTCCCGATCGATTTCACCACCGGGTCCACCGGCTTCGCGTCGACCGCCGGCCTGGCGTCAGCCGCCGGCTTGGCGTCGATCGCTGGCTTGTGACCAGGCGCCGCACGACGCGGCGGCGACGGCTTGCGCGCGGGCTTCGCACCGGGCTTGGCGACCGGCTTGGCCGCAGGCGCAGCTTCGGCCCGTGCCGCAGCCAGTTGCTTCTTCAATTCAGCGAGTTGTTCGAAACCCATAGCGCACAATCAATCGAGAAAGACAGGATTGTAGCAGCGTGTTGAAACATACTCGTGAGAGGCGGTGAGACAGCGCGCGCCAGCGGCGGCGAACGTTCTGCTGTGGCACGATTAAACTCGATACTTTCGGCCCCTCTTCCCGCTTTCCCATTTCATGGACGGCAAATAAAACCCGTATTTCATTGCGCTTTTCGAAGGCTGGAGTTGAAGATCCTATTTTTGCCGCCAAGGTAAAAAATTAGCTTTTGACCGCCACAGGCACCCTCATCTCAACCGCGGTCAGGCCAAAAACCGACACGCACAAGCCGGGCCAGCCGGCGTTGTTGCGCAGGGAAAGCTGCAGTTGGTGCCGTGCGGCGATCCGGGCCACAATCGCCAGCCCAAGTCCGCTACCGTCGCCCTGGGCTTCCTCCCCGCGATAGAAGCGGTCGAAAACCCGCTCGATCTCAGCCTCCGGTATCCCGGACCCGCTGTCCACGACATCAAATCCCACGCGCTCACCGGACCGCTTCAGAATCACATCCACGCGCCCGCCCCGCGGCGTGTGCCGGATCGCGTTGTTAATCAGATTCCCCAGCAACACACTCATCCCGTGCGGCTCAGCCAGCACCCTATAAGGGTCGTAGCCCGCACCCGCGTCTTCGCACTCGAGCCCGAGATCAATCTCCCGCATCTCCGCGAGCAGCGACAGGTCTCCCACCGCCTGTTCGCCGATCCGGCGCAAACTCACCGGCACCATCGACGTCACCGGATGCGCATCCTCACGCGCCAGCGTCAACAACTGCTGCACCAGGTGAATGATCCGGTTGACTCGCTCCTCGACGCGCTCCAGCGCTTGCCCCTCGCCCTTTAACGAACCATCGCGGGAAGCCGCCTGCAATTGCAGCTTCAGCGCGGCAAGCGGCGAACGCAACTCATGCGCGGCGTCGGCGATAAACGTGCGCTGCGCCTGCGAAGCAACGTTCAGCCGTTGCAACAGGTCGTTGAGCGCTTCGACCAGTGGCTTGATTTCGACCGGCACGCTGCCATCCAGACGCAATGGTTCCAGCGAATCGATCGAACGGGTTGTCAGCGCGCGCGTCAGGCCGCCGATCGGCGCGAGCCCCCTTGCCACCACCAGCAGCACCAGCACGATCGTCACCGGCACCAGCACGCCGAGCGGCCACAGTGTATGCAGCGCCAGTTGCAGCGCCAGGTCTTCGCGCACGGAGATCGGCTGCGCAACTTGGATATACCGGTCCGGCTGCTCCAACCCGAACGCGCGCCAGTGGCTCTCGCCGCGCTCGACCGTGCTGAAACCCGCTGGCAAACGCGAGAATACCGGCGCCTGCATCGAGTGATAGATGAGCTTGCCGGAGTGGTCCCAGATTTCGATCACGACCCGGTCGTCGGCCAGATCACCCAGGTCAGGATTGCGATGCTCGCCGTCGCCCGCGCCGGCCAGACTCGACGGCAACGACAGCGCCACCGTACGCAGCTCGTAGTCGAACAGTTCGCCCGCTTCCTCGCGCGCGGTGTGAAAAATACCGAAGCCGGCCACGCCCGAGGCCGCGGCCAGACCGAAAATCAGCCAGCCCAGCAGCCAGCGGCGAATCGACGTCATCAGCACCTCTTCAGACGATAACCCACGCCGCGCACGGTCACCACCTGCTCTGCGCCGATCTTGCGCCGCAAGCTGTGCACGTGCACTTCGATGGTGTTGCTGCCCACCTCCTCGCCCCAGCCGTATAGCTTCTCTTCCAGCTCAGGCTTGGTGAACACGCGCGTGGGCTCTTCAATCAATGCCTGCAGCAAGGCGAACTCGCGCGGCACGAGCGGCAGCAGTTCGCCGCCTTTGGTGACTTCGTGCGCCGCGGGATCGAGCGTGAGCTCGCCGTGCGCATAGATGGGTTGCTTCTGGCCCGTGCGCCGCCGCAATAGCGCGCGTACCCGCGCAGCCAGTTCGTCAAGGTCGAATGGCTTGATCAGGTAATCGTCGGCGCCCGCATCGAGGCCGCGAATCCGCTCATCGACCGCGTCACGCGCGGTCAGGATGATCACGGGCGCAGCGCCGCCGCTCTTTCGATAGGCATTGAGCACATCGATGCCGTCTTTCTTCGGCAAGCCGAGATCGAGCAGCACGAGGTCGTACACCCCGTTACCCAACGACAGTTCCGCCGCGCGGCCGTCTTCGGCCCAATCGATCGCGTAGCCCGAGCGGCGCATCGCGCCCAACACCGTCTCCGCAATCATGTGGTCGTCTTCGACCAGTAGCAGACGCATGGCCTCTCCTCTCTCCAATTTGCCCGCATTGTCCGGCCCGCTTGCTTAAGGCTTCCTTATCGGGTCCTTAGGGGACGCTTAGGCGACGCTGAAGGGAGGCTTATGGGACGCTTAAATTTCGGTTAAGCGTTCCTTAAGCTCCCCATCAGCAGAATCAGCACCTGTTCTGCGACATCCGTTCGCGGTTGTCCCACCTTTGTTTCAGGAGCCGGATTTTGCCCGTTTTCAACGCCGCAGCAACGGTCATTTCAGCGGCTATCGCAGCGAAGCGGCCTGCCGGACTGGCTGCCTCGCTCGCGGCTAAATCACCAGCCACCTCGGAAGCGAGGCGACGGCCGGGACCGGTCACCGCGCTCGCCGCTCAACCAGCGGCCGCCCCCGCAGCGCGCTGGCGCGTGCTCGTGTCCGTCTGCGCAATGCTGTTAGGCGGATGCACGTGGTATCACCGCGCGCCGCTTGCGCCGCAGGATACATCCACCTCCACCCGCTCGCTCGAACGCATCCAGATCGATCCGTCGACCATGCCGCTGCCCGAACTGGCCGCACATCGCTTCGATCCGTCCGACGGGCTCGACATCGACGAAGTCGCGATGCTCGCGGTGGCGAACAATCCCGACCTGAAGCTGGCCCGCGACGATCTCGGCATCGCTCATGCGCAAGCCTATTCCGCAGGGCTGCTACCCGACCCGCAACTGAGCGTGTCGAGCGATTACCCAGGCGCGGCCGGCACCACGCGCGCGTTCAATTATGGCCTGAGCATCGACGTGATGGCGATCGTGCTGCGCAGCGCAAATAAGCAATCCGCCGATGCGACGGTGGCCAAAACCGATCTCGGCCTGCTGTGGCAGGAATGGCAGATCGTCGTAGAGGCGCGGCAGTTGTTCATCAAAACGCGCTTTCAGCAGGACACGCTGCCGCTGCTACTACAACTGCGCGACCTCGCGCGCACGCGCTACGAGCGTATGGCCGAAGCGCACCGCGACGGCAATCTCACCGACGACGCATTGACCGCCGCGCTGATCGCATACAGCGACGCACGCAAACAATACACCGACGCCGAACGTGCAGCGGAACAGACGCATCACGATCTGAACGCGCTGCTCGGCCTCTCGCCCGAGGTGCAACTGCAACTCACCGGCAGCGAAGACACGTCCGAACTGCCCGACGCCAGGCTGGATGCAGCGCTCGCCAAACTCGCGCAGCGCCGTCCCGATCTGATCGCGCTGCAAGCGGGTTACGAAGCGCAGGAACAGAAATATCGCGCGGCGATTCTCAGCCAGTTCCCGAGCCTGTCGGTGGGTTTCGTGCGTGCCCGAGACACCTCGAACATCTACACCAGCGGCTTCCAGATCAATCTGAGTCTGCCGATCTTCAATCGCAATCAAGGCAACGTCGCGATCGAAAAAGCGACCCGTCAGCGCCTGCGCGACGAATATCAGTCGCGCCTGAATCAGGCTTATGCCGATGTCGCCCATATGCGTGCGGACGGCGTGATTCTCACGCGACAGTTGCAGCAGACCGAAGCCGCGCTACCCGATGTCGATCTCGCCGCGCAACATGCGGCCGCGGCCTACGCGCAGCACAATCTCGTGCTTGGCGCCTACACCGATGCGCAAAGCGCCGCGCTGACCAAACGTGTCGACGTCGCTACGCTGCGAGAATCGCTCGCCGAACAACGCGTCGGCTTGCAGGCACTGCTGGGCAGCGCGATTCCCGATGCCTTTTCCTCCGCTCAGTCCTTCACCGAAATTCATGCGAAATAGCCCACTTGCCGCGCGTTGGCCGCGCATCGCTTCCTATGCGATTACCCTTGTTTGGGTCGCGCTGACAAGCGCCGGCATCCATGCGGCCGATGCAGTCGGCGCGCCCGCTGGCGACGGAGCAACCGACCAACCCGTCGTATCCGTACAGACCGTGCGGGTGCAGCGCGCCGTCATCGCCCAACCGGTACGCGCGTATGGCATCGTCGCGGCGTCCACATCGAACCTGACCACCGTTAATCTGCCGTACGTCGCGCGTATCGTGCAGATGCGCGTGCAGGCCGGCCAAAGCGTGACGCGCGGCACACCGCTTTTCGTCGTGCAAGCCGACCCCGCCGCAGTACTTGCCGCCACTCAGGCAAAAAGCGCCGTGACGCTGGCGCAAGGCGAGCTCGCGCGCACGCAATCGCTGTACGACAAAGGGCTTGCCACGCAATCGCAGCTCGCCACCGCGCGCAAGGCCGCCGACGACGCGCAGCAGGCGCTCGCCGCGCAGAATCAGACGGGCGTTGCGGGCGGCAACAAGGTCATCGCGGCGCCGATCGACGGTGTGGTGTTACAGGTATCCGCGGCACAGGGCGATCAGGTCCAGCCCGGCGCCGCGATCCTGCAACTGGCCGGTGGGAGCGGCAAGGACGCGCGCGCGAACGTGATGCTGGGCGTCGAACCGTCGGATGTCGCCGCTATTCATGCTGGCGACACGGTCACCCTGCACGGCTTGTCCACCTCGCTCGCAAAAGCTGCGGCGGATGGCCGCGTGGTGCTGGTCGGCGCATCGGTCGATCAACAGAGCCAGCTCGTCAACGTCGGCGCGAATGTCCCGCTCGGACAGACCGCATTCATTCCGGGCACGCGTGTCAGCGCCGACATCGCGACGCGCAGCGGCACGCATTGGGTCGTGCCGCGTGCCGCCGTGCTGAAAGACGCCACAGGCACGTACGTGTTCCAGATCACGCCGCAAAACAAGGCCCGCCGCGTGGCAGTGGTCACGCAGGTCGAGAACGGTGAGCGCTACGGCGTGGACGGTTCGATCGACGGCGGCGAAGGCCTCGTCGTCAGCGGCAACTATGAGTTGAAGGACGGCATGGCGGTGCGCACCGGTGGAGGCGCGCCGCGATGAATTTCGGTCAATGGATGCAGAAGCACCGGCGCTCGCTGTTGTTCGTGATCGCGTTGCTGGCGATCGCGGGCGCGCTGACCGCGTTTCGCCTGCCGATCTCGCTGTTCCCGAACGTCGCCTTTCCACGCGCCGTGGTCTCGCTCGACGCGGGCGACCGCCCCGCCGAACAGATGGCGACGCTCGTCACGATGCCGGTCGAAGAAGCACTGCGGCGCGTGCCGAACGTACGCGACGTTGAATCGACCACGAGCCGCGGGTCGGCGGAAATCTCGATCAATTTCGACTGGGGCACCGATATGGCGCAAGCCACGTTGCAGGCACAGTCGGCCATCAGCGAGATCCTCGCGACGCTTCCGCAAGGCACCTCGATGCAGGTGCGGCGCATGGACCCGACCGTGTTCCCGGTGCTCGCGTATAGCCTGACGTCGAAACAGCAGTCGCTGTCGGCGTTGCGCGATCTTGCACAGTTCCAGATGCGTCCGTTGCTGTCGTCAGTGGAAGGCGTGGCGCGCGTCGAAGTGACGGGTGGCGCGCAGGACGAATTCGAAGTCGCGATCGATCCGGCGCGCCTCGCCGCTTACAAGCTCTCGCTTTCCGATGTGTCGAAAGCGATTGGCGCGAGCAACGTGCTGATGGCTACCGGCCGCATTGAGGATCACTACAAGTTGTACCTCGTGATCGCCAACAGCACGATCACGCGACTCGACGAACTGCGCAACGTGGTGGTGTCGGCCAACGGCGCGACGCAGATCCGTCTCGGCGACATCGCGACGGTCCGTCAGGGCGTCATGCCGCAATGGATGCGAATCACCGCCGACGGCCAGGACGCCGTGCTGCTGAACGTCTATCAGCAGCCGGGCGCGAACAGCGTAGCAATGGCCAAGGCAATCCGTGCGAAGCTCGCCGACTTCCAGCATCAGATGCCGGCTGGCGTGCATCTCTCGAACTGGTACGACCAGAGCGAATTGGTGATTGCCTCGGCGACCAGCGTGCGGGACGCGATCATGATCGGCGTGGTGCTCGCCGCGTTCACACTGTTTGCTTTCCTGCGTAACTGGAAAATCACGGCGATTGCGGTTGCCCAGGTGCCGGTCGTGATGGCCGCGACGATCCTGCTGCTCGACGTGTTCGGCATGGGCTTCAACATCATGACGCTCGGCGGGATGGCCGCCGCGGTCGGCCTCGTGATCGACGACGCGATCGTGATGATCGAACACATCGTGCGACGCATGCGCGAAGGCGGTGCGCACCAGTTCCATGGCCGCGTGATGGCGGCGGCACTCGAATTCACGCGGCCGCTGGCCGGTTCGTCGGCTGCGACGCTGATCATTTTCGTGCCGCTCGCGTTTCTGTCCGGCGTGACGGGCGCGTTCTTCAAGGCGCTTTCGGTGACGATGGCAAGCGCCCTGTTCATTTCGTTTCTCGTCACCTGGCTCGCGGTGCCGATTCTGTGCGACCGCTGGCTAAAGCCGAGAGATGCCGAGGAGCACAAGGAAACCCGTTTCGCCTCATGGATGAACCGGCGCTACGGTTTCCTGATCGAGCGCGTGACGGCACGCCCGATTCTCGTGCTGCTCGGCCTGCTGCCGCTGATTGTCGTGGCCGCGTTCGCGTTCACACGTGTGGGCAGTGGTTTCATGCCGAGCATGGACGAAGGTGGTTTCGTGCTCGACTATCACACCGATCCGGGCACGTCCGTGACCGAAACCGACCGGCTGATGAAGCAGATCGAAGGCATTATTCGCGCGAATCCGAACGTTGCGACTTACTCGCGCCGCACCGGCGCCGGTCTCGGCGGCGATCTGAACGAGCCCAACAAGGGCGACTTCTTCGTGCGCTTGAAATCGAGTGGCCGCGAGCCGATCGAAACGGTGATGGAAGAGATCCGCTCGAAGATCGAGACGCAGGTGCCGGGCGTGAATATCGAACTCGCGCAATTGATGGAGGACCTGATCGGCGATCTGACCGCGGTGCCACAGCCGGTCCAGATCAAGATCTACTCCGACGACCAGAACACGCTTGACACTACCGCACGCAAGGTGGCCGCGCAGATCGGCAAGATTCAGGGCGTGGTGGACGTGAACGACGGCATCAACCCGGCGGGCGACGCGCTCGAACTGAACATCCGGCCGGAGGCCGCGGCGGCCGAGGGCATGGACCCGCAGTCGATTGCGCAGGCGGTTTCCGACATGGTGGAAGGCAATGTAGCGACGCAGTTCCAGACCGGGCCTAAGACGGTGGGCGTGCGGGTGCGTGTGGCCGGCGCACTGAAACTAACCGATACGCAGCTGGGGCAATTGCAGATTCGCGCACCGGACGGCCACCTGTTCGCGCTGAATCGTGTCGCCGATCAGGTGACGGTGACCGGCCAGCCGGAAATCAGCCGCGACAACCTTAAACGGATGGTGGCCGTGACGGCGCGAATCGACGGCCGCGATCTCGGCTCGACAATCGCGGACGTACAGAAGGCGCTGAGCGACAAGAGCTTGTTGCCGACTGGCGTGTATTACGAGTTGGGTGGTTTGTACCAGCAACAGCAGATTGCCTTCAAGGGTTTGTTGAGCGTGTTCGGTGCTGCGATTGCGTTGGTGTTTGGATTGCTGCTGTTTTTATATGAACGCTTTCGCGTGGCGCTGGCGGTGATGGCGATGCCATTGTTGGCGACGGGTGCGGTGTTTATTGGACTGTGGATTACCGGCATCGAGTTGAACATCTCCGCGATGATGGGGATGACGATGATTATCGGCATCGTGACCGAGGTGGCGATTTTTTATGTGTCGGAGTTGCAGGGGCTGATTCGGGATGAAGGTATCGGTTTTGAGAAAGCGCTGATCGCGGCGGGGCGGAATCGGTTGCGGCCGATTGCCATGACGACTATTGCGGCTATTCTGGCGCTGTTACCGTTGGCTTTTGCCCTCGGGCAAGGGTCGGCTATGCAGCAGCCTTTGGCGGTTGCCATTATTTCTGGGTTGATTGTGCAGTTGCCGTTGGTGTTGTTGTTGTTGCCGGTGGTGTTGAAGTTGTTGATGAGGGAGGCTATTTAAATTGGTTTTTTTTGCCTGCGCGGCGCTTAATGTTGTG
>NZ_JAQQCH010000020.1:0-152146 GCF_046030555.1 Paraburkholderia sediminicola | reverse complement strand
CGGTTGCGGTTGCGGTTGCGGTTGCGGTTGCGGTTGCGGTTGCGGTGGGATTTGTGTCTGACGTTGTGCCAGCATCGGCAGCGTTTGTGCAGACGGCTGCGCGCCGGCCAGTGCGGCCGGCGGTGGCGTGTCGACCATGGCGGCAGCCGGTACGGCCAGCGGCGAACTGGCAACAGGCGCCGGTAACGCGGTCACCGTGACCAGATGAAGATCGGTGTTGACGCGCGCCTGCAAGGTGCGATTACCGGCCAGAATCTCGCCGAGCGCACGGACAAACGACGTATCGCCGCGCCAGCTCACCGGCGCATCGGCCCACGCGCCGGCGTTCGGTACGTTGACGCTATAGTTGGTCGGTACGATCTGCTCCAGCGCACGCAGCAACGGTACGCCATGACCGCTGGCGCGGACGGTCTCGGCCGCGCGCTGGCTTCCCTCGACAATCACTTGCGAGTCCGACGCGGCGGCTCCTACGCTCGCGAACCCTGCCCAGCATAAAAAGAGCCCCGTCCAAACATATCGTTTTCGCATACCGTTTCTTTGCCTTCTGCTTTGCTCTGATTCGTCCTGTCGGCCTGGCCCGCCGCGCTGCGTCCGGCTGCGCTCAAGCCACAGCGCAGGGTCCGATAAAACAGATAGCGCAGCCGGTCTCGCAGACCAGCCAGACGACCGGAAGATGTGCGCGATTCAATCACGACACCGACTGCCGATACGCCTGGTTGAGAGCAATAATTCCGCTACGTGGAAATCCCCTGTCGTTATCTATTTGCACAAAAATGCGCTATGGATACCTTTTGCGCCCGCGCAAGTTTAGCTGGTAAGAATTGGTTATTTCAATTGAAAAAAGAAGCTTAGCGGAAACATTAATCGTAAAAAATATTCGCTCGCGGGTGCAAGTTCATTAAATTCGTGATAGACACGAAGCCGAATAGCGGCCAATTGCTGCAACACACAAATCATGCAGCGTTTGCATTGCAATGCCGCATCGCTCACCACCCGCCGCCGCGCCCTGGCGCTCAAAAGCCGACCCAGTGGGCCTAATTCGAATATCGGGTGCGATGTTGACACGCCCGGATCGACGCCAGACCGGATACTCATTGTCAAACCGGATTCGCTAGCCTCTTATTCTTACAATTACATAACGTCTATCTGGCCAATATATTCCACATCTGGCGTACGTATTGGTCTCACCGTCATTACGGCGCCGTATCCGTGGAACCGTTCTGAAGACCGGCCTGGCGAAAAGCTAAATAGTGGGAGTCCGGGCCACTCAGAACTATCCAATTCGCCATTAGCAGGCGAATTCACGATCTTCTCAATATCCAGGAAGAAAACGTTAAGGGCGGCGCGTAATGAAATTGCAAAGCGCCCAAGGCCTCCAGGTGCTTATCGGCGGATGAGGCGTGGATCTTTAAAGCAGCCGGCGACATGGACTTCACGATGGGCTACTACTGCCAGGATCCATCGGGCGGTAGCGCCGTGACGTTCTATGGCGACAACATTTCACACACAAGTTGATGGGCACGCCGTGGCCGCATCGGGCGTGATTTCCCGACAACGCTTCGTTCGGATTTTCGTACCCCGATTCGCAATACGCAGCGCCGCCGGATACGACGACGCTACATTGGTGACTGGGACGTTCACAAGAATTCTGTCTCGCACGTTCTCTCTCCTTCGTCGAAGGAGAGCCATTTGTCTCGACACACAGGGATACACAATGAGCGCGATCGGCAAAGCAATTGAAGGTCTGGGAAAAGACATCGGCCATGCGGTCGAAGGCGTCGCCAACGGTATCGGTAACGTCGTGAAAGGTGGTATCGACCTGGCGAAAGGAGCGTTGACGCTGAACCCGAAAGAAATGCTGAGCGGCGCAAAGGAAGCGGCCGGCGGCGCGTTCGGCGCGGTCAAGAGTGCGGCCGACCTGACGCCCGAAGGGCTCGAAGCCAGCGCCGCGAACAATCTGCTCGACGGCGTCGTCAGCTCGTTCGGCGGCAGTGGGAGCGGTAGCGGCAGTTCGACGCTTTCGTGAGCGACGTCATGCAAGCCGTCGACACACTCCATACGACCGGCGCGGCCGCGATGGCCAGTGCAGTGGTCGTCGCCATCAGGGAAAACCGTCTCGACGACGCCGACGCGCTGCTCGAGCAACTCTACGACGCTTATCCGGACGCGCGCGACCAGTTGGCGCTCCCCGTGATGATCGCGATTCAGCGCGGCCAGGCGACCGAAGCGTGGCAGCTCGTCAACGGTTTGCCTGACGCGCAGCATCCCGAGTTGAAAGCGCTGTGCCTGCGCCTGCTGAAGGATCCGAGCTGGTACGGCTACGCCGAGGCCGCGCTCGATCATCCCGATCCTCATGTGCAGAAGGCGATGCGCAATCTGCTCGGCCGCTCCGAGGAGGAGGACATTCACGAGCTGTTGCGATGAGCCGGTTGCGGCTCGCAGCCGAGGCGGATCTGGCGGTCTATTACGACGCCGATGCGCCCCGTTACGAAACGCCCGGCCAGCAGGTGCTGCAGATCGTCACCAAAGAGATCTTCATCGCCTATTACAGGGACTGCCCGTCGATTGGTTTCGTCTGCGACGACATGCCGATCGGCGGCATCATTTTCGACGGCAATGAGGCGCATATCGCCGTGTTGCCCGCCTATCGCGGACGCTGGGCACTCCTGTTGCGGCCGGCGCTCGACTGGCTGTTCAGCCTGAAGGCCGAGATCGTCGTCGACGTGGAAATCGATAACCGTGTCTGTATCGAGTTCATGCGCCGCAACCACTGGCCGGTGATCGCCAGCAAACGGGGCTGGCTGACTTACCGGATGACGAAGCAGCCGCGGCGGCATGGCGCGGCAAACTTCGAATAGTCTTTTGCCGTAATCGGGTTCGCCCGATGTGACGAACGACTTCGCTCAGCGCTCGTTTGGTTCGCATCGGCGAATGCGGGCTGCGGAGAATATTGCACACTGAAGTTGTCGGCCATGCTGACGGCATGGACCGGGGAAGACGCGGCGAAGCAGGCAAAGCGGTACGTCACGGTCTTTTTATTGCAGTTTCCACACAGGTGACGAAATCGTGAATTACACAGCATGCAAGGACGACGTGGCGGGCGGACTCACCAAGGTACTGTGGACCGCGTCGCAACTCGATGATCTGTCCGACTTCGATGATCTGCTCGACGCGATCCGGGTGCTGCGGCCCCGCTGGACCGGTGCCGGCACGGTGGTCGCATGGCGCCATCTGCGCCGCCAGTCCTGGCTTGACGCATTGCGCGTGCTGGAGGACGACGACGAGGAGGCCAAACGCTCGGCGCTACATTCGGCGCTGATGGCGGTCTGCCTGTTCGGCATGCAGGATCCGCTGTGGCAGAGCTATGCCCGCACGGCGGCAGAACAACGCGAGCATCGTGAAGCGTCGAGCATCGGCGCCCGGCTGCTCGAGCGCGCAGCCAAACTGGACGGCAGCGTGCGCGCAGCAGAGTCGACAGCGGCGGAACCCGCTGCCGCAACGCCGGCCTGGCCGGCGGCATCGGCCGACGCGGTCAGCCATATGCCGTCGAGCTGGGTGCGGGCGTGACGGGTTGACAGTGTTTGGGCCGCGCTTGAGTCGATGTCGGTTTCGGTAACGCCTCGTGCGTCACACTGGGTTCAAGCGAAGATTTTCATCGTTTCATCGAGGAGTGGATCATGCCTTCTGTTAAAGGACTTGGCGGCGCAGCGGACGTAGCCGGCGCGGTTATCGAGAATTTTTCCCAAAAAGAGGGAACATCCAAGACACCGGGTGCGCCCACGTCGTCGCCTAACAGTCATTCGATGGGCCTGCTCCACGGTCTCGCAAACAACAATCCGTTCAGGAACGGCATATCGTCACGGATGCGCGCCGCGCTCCCGTCGATGACCGGCGGTGGCGGCATGGCCAAGAACGCACTCGACACGACGGCCGCAATGGCGTCCCATCTGCCGGGGCCGTTGGGGGCAATGGGCACGGTGGCTCAAGCCGGCTTGAACAAGATAGACTCGTCGAAGACAGATGCGCTTGGTGCCGCTGGGGACGCGCTGGGACAGGGACCCGCTCCATCGAAAACGACCGCGTCCAACAACATGGATCAGGCCGCCATGCTGAAACAGATGACCGACGCCCAACAGAACAGCGCCGTCATGACGATGAAAATGAGCCAGTTGAGTCAGGAAGCGGAGCGGACTAGCAGCGCGGCCAGTTTCCTGACCACATTGAATAAAAACGTGTGCAAGGCGCTGACGGGTCAATAGCAGCAAAGTTCGCACAATGCCGCTTAGGGTTTAGGGTCCAGTGGTAACCCCTGGACCCACCCTACTCGGTTCGCTCAGCTCGACTCTGTCGACAGTGGCAATAAAAAACCCGCGGAGCCAATAGCCACGCGGGTTTCAGAGTACTGCAGCAGATCTCTTCGGACCTGCTCGGATGCTAATCGTGAAACGGAAATGGTGGGTGCTGAGAGGCTCGAACTCCCGACCTACGCCTTGTAAGGGCGCCGCTCTACCAACTGAGCTAAGCACCCGTTTCACGATTCAGTGTGTTTCTGCTTTTGCTGCCTGATTTATCAACTTGAGTATCAACCCAAGCAACTCACGCAAAATTCGTCGCACTTCTTTACAACGAATCTGCAGTTCCTCAAGCAGCAAGCCCATTAGTTTAGCGCATCCTTCAAAGCTTTGCCAGGCCTAAATTTGGGGACCTTCGCCGCCTTGATTTTGATGGCGGCGCCCGTGCGCGGATTGCGACCCGTGCGTGCCGTACGCTTGCCAACCGCAAACGTACCGAAACCCACCAACGTCACCGAGCCGCCTTTCTCCAATGTCCCTTTGACCCCACCGATCACCGCCTCCAATGCACGGCCTGCCGCAGCCTTCGAAATATCGGCTTGCTGCGCAATATGATCGATCAATTCCGTTTTATTCATTCCAACCCCCGAGAATGTTTATGGCAATCGTGACGGTGCTCTATAGCATCTGGCATCACGCGGCCGGCGGACAACGCCGAGCCGACTCATTAGAATTGGCCGAAACCCTTGTGTCAAGCGGGGTTGAGCCTATGAGAGCGATTCCGGAGGACGCGTCTTTAACCACATCTTGCCGTAAATCGATGCGCGCACAATCAATCGACGACAGAGAACACCCTTTGTTCAAAAAGTGGGATTAGATGCGCTTCACATGTGCCCTTGGGCATCTCGCCGGCAATAAAAAACCCGCGGCCGAGACCGCGGGTTTGTGTACAGCGAACAGCCTTCGTCGCTGACTTAGTGCTTCACGACCTCTGTCGCACCGGAGTCTTTCGCCGGCTCTGCTGCGACAGGCGCAGCAGGCTTCGGCTCTTCGTCCGGCAATGCCGCGGGCACGCGTTCGAGCGACAGTTCGAGCACCTTGTCGATCCAACGGACCGGCACGATCTCGATCGCGTTCTTCACGTTGTCCGGAATCTCCGTCAAATCCTTGACGTTATCTTCCGGAATCAGCACCAGCTTGATGCCGCCGCGATGCGCCGCCAGCAATTTCTCCTTCAAGCCACCGATCGGCAAGACTTCACCACGCAAGGTGATTTCGCCCGTCATCGCGACATTGGCGCGCACCGGGATGCCGGTCAACACCGACACCAGCGCGGTCGTCATCGCAATACCGGCCGAAGGACCGTCCTTCGGCGTCGCGCCTTCCGGCACGTGGATGTGAATGTCCTGCTTCTCGAACGCTTCGTCCTTGATACCCAGACGGCGCGAACGCGAGCGGACCACCGAGCGCGCTGCTTCGACGGATTCCTTCATCACGTCGCCGAGCGAACCCGTGCGGATCACATTACCCTTACCCGGCATCACTGCGGCTTCAATGGTCAGCAAATCGCCGCCCACTTCCGTCCACGCGAGACCCGTGACCTGGCCAACCTGATTTTCCTTCGCGGCCAGACCGAAGTCGTACTTGCGCACGCCGAGGAACGTGTCGATATTGCTCGCGTCGACCTTCACCGCGCCTTCTGCCTTCTTCAGCAGAAGCATCTTCACGACCTTGCGGCAGATCTTCGAAATCTCGCGTTCGAGCGAACGCACGCCCGATTCGCGCGAGTAATAACGAATGATGTCGCGGATCGCGGATTCCGTCACATCGACCTCGCCTTCCTTGAGGCCGTTGTTCTTCTTCTGCTTGGGCAAAAGATAACGTTGCGCGATGCTGACCTTCTCGTCTTCCGTGTAACCCGACAGACGGATCACTTCCATACGGTCGAGCAACGGCGGCGGAATGTTCAGCGAGTTCGACGTCGCCACGAACATCACGTCCGACAGATCGAAGTCGACTTCCACGTAGTGGTCGGCGAACGTATGGTTCTGTTCCGGATCGAGCACTTCCAGCAGCGCCGACGACGGATCGCCGCGGAAATCCTGACCCATCTTGTCGACTTCGTCGAGCAGGAAGAGCGGATTACGCACGCCGACCTTGGTCAGGCTTTGCAGAATCTTGCCGGGCATCGAACCGATGTACGTACGACGGTGACCGCGAATCTCGGCTTCGTCGCGCACGCCGCCGAGCGCCATACGCACGAACTTGCGGTTCGTTGCGCGAGCGATCGACTGACCCAGCGACGTCTTACCGACACCCGGAGGCCCAACGAGGCACAGGATCGGCGCTTTCACCTTGTCGACACGTTGCTGGACCGCGAGATACTCGAGAATGCGTTCCTTCACTTTCTCGAGACCGAAGTGGTCTTCGTCAAGCACGCGTTCCGCATTCGAGAGGTCGTTGTTGACCTTGCTCTTCTTGCGCCACGGCAAGCCGATCAGCGTATCGATGTAGTTGCGCACGACCGTCGCTTCAGCCGACATCGGCGACATCAGCTTGAGCTTCTTCAGCTCGCCGTCGGCCTTCTTCTTCGCTTCCTTCGGCATACGGGCGGCCGTGATGCGCTTCTCGAGTTCCTCGAGATCCGCACCTTCTTCGCCTTCGCCCAGTTCCTTCTGGATTGCCTTGACCTGTTCGTTCAGGTAGTACTCGCGCTGGCTCTTTTCCATCTGGCGCTTCACACGCCCACGGATGCGCTTTTCGACCTGCAGGATGTCGATCTCCGCTTCGAGTTGCGCGAGCAGATGCTCGAGCCGCTCGATGACCGGGAACATTTCGAGGATGTGCTGCTTCTGGTCGAGCTTGAGCGGCAGGTGTGCCGCAATCGTGTCGGCCAGACGGCCAGCCTCGTCGATACCCGACAGCGACGTCAGGATCTCCGGCGGGATCTTCTTGTTCAGCTTCACATACTGATCGAACTGCGACACGATCGCGCGGCGCAGCGCTTCAGTTTCGGCGCTGTCGGCGTGGTCGGGTTCGAGCGGCATGACTTCGCACGAAAACTGCGTTTCCTGTTCTTCGATGGAAAGCGTTTTCGCGCGCTGCAAGCCTTCGACGAGCACCTTAACGGTGCCATCGGGCAGCTTCAGCATTTGCAGGATGTTGGCGATACACCCTACTTCGTACATGTCCTTTTCGGTCGGCTCATCTTTCGCAGCCGTTTTCTGGGCGACGAGCATGATGTGCTTGCCGCCTTCCATTGCTGCTTCGAGAGCCTTGATCGACTTCGGGCGGCCTACGAAGAGCGGAATCACCATGTGCGGGAAGACGACTACGTCACGCAGCGGGAGCAGCGGGAGCGTAATGCGTTCCGGCGGAAGGAGTTGGGTTCCTGACATTTCATTTCCCCATGAGTGGAATCAGTTCGTTCGATAGGTGAGGCCAGCAGAAAAGATTGCAAGCCTCCGCGTGTGGGAAAAGTTCAGTGACTCCGAAGGTTCAGTGACTCCATAGTGAAAACAACCGTTCTGACCACACGATAAACGAAAAAAGCCGTTCACGTTGCCATGAACGGCTTTTTTTGCGTAACCCGAAAGCCGATCAGTTCGAACCCGCCACTTTAGGCGCGTCTTCGTAGATCAGTAGCGGTTTGCCGTCACCGTCAATCACATTGTCGTCGATGATGACCTTGCTAACGCCTTTCATTTGCGGCAAGTCGTACATCACGTCAAGCAACGCCTGTTCCAGGATCGAGCGCAGACCGCGAGCGCCCGTCTTGCGACGGATCGCCTTGCGTGCAACAGCCTGCAACGCGGCCGGGCGAATTTCGAGCTCGACACGTTCCATGTTGAACAGCTTGTGGTACTGCTTCACCAGCGCATTCTTCGGTTCGACGAGGATCTTCATCAACGCTACTTCGTCGAGCTTGCCCAGCGTAGCCACCACCGGCAGACGGCCGATCAGTTCAGGAATCAGACCGAACTTGATCAGATCTTCCGGCTCCACTTCGCGCAGCACTTCACCGGCGTCGCGGTCCTGCTTGCTCTTTACGCTTGCACCGAAGCCGATACCGGTCTTCTCGGTACGGTCGACGATGACCTTCTCGAGGCCGTCGAACGCGCCACCGCAAATGAACAGGATGTTGGTGGTGTCGACCTGGATAAAGTCCTGATTCGGATGCTTACGGCCACCCTGCGGCGGCACCGACGCCATCGTGCCTTCAACCAGCTTCAGCAAGGCCTGTTGCACGCCTTCGCCCGACACGTCGCGGGTGATTGACGGGTTGTCGGACTTGCGGCTGATCTTGTCGATTTCGTCGATATAGACAATGCCGCGCTGGGCCTTGTCGACTTCGTAGTTGCAGTTTTGCAGCAGCTTCTGAATGATGTTCTCGACGTCTTCGCCGACGTAGCCGGCTTCCGTCAGCGTCGTTGCATCGGCAATGACGAACGGAACATTCAGAAGGCGCGCGAGCGTCTGCGCGAGCAAGGTCTTGCCGGAGCCGGTCGGCCCGATCAGCAGAATGTTGCTCTTGGACAGCTCGATTTCGTCTTTCTTGTCGAGATGCTTCAGGCGCTTGTAGTGGTTGTACACCGCGACCGCGAGAATCTTCTTCGCACGTTCCTGACCGATCACGTACTGGTCGAGGATTTCACGGATTTCCTGCGGACTCGGCAGATCGGACTTGGACAAGCCCGCCTCGATACCCGCACCTGCAGCCTCATCACGGATGATTTCGTTGCACAGGTCGATACATTCATCGCAGATGAACACCGACGGGCCGGCAATCAGTTTTTTGACTTCATGCTGGCTCTTGCCGCAGAACGAGCAATACAACAGCTTTTCGCTGTTAGAACTTTTCTTGTCCGCCATAGATGTGTGAGCCTCCGGACACTCAATTACATGATACGCCGTTTGCCCCAGCCTCGCAGTTGGGCGCGGCTGGGTTTGAGCCAAGGTGACGGCGTTTGCCGCAGGCGCTCGGACGAGTCTTGATTATTTCACAACCGATCCGATGACGGCCTCGCCCCGTTTTGGGGCAAGACCCCATCAGTTCAAGGACGCTTGTGTGCCACCTGGTCAACCAGACCGTAAGCTTGCGCGTCATCGCCGGACATGAAATTGTCCCGGTCGGTGTCGCGTGCAATGCGTTCGACGGGCTGGCCGGTGTGGTGCGCAAGCAGCTGATTCAGCCGTTCCTTCAGGTACAGGATTTCGCGCGCCTGAATTTCGATGTCCGACGCCTGGCCGCGCGCCCCGCCCAACGGCTGGTGAATCATCACGCGCGAATTCGGCAGCGCAAAGCGTTTACCCTTCGCGCCGGCTGCCAGCAGGAACGCGCCCATGCTGGCTGCGAGGCCCATGCACAGCGTCGACACGTCCGGCTTGATGAACTGCATCGTATCGTAGATCGCCATCCCGGCCGAAACCGAACCACCCGGGCTGTTGATATAGAAACTAATGTCCTTGTCCGGATTTTCACTTTCAAGGAACAACATCTGCGCGACGACGAGGTTAGCCGTCTGGTCGTTCACTTCGCCGACCAGGAACACGATGCGTTCCTTCAGCAGACGCGAATAGATGTCATACGAGCGCTCGCCCCGGCCGCTCGTTTCCACGACGATCGGCACCAGTCCGAGCGCCTGCGCTTCGAGATCCCGGGACGACTGGGAGGTCAACGTGTCCAGCATTTGGGCGCGAAAGGTCATGCAATGGATCCTTGTCTGGAAATATTCTAAATATTAGATGCTAGACAGGTGTGGTCGACGAGCCCGTATTCAAGTGCGCGATCAGTGCGAACGCCGTGTGCGACGCTGTCTGAAACGCGCCATGCAAAACGCAATGCACTTTCACAACACAAAAAAACGGCGTGCGGGCCGTCGCTCCGACAGCCGGCACGCCGTTGCAGCGACGCTTACGCTTGCGCCGTTGCGCTTGCCAGTTCTTCGAAGCTTACTTCCTTGTCCGTCACCTTGGCCTTGCTGAGGACGAAATCGACGACGTTGGCTTCAACGACGTACGCTTCCATTTCGGCAAGACGTTGCTGATTGGAATAATACCAGCGGACGACTTCCTTCGGGTCTTCGTAGCTTTTCGCGAATTCGTCGACTTCGGCACGAATCTGCTCCGGCTTGGCTTGCAGTTCATTAGCCTTGACCAGCTCGGCCAGCACAAGACCCAACTTCACTCGACGCTCAGCCTGCTCCTTGAACATCTCAGCCGGGATCGGTGCGTCAGCTGCGTTCGGCACGCCACGTTGCTCGAGGTCCTGACGAGCCATACCGACCAGACGCTCCTGATCTTGTGCGATCAGCGCGCTCGGCACGTCGAGTTCCGAAATCTTCAGGAGCGCGTCCATGACCTGGTTCTTGACGATAGCTTGCGTGCGGCGCTTCGCTTCGCGTTCGAGATTGTCTTTGATCTCAGCGCGCATCTTGACCAGATCGCCGTCTTCGATACCGAGCGACTTCGCGAATTCAGCGTCGATTTCCGGCAGATGCGGCCACTCGATCTTCTTCATCGTGATCGTGAATTGCGCGGTCTTACCGGCGACATCCTTGCCGTGATAGTCAGCCGGGAAAGCCAGATCGAATTCCTTCGACTCGCCGACCTTCAGGCCGAGCGCTGCCTTTTCGAATTCCGGCAGCATGCGGCCTTCGCCCAGCACAAACGCGAAATCGTCAGCGCTGCCGCCCTGGAACACTTCACCGTCAATCTTGCCGACGAAGTCGACCGTCACGCGGTCGCCGTCTTTAGCCGCCGTGTCCGCGCCGCCGTCACCGTGCTCGCCGGATTCACCGCGAGCGTGGAAGTGCACGCGTTGCTTGCGCAGGATATCCAGCGTGCGGTCGATTTCCGCTTCGCTGATGGTGGTCGTGGTGCGTTCGATTTCAGCCGTGGCGACGTCGCCCAGCTTCACTTCCGGATACACCTCAAATGTCGCGTCGAACGCGTAGTCGCCTTCAGCAGCGTCGGCCTTCGGCGCGAAGCTCGGCTGACCGGCAACGCGCAGGTTTTCGGCGCGGCTGATGTCGAAAAACTCCTTGCCGACCTTGTCGCTCAGCACTTCGGCTTCCACCTGGCCCGAGTACTGTTGCGTCACCATCTTGAGCGGCACCTTGCCCGGGCGGAAACCCGGCATGCGCACGTTCTTCGCGAGTTGACGGATACGCGAGTCCACTTCCTTCTGCACGGCGTCCTTCGGCAGGGAAATCGTTACGCGGCGTTCGAGCTTGCCGAGGTTTTCAACAACGTTAGCCATGGCTTCAATCGTCCTAAAATTATTCGAGCGAATCAGTTATCTTCTCCGTGCCGCTTTTCGATGTCGCTTCACATTGTGGCTTGCATCGATTGCGCGCCTGCGCCGCGGGCTTGCAGGCCGCCGGCAGCACGGTTGGGTCCAAAGAGCCGAATATTTTAGCAAACTATTTGCGCGCCTAGCCGGGGATTCGATGATTGCGCGCGTTTTTATCGGTGTTCGGGCCACTTTTCGCGCGGTTTTTCACCTGTTTGCAGCTTGCCTGGTGGCCGTTTAGTGCTTGCATGGCACCCGCGCCCAGCCAGTTTCCGGCCTGCGTGCCGTTTAACGGTCCTTTTCGCCGACGGTGCTGCCGGAAAGCGCCGCGCCCCCGACAGCACAGCGTTTGCCTCGTGCGTTTCCACTCATGATCCCCCGCACGCGCTCCCCTGGACGATCCCGGCTATGCCATTCGACATATTCAGTCGGCGCGCCCATGCTGATAAGCTAATGGACGCGCTCGGGGCTGCGCCTGCGTCTATTCATATCATTCGCCCTCGCAACGATCCCAACCATTCAGAGACACCATGCCGAATTTGCCGTCCTCGCCTGTCGTCGTCATTGCCCCCGATTCCTTTAAAGGTTCGCTCAGCGCGGAACAGGTCGCGCAGGCGATTGCGTCGGGCATCCAGCGCGCCCGGCCGGACGCCGATGTGCGCATCTGCCCGATGGCCGACGGCGGCGAAGGCACGCTCGACGCCATGCTCACGAGCGGCGGCGAGCGCCGCAAGCTGAGCGTGCGCGGTGCGGCCGGTCCAGTGCGCGAGGCACTCACCGGCCTGCTTGCGAATGGCAGCGCGATCATCGAAACGGCGGAAATCGTCGGCATTACCGATCCGGTCGGCATGGGCGTGCCGGTCGAGGCGCGCAGCACGCGCGGCATGGGCGAAGCGATTCGCGTCCTGCTCGACGCCGGTGTCCGGCGCTTTTTCGTCGCGCTCGGCGGCAGCAGCACGAACGACGGCGGCGCCGGCTTGCTGGCCGGGCTCGGCCTGAAACTTTTCGACGCGCAAGACAACGAGCTCGATGCCACGCCCGAACAACTCGCCCGCGTGGCGCGGCTCGACGTTTCGCAGCTGGACGCCCGTCTCGCCGACACGCAGTTCGTCGGCATGTCCGATGTGGACAATCCGTTGACCGGCGATCACGGCGCAACGGCGGTGTTCGGTCCACAAAAGGGTGTGAAGCCTGAACAGATTGCCGCGATCGACGCCGCCCTCGCCCATTTCGCCGATCTGCTCGAGGCGGCGCTGGGGCGCACGGCACGCGACCAACCCGGCGCGGGGGCGGCCGGCGGTCTCGGCTTCGCGCTGCACATGCTGGGCGCGCAGTTCGAGCCGGGCGCGGAAACCGTCGCGCGACAGATCGGTCTGGACGCGGCGCTTGAAGGCGCGAACTGGCTGATCACCGGCGAAGGCCGCTCGGACGTGCAAACGCTGCATGGCAAGGCGCCGTTCATCGCTTGCCGACATGCGCAGGCAGTGGGCGTGCCGGCCACGCTGCTCTCCGGTGCGGTCGATTCGGCGGCGCTACCGCGCCTCGCAGAACATTTCAGTGGCTGCTTCTCGCCGGCCCCCGGGCCGATCACCCTGGAGGTTGCCATTCGCGAAGCAGCGCGCCTCCTTGCCAACGAGGCCGAACAGTTGACGCGCCTGAAATACGGCGCGCGTTGACCGGCGGGACGGTTGCGGCAACAATCACAGCGCCACGACCGCGCCACTCATCACGGGAAGACCATGAAGGCCTCCGCCAAAGCCGGACTCGAACAGTTCCTGACGTACCGTCTGCATGTCCTGAACAAACTTGCTGAGCGTGGCATAGGCGTGCGCTATCAGGACAGATTGGGCGTGACATTACCTGAAGCGCGGGTGATTGCGTCCGTGGGCTCGTTCGGACCGTTTTCGATCATGGAACTGGCGCGGCACGCCAACCTCGACAAGAGTCAGGCTAGCCGCGCGGCCGAGGCATTGATCAAACAAGGACTCGTGAAGCGCGAGCCGAGCGCTGAAGACGGCCGCGTCGTGCTGGTGTCGCTGACGCCCGAGGGCCGCGTGCTTTATCGCAAGGTGATGCCGATTGCGCGTAAGTGGAACGGGGATATGTTCGATTGCCTCGACGAACAGGAAAAGCTCGCGTTCGGCCACGCGCTCGACAAAATCATCGACTCGATGACGGAGCGCGAGGGATAAGCAAGGACGTGCAAGCGCGGGCGTCTCGCGGGATGCATTTCAGTCCCCCCAGCGCGCTCCGCTCTCTCCATGCTGTTCGATCCTCGCGCCGACGTGCTTTCGCTCCAGAATCAGTTCTTCCCGGTGCTTTGACCGTCAGCGCTGGGAGTGCCTGCCTCTTTCACTGTGGCACTCGTTGCGCCTGATTCGCCGGACGCACCACCGGCCAACCCGCCAGCGCCGCCTACACCGCCAGTCTCACCGCCAGCCTGAGCCCCAGCCTGCACCTGAGCCCCACGCGCAAGCCGCCAGGCGATCGCCCCAAGCGAGCCGACGGCCAGCAGCAAAGCCGCCCACAACATATAGCGCCGCATCGCATCCGGGTCTTTTCCCGCCGACTGCGAATCAGCATCAATCCCAACGGGCAGCGCCTCGCCCAGCCGCGCCGCCACGGTAACCGACGAAGCGCCCATCAGCAGATCCGCCCGGCTTACCGCCGACGACACCGCGACCGCACTCCCTACCCCCAGCGTGAAAGGCCCGTCGCCCCGCGCGACGAAAGTGAGTGTCGCCGGACGCCAGCCCGCGGCGACGGTCAATGCGCCGCTTCCCAAACCGCCGTTGCGCGTGTCGACCACCACGCGCCACTGACGATCCGTGTCGGACGCCACTTCAAGCGATGGATTGCTTTGCTCCACCGTCCCGTTGTGCAACCGGAATAGCGTCGCACTCGAGACTTCTCTCCACGCCGCCTCCAGCCCCGCACGCGAGTAGACGACAGCGGGCGCCACGGTATTCGGTTGTGGCAGATTCAGGCGCAAACGATCGACGGGATAAGGACCGCCGGTTTCGAAGAAATACTCGCCGGTTTTCGGCCCCGCATGGGCGACGATGCCTTCGCGCCATTCCCGCTGGCTATCCGCGCGTTGCGCCGGGCCGGCGCCGGCCGCCTGCACCTGAGCGTCGATCGAGTCGATGTACGGCGCGCCGTCAAGCCAGTGCAACCGCAGGTAACGCGCGCGCATATCGTTGAGCTCGATGCGGTCCTGGCTCAGCGTGCTGCCGTTGTAGCTGACCTTGAGCAATTGCGCCTCGCCGGCGGGTTGCCAGTTGCGCAGATCGTCACTCGATTCGATGCTGACACGCCCCTGGTAATTGTCGTCACGCACATGCACGATCAATGCATCCACCCGAGCGTCGCCCCGCGTCTCGCGCCCGACATCGATCAGGTCAGTGTCATGTTGCGCGCGGGCCGGCGGGGCCATGGTTGCACGCAGCGACCCGTCGGCTGCAATCGTTACGCCGAGCGGCGCACCGGTGCGGCCGGCAGCCGCGGGTGGCAGGGGAAACCAGGGCACCGAATGCAACGTAGCCGGTGCGCGGGAAAGCTCATGTGGTGCCTCAAGCGAATACGGCACCGGTTCGCCGGCACCATTGAACACGCGCACATCGCCGAGATCGCTGCGCTGGCTGGCGGCGTAGACGGCGGCCGGAAGCCTCACGCTGTAATAGGCGGCGCCACTCTCGAGTTCGAGCGCAAAGCGCTGCGCAAACCGATCGGCCGCGACGGCCATCGTCGACACCCACACGGACGAGACCGCAAGACACCAGCCCGTCACCATCAAGACACGCTTCATTGCTCAGTTTCCAGAACAGCCGCCTTGGGCGGCAACGGCGAGAAGTAACCGATCAGCAGCAGCATCAGGCCGATACCGATAAACGACACGATTCGCTCGATACCGGTCACATGCGACAGGTCGAACAGGAATAGCTTGACGACAGTCGCCGCCAGCAGGCCACCGCCGATGAACCAGAATATCCGGTTGGCCCGGCGAGTCGCCCAGATCATCATCGCCAGTGCGCAGACCGTCCAGAATACCGATACCGAAGCCTGTACGAGCATGGAATGCGACAGCTCGCCGAGCTGGTACGGCACGCCAATCCAGTGATGCAGCGTGCGCAGCAGCATCGCGTTGAGCCAGATGAATCCGGTCACGCCGACGGCCACCTGCAACGGCACACGATATTCGCCGATCGGCACACCGAGGCGGTTAATGCGCACGAGCCACAACGCCGCCAGCGCAAAAATCACCGCCGGCACGAGGTCGAGCGGATTGAGCAGCGGCAGACGCGCCCACGCGCCGCCGTCCTGTGTCAGGTTCGCATAGAACGTCCACACCCACATCACCAGCACGAGCGGCGTCGATGCGATGGCGCACACGCGCACAATGCTGTCGCGGCGCGCGAGCCACAGCCCGGCAAATGCAAACGCACTCCAGCCGACCAGGAACACCTGCTGGAAATTGAACGACGCCAACACCGCATCGACATCGTACGCTGCATGGAAATGATGATGCAGCGTGCGCAACAGCAACGCGTTGAACCACAGGAACAGTGTCGCGAGCACCGCGTAATCGAACGCCCGCGGATGCCAGTGCACGCCCAACGCGCGCAGGCGCCGCAACCACACGGCGCAGGCGATGAACGCAAGAATCTGCGCCACGTCCAGCGGATTGAGGATCGGCAGCCAGAAGAGCGGCGCCGCGCTGCCGTCGCTCGTCACGCTCGCGATACTCCACAGCCACAGCAAGGCGGCAAGCGGAGCCGCGGCCCACACCTGATAGGCCTGCACGAAGCGTGCGACCGGCCAGCGCAAACGGTGCCCGACACCGGCCACCAATAGCAGCAGAACGCCGAACCCATCAGCCCATGCGCTCCAGCTCCATGCGCCTTCCGGCACGTAGGCACGCAAACCCCAATAACCTTCGAGCGCCACGAGCGCACCCTCCGTCCAGAACATCAGCGTATGCAGCGTTGCGAGCACACGATCGCCGACGTCGCGCTGTTGACGCCACAGCAGCAAGTAGGCGGATGCCACGGCCACCGCGCAAACCAGCCAACCGTAACCGCTAACCGGCGCGCCGCTCAACATGAACAGGCTCAATGTCAGCAGCGCGAGGACCGGCACAAGCGCCAGCGCCGGCAGTTCCGCGATTGGCCAACGCAGCTTGCGGTGCGCACCGTGCGCGAGCCACGTGGTCAGCACAGCGAACAGTGCGATGGCGGCAGTCTCGAAACGGTCGGGACCGGATACAAAATGGGCCTGAGCGTACGCATGGATTTCGTTGAGACCGCCAACTATCCACCACAACAGTCCCCACACGCTGGCAACGAGGCCGATCTGCGGCATCCACGCGTGCCACACAGCCGCTTCGCTGCGCCCATGCAGCCGCCATCCTGTGAAGATGCCCGCGACCGCGATCAGCACGGTCGCAATGTAGGCGCCGTTCAGAATCGGCCACGCATGCGCCCCCCTGATCGCGACTGTGCCGAAACCGTACGCGCCCGCAGCGGCCAGTTGCATCAGCAAGCCGAAGCCAAAGGCCGTCAGGCGCCGCTGACGCACAGCGAGCCAGGTGATCGCGGCGCCTTCTATGGCCCAGGCCGCGCTTGTGGTCGGTCCGGTGAACGCGAGCGGCACAGCGAGCGTGGCGAAGATCACGGCCAGCGCAAGCATGGCCTCGAACATCATGCCAAGGTGCGCGCGCCGCCGTACTAGCCAGCCCGCAATCGCCAGGTAGAACGCGGCCAGCGCCACCGCGCTCCACGCGAGGCCGAATTCGGTACCCTTCATCAATGCCGCTTGCAGACCGATCGCAACAAGCGGTGTGCCGAACACCAGTGTGCCGTCGACGTAATGCTTGAGCGCGACCTCGCGGCGCACGGCATAAAGCAATGCGATGCCGACATACATCAGGAAGAACAGAACCAGGAACGGCTCGGTGCTGGCAAGCAGCTCGGGCCGGTAGGCCGTGACGCCCCACGCAGCGCCGATCGAAAACGTGAACACGAAGCCCAGCAGATTCAGCGGTCGCCACGCCTTGAACCACGCGATCGCGAAAATACCCGCGTTCAGCGACGCGTAGTAGCTGAACAGCATCACGTGACTGCCACCGCCTGTCGACAGAAGCACCGGTGCGAGAAAGCCGCCCGCGCTGCCCATGAAGGCGAGCGACGACGCGTTCTGCCGCACTGCCAGAAACGCGCTCAAGCCGCAGATCGCGACCATCAACGGCAAAGCCGCGCCCGCCGGCAGCAGATGGTAGAGCCTGGTTGCGGCGAACACCGTCAGATAGAGCGCGCCGACGCCGCCGCCCTGCAGGATCAGCCCGTACGCGCCGCGGCGCTCACCGATGCGCCAGCCGAGCCCGAGCAAGGCGGTCGCGGCAAGCGCAACCCCGGCGAGGCGGAATTCGATCGGCAACAGGCTGTTGTCGGCCGCATATTTGAGCAGGAACGCAATGCCAAAGAACAGCACGATGATGCCGACCCGCACGACCGTGTTGCCGCCGAATAGCCAGTCGCGGCCACTTTTGAAGAGGCGTTCCACGAGACCAGGACCGCGCGGCGGCGCGGGCGGCGAAGGTGGCGAATGTGGCGCGGACGGGGTGTGCGGTGGGAGCGACCCGGTGGCAAGCGATGGTGACAACGACGGCTCGTCAGACAACGACAACGCCATCGGGCCACGTGGCTCAGCATTCAGCGTCTCCGGTGCAGTCGGTTCGTTCGATGCAGACGCGCCGGCCGAGGCGGCCGGCGTGACCGCGCTGGCGCTCACTGTCGAGTGGATGGCGGCCGGCTTCGCCGGCGTGGCCGCAGGCTCGCGATGCGGCTTCTGCCCCGTCGCGGGCGGCATCGCATACGGACGCTGCACGAAATCGGCTGGCCGCGGTGTGAACGTCACAGGTTCGCTGTCCGCTGTACTGGCCGCCGATGCGCCAGTCACGCTGGCCCGCAACTCGCGAAGCTCACCGCGTAGACCGGCAATGTCGCGTTCGAGTCGCTCGACGCGCGTGGCCAGGTCGTCGGCTGGGCTGCCAGGTATGCTCCAGCTATCTGTTGCCGCCGGTTTGGGCGCGGGTTTGTTCGCGGCGTCCGGAGACTTCTTTTGCAATAGCCGTGCGAGCGCAAAGCCGGCCACCCCGCCCATCAGTCCACCGTAGCCGAGTGGGAAATCGTTCGACAAGGCGGCCAACATCCCGACCACTGCCCCGATCACGGCAAATATCACGCTCATCGCATCCCTCTTTTATTGTCTTCTGCTGCGAGATCCGTTTGTCGCACGGATTAATCGACGCGTATTGCGCTAGCAATACAGCGAAAATCGGCGCGCAGAATACCATGTAAATCGCGCTTTTTAACCCTCTAGCCGGCCAGGTCGAATACTGCCACTTATAAGTCGATGCCGATTGGTTCTTTTTGGCGAATTTGCGCTACTTATTTCCACAGCATTAATCCGTGGATGAGAGGGAATGAAGGCGCAATATGGCTGAGAACGGATATCGACTGATCTCTTGCGTGGCTCGATCGGTAGCCGATTGCCTGGGACAAACCAGAGAGCGGTATCCAACGGCATATCGCTTGATAGATTAACTGCGCTAAAAACCATCGTCACGCTTCGATTACGTTTTCGGGTACGGCGGGGCCGGCCGGGCAGCCGCATTCGCCGCAACCCGCCAACCATGTCAAAATTCGGTATCGGCCACCGGGCCTTCGATCACCCCCATTTCATCCAGGGAAGTTTCAGTGGACATCAACAAACAGGTAGCGGCCCTCACCGCCTCAGAGCTTCAAACCGCCGGCGCAAGCCAGGCGACGGCGATCGCCGTCAGCGTGCTGCTGCGCCATCTGCGCTCGCCTGAACTGGCAAAACTGTTGTCGTCGGCGTTTGAGAACCACCAGGCGGTCATGCTGCAAACGCCATGGCCCGAGCCGATGCTGCAAGCGTTCGAATCGACCCGCCGCTTTCTCGAAGGCGCCACGCAAGCCGAGTTGCCAGGCACGCAGGCCGAACAGCAAGCGCCGGCACCAGACGCCTGACCGCCGCCGGGCAAGCGAGGCCCGGCGCAAATCATGCGGGCAATGAACGGGGCAACAAAAGGACAACAAAAGGACAAGCGAGGACAACAAAAAACCCCGTCAGTCGAAAGACTTAACGGGGTTCTCTGCTACATATGGATGGTGCGAGGGAGGGGACTCGAACCCCTACACCCTTGCGGGCGTCAGGACCTAAACCTGGTGCGTCTACCAATTTCGCCACCCTCGCAGCCGGGCAAAGCGCTATGCGCCCCGCCCGATGTCCTGCATGCTCACGATCGCGTTAAAAACCCGCGCCCGAAAGCGTAAGCGCGAGATTCTAACCGATTGATTCGCGCTTGTCTGCATTTGGTCATGCATCTGCCCGAGGGGCGTCGATGCTACAATTTTTGGCTAAACGCACGCATACCGTGCTTCTCTTCGCCCGCCCTTCCCCACATTCCAATCCCGTGAATTTCGACGAATACTGCCAGCAGAAAGCGGCGCCGCCCGGATCGAGCACTTACTATGCGCTTCGGCAGGCGCCCGCGGCAAGCCAACCGCTCCTGACTGCGCTGTTCGCGCTGCGCCGCGAGTTCGAGGAAACCGTTAAGGAAACCAGCGATCCGGCCATCGGCCGCACCAAACTCGCGTGGTGGCAAAACGAGCTCGCCGCGCTGGCTTCGGGCTCGCCGTCGCATCCGGTTTCGAAAGCGCTGGCGGCTTATCTGCCGGATGTGCAAGCCGAGTATCCAGCGTTGCAGACGTTGCTTGCCGGTTTCGAAATGGACCTCGACCAGGCGCGCTACCTCGACTACCCGAATCTGCGGCGCTACGTGCAAGGCGTCGGGGGCACCTTCGCGTCGCTGGTCGCGCGTGCTACGGCGAAAGATGCCGCGCTGGCGTCGACGTGGTCGGCACCGCTCGGTGAGGCGCTGCTGCTTGCGCAGTTGATCGTCGAAACCGGCAATGATGCGCGCCACGGCCGCATCTATATTCCGATCGACGAAATGCAGCGCTTTAAGGTCACCGCCGCGGATCTGATCAATCGAAAATATTCCGACGCGTTTACCGAGCTGATGCGCTTCGAGACCAGACGGGCTCGTGATGCGTTGCATGCAGCGCTCGCCGCCATGCCTGCAAATGAGCGCCGCTCACAGCGCACGCTGATGGCGCAGGCGGCACTCGCCTTGGCGCTGCTGGATGAAATCGAACGGGACGGCTATCACGTGCTGCATCAGCGCATCGCGTTGACGCCAATCCGCAAACTTTGGATCGCATGGCGCGCCAGGTAGGCGGGCGAAGCGAATTAAGCGGGCAACACAACGACTGCCGCCTCCTGCTGATGAGGACAAGCGCCGTGCGTTATCAGGCGCGTAGCAATGCCAGCGGCTCGAACCGCTGCTGCAGGATGGCGGTGGCATCGAGTCCCCACCACGGCCCGAGCACCGTCGCGTAGAGTTGCTGAAAATCGACGCCGACCGGCAGGTTGCCATTGCCATCGAGCCGCGCGAGCTCCGGCGGCACGCCATACAAACCGCCGCGCACTCGCCCGCCCATCACGAAATGAGGCGCCACGGTGCCGTGGTCCGTGCCGTTGCTCTGATTTTCACGCGGGCGCCGGCCGAACTCCGCATAGGTCATCACCAGTGTCTGGTCCCAGCGGCCAAGCTCCACAAGCGCCGATTTCATCGACGCAAACCCTTCAGCCAGTTGCTTGAGCAGCGCCGCCTGCTGGCCGGGCTGGTTCTGATGCGTATCGAAACCGTTCAGCGTCAACCGGATCACCGCGACGCCCTGCCCGCTGCGCGGCTGTTCTTGCGGCGCGCCCCCGACGGGAACTGCCTTCGGGGCGTCGCCAGCGGCGAGCACCTGCATGGCTGTTCTGATCGAACTGCCGAATGCGCCGCCGGGAAACACTGTCTTCAATTGCATCTGGGCTTGTGTGGGACGCAGACGGTCGGCAGCTTTCACGATATCGTTCTCGACGTCGAGAATGTGCGCCAGTTCCGGATTGCGTTCGTGCAGCGACACCGGTGTGACAAGGCGCGAAGCCTTGACGAACTGCGCCGGATTGACCAGCGCGATCGCGCGTGCGCCATTGGCGAGCGGTCCCATCTCGGCGCTGCCGATCACGACGCCATCGGCGGCAAAACCGGGCGGCACCGGCGCCTGCGCGAATGCACGTGTGAGCCAGCCCTCGCGCAGATACTGATCCGAACGCGACGCGGTGTCCCAGATCTCGATCGAGCGGAAATGCGACAGGTTCGGTTGCGCGTAGCTAACGCCCTGCACGATCGCCAGTTGCTGGCTTTGCCAAAGCGGCATGAGCGGCTGCAACGACGGATGCAGGCCGGTGCGCTCGTCGAGCTGAACCACCTGCTCGCGTTTGATGCCGATGTTTTTGCGCAGCTGATAGTAAGTGGCATCGGCAAACGGAATCACGGTATTCAAACCGTCGTTACCGCCCTTCAGCTCGACGAGGATCAGCAGGTTTCCGTAGCCGCGATTCAATGGAGCGCCGAGCGCTGCCGCTTGCGCACCGAATGCGCGCGGCAGCCAGAGCGTCGCGCCGGCGGCTGCGCCCATCGAGAGAAAGCTGCGTCGTTTCATCCTGCACCTCGTTCGATTGTCATGGCGTGTGTCCTGCCGCCTGCGACGGACCGTTGAATTTCACTGCCGATCGGCATTAAACGGATCAGTTGCCCAATTCCGTCGGTCTCGCACGGCTCACTTCAACTGATAAGCCGGGTCCATCAGCAACGCTTCCAGATAAGCGCTGGCGGTCGAATCGGTTGCGATCGCGTCGACCGGCGTGAGCGGCAAGACCGCGTGCTGCAACTGAAGCTCGGCCGACAACCCCGGCTTCGCCGTCGGTGCGGTGTTGTAATGCGCAAGCCACGCATCGATGTCAAAGCGTACACCGCCTTGGCCGGTCTGGCCGACTCGCGTCATCGCGCGCTGCATCGGCGGATTCGCCTGCGTATTGCCGGGCACGTTACTCGCTGCGATCTTTGCGCTCATCGGCGTGTTCGCGCGCCGCGGACCGGCGGTTTCCGTCGCCCGAAACAGTTGCTCGACGAATTGCTTGCGCGCAAGCAGTGTCGAACTGTTGATCCAGATCGTGCCACCCGGCCATCCTTTGACGTTTGGCGGGTAGAACAGGTTCTCGCCGAGCGTGCGGATCTGCGCGGCGAACGGTGCAGTGTTGTCATAGCCGATATCGAACGCGCGCAGCGTCCCGACGACGAACTCAGCCGGCGATTTCACGAGGACGCCACGATCGTCGTCGTCCCAGAACGCGTCGCTCATGAAGAGGCCGTGCAGCGCGACCTTGATGTCGTAGTGACTTGCGCGGAACTGCGCGGCGATTGGAGCGATGCGCGCGGGGTCCGGCGTATCGGAGACGAACTCACGCCACAGCTTGGTCGTGACGAAGCTCGCGGTTTCCGGCCGCGCAAGCAGGATGTCGAGCACTTGATCGCCGTCGAACGGACCGGTTTGACCAAGCACGGTCTTGTCGCCGTCGTCGTGCTGATTGGCGCGCCACACGTACGCCTGCGTGTCGGGATCGAGGCTCCACCCCGTGTAGGCACGCGCAGCTTCCGATACGTCGCGCTGCGTGTAGTGCCCTTCTCCGAGCGTGAACAGCTCCATCACTTCCCGCGCGAAGTTTTCATTGGGCTTACCCTTGCGATTGCTCGCGCCATCCAGGTATTGCAGCATCGCCGGATCTTTCGCGACGTCGTGCAACAGCTCGCCGAAATTGCCGAACGCGTCACGGCGCAACAGCATGTTCTGCTGCGCCATCTGCTGCGGATACTGGACCTTGTCCTGGCCCGACGTGAAGTGGTTATGCCAGAAGAGCGTCATGCGCTCTGTGAGCGGCGATGGCGTGCTCAGCATCTCGCGCACCCACCACGCACGTAATAATTCGTAACGCTGACCGCGCAGCCGCTGCTCGTCGCGGCGTTGCTCGTCGGTCCATGTCTTGCGCGTTTCGCGCGTCGGGATCGGTTCGAGCACCCAGTCCGGCAGCGGTGTGACGGCTTCGGTTCGGGCTGTCGCCAGCACCTTGTCGACCGTCTGCTCCCGCGTGAGTCCGACGTATTGCGCGACCTCGTTACTGTCGGGCGCAAAACCGACGCGCGTCAGGAAGAAGCGCGCGTCGTTGGCGTCGAGGATGTCCTGGTCGGCAGGAGAAGCGGCGGATGCGGCAGCCGGCGCGCGGTGCCTGTTGTGAGGCGCCAGAGACGCCTCTTGCTGCACGGCCGAAGCCGGCGCACACCATGTCACCACTGCGAGCGCAGTGGCAGTGACTGCAAGCCATCGGCCACCGTTACCGCTTGCCAGCAATTTCATCATCAATCATCCGGTCGGGAGACATCGCGAAAAGACATTTGCGCACGCAAAACGCGCTGTGCTCTGGTGGCTCAACGGCAGATGGAACGGGAAAGTTGACTGGGGAAGTGCAACGAAATCTTTCACGCGCGGATAAAGCGCGACCGGCGCGCCCGGAGCGGGCACGGAAATAGCTACCGCTTGTAGAGTTCGCGGACAGCGTCTTCGATATGTTGCCGTAACAAACGCCGTTCGTCGGGCGTCATATGACCATCACGACGGCGTTGATCGAGATCGGGGGGAACTGCAGTGCGCAACATCGCGTCTGACGCGGGGCGGTCGTTGTTGAGGTTGTGGCGACTCGCCCTGGAATTAGCCGCCCTCGGGGCGCGTTCGCTCACAGCTCTGTCGGCCGAAGGCTGGGCGTGGGCGAGCGTTGGTCCCAGTGTGCCTGCAAGCGTCCCGGCTACAGCCAGTGTAATTACGCTCAGGCGCACATTCGGCCAAACCCCTCCCTTCATGTTGTTCCCTTCGTGGCGCGGCAACCGGCTACCTCAAATGCGTATACAGACCCCGGTAGCGAGCCGGGTGCGAGAGTTTTAGTCGAGTGAAGTATCCACCGAACAGCCGCATTCAGTAAAGGAGTCTACCTGCCCATGCTTTACGTCGTGCCACAGTGCGGGTAAATTTTGTAACTGACTGTAACCCGATAAATGATGCAACCGCGCACCCCTTTCTAATCGCGCTAAGATGCCGACCATGGAAACTAAAAACCCTTCGAAAATCCTCGTCGTCGACGACGATCCGCGCCTGCGCGATCTACTGCGCCGCTACCTCGGTGAACAGGGCTTCAATGTCTACGTTGCCGAGAACGCGCCATCCATGAACAAGCTCTGGGTGCGGGAGCGCTTCGACTTGCTGGTGCTCGATCTGATGCTGCCCGGCGAGGACGGCCTGTCGATCTGCCGCCGCTTGCGCGGCAGCAATGACCGCACGCCGATCATCATGCTGACGGCCAAGGGTGAAGACGTCGATCGTATTGTCGGGCTCGAAATGGGCGCCGACGACTATCTGCCCAAGCCGTTCAACCCGCGCGAACTGGTTGCGCGGATTCACGCGGTGCTGCGTCGCCAGTCGCCGTCGGAGTTGCCGGGGGCGCCGTCCGAAACCACCGAGGTGTTCGAGTTCGGCGAGTTCGCGCTGAATCTTGCCACCCGCACGCTCACCAAGGCCGGCCAGGAAATTCCGCTGACCACGGGTGAGTTCTCGGTGCTCAAGGTGTTTGCGCGTCACCCGCGTCAGCCGCTGTCGCGTGAAAAGCTGATGGAATTGGCGCGCGGCCGTGAATACGAAGTGTTCGACCGGAGCCTCGACGTTCAGATTTCGCGTCTGCGCAAGCTGATCGAACCTGATCCGGGCAGCCCACGTTTCATTCAGACCGTTTGGGGTCTTGGCTACGTGTTCATTCCTGACGGCGCAGCCTGAGCTTGCTCTCACCTAATGTGTCGACCAGAGTTGGCGCTTTAGCGCCTTATCTCTGGTCCCATGCAAAGCGGTCGACCAAGGTTTGCGTTTCAGCTGTTGACCAGCGTTCGCGCTTCGGCGCGATTACGCTGGCCCCATGCAAAGCGCTTGCTCGGGTCTCGTGCAAGATAGTTTCTAATAAGAAGGGCCCATGCGGATCGACCGGCGCCTCCTGACGCTCGCGTTCGGCGGCCTTTTCTGGCGGACCTTTCTGTTGATCGCTCTATTGATCGCAGTCAGTCTCGCCGCGTGGTTCCAGAGCTTTCGGGTGATCGAACGCGAGCCGCGCGCACAGCGCGTGGCGTTGCAACTGGTCGCGATCGTCAAGCTCACGCGTACCGCACTCCTCTATTCCGATCCCGATCTGCGGCGCGCCCTGCTGCAGGATCTGGAAAGCAATGAAGGGGTGCGCGTGTACCCGCGCGAAACCACCGACAAGTACAAACTCCAGCCTGACGAGTCGCTGAACCGGCTGATCGAACACGACATTCGAGGCCGCCTTGGCGACGATACGGTCATCGCACAGAGCGTCAACGATATCCCCGGCGTCTGGATCAGCTTCAAGATCGACGACGACGATTACTGGGTCGCGCTCGACCGCGATCAACTGGACAACGCGACGGGCTTGCAATGGGCCGGCTGGGGCGTGTTCGCGCTAGCATTGTCACTGTTTGGCGCGGCGTTCATCACCAGTCTCGTGAACCGTCCGTTCGCCCGGCTCGCCATGGCCGCGCGCAAGGTCGGCTCCGGTCAGTCACCGGAGCCCTTGCCCGAGCGCGGCATGGGTGTCGCCGCCGAGACCAATCGCAGCTTCAACCAGATGGTGCAGGACCTCGAACAACTCGAGGCTGACCGCGCGCTGATGCTTGCGGGCATTTCACACGATCTGCGCACGCCGCTTGCACGACTGCGGCTCGAAACCGAAATGAGCCCGTCCGACCAGGCCACCAAAGATGCGATGGTCGACGACATCGAGCAGATGGACATGATCATCGGCCGATTCCTCGACTACGCGCGTCCGGTGCAGCGGGTGCCGGAGCCAGTCGATCTCTCCGTGATCGCGGGCGAACTGGCCGCGCGGATGCAAAGCGAGGACAGCATGCGGCTGATCACGCGCCTCGCGCCGTCGGCGGTGATCGAGGCGGATGAGACCGACATGCGACGCGTGGTCGGCAATTTGCTGGAGAACGCGCGCAAGTACGGTTTGAGCGAAGGCGACGGGATACCGCACGTGATTCTGGAAACGCGGGTGTCGCACTCGCGGGTCGAGTTGTCCGTGGTCGACGAAGGCCCCGGTATTCCTGAAGACCAACTGGCGCTTGTCACACGACCGTTCTATCGTGTGAATTCGGCGCGCACCCAGGCGAACGGCACGGGCCTTGGCATGGCAATTGTGCAGCGGCTGGTCGGCCGTTACCGCGGCGCGCTACGCCTGCGCAATCGCACGCCAGGCCCGGGTCTCGAAGTGACGATCGAGTTCCCGCTGGCAAAAGGTGTCTGACCGGAAGGGGCATCGTCCTGCCGCTGCAACAGTCGGTCTCGTTGAATAATAACTATCCAGGGTGTTAGTTAAAAACTATTGAACGGGTAGTTTAATAGAGCTATATTCAAGGACGTGTAACGTGCTCGTTACGACGAGCTGGTAGCCTCAACATGCTGTTTTTCCATCACACGAAGGAGCACTCGCATGAAAACCGTTGGCGATAAAGTCGAAGCGTTTACTGTTACTGCTGCCAAGCCGGGCTTCAACAATCACGAAGAAAACGGCGTGTCGGCATTCGAAGAGATCACGGAACAGTCGTTCCCGGGCAAGTGGAAGATCATCTATTTCTACCCGAAGGATTTCACGTTCGTGTGTCCGACGGAAATCGTCGAGTTCGGCAAGCTGGCCAAGGATTTCGAAGAGCGCGACGCAGTGCTGCTTGGCGGTAGCGTGGACAACGAATTCGTCAAGCTGGCCTGGCGCCGTGAGCACAAGGATCTGAGCAAGCTGAACCACTATGCGTTTGGCGACGTGAAGGGCGAGTTGATCGACCAGCTCGGCGTGCGCGATAAGGAAGCCGGCGTGGCATTGCGCGCAACGTTCATTGTTGATCCGGACAATACGATTCAACACGTTTCGGTGAACAACCTGAACGTCGGCCGTAACCCTGAAGAAGTGCTGCGTATTCTCGACGGACTGCAAACGGACGAACTGTGTCCTTGCAACCGCGCGGTCGGCGGCGCAACGCTGTAAGCAGTGCTGTCAGAAGCCCGCTAAGCTTGAAAAGCCAGCGGGCTTTTTTATCGACAACCTGATAGGAGATGTCAATGGAATTCTTGTCTTCGATTAAGGCACACGTGCCTGACTACGCCAAGGACATTCGGCTGAATCTGGATGGGACGATTGCGCGCTCGTCGCTGGAGGGAAATGACGCGGTCGGCGTGGCGTTGGCGGCGGCGTTTGCGGCGAAGAGTACGGTGATTATCGACGCGATTCGCAATGCCGGGGTTTTGTCGCCGGAAGAGACAAACGGCGCGCTCACTGCAGCTGCGCTGATGGGAATGAATAACGTGTGGTATCCGTATGTCGAGATGACGGACAACGCGGACTTGAAATCGCAACCGGCGCAGTTACGGATGAATGCTTATGCGTCGCATGGCGGTGTGGATAAGCGTCGGTTTGAGATGTATGCGTTGGCGGCTTCGATTATTGGCAAGTGTCATTTTTGCGTGAAATCGCACTTTGATACGCTGGTTGCTGAGGGGATGAGTTCTACTCAATTGCGGGATGTGGGTCGCATCGCGGCGGTGGTTAACGCTGCTGCGCAGTGTATTGCTGCTGAGGGTAAGTAGTTTTTTTCGCGCAGCGGGAAGTAAGGTTTTTTTTCGCTGCGCGGTTGTGGTTTGTCTGCCTGTGGTGTTGGCCTTTCCTTGAATTCTTATTGGTTTATTAGCGTTGCCCCTGTGCGGGGCGGCACTTACTTTCTTTGCCGCCGCAAAGAAAGATAAGCAAAGAAAGCGGCTCACACCGCTAATTCTTAAACGGGTCCCCCGCACAGTTACGGTAGTGGTGCATCTGGAATCGGTGTTCTCGCACATTCAGCCTTCGCGACAAGGCTATCATGCTTCCCGCCTCGCACTACGTGCTCGCCGGAAGGGTTCATCATGTAAACCCATGGCTTCGTTTAGGCATGGCGGGAGCCTTCAGCTTCGCCTCGGCGGAATGCCCCCGCCTTGGAATCGCCTCCGGCGCCCAACAGGGCTAGCGGCATACGAGGTGCGACTGCGCGCTGGAAACGCAGGCTGCCCTTTGAAAGGTCGCAAGCATCAAGTCCTACAGGCGGCCCGATGAAGTGCCGCAGGCATCGAATACGATATGCGGCTTTCCGAGGCGCCACGCGCCTCGAATACGACAAGCGGCTTTGTGAGGTACCACGAACTTCGAATACGGCAAGCGGCTTTGTGGGGTGCTGCTGAGCGTAAAACGGTGGGCGGTCTTTACTGAAGTACCGCTTCGGCGCGCGCAGCGCCGCCGGAAGTATGACGCCCTTGTCACTCACGTCGAGTGTGCGAGAACACGGATTCCAGATGCACCACTACCGTAACTGTGCGGGGGACCCGTTTAAGAATTAGCGGTGTGAGCCGCTTTCTTTGCTTATCTTTCTTTGCGGCGGCAAAGAAAGTAAGTGCCGCCCCGCACAGGGGCAAACGCTAATAATCCAATAAGTAATCAAGGAAAGGCCAACACCACCAGCATACAAACCAGAAGCGCAAAACAGGCAAAACAGATCAAGAAAAGTCAAACGCCATAGGTATGCAGACAAACAACCGCCGTAACGGCAAAAAACCTAAACTCAATTCCTGATCAACAAAACCACAGCCTGCGCCTCAATCCCTTCCCCACGTCCGAGATACCCCAACTTCTCATTAGTCTTAGCCTTAACATTAACCCGCTCAACCGGCAGGTCAAGATCCGCTGCGATATTCGCCCGCATCCCATCGATATGAGACGCCAGCTTAGGCGCCTGCGCAACCACACTGCTATCCACATTAGCAATAGAAAAACCTGCGGCCTTAACGCGAGCAAAACACTCACGCAATAACACCCGGCTATCCGCGCCAGCGAACCTGGCATCCGTATCGGAAAAATGCCGCCCAATATCCCCCATCGCGGCGGCACCAAAAATAGCATCGGTAATGGCATGCAGCAGCACATCCGCATCCGAATGGCCAAGCAGCCCGCGCTCATAGGGAATCGTCACGCCGCCGATAATCAACGGACGTCCCGGCACCAGCGCATGCACGTCATACCCCTGCCCAATTCTGAAATCCATATGCGTCAAGCCCGTTAATTAAAATTGAAATCGTCGAATCAGGAAGCGGAAGCGGGCCGGCACAGAATCGCCTCGGCCAGATCGAAGTCTTCCGGATAAGTGACCTTGAAGTTGCGCAAGCTGCCCTGAACCAATCTGGGCGCGTGCCCCAGCCACTCGATCGCGCTCGCTTCGTCGGTCAGGTCATGGCCGTCCGCCTGCGCGCGCAAAATCGCCTCGCGCAACATGCCAATGTGGAACATCTGCGGCGTCTGCGCCTGCCACAGGCCATCGCGCGCTTCGGTACGGGCAATCCGCCCGTCGGACGAACCCGGGTCGATCCGCTTCAGCGTATCCGCAACCGGCAAGGCCATGATGCCGCCCACCGGGTCGTCCTTCAGCGCGCCGATCAGGGTGCGGATCAAGCCAGGCGTAATGCCCGGCCGCGCGGCGTCGTGCACCAGCACCCAGTCGTCGTCGCGCGCGCCAAACTCGGCCAGCGCGTGCAGCCCGTTCAGGACCGACGCCTGGCGCGACGCCCCACCGGCGCGGCGCACGGCGAAACGCAAGCCGCCGAAGCGGCGGCCGTCGAAGTGCTGGTCGTCAGGGGCAATCACGACAAGGGTTTGCGCAAACTCGCTGCAGGCGTCGAAAGCCGCCAGCGAGTAATGCAACATGTCGCGGCCGGCGACAGTGCGATATTGTTTGGGCATCGCGGCGCCGGAACGGCTGCCGGTGCCAGCGCACGGAATCAGGGCAAATAGACGGGAAGTCACGAGTGCGGACGCCGCGAAGTAAAAGTAAAGGACGGATTTTATAATAGGTCCTTCGCATCTACGCCCTGACACGCGTAAACTTGCCGATCACGTGTGAGCCTGAGGCCGCCTTTTCTCTTCTATGCCAGACATCGCCGCATCATCGCAGTACTCCCCGCCCGTCGCGCTCGTCAAGGCCGGCCAGCGTTTTGCCTTCGACGGCACGCACGGCTCGTCCGATGCGCTGCTGATCGCCCGCTACCATCTCGCCTATCGCGAGAAGGTGCCACTACTGGCGGTCGTCTGCGAAAGCGCCGTCGACGCGCAGCGCCTCGCGCAGGAAATCGGCTTTTTCGCGCCCGAAGCACGCGTGCGCCTGTTACCCGACTGGGAAACGCTGCCTTACGACACCTTCTCCCCACACCAGGATCTCGTCTCCGAGCGCCTCGCCACGCTGCACGATCTGGGCGAAGGCCGCTGCGACATCCTGCTGGTGCCCGCGACCACCGCCCTGTACCGGATGCCGCCTGCCTCGTTCATGGCGGGCTACACGTTCTCCTTCTCACAAGGCGAGCGCCTCGACGAAGCCAAACTCAAAGCGCAATTGACGCTCGCCGGCTACGAACACGTGAGTCAGGTGGTGCGTCCGGGCGAATACTGCGTGCGCGGCTCGCTGCTCGATCTGTATCCAATGGGCTCGCCCCTGCCGTACCGGATCGACCTGTTCGACGACCAGGTCGATTCGATCCGTGCATTCGATCCGGACACCCAGCGCAGCCTCTACCCGGTGAAGGACGTGCGTCTGCTGCCCGGCCGCGAGTTCCCCTTCGACGAAGCCGCGCGCACGGCATTCCGCAGCCGTTGGCGCGAAACCTTCGAGGGCGACCCGAGCCGCGCGTCGATTTATAAGGATATCGGCAACGGTGTGCCGTCGGCGGGCATCGAATACTATCTGCCGCTCTTCTTCGACGAAACGGCAACGCTGTTCCATTACCTGCCTGAAGGCGCGCAACTGGCGTTTGTGGGCGATCTGGACGCGGCGATCAAGCGCTTCACCAACGACACCCGGCAGCGCTATAACTTCCTGTCGCACGATCGCGACCGGCCGATCCTGGAGCCGCAACGTCTGTTCCTGTCGGACGAGGACTTCTTTACCTTCGCCAAGCCGTTCGCGCGGCTCGTCTTGCCTGCCAACGCGGGCGGCGGCTGGTGCGTGCCGTTGCCGAACCTCGCGCTCGACCGCCATGCAGACGATCCGGTCGCCGCACTGCGAGCCTATCTCGACACCACGCCGAACCGCGTGCTCTTTGCCACTGAATCGGCCGGCCGGCGCGAAACGCTGTTGCAACTGCTGGCCGACAATCATCTGAGGCCCGCCTCGAGCGACAGTTTCCAGGACTGGCTCACCGGCGACACGCGTTTCGCGCTCGGCGTTGCACCGCTGGCCAACGGTTTTGCGGTGCCCATCGACGGCATCGCGATCATTACCGAGACTGAGCTTTATGGCCCGCTCGCACGTCGCACGGGACGGCGCCGCCAGGAGCAGGCCAGCAACGTCGATTCGATGGTGCGGGACCTGTCCGAGCTGAAAATCGGCGATCCGGTCGTCCATTCGCAGCACGGCATCGGCCGCTATATGGGCCTCGTAACGATGGACCTCGGCGAAGGCGAGACCGAGTTCCTGCACCTCGAATACGCGAGCGACAGCAAGCTCTACGTGCCGGTCGCACAACTGCATGTGATTTCGCGTTACAGCGGCGCCGATCCGGAAAGCGCGCCCTTGCATTCGCTCGGCTCCGGCCAGTGGGAAAAGGCCAAACGCAAAGCCGCGCAGCAGATCCGCGACACCGCAGCGGAACTGCTGAACCTGTATGCCCGTCGCGCCCTGCGCGAAGGCCATGCGTTCGCGCTCGAACCGAAAGACTATGTGAGATTCGCCGAGACCTTTGGCTTCGAGGAAACACCCGACCAGGCCGCAGCGATTGCTGCCGTGATCGGCGACATGACGAGCGGCAAACCGATGGACCGCCTCGTGTGCGGCGATGTCGGGTTCGGCAAGACCGAGGTGGCATTGCGCGCGGCGTTCATCGCGGTGATGGGCGGCAAGCAGGTTGCGCTGCTGTCGCCCACCACGCTGCTCGCCGAACAGCACACGCAAACGTTTACCGACCGTTTCTCGGATTGGCCGGTGCGCATTGCCGAATTGTCGCGCTTCAAGTCGACCAGGGAAGTCAACGCGTCGATCCAGCAGATCAACGAAGGCACGGTCGATATCGTGATCGGCACGCACAAGCTGCTGTCGTCGGATGTGCAGTTCAAGCGGCTGGGGCTCGTGATCATCGACGAGGAACACCGTTTCGGCGTGCGTCAGAAAGAAGCACTGAAGGCACTCAGAGCCGAAGTCGACGTGCTCACGCTCACCGCGACGCCGATCCCGCGTACGCTCGGCATGGCGCTCGAAGGCCTGCGCGATTTCTCGGTAATCGCCACCGCGCCGCAAAAGCGCCTCGCGATCAAAACCTTCGTGCGTCGCGAAGAAGACAGCGTGATTCGCGAAGCGATGTTGCGCGAGTTGAAACGCGGCGGCCAGGTCTACTTCCTGCACAACGAAGTCGAAACGATCGAGAACCGCCGGCAGATGCTCGAAGCGCTCGTGCCCGAAGCACGTATCGCGGTCGCGCATGGACAGATGCACGAGCGCGAACTCGAACGCGTGATGCGTGATTTCGTTGCGCAACGCGCGAACGTTCTGCTGTGTACGACAATCATCGAAACCGGTATCGACGTACCGAGCGCCAACACGATTCTGATTCACCGCTCCGACAAGTTCGGCCTCGCGCAATTGCATCAGCTGCGTGGCCGCGTAGGCCGCTCGCATCACCAGGCTTACTCGTATCTGCTGGTGCATGACCCGCAAGGACTGACCAAGCAGGCGCAGCGCCGTCTCGAAGCAATCCAGCAGATGGAGGAACTCGGTTCGGGCTTCTATCTCGCGATGCACGACCTCGAGATTCGTGGCACGGGTGAAGTCCTCGGCGACAAGCAATCGGGGGAGATTCAGGAGATCGGTTTCCAGCTCTATACCGACATGCTGAACGACGCTGTGAAGGCGCTCAAGGAAGGCAGGGAGCCGGACCTCACCGCACCGCTCGCCGCGACCACCGAGATCAATCTGCATGCGCCCGCGATTCTGCCGGCCGACTATTGCGGCGACGTGCAGGAACGGCTGTCGCTCTACAAGCGCCTCGCTAACTGCGAACACAACGATTCGATTGACAGCATTCAGGAAGAATTGATCGATCGCTTCGGCAAATTGCCACCGCAAGCGCATGCGCTCGTCGAGACGCATCGTCTGCGCCTCGCGGCCAAGCCGTTGGGCATTTTGAAAATCGATGCGGGCGAAACGGTGATCGGCTTGCAATTCATCCCCAATCCGCCTATCGACGCGATGCGAATCATCGAGATGGTGCAGAAACACAAGCACATCAAGCTCGCGGGCCAGGACAAGCTGCGCATTGAAACGCGCAGTCCGGATCTGGCCGTGCGTGTAGCAACGGTGAAAGAAACCCTGCGCGCACTCGGAACACCCAGCCGCGGAACGGCGGCCACGGCTGCAGCGCGCTAACGGGTCGTGCCGTAGCGCGCTGTTGTGTGCTGATACGCCGGTATCGCGTCAACGTCGGCGCAGATACCGGCACCCTTGGCCGCACCACTAAAAAAACGGGGTACGTCTAGCCGTTTTTCAGTCATGCTGCGGTGCGCAAACGCGCGCCGCAGCATACGGGTGAGTTTTTTTTGGGTATGATCGAAAGACTCAAATGCTGGAGTCTTGTCATGTCTCACGTCGCTGAATCAGCGCAGTCCTCGCCAACGCCCGCCTCTGAATCGAATTCCTCCTCACCTGCTTCGCTCCCCTGGGTAACCCGTCTCGTGTCAATGGACACGGTGAGCCGCAATCCCAATCTCGGTCTGATCGAGACCGTGCGCGATGAACTGCGCGCAGTCGGCATCGAGGCCACGCTCACTCACGACGAAAGCGGCAAATGGGCCAATCTGTTTGCAACGATTCCCGCACACGACGGCGAGACTAACGGTGGCGTTGTGCTGTCAGGCCATACAGACGTGGTGCCCGTAGACGGTCAGCAATGGGACAGCGATCCGTTCAAGCCGGAAATTCGCGGCGATAAGCTGTACGGCCGCGGCACCTGCGACATGAAAGGCTTTATCGGCGCGGCGCTTTCGCTCGTGCCCGAGATGCAGCGCACGCGGCTCGCCAAGCCGATTCACTTCGCCTTGTCGTTCGACGAGGAAGTGGGTTGTGTCGGCGCACCGCTCCTGATTGCCGATCTGATGAAGCGCGGCGTGAAGCCGGACGGCTGCATCGTCGGCGAGCCGACCAGCATGCGCCCGATCGTGGCGCACAAAGGCATCAACGCGTATCAATGCTGTGTGCGCGGCCATGCGGCGCATTCCTCGCTGACACCGAAGGGCTTGAACGCCATCGAATACGCCGCGCGTTTGATCTGCTACATCCGCGATATGGCCGATCAATTCCGCGAGCAAGGCCCGTTCGACGAACTGTATGACGTGCCCTTCACCACGGCGCAAACCAGCACGATCGTAGGCGGCAACGCGATCAATACCGTGCCGGCCGAATGCAAATTTCAGTTCGAATTCCGCAACCTGCCCACGCTCGACCCCGAACCGATCTTCGCGCGCATCGACCAATATGCGCGCGAAACACTGCTGCCGAAAATGTTGCGCGAGCATCCATCCGCAGCCATCGAGATCTCCAAAATCGCCGCGGCCCCCGGCCTCGATTCGTCTGAACAAGCCGCGATCACGCAACTCGTGCGCGCGCTAACCGCGGACCAGGACAAGCGCAAGGTCGCGTACGGCACCGAAGCCGGACTGTTCTCGCTGGCGGGCATTCCGAGCATTGTATGCGGCCCCGGCGACATCCAGCAGGCGCACAAAGCCAACGAATTCGTGGCGCTGGATCAGCTCGTGGCGTGCGAACGTTTCCTGCAAAAATTCATTCACAGCATGTCGGTAGATGCGCACGCGCACTGAAACTGATCGCTGCAAAAATAGTCTTATCCATACCGAGGAAAAACACGCCCACACCATGTCAACCGCCACGACGCAGCACACCGACCATACGATCGACGGCGAGCCGATCCCCACACTCGACGACATCGCTACGCAGCACTTTGCGTTGACGCCGTGGGTAACGCGAACGCCGGTGTTCGACCGGCTCGACTTTCCGACGCTGGAAGGCACGGTCGTGAATTTCAAGTTCGAGTTGCTGCAGGCAGGCGGCAGCTTCAAGGCGCGTGGCGCGTTCACCAATCTGCTCGCGCTCGACGAAGCGCAACGCAGTGCGGGCGTCACCTGTGTATCGGGCGGCAATCATGCGGTGGCGGTCGCGTACGCGGCGATGCGGCTTGGCATCAGCGCGAAGGTCGTGCTGTTTCGCGCCGCCAATCCCGCGCGCGTTGCGCTGTGCCGGCAATTTCACGCGGAAATCGTGTTCGCGGAAAACATTGCCGAAGCGTTCGAACTGGTGCGCCGTATCGAGGCCGAGGAAGGCCGTTTTTTCGTGCACCCGTTCAACGGTTATCGCACCGTGCTGGGCTCGGCCACGCTCGGCTATGAATGGGCCACGCAAACGCCCGACCTCGAAGCGGTGATTGTGCCGATCGGCGGCGGCGGTCTCGCTGCCGGTGTGGCCACCGCCATGCGGCTCGCGAATCCACGGGTGCACGTGTACGGCGTCGAACCAGAAGGATCCGACGCGATGGGCAAAAGTTTCGCGGCCAATCACACCGTCAAGATGGGCCACATGCACACCATTGCCGATTCATTGGCGTCGCCGCATACCGAGGAATACAGCTACGAATTGTGCCGCCGTCATATCGACGAGCTCGTCACCGTATCCGACGACCAGCTACGCGCGGCCATGTTGACCTTGTTCGGACAACTGAAACTGGCGGTCGAACCGGCTTGCGCCGCGGCTACGGCGGCGCTGCTCGGGCCGCTGCGCGAAAAGCTGCAAGGCAAACGCGTAGGCGTCTTGCTATGCGGCACCAATACCGACCCGGTCAGTTTTGCAGCGCATATCGAACGGGCGCGCCATAGTCAGTCACAGCTTCCAGAATAAGGTCATTCCGCTCTTTCCTTGCCAAAAGACTAGCCTATCCTTCTCAGATTGGTATGATTCGATTATCGACTTCTGGGAGGAACGTATATGAGCATGGTCAAGGAATTCAAGGAATTTGCCCTGAAAGGCAACGTAATGGATCTCGCCGTCGGTGTGATTATCGGCGGCGCATTTTCCACCATCGTCAATTCAATTGTTAAAGACCTGATCATGCCGGTTGTCGGTGTTGCCACCGGCGGCCTCGATTTCTCCAACAAGTTCATTCGCCTCGGCGATATTCCCGCCAGCTTCAAAGGCAGTCCCGAGTCGTATAAAGACTTGCAAACAGCGGGTGTGGCGGTGTTCGGTTATGGCTCGTTCATCACCGTGGCCATCAACTTTGTGATCCTCGCGTTCATCATTTTCCTGATGGTCAAGTTCATCAATAATCTGCGCAAGCCGGCTGAAGCCGCGCCGGCAGAGCCGCCGCCGACGCCGGAAGACGTCGTGCTGCTGCGTGAAATCCGCGATTCGCTGAAAAACCCGGCGCCGCCGCGTTAAGCCGACTTAAGTCAACTCAAGCATTCGCGCCTGCCCATTAGCCGGCGCAAATAAAGAAAGGCCTGTTGCGAAAAATCGCCACAGGCCTTTTTCATGCCACATGCAAATTACGCCGTTGCAGTCGACCCCGTCGACGTAGCGAATACATTAAACGTCCTTTTCCGCCTTCTGATTCACCGCGCTTTCAATCATCGTCTCGAGTTGTCCAAAATTGACTGGCTTCGTCAGATGCGAAGTAAAACCGGCGCTCAGGCAGCGGCGCACATCTTCATCAGTACCGAAGCCGGTCAACGCGACTGCTGGCACATCCGAATGCTCGCGGAACGCCTTGACGAAATCGAGACCGGTGCCGTCGGGCAAGCCGACATCGCTGATCACCAGATCGAACGTCTGCGTCTGGGTCGCGGCCAATGCATCGTCCACACGGCCCACGATGGTCACGTCGTGACCCAGGCTGCGAATCAGCTGCCCCATCACCTCGGCGGTGTCCACGTGATCTTCGATCAGCAATATAGTCAGCGGGCCGGGAGAATGCACCTGATCAGGCGCGGCAACGGGCGGTGATTGAACAGGCGCGGAAGCGGTCGGCAGCGTGATCGTGAAAGTCGCCCCGCAGTGTGCGCCCGGACTCTGGGCGACCACCGTGCCGCCATGCACATCCGTCAGCGCTTTGGTGATCGCGAGACCGAGACCCAAGCCGCCGAATTGCCGCGTCATGTTCTGATTGCCCTGCTCGAACGCGTTGAACAATTTGCCGATCTGCTCGGGCTCGATGCCGATGCCCGTATCCTCGACCGAGATCTGCACGTGCATGCGTTCATCTTGCGTGCGCACATAAATATGGCCGCCGTCCGGCGTGAACTTGGCGGCGTTGCGAATCAGATTCCACAGCATCTGTTGCAAGCGTGCGCGGTCGGCGAGCACGTAATGGTGCTGTGCATTCTTTCCGACGTGCACGTCCTGCTGCTTGACCTGAATCTCGCTGTGAAAGAGTTCGAGCACGCTGTCGATCACCTCATGCACGTCGACGGTTTCGAGCGACAGACGCAGCTTGCCGTTCGCCACCCGTGTGAGATCGAGCAGGTCGTCGATCAGGCGCGCTTCGAGTTCGACGTTGCGGCGGATCATACGCACGCTCGCGCGCGCCTGATCGGGCAGATCCGGGATCATCTCCAGCACGCTGGCGCCCGCCAGTACCGGCGTGAGCGGCGTGCGCAATTCGTGCGACAGCATGGCGAGGAAGCGGTCTTTCGCACGATTGGCTTCTTCGGCAATCTGACGGGCAGCCTGCTCCGAGGCAAGCAGACGCTCGCGTTCCTCGATCGCCTCGCGCTGGGGATGAATGTCCGTGAAACTGCCAAACCATTTGCTGACATTGCCTTCGGCGTCACGCATCGCGACGGCGCGGACGTCGAACCAGCGATATTCGCCGTCGTGGCGGCGAATCCGCAATTCGTGCCGATAATCACTCGCGCCGCTCGTCACCGCTTTGAGCCAGGTACGGCGAATCTCTTCGCGATCGTCGGGATGCACCACATCGAGCCACGCGAGGCCGTACGAAGTGCTTTCCCCCAACCCTGTGTAGTCGAACCACTGCTTCGAAAGGAAATCGCAATCCCCCGCGGCATTGCTGGTTAGCACGAGGTGCGGCAACGCCTCCGACAGCGTCCGGTAATGCTGCTCCCGGTCACGCAACAGCAAGGCATCGTCCGACGCCTTCTGCAAGCGCACTTGCGAGAGCACCCGCTCGACAGCCTCGGGCAGATAGTCGAGGTAGTCGCCGGATTTCGGCACCACGTCGGATACGCCCGCGCGCAATGCTTCGATCACCCGGGATTCGTCGGTAAAACCGGTCACGAGGATGGCGGGGATCCTCCCCCCTTCCACGCGCAAGCGGCGAAAGAAGTCGAGGCCGGTCTCAGGCCCGCTGAGTTGGTAGTCGAGCACCAGCAGGTCGGGCGTACCCATGGCGAGCCGCTCGCGAGCCGACTCGACACCCGCGCAGATGGCGACCCGGCAACCGGCGCGTTCAAGCGACTTGCGCGCAAGCCGCAAGATGCCTTCGTCGTCATCGACGACCAGCACATACGCGGCGGGCTGCGTGGACACTTCTTCGGGCATGCTGAGTCTTCTTTGGCTAGGTCTGGTGTAGCAATCTTGTCACGGGCCGCTTTCGGAGCGCCTTCACATGAAGCTTACGTCACGGCGCGCCCAGCCGGTGGCCAGACGGCAGCTTGACCACCTGCAGGAAGAAGCCGAGACGGCGCACCGCTTCGATGAACGCGTCGTATTCGACCGGCTTGGTGATATAGACGTTACAGCCCAATTCGTAACAGCGCGCGATTTCGCGCGGATCGTCGGTTGTGGTCAGCACGATCACGGGCACCGCGGCTGTCTGCGGCGAATCCTTCAGACGCCGCAGCACTTCGAAGCCATCCACGCGCGGCATTTTCAGATCGAGCAGCACGACGAAATTCGTCAGATCTTCGCGCGGCGGGTAAGGACTCGCGGCAGCGTCCACCGGCGCCGGGCCGAAGAAATAATCGAGTGCTTGCTGGCCATCGCGAAAGCGCACGAAACCGTTTGAAATGCCGGCGCGGCGCAGATTGCGCTCGACCAGCGTGGCATGGCCGTCGTCATCTTCGATCAGCACAATGCTGACCGTTTCCCCGTGACTCATATGCCCTCCGTGCTGACAATCTGTTTTCGTATCATGCGCTTAACTGTTCCCACCGTTTCCCCAAGGGCCTGTCCGGCTCAATTGCGCGCAGGCTGTTCCGGCAATACGACGAAAAAGGTCGACCCCGCGCCTTCCGCCGACTCGACCCACACGCGGCCGCCATGCCGTTCCACCACGCGCCGTACCACCGCGAGGCCGATGCCGTCTCCATTCGCGACGTCGCCGTGCAGACGCTGAAACGCCCGGAACACCTTCGACATATACGCCGCCGGAATTCCGAGGCCATTGTCGCGCACATAATAAGTGCGCGTGCGCAACGCGCGCGGGTCCGTTCCGTCGACTGGCTCCGGATCCAGCGCGCCGACCTCGATGCGCCCATTGCGCGCCGGGTCGAGATAATTGAGAGCGTTACCGATCAGGTTACTGAAAACCTGCTCGATCGCGCCCGGGTCGCCCCACGCGGGCGGCAACTCGCGCACGGTGACCACCACCGCGCGCTGGTTGATCACGCCCTGCAGCGCGTCGACCACGCGGCCCACCACCCGCCCGACACTCACCCGCTGCCACTGGTATTCGAGCCGGCCGGCACGCGAAATCCGCAAAAGCGCGTCGATGATCGCCGCCGCCCGCGTCACCGCGGTGCGGAGATATTGCAGAGACTCGCGCACATCGCCGTCGAGAATATGCACCATGCGCCGGTGCTCGGCCTCCGGCAGTTTCGCCGCCGCGACGATGCTGTCCAGTTCGTCGCACGACACCTGTAATTCTTTCGAAAAGCCTTGCAGATTCACCAGCGGCGAGCGCAAATCGTGCGACACGCTGTAAATGAACATTTCATTGTCTTGCGTCTCCTGGCGCAGTTCTTCGTTGACGCCCGCGAGTTCCTGCGCGCGCGCTTCGAGTCGCGCTTTCAGCCTCGCCTGCTCGCCATCGGCCTCGCGCAAACGCGCGCCCGTCTGGTGCAGCACCGCGTCGAGCGCGGCAATTTCGTCGTTGCCCGATAGCGGCGCTGCGAGTTGCCGCCCGCGGCCCAGGCGCTCGGCATTACCCGTCAACACCTCCAACCGCCGGCCGATGCTGCGCGCAAACACCATGGCCGTGGCCGCCCAGATCAGCATCGAGCCCAACACCGCGGCAATCAGCGCGTATTGCTGGCGTTCACGCCGCCTTGCGAGCGCCGCACCGCGCTCGGTGTCGAGCCGCGAGGCCTCGTTACTGAACTCAGCCAGCTGTTCGCGAAACAACGCGATCTGCTGGGGAAGCGCAGCCGATTCCATCCCGGCAAACGAATTCAGGTTGCGTCCTTCGTGCAGAGCCTGCGAGATCCCGGCGGCCTGCGTACGATACGCTTCGATCGCCTGCTGCATCTTGTGCACGCGCTCGACCTGTTGCGGCGCATCCGCCACCAGCGATTCGAGATTCGAAAGCCGGTCGCCGAGATCGACCCACACGGTACGGCGGTCGATAAACTGCGGATCGCCGACGACCATGCCCGTGCGAATCCGCGCGGCCTGACGCAGCAGCGGGTCGACAATGGCCGACGACTGATAAAGGATCTGCTTGCTGTTGGTGACCCACTGCGCGGCCTGCGCTGTTTGCTCCTGGGTATCGAAGACGACGCCCAGAAGCGCCAGCTCGACCACGCTCGGCACTGCAATCAGCAGCAGACCCTTGGTGAATAGTTTCATGTTCGCCCGAAGGGTCGTTCAAGCCGTGGCGGTACGCACGGACCACGCGCCTCGCATCGCCCTGCCACCCCGCGCCCGCGGGCCGTTGCGATGCAGGACTGGCAGGCACGCCACGGTGCAGCCGGACGGGCCATTATCGACGTGAATGTGAGATATTTCAACGTAGTGGCAAGATGCGCTCGCCCACACAAAAATGACTTTTTTATTGGTACGAGATGTTTTTTCGGCGGCGCGTGCGTCTATGATGGAGACAGATGTGCTGGGAAGCGAAAGCGCGCGGCGAGGCGGTTCGGCATGATTCGTGCGGGAGGCGGGACGGCGTAGACGCCGAATCATCGTGAATCCGGCCTTGTCGTATGCTATAAAAGATCGACGTGCGGCGCGCGAAGCCGGGAGTTGTCGCATGAGGACGCTGCGTTTCTTGCAATTCTTTTTCAGGCGAATTTTTATGTCCTTCCCGAAAAAGCGTAGGCGCGCGAAGGTGGACGGCGATGAGTCGTTCCTCGCGGTACTACGACATTTCAAGCCGTTCAGTCAGCTCGACACCAAAATCGCGCGCGCTCGCGCGCAGGACGAGCCGGTGCTCTATGCGCATGTGCTGCCCGGGCTCGACGTTCTCCTGTGCAGTGTACGAGGCGCCCAGCCACCCTATCCAGCGCCCGCCGAATTGCGGCGCCGCTGTATCGAATCCATCACCAATGCGTTGGAGCAGCCGCTCGATGGGCTCGAGAACGGCGGGTATTGGTATGAAGCCGATGGGTTTGGATTCCTGGTGTTTGCCAGCCGGGCCAGAGGCAAGATCCTGACGGAGTTTGGCGCCACCCGCGTTGGCGGCGCCCGGCGCGGAGTTCGCAGGCAGGATGCGGCAGGCGATGCCGCTCCGCGCTCGTTAAGGTAATCGACTATCTTTTTCTTTCCCGTGGCAGCGCCGTTGTCTGCATGACTACGGCGTTGATCCCGTTGTTCTCTTTTGCCTGCACGGCGCCTGTTTGCCTCCCCGCGTGCCAAGGGCGGCGCCTTTCCCTTTCTTGCCTGGATGTTGACGTTCGCCACGTACCGTGGGAACGCTAATCAGCCACAGGAAAATAAGGGAAAGGCCGGCGCCGAAGGACCAACTCCACCCGTCCGCGGACATAGCGGAAAACATCAGTTCCCCTTGTATTCAGCCGCATCGGCCGGTGATTTGACCGCCGGCTTCTTTTCGGCTGCAGCCGGCGAGGAAGCGCTTCCAGCAGACTTGTTGACCGGCGCACCGTCGAGGGAAATGGCCGTTTTAGGCTGCTGCCTGACGCCCGGCGGCGGCGCAGTCGGCGCCTGACGAACCTGCGACAGCAACTGCCCGCACGGCAACGGTTTGTTATTACTGGGCGCGAGCAGCGGAATCAGCGCCGCAAACGGATTGATCAACCCGAGCCCGATAGCGGCACCGCCTCGCAGCGCCAGCGCGGCGGCATTCACGCCCACGTGCGGGTTCTTGAACGTTCCCTTCACGTACAGCGGCGAGCGCAGCGAAAACACCCGGAAGCCCTTGGTGTGCGGATGCACGCCAAGATCCAGGGTCTCGTCGCGCATATTTACAGTGCCATCGATGTTGATCACCGCGTCATCCGTATCGAGCGCGAAGACACGCGAATCCAGTACGCCGTTCGTGGCGACAAAGTCCGCCGCCGCGCAGTTGATCTTCACGTCGCGATTGCCGAACAGCTTTTCATAGACCACGTTGGCCACGTTCAGTCCCGCTGCTTCCATCAGCAGGCGGCTCACCGTGCCGTCGGTGACCAATGCCTTCACCTCGCCGTTCGACGTCGCCGCCAACGCCGCCGGCGAATTGCCCGTCGCGGTCAGTGCGGCGTCCCCGTTGATTTCACCGAGCGCGTTCTGCATCGTCTTGAAGTTCGGGAACAACTGCTTGAGCTTCAGATGCCGCGCCGAAGTCGCAAAACGACCCTTCAGCGGCGTGGTGCTGCCGTCCAGATGGATATTCGATGACAGCGAACCGCCTGCCACGCCGAACTTCAATGGCTCGAGCGACAGCACGCCGTCGGTCATCACGACGTGCGTGTACAAGTCCGTGATCGGCAGGTTGGTGTCCTTGACGATGCGGCGGCCCGTGAATTTCACGTCGGCGTCGATCGACTTCCAACGGTCAGTGCGGAACTCTTCGACGGGCAGCGCCTTATTGCTCGGCTGCGCCGTCGCATCGCCGCGCTTGGCCTTACTGGCGTTCGAGTCCGCGCCGATGATCGGCGCCAGATCGGAGAACTGCAGCAGATGCGACACCAGTTCGCCCTGCAACAGCGGACGCGGCTCACGTGCCGTGTAGGTCAGCGAGCCATTCAGATCGCTGCCGCCCACCCGGCCTGTAAAATTTTCATACTTGAAGACGTTGCCGCTGGACTTGAACTGGCCGACGAGGCGCCCGTCAGTCGCATAAGGCGGCGTGTCGGGCAAGGTCACGCCCGTCAGCGAATACAGCCGCGCCAGGCTGTTGCCCTGAAGCCAGAGGCGCAAATCCACCGCGGCAAGATGCGCCGGATCGGTGATCGTGCCCACGAGGCCGACGCGCAGGTCCCCCGCTTTCACATCGGCCTGAATCGGGAACGGCCGGTTCGCGTCCTGCAACGCCAGCACGCCACCGACCTTGCCGCTGCCGGATACCGGCGTCTTGTTGTAGGTACCCTTGACGGTCCATCCAATCGCGTACGGCGGGATCACCGGCTTCGCGCCGTTCGCCGTACCCGCCTCGCTGGCGTTCGATGCCGCGGCCACTGCCGTGCCGCTCGCGCCCTCGCTTGCACCGTTCGCCTCACCGGCAATCAGCGCACCTGACGCGCCGTTCGCCGCTGTCGCGCCCGACGCGGTGATCTCCGTCGACGAAGCGCCGGAAGCCGCCGCAGCGGACGCCGCCGCGGCTTCCGACGCCGCCTGCGCGTTAGCCTGGGCAGTGAGCTTGCTCGCGCCTGCTTTACCCACCGCCTCCGCCGAGGCACTGCGTGACGCCGCCTCCTGCTGCTTCATCGCTTCGCCGATCGGAATCGGCTGCCCGAGCGTATCGACGGCCATCTGCATCTCGACCTTTTTCTGCTGATCGGACAGCGCGATATTGCCCTTGGCAAACGCGATGTCGTGCAACTCGAGCTTCCATTCGGAAGGCCCGCTGGACGACGCCAATTTGAAAGTCCAGTTGTTGCGTCCGTCGAGCAGTCGCTCGAGGTCGACCGAGGGATTCACGAGATTGATCGCGGGAATCACGATGTCATGCGTGAGCAGCGGTAGCACCTTGACCTCGAAGTCGATTTCGTCGAGCGTCGCGAAGTGCGGCTGTTTGGTCCAGTCGGGATTGCCTACCGTGATGTTGGCGGCCGAAAAACGCGGCCAGGGCACCCAGCCACGCCAGCCGGTCTCGCCGACCGGATGCTGCCAGCCGACCTTCAGATCGCCATTGATCGCGAACGGCCGGCCGATTGCCTGCGTGACCTTGTCGTTGACGTAAGGGCGAGCCCGGTTCCAGTCAAAGGTCAGGATGAAAATTGTCAGCGCAACAATCAGAATGACGATGATCGCCAGCAACCATGCGATGATTTTTCCTGTCCGCCTTCCAATTGTGCTCGACACTGCCATTGAGAAGCTCCGTCCTTGTTCTTCGTTGTGCATCGGGGCAGCACGTATCGTGCCTGGTAGTATTGTCTGATAGATGCCGTTTTATCATGCCGTACTGTTCGGGCACAGCTTGCCCTGCCATGGAAACGTCAATGAATGTCATGGCGGCCCCCGAATCCACGCAAAAATCCACCGCGACCCCACTCATGACCGATGTTCCCTTCGTCCTCGCCGACGGCATTGCCCGGCGCGACGCACTGCGCGGCCAGACGCTGCTGCAACCGGCGACCTTCGCCCTGCGCGCAGGCGACCGTGTCGCTGTCACCGGGCCATCGGGCTCGGGCAAAAGCGTGTTCCTGCGCGCCCTTGCCTTGCTCGATCCACTCGATGCAGGACGCATCATGTGGCACGGCGCGCCGGTCGAACGCACGGCCATTCCGCATTACCGGCGCAACGTCGCCTATATCCGGCAGCGGCCCGCGCTGCTCGATGGCAGCGTCGAAGACAATCTGCGTTACCCGTTCGAATTACGTACCTATCGCGATGTGCGTTTCGATCGCGCGCACGCGGCGAGCCTCGCCGCCCAGGCCGGCCGCGGCGACGATTTTCTCGACAAGCGCGCGAGCGAATTGTCCGGCGGAGAAGCGCAGATCACCGCGCTGATTCGCGTTCTGCAACTCGCCCCCGAAGTGCTGCTGCTGGATGAACCCACCGCTTCGCTCGATCCGGAATCGTCACACGCGATCGAGGCGCTGGTGCACGCATGGTTCGCGGCCGACCCCGCGCGGCATGCCTCGATGTGGGTCTCGCACGACCCGGCGCAAGCCGCGCGCATGAGCGAGCGGCACCTCACGATGCGCGCCGGTGTGCTCGACGAATCCGCGGTCACGCCCGCACGTCAGGAGCTCGGCCAATGACATTGCAAAACCTGAGTCTGTGGGACGTCGCGATCGCCGCGTTGCTGATCGTGGTGAACGGCGTGGTGTCGGTGGCGCTCAAGCTCGATCTCGAACGCAAGCTCGCATGGGCGGCGGTACGCACCGTCGTGCAGTTGCTGGCAATCGGCTATGTGCTCGGCTGGGTGTTCCGTTACGACCGCTGGTTCGTGGTGCTGCCCTTGATGGCCGTGATGACGCTGATCGCCGGCTTCGCGGGCGCGCAACGCGGCAATCGCACGTATGCGGGGCAACGTGTGGACAGCGTGCTGTCGATCTGGGTCAGTTCGTGGCTGGTGGCGGCGGTCGGACTCTTTGTCGTGATCCGCATTCACCCGTGGTACGAGCCGCAGTATGCGATCCCGATTCTCGGCATGATCCTCGGCAATACGCTGACCGGCGTGTCGCTTGGCATCGAACGGATGACCGAGGAACTGACCGCGCGGCGCGACCGTGTGGACATGGCGCTCGCGCTCGGCGCGACCCGTTGGGAAGCGGCGCAGGCGCCGGCGCGCCAGGCGGTGCGCGCGGGCATGATGCCCACGCTGAATCAGATGGCCGTGGTCGGCGTGGTGAGTTTGCCCGGCATGATGACCGGGCAGGTGCTCGCCGGCCAGTCCCCGTTGCAGGCGGTGCGCTATCAGATCGTGATCATGTTCCTGATCGCGGCGTCGTCAGCCTTGGGAACAGTGGGCGCGGTGCTGCTCACCTATCGGCGGCTCTTCTCGGCGGAACACCGGTTTCTGTCCGCGCGACTGGTGGAGCGAGCCGTGGCGCGGCGTTGAGCGAAGCCGCGCCACGCATCCCTCAACGTTTCGCGGTGACCGCCACTTCGGTGCCGTCACTGAGCGTCAGCGTTTTCGTGCTGCCGTTGACCGGCATCGTAAAACGCAGAATCTGGCTGACGGTCACGTCGTTCGGACACTTGAGCGTTTTGCCGCCGCTCGTCACTGTCTTCACACCGTGCGGCGTTTGCGCCTGAAAGCTCAGCTGCACGGATGCCGTGCCGTCACCAGCGACGACCGGTGCAAAGCGGATCTGCGTCTGACGAATCATCGCGCCGTTGGTATCCGTCGGAAGCGACGAATAATTCGGGCAGGTATCCGTCGCGGGCACGGGGCCACCCGGCGGCACGGTCTTCCACGTGAAGTCGTCCGATTCACCGGAGCGGATCGTGCGCGTTTCCTGTGAGTTGCCGAACTGTTTCGACGTGACGCGAACCGTGTAGCGGATCGGACCGTCGAGGGCGGCCTGCGACGTCACTGTGATCGGCGTGGCCGCGTGAGCCACCGGCACAAGCATGCCGGGCGCGAGAGCGCATGCGAGAGAAGCGACAACTGAAACGGCGGAGAGTTTGAAGCTGGAGCTCATACTGTCACCTCGTTGTTGTGCCGCTGCGCGCTCGCATCAGCGCTACTGCCGATGCACCGCCTGACCAGCCCTGACGAGGCCTGATGATGCCTGGTTGAGGCCCGGCCTGACGGGCCGCGAGACACGCAACTGTTTTAGCATGATGCCCCACCAGTCTACCGCCAAGCGGCGCTGCGCGCGCTTCATACGAATCGGGTGTTACCCCGCTTGCGGTGAAGCGTTTTTTGCGCTGCCTAGAAGCCCGTCAGCACCAGCTTGCCGATCGCACGCCCCTCTTCGAGCAGTTGATGCGCACGGCGCAGATTCCCGGCGTTGATCTTGCCGAGATCCTGTCCGACCGTCGTGCGCAATGTGCCCGCATCGACAAGACGCGCCACCTCGGTCAGCAGTTTATGCTGCTCGATCATGTCCGGCGTGCTGAACATCGAACGCGTGAACATGAGCTCCCAGTGGAACGCCGCGCTTTTCGCCTTCAACAATTCGACTGGCAACGGCTGGCTGTTTTCGACGATCGTGCAGATGCCGCCCTGCGGCTTGATCACTTCAGCGGCTGCGGGAAAATTCTTGTCGGTATCGTTGAAGATCAGCACGTAATCGACCTGGTCGATGCCCAATTTTTTCAACTGCGCGGGCATATCGCCGAAGTGATCGACGATATGATCCGCGCCCAACTCCGTCGCCCATTTCGCCGATTCAGGGCGCGAGGCGGTCGCGATCACTTTCAGCTTCGCGAGTCGTTTGGCCAACTGGATGCCGATCGACCCGACCCCGCCCGCCCCGCCCACGATCAGCACGGTGCGGCCTTCGTCCGCGCCTTGCGGAGACACGCCGAGGCGGTCGAACAGCGCCTCCCAGGCGGTGATCGCGGTCAGCGGCAACGCAGCCGCGTGGGTGAAATCGAGCGACGCCGGTTTGCGCCCGACAATACGCTCGTCGACCAGATGGAATTCGCTATTCGCGCCCGGCCGCGTGATGCTGCCAGCATAGAAAACCGGATCGCCGACCTTGAAGAGCGTGACGTCCGGACCAACCGCCGCCACCGTGCCGGCGGCGTCCCAGCCGAGCACGCGCGGCGCTTTCTCGACGGTGTCTTTCGGGGCCCGCACCTTGGTGTCGACCGGATTGACGGAAATGGCTTCGACCTTCACCAGCAGGTCGCGGCCGGTGGCTTCAGGTTTGGGAATGTCGACATCAACCAGAGAGTCGGCTTGGTCGATTGGCAAATAGCGATAGAGGCCTACGGCTTTCATCACAGCTCCTGTTCTTTCAGATGAGGTTGAGAAACCGGCGATCGTTGCCGCGGGCGCCTGGCGCGGCGCGGCGCGGGCAATCGATCGCATGGACGTCATGCTACGGCGGTTCTTATTCTCATAAAACCGTCATAATTACTGAAACATCTTTTTGAATTTCAGAAGAATGGACCTTCCTGACCATCCTGTAAAACCCGCTGCAAGACCCGCCATAAAACCGTCGCCCGCTGAGCGGGAACGACTGGATCTGCTCGACGTCGCCCTGTTCGTGCGAGCCGCCCTGCTCGCCAATGTGTCGGCGGCCGGCCGCGAATTCGGCCTGTCGGCGGCGGTGGCGAGTTCGCGCATCGCGCAGCTGGAAAAGCGCCTTGGCGCACGCCTGCTGCATCGAACCACCCGCCGCATCAGTCTCACGCAGGACGGCGAAGTGTTCATGACCCGCGCCGAAGCGCTGCTCGACGCGGCCGATGCCGCCCGCGCCTCGGTGGGCCGCGCGCAGGCCGAGCCACAAGGGCGCTTGCGCGTGTCGATGCCGTCGTCATTCGGGCGTCAGCACGTATCGCCGGTGATCAGCGAATTCCTGCGCCGCTATCCCGGCGTCAGCGTCGATCTGCGGCTGACGGATCAGGTGATCGATCTGGTCGATGCGGGTATCGACGTGGCGATCCGCATCGGCGTGCTCAAGGATTCGTCGCTGGTAGCGCGGCGTCTGGCCGTGAACCGCCGCGTGCTGTGCGCCGCGCCTGCTTACCTCGCCGCGTATGGAACGCCACATCATCCTTCGGACCTCGCGCAACACGAATGCATGATCCTGTCCGATCAGCGCGACTGGGCCTTCGTAACGCCCGCCGGTCCGCTGGCGGTGCGCGTGAACGGACGCCTCGTCACCGACAACGGCGAAGTGATTCGCGACGCCTTGCTGGCCGGTTTCGGCATCGCGCTCAAATCGACCTGGGACGTGGCGCCGTATCTGCGCAGCGGCGAACTGGTGAGCGTGCTCGACACCTATCCGCTCGCGGAGAATGTGGCCATCTGGGCGGTCTATCCGAGCCGTGCCTTCGTGCCGCCCAGAACGCTCGCGTTCATTGCGTTCCTCGCCGCGCATTTCGGCGATCCGCCTTATTGGGACGCGAGACCTGAATGAGTTCGGCGTCGCCCAACGCCGGACCGTACCAAAGCGCCGGGCATGATGGCGTGGCCGCGCGTGCATGGGAGCCGGGTCACCGCGCGGTTGCGGCGGCGCATGGGTGGACGCGCCGGCTCGGCACACCGTGACGTTTCCCCACGCATCGGCGCACACGCACCGTCAGCGCTTGCCGCGCCCGCCGCCGCTTGCCTTGCTATCGGAGTTGACGTTCGTGTGCGCGTCGTTCTGCGTCTTTTGCTGATATTCGTCACCGCCGCGGCGGTCCGTGTCCTTCAGTCCGCGCTCGGTATCGCTATGGGCCTGCTTGCCGACGTGACGCGGATCGTCCTCGTGTTGCGATTCCGGGCTCTGATCGGTTTCATGCGGCAGCGGCGCTGACGCCTCCTGAAGCGAATCCGGATGCTTCTTTGCAAGCGGGTCGGCTTGCTTGTCGCCATCGGACGACTGCGGAGAGGTCTTCATGGTGTGCTCCTCTTTCAGGTTGTCGAATGAGGCTGGCTGAATCGAAGTCAATCCGCTCCATCCAGACGTTTTTTCATTGCCTCGGTGATGCGCTGACGCGTTTTCGCGTAGTCCGCCCATGGGTCGCGCTTGAGGACTTCGAGACGCTCATGCACGTTTTCGATGGTCCATTGATCTCCGCTCGTCGTGGTGGCGACTTCGTCCCACGAGAGCGGCACGGAAACGCCCAGCGCCGGCCGGGCGCGCGCCGAAAATGCGGCCACCGTACTCGAGCCCCGGTTATTACGCAGATAGTCGACGAAGATCTTCTGCTTGCGATTCTGCGCGCCCATCTTTGCACTGAAGTACTTGGGCAACGTCGTCGCCATATGCTGCGCGACGGCTTGCGAAAACGCCTTCACGTCATCCCAGCCGGCGTGCTTCGCGAGCGGCACCACTACGTGGAACCCTTTGCCGCCGCTCGTCTTGCAGAACGAGATAAGACCGAGTTCTTGCAGCAACGAGCGCGTCAGCTGCGCGGCCTCGATCATCCGTTCCCACCCGAGCGATGCATCGGGGTCCAGATCGAACACCATGCGATCGGGTTTTTCAATGTTCGACACCACGGCATTCCACGTGTGAAATTCGACGGTGCCCATTTGCGCGGCGCCGACCAGCGCCTTGAGCGTATCGACGGTAATCAGCGGCGGATGGCCCGGGTCGAGTCCGGGATGCTGCTTGACGTTCGGAATCGACAGCTTCTGGCTGTGCTTCTGGAAAAATAGCTCGCCGCCTATGTCCTCGGGCGCACGCACCAGCGACACCGGCCGGTCCTGCAGATGCGGGAGCATCCAGTCGGCGACCGATTCGTAGTACTGCACGAGATCGATTTTGCGGGTGCCGGTGCTTTTATCGATGACGCGGTCGGGGTGGGACACGCGGACGCCGGCGACTTCGGCTGGCGTGGTTGCGGCTTTTGATTTCGCGCCGGTTTTTGTTGCCGACGTCTTCGCCGCGCTTTTTTTGGCGGGCCCGGCCGCGGAACTCGTAACGGTCTTTTTCGTCGTGCGCTTTGTCGGCTCGGCGTCGGATGCGGTATCGGTTTGCTCTTGCACATCAGCTCCTTTACGGGGGGCTTCCCTGATGATCTGCCGTGCCGGCTTATCGTTGCGCAGACTCACGAACGACGCCTGCCGCACGATGCCATCGCTCGTCCATTCAGCGAAATTGCATTCGCAAACGAGCGCCGGTTCGACCCAATGCACCGGCGTGCGGCTGCGTTCGCGCGGCGTGGCGGCGAACGGCATGCGTCCGCTTGCGTGCGCGTCGAGTTCTTTCTTGACCGAGCGCAGCAACGCAGCGTTGAAGCCCGTGCCGACGCGTCCGGCGTATTGCAATTTACCTTTGCCGTCGTAGACACCGAGCAATAGCGCACCGAATGCCGCACGGCTACCCGACGGTTCGGAATAGCCGCCAATCACGAACTCCTGGCGCCGCCGGCATTTCAATTTGATCCAGCCCGACGAGCGCCCCGATGTGTAGCCGCTATCGCGACGTTTGCCGATGATGCCTTCGAGCGCCATGTCGCACGCGCTCTTCAGCAGATCGTCGGCGCTGAACGCGAAGTCATTGGAGAAGCGCAAGACGCTATCGTCGTCCCCATCCATTAGCGCGCGCAAGATCGCGCGCCGTTGTTCGAGCGGCACACCGCGCAGATCGTAGCCGTTCAGAAACGGAATATCGAACAAATAAATGACGATGTCCTGCGGGCGGTTCGAGTCGAACGCGTTTTGCAGCGCCTGAAAACCCGGCACACCGTTCTCATCGAGCACCACGGCTTCGCCGTCGAGCCATGCGCTTTCGATGTCGAGTTGTTCAAGCGCCTTCACCTGCTGGCTGAACTTCCCGGTCCAATCGTTGCCGGCGCGCGTGAACACCTTGACCGCCTTGGCCCTCTCCTTTCGATCGATGCGGGCCAGCACGCGGTAGCCGTCGAACTTGATTTCGTATGCCCATTCATCACCGGGTGGCGCGGCGTCGACGAGCGTCGCCAGTTGCGGCTTGAAAGTGGCGGGCAACGCGGCTTTGACCGCGCCTTCGATCGCGGGCGATGCGGCAAGCTCGCGCAGCGACCGCGCGCTGCGGGTCGACACGATGTCGGTTTTTTTCGGATCGGCGCGGCTTGACGAGGCGGCTTTGGTCCGGCTCCGGCCGGCGGTGCTCGAGCTCGTGACGGTGGACCTGCCCGCTGCCATCTTTGCACTCGTCGCGCGCGTTGTGCCCGCCACTTTCTCCGTGTCCGCGCTCCCGTGTGCAGACTCGCTCGCAGTCTTCCTTGCCGCGCGCTTCGTGGAGCCTGCGCCGCTGCCGCCCAGCACGCTGCCTGGACGGGCCTTCAGAATGTCGTATTCGCTTTCATCGCGGGCTTCGTCGTCTCGCTCCTTGATCAGCAGCCACTGCTCCTTGTCACCGCTGCCGCGCATGTGGCTGCGTACCAGCGCCCAGCCGCCGTGCAGTTTTTCGCCGAAGAGCTGGAATTTGAGCTTGCCTGCCTTATACGATCGGGCCGCCTCCGCTGCGCCGCCGACCGGCTCCCACGTTCCGCGGTCCCACACGATGACCGTTCCCGCACCATAGTTACCAGGCGGGATTTCGCCTTCAAAAGAGCCATATTCGACAGGATGATCTTCGACATGCACCGCGAGCCGTTTCACCGCGGGGTCGAGGCTCGGCCCCTTGGGCACCGCCCACGACAGTAACGTCCCGTTCAATTCGAGCCGAAAGTCGTAATGGAGGCGCCGCGCATCGTGCTCCTGAATCACATACGACAGCGCCGCCTTCGATGCGCGCGTGGCCGTCCCGCGGCCAGCTTTCTTACGCGCAGCCGAACCCGATGGCTCCGGCGTTTCGTCGAAGCGTCGCTTGCGGTTGTAGAGATCAAGCTTGTCGTTCATGGAGGTGAACTCGTCGCGGATCGTGTTATCGCGGGGTTATCTATCACGTGGGTCTATCGAGTGGGTCTATAAAGCGGGCACTCAGGCAGCCGCACGCCGTTTGCGTGCCGCCGGCGCCGCCTTGGCACTCGCGCCTCCGCTCTTGCCACCGCCGCGGCTCGTACTCGTTGAACGCGGCTTCTTGCGGGCTGGTGCGGCCGCCTCGGCATCGCCGGCTTCCTCGTCATCGTCCGCGGTATTCTTGCGCGCGCCCGCCGCCTTGCCTTTGCCGCGACCGAGGCTGCGCTTGAGCAGGTCGGACAGATCGAGAATGTCGGCGGAACGACGCGATTCGCGTGGCGCCTCGACCTCGGTGATTTCCTCGGTCTTCCCCGCGCGAATCTTGCGGTCGACCAAGGCCATGATGTCGTCGCGGAACGTGTCGTGATACTGCGACGGATCCCATTTGTCGCTCATGTCGTTGATCAGCTTCTTTGCCATGTCGAGTTCGCGCGCGGTGACGCCGGCCGCCTTCATACCATCGGCCGGCAACTTGAACTCGTCGAAGTCGCGTACTTCGTCGGCCCAACGCAGTGTGTTCAGCGCCAGCACCGGCCCGACTGGAATCAGCGCCGCGAGATGCTGCTTGTTGTGCAGCACGACGCTCGCCACGCCGATCTTGCCCGACGCTTTCATCGCTTCGCGCAGCAGTGCATACACCTTTTCGCCCTTGCGGTCGGGTGTCAGAAAGTACGGCGTGTCGAGGTAGAGAAACGAGATGTCAGGGGCGTCGACGAATGCGAGGATATCGACCGTCTGCGTCGACTCGGGATTGGCTGCGCGAATCTCGTCGTCCGAGAGCACGACGTACTTGTCCTTTTCGTACTCGAAGCCGCGCACGATGTTCTCACGCGTCACTTCCTTGCCGGTGCGCTTATTGATCTGCTTGTAGCCGATCGGATCGATCGTGCGCTTATCCAGCAGATTGAAACCGACTTTCTCCGACTGCGTCGCCGGATACAACTGGACCGGTACATGGACGAGGCCAAAGCTGATTGCGCCCTTCCAGATCATATGTGCCATCGTGCGCTCCCCAAGGCCTAGGACCTACGGCGAAGCAGCAAGCGTGCCACGGTTTGGACGCCAGAACGGGCGCGGCGCCGTGCCGGCCGCGATCGGCACCGGCTGTAAGTCTTGCGTTATGTCGGCAAAAGATACGGCGTTCTGCGCCTGGGTGGCTCGATTGCAGTTGCGGTTTGCGGTTGCGGTTCGCAGTTGCGGTTCGCCGTGCAGCAGGCTGCTGGAGTCGGTGTGCGGCAAGGTAACCCAAAGCAGTTCTATCAGCGATCACAGCAGGCACACGCGAGCCTCGCGCGGCATCCAGTCTGCGCCTGGCCGGTCGGCGCACCGCGTGACCTGCCACGTCAGTCACCGCTCACCGGCGCGAGTTCGAGCGGCACCGCTGCGAAGCCACGAAACCGCACCCGTCCGCCGCGCGTCGGTTCGCCGTCCAGGCGATACGCCGGAAAGCGCTGCACGAAACGTCCGACGGCGGTGCGAGCCTCAAGCCGCGCGAGCGACAACCCCGCGCACTGGTGAATGCCGAAGCCGAACGCCAGATGCCGGTTCGGATCGCGGCGGATGTCGAAGCGGTCCGGTTCCGCGAACTGCTCGGGATCGCGATTGGCCGCGCCGATGCACAGCGTGACGGGTGTACCGCGTGCAACCGCGACGCCGCCGATCTCCGTGTCGTCAGTTGCCATCCGGTTGCCCAGCTGATTCGAGCTCTCGAAGCGCAAACACTCTTCGATCGCCGACTCGATAAGCGACGGTTCGCTCCGTAGCGCGGCGCGCTGTTCGGGCCAGTCGGCGAGCGTAACGAGACCGTTGCCGATCAGATTCGTCGTGGTTTCATGACCGGCATTCAGGATGAAGATGCAGTTTTGCAGCAACTCCGCTTCCGACAACTGCTCGCCGCCCCCCTCGCCCTGGATCAGGCGCGTCAGCACGTCGTGCTGCGGATCGCCGGGTTCGCGCCGGCGCCGCGCCACCAGATCGCGCAAATAGTCGACGAATTCGCCGACGGCACGATTTCCCCGTTCGAGTTGCGCTGCGCTCAACGACGGCTCGAGCGCGCCGAGTATCGCGAGCGACCAGTCGCGCAACGGTTCCCGCTCAGCGTGCGGCACATCCAGCAGGTTGCCGATGATCTCGACCGGAATCGCTGACGCGAACTGGCCGATCAGATCGATCCGGCCACGCACCGCGGCGGCATCGAGCAAACCATCGACGAGGCGGATCAGACCCGGTTCCATCGCCGCGATGGCGCGCGCCGTCAGCGCGCCGGCAATCAGTTTGCGTACCCGCGTATGACGCGGCGGATCGTTGAACACGAGACTGGTGGTGTGATGGGTGTAGAGCGGCGAGTCACCGTACTTCGGCTTGAATTCGACGGTCTTGTCGGAACTGAAGGTTTTCGGATCACGGTAGACAGCCTGCACGTCGCGAAAACGCGTCAGAAAGAGCGAGCCGTCCGGCATGCGTTTGACCGGTTCATGGGCGCGCAGCGCGTGGTAGACCGGGTACGGGTCGGCATAGAACGCGGGGTTCAGATGGCGCAGATCGAAGTCGCGCGCAAGGGTGGACGCGTCGCTAGCGGTCGCGGGGGTCATGACTTGTCTCCGTGGTGGTGCGTCTCGTCGCGGGTGCCAATGCCTGTCGTGCGCGGTGTGATACGCGCCTCCTGGGCGCTGCAGGCTCGATAGGCTCGATGGCTACGTCAATGGCTGCGAGGCGTCGTTCGAAGCGCCAGTATGACGTGGGCGTCTAATGATTGCACGGTGGATTGCCTGGATGGTGACGCGATGGGCCAGGTGATGGGATTTCCTGGCGGGGTGTTTGTCTATCGGCCGATAGTCGCCCACCCGCTTGACTGCCACGCGGTTACCTGTTGCCCGCTGTCGGCTGCCCCGGGCGGCCACATGCCACCGAACCGTTACAATGGCAGGATTTTCGGCGCGCGTCGCGCGCCCGTCCTCTTCTGCGTCAATGGGTCGTCCATGAACCTCGTTATCCAAAGCACCGCGCCCCTTTCCGCCGACCACCACAAAACGCTCGTCGCGCTCGCGCGCGGCTCGCACGCTGCCGTCATCGACGCGAACGCGATTCGCATTGCCGGTGCGAACATTGCGCAACGCGCCGACCTCGAAGTCTATTGCGGCACGCATCAACTGGACTATGCGTTTGTCGAAGCTGGCCGTCAGTTGTGTGACTTCGGCCTCGTCGCGATGGATATGGACTCGACGTTGATCACGATCGAATGCATCGACGAAATCGCCGACTTCTGTGGGTTGAAAGCAGAAGTCGCGGCGATTACGGAAGCGTCAATGCGCGGCGAAATCAAGGACTTCAACGAGAGCCTGACGCGCCGTGTGGCATTGCTCAAGGGACTCGACGCCGGCGCGCTCGAACGCGTTTATGAAGAACGGCTGCAACTCTCGCCAGGTGCCGAACAGATGCTGGCCGGCGCGAAAGCGGCTGGATTGAAAACGCTGCTGGTGTCCGGCGGATTCACATTCTTCACCGAGAAGCTGAAGGCACGCCTCGGCCTCGATTTCACGCGCGCGAACACGCTCGAAATCGTGGATGGAAAGTTAACTGGCAACGTGGTCGGTGAGATCGTCAACGCTGACGTGAAAGCACGTACCTTGCGCGAGACATGCGCCCAACTGAATATCGAGCCGGCACGCGCGATTGCGATGGGCGACGGTTCGAACGATCTGAAAATGATGGCCGCTGCGGGACTTTCCGTTGCATTCCGCGCGAAGCCGGTGGTGCGCGAAGCAGCCAGTGTGGCGTTCAACTACGTTGGGTTGGATGGCTTGCTGCGCCTGTTCTGAAGCCTGGTTTGCGCTGGCCGATGCAATGGCGGCCAGCGCCGGTACGAGAATTATTTGTTGAGATGTGCGATCAGGAACATGCCCAACATGGCGATCCCAGTAACTCCGATCACGACGCCATTCCACTTCAGAAAAAGGGCGTGGTTTTCGTCAGACTCCAGAAACGTGAATAGTTTATGCATGAGTGCCTCCTAAGAGGAGATCAGTATAAGAGCTGCGTTATCTAAAAAATCTAAATCATATGCACGTGTAGGATTGCAAACAGAGTAGCTGCGAGAGATGTTGCAAGAATCGAAATCGCAAAGTCCGCACGCGACAAGGCCCCCATAGCAGACCGCTTCTACCCGTCACGAATGCATGTGGCCGCCTGATCATGACGTGTATTGACCAAAGACGACATCACGATATTCGAACAGAGAATGCCAGGATGCAGAATCCTGCAATGGCGCCCTCCAGCACAGGCACTACGCCACTTCCTCGCTCCAGCGCAGTCACCGCTTCATAGACCGCGGCCGCGCACAGACCGATCGCACACCAGAACAGTTGGCCGTCTTTCACTGACGCGGCGATCAACACCTTCGCGACGCGCCAGCCGTGCGTGGGTGCGACGAGCGCTAGGGTAAAGATCGGGCCGACAATCGGCACGCCAGGATTCAGCAACATCCAGAAAAATAGATTCATCGAAACTCACCATAGTGCGGCATCCGTTAGTAAAGTGCGCACCATCGTAGCGTCGATATCCGGTGTCGACCATTCGGCCGGATGGTTAGGCTTACTGGTCATCTTGACAAAACAAAAAGCCCATCGTGAACTCGGCACAATGGGCTTTCTTAACCTTCAGCAATCAGCAATCAGCAGTCGGCAATCAACGCTCAGGCGCTTAACCCAACGCCACCAGACACTGTTCGATATCCGCGCGCAAATCGGCCTCTTCTTCCAGGCCGATGTAGAACCGCACCAACGTACCGCGGTACGGCCATTCACCTTCCGTACGCATCGAGGCAACATCGTACGGCATCGCGAGACTGTGCGCGCCGCCCCAGCTCCAGCCGAGCGAAAACAGCTCGAGCGATTCGCAGAACGTGTCGATTTGCGCTGCGCTGTAACGTGCGTCGAACACGACTGAGAACAGGCCGCCCGCAGCCGTAAAGTCACGCTTGAAAAACTCATGCCCCGGGCAGTCGGGCAACGCCGGATGCAAAACCGCGGCAATTTCCGGACGTGTCTTCAGCCATGTGGCGAGGCCAAGCGCTGCACGGTCATGTGCCTCGAAGCGCAGTTGCATGCTCGGCAAGCTGCGCAAAATCAATGAGCAGTCATCCGACGACACGCCGATACCCATGCGCATGCGCGCTGCCTTCAGCTTCAGATGCAACTCGCGATCGACGGTGATCGTCGCGCCCATCAGCACGTCGCCGCCACCCGACTGGTATTTGGTCAAGGCCTGCACCGAGATATCGACACCGTGGTCGAACGGCCGGAAGCCGAGTCCTGCCGACCAGGTATTGTCGATCGCCGTGACGACGTTGCGCGCACGCGCCACCGCGGTGATGGCGGGCACATCCGCCACTTCCATCGTGACTGAACCGGGCGCTTCAAGCCAGATCAAACGCGTATTCGGCTGGATCAGATTCGCGATACCCGCACCGATCATCGGATCGTAGTAGCGCGCGGTGATACCGAAATCGCGCGCCAGCCAGTCGCCGTGATCGCGGTTCGGCGAGTAGACATTGTCGGGAATCAGCACGTCGTCGCCGGCCTTCACGAGGCCGAAGTACACGTTCGAAATCGACGACAGCCCCGAAGGCTGCAACAACGCGTGATTGCCGCCTTCGATGGTGGCAAGCCGCTGCGCCAACGCGAGCGAAGTCGGTGTGGCGTGCAGGCCATAGCGCCATTGCGCGTCGTTTTTCCAGTCGAGCGCGCGCATCGTCGCGAGATCGGGGAATACGACCGTCGAAGCGCGCGTCACCGGCATCGAGAAAGATTCGAAGCCCGGCGTCAGTTGATCTTCAGCACGCACGATGCGGGTCTGCAGGCCGCGTTTGAGTTTGGATTGGGTCATGGTGTATGTAGCCTTATTCGCCGGTTTGCAGGTTGCTAACACCGCCAACGGCGTGACCATTGCTCGTGGCCGAGGCAGGCGCTGCTGCGCCACCGGAAGACTGCGGCGTGACCGCTGCCTTGTTGGCCGCCGCACCGGTAGCCGTGCCAGCGGAAGCAGCCGGCACGGCCTGCCCCGCCGCCAGCGGCTTCAGATCGAACGGCTGCGGGTCGGAATCGTCGACATTCATCCGGTCGCCCGCCACCGAACCGTCAGCGGCAAACTTGCCCACCCAGTTGCCGGTGATATGCGTGCCGTCGTTCGATTCCTCGACTTCGAGCGTATCGCCGTCGCGGTCGCCCGCGATCAGGATCACCTCGCCGGTATCGGTGTACTGATACTCGCCGTGCACGCCGGCCGGGTCATCGGTTTTCGCGCCCAACCGCAGCACGATCTGACGCGAGCCCAACATGCCGGCATAGCGCGGAAACTTCGCGAATTCGGGGCTCGGCTTGAGCGGCAACTGAATCGGCGGGGGCGCCGCCAACTCCTTCACCGCGTCGCTTTCCGCCCATGCCCGCACGGGCAGTACAGCCCCGGCACCGGCACACAGCAATGCGGCCACGCACACACCTGCCCGAAGGAAACCCCTCTGGGTGACAGCCCAACCGCGCCGACGCATCGCACCCTTCATCGCTTTCGACTCCTGCATCCGTTCTTTCCCTGTTGCCTGGTACCGCTCAATACTAACGTGCTGCCCGCCTGCTGTCGGGCTTCGTTTAACGGGAAACGTCGACGCGTCACGCTACGCCGCGTTGCCCCGTCTCAACCTCAGATCCGTTCAAAGATCGCCGCGATACCTTGCCCGCCGCCGATACACATCGTCACCAGCGCATAGCGGCCGCCGACCCGTTGCAATTCATACAACGCCTTGACGGTGATCAGCGCGCCGGTCGCGCCGATCGGGTGGCCGAGCGAAATGCCCGAGCCGTTCGGATTGACCTTGGCCGGATCGAAGCCGAGTTCCTTGCTGACCGCACACGCCTGAGCGGCAAACGCTTCGTTCGCTTCGATCACATCCAGATCGGCGACCGTCAGGCCGGCGCGCTCGAGCGCCTTGCGCGTGGCGGGCACCGGGCCGATGCCCATGTATGCCGGATCGACGCCGGCATGCGCATACGAAACCAGCCGTGCCAGCGGCTTGATGCCGCGCTTTTCAGCGACGCTGCGCTCCATCAGCACGACCGCAGCGGCGGCGTCGTTGATACCCGACGCGTTGCCGGCCGTCACCGTGCCGTTTTCCTTCGCGAACACCGGCTTCAACTTGGAGAAGTCTTCCGCCGTCGCGTTCATGCGTGCGTGCTCATCCGTATCGAACACGACGTCGCCCTTCTTCGACGGCATCGTGAGCGGCAGGATCTGGTCCTTGAAGTAGCCGCTCGTAATCGCATTGGCCGCGCGGCGATGCGATTCGAGTGCGAGCGCATCCTGCGTTTCGCGCGAAATTTCGTATTTGCGCGCGACGTTCTCGGCGGTGACGCCCATATGGATCGACTGGAACGGGTCGTTCAGCGCGCCGACCATCATGTCGACGAGGCGCGCATCGCCCATGCGCTGACCGAAGCGCGCTGCCGGCATGGAATACGGTGCGCGGCTCATGTTCTCCGCGCCGCCGCCGATCGCGATGTCGGCGTCGCCGAGCAGCACGCTTTGCGCAGCCGAGACGATGGCCTGCAAGCCCGAGCCGCACAGGCGGTTGACGGTCAACGCGGGCGCATGTTGCGCGACACCGCCGTTGATCGCAGCCACGCGGGCCAGATACATGTCTTTCGGTTCGGTATGCACGACGTTGCCGAACACCACGTGGCCGACTTCGTCGCCCGACACATTCGCGCGCGCCAGCACTTCACGCACGACGCGTGCGCCCAGATCGGTCGGCGGAAAATCCTTCAGACTGCCGCCAAAACCGCCGATTGCCGTACGCACACCGCTTACCACCACTACGTCCCGTTGCATCGCTCGCTCCTCTCTAGTCTCTCAAGATGATTTTGCCTTGGCGGGCTGCGGGGCGCGCCTCGCAGCGCGTTGTGATCAGCCGCCCAGGATCTGTTCGACCGTCGCGCGCGAAGGGATCGGCGCGACCGCGCCGTAACCTTGCGTGGACAGTGCCGCGGCGACGTTCGCATATCGCGCCGCCTGAAATGGATCGTCACCCGCGACGATGCGCGCGATAAACGCGCCGCCGAAGCAGTCGCCCGCGCCGGTTGCATCGACCGCGTTGACGACGTGGCCCGGCACGACACGCCGCTCGTCAGGCGTGGCGATATACGAGCCTTCCTTACCAAGCTTGAGCGCCACGACACGCGGACCGTGCGACAGCAGAAAATCGGCGATCTCGTCGCGGCCGGTCAAGCCGGTAAGTTCGGTCACGTCGTCCCAACTCGGCAGGCAAATGTCGGTTTGACGAATGGCTTCGAGCATCACTGCACGTGCTCTCGCGAGCGGCCACAGCTTCAGGCGCAGATTGGTGTCGAAGCTCACGCGCACGCCGTTCGCTCGCGCATGCCCGATCGCCGCCAACGCTGCGTCGCAGGCGCTCAGACTGATCGCGAGACTGATGCCGGACAGGTGGACGACTTTGGCCGCGGCGATCGCATCGAGCGGTAAATCATGCGGCGCATAGCGGCTCGCGGCTGAACCCGCGCGCAGATAGTCGAACGCGTGACCTGCTGGACCGTGCGAAACGAAATAAACCCCGGTGGACGCCTGCGGATCGACGCGCACGAGCGACGTGTCAACCTGCTCGCGCTCCCACAAATCGATCAACAACCGCCCGAAATGGTCGCTGCCGACGGCCGACACGAAACCTGTCTTCGCACCCTGCCGTGTTGCCGCGATGCAGAAGTTCGACGTATCGCCGCCGAAGCCCTGCAGATAGTTCGGCTGATCTTTAGCCGACTGGTTGAATTCGATCATCGCCTCGCCGAGCGCGAGGATTTCGGGGGGCCGGCCGTCCGGGCGCCGGCCGTCCGGCGTTTGGGCGGCCGGCGTGTCGGTCATGCTCACCGTCATCGCTTAAACCTCGCCCCACAGGTCATGGCCGTCGGCACCGGTGATCTTCACCGACACGAAATCGCCGACCTTGTAACGCTTGGACGCCTTGGTGGCCGGTGCGATATACACGACACCGTCGATCTCGGGCGCATCCGCCGCCGTGCGGCCGATGCCGCCGTCGGCGTTGATCTCGTCGACCAGCACTTTCAGCGTCTTGCCAACCTTCTTCGCGATGCGTTTGGCCGACACTTCTTCGGCCACTGCCATGAAACGCGCGCGGCGTTCTTCACGCACTTCGTCGGGCAATGCGCCGTCGAGTTCGTTGGCGCTCGCGCCTTCGACCGGCGAGTAAGCAAAGCAACCGACCCGATCCAGTTCCGCCTCGCGGATGAAATCGAGCAGCGTCTGGAATTGCTCTTCGGTCTCGCCCGGGAAACCGGCGATGAACGTGCTGCGGATCGTCAGGTCGGGGCACATTTCGCGCCACGCCTTCACGCGCTCCAACACCTTCTCAGCGTTGGCCGGACGTTTCATGCGCTTCAAAACTTCCGGATGCGCGTGCTGGAACGGCACATCCAGATACGGCAGCACGTGGCCCTTGAACGGACCTTCGGCCATCATCGGAATGACTTCATCGACGCTCGGATACGGATACACGTAATGCAAACGCACCCATGCGCCGTACTGCGCCGCGAGTTCGCCGAGCGCGCCGACCAGATCGGTCATGCGCGTCTTGATCGGCTTGCCGTTCCAGAAACCGGTACGGTACTTGACGTCGACACCATACGCGCTCGTGTCCTGCGAAATCACCAGCAGTTCCTTCACGCCGGACTTGAACAGGTTTTCCGCTTCGAGCATCACGTCGGCGACCGGACGCGACACGAGGTCGCCTCGCATTGACGGGATGATGCAGAACGTGCAGCGATGGTTGCAGCCTTCGGAAATTTTCAGGTACGCGTAGTGGCGCGGCGTGAGCTTCACACCGGCCGCCGGCACCAGATCGATGAACGGATCGTGCGGCTTCGGCAGATGGGCGTGCACCGCCAGCATCACTTCGCCGAGCGCGTGCGGGCCGGTCACGGCCAGCACCTTCGGATGCACTTCTTCGATCAGGTTTGAGCCGCTCGCACTCTGCTTGGCACCGAGGCAACCCGTGACGATCACCTTGCCGTTTTCGCTGAGCGCTTCGCCGATCGCGTCGAGGCTTTCCTGCACCGCTTCATCAATGAAGCCACAGGTGTTGACGACCACGAGGTCCGCGCCGTCGTACGTGCCGGAGATCTCGTAGCCCTCGGCGCGCAGCTGCGTGATGATCTGTTCGGAATCGACGAGCGCTTTAGGGCAGCCGAGGGAGACGAAACCGACCTTCGGAATCGAAGGGGTCGGCACGATGGGGGAAATGGTCTGCGACATAGGTGGGTCCGGCGTATAGCGGTGACAATGGCGACAAATGGGGACGGTGCGGCAAGGCCAAGGGGCCTATGGCGACAGCGGCCATAGCCCGGACAACATCCCGCGCACGCAACCCTTTATTGTACCGCGCCGGCGACCGTGCAGTCGGCCAAGTGGCGGGGCATTGCCGGGTCAAGCAGGCCGGGCGTTGCGCATTGCTGTGCCGGCATCAAGCCGTTGAACGCCTGGGCGCGCGCGATCACCTCAAGAATGTCGCGCGAATCATGCAGGCGCCGGATGGCTGCATGCAGTTCGGCGGCCTGCGGCCAGGTCCGCTTCAGATAGCTGAGCCACATTTTGACGCGCCCGTGCTCGTGACGGGCCGCGACGCGGGCTTGCAATTTTCTCAGGTAGTCGGCAAGCAAACCCAGCACGGCCGGCCATTCCTCGCCGGACGGCGTTCGCTCCATCAGTCCGCGTATGCGCAAGGCCAGGAAAGGATCCGATACAGCGCCCCGCCCGATCATCACGTCGGCGCAGCTACTGACCGCCCGGCACCGCTCCCAGTCGTCCACCGTCCAGACTTCTCCGTTGGCAATGACCGGCACGTCCACGGCGTCGTCGATACGCGCGATCCAGTCCCAGTGAGCCGGCGGCCGGTAGCCGTGGTCACGCGTTCTGGCATGCACGACGACGGAGGCCGCGCCACCTTCCGCCAGCGCCGTGGCACAGTCGATCGCGAGCGAAGTATCGGACACGCCGAGCCGCATTTTTGCTGTCACGGCGATGCTGGCGGGCACAGCGGCGCGAACGGACGAAACGATCCGGTTGAGCGCTTCAGGGTGCGCCAGCAGCATCGCGCCGCCACCGTGCCGGTTAACAACTTTGGCCGGACAACCGAAATTCAGATCGAGCCCATGCGGCGACAAACTGGCAGCCTGGGCCGCATTCAGCGCCATCCATTCAGGATCGCTGCCTAGCAGCTGGATCACCATCGGCGTGCCGCAAGGTGTACGGCCACTGTGGAGGACTTCGGGCGTATCTCGCTCGTAGACACGTTCGGGCAGCACCGAGCCCGTCACTCTGACGAACTCGGACACACATCCGTCGAATCCGCCCGTGCCAGTCAGCACGTCGCGCAACACGTAGTCCGCAAGCCCTTCCATAGGCGCAAGAAACAGCTGGCTCATGCGAGAACGGCGCCTAAGCAGCTTTTGCGAATCTTATGATCAGTCAAGGCTGACAACTCCGGCCCGTGGAATCGAAGGCAGGGGCGCGGTAGAAAGAAGACGGATCTGCGACATAGGCGGGGCTGACATGCAGCGGTGGCGGGAGCGACAAATGGGGACCGTACGACCAATGCTGAGAAGTGACAGGATCATGAGGATCACACCACCACCCCACGCGGTAACGCACGCAACCCGCGATTGTACCGCGCCCGCCCGCCTGGGCGCGGCACGCGGGGTTGCCGCGGTAGCGCCACGCGCCGCCTGGCTCGACGATGTGCACAGCACTTCCACACCGTCCGTGTGATGGACGCGTGCAGACGCGCCCGCCGCGCTAGCGTCGCTCTGCGCCGCTACTTCTTCTCCGGCTCCGGATTGCCTTGCGGATTAGCCGGCGCGGTCGGCGTTCCAGCCGCATTCGCCGGGCCGCCCGGCGTGAACGGGAAAGTGGCGAACATCGATTTCGCCTGGGTCTGCATCTGCTCCTGCATCTGCACGAACATGTTCTTCGACTGCTCGATATAGCTGGTCATCATGCCCTGCATCATCGGCGCCTGCATGTTCATGAATTGCGACCAGACTTCGGGGTTCATCGCCTTGCCTTCGTACAGGTTCTTCGACTGGTCGGCGAGTTTCGCCTGAATGTCGATGAAGGCCTGGATGTTCTTTTCCAGATATGTGCCCATCATGCCTTGCATCGCATGACCGTAGAAACGGATGATCTGCGACAGCATCGACGACGAGAACATTGGCAAGCCGCCACTCTCCTCATCCAAGATGATTTGCAACAGGATGGCGCGCGTCAGGTCCTCATTGCTCTTCGCATCGATGACCTTGAAATCCTCCTGATCCAGCACGAGCTGCTTGACGTCCGTCAGCGTGATGTAGGTGCTTGTCTCGGTATCGTAGAGCCGACGATTCGGATACTTCTTAATCAATCGTTCGACTGTTTTCTTTGTAGTAGTGGTCATGTAACGCCTTTGAGCGCGAGTTGAGCGCGGAAACGGCGTCATGCCGACTGAGCAATCGCACGGTCGAGACGCCGCCGGAACCATCTGAGCAGAAACACGCCGCCTTGTGAGCGGCGTGTCCATGACTCAGCCCATATGCAAACCACCGTTCAGCGAAAAATCAGCGCCCGTCGAGAAACCCGATTCGTCCGAGGCGAGCCATGCCACGATCGAACCGATTTCCTGTGGTTGACCGAGACGGCGTACCGGAATCGTCGCGACGATCTTTTCCAGCACGTCCGGACGGATCGACTTGACCATATCGGTGCCGATGTAGCCCGGCGACACGGTGTTGACCGTCACGCCCTTGGTGGCGACTTCCTGCGCCAGCGACATCGTGAAGCCGTGAATGCCGGCCTTCGCGGTCGAGTAGTTGGTCTGACCGAACTGGCCCTTCTGCCCGTTCACCGACGAAATGTTGATGATCCGGCCAAAGCCACGCTCGACCATGCCGTCGATCACCTGCTTGGTGACGTTGAAAAGGCTGGTCAGGTTGGTGTCGATCACCGCCGTCCAGTCTTCGTGCGTCATCTTGCGGAACACGACGTCGCGCGTAATGCCGGCGTTGTTCACCAGCACGTCGATCTCACCGACTTCTGCCTTGACCTTGTCAAATGCCGTCTTGGTCGATTCCCAATCGCCGACGTTACCTTCCGACGCGATGAAATCGTAGCCTAATGCTTTCTGCTCTTCGAGCCACTTCACACGGCGCGGCGAGTTCGGGCCGCAGCCTGCGACCACCTTGAAGCCTTCCTTGTGCAGCCGTTGGCAAATGCTCGTGCCGATGCCGCCCATCCCGCCCGTTACGTACGCAATTCGCTGTGTCATAAACTACACTCCGTTATCGTTTTCGAGGCGCCGACCGGCTGCCTCTTCCCTCGCCTGTGCTTCATCTCCACTGCCGCCGGGCGACCGGCCGACGAGGCCACTACTCACCGCGCTCCACCTGCTGCCATGTGATGCGCGGCAACCCTGCTTACCGCCTGCCAAAATCCAACTGCTGCGCCTGCTTTCGGTACGTTAAGTGCGCTCGAGCGCCAGTGCCACGCCCATGCCGCCGCCGATACACAGCGATGCCAGCCCCTTCTTCGCGTCGCGCTTCTGCATTTCGTGCAGCAGCGTGACGAGAACCCGGCAACCGGACGCGCCAATCGGATGGCCGATTGCAATCGCGCCGCCGTTCACGTTGATCTTCGACGCGTCCCAGCCCATCTGCTGATTCACGGCCAACGCCTGCGCGGCAAACGCTTCATTGATTTCCATCAGGTCGAGATCGGCCGGCGTCCAGCCCGCGCGTTCGAGACAGCGGCGCGACGCCGGTACCGGGCCCATGCCCATCACCTTCGGATCCAGACCCGAGGTGGCGTAAGCCTTGATGCGCGCGAGCGGCTTGAGGCCGAGCGCTTCGGCCTTCTTCGCCGACATCACCAGCACCGCCGCCGCGCCGTCGTTCAGGCCTGATGCGTTGGCCGCCGTGACCGTACCTTCCTTCGAGAAAGCGGGCTTCAGACCCGCCAGCGATTCAGCCGTCACGCCGTGACGCACGAACTCGTCAGTTGCGAAACGCAGCGGCTCGCCCTTGCGTTGCGGAATGTCGACCGGCACGATTTCGTCGTTGAAACGGCCCGATTTCTGCGCGGCTTCCGCCTTGTTCTGCGACAGCGCCGCGAACGCGTCCTGCTGCTCGCGTGTAATGCCGTATTCTCTCGCGACGTTTTCCGCCGTCACGCCCATGTGGTACTGGTTGTAGACGTCCCACAGGCCGTCGACGATCATCGTGTCGACCAGCTTCGCGTCGCCCATGCGGAAACCGTCACGCGAACCCGGCAGCACGTGCGGTGCGGCACTCATGTTTTCCTGACCGCCGGCGATCACGATGTCCGCATCCCCCGCGATGATCGCGTTGGCCGCCAGCATCACGGCCTTCAGGCCCGAGCCACACACCACGTTGATCGTCATGCCGGGCACGGCCGTGGGCAACCCCGCCTTGATCAGCGACTGACGCGCCGGGTTCTGACCCGAGCCTGCCGCCAGCACCTGCCCCAAAATGACTTCGCTGACCTGCTCAGGCTTCAGACCCGCCCGTTCGAGCACGGCGCGAATCACTGTGGCGCCGAGTTCGGGCGCGGCAATCTTCGCCAGCGACCCACCGAATTTGCCAACTGCCGTACGGGCGGCCGATACGATCACAACATCAGTCATTTCCATTTCCTCCGGGCACATCGGCAAAATACACCGCAGCCCGTCAAGTTAAAAATATCGTTGTTCCTGCGCCCTTGCTCAATCAGACGCGCATTCATGCCGCCAAACCAACCGCGCTTTCAGACGCGTTCAAGCCTACTCCCGTTGCCGCACATAACGCCCCGGCGCCGGCTCGATCACCGGGAATTCAGCAGAGCCGGCCGCGGCGCGCGGCTTCACTTTCTTGCCGCCATACTGATCGAGCCACGTGGTCCATTCGGGCCACCAGCTGCCAGGCACCTCGGCCGCCTGGCCGAGCCATTCGTCCGGGTTTTCCGGCAATGTCTTGACATCGCCTTCCAGCGCCCAGTAGTTGCGCTTTTTCTTCGCCGGCGGATTGATCACGCCCGCGATGTGACCCGACGCACCGAGCACGAACTTCAGCGGCCCGGCGAGCAGCGGCACCGACGCATAGGCGGTTTGCCACGGCACGATATGGTCTTCGCGCGAACCGTAAATGAAGGTGGGCACATCGATCTTCGAGAGATCGACCGGCTCGCCGCAAGTGGTCAGCGCACCCGGCTCGCGCAGACGATTCTCGAGGTACGTGTTGCGCAGATACCAGACATACATCGGGCCCGGCAGACTGGTCGAGTCGCTGTTCCAGTACAGCAGATCGAACGGTACCGGCGTGCGCCCCTTGAGGTAATTGTCGACGACGTAGTTCCACACCAGATCGTTCGGCCGCAGGAACGAAAAGGTATTGGCGAATTCGATGCCGCGCATCAACCCGGGCGTGCTGCCATTCTTGCCGCCGATGGTCTGCTCGCGCATCTGCACGTGCGCCTCGTCGACGAAAACGTCGAGCACGCCCGTGTCCGAGAAATCGAGCATCGCGGTGAGCAAGGTCATCGACGCAGCCGGATGTTCGCCGCGCGCTGCCGCCACCGCCAGCGCCGTGGCGAGCATGGTGCCGCCCACGCAGAAGCCGAGCGTGTTGATCTGCTCGCGCCCGCTGATCTTGCTGACCGTATCGATCGCCTTGAGCACGCCCTCGCCGATGTAGTCGTCCCACGTCTTGCTTGCGATCGATGCGTCCGCGTTGCGCCACGAAATCAGGAACACCTGATGACCCGAATCGAGCCCGTGCGCAACCAGCGAGTTCTCCGGTTGCAGATCGAGAATGTAGAACTTGTTGATGCAAGGCGGCACGATCAGCAGTGGCCGCTCGCGCACGGTGGCCGTGCGCGGCTTGTACTGGATCAACTGCATCAGTTCGTTCTCGAACACCACCGAACCTTCAGTATTCGCGAGATTTTCACCGACCACGAAACGCGATTCGTCGGTCTGCGAAATCTTGCCACGCTGCAAGTCACCGAGCAGATTCATCACGCCCTGCCGCAAGCTCTCACCCTGGCTATCCAGCAAGGTTTTTTGCGCTTCGGGATTCAACGCGAAGAAGTTGCTGGGCGATGCCGCCGCGGTCCATTGCTGAACGGCGAAACGAATGCGCTCGCGCACCTTCGGCTCTGTTTCGAGCGCGTCGACCATTTCCTGCAGATAGCGCGCGTTCAACAGATACCACGCAGCGGTAAACGCATACGCCGGCGTCGCGCTCCACGCATCGGAACTGAAACGGCGATCTTTGAGTTCGGGGGCTTTCGTCGTGGAGCCTGTGGCCTGCTCGATCAGCGCCATCGCCTCGCGCGAATAATCGGCTTGCAGCTTTTGCAGACGCTCCGATGGAATCGCGGCGCTCGGCACATTGAGTCCGGCGAATGAAGGCATTGACGGCAGGGATCCGGCAGTCAGTTTGCTGAAGTCAGGCATGCCGGGGAACGACGGCATCTGTGGCATGCCCATTTGCGGTATGGGAGGGACACCCACTTGCGGCATCTGCGGCATCGGGAAAGGCATGCCATTGCCGCCGGGCGGGGTGCCAAGCGAACGCCATGCGTTCATCCAGGCGTCGAATAACTGCTGCATGCCTGCGGCTGACGTTGCACCGCTCGTACCGGCCTGCTGCGTATGCTCCGTCGAGGAGCCCTTGCTGGGGGAAGCTGAGGAATGTGATGCTGCCATACCTGCTTTTGACCGGTGAGTCCTTGCGGACGGGTTGAGAGGCAGGTTCATGCGCACGTGGGCGATTGTTCGCGACCTCGTCACGCCCTGTCCCATGTACGAGGAACTGTGAGGAACATTCTTGCTCCCCACCGCAAGGCATGTCAATGCTTGTTCCCGATTTTGCCGCAGTGCGATAGTTTTTTAATTATCGTTTTCCCTGTGTAGCAGATCGCGCTTTTGGAACATACGTCGATAAGTACCCGTGCAGGCGAAAAAAACGCTCATATGGCATGGGCTTAAGCGCATTTATCCGTTCGCTCGCGGACACTTCTGGCGGCAGATTTACGCGTGCGCGGCAAATTCCGGCAGCGCAGCAAAAAAGCGTGCTGCGCCTCCGAATAAACCCTCATACGCGTGCTCGCAGGAAGCCGTCGCGCCCGCCATAGCGGGCGCCGGAGTAACGACTTATTGCGCGATCGTCTGTGCTTGATCGTCCAGCCAGATCAGCGCAGCCATGCGGCCTGTCTCGCGATCGCGGCGATAGGAATAGAAACGCTCACGTTGAGTGACCGTACACAGATCGCCGCCGACAATGCGTGTCACGCCGAGCCGCTGCAAGCGCAAGCGCGCCAGCGCAGCGAGGTCGGCAAGATATTTGCCGGGGTTTTGCGGATGCGGAACGAATGCATTCGCCGTGGCCTCGCGTTGTGCCCCGTCCACGCCCTTCATGAAGGCGTCACGCACATCTGCCCCTACCTCGAAGGCACCCGGTCCGATCGCCGGGCCCAGATAGGCGTGCAACGACTGCGCCCCGACGCCAGCCAGATCGGCGACACGCTGCGCGGTCTGTTCGACGATGCCCGCTGCCAGACCACGCCAGCCGGCATGAGCCGCACCGACCGCGCGGCCCGCTTCGTCGCACAACAGCACCGGCATGCAATCGGCCACCATCACGACACACACCGTGCCGGGCCGATCGGTGACGCTGGCGTCCGCTCGCGTCGGCGTACCGCTTGCGAGCGTCTGCGCGAGCACATCTTCAGCGCGCACGATGCCGGCGCCGTGAATCTGTTCAAGCCACGCGGCCTCGCCTACGCCTGCCAGATTCAGCAGCCGTGCGCGATTCGTTGCGACCGCGGCGGGATCGTCACCGGCTTTCATCCCCAGATTCAGGCCGCCGGGCTGGTCCGCGCCATCCTGCCAGCGGCCGAACGGCGGCTCGCTCACCCCGCCGTTGCGGGTGGTAACGAGCGCGCGCACGCGCGGTGACACGTTCCACCCAGGCTGCACAACATCGGCAAAGCTCAGCTCGGGCAAGCTCATGCGTGACCGTCCTCGTCGTGTTCGTCGTCGCTTTCGTCGTGATCGCCGTCGCCGTGCGCTTCGTCTTCGTCGGCATCGTCGTCCATCGAGGCGTCGTAGTCGTCTTCCTCGTAGTAAGTCTCGTCGAACTCGCCCGCATCGTCACGCCCAAGACCGAGCGCCGCCGACAGCACCTGCATGTCTTCCGGTGCGTCGGCACGCCATTGCATGGTCCGGCCGGTTTGCGGATGGATCAGGCCGAGACGCCATGCATGCAGCGCCTGGCGCGCGAACCCGTCCGGCAGCGGCGTCACCGAGCGCTTGCCGCGCGCACGCCCATAAATCGGATCGCCGAGCAGCGGATGGCCGATATGTGCGCAATGCACGCGAATCTGATGAGTACGGCCGGTTTCCAGATCGCAATGAATCGCGGTAACCGGTTGACGCTGCCAGATCGCCGTATCCACGCGCCTGAAATGCGTGCGCGCCGCCTTGCCCGAGGCGCTCGTGACCACCGCCATGCGCGTGCGTTCGCGCGAATCGCGGCCAATCGGCGCGTCGATCGTGCCTTCTTCGGGCATGTTGCCCCACACCAACGCGAGATAACGGCGTTTCACCGTACGCGCCTGGAGCTGGCGCACCAGGTCGGTCTGCGCTTCGAGCGTGCGCGCCACCACCATCAGGCCGGACGTTTCCTTGTCGAGCCGATGGACGATACCGGCACGGGGCAGACCTGCCGCGGCGTCGCCATAGCGGTACAGCAGGCCATTCAGGAGGGTGCCGCTCCAGTTGCCGGCCGCCGGATGCACGACCATGCCGGCCGGCTTATTGATGACCACCAGCGTGTCGTCCTCGTAGACGATCTCGAGAGGCACGGGTTCGGGCGTAAAGGCGAGTTGTTCCGGCAGCAGGTCGGGGACGAGCTCGATGGTCGCGCCAAGCGGCACCGGCTGGCGAATTTTTGCCGGCTTGCCGTCGATGTGCACCCGCTCCGATTCGATCCAGCTTTGCAGCCTGTTACGTGAAAACTCCGGAAAGAGTCGGGCGATCACCTTGTCGAGGCGGTCACCGGCCATTTCGTCGGGCACGACGACGCTGCGCGGCGTCTCGTCCGCCACGCGGCTCGTCACCGTCGGCACCATGCTGTGCGGGCCGGCGGGGGCAAGCGCGTCGCTGCCGAGATCGTCGTCGAGTGAATCGACGCCCAACGCGTCGGAGGGGTCAGCGCTTACGCTATAATCTTTGTTGCTATTCCCGGCACCGTTTGCGGCGTCTGGAGTATTTGAGCGGGTCATTGAGTCTGGGTCACCTGGACGTAAAGCTAGACTGGAAAATGCGAGCCTTGAACACCATCACTAAAGCGGCGATCAATTTGGCGGCCATCAAGAAGGCGGCCCGGAAAGTGGCCGGATACATTGCATGCGCCGCGGCCGTCGCCGTTGTTGCGGCCTGTCACGGCTTGCCGGAAAAGACCGACGAGACGGCTACGTGGAACAACAACAAATTATATACGGAGGCGAACGACGCTCTGACCGGTGGTGATTACGGTAAGTGCGCGAAGTATTTCGAGATGCTCGAAGGCCGCGATCCGTTCGGCCACTTTGCCCAGCAAGCGCAGATCAACGTCGCGTATTGCAACTGGAAAGACAACGAAAACGCCGCCGCCGACCAGGCGATCGACCGCTTCATCCAGTTGCACCCGGATCACCCGGACATCGCCTACGCGTACTACCTGAAGGGCATGATCCACTTCAACGACGACCTCGGGCTGTTCGGCCGCTTCTCCGGCCAGGACATGAGCGAGCGCGATCCGAAGTCGCTGCGCGAGTCGTATGACGCGTTCAAGGTGGTGGTCGACAAGTACCCGAACAGCAAGTATGCACCGGACGCAGCGCAACGCATGCGCTATATCGTGAACGCGCTGGCGTCGCACGAGGTCCATGCGGCGGATTATTACTACCGCCGTGGCGCATATGTTGCCGCGATCAACCGCGCGCAACTGGCGTTGAAGGAATACAAGAACGCGCCGGCTATCGAAGACGCACTGCACATCATGATGCTGTCGTACGAGAAGCTGAATCAGCCGCAACTGGCCGACGACACGAAGCGCATTCTGGCCGGCACCTTCCCCGACAGTCCGTATATCACGGGCCATGCAAGGCCGGGTAAGGAAAAGTCGTGGTGGCAGTTCTAAGCCTCGACCAGACGTTTTCAGCATAAAGCTTGAATAAAAAACGCCACGACCGAAGTCGTGGCGTTTTTGTTTGTGGAGCGCCGCCAGCGTATGCACCGCCAGCTGGCAACAGGCGCCCTCAGTCCCGCTCGAACAACGCGATCGATTCCACGTGCGAGGTGTGCGGGAACATGTTCACCACTCCCGCGCCCACCAGGCGATAGCCGGCCCCATGCACGAGCAGGTCCGAATCGCGTGCGAGCGTTGCCGGGTTGCACGACACATAGACGATACGCTTGGGCAGCGGACCATTGCCGCTTTGCGCGATCTCCGCAAGTGCCTTGGCAACCGCCAGCGCGCCTTCACGCGGCGGGTCGATGAGAAATTTGTCGAAATGGCCAAGCGCGCGCATGTCGTCGGCGGTGACTTCGAACAGGTTGCGGCAGGCGAACGACGTATGCCCCGCTACACCGTTCAGCTCGGCATTGGCGAGCGCACGCGAAGTCAGCACGTCACTGCCTTCGATGCCCACCACTTCCTTCGAAATCCGTGCAAGCGGCAGCGTGAAGTTGCCGATTCCGCAGAACAGGTCGAGCACGCGGTCAGTGCTGGCCGGGGCCAGCAGACGCAGCGCACGGCTCACCAGTACGCGATTGATCGCGTGATTCACCTGGGTGAAATCGGTGGGCTTGAACGGCATCCGGATGTTGAATTCCGGCAGCGTATAGTCGAGCTGCACATCGAGCGGATAGAACGGCGTGACCGTGTCCGGACCGCCCGGCTGCAGCCACCACTGGACCTTATGCTCGTCGGCGAAGTCGCGCAGCACCTGTTCGTCGGCGGCGGTGAGCGGTGCGAGATTGCGTAATACAAGCGCGGTGACCGAGGAGCCGACGGCGAGTTCGATCTGCGGCATACGATCATGGATCGACAGCTTGCGGACCATGAAACGCAGCGGCATCAGCATCGCCGACACGTGCGGCAGCAACACCTCGCAGGTCTTCATGTCGGCGATATGGCTGCTTTTCTTCTCGTAAAAGCCGATGCGCATACCGCCCTTTTCCGGCAGATAGCGCACAGCCAGACGCGCACGGTAGCGGTATCCCCACGCCGGACCCTGAATCGGCCGGAACACGGTCTCCGGGCGCAGCTTCGCCAGGTGCTGGAAATCGTCTTCAAGCACGCGCTGCTTGACGGCAATCTGGGCTCGAATGTCGAGGTGCTGCATCGAACAGCCGCCGCAGGTATCGAAGTAAGGGCATTTCGGCGTGGTGCGAAGCACGCTTTCGCGGAGCACCTGGACCACTTCGGCCTGCTCGAATTTCGCCTTGCTGCGTTGTGTCGCGTAGCTGACGCGCTCGCCGGGCAACGCGCCCTCGACAAAAATCACCTTGCCGGGTGTGCCGTCTTCGCTCTCGACACGACCCACGCCGCGCGCTTCCATGTCGAGCGAAACAATTTCGATAATCGGCTCATTGCCGGTAATGACGCGCGCTTTCACCGGCGCGGGCGCCTTCTGGCGCTTCGGCGAGCGACGTTGTGGGGCAGTTCGGGACACCTGCGACTTCCTGACAAACTTGGGGGAAAGGCGAGATTGTAGACGAAGCGCCGCCCTTGCCAACGATTTGGCGCGACGGTAGTGGGCCAGCCGCGTGGAGCGCTTCGATCGTGACTGGCGTAAGGCGAACCGGGGTGCTTGCGCACGATCTCGCGTTACGGCGGCCGCCGCCGCAGCGCCTGCGCCATCAGCGTGCGGCGAACCGCTTCTTTACAAAACTGTTAAGCAGCCTACTGATCGAATGCGGCCAGATACTCGGCCCATTGTGGCGCCGTTTCCAGCGCCAGTGCATTTTTGACCAGATTGATCTCGTCTGCATACTCTTCGGCCGAAAACGCGCCGCGAATCAGCTGGAAGCGGCAATACAGCAGGTACGTGTTGACGACGTCGGTCTCGCAATAGTTACGGATTTCCTCGATGCGGCCTTCCTGGTAAGCGTGCCACACCTGGCTGCCGTCCATGCCCATCTTGCCTGGGAAGCCGCACATCTTGGCGAGCGCGTCGAGTGGCGCATTGGCGCGCGCCTGATACATCGCCAGCACGTCCATCAGATCGGTGTGACGCGCGTGATAGCGGCTGATGTAGTTGTTCCACTTGAACTCGCGATCATCCTCGCCGAGGTCCCAGAAGCGGTAGGCAGGGATGCCATTGACCAGCGCCCGGTAGTTCAGCACCGGCAAGTCGAACCCGCCGCCATTCCATGACACGAGTTGTGGCGTGTATTTCTCGATCACGCGATAAAACGACTGCACGAGCGCCGCCTCGCCGTCTTCCAGCGTACCGAGTGAGCGCACACGGAAACCGTTGTTGTCGCGGAACACACAGGAAATCGCGGCGATCCGTTGCAGGTGGTGCGGCAGGAAATCGCTACCGGTCTTTTCGCGGCGCGCCGCAAAGGCATGCTCGGCGACTTCGGCGTCGCTCAGCGTGTCGGGCAAATTTTCCAGGCGGCGAATGCCGGCGACATCGGGAATCGTCTCGATGTCGAAAACAAGAATCGGTGTCATCAGTTATAGAACGGCGTCCTTCCGAACACCGTTAGAGGCAAAGAAGCGCTTCAGCCGCACCAGCGCTTCCTGTTGGATCTGGCGCACACGCTCGCGCGTGAGGCCCATTTCGTCGGCCAGCTCTTCGAGCGTGGCGGGTTCGATGTGGTTCAGCCCGAAGCGGCGCTCGATCACATGACGATGCTTGTCCGACAGGCGTGCGAGCCATGCACGCGTGAGCGTTTCCAGCTCGCGGTGCTGCACTTCGGCGTCCGGCGACTGACTTTGGTCGTCGGACAGCAGGTCGAGCAGGCTGCTCGCCGGATCGAGATCGAGCGGTGCGTCGAGCGACGCGGTGTGCTCGTTCAGCGCGAGAATGTCGGTAACTTCGTCGGTCGTCTTGCCGGTCAGATAGGCAATGTCGTCGATGCTGGCGTCGCGGCGCTCGGCTGCTTCGCCGGAATTCATCGAATTCTTTTCCAGATGGCGCTTCGCGCGCAGCACCTGGTTGAGCTCGCGGATCACGTGCACCGGCAAACGTACCGTGCGCGCCTGATTCATGATCGCGCGCTCGATGCTCTGGCGAATCCACCACGTGGCATAAGTCGAGAAACGAAAGCCGCGTGTAGGATCGAATTTCTCGATGGCGTGCATCAAGCCGAGGTTGCCCTCTTCGATCAGATCGAGCAGCGGCACGCCGCGATTCAGATACCCCTTCGCGATGCTGACGACGAGCCGTAAATTGCGCTCGATCATCACTTGCCGCGCCTCGAACTCTCCCGCCTTGGCCAGACGCGAATACTTCTGTTCTTCTTCGACGGTCAGAAGCGGCTTGACGCTGATGCGGTTCAGGTAATGCTGAATCGTGTCAGCCGTCAGCTCGGCTTGCAGCAGCGCGCGGAAGTCGTCCGCGTCGGGCGGCGCGCCGCTCGCGCCTTCGCGGGCCTCGCCGGGTTCTTCCGCGCCGCCCTGGCGTTCGTCGAGATCGCGCTCCTCTGCAATCTCTTCTTCCACTTCCGAAGCGCCGCCTTCCTCCACCGCAGCGGGCGTGACGCGGCTGATCGTCTCAGACTCGGCTTGCGGTAAGCGGCGCTTCGATTTCGGCATGGTCGTATCGCTTATTGCGGCGGCAAATACTTCAGTGGGTCGACAGGTTTACCCTGCCGGCGAACTTCGAAATGCAACATCACACGGTCGGAATCGCTATTGCCCATCTCAGCAATTTTCTGCCCTTTCGTCACCGCGTCCCCCTCTTTTACCATCAAAGCGCGGTTGTGTGCATACGCGGTGAGATAAGTTGCATCATGCTTGATGATAATGAGATTGCCGTAACCACGCAGCCCATTTCCGGCATAAACCACGCGCCCATCCGCAGAAGCCTTGACCGGATCGCCGGCCGCGCCGCCGATATTAATACCCTTGTTGGTCGAATCGTTGAAAGTGCCGAGCATCGGCCCGCGTACCGGCCATGCGAACACGACGTTGCCCGATGCACCAGCGCTCGAGTCGCTCGCTGCACCCGGGTTGGCTGGCGGCGTCAGCGACGCGTTGTTCGCACCTGAACCGTAGATCGGCGGCGCCGCGACACCGGCTGCAGCGCCTGCCGACGGCGGCGTGCTGCCAAGCGGCGCGCTTTGCACCGCGCCACCGCTGCCGATCGGCGCCGTCGACACGCCCGGCGTCAGTGCGGCGGTGTTCGCGCCCGGCGGCACGACGCGCAGCAACTGATCGACTTCAATCTGATTCGGGTTGGTGAGATTGTTCCACGTCGAGATATCACGGTAATTCTGGCCGTTCTCCAACGCGATCCGGTACAGCGTATCGCCCGGCTTCACACGGTAGTAGCCCGGCGGCGGCGGTCCGAGCGGCACAGCCGGTTGCTGCGCCGCTTGCGTGCCGAGCGTGCCGCTGCCGGAGCGGTCGACGACCGGCGCCTGATCGAGGCGGGTCGCACAGGCCGACATCAACAGGGACAAGGCGAGCACGCACACGCTACGCTGGGTTACGGTCATGGGAATATTCAGTCTGGTTCTTTGCATCGCGCGCAACATACTCATCGGTGTCAAATCACTCCGGATTTTAAGGGTACAAAGAAAACGCGATCAAGCCGCGACTCGCGCCACTGCGCGGGTCCGAGGCGTTCGACCAGTGTCAGCACCTGGTTCTGGCCTTCCTGCGAGCCGACCGGCGCGACCAGACGGCCGCCGATCGCGAGTTGTTCAAGCAATGCCTGCGGTACGTCAAGTCCGGCGGCGGCGATCACGATCGCATCGAACGGGGCCGCCGACGGCAGCCCCAGGCGGCCGTCACCGTAGTGCAGCCGGATGTTCGGAATGCGCAGCGGACGCAAATTTGTCTTCGCGCGTTCGGACAGCGGCTTGATGCGTTCGATCGAATAAACGTCCCGCGCGACCTGGCTCAGTACCGCAGCCTGATAGCCGCAACCGGTGCCGATTTCGAGCACGGTGTTCAACGCGCGGCCGGCGGCCGCCAGTTCGATCATCCGCGCGACCACGGACGGCTTGGAAATCGTCTGGTGATGGCCGATAGGCAGCGCGGCATCTTCATAGGCCTGGGCCGCAAGGCCCGGGTCGACGAACATGTGGCGCGGCACGACCGACATCGCGTTCAACACCCGCTGATCGGTCACGCCGTTCGCACGCAGGCGTTCGACCATCCGTTCGCGAACGCGTTCCGAAGTCAGCGCCAAAGCGCCGTTCAACGCGACGTTCGGCACGGCACTGCGCTCGGTGAGTTTGGCGGCGGGTTTGTTCACCGGCGCCGGTTTTAGCGCGGCGCGCACAGCCGAAGCTTGCGCGACGGCTGTTGCGCGTGGTTTGGCTTGCGGCTTGGCCTGGGTGCTGGCCGGCGGGTTCAGCGGCGCCTTCACTGCCAGCTTCCCCTGCACCTTGGCCTGCGGTTTTGCTTGCGATGCCGCTTGCGGCTGGGTCTGCACCTTCGCCGGCGACTTCGCCTGGATCTTCCCCGCGGCGCCAGGCGATGAATTCCTCGCGGGTTGCTGGCGTGCGTTCAACGCCGCGCTCGCGGCGAGTACCGCCGCGCGCACGTCGCCCGGACGCCCTTCAGGCCGGCGCGGTTCGCGCACCAGATCCTCGAGGCCGAGCGGAAAGCGCTTTGCGCGCTCGCTGGTCATGAAGTGCTGCTGCCGGCACGCGCCCAGTCGCGCGCTACGGGCAGCATTTGCGTGTGAGTCAGGTCGAGCTGCAACGGCGTGATCGACACCTGGCCGTTGGCGACGGCGTGGAAATCGGTGCCTTCGCTCGCATCGCGCGCGCTGCCGGACGGGCCAATCCAGTAGATCGGTTCGCCGCGCGGATTGGTCTGCCGGATCACCGGCTGCGACGGATGCCGCTTGCCGAGGCGCGTGATATGCCAACCGTTGAGTTGCTCGTAGGGCAGGTTCGGAATATTGACGTTCAGGAGCGGATGCCCCGGCAGCGGTTGTTCGAGGTAGTGCGCGACGATCTCGGCGGCCACACGCACCGCGTCGTCGAGATGCACCCAGTCTTTGTCGACCAGCGAGAAGGCAATGGCCGGCACACCGAACATGATGCCTTCGGTGGCGGCGGCGACGGTGCCCGAATAGAGCGTGTCTTCGCCCATGTTCTGCCCGTTGTTGATGCCCGAGACGACGAGGTCCGGCGTGTGGTCCAGCATACCGGTCAGCGCGATGTGCACCGAGTCGGTCGGCGTGCCGTTGACGTAATAGAAACCGTTCGCCGAGCGCAGCACCGAAAGCGGACGCGACAGCGTCAAGGAATTAGACGCGCCGCTGCAGTTCTGCTCGGGGGCCATCACGGTGACGTCCGCGATCGGCTTGAGCGCTTCGTAAAGCGCGGCAAGGCCGGGCGCCAGATAGCCGTCGTCATTGCTGAGTAGGATTCGCATGCGGCGATTGTAACCGAGGAAAGAAGGCACGCGAACGACACGGCGGGCGGTACACGCATCACATGCAAAGCGCACGCGTCAGGCCCCGCGCCGACGGGTATCGACCGCGTCAACATCGGGCCTCGAGCAACAAAAACGCACGATCGTGCGGATTGTTTTACACTCAGAATAGTTGCGACGCCCCGAAGGAAGTCCGCCTGCGGGACCTTGATCGATTTGGAGACACGATGCGCGCGATTCGCTGTAATCAATATGGGCCGCCGGAGAGCCTGATCGTCGAAAATCTGCCGGACCTCGAGCCGCCGCCCGGCCACGTCGTGATCGACGTCAAAGCCGCGGCCGTCAATTTCCCCGATGTGCTGATCATCGAGAACAAATACCAGTTCAAACCGCCCCTGCCCTTTACGCCCGGCTCGGAAGTCGCGGGCGTCGTGCGCGCGGTCGGCGCCGATGTGACGCAGTTCAAGCCGGGCTCGCGGGTGGTCGCGTTCACCGGCTCAGGCGGATTTGCCGAGCAGGCGCTGGCACCGGTTGCAGCGTGTGTGCCACTGGCGGATGGCGTCGAATTCGAGCTGGCCGCCGCGTTCACGCTCGCCTATGGCACTTCGCACCATGCGGTGGTCGACCGCGGCCAGTTGAAGACCGGTGAAACGATGCTGGTGTTGGGCGCGGCAGGTGGCGTCGGACTCGCCGCGGTCGAGATCGGCAAGGCGCTCGGCGCGCGCGTGATCGCGGCGGCGTCGAGCGACGAGAAGCTGGCTACCTGCGTGAAGCATGGCGCGGACGCCACCATCAACTACAGCACCGAAGACCTGCGCGAACGCATCAAGGCGCTGACCGACGGCAAGGGTCCGGACGTGATCTACGATCCGGTCGGCGGTGTATATGCGGAGCCGGCGTTTCGCAGCATCGGTTGGCGTGGGCGTTATCTGGTGGTCGGCTTCGCGAATGGCGAGATCCCGAAGTTGCCGCTCAACCTGACGCTGCTCAAAGGCGCGAGCCTTGTGGGCGTGTTCTGGGGCGACTTTGCGAAACGCGAGCCGCAGCACAATCACGCCGCGTTCCAGCAGATGACCAGTTGGATCGCCGAGGGCAAGCTCAAGCCGTATGTGTCGGAACGCTATTCGCTCGACGACACGGGCCGCGCGTTGCGCGATATGGCGGAGCGCCGGGTGATCGGGAAAGTGGTGATTACGCCTTAGGCGCAGTGCACTGACGCAGCCGCTCCTTTGAGCGGAAAAGAAAACGGCGTGCGGTTTGAAACCGCGCGCCGTTTTTGTTGAGCCGTTGGGAATGTGGCGCTACAGCTTTTCCGTATCACCCGACTTCGGCTGCCACTTCATCAGCCGCCGCTCGCCAATCCCGACGATGGCATCGAGAATCAGCGCGAATGCCGTTAGCACCAGAATCCCGGCGAACACAGTATTGATGTCGAAGGTACCTTCGGCTTGCAGAATCAGATAGCCGACGCCACGCGCCGAGCCGAGATATTCCCCCACCACCGAGCCGACAAACGCCAGGCCCACCGAGGTATGCAGACTCGAAAACACCCAGCTCATCGCACTCGGCAGATACACGAAACGCAGCAGTTGCTTGCGGTTCGCGCCAAGCATGCGCGCGTTGGCCAGCACGACCGGGCTCACTTCCTTCACGCCCTGATAGACGTTGAAGAACACGATAAAGAACACCAGCGTGACGCCGAGCGCCACCTTTGACCAGATACCGAGGCCAAACCACACGCCGAAGATCGGCGCGAGAATCACGCGCGGCATCGAATTGGCGGCCTTGATGTACGGATCGAATAGCGCGCTCGCGAGCGGCGACAGCGCGAGCCACAGACCAACGCCAAGTCCGAGCGCGGTGCCGAGCACAAACGCGAGCACCGTTTCGACCAGGGTGATCCACAGGTGCAGATAGATTTCGCCGCCGGTGAACCACTCCCAGATGCGCTGCAGCACCTTCTGCGGCTCGCCGAAGAAGAACGCGGCCTTGTTCGGGTCGTCGAAATAGAACGGTGGCAGCAGTGTCGGACTGGTCAGCACGTACCAAAGCACGAAGCACAGCACGAGCAGCAGCCACTGCCAGATCACCAGGTTCGCCCGGTTCGGGCGCAACGTCTTCCACATGACTCGGTTTGCCTTAGACGATTGATCGACGCAACTTCGGACGCAACTTGCGAACGCAACAGCAAGACGCAAATGTGTCACTCAACTACGGAACCCAACTGTGCGCCGTGGTTAAACGGCAGTGAGTTGCTGCTGGTAGCCCTTGAGCACTTCATCGCGCAGCACGCTCCAGATCTGTGCATGCAATTCGACGAAACGCGGATGCGCGCGAATCTCGGCGACGTCGCGCGGCCTCGGCAGATCGATGGTGAATTCGCCGATCGGATGCGTGCCCGGACCCGCTGACAGCACCACCACGCGGTCAGACATCGAGATCGCTTCGTCGAGATCGTGCGTGATGAACAGCACCGCTTTGCGTTTCGCCGCCCACAGGTCGAGCAGCTCGTTTTCCATCAGCTGACGCGTCTGGATGTCGAGCGCGGAAAACGGTTCGTCCATCAGGATGATGTCCGGATCCAGAATCAGCGTCTGCGCCATCGCCACGCGCTTGCGCATGCCGCCCGACAGTTGATGTGGATAGCGGTCGCCGAAACCGCCGAGGCCGACGCGCTTCAACCACTCGTCGGCTTTGCTGCGTGCTTCGGCTGGCGGGACACCATGAAATGCGAGGCCGGCCATCACGTTGTCGATGGCCGAGCGCCATGGCATCAGTGCATCCGCCTGGAACATGTAGCCAGCGCGCCGGTTGATCCCCTTGAGCGGCTCGCCGAACACACTGACCGTTCCCGACGACGGCCCCAGCAAACCGGCGCCGACGTTCAGCAAGGTGGATTTGCCACAGCCGGTCGGGCCGACCACCGAGACGAATTCGCCCGGCGCGATGTGCAAGGTCGTGTCTTTGACCGCCGTGTAACGCTGCGCGCGGTTGTCCCGCGCAGCGAACGTGCAGGTGATGTTGTCGAGCGCCAGAGCGGCAACGGTCATCGTTCGACTCGCTTCCAAAATCGGTTTCGGTTTGTCATGTCGTCATGACAGCAGTGGGGAGTGGTCGAGGCCAATGCGGCACGCGCCGCCCTCGGCTTCACACTGACGGTGCTCAGGCCTTGACCGTCGCCAGCGCTTTCTTGACGAAGTCGTTGGTCCACGCCTTCGACAGATCGATTGGCTTGCCCTGCACCGCCGGATCAAACGCCTGCAAAGTCTTCAGCGACGTGGCCGGCCCGTCCGCAGGCATCAGGCCATCCGGCGACATCGCCTCCTTCACGTGCTGCCATGCGTCCAGATACACCGCCCGATCGCCTAGCAAATAGCCTTCCGGCACGGTATTGATCAGCTCGCTGCCGGTCGCCGTTTGCAGCCACTTGAGTGCACGCACCATCGCATTGGTCAGCGCCTGGGTGGTATTCGGATTCTTCGTGATGAAACTCTGTGACGCGTACAGGCAGCCTGCCGGCATGTCGCCGCCGAACACGCTGCGCGTGTCGGCGAGCGTACGCGTGTCAGACACGACGCGAATCTCGCCAGTGCGCTCAAGCTTGGTCATCACCGGGTCAAGATTGGCAATGGCATCGATCTGGCCTGACTGCAGCGCCGCGATCGCGCCCGCCCCCGCGCCCACACCGATGAAAGCGACGTCTTTCGCGGTCAACCCAGCTTTCGCCAACACGAAACTCGCCATGATCGACGTCGACGAACCCGGCGCGGTCACGCCGATTTTCTTGCCCTTCAGATCGGCGATCGACTTGTAATTCGGCATCGCCTTCTTCGACACCGCGAGCACGATCTGCGGGGCGCGTCCCTGCAGCACGAATTCGCGGAACGACTGCTTTTGCGCCTGCAACAGCAAGGTGTGCTCGAACGCGCCGGAGACCACATCCGCGCTGCCGCCGACTGCCGCCTTCAGCGCTTGCGAGCCGCCGGCGAAATCCGAGATTTCGACGTCGAGTCCTTCGTCCTTGAAGTAATTGCGGCGCTCGGCAATCGTGAGCGGCAGGTAATAGAACAGATTCTTGCCGCCGACAGCGATCGCCACCTTGGTGGTTTCAGGTTTGCCCTGCGCGAAAGCGAGCGGCGTGGCGGCGAACGTGGCGCCCGCGAGCGCGGCGGTACCGGCGAGGAAGGTTCTGCGCTGCATGGTCTCTAGTCTCCGAACTTTTTGTTGTCTTTTTGCCGCGCGTTCACTCACACAATCTGTTGCGCGTGCAACCTTGCAATGTAGTCAGAATCATAACCTAGCGATTGCAGGACTTCATCGGTATGTTCACCCAGTTCCGGGCCTAACCAACGCGTTTCGCCGGGCGTTTCCGAGAGTTTCGGCGTCACCGACGGGAGCGTGATTTCCTGACCGTCCTGCCATTTGAAGCGCTGGATCATCTGGCGCGCCATGAATTGCGGATCGGTGAACATGTCCGCGACGCTGTAAATCCGGCCGACCGGCACGTCGGCCGCGTTCAGCACAACCAGCGCCTCGTCGATGGTGCGCGTGGCAAGCCACGCGGCGATCGCGCCGTCGATTTCCTGCGTACGCGGCACGCGGCCGTCGTTGTGCGCGAGGGCAGGATCGTTCGCCAGGTCCTCGCGCTCAATAGCGATCATCAAGCGCTTGAAAATCGGGTCGCTATTGCCGCCGATGACGATGCTGCCGTCGCGGCAAGGATACGTGTTCGACGGCACGATGCCCGGCAGCGACGCGCCGGTGCGCTCACGCACCATGCCGTACACGCCGTACTCCGGCACCACGCTCTCCATCATGTTGAAGACTGCCTCGTACAGCGCGACGTCCACGACCTGCCCTTTGCCGCCGTTCACCTGCTTGTGATGCAAGGCCATCAACGCGCCGATCACACCATGCAACGCGGCAATCGAATCTCCGATCGAAATGCCGATGCGCGGCGGCGGCAAATCCGGATAGCCGGTGATGTGGCGCAGACCGCCCATCGATTCGGCGATCGCGCCGAATCCAGGCCGGTCGCGATACGGCCCGGTCTGACCGTAGCCGGACAGACGCACCATCACAAGCCCGGGGTTGTCCGCCGATAAAACGTCATAACCGAGCCCGAGCTTCTCTAATAAACCCGGCCGGAAATTCTCGACGACGATATCGGCCTCTTTCGCGAGGCGCCGCACGATCTCCTTGCCCTCTTCGGCTTTCAGATTGATCGTGACGGATTTCTTGTTGCGCGCCTGAACGGCCCACCAGAGCGACGTGCCGCCGACTTCCGGATAAAGCTTGCGCCATTTGCGCAGCGGATCGCCGCCTTTCGGATCTTCGATCTTGATGACGTCGGCGCCGAACTCGCCAAGAAAGCGCGCGGCGAACGGACCGGCGATCAACGTGCCGAGTTCGAGCACCTTGACGCCGGCAAGCGGGCCTTTAGGGGTGGCGGTGGCGCTGGGATCGGGGTTGACGCTCATGTGTCTCCTCTCTGTTCTGTTGCTGCCCAGGCGCGGCGTGAGGCGTTGTGGACCGGTCTCGGGCGGCTCGCTCAGGCTTTGTAGGCGCCGCGACGTGGCGCTTCCAGTTACGTCGCGCTACATCGAGCGCCGGTCGAGCATTGCACGGGCGATCGTGCCGGCGTCGACGTACTCGAGTTCGCCACCCACCGGCACGCCACGCGCGAGGCGTGTCACGGCAAGGCCGCGCGCCTTGAGCGTCTGCCCGAGGTAATGCGCGGTGGCCTCGCCTTCGTTGGTGAAATTGGTTGCAAGCACGACTTCCTTGACGATGCCATCCGTCGCGCGCTTGACCAGCCGGTCGAAATGGATCTCCTTCGGGCCGATGCCGTCGAGCGGACTGAGCCGCCCCATCAGCACAAAATAGAGGCCGCGATAGGTCATCGTCTGTTCGAGCATGATCTGGTCGGCGGGTGTCTCGACCACGCACAACAACGCCGGATCGCGCTCCTCATCGAGACAGACCTCGCAGATCTGTGCTTCGGTAAAGGTGTTGCATTTCTCGCAGTGCTGCAGATGTTCAGTCGCGAACAGCAACGAGCGACCGAGTTTTTCGGCGCCATCGCGATCGTGCTGCATCAGGTGGTACGCCATGCGTTGCGCGGACTTTGGCCCGACGCCGGGCAGCACGCGTAGCGCTTCGACGAGCGCCGACAAGGCGGAAGGTTGTTTCATGCGGATCGGCAGCGTCGAAGTGAGTGTTGCCCGGTATGGCCCGGTATGCGGGTGGCGATGCGGTTGCTTCTGGTTGTTTCTATTAGCTCGGTACCGAGTCGGGCAGGCATGCCCGGCGAACGAACTGAACTGCCCTGATGCAAACTTGCACGAACCGGGGACGGGTATCCGGTGCGGGCATTCGAACGGGCGCGGCTCGCGCATTCAACTCACGCCGCGGTTAAAGCAACGGCGTGAACCCCTTCTTGCAACAACGTCGCTTAGAACGGCAGCTTGAAGCCCGGCGGCAGCGGCAGACCCGAGGTCATTCCGCCCATCTTTTCCTGAGCGGTGGCTTCGGCCTTGCGCACGGCATCGTTGAATGCAGCGGCGACCAGGTCTTCCAGCATGTCCTTGTCGTCGGCAAGCAGGCTCGGATCGATCGACACGCGGCGCACGTCGTTCTTGCAAGTCATCGTCACCTTGACGAGACCTGCACCCGACTGCCCTTCGACTTCGATCAATGCAAGCTGCTCCTGCATCTTCTTCATGTTTTCCTGCATCTGCTGGGCCTGTTTCATCAGCCCGGCGAGTTGGCCTTTCATCATGGACATGCTCCTTCTTGATAGCGTGAAATCCGGAAATCGGGTGCGCCAAAGCGCGGCGAATCAGTAGACGGACGGCGCGCCGTTCGGGCCGACGTCCTGCGTAATCGGGCGGATCGAACCGGGCACGATGCTCGCGCCGAACTCGCGAATCAGTGACTGCACGAACGGATCGGCACCGATCTCGCGCTCCGCTTCCTGCTGGCGCTGGGCGCGCAGGGCGGCGTCGTGCGCGGCTGCCGTGCGGCGCGCCGGGCCGACTTCGACCAGTACGTCGACGTTCTGGCCGAGTTTTTCGACGAGCGCGACTTTCAGTTTAGCGACCTGCGAGGCCTCCGCGTACTGCGGCACCGGCACGTTCAGCTTGAGCGTGTTGCCTTCGAGCGCCATCAGTTCGCTATTGAACGCTAGCTGATACGAAATGCCCTTAAGCGGCAGATCGACGGCGAGCGCGGGCCAGTCGCCCTGGAAACCCAGCGGATCGAGCGGCACGGCGGGCGGCAACGGCCGCTTGTCGACCACGGGCGCGGGGGTCGACACAGGCGCGGCGTTCACGCGAACGTCGTCGGGTCCGCTGTCGAACACCGGCATGTAGGTGTCGTCCGGCAGGCCGTAATAACCTTCGTCCGCTGCCGTAAGCGGCATGTATTCATCCGGCGGCATGTCGTCCCACGGCGCGCTCGACGAGCCGTTCTGCTCATGGGCTTGCGACGACGGCGCACGTGCGGCCGGAGCGGCGTCCTGTTGCGGCGCGCGGCGCGGGACGCCCGGTGTTGGCACATTGACGACCACGCGGGGGGCAGCGGGCTTCGGCGCGACTGGGGCTGCAGCGGGCTTGGCGGCGGAAGCTGCTGCCGTCGCGCGACCACGGTCCGATGATACTTTCAGGCCTGCGCTGCGCAATACATTGAGCGCGTCGCTCGCGCCGCCTGCGCGGCGTGGCGGGATGTCGGCTGCGGGCGGCGGCTCTTGCGATGCCGTTGCTGGCGCGGCCTCTTCCACGCGTGCGAGCGTGGCTGCGGCTGGGCCAGCGAGCGGAGACGGGGGTGTCGATTCCTGAGGCGCGGCGGCAGCGGATGCTTCGTTCCAGGCTGGCTCAGTGGGCGCGTCGTCCCACGGTGCCAGGGCCGGTGCAGCCGCTGCTTTCGTTGCTGCGACCGCTTCGATCGATTCTGCCGCCTCGGTCGCGGGCACAGCCGCTACTTTTGTTGCTGCCATCGCTTCAGCCGGCGGCACCGAGGACATCGCTTCGGGCATCGGGGGAGCTTGGGGCACGTTCGTGTCCGTAGGTGCAGGCGCCGGATTGCTCAAAACCGGTTCGGTGGACGCTTCTTCCTGCCACGGCGCTAAAGCCGGCGCGGCGATGACGTCAGCCGCCGCGGGCGCAGGCGCCGCGCTCGCGGCGCCAGAAGCGGGCAACGATGCAGATGCGGACCTGGAAACAATCGGCGCTTCACCAATAGCTGGTTTCGTCGCACCAGCATTTTCAGCAGGCTCCGCCGATGCGAGGTGCTGCGAATCCGGTGTCGTGGACTTCGCTTCCGCCGCTGGACTTGCGGAGCGGACCGGCACGGGAGCGGCTGCTTCAACCGCACGCGACGGCGCCACCGCCTGTTGCGCAGCGACCGCCGGTGAGCCGGCGCGTTTAGCGCCACCCGCCCCCGCCGGTCCTGCCGCTCGCGCCGCAGCCGCGCCACCACCACCGGTGGGCGCCGGCTCGAACGCCAGCATGCGCAACAACGTCATCGTGAAGCCGGCGTATTCGTCAGGCGCGAGACCCAGTTCGCTTCGGCCGATGGTCGAAATCTGATAGAACAACTGCACCTGCTCGGCGCTCAACGCCTCGGCAAAACGACGCAGATCAGCCGCTTCCGGCCACTCGTCCAACACCGACGAAGGCGCGAACTGCGCCCACGCGACTCGGTGCAACAAGCTCGCCAGATCCTGCAACGCCGTCGAAAACGACAGGCTGCGCAAGGCCATCTCGTCCGCGACCGCCAGCACGGCGGCGCCGTCACCATCGGCAAGCGCGTCGAGCAGACGAATCAGATAACTTTGGTCAAGCGCGCCAAGCATGCCGCGCACCGCTTCTTCATTCACCTGATTGGCCGAATAGGCGATCGCCTGATCGGTCAGCGAGAGCGCGTCGCGCATCGAGCCGTCGGCCGCGCGCGCGAGCAGGCGCAATGCCTGGGCGTCGTACGGCACTTTCTCTTCGCCGAGAATGTGTTCGAGATGCGACACGATGTGCCCGGCCGGCATCTGCTTCAGATTGAACTGCAGACAGCGCGACAGCACCGTAACCGGGATCTTCTGCGGATCGGTGGTAGCAAGAATGAATTTGACGTGCGAAGGCGGCTCTTCCAGCGTCTTCAACATCGCATTGAAGGCGTGGTTGGTCAGCATGTGCACTTCGTCGATCATGTAGACCTTGAAGCGCGCGTCGACCGGGGCGTAGACCGCGCGCTCCAGCAGCGCCGCCATTTCGTCGACGCCGCGATTACTCGCCGCGTCCATCTCGACATAATCGACAAAGCGGCCTTCATCGATCTCGCGGCACGCGCGGCACACGCCGCACGGCGTGGAGGTCACACCGGTTTCGCAATTCAGCGCCTTGGCAAAGATGCGCGACAGCGTGGTTTTACCAACGCCGCGGGTGCCGGTAAACAGATAGGCATGGTGCAGACGGCCGCCGTCGAGCGCGTGCGTGAGCGCGCGCACCACGTGCTCCTGTCCGACGAGCGAAGCGAAATCCTTCGGCCGCCATTTGCGTGCGAGAACTTGATAGGTCATCCGGAAATTGTATCAGTAACGATGCCGCGCAAAACCGAATCGAAACGGCGTGCGAACGCGTGTTGCCGCTTCATTGAAACTGGCTAACGGACCGATAGAAAAAAATAGATGAAGCGCGCAAGAAACGCCAACGCAGTACCTGGGTGGCAGCGCTCGGGTAAAACAGGAGATGGAAGGTACGGCAGAGGAAAAACAAGAAAAAAGGAAGGTGACGAGCCTGACCCTCGGCACTGGTGGAAAACGGCTGTGGCTGCTTCGTTCCCGACCTGACCAGGTTGACCATCCCTCCATGCGAGGAGGCCCGTCACGAAACATTCTATCACCGCTTGGCCCGTCGCGCGACTGTTAATACGACCAAACTGACATCGACGCGCCGAATCAGGCGCTTCGCCTCATATAGCGCGGCACCCCGGAAGTAGGTGTGCGGGGCACTTGAGTTTGCGCGGCCAGCCACCAGATAGGTTGCGTCGCGGTTGTTAAGGCGTAATGGCATTTCACCGGCAGCCCCTGGCTCCACTGCCCTTGATGAGTACTATCACCACCGGCAACGCATAGCGAATTAAGCTAAACTGACATACGGATGACCCGCAACCGCGAGCTTTCCACGCATTCCGGAAATGGTCTTTCGACTTTTTCAGGCCTGCGTCGGCAACGCTCCGATTGCGGCAAAGCGAACGGAAGTTTCCCTGGTTTTTGACGTATCGTGGCGAGCAATTCAGGCAGGCCTCGAACCGATAGAGGTATTCATACAATGAGCGAATCAATCAAGCATATTAGCGACGCATCGTTCGAACAGGACGTCGTGAAATCCGATAAACCCGTGCTGCTCGATTTCTGGGCTGAATGGTGCGGTCCGTGCAAGATGATCGCGCCGATCCTCGACGAAGTCGCCAAGGATTACGCCGATCGCCTGCAAATCGCCAAGATCAATGTCGACGAACATCAATCGACGCCGGTCAAGTTCGGCGTGCGCGGCATCCCCACGCTGATCCTCTTCAAGAACGGTGCTGTCGCCGCGCAAAAGGTCGGTGCATTGTCGAAGTCGCAACTCACCGCGTTCCTCGACGGCAACCTGTAAAGCGGTCGCATCGGCGCGCTCCAGGCCGTTGAGACCTTCAGGCGCGCTGTCTCAGGCGTGTTGTCAGCCGGCAACACGCTCAATAAGAAAGATGCCAAACCGTCGCACTGACGGAAATTGGCGTGTGCTATGCTAGAATCCGCAAAACGTCGAAAAGACGTGTAAGTCCTTGAGCGGTTCCGCTCACTCTCCTCCCAGATTTCATTTCGTCGCACCTTCTCCTGCGGGTTCTCCGTATGCATTTATCCGAGCTTAAGACTCAGCACGTGTCCGAATTGATCGAGATGGCCAATGGCCTCGAGATCGAAAGTGCAAACCGCCTGCGTAAGCAGGAATTGATGTTTGCCATTCTAAAAAAACGAGCCAAAGCGGGCGACACGATCTTCGGCGACGGCACGCTCGAAGTGCTGCCGGACGGCTTCGGCTTCCTGCGTTCGCCAGAAACCTCGTATCTCGCCAGCACGGACGATATTTACATCAGCCCGTCGCAAATCCGCCGCTTCAACCTGCACACGGGCGACACGATCGAAGGCGAAGTGCGTACGCCGAAAGACGGCGAACGCTATTTCGCGCTGGTCAAGGTGGACAAGGTCAACGGCCAGCCGCCGGAAGCCTCGAAGCACAAGATCATGTTCGAAAACCTGACGCCGCTGCACCCGAACAAGGTGCTGCTGCTCGAACGTGAAATGCGTGGCGAAGAAAACGTCACGGGCCGCATCATCGACATGATCGCGCCGATCGGTAAGGGTCAGCGCGGCTTGCTGGTTGCTTCGCCGAAGTCCGGTAAGACCGTGATGCTGCAGCACATCGCTCACGCGATCAAACAGAATCACCCGGATGTCGTGCTGTTCGTGCTGCTGATCGACGAACGCCCGGAAGAAGTGACCGAAATGCAGCGTTCGGTGGCGGGCGAAGTGATCGCCTCCACGTTCGACGAACCGGCTGCGCGTCACGTGCAAGTCGCCGAAATGGTGATCGAAAAAGCCAAGCGCCTCGTCGAAATGAAGAACGACGTGGTGATTCTGCTCGACTCGATCACGCGTCTCGCGCGTGCATACAACACCGTGGTGCCGGCCTCGGGCAAGGTGCTGACGGGCGGTGTCGACGCGAACGCGTTGCAACGTCCGAAGCGTTTCTTCGGCGCCGCTCGTAACATCGAAGAAGGCGGTTCGCTGACCATCATCGGTACGGCACTGATCGAAACCGGCAGCCGCATGGACGACGTGATCTACGAAGAGTTCAAGGGCACCGGCAACATGGAAGTGCACCTGGAACGCCGCCTCGCTGAAAAGCGCGTCTATCCGTCGATCAACCTGAACAAGTCCGGCACGCGCCGTGAAGAACTGCTGATCAAGCCCGAAGTTCTGCAAAAGATCTGGGTGCTGCGCAAGTTCATTCACGACATGGACGAAGTCGAATCGATGGAATTCCTGCTCGACAAGATTCGCCAGACGAAGAGCAACTCCGAGTTCTTCGACATGATGCGTCGTGGCGGCGGCAGCTAAGGCCTCCCGCCGAAACAGCCGCACCGCATAAAAAAGCCGCTCGCCAGAAACGAGCGGCTTTTTTTCGTCTGCAAGATTTCGCCCCAAACAATGGGCGCTGACGCGACAACCTGTACGTGAACGTACACGTTGCAGTACAATACGTTCAGTGCGTCATGCCTGCCATACCCTATGTCGAAGGACTCACCCACCCTGCTCACCGTACGCGATGCTGCCGAACGCCTCGGGGTCACGCCGCGCACGCTGAAGTATTACGAGGAACGCGGCCTCGTCTCGCCTACCCGCAGCGAAGGCCGCTATCGGCTTTACGACGAGGAAGACCTGAAGCGTTTCGGCCGTATCCTGCGCCTGCGCTCGCTCGGTTTTTCGCTGCACGGCATCACCGAAATGCTCAAGCGGCCGCTGGAGCAGGTCGAAGGCGGTCACCGCTATTCCACCGAATCGCTGCAGCAGATTCGCGATGCCATCTCGGAACAGGTCGAAGCGCTCGATGCCCACATCGAAACAATGCACCGCGAACTCAAGGAAGCGCAAAAACTGCGAGCCGAATTGAGTCCCGACCTCGACTATCTCGAACGTCGCCTCGCTGGAGAAAACGCGGACGCGTTGCTCGAACAACGCCGCACCGCACGTGCCAAGGCCACCGCCACGCCACAAGAGGGACGCAAAAAGACACGAGATGAAGTCGCGTCTGATACTGCGCCTGACTCCGCCGCGGATCCGTCCGCATGAGTGCCGCGTCTTCCCGCACGCCGTTGTTCAGCGTCGTAAAACTGCGGGGCGATTTTTTCCCGTGGGTGCTGGCCGTCGTCACCGGCCTCGACTATTTCGATAACGCGATCTTTTCGTTTTTCACCAGCTACATTGCAGGCGGCATCAACGCGTCGCCGGATGAACTGGTGTGGGCCTCGAGCGCCTATGCGGTAGCGGCCGTGCTCGGCATTCTGCAGCAGCAATGGTGGGTCGAGCGCTTCGGTTACCGGCGCTACGTGGCCGGCTGCATGCTGCTCTATTCAGTTGGCGCGATCGCTGCCACATTGTGCGAGTCGTCGATCGAACTCGCTTTCGCGCGCGGCTTTCAGGGCTACTTCATCGGCCCGATGATGGGCACCTGCCGCATTCTGATCCAGATGAGCTTTACGCCGCAGCAGCGGCCTGCGGCAACGCGTGCCTTTCTCGTGCTGATCGTGTTGAGCAGTGCGCTTGCGCCGTTGATCGGAGGCCAACTGGTCGCGCATTTCGACTGGCGCGCGCTATTCGCCTGCACCGCGCCGGTCGGCGTGCTGTTTGCCATTCTCGCCCTGCTCGCGCTGCCGGACACGGGCAACCGCTTGCCGGAAGAGCGTGGCGCGGCGCACTTCTGGCCTTATCTGATCTTCGCGTTCGCGCAAGGCGCGCTGCAAATCGTGATGCAACAGGTACGGTTCCAGCTGTTCAGCGCCTCGCCGGGGCTGATTCTGCTGACGGTCGCGGGCATCGTCGCGCTTGGCTGGTTCGCCTACCAGCAATGGCACCACCCGGCGCCGCTGGTGCGGCTGCATGCGCTGCGCGAAAAGGTGTTCCAGGTCGGACTTGTGCTGTACATGTTCTACTACTACATCTCGACCGTATTCAGCTATCTGACATCGCGCTTTCTCGAAAGTGGCCTCGGCTACCCAGTCGAGAATACCGGGCGGCTGGTCGGCGTGACGTCGTTGATTTCGGCGAGCGCCCTATTCGTCTACCTGCGTTACGCGAAGCTCCTGCCGCGCAAGAAGTGGATCATTGTCCCGGGCTTCGCGGTGGCCGCGTTCGCCGCGGCGTGGATGACGCGCATGTCGCCAGGCGTGGGCGAAGCCGCGCTGATCGTGCCGATGCTGCTGCGCGGCCTGCTATTGCTGTTTATCGTGCTCCCAGTCGCCAATCTGACGTTTAGAATCTTCGCCATTGAAGAATTCACGCATGGCTACCGGCTGAAGAACATCGTGCGGCAACTGACGATCTCGTTCGCGACGGCCTCGGTGATCATCGTCGAACAACATCGGCAGGCGCTGCATCAAGCTCGCCTCGCGGAGTTCGTGAATCCGTACAATCCGGTGTTCCAGAGTTCGCTTGCTGCGCTAACCAGCGGCTTCAGCGCAGCCGGCCGCTCGCCATCCGAGGCGCATTCGCTTGCGATCGTGGAAATCAGCAGGACGGTCGCGCAGCAGGCAAGCTTCCTGACCTCGCTGGACGGCTTCTACTTCCTGATCGGCATCGCGATATGCGGCGGCATTTTCGCCGCGTGGCAAAAACAGATCGATTAAGGGTTTCATCAGGCCATGCTTTCGAAACTCACCCAATGGATCGGCACGCGCCGCCGCGACCGCGCGCTGCGCGACTACGCGATCGACGACGCGCTTTGGCAAGCCACGCTCGACGGCCTGCCCTTCCTCGCCCATCTCGAGACGCCGGATCGCGTGCGTCTGCGCGAGCTGACGAGCCTCTTCATCGCGCAAAAAGAATTTTCGACCGCGCACGACCTCGAATTGACCGACGCCATGACTGTGGCGATCGCCGCGCAAGCGTGTCTGCCGGTGCTGAACCTGAGCCTCGATCTGTATCGCGGCTGGGTCGGCGTGATTGTGTATCCGGGCGAGTTCGTGATCCGCAAGACAGTTGAAGACGAAGACGGCGTGGTGCACGAAGTCGAGCACGATGCGAGCGGCGAAGCATGGGAAGGCGGCCCGGTGGTGTTGTCGTGGGAAGACGCGCAGATGACAGGCGGCACGGACGCCTATAACGTCGTGATTCACGAATTCGCGCACAAGATCGACATGCTGACCGGCGAGGCGGACGGCCATCCGCCGCTCACGCGCCGCTGGCATGCCCCGCTCGATTCACAGGCTTGGGCCGACATCTTCGACCATGCATACGACCATTTCTGCGCCAAAGTGGACGCGGTGCCGGACAGGCGCTGGGAGCGTTTCGAGCGCGATTCGCTGATCGATCCGTATGCGGCGGACCATCCATCGGAATTTTTTGCCGTGTGCAGCGAGGCGCTGTTCGTCCAGCCACAGGCGTTCGAGGCGGAATATCCCGAGCTATACCGGTTGCTGGCGCGGTATTACCGGCAGGATCCGGCGCGGGCGGGATTGACGTTCGCTCCGGCCTGACGCCCGCCGCATAAGGGGCGCCGCGTGGCCTGCGTACGAGAAACGAACTCGCCGCGCGCCAGCGAAAACGAGGCAAACCGTTGGCAAAAAGGTCGTAGATAGGTCGTCAAGCGACTGATTTTCTGGCATAATCGCCGTTTTTCGACCATAGGCAAGTGGCTCGCGCCTAGATGCAGTCCGCATTCGTAGCGGCTGCTCGCGGGTTGGCTACCGCCAGATTAAAGGAAAGACCATGAAAGAAGGCATTCACCCGGATTACCGCGAAGTCCTGTTCGTCGACATGTCGATCGACTTCAAGTTCATCACGCGCTCGACCATCCAGACGCGTGAAACCGCTGAATTCAACGGCAAGACCTACCCGCTCGCCAAGATCGAAGTGTCGTCGGAATCGCATCCGTTCTACACCGGCCAACAAAAGATCATGGACACGGCAGGCCGCGTCGAGAAGTTCAACAAGAAGTTCGGCACGCGCGCTACCGGCAAGGCAGCTGCGAAGTAATACCCGCCTCGTCGCAGGCCTTGGCCAGCAACGAAGCAGCAGCAAAAAAGGGCAGCGCGAGCTGCCCTTTTTTGTCTCTGCTCCTTTGTCTCCTTATCCCGGACGCTTGTAAGCACCAGGCCGCCCGTTGCGGCACCGTGTTACAGGAACCCCAATGACGTTGCGAGCCATTGCCGCCCGTGACGCGCATCGCACGGCACGACTACAATGCCGGATGCTCCAAATTGGCCATTCCGGCCGGACACCCCGTCCGGTCCTGGCTGCACCGCCTATCCGATATCCACACACCGCATGAGACCTGTCGTTCGCCTCACTGCCTCCGCGACCAGTGCATTGCCGCGCTGGCTGCTGCTGACCATCTGTATCGTCTACGCCTTCTTCGGCCTGTTCGGCCGGGATCCGTGGAAGAACGAGGACGCAGCCGGCTTCGGCGTCATGTGGACAATGGCCAACGGCAGCGCGCACGACTGGCTGCTGCCGAATCTGGTCGGCAAGTACATGACGGAAGACGGCCCGCTCGGCTACTGGCTCGGTGCCAGCGCGATCCGCGCCCTTGCACCATGGGTCGACGCGAGCAATGCGTCGCGCGTGTTTACGGGCCTGCTGTTTTGCGCGGCCTGTGCGTTCGTCTGGTATGCGGCTTATCTGCTCGGCCGGCGCGCCGAAGTACAGCCGTTCAAATACGCATTCGGCGGCGAGCCGGAGCCGCGCGATTACGGCCGCACCCTCGCCGACGGCGCGCTGCTGATCCTGCTCGCCTGCTTCGGCCTTGCCGAACGCGGCCACGAAACCACGCCTCAACTGGCACAGTTCTTCGGCATCGCCATGCTCGTCTATGGGCTCGTGCGGATGGTCGACAAGCCAATCCAGGGCGCGCTGATCTGGGGCCTGGCGCTCGGCCTCGTCGCCTTGGCCAGCAGCCCGGTGCTGGTTGGCGCGCTGTTGCTCGGCACCCTGGCGATGGCACTGATCGTGCGCGAGGCGCGTTCGCGCTGGCTGCTGCTGGCCGGTCTGCCGGTGGCACTTGCCCTATCGGTTGCGTGGCCGATCGCCGCGCTCGCCGCTTTTCCTGACGACGCCGTCTGGTATCTGAACCAGTGGGTGCACGTCAGCCTGTCTTCGTTCGCCGGGCCGCCCGGCTCGGTGGCCGCCTACGCACTCAAGAACCTGCCGCTCTTCACGTGGCCGGCCTGGCCGCTGGCGCTCTGGGCGTGGTTCAGTTGGTCAGGCCTGCGGCGCGCGCCGCACGTGGCGATTCCCCTGTCGGTGATTGGGCCGCTGCTGGTGCTGGTCGTGTTGCAGAGCCATCAGTCGAACCGACTTTACATGCTGCTGCTGCCGCCGCTTGCGGTGCTGGCCGCCTTCGCGCTGCCCACGCTCAAACGCGGTGCGATCAACGCGATCGACTGGTTCGCGTTACTGAGCTTCACGATCCTCGGCAGCTTCGTCTGGCTGGTGTACATAGCCGGGCTGACCGGCTTTCCGCATCCGCTCGCGCGTAACCTCGCGCGTCTCGCCCCGGGTTTTGCGCCGCAGTTCAAGATCCTGTCGTTCGTGTGTGCCGTCGCCGTGACAATCTGCTGGTTCGTCCTGGTGCAATGGCGCCTGGCCCGTCATCCGAAAGTCCTGTGGCGCAGCGTGGTGCTCTCGAGCGCCGGCACAACGCTAATGTGGGTGCTGCTAATGACACTGTGGCTACCGGTCGTCAACTACAGCCGGACCTACAAGGACGTTGCCGAGCAGATCGCGAGCCATCTTCCGGAGGACTACACCTGCATCTCTCCGGTGCGCCTCGGTAACGCGCAGATCGCGACGTTCGCCTATTTCGGCGATATGCATTTCTCATTCAACCAGGATTGCGACGTGATCCTGCGGCAGGACACCCAGGACTTCGGCGACCCAAGCGCGATGTCGGACTTCGTATGGAAGCTGGTGTGGGAAGGCCGTCGCGTAGCCGACCGCGACGAACGCTTCCGCCTGTACGTGCGGATCGACCGTCCGAAGCCGCCGGTCGTCAAACGCCGCAGCTGGCACAAGAAGCCGGACTGATCATGTTCGCCGACGTACGGAAAATCGCCGGGCTTGCATGGCCCGTGTTGATCGGCCAACTGGCGATCATCGCGTTCGGCGTGATCGACACGGCGATGGTCGGCCGCTATTCGGCTGTCGATCTCGCCGCACTCGGCCTTGGCTCGTCGATCTATATTTCCGTCTACATCGGTCTGACCGGCATCCTGACCGCGCTGCAACCCATCACCGCGCAACTCTATGGCGCGCGCCGCTACATCGAGATCGGCGAAGAAGTGCGCCAGGCGCTGTGGCTCGCACTCGCGCTAACCGTGATCGGCTTTCTGATTCTCTATTTTCCGGGGCCCGTGCTGCATTTGGCGCGCGTGCCCGAAGCATTGCATGAGCGCACGGTCGCCTACCTGCAGATTCTGGCGTTCGGCTTGCCGGCCGGCCTCGCCTTTCGCGTCTACAGCTCGATTACCAATGCCGTCGGCAAACCGCGGCTCGTGATGATTCTGCAAATCGGCGCGCTGCTGCTCAAGTTCCCGCTCAACACGTGGTTCATCTTCGGCGGATTCGGCGTGCCGGCGCTCGGCGGTCCGGGTTGCGCGCTCGCCAGCACCGCGATCAACTGGGGGCTGGCCGTAGTTGGGATGCTGCTGCTGACGCGCGTCTACGTGTTCAAACCGTTCGCGATCTTTGCGCACTTCTGCTGGCCAGTCTGGCGCCGGCAGGCGGCGCAGCTGCGCCTGGGCATTCCGATGGGTCTGTCGTACCTGATCGAAGTCACCTCGTACACGTTCATGGCGCTCTTCATTGCGCGCTTCGGCACGACGACACTTGCCGGCCACCAGATCGCCGGCAACATCGGCGCGGTGCTCTATATGACGCCGCTGTCGATCGGGATTGCTTCGTCGACGCTGGTCGCCCAGGCGCTCGGCGCCCATCGCCCGGAAGCAGCGCGCACGTTGTCGCGGCACGGCATCATGATGGCGGTCGCGATCGCCGGTTGTTATGGCGCAATCGTGCTGGTGCTGCGGCCTTACGTGATCGAAGGCTATACGCCGAATGCACAGGTCGTGGCGGCAGCGATGCCGCTGGTGCTGATCGTCGTGTGCTATCACCTGTTCGATGCATTGCAGATCACCACCGCGTTCGTGCTGCGCGCGTACAAGGTGGCGGTCGTGCCGACCGTTATCTATGCGGTTGCGCTATGGGGTGTGGGGCTCGGTGGCGGCTATGTGCTCGGCTTCAATGTCTTCGGTACTACGCCGGAATGGCTTACCGGCGCGCGCGGCTTCTGGGTCGCGAATACGCTGAGCCTGGCGATTGCCGGCATCGGTTTGCTGCTGTACTGGCGCGGCGTGAGCAAGCGGTATTTGCGCGCTGAAACGGTGGTCAGGGTGGATTCGGCGGTTTGATGGGGTCTGTTCGGCTTGTTGGACCTGCTGAACCTGCTGAACCTGCTGAACCTGCTGAACCTGCTGAACCTGCTGAACCTGCTGAACCTGCTGAACCTGCTGAACCTCCTGAACCTCCTGAACTTGTTCGAACGAATCGCAGGAGCCGGCGTGCGAGACTGTCGCAGTCTGCCCCGCTCATGCCAGCCGGGTTTCCAGGCCACACCGGTGGCGCGTTGTCGAAGCGATAAGTAGTGGCTGACCGTTAGTTGCGTCTTAATCCCTATAAAAAGCGGCTGCGCCAGCAGCCGCCCTCCCTTCTCTCTTGTCTTAGCCCACCTGCGCCTCCTCCGACGCCGGCTCTTCCGCCAGTGCCTGATCACGCCGCTCGAAAATCTCCCGCGACGCGAACAGCGCGTTCAGCGCTGCCGGGAAGCCTGCGTAGAGCGCCATCTGCATGAACACCTCGACGATCTCCTCGCGCGTGCAGCCGACGTTCAATGCCGCCTCGATATGCACCTTCAACTGCGGTTGCGCGCAGCCAAGCGTCGCTAACGACGCAATCGTCGCGATCTCCCGGGCGCGCAGATCGAGTTGCGGCCGGCTGTAAATATCGCCGAAGCCGAATTCGATTAGCAAACGCCCGAAATCCGGCGCGATCGGTGCAAGCGCGGCAATCACCTGCTCGCCGGTTGAGCCGTCGATTTCCTTCAGTTTGTTCCAGCCTCGGGTGTAGCGATCGTTTTGTGCGTGTTCCATGGTGAGTCCTTTTCCGAATGCGAAAGCGATTGGGTTTCGTCGATCTGTCGTGTCGGTGTGCTCGCGGGCGACTGCTCCCCAGCGGTCTCGTAATAGGCGATTTTGTCGATGATCGCGCCGAGATTGCTCTGCAACTCGGCGATCCGCGCCAAAACCGTATCCCGATGCGCCACCAGCATGTCGCGGCGCTCGCCCATCGTCGGTTGACCTTCTGCCCGCAGCGCCGCGAAGGCCTGCATCCCGGCGATCGGCATGCCGGTCGCCTTCAGACGCATCAGGAACTGCAGCCAGTCGAGATCGGTCGGCGAATACAGGCGGTGCCCCGCCTGCGTGCGCCCGACCGCCCGAATCAGGCCGGCCTGTTCGTAGTAGCGCAGCGTGTGCGTGGAGACGCCAATCGTTCCGGCGACCTCGCCGATGGTGAGTGCTTTTGACATTTTCGACATGACGGAACTCAGGTTAGGACTTCGAGTGCACTCTAAGTCAAGTGGGCCGCGCTGTCATTTGTCTGCGCGGCCATTATTTACAGTGATCCGCATTGATCGATAAACTCAGAACGGCTTAATCGCCAGGCAAAATCTTTAAATATTGTCCGCCCTGATTTACTTGTCACGATTCGATCGGTATAAATCGTCGGCGTTTGCAAATAAGGGCGCGCAATTTGTTCTATGCTTAAGCGCAGCGAATGCTTACAGGATGCGTCGTCCCGAGTCGTCCCTTAGCGGCTAACTTTTTTTGCCCTCAATGGAGTGCTTGCCATGCTGAAGAAGCTTTTGATGCTTTGCGTTGCTTTGGCTTTGTCGCTGTCGGCCGGATTTGCCGCGGCCGTCGAAGTGAATTCCGCCGATCAGGCGGCGCTCGAATCGGTCAAGGGTATCGGTCCGGTGCATGCGAAAGCGATCATCGATGAACGCACCAAGAACGGCCCGTTCAAGGATGCCGATGATCTCGCCACCCGCGTCAAAGGCATCGGCACCAAATCGGTGACCAATCTCGAAACCGCCGGTCTGACGATCAACGGCTCGTCCACACCGCCTACGGGCGCCAAGGCTGCCGCGAAATCCAGTAGCACCGCGAGCACCAAGGCGGCGCCGGCGGCCGCTCCCGCAGCGACTACCGCGGCCGCGACGACGGCACCGGCTGCGCCTGCCGCAGCGTCCGGCACCAAGGCGTCGAAGTCGAAGAAGAAGAGCAAGGCCGCGGCGTCCGACGCGGCGTCAGCTTCCGCGCCGGCCACGGCGGCCGCTGCCAGCGCGCCAGCCGACGCATCCGGCACCAAGGCATCGAAGAAGAAGGCGAAGAAGAGCAAGGCCGCATCGGCTGCGGCAGCCTCTGGCGGCGCATAAACTGGGTAGAGCACCGGCAGCTAACGGCAGCGCTGGTCGCGTGATGTACGCGTGATAGACACATAAGCGCTGCCCTGCTCCCGTCCGCCTTCCTTCCACCGGCGCCGCGCAACCGCGCGGCGTTTTCACCCGCTGACTCGTTAAACACGGGTCGGCATTCAAGAGAGACCGTCATGAGCCTACTCGACACACTCGGTTCCCTGGTTGGCAAATCGCCTGAAGGCGGTGGTGGCCAGCAAGCCCTCGTTTCAGCCGCGCTGGAATTCGTCAACAACCAGCCGGGTGGCCTGAACGGACTGATCAGCAGCTTCAAGGAAAAGGGCCTTGGCGACGTCGTTTCGTCATGGGTCAGCAACGGCGAGAACCAGGCGATCACCCCGGATGCGCTGCATAGCGTGCTCGGCTCGGACACCGTCGCCAACCTCGCAGCCAAAGCCGGCGTACAGCCGGATCAGGTCACCGGACTCCTGTCGCAGATCCTGCCGCACGTCGTCAACGCAGCGACGCCAGAAGGCGAAGTACCCGCCGAAGGCAAACTGAATTCGACGACCGTGCTCGGTGCGCTCGGCGGCCTGTCGGCGCTGTTCGGCAAGGGCAACGCGTAAGGCGCGTTATCCGGCACCACCATTAGCACGCAAAAAAAAGCGGCAACGAAGTCACCTTCGTTGCCGCTTTTTAACGTCGGCAGGAACGGCCCAACCACTGCCGTTCCGTGCGCAGCCCAACGCGCTTCGCTTAATGCACGACGCGGTCGAACACCAGCTTGCCGTCTTCCACTTCGACCGGAATCACGTCCTTCGGACCGAACTTGCCGGCCAGAATCAGCTTGGCGACCGGATTCTCGATCTCCTGCTGGATTGCGCGTTTCAACGGCCGCGCCCCGAACAGTGGATCGTAGCCAACCTTGCCGACATGCTCCAATGCCGCGTCCGACACCACCAGTTGCATGTCGAGCTTGGCAAGCCGTTCATGCAGACGCTGCAATTGAATCCGCGCGATCGACTGGATGTTCGAACGGTCGAGCGCATGGAACACCACCACGTCGTCGATCCGGTTCAGAAACTCAGGCCGGAAGTGCAGCTTCACCTCTTCCCAGACCGCGTCCTTCACCGCTTCCTGCGGCTCGCCGACCATCGCCTGGATCACCTGCGAACCGAGGTTGGACGTCATCACGATCACCGTGTTCTTGAAGTCCACGGTACGGCCCTGGCCGTCGGTCATGCGGCCGTCGTCGAGCACTTGCAGCAGCACGTTGAACACGTCCGGATGCGCCTTCTCGATTTCGTCGAGCAGGATCACGCTGTACGGCTTGCGGCGCACGGCTTCGGTCAGGTAGCCGCCTTCTTCGTAACCGACATAGCCCGGCGGCGCGCCGATCAACCGCGCGACGCTATGCTTCTCCATGAATTCGCTCATGTCGATACGGATCAGATGATCCTCCGAATCGAACAGGAACGACGCCAGCGCCTTGCACAACTCGGTCTTACCCACACCGGTCGGCCCGAGGAACAGGAACGAGCCATACGGCCGGTTCGGATCCGCCAGACCCGCACGCGAACGGCGAATCGCATCGGCCACCGCGGTAATCGCTTCGTCCTGACCGACCACCCGGTCGTGCAATTTCTCTTCGATCTGTAGCAGTTTTTCGCGCTCGCCTTGCATCATGCGCGACACCGGAATACCGGTGGAACGCGAGACAACTTCTGCGATTTCCTCTGCGCCCACTTGCGTGCGCAACAGGCGCGGGCGTGTCGGGTTGCTCTGCTCTTTCGCTTCGGCCTGGGTCACTTCCTTCAACTGCGCTTCGAGACCCGGCAGCTTGCCGTACTGCAACTCGGCGACCTTCTCGAGCTTGCCTTCACGCTGCAAACGGACTATTTCCGCGCGCGTTTTTTCGATATCTTCCTTTAGCTGCGCGCTGCCCTGCACCGCTGCTTTCTCCGCGGTCCAGATTTCTTCGAGGTCCGAGTACTCACGATCCAAGCGCTCGATTTCCTCTTCTATCAGTTGCAGACGCTTTTGCGACGCTTCGTCCTTTTCCTTCTTGACGGCTTCGCGCTCGATCTTCAGCTGGATCAAGCGACGGTCGAGCCGGTCCATTTCTTCCGGCTTCGAATCGATTTCCATCTTGATCTTCGACGCGGCTTCGTCGATCAGATCGATGGCCTTGTCCGGCAGGAAACGATCCGTGATGTAACGATGCGACAGCTCGGCCGCCGCGACGATCGCCGGGTCGGTGATGTCGACGCCGTGATGCAGTTCGTACTTCTCCTGCAGGCCGCGCAGGATCGCGATAGTGGCTTCCACCGACGGTTCGTCAACGAGCACCTTCTGGAAACGGCGCTCGAGCGCGGCATCCTTTTCGATGTACTTGCGATACTCGTCGAGCGTGGTGGCGCCGACGCAATGCAGCTCGCCGCGCGACAGCGCCGGCTTGAGCATATTGCCCGCGTCCATTGCGCCTTCGGCCTTGCCCGCACCAACCATCGTATGAATTTCATCGATGAAAACGATGGTCTGACCTTCGTCTTTCGCGATGTCGCTCAGTACGGCCTTCAGGCGCTCTTCGAACTCGCCGCGGTATTTCGCGCCGGCCAGCAGGGCCGCCATGTCCAACGACAGCACGCGCTTGCCCTTGAGGGTTTCCGGCACTTCGCCGTTGACGATGCGCTGCGCCAGGCCTTCGACGATTGCGGTCTTACCCACACCCGGCTCGCCGATCAGCACCGGATTATTCTTGGTACGGCGCTGCAGGATCTGGATCGAACGACGAATTTCATCGTCGCGGCCGATCACGGGGTCGAGCTTGCCCGCCCGCGCGCGCTCGGTCAGATCGACGGTGTACTTTTTCAGCGCTTCGCGCTGGCTTTCGGCGTCCTGGCTATGCACCTGCGAACCGCCGCGGACCGCCACGATTGCGCTTTCCAGCGACTTGCGCGATAGACCGTGCTGACGCGCGAGACGGCCGGCCTCGCCTTTGTCGTCGGCGATCGCGAGCAGGAACATCTCACTTGCGATAAACGTGTCGTTGAGTTTTTGTGCTTCCTTGTCCGCCTGATTCAGCAAGCCGGTCAGTTCGCGGCCGATCTGCACGTTGCCGTCGGTGCCCTGCACTTGCGGCAGGCGCGTGATGGCATCGTTCAGGGCGGTTTGCAGCGCCTGGACATGCACGCCGGCACGCGAGAGCAGCGAACGCGCCGAACCATCCTGCTGGGCGACGAGCGCCGACAGGACATGGACCGGTTCAATGTATTGATTCTCATGACCAACGGCCAAACTCTGCGCGTCGGCCAGTGCTTCCTGGAATTTAGTGGTGAGTTTGTCGATTCTCATCAAGAGACCTCCAATTTTCGATTACCACCAAATTGAGGCGTTTTACGCAGGTTTCAAGCGTTTTTTTGCAATCAGCAACAACTATTTAACATTTGACGCGCGAGAACTTGCCGGCCGGCTTCAGGACAGCGGTACAGCGCCGCCAGCAGGCGCGACCGGCACGATCGGGATGACGGTGCTTAAACCAAGCAGCGCGGCCAGCGGGCCATGCGGCTCCGCAACCTCGCCGATCGTATGGCGGTCGAGTTCGGCGAGGAACGCGTTGCGTGCCGCCTCGAGCGCCCCGCGCAGACGGCAGTGCGGTGTAATGACACAGGCCCGGCGCTCACCTTGCTGGCCGGGAAAGCAACCAACCAGGGCGAAGTCGCTTTCCGTCGCCCGCACAATCTCGCCCACGGTCAGCGAACTGGTTTGTTCGGCGAGCCGCAGGCCGCCATTCCGCCCGCGCACGGTCTCGACCCAGCCGAGTTCGCCGAGTTGCTGCACCACCTTCATCAAATGGTTCTTGGATATGCCGTACGCATCCGAGATGTCCTGGATGGTCGATAAGCCATCACCACGGACAGCGAGGTACAAGAGGACGCGTAGTGAGTAATCCGTATAGTCGGTTAGTCTCATAAGTGCCGGTGCCACGATGAGCGCAAGCCGCGATCCGGGGGATAACCGCGTCGATGCGAGGGTTGCTTGGGGCCGTCGCTTCGCCTTAAGATGCGGGCGTTATGCATATTTTATAATTCTGCACTGACAGTCGGTGTTTGTCTTTCGGCTGTAATGGTAACGTTTCTCGCATAGGCCATTTATGCGAAAAGCGGGGTGTTTGCGGCCTACTTCCTTTCGTTTGGGCGCAGTTCGAGGTCATTCCTGACGGCCTGTGGCGCTGTGTGGCGATTCACGATGAATAACCGCATTATCTGGAATCTGTATGAATCCGTCTTTCCCTGCCGCACTGGCCGTTGAGCGCGCCGCCGAGCCTACCGAGGCGAATATTCGCGAGCTCGTCTACGGCTTTTACGACCGGGTGAGAGCCGATCCGTTGCTTGGCCCCGTGTTCGAGGCAACGCTGGCGGGCCGATGGGACGACCATCTCCCCAAGATGTGCACGTTCTGGGGCAGTCTTGTGCTGGGCGCGAAGCAGTACCGCGGCAATGTGCAACTGGCGCATCAGCCACTCGAAGGTGTCGAGCCGCAGCATTTCAGCCGCTGGCTGTACCTGTTTCTGGATACGGTCGAGTCGCGCTATGAGCCAGCCGCAGCGGTCCGTTTCATGGAACCCGCGCTGCGTATCGCGCAGAGCTTGCAGCTGAGCCGCTTCGGCTGGGACTACAGGATTCCTGCGGAACAGCAGGCCTTGCTCGAGCGTGTCGCGCCGAAGCGTCCGCGCGACCAGGATGATTCACACAACGCCACGCGCCCGCTCGGCGAGCCGTTTCCGACACGGATCATTGGTAAAGCGCGGGATGAATGACACGCTGGCTTTGGTGTGTCAGGCCCGCCTGGCCCGCTCAGCAGGCGAGGGCCGGGCGCCAAGCCGCCGTTTAGCGGTCGCATCGGGGCTACAGGAGGGCGACAAACTCGGCGCCCCACTGCTCCATGCTAGCCATTCGGCGAGGCTATCGCACGGACGGCACGAGCACGCGCGCTAATCCTCAGCCCGATTCCCCGATTCGACACCCCAACGAGCCAGCGCCGCGTCGTCGGCGATACGGGCATCGACCCAACGCTCGCCCTCTTCGGTCTTCTCTTTCTTCCAGAACGGCGCCTGGGTTTTCAGATAGTCCATCACGAACTCACACGACGCGAAGGCGTCGCCCCGATGTGCGGCGGTGGTTGCCACCAGCACGATCTGGTCGAGCGGATAAAGCTTGCCGACCCGATGCACGATCAGCACCTCGATTCCCGTCCAACGCTCATGCGCGCTCACGACGATCGCTTCCAGCGATTTCTCCGTCATGCCCGGATAGTGTTCGAGTTCCATCGTTTCGACCGCGCTGCCGTCGTTCAGATCACGCACGGTGCCAACAAAACAGGCCACTGCGCCGATTTTCGGATTGCGCGCGCGCAACGCGGCGACCTCGGCGGTGAGGTCGAAATCTTCCGTCTGGACGCGAACGGGCATCTCAGGCTCCTGTGCGGCTTAGCAAGGTTTAGCGGGTTGTGAGCGTGGTTGAGCGGCGATCCGGTGCGGCTCAACCGCCGGTGACGGGCGGAAAGAACGCGACTTCGCAGCCTTCGGTGATGCGCGTACCGGCATCGGTCATCACGTGATTGCAGGCCATGCGCAGCGCGCGGCCTTCGGCGAGAGTGTCGGCCCAGATGCCGCCGCGCACGCGCAACCAGGCGCGCACGTCGCCGACAGTCGCGATGCCATCTGGCAGATCGACCGATTCGTCGGTGGTTTCGAGCGCTTCGCGCACGCTTGCAAAATATCGGAGTTGAATCTTCATCGGGAAACCGCCGGCTGTTGCCGGCCTCAGTTCAGCAATTCAGAAAAGGGAATGAAACGCACGGTCTCGCCGACGCTGATCGCGTGGTTCGGCGGATTGTCGATCAGGCCGTCGCCCCATACGGTCGACGTCAGTACAGCCGAGCTCTGATTCGGAAACAGATCGAGGCCGCCGGCCGCATTGATGCGCGCGCGCAGAAATTCGTTGCGACGGTCGGCCTTGTTCTGCGTGAAATCGGCGCGCAGCGACAGCACGCGCGGCGCGACCGTCTGCATACCGGCCAGCAGCAGGACGAACGGGCGAACGAACAGCAAAAAGGTCGCGAAGCTGGAAACCGGATTGCCCGGCAGGCCGATGAAGAAGGTTTCGGCCGACGTCGCCGCATCGGCCTGCTGCGCAGCACGGCGCACCGCGCCGAACGCGAGCGGCTTGCCGGGTTTCATCGCGATCTGCCACATCGACAGACGCCCTTCGGCCTCGACGGCCGGCTTGACGTGATCTTCCTCGCCGACCGACACGCCGCCGCAAGTGAGGATCAGATCGTGCGCCTGCGCGGCCTCGCGCAGCGTCGCGCGGGTAGCGTCGAGTTTATCGGGGACGATACCGTAGTCGGTGACGTCGCAGCCTAGTTTTTCCAGTAGCCCGCGCAGCGTGAAACGGTTCGAGTTGTAGATCGCGCCAGGTTTCAGCGGCTCGCCAGGCATGGTCAGTTCGTCGCCGGTGAAGAACACGGCGACTTTTACGCGGCGGTGCACCTGGAGTTCGGCGCAGCCGACCGAGGCGGCGAGCCCCAATGCCTGCGGCGTCAGGCGCGTGCCCGCCGGAAGAATGATCGAACCGCTGCGGATGTCCGCGCCTTGGGCCGTGATCCATTCGCCGGATGCCGGGCTGTGGAGGATCGTGACTTCGTTGCCGGCTGCTTCGGTTTGCTCCTGCATCACGATGGCGTTCGCGCCCGGCGGCACCGTGGCGCCCGTGAAGATGCGGGCAGCCGTGCCTGGCGTCAACGGCGCGGGCGCGTGGCCGGCTGGAATGCGTTGGGAGACCGGCAAGCGGCGGTTGCCGTTCGCGGTTAAATCCGCGGTGCGGATCGCGTACCCGTCCATTGAACTGGTGTTCATTGGAGGGACATCTAGCGGTGAAATGACGTCAGCCGATAGCACGCGGTTGAGCGCGTCTAGCGTGGGGATCGATTCCGTGCCGGTGATCGGGCTCGCTGCGCTGAGCAGGGTCGCCAACGCTTCGGCGGTGGAGAGCATCGGAGCGCGGGGCGTTGGGGTGGACATCTTCTGGTCTCGAAGCCGCGGGTTTAAAGGAATATTGTAGCGGTCGATTGGGGTGGCCGGTGGCGGCGTGGGGTTATGGTGGGGTTTTTTGTCTTCGGCCGGGTTTTTTGCCTTGTGGCGGGGGTTTTTCTGTGTGCGTGTGGGGTTGGATTTTGCCTGATTTGTTTGCCTGCGCGGCGCTTGTTCTCTGGGCGCCTGCGGTATTGGTCTTTTCTTGAATTCTTATTGGTCTATTAGCGTCGCCCCTGTGCGGGGCGGCACTTACTTTCTTTGCCGCCGCAAAGAAAGATAAGCAAAGAAAGCGGCTTTACACCGCTAATTCTTAAGCGGGTCCCCCGCACAGTTGCGGTAGTGGCGCATCTGGAATCCGTGCCCTCGCACATTCGGCGTCAGTGACAAGGGCGTCATACTTCCGGCGGCGCTGCGCGCGCCGTCGCGGTACTTCTTGAAACCAATGGCTTCGTTATAACCCCATCCGTCGCACGGGCGCGAGCCTGTCGCGCTCGTGCTTATGGCGTTATTCGCTCGTGTTTGCGACGATGAAGTCCTTCACGCGCTGCGCATCCGCCGGCAGTACTTCGAATCGCTGCGGCAGCAGTTCCAGACCCGAAAACGCCGCCGGGCGCTCCGGTTCGCGCAGCAGTGCTTCGCGGATCGTCTCGCCGAACTTGATCGGTTGCGCCGTCTCCAGCACAATCATCGGGATGCCCGGCTGTAAATGCTCGCGTGCCACCTTCAGGCCGTCTGCCGTGTGCGTGTCAATCATCGTGTCGTAACGCTCAAAAACGTCGCGAATCGCGTCCACACGGTCCTCGTGGCTGCTGCGGCCCGACACGAAACCGAATTCCTTCACGCGCGCAAAGTCGCCGCTCGCCGCGAGGTCGAAACCGCCCTTCTCCTCGACGTCGCGGAACAGTTGCAGCACGCGTGCCGGGTCGCGATCCAACAAGTCGAATACAAAACGCTCGAAGTTCGAGGCCTTCGAAATGTCCATGCTCGGGCTGGTCGTGTGATACGTCTCAGCCGCCTTGCGCACACGGTAAATGCCGGTGCGGAAGAACTCGTCCAGCACGTCGTTTTCGTTCGTGGCGACCACCAGCTTCTCAATCGGCAAACCCATCATGCGCGCGATGTGACCCGCACACACATTGCCGAAATTGCCCGACGGTACCGTGAACGACACGCGCTCGTCGTTCGACTTCGTCGCGGTAAAGTAGCCCTTGAAGTAGTACACGACCTGCGCCACGACTCGCGCCCAGTTGATTGAGTTGACCGTGCCGATCTTGTACTTCGCCTTGAACGCGTGGTCGTTCGAGACCGCCTTCACGATATCCTGGGCATCGTCGAATACACCCTCGACCGCGATGTTGAAAATATTCGGGTCCTGCAGGCTGTACATCTGCGCGGTCTGGAACGCGCTCATTTTCTTGTGCGGCGACAGCATGAAGACGCTGATGCCCTTCTTGCCGCGCATCGCATACTCCGCTGCGCTGCCGGTATCGCCCGACGTCGCGCCGAGAATGTTCAGCGTCTCGCCGTGCTTGGCCAGCGCGTATTCGAACAGGTTGCCGATCAACTGCATCGCCATGTCCTTGAACGCGAGCGTCGGACCGTTCGACAGCTCCAGCAGCGACAGCGTAGTGCCGTTCTCGACGCCAAGCGTCTTCAACGGCGTGATCTGAGCGGCGCTTTCGTCGTCGCGCACGTGGCAATACGTCTCGGCCGTGTAGGTCTTGCGCGTCAGCGCGCGCAGGTCTTCGGCGGGAATGTCGTCGCTGAATTTCGACAGGATTTCGAATGCGAGATCCGCGTACGGCAGCGTGCGCCAGCGTGTCAGTTCGTCCGCCGTGACGCGCGGATATTCGGCCGGCAGGTATAGGCCGCCGTCTTTCGCGAGCCCGCCCAGCAGAATGTCGGAAAACGTATGGCGCTCGCCGGCTCCGGCGCCGCGCGTAGAGAGGTAGTTCATATTCGGCCTAGTTCAGCGCTTCCATGCGCAGCTTCGTGACTTGCGAGACAACGGTCTTCAGCGCTTCGATCGTCCTGATCGCCGCGTTGACGTGTTTTTCAACCGTTTCGTGCGTAATCAGGATGATGTCGGTTTCGCCCTTGCCGTTCGCGTCGACCTGCTCCGATTCCTTCTGCAGCAGCGCGTCGATCGAGATGCCGGTATCCGCCAGAATGCGCGTGATGTCGGCCAGCACGCCCGTCACGTCAGCCACGCGCAAACGCAGGTAGTAGCCGCTCGTCACTTCGTCGATCGGCAGGATCGGCGTGCTCGACAGGCTATCCGGCTGGAACGCCAGATGCGGCACGCGATGCTCCGGGTCCGCCGTGTGCAGACGCGTCACATCGACCAGATCGGCGATCACCGCGGATGCCGTCGGCTCCGCGCCCGCGCCCTTGCCGTAGTACAGCGTCGAGCCAACTGCGTCGCCATGCACGACGACCGCGTTCATCGCACCTTCCACGTTCGCCAGCAGTCGCTTCTCGGGAATCAGCGTGGGATGCACGCGCAATTCGATGCCCTTGTCCGTGCGGCGCGCAATGCCGAGCAGCTTGATGCGATAGCCGAGTTCTTCGGCGTATTTGATGTCGATTGCAGCCAGTTTGCTGATGCCTTCGACGTACGCCTTGTCGAATTGCACCGGCACGCCGAACGCGATCGCGCTCATGATCGTCGCCTTGTGAGCGGCGTCGACGCCTTCAATGTCGAAGGTCGGATCGGCTTCGGCGTAACCCAGTTCCTGCGCGGCTTTCAATGCGGTCGCGAAATCGAGCCCGCGGTCGCGCATCTCCGAGAGGATGTAGTTCGTCGTGCCGTTGATGATGCCGGCGATGTACTGGATGCGATTGGCCGTGAGCCCTTCGCGCAATGCCTTGATGATCGGGATGCCGCCCGCCACGGCCGCTTCGAACGACACCATCACGCCGTTGGCGCGCGCCGCCTCGAAAATCTCCGTGCCGTGCACCGCGAGCAGCGCCTTGTTGGCCGTGACCACATGCTTGCGGTTTTTGATCGCGCGCAGGACGAGGTCGCGTGCCACGCCCGTGCCGCCGATCATTTCCGCCACGATATCGATCGACGGATCGTCGACCACCGCATTGAAATCATCGGTCAGCGCCACCGTACCGGCTTCACTGCCAAGCGCCGCGGTCGCCTTGGCGGGATTGCGCACGGCAATGCGCGCGATCTCGATGCCACGGCCCGCGCGGCGTTTGATTTCTTCCTGATTGCGGCGCAGTACCGTGAAGGTGCCGCTGCCTACCGTGCCGAAGCCCAGCAGTCCAACTTTGATCGGTTCCATGCAGCGTGTGTTTTCGAGTAAGTGAGTAAAAGGAAACTGGGGCTGGCAACGCGCGCGAAGCGCGCCGTCCATCTCAAGCCGTGTGGCGTTTGCGGTAACCGTCGAGGAAGCGCGCGATCCGGTTGATCGAATCCGCGAGGTCATCCACGTTCGGCAGGAACACGACGCGGAAGTGATCCGGCGTCTTCCAGTTGAAACCGGTGCCTTGAACCAGCAGGACGCGCTCTTCCAGCAGAAGATCGAGAATGAACTGCTGATCGTCCTGGATCGGGTAAATCTTCGGATCGAGGCGCGGGAACATGTACAGCGCCGCCTCGGGCTTCACGCAAGTCACGCCGGGGATGGCCGTCAGCATGTCATACGCGAGTTCGCGCTGTTTGTACAGGCGCCCGCTCGGCACGATCAGGTCGTTAATGCTTTGATAACCGCCGAGTGCGGTCTGGATCGCGTACTGGCCGGGCACGTTCGGACACAGGCGCATCGAAGCCAGAATGCCGAGCCCTTCGAAGTAGTCTTTGGCGTGGCGACGGTTCTCGCCGGCGGTCAAGCCCGAGATGAACATCCAGCCGGCGCGGTAGCCGCACGAACGATAGCTTTTCGACAAGCTGTTGAACGTGACGGTGAGCACGTCTTCGGAGAGCGCGGCCATCGACGTGTGCTTCTTGCCGTCATAGACAATCTTGTCGTAGACCTCGTCGGCGAAGATCACGAGGCCGTGCTGACGCGCGATCTCGATCAGGCCGAGCAACAGTTCGTCAGAGTACAGCGCGCCGGTGGGGTTGTTCGGATTGATGACGACGAGCGCGCGCGTATTCGGCGTGATTTTTGCGCGAATGTCATCCAGATCAGGCATCCAGCGGTTCGATTCGTCGCAGATGTAGTGCACCGGCGTACCACCCGACAGGCTGACGCCGGCGGTCCACAGCGGATAGTCCGGCGCGGGCAGCAGCACTTCGTCGCCGTCGTTCAGCAGGCCCTGGAGCGCCATCACGATCAGTTCGGAGGCGCCGTTGCCGATGTAGATGTCGTCCAGTTCGACGCCATGCACGCCCTTTTGCTGCGTGTAATGCATGATCGCCTTGCGCGCGGCGAACACACCCTTGGAATCCGAGTAGCCGGACGAGCCCGGCAGATTCAGGATCATGTCCTGGATGATTTCATCCGGCGCTTCGAAGCCGAACGGCGCGAGATTGCCGATGTTCAGCTTGATGATGCGGTGGCCTTCTTCTTCAAGCCGTTTCGCATGTTCGAGGACGGGCCCGCGAATGTCGTAGCAGACATTCAACAACTTGTTGGATTTGAGAATCGGTTTCACGGCGGGCACTTCATCCTGTTGTTGGGCTTGGGCGAACAAGCGGGGGCGAAAATACGCCGGCCCGGACAAGTCCACCGATACGGGGAATTATGACGCGGCACGACCGCCAGACACAGATCGGACTGCCAGACACGGGTTGAGCCGACTTCCCGGGCCGCTCAGGCGCGCGTCCGGCGGATTGCCGACGCAGTAGCCAAACAGGCAAACGCAGGCAAAAAGCAGTCAAAGCGGGCCAAAAACGGGCAAAAACAGTCGAGAAACAGACTAAAAGCAGACTAAAAGTAGACGAAAAGCGGGCAGAACCAAGGCAGGTAGCCGGTGGGCCGCGCCCATGCCCTCAGTGCGGCTTATGACAGCACATGAGGCGGCACGTGAGCGAGGGGCGCCGCAAGGCGGCTAAAAAGTTATAATTTAGCGGATTTTGGCCGACTTCCGCAATGCACCAACCGCAACGGCAAGCCTTTTCGGCCGCTTCTGTGTCACTCGCTGTGCCACTCGCGTGTCCCACTCGCGTCGAATCGCCCTGCTTCCGTTCTGCCCGGTCAGGCCGCCAACACGCATGATGTCTCACGACGACTTCGGAAAACGAATTTGAAATTACATCAGGATTCCAGCGGCGCCCTCAACACCGTCACCGGCTACGGCGCCGACTATGTCGAGATCAATCTGGTGCGCCATTCGGGCAGCATTCTCGTGCTGCCCGAAGCGCCCGTCATCGCTTGGCCCGTCTCCTCTTTTGACGACCTGAGCGCCGAGCACTTCGCCATGCTGGTGGACGCCGCGCCCGAAGTCGTCGTGTTCGGCAGCGGCGAACGGCTGCGCTTCCCGCATGCGCGCCTGACCGCCGCGCTCACCGCCAAACGCATCGGCGTCGAAACGATGGACTTCAAGGCCGCCTGCCGCACCTACAACATTCTGATGGCCGAGGGCCGCAAGGTCGCGGCCGCATTGCTGATCGAAGCGTAGCGGCGCCGCGCGGGCGCCGCGAAGTTGGCGTTTAGCTGGCGTGGAGGCGCAGGCCGCCACGCACGGCATCCGTGGAACGCGGCCACCGGCGCGGCGCCACCCGTGGCCGCGTCGAGGCCGATCACGTACACTGCGCGCCATTGGCGCCACGCCGGCGATCGCCCTTTCCAAATAACACCGCCTCGCCGCCCACGCGGCGTCGCCAAAAAGGTTGAACTCCATGAACGATACGCCCACCAGGCTACCGCTCAATCGCACCATGATCCTGCTGCTGGTGCTGGCCCTCGCCCTGATCTGGTTCGTGCCACTTGGCTGGCGCCACCTGTTGCCGAGCGACGAAGGCCGCTACGCCGAAATGGCCCGCGAGATGTTCGTCACCGGCGACTGGATCACGCCGCGCTACAACGGCTACAAGTATTTCGAAAAGCCGCCGCTGCAAACCTGGGCGAACGCGCTCACGTTCGCGTGGTTCGGTATCGGCGAATGGCAGGCGCGGCTCTATACCGCGCTGACAGGCTTTGCGGGCGTGCTGCTGATCGGCTTCACCGGTGCGCGCGTGTTCAATGCGGCGACCGGTGTATTCGCGGCGATCGTGCTGGCCACGTCGCCCTACTGGAACCTGATGGGCCACTTCAACACGCTCGACATGGGCCTGTCGTTCTGGATGGAGCTAACGCTCTGCGCGCTGCTGCTTGCCCAGCGCCCCAACCTGCCGACCGCCAACGTGCGGGCATGGATGTGGGTGTGTTGGGGGGCAATGGCGCTGGCGGTGCTGTCCAAGGGCCTCGTCGGCCTGATTCTGCCGGGTGCGGTGCTGGTGCTGTACACCATCGCCGCACGCGACTGGGCCGTGTGGAAGCGTCTGCACCTGATCGGCGGGCTGGTCGTGTTTTTCGCGATCGTCACGCCATGGTTCGTGCTGGTGCAGCAGCGCAACCCGGAATTCCTGAACTTTTTCTTCATCGTCCAACAGTTCAAGCGCTATCTGACGCCCGAACAGAACCGCCCGGGGCCGTTCTATTACTTCGTGCCGGTGCTGCTGGTCGGCTTCCTGCCCTGGTTGTCGGTGACCTTCCAGAGCGTACGCCACGCGTGGCGCCTGCCGCGCCAGCCGAACGGCTTCGCGCCGGTCACGATGATGCTGGTATGGAGCGCGTTCATCTTCCTGTTCTTCAGCGCGTCGCACTCGAAGCTGCTCTCCTACACGCTGCCCATCGCGCCGCCCATCGCGCTCCTGATCGGCATGTACCTGCCGCTCGTCACACGCGACCAACTGCGCCGCCATCTGGCCGGCTACGCGCTGTTTCTCGTCGTGGCCGCGTTCGCCGCGCTGTTCATGTCGCGCTTCGGCGACGCACGCAACCCGACTGAGCTGTATGTCGAATACCGCACCTGGGTACTGGCGGCACTCGGCGTCGCTTTCGTGCTCACACTGGCCGCGCTGTGGCTGAACCGCCGCAGCCGCGCCGGCACCCTCGGCGCCATCGCAAGCTTTGGCGCGGCGTGGCTGCTGCTCGGCACGATCGCCGGCACGGGTCACGACGTGTTCGGCCGCCTGAGCTCGGGCGCGCCGCTCGCGCCCGCCATCAAGGCCGAGATCGCAAAGCTGCCAGCCGATACGCCGTTCTACTCGGTCGGCGTCCTCGATCACACGCTGCCGTTCTACGTCGATCACACGATGATCATGGTCGAACATCCTGACGAACTGGCGTTCGGCGTATCGGTCGAACCGCAGAAATGGGTGCCTTCGGTCGACGCGTGGATCGAGCGCTGGAAAACCGACCGCTACGCGCTCGCGCTGATCCCGCCGGCAACTTATGACAGGCTGCTCAAAGAAGGGCTGCCGATGCAGGTGATCGCACGCGACCCACGCCGGGTCGTGGTGATGAAACCTGTGGCGGTGCCCGCGCCCGCATCCGACGCGGCGGCGCAGCATGCGCCGGCACCCGCGCCAGTAGAAAAACCACAACAATGACCCCATCTCAGGATCTAACCGTTCGATGAACCCGATTTCCCTCTTTTGTATCCTCGCGGGCGTCACGTTGAACGCCGGCGCGCAGTTGCTGCTCAAAGCCGGAACGAATGCCGTTGGACACTTCGAATTCACCCGTGCGAACATCCTGCCCATCGCCTTTCGTCTTGCCACCCAGCCGCCGATCATCGGCGGGCTGGCCTGCTATGTAATCAGCGTGGGCGTATGGGTGGTCGGACTTTCGCGGGTGGACGTGTCGATCGCCTATCCGATGTTGTCGCTCGGATACGTCGTCAACGCGTTCGCGGCGTGGTATCTATTCGGCGAAGTGATGTCCGTACAGAAGCTGATTGGGATCGGCGTCATCCTGATCGGCGTCGTCGTCCTGGCGCGCAGCTAGGCGCCATGTCCCCGGCCACGCTGTGCCGGGCACGATTTATTACCGTTTATTGCCGGCGCGGGGGCAAGCGCTGCGAAAATGCCGGCTGCAAAAGATGCGGTAAGCCGGGCATCCTCTCCGGCTAAGCAAAACGTAAGGTTGACCGCGGTAAGCTTGGCGGTTGCGCCCTTTTTTAGTCGTAGCCTTGGGTTTGCGCGTAGTGTGTGCTTTACTTCGCGCCCTTCGGGTTGCGCCCCTTTCAATCGAGCGAAGCATTCATGAGCCAGTCAACAGTCCCGTTTTTGCCGTTTGTCAAACCCGAGATCGATGAAGAAACGATCCAGGGCGTCGTCGACGTGCTCCGCTCCGGCTGGATCACCACCGGCCCGCAGAACCAGAAATTCGAAGCGGCACTGTCCGAGTTCTGCGGCGGCCGCCCGGTGCGCACGTTCAATTCCGGCACCGCGACGCTCGAAATCGGGCTGCGCATCGCCGGTGTGGGCGAAGGCGACGAAGTCATCACCACCCCCGCCTCGTGGGTCTCGACCAGCAATGTGATCTACGAAGTCGGCGCGACGCCGGTGTTCGTCGACATCGATCCGGTTACCCGCAACATCGACCTCGATCTGCTGGAAAAGGCCATCACGCCGCGCACCAAGGCGATGATTCCGGTTTTTCTGTCGGGCTTGCCGGTGGACATGGACCGGTTGTATGAAATCGCCCGCGCCCACAAACTGCGCGTGATCGAAGACGCCGCGCAGGCGTTTGGTTCGACGTGGAAAGGCGAGCGGATTGGCAAGCTCGGCGACATCGTCTCGTTCAGCTTCCACGCGAACAAGAATCTGACTTCGATCGAAGGCGGCGCACTGGTGATGAACAACGAGGAAGAAGCCATCCTCGCGCAGAAGTACCGTCTGCAGGGCATCACCCGCACGGGCTTCGACGGCATGGACTGCGATCTGCTCGGCGGCAAGTACAACCTGACGGACGTTGCCGCGCGCGTCGGCCTTGGCCAGATGCCGCATCTCGAACGCTTCATTGCGCAGCGCAAGAAACTGGCGCGCGCGTACTTCGCGGGCTTCGAAGGCGGCGCGGCGGCCAAACTGGGCATCGGCCTGCCGCTGGCCGATTTTGAGAACAGCAACTGGCACATGTTCCTGATCACGCTGCCGCTCGACAAGCTGTCGGTCGACCGCGCCGGCTTCATGGGTGCGCTGAAAGAACGTGGCATCGGCTCGGGCGTGCACTATCCTGCGATTCATCTGTTTTCACTGTACCGCGCACGCGGCTTCAAGGAAGGCATGTTCCCGCACGCGGAGCGTTACGGCGCCAGCACGGTCACCCTGCCGCTGTTCACGCTGATGAACGAAGGCGACGTGGAGCGGGTCTGCCGCGCGGTCAACGAAATTTGCGAACAATACGGAAAATAAGCGGAAATGATTTATTCGGAACATCGCGCCGTCGCACCGGAAGTGTCGATCATCATTCCGGTGTACAACGAGGAAGCCGGGCTGGCCGCGCTGTTCGCGCGCCTTTACCCGGCGCTCGACGCGCTCGGCACCGGCTATGAAGTGATCTTCATCAACGACGGCAGCCGCGACAAATCCCCCGCCCTGCTCGCCGATCAGTTTCGCGCGCGGCCCGACACGACCCGCGTGATCCTGCTGAACGGTAACTACGGCCAGCACATGGCGATTCTGGCGGGTTTCGAGCAATCGCGCGGCGAGATCGTCATCACGCTCGACGCCGACCTGCAGAATCCGCCGGAAGAAATCGCCAAGCTGGTCAACAAGATGCGCGAAGGCTACGACTACGTCGGCACGATCCGTCTGCAACGCCAGGACAGCTTGTGGCGCCGCAAGGCGTCGCGCGCGATGAACCGCCTGCGCGAGCGCATCACGCGCATCAAGATGACCGATCAGGGCTGCATGCTGCGCGCGTACAGCCGGCACATCATCGACACGATCAACCGCTGTGGCGAGATCAACACCTTCATTCCGGCGCTGGCGTACACCTTCGCGCAGAATCCGGTCGAGATCGAAGTCGCGCACGAAGAGCGGTTTGCCGGCGAATCGAAGTACTCGCTTTACAGCCTGATCCGGTTGAATTTCGACCTGGTCACCGGCTTCTCGGTCGTGCCGCTGCAATGGCTGTCGTTCATCGGCGTGATCCTGTCGCTCGGTTCCGCGGCACTGTTCGTGCTGCTGCTGATTCGCCGCTTCATCATCGGCGCGGAAGTGCAAGGTGTGTTCACGCTGTTCGCTATCACCTTCTTCCTGCTCGGCGTGATCATTTTCGCGTTGGGCCTGCTGGGTGAATACATCGGCCGGATCTATCAGCAAGTGCGCGCGCGTCCGCGTTATCTGGTGCAGACGATTCTCGAGCAGCGCGACGGCACCACCGTGACCGAAGCGCCGCGTCAGGCAGTCGTGCAAGCCGTGCAAGCCGCGCCGCTCTCCGATCAAGGACCCACCCCATGAAGCCGCGTGCGGTCGTATTCGCGTATCACAACGTCGGCGTGCGCTGCCTGCAGGTGCTGCTCGCGCGCGGCGTCGACGTGGCGCTGGTCGTCACGCATGAGGACAGCCCGACCGAAAACATCTGGTTCGGCAGCGTCGCCTCGGTCGCGGCCGAGCATGGCATTCCGGTCGTCACACCGGCCGATCCGAAAAGCCCGGAACTGCGTGCCGCGGTGAGCGCCGCGCGGCCTGACTTCATCTTCTCGTTCTACTACCGCCACATGTTGCCGGTCGACCTGCTGGCACTCGCCGCACGGGGCGCTTACAACATGCACGGCTCGCTCCTGCCGAAGTACCGTGGCCGCGTGCCGACCAACTGGGCGGTGATCCATGGCGAAACCGAAACCGGCGCCACACTGCACGAAATGGCCGCCAAGCCCGACGCGGGCGCGATCATCGCGCAAACGCCGGTACCGATCCTGCCCGACGACACTGCCGCGCAAGTGTTCGACAAGGTCACGGTCGCCGCCGAACAAACCCTGTGGCGCGTGCTCCCGGCTCTGCTGGCGGGCGAAGCGCCGCATCTGCCGAATGATCTGTCGCACGGCAGCTACTACGGCGGGCGCAAACCTGAAGACGGCCGGATCGACTGGACGCAAGCCGCGCAGCAGGTCTACAACCTGATCCGCGCGGTTGCGCCGCCCTATCCCGGCGCGTTTACGGATATCGAAGGTCACCGTTTTATCATCGCCCGTGCGCGCCTGGCCGCGCCCGGCGCGCTTCGCTCGGATTTGCCCCCGGGCCTGCACGTAAGCGATAATGCCGTTTTTGCGATATGCGGCGACGGTCGCTCGATCGCCATCCACGAATTGCGGCACCAGCACGACGGCAGCGAATCCGTCGTTACCCCCGCCGAATTCGCCCGGCTCATCCAAACTCCCCTCGAACCTCCCCGTTACTCATGAAAAAAGTCCTGATTCTGGGTGTGAACGGCTTCATCGGCCATCACCTGTCCAAACGCATTCTCGAAACGACCGATTGGGAAGTCTTCGGGATGGACATGCAGACCGAACGTCTGGGTGACCTGATCAACCATGAGCGGATGCACTTCTTTGAAGGCGACATCACGATCAACAAGGAGTGGGTCGAGTATCACGTCAAGAAGTGCGATGTGATCCTGCCGCTCGTCGCGATCGCCACGCCCGCCACGTACGTGAAGCAGCCGCTGCGCGTGTTCGAACTCGACTTCGAAGCGAACCTGCCGATCGTGCGTTCGGCCGTCAAGTACGGCAAGCACCTCGTGTTCCCGTCGACCTCCGAGGTCTACGGCATGTGCACGGACGAGCAGTTCGATCCGGAAGAGTCGCAACTGTCGTACGGTCCGATCAACAAGCCGCGCTGGATCTACGCGTGCTCGAAGCAGTTGATGGACCGCGTGATCTGGGGTTACGGCATGGAAGGCCTGAACTTCACGTTGTTCCGTCCGTTCAACTGGATCGGCCCGGGCCTCGACTCGATCTACACGCCGAAGGAAGGCAGCTCGCGCGTGGTCACGCAGTTCCTCGGCCACATCGTGCGCGGCGAGAACATCAGCCTCGTGGACGGCGGCGCGCAAAAGCGCGCGTTCACGGATATCGACGACGGCATCGGCGCGCTGATGAAGATCATCGAGAACAAGGACGGCATCGCCACGGGCAAGATCTACAACATCGGCAATCCGACCAACAACTTCTCGGTGCGCGAGCTCGCGCACAAGATGCTGACGCTGGCCGCCGAATTCCCGGAATACGCCGACCTCGCGAAGAAGGTGCAGCTGGTCGAAACATCCTCGGGCGCGTACTACGGTGCGGGCTACCAGGACGTGCAGAACCGCGTGCCGAAGATCGACAACACGATGCAGGAACTCGGCTGGGCGCCGAAGTCGACCTTCGACGAAGCGCTGCGCAAGATTTTCGAAGCGTATCGTGGCCACGTCGCCGAAGCGCGCGCGCTCGTCGAACAACAATAAGGCCTGATCCTTGGCTCGTATCGTCCTGAAGATCGACGTCGACACGCTGCGCGGCACCCGCGAAGGCGTGCCGAATCTCGCGCGCATCTTCGACCGCTTCAAGGCGCGCGCAACTTTCCTCTTCAGCCTCGGGCCCGACCATACCGGTTGGGCGATGCGCCGCGTATTGCGGCCGGGCTTTCTGAAGAAGGTGTCGCGCACGTCGGTGGTCGAACATTACGGCATCAAGCAATTGATGTACGGCGTGCTGCTGCCCGGGCCGGACATCGGCGTGAAGACCGCTGCGGAAATGCGCGCGATTCACGAAGCCGGCTTCGAATGTGGCATCCACACGTGGGACCACGTGTACTGGCAGGACAACGCGCGTTCGCAAGACCGCGAGTGGACCGAGAAGCAGATGCAGAAGAGCTTCAACCGCTTCGTCGCGATCTTCGGCGCGCCGCCTGCCACGCACGGCGCGGCGGGCTGGCAGATGAACGAACATGCGTTTGAGCAGATCGACGCGTGGGGCATGCACTACGCGTCCGACGGGCGCGGCCACTCGCCGTATCTGCCGGTGATCGGCGGCAGGCAACTGTCGCACGTGCAGATGCCCACCACGCTGCCTACGCTCGACGAAGTGCTGGGCGTGGATGGTGTCGACGAGCACAACGTCGCCGCATGGATGTTGAAGCACACCGAAAACAACCCGCACGATCAGGTGTTCACGCTGCACGCGGAACTCGAAGGACAAAAGCTCGCGCCGATTTTCGAACAGCTGCTGGAAGGCTGGCGCGCGCAAGGCCACACCTTCGCGACCATGGGTGATTACTACGCCACGCTGGACCGCAGCACGCTGCCATCGTACCCTGTTACGTGGGGCGAAATTCCAGGCCGCTCCGGCGAATTGATTGTCCAGCCCTGACTGGCCAAGCTACAGCCGGCCCTGACGATCCGACCGTCGCGAGAACGTACACCGCGTGGCCGGTCGATCTCCCCCAAAGCCTCGATGCCAGGCCGACGCCGCTGCAGTTGCAAGTGCAAGTGCAAGTGCAAGTACGGTGACGTCGGCCATAACAACCGGAGAACCACGTGCCCATCGCAGTCGACCAACCCGTCCCCGACTTTACCGCCCCCGCTACCGGTGGCGAGATCACGCTGTCCAAGCTGCGGGGCAAGAAGGTGGTGCTGTATTTCTATCCGAAAGACAACACGCCGGGCTGCACGACCGAAGGTCTGCAATTCCGCGATCTGTATCCGAAGTTCAGGAAAGCCGGCGCGGAAATTCTCGGCGTGTCGCGCGACAGCCTGCGCTCCCATGACAATTTCAAGGCAAAGCTCGAACTGCCGTTTCCGCTGATTTCGGATCCGGAAGAAACCTTGTGCGCGCTCTTCGGCGTCATGAAATTGAAGAAAATGTATGGCAAAGAAGTGCGTGGGATCGAACGCTCCACGTTCCTGATCGACGCCGAAGGCGTGTTGCGCCAGGCGTGGCGCGGCGTGAAAGTGCCCGGGCACGTCGACGACATTCTGGAGGCTGTACAAGCGCTTTGAGGCGCGTTATATTGGGTTCCAATGAGTGCCTGTCCACCCCACACTTTTCGTCGCTGCGCCAGACTTGACGGCCCTTTTACCGGTTCCGTCGAAGTCGTGAGGCGCAACGCGATAACCGAAGGCGAGCCGCTTGTCCCGTACGCCGGGGCGGCGGCTTTTTTAATTGCGCGCAGCCGTTCGTTCATTCGGCCACGTGCTTCCGTTAAGGAGCCGATCGAAGACCAGGCGAACCGGCATTTCTAAACCGAATGCGCGCCTCCGGGCGCAAACTGCGTGCGCACCCACTGGCACCGGCAGAATGCGACAGGCGGCGCACGAAATGTGACCCGATCAATTCGAGGGAAACCATGCCTTTGCCTACCCCCCCCAGCAAGCTCGGCAATCTCCTGCCGCCTGACGAATACAAGGCCAAAGCCGCCACGCCGGCGCGCTCCGCCGCGAAGAAACAGGCGGTCGAAGGGGAATCCGCAGAGTCGACCGATTATGGCCGTGCGAATGTCGCCACACCGATGGCGCACGCCGCCAATGCCGCGACCACGTTGCGGACCGTGCCGGCCTCGTCGGCTTCCCCTGTTGCGTCTGCATCCGCTGAGCAAGCTGCACCGGCGCGTGGACGCAAATCGAAGCAGACCGCGGCGTTGCTGCAACCGGTTCCCGCTGCCCGGCCGCAGGCCGAGCCGGCTGCTGTTGTTACGCCCGCAGCCAAATCGCAGCCGGTCGTCGCGCGCGCGCCCAGCGCGAAAGACCCGGCCGCAAGCACGCCCGCAGCCGTAGCACCCAGCACGCGCGGCACCAGCAAGAAGCGCGGCGCAGCCGCAGACCCGCTCGAAATGCAGAAGCTTTTCGTGCTCGACACAAACGTGCTGATGCATGACCCAAGCTGCCTGTTCCGTTTCGAGGAACACGACGTCTATCTACCCATGATGACGTTGGAAGAACTCGACAACCACAAAAAGGGCATGTCCGAGGTCGCGCGCAACGCGCGGCAGGTCAGCCGCACGCTGGACGCGTTAGTGGCGAACGCCGGCAACATCTCAGACGGCATTTCGCTTGCGCGCCTCGGCAGCCGTGAGGCGTCCGGGCGCCTGTACTTCCAGACCAAGCTCAACGCCATCGAGCCGGTCGAAGGTCTTCCGGAAGGCAAGGCCGACAACCAGATTCTCGGCGTCGTACGCGCTTTGCAGCGCGACCGCGCGGATCGTCAGGTCGTGCTGGTGTCGAAAGACATCAACATGCGCATCAAGGCGCATGCGCTCGGCCTGCCCGCGGAAGACTACTTCAACGACCAGGTGCTCGAAGACAGCGATTTGCTGTACTCGGGCATCCGCGCGCTGCCACAGGACTTCTGGACCAGGCACGCGAAGGGCATGGAGAGCTGGCAGGACACCAAAACCGGCACCACGTATTACCGCGTGACGGGTCCGCTGTGCGCCTCGATGCTGGTCAACGAGTTCGTCTATCTGGAGCCGCAGAACGGCGAGCCGGCGTTTCATGCGCTGGTGCGCGAACTGAACGGCAAGACAGCGCTGCTGCAAACCTTGCGCGACTACGGCCACCACAAGAACAACGTGTGGGGCATCACGGCGCGCAATCGCGAGCAGAACTTCGCGCTGAATCTGTTGATGAATCCGGAGATCGACTTCGTCACGCTGCTGGGTCAGGCCGGTACGGGCAAGACGCTGGTCGCGCTCGCGGCCGGCTTGGCGCAAGTGCTCGACGACAAGCGCTACAACGAGATCATCGTGACGCGCGCCACGGTGCCGGTCGGTGAGGACATCGGCTTCCTGCCGGGTACGGAAGAGGAAAAAATGCAGCCATGGATGGGTGCATTCGACGACAACCTCGAAGTCCTGCAGAAAACCGACGACGCCGCTGGCGAATGGGGCCGCGCCGCGACTCAGGAACTGATCCGCTCGCGCCTGAAGGTCAAGAGCATGAACTTCATGCGTGGCCGTACGTTCGTGGACAAGTATCTAATCATCGACGAGGCGCAAAACCTGACGCCGAAGCAGATGAAGACGCTGGTCACGCGCGCCGGTCCCGGCACGAAGATCATTTGTCTCGGCAATATTGCGCAGATCGATACGCCTTACCTGACGGAAGGCAGCTCGGGGCTGACGTACGTGGTCGACCGATTCAAGGGCTGGGCGCACAGCGGCCATGTGACGCTGGCGCGCGGCGAGCGTTCGCGTCTCGCGGATTACGCGTCGGAGATCCTTTAAGTTTCAATGCTTTAGCTTCAGCTGAAAGCCGCGTCCGGGCCACCCCGGACGCGGCTTTTTTATTGGGCACGCGTTTCCGAGGGGCAACACTTAGCGCACGAACTTCAAGTAAATTATCAAGAATTGTTGCTTGAGCCAGGTTCGACGGGCTACCATCCGGGAATCGCCCGTCATTAAACGAGCGTTTACCGCTCCTTTCGTCTTCATGCGCCGACTCGCCTTTTCGCTGCTGACCGTTGTGCTGCTTGCCGCTTGCGCCGGCGCGCCGCAAAAGACGTCGCGCGGGCCGGGTTCATCGGTCGTGGTCACGAACGGCGCTTATCACGCGCCGCCGCCGGGCTTCCCGAACTTTGTGGATCACAGCATTGGCCGCGAGGAAATCTCAATCCAGGCGATGAGTCTGGTCGGCATTCCATACCGCTGGGGTGGCAATACGCCCGATAGCGGCTTCGATTGCAGCGGATTGGTTCGTTATGTGGTATCGCGCGCGGCATCCGTGAATCTGCCGCGGACGACCGCGGATATGAGCGGCCGCGGCGAATCGATCGAACCGGATGAAATCGCGCCGGGCGACCTGATTTTCTTCAATACGACCGGGCGGGCGCATTCGCACGTCGGCATTTACGTCGGCAAACTGCGCTTCGTCAACGCACCGTCGACGGGGGGCACCGTGCGCCTCGACTATCTGACCAATCCCTATTGGGCCAAGCGTTTCGACGGTATTCGTCGTGTGGCAGCACCGGCTGCGACACCGGCACCGTTCGATACACCGAGCTACCAGGCGGCGGCGCCCCAGTCCGAGCGTGTCGCGCCGGTGGCGCAGACAGCGCCGACCTATGCCGGGGTTTCAGTGGCAACGCAAGCTTCGGGCTACGCGGCGAACTCTGCCGCGACGCGACCTTCGGGCTATACGGCCGCCTCCGTTGCGCCGCAAGCTTCGGGCTATGCAGAGAACCCGGCGGCTCCGCAGCAAACAGCTCGCGTCGCGGCGACCACCCGTGCGCCGCTGACGGCAACCGTCCAGCCGACGGTAGCCACGGCTGCGCTGCCGGCGCCACAAGCTGATCCGTTCGAACCGCCGCCGCCCGGCATGAGCGCCGCGCAGATGCAGGCACGCGCGGCGGGCGCGGTGTCTCCGTCGCCAGTTCAGGCTGCTCAAGCGAGTACGTACGATGCCGCCGCAGGCACGATGAATCAGCAGACAGCAGCGGTGCGAGCTGAACCGCCAACGGCTGCCGCCCGTGCGCCTGATCCAATCGATGCCGCTGCCGACGCATTCGAACCGCCTCCACCCGCTTCTGTCGCCGCGCGCCAGGCTCAACAGGCTCAGCAGGCCGATGGGAATGGAAGCGTACAGATCATGCGCGCCTCGACGGCGTCGCGTGGCATCCCTGCTCCCACCCAAACCACCGACGACCCGATCGCACGTTTCGCCAACGGTAACTTTTAACCGTGCGGCCCGGTGCGGACCGACGGCGATTACCTGAGCCGGTTTCGTGCTCACTGCTCGCTGCACACGGATCGTGGTTGCCGTAATCGACGATCAAAGACCAACGAACGGTGACAGGTGATAAGTGACCTGCGACCGGTGACTCGTAGCTCGTCACCCAGGACCCGTGCCGTGCCAGGCTAAAGTTAGCCATGCGGCCGCGCTCGCTCCACGAGCCAGTCCATCCCCGCTGCGCTGCCGATCTGCTATCGTCATCGATATTCTTCTGACAGCGGGTGGTGACGATGGATCTCGGGCTGAAAGACAAGGTCGTGTTGATCACGGGCGGCAGCAAAGGGATCGGGCTTGCCTGCGCCCGGGCGTTTGCGCTGGAGGGGGCGAAAGTGGCGATCGTTTCACGCGACCCCGCCAATCTCGCACGCGCTTACGAACAGTTGAGGCAGGAGGGCCTGCACGTCCATCGGACCCGCGCCGACCTGCACGAACCGCACAGCGCGGCGGACATCGTCGAGGAAGTCAGCACCGCGGTCGGCCCCATCGACGTGCTGATCAACAGCGCCGGCGCAGCCCGTCGTTATGACCCGGAAACGCTGGACGCCGATGCGTTCCGCGCGACCATGGAAGCAAAGTATTTCCCCTACATTTACCCGCAACAGGAAGTGCTGCGGCGCATGGCCGAGCGCGTGAAGGCCGGCGACGGCGCTGCACCCGGCACGATCGTCAACATCATCGGCATGGGCGGCAAGATCGCGAGCGACATCCATATCGCCGGCGGCGCCGCCAATGCCGCACTGATGCTCGCCACCGTCGGCCTTGCCCATTACTACGCGCGCTACGGCATCCGCATCAACGCGATCAATCCGGGTTCGACGCTGACCGAGCGCGTCGAGGAAGCGGTCAAGCTGGAAGCGTCGCAGCAAGGCATCGAAAGCGCGGACGCGTTGGCGCGCGGGCAGGCTAAAGTGCCGCTCGGACGCTATGCAAAACCGGAGGAAATCGCTGACGTTGCATTGTTTCTGGCAAGCCGGCGCGCGAGCTATGTGACGGGCGCAATCGTCCCGATGGATGGAGGCAGCACACCGCTGATCTGAGCGGCGCGCTTTACAGCTTTGGGGTTGAGGCTTTGGGGGTTGAGGCTTCACGCCTCAAGGGCATCAGACTTAAAGCTTTTCGGGCTTTCGGGCTTTGAAGCCAAAGCCCGAAAGCCGAATCCTGAAAAGACGTATGGATTTGCCGTCCCGTCTGCGCGCTTACAGCAAGCGGTGACCGAGCCACCAGGCAGCAGCGGAGAGCGCCGCGGAAGCCGGAATCGTCAGAATCCACGCCCAGACGATATTGCCGGCCACGCCCCAACGCACTGCGCTCAACTTCTGCGTCGCACCGACACCGACGATCGCGCCAGTGATCGTATGCGTGGTGGACACCGGAATGCCGAGCCACGACGCGGTAAACAGCGTGATCGCCCCGCCCGCCTCCGCGCAAAAACCACCAACCGGCTTCAGCTTGGTGATCTTTTGGCCCATCGTGCGAACGATCCGCCAGCCGCCGAACAACGTGCCGACCCCCATCGACAGATAGCAGCCGCCGATCACCCACAACGGCGGCGCATCCGCGATCGACGAAGCGTACCCGGTCGCGATCAGCAGCATCCAGATGATGCCGATCGTTTTCTGCGCGTCGTTACCGCCGTGGCCAAGGCTATACAAGCCTGCCGAGACCAGTTGCAAACGTCGGAACCGCCTGTCCACCTTGCTCGGTGGCGTGCGGAAATAGATCCACGACACTGCCAGCATGAAGAACGAGCCGAGTACGAAACCGAGCAGCGGCGAGATGAAAATGAAGGCTACCGTCTTCATCAATCCGTCGATATTGAGCGAACCCCAGCCCGACTTGGCGAGCGCCGCGCCCACCAGCCCACCGATCAGCGCATGTGACGAGCTCGACGGAATACCGTAATGCCACGTGATGATGTTCCAGCCGATTGCGCCCACCAGCGCACCGAAAATGACGTAGTGGTCGACGATATTCGGATCGATCGTGCCCTTGCCGACCGTCTGCGCCACTTTCAGGTGGAACACGAAATACGCGATAACGTTGAACGCCGCCGCGAAGGCCACGGCCTGCTGCGGCTTCAGCACGCCGGTCGACACGACCGTGGCGATCGAATTCGCCGCGTCGTGGAAGCCGTTCATGAAGTCGAAAATCAGTGCGACGGCGACCAGGCCGGCGACGACCCAGATAGCGAGTTGTATCGATTGCATTATGCGTTTTCCAGCACGATGCCTTCGATGATGTTCGCCACGTCCTCACACTTGTCGGTGATCGTTTCGAGCAATTCGTAGATCGCCTTCAGCTTGATCAGCGTCTTGACGTTGTCTTCTTCGCGGAAAAGTTTCGACATGGCCGAACGCAGCACGCGGTCGGCTTCCGATTCCAGACGGTCGATTTCCTCGCATGCCTTCAGGATCTGGCTCGCCTGCTTCATGTCCGATAGCAGGCTGACAGCGAACTGCACGCGCTCGGAAGTGGCCGTGCAGATGTGCGCCAACTGGCTCGCTTCGGAGGTCACGGCCTGTACGTCGTACAGCGAGATAGCGGTGGCAACGTCCTCCATCAGATCGAGGATGTCGTCCATCGTGGTGATCAGCTTGTGGATCTCGTCGCGGTCGAGCGGCGTGATGAAAGTCTTGTGCAGCAGGTCGATGGTTTCGTGCGTGAGCTTGTCAGCGGCCTTTTCGGCTTTCTGCACGTTTTGCTTATGGGTCTCGGCGTCCTGAAGGTTATCGATCAGCAGCTCGAGCTCATGGCTTGCCGAGACGATGCACGTTGCGTGTGCATTGAAAATTTCAAAGAACTTGCCCTCGGTGGGCATGAATCGACCGAACATTGGGATCCCGAAAATTGGTCACATAATGGCTGACATAAAACCGCCACATTGTACCGTTCCGGGATCGATGCCGCACTTTTGAAAGCGTCGTTACAACACGCCCAGCAGTTATCTCTTTACTCGCTGTAGAAATTCTGCGCGCCGGCAAAATTGTCGAACTTCGTGAATTGGCCATGGAACGTGAGCCGAACAGGACCGATCGGACCATTCCGTTGTTTACCGATGATGATCTCTGCCGTGCCCTTGTCCGGGCTGTCCGGGTTGTAGACCTCATCGCGATAAATGAACAGGATGACGTCCGCATCCTGCTCGATAGCGCCAGATTCACGCAAGTCGGACATGATCGGACGCTTATTCGGACGCTGTTCGAGACCCCGGTTGAGCTGCGACAACGCAATCACGGGTACATCGAGCTCTTTGGCGAGACTTTTCAGCGAACGCGAGATTTCCGAGATTTCGGTTGCACGGTTCTCGCCCGCCGACGACGAGCCGCTCATCAGTTGCAAATAGTCGATGATGATCAGGCCGAGCTTGCCGCACTGGCGCGACAGCCGTCGCGCGCGCGAGCGCAGCTCCATCGGGTTCAGGCCACCCGTTTCGTCGATGAAAATCTGCGCCTCGCTCATCTTCTGCACCGCGTGCGTGAGCTTCGGCCAGTCCTCGTCGGTCAGGCGCCCGGTCCGCATGCGGTGCTGGTCGAGCCGGCCAACCGAGCCCAGCATGCGCATGGTGAGTTGCGAGCCCGGCATTTCCATGGAGAACACCGCCACCGGCAGGCCGTACTCGACCGCCACGTATTCGCCGACGTTCATTGAAAACGCCGTTTTACCCATCGACGGGCGGCCCGCCACGATGATCAGCTCGCCGCCATGCATACCGGAGGTCATGCGATCCAGGTCGACGAAGCCCGTCGGCGTGCCGGTCACGTCACTCGGATTGGCTGTGTGATACAGCGTGTCGATCCGCTCGACCACCTGCGTGAGCAGCGGGCCGATTTCCAGAAAACCCTGCGTGCCGCGCGCACCGTCTTCGGCAATCGAAAACACCTTCGATTCGGCCTCGTCTAGCAACTGGCGGACTTCCTTGCCTTGCGGATTGAATGCGTCCGCCGAGATTTCGTCAGCCACCGAGACGAGACGGCGCAGCACCGCCCGATCGCGCACGATTTCTGCGTAGCGACGGATATTGGCCGCGCTCGGCGTGTTCTGCGCCAGCGCGTTCAGGTACGCGAGACCGCCGACATCCTCCGCCTTGCCCGAGGTGCCAAGCGCCTCGTACACGGTAATCACGTCGGCCGGACGCGTTGCCGCGATCAGCTTGCCGATGTGCTCGAAGATGATACGGTGGTCGTATCGGTAAAAATCACTCTGCGAGAGGAAGTCGGCGATGCGGTCCCAAGCCGCGTTGTCGAGCAGCAGGCCGCCCAGCACCGACTGCTCGGCTTCGATCGAATGCGGCGGGACTTTCAGCGACTCGATTTGGGGATCTTTGGACGGTGCGTTCATGGAGAGGAATTATCGGGTAAATCGAGCGCGTGCGGGCGGCGGAAAAACTAAAAAAGCGGGCACAAAAAAAGGCAGGGGCCGGTCACCCGGCCCCTGCCTTTTGCCAGCAACAACCTGGCAGATGCTTATTGATGCTTAAACGTGTTCGCCGAGCACAGCCACCGTCACGTCGACGAGCACGTCGGTGTGCAGCGAGACCTGAACAGCGTGGTCGCCGACCATCTTCAGCGGGCCTTCCGGCAGACGCACTTGCGCCTTTTCCACTGCGAAGCCTTGCTTGACCAGTGCATCAGCGATGTCGGCATTCGTCACCGAGCCGAACAGACGGCCGTCGACGCCAGCCTTCTGACCGATCTGAACCGTCGAGCCTGCCAGCTTTTCGCCTTGAGCTTGAGCGGCAGCCAGCTTTTCAGCTGCGGTCTTTTCGAGGTCAGCGCGGCGAACTTCGAATTCAGCCAGGGCTTCCTTCGTTGCACGGCGAGCTTGCTTGTTCGGGATCAGGAAGTTACGTGCGTAACCGTCCTTCACCTTGACGATATCGCCCAGGTTGCCCAGGTTGACGACTTTTTCCAGAAGAATAATTTGCATTCGGATACTCCTTATCGCGTCGTCGGGTTAGGCCTTGTGCTGGTCGGTGTACGGCACCAGCGCGAGGAAACGTGCGCGCTTGATTGCCGTATCCAGCTGGCGTTGATAGTGCGACTTCGTACCCGTGAGACGCGCCGGCGTGATCTTGCCGTTTTCGCCGATGAAGTCCTTCAGCGTTTCGAGGTCTTTGTAGTCGATGTGATCGACGTTAGCGGCCGTGAAACGGCAGAACTTCTTGCGCTTGAAGAGCGGATTTTGTTGCTGACGACGTTTGTCGAATTTCTTACCAGTCGGGCGGGGCATGTTCAGTCCTTTCCAATGTCCTGCAATTCTGTGATGTGAAATACCAGCGTTCTTGCGTTGCGGTGCTTTTTCGCCAGAAAGCCTGTGAAGAGCGTTTCCACGCCCATCTGACAGCCTTCCAGCTTACCGCTCGCCTCACCTGCGGCTACCGCCTGCATGGTCAGTTCGACTTGCCGGGCAATACCGGCTTCGACGACTTCCGTGCGGTGGTGCAACGTGCAGCCTGCAATCGGAACGCCGGCGGGGGTATACCGCACCGGTTCGCGTTCAACGACGCTGGCCGTAAGTTGCAGCCGATTCATGTAGCCTTTGGCGAGAGCGACGCTTTCGTCTGGTAGCTTAAATAGTGTGTCTTAAGCCTGCGCTTCGGACGGTTGCGTAGCAGCCGACTTCTTGGCTTCTTCGCGCTGCACTTCCTTCATCATCGGCGACGGGCCGGTTTCGGCCTTCTTCATCTTGACGATCAGGTGACGCAGAACAGCGTCGTTGAACTTGAATGCGTGTTCCAGCTCGTCGAGCGTGGTTTGGTCGCATTCGATGTTCATGCAGACGTAGTGAGCCTTCGCGAGTTTCTCGATCATGTAGGCCAGTTGGCGACGGCCCCAGTCTTCGATACGGTGGATCTGGCCACCGTGCGAGGTGATCGTGCTCTTGTAACGCTCGATCATGGCGGGCACTTGCTCGCTCTGATCGGGGTGCACAATAAAGACGATTTCATAATGACGCATACACACTCCTTGTGGACTTGTGGATTAGAGCCACCCGGGCGTCTGAACCGGTGTGGCAAGTGAGAAGCCAAAGAGTGTAACGCGATTGGGGCCGGGTTGCAAGATATCCCGTTAATGCAGCGCACGAATCGGGTGTGTTTTCAAGGGTTTAGGACGAAGCGGGCGGACAGCTACGACGGGCCGCCGCGCATGCGCGCCCGCGAAAATCCGCCGGGATCGCGCACACGGGAAGCCCGCTCAGCCCCCCTCGGTCTGCTCGCTGCCGCCCGCCAGACGGGCCTTCAGCGCTGTTTCCAGCCCGCTGAGCGCGTCCGGCGCGGCGTCGGTGACGGCCCACCAGGTCATCCCCTGTGTGTTCCAGTGCGCCAGCGAGTAACCCTCACGGGTCTGCGCCATCGAAAACCCTGCGGCCGCTTCCCGCCCAGCATCGGCGGAGCGCGCCTCCGGAAACACATAGACGTCGATAATGTGCTTCTGATAGCGGTACACCAGCACCGCCACCCGCTGATGCGCGATGTAATCCAGGCGGCCGCCCTCAAGCGGAAAACCGTTCGCCGCGAGGTCCTCGACCGGCGGCGAATAGTCGATCCGGCCGTTGAACCAAGGCTTGACCGTGTGCCGATCAGTCGAAATGACGTCGATGTCGTGACCGGACATTTGCGCCCGCACGTGGCTTTCGACCAGTTCATCGGAGAACCCGCCGCCTTGCGCCGCACGATGCTGGTTCATTGTCACGCCCACCGCCACCGCACCGAGCGCGACCACCAGCGCAACGAGCCAGCCCTGCCCGATCATTACCCCTGAGCCTGAGCCGCCGCCCGGCCGCCCCATCGCAGCTTGCGGACGCCACCAGCCATTCAGCCAGTTCCCCAGCCAGTTTAGCTGCGGCCTCGGCTGCGCAGCGGTCCGCGGGGCTTCGATGGGCTCGTCGGCGACGGGGTCACCCTCCGGGAGGGCAGCAAGAATCCGCGCCCGCAGGGCATCCGGCGCGCGATGATAAGGCTGTGTGCGCAGCGACTCGCTCAGCGCATGCAGGTTTTCGCTTTCACGCCGGCAGGCGTCGCAGCTCTCGATGTGTTGCTGGACGCGCTGAGCGTCCGGCGCGGGCAGTTCGTGATCGGCGTTCGCGTCGAGGAGCGGCCGGGCTTCGTTACAGTCCATCTGGCGTCTCCTGAGCTGAGCCGGTGGCGCTTGCACCGGGGTTGTTGGGCGGACGGCCGTTAGAGGCCGCCCGAAGTGGCGTGACAGAAGCCGTGGGGGGCGGACATGCACCGGGCGTCGTGGCTCGCGGCGGGGCGCCCCCGCCCGAATGCCCGGACGCCTGCTTCGCCGTCAGCAGTGCGGCCAGCCTGCGCCTGCCCCGGGCGAGCCGCGACATCACCGTGCCGATCGGCACATCGGCCACCATCGCGATCTCGCGATAACCCATTTCCTCCAGCTCCCGCAGGATCAACACCTCCCGGTACTCGACCGGCAACTGCGCGAGCGCGTCGTGCACGAGCTTCGTGTCCTCATTGCGGATCAGAAGCGTCTGCGGATCGACGCCACCCGCGCTCCAGCCGTCGAAGGTCGCGTCGTCCATGGTGTCGTCAAACTCGACCACTTCATGCGATGAAGCGCGCCGCCGCCACTCCGTGTACCAGGTGCGGCGCACGATCGCAAGCAGCCACGGCCGCGCGGAGTCGCCACGGAACGTGTCGAAGAAACGAAACGCGCGCAGGAACGCTTCCTGCACGACGTCGTCGGCATCGTTGGGGTTGCCGCACAGCCAGCGCGCAAGGTTGTACGCGGCGTCGAGGTGCGGCAGCGCCAGTTGCTGAAAACGGCGGCTACGCGCCGCGTCGTCGTGCGCGCCAGCGGCATTTGAATCGGGTTGACCCACCTCGGCCCTCCAGGGCATTGCGGCTACGCTATGTGACTCGTCTTCACACAACATGACCGGCCACAGACCGAGTTTATTCCCGCCCCTGCGTGGAATCTGCAAAAAAGGTAGAAAAGACCGTGTGCACCGCGGATCACGGCATGAAATGCTGAACGGCACGATCACGGCGGTTTGAGCGAAAAACCGGCACGCCCTACCGCGCTAGTAAGTCGGGCGATTCCAGTAATCCTCGCTGGCATACACCTCTTTCAGATAGTCGATGAAGTAGCGCACCTTGGCGGGCACATAACGCTGCTGCGGATAGACCGCCAGAATGTCGTAGTCGGGCAGCGCGAATTCATCCAGCACGGTTTCCAGCTCACCGCGTGCCAGTTGCTGCTGGATCTCCCACGTGGAGCGCCAGCCGAGCCCGAGCCCTTCGGATACCCAACGATGCAGCAGCTCGCCGTCGTTGCAGTCGAGCGTGCCGCCCACCCGCACCGTCGCAAGCTTGCCGTTACGGCGGAAGTACCAGCCGCGGTTCTGCCCGCCTTGCAGATTGAACGCCAGGCAGTTGTGCTGCGGCAGATCTTCGAGCGTTTTGGGCTTGCCGTATTGGCGGAAATATTCCGGCGTGCCGCACACCACGCGCCGGTTCGACGCCAGCTTCACCGCGACGAAATTCGGATCGACCGCGCCGCCGATCCGGATCGACAGGTCATAACCTTCGCGCACCAGATCCACGACCCGGTCGGTCAGGTTGAACGACACCTGCAATTCGGGTTTGTCGGCGAGAAAAGGCGGCGCAAGCGGCGCAACGTGCTTGCGCCCGAATGCGGCGGGCGCCGACACGATCAGATGGCCGTTCACCGCGCGCCGTCCGGCGCTCAGTTCGTTTTCCGCCTGGTCCCATTCGGTCAGCAGCCCGCGGCAGCGCTCGAGAAACGCCGCGCCGTCTTCGCTGACCACGAGGCGCCGCGTCGAGCGGTACATCAGCTTCACGCCAAGGCGTTTTTCCAGCGCGTCGATGCGGCGCCCGAGAATCACCGGCGACACGCCCTCCTCCAGCGCGGCCGCCGCGAGACTGCCCGCATCGGCGACGCGGACGAAAGTTTCGATCTGTTTGAAGCGGTCCATTTTTGTCTCCTACGCGTCTCGCACCTCGAGGCCGAAGGCCAGGGTTCACGGCTTCCGGCTTCCGGCTTCCGGCTTCCGGCTTCCGGCTTCCGGCTTCCGGCCCCAGATCCTTGCCTCTCTACCCGCCGCCCGCAAAGCCTCTCGCCCCACCCCGCCCGTCCAGCTACTCAACGCCGCGCGCCATTCCATACTTTTTGTTTCGAAATAAGCGACCTGGACTGATCTTATCAAACCTTTAGGTGAGGCCTACAGTTCGATCAACACCTTTTGGTTTGCACATCCGTCAGCGAATTCGTTAGCCAACCATTCGCCCACCCAAGACATTCAGGAGACATTCATGGCCAAGATGAGAGCCGTCGACGCAGCCGTGCTGGTGCTCGAAAAAGAAGGCATCAACACCGCATTCGGCGTTCCGGGCGCAGCAATCAACCCGTTCTACTCGGCCATGCGCAAGGCAGGCAGCATCAGCCACGTGCTGGCGCGTCACGTCGAAGGGGCATCGCACATGGCCGAAGGCTATACGCGCGCCCAGCCGGGCAACATCGGCGTGTGTATCGGCACGTCGGGCCCCGCCGGCACCGACATGATCACCGGTTTGTACTCCGCTCAGGCCGACTCGATTCCTATTCTCGCTATCACGGGCCAGGCGCCGCGCGCGCGTCTGTACAAGGAAGACTTCCAGGCCGTCGACATCGAATCGATCGCCAAACCGGTCACCAAGTGGGCCGTCACCGTGCGTGAGCCCGCTCTCGTGCCGCGCGTGTTCCAGCAGGCATTCCACCTGATGCGCTCGGGCCGTCCGGGTCCGGTGCTGGTCGACCTGCCGATCGATGTGCAGCTCGCCGAAATCGAATTCGACATCGACACGTACGAACCGCTGCCGGTCTACAAGCCCAAAGCAACGCGCAAGCAGATCGAAGCCGCGCTGAAGATGCTCAACGACGCTGAAAAGCCGTTGATTGTCTCGGGTGGCGGCGTGCTGAACGCAGCCGCTGAAGACCTGCTGGTCGAATTCGCAGAAACCATCGGCGTGCCGGTGATCCCGACGCTGATGTCGTGGGGCGCTATCCCTGACGACCATCCGCTGATGGCCGGCATGGTCGGCTTGCAAACCTCGCACCGCTACGGCAACGCGACCATGCTCGCCTCCGACTTCGTGCTCGGCATCGGCAACCGCTGGGCGAACCGTCACACGGGTAGCGTCGAGGTTTATACCAAGGGCCGTAAGTTCGTGCATGTGGACATCGAGCCGACGCAGATCGGCCGCGTGTTCGGACCGGACCTGGGCATCGTGTCGGACGCGAAATTCGCGCTCGAACTGTTCGTCGAAGTGGCGAAGGAATGGAAGGTCGCCGGCAAGCTGAAGGATCGCAGCGCATGGGTTGCCGATTGCCAGCAACGCAAGCAGACGATGCACCGCAAGACGCACTTCGACAACGTGCCGATGAAGCCGCAGCGCGTGTACGAAGAGATGAACCAGGTGTTCGGCCGCGATACCTGCTACGTGAGCACGATCGGTTTGTCGCAGATCGCCGGTGCGCAATTCCTGCACGTCTACAAGGCACGCAACTGGATCAACTGCGGCCAGGCAGGCCCGCTCGGCTGGACGATTCCGGCAGCGCTCGGTGTGCGTGCAGCCGACCCGCAACGTCAGATCGTCGCACTCTCGGGCGACTACGACTTCCAGTTCATGATCGAAGAACTGGCAGCCGGCGCGCAATTCAAGCTGCCCTACGTGCACGTGGTGGTGAACAACTCGTACCTCGGTTTGATCCGTCAGGCACAGCGCGCGTTCGATATGGACTTCTGCGTGCAGCTCGGCTTCGAGAACATCAACGCGCCGGAAATGAACGGCTACGGCGTGGACCACGTCGCGGTTGCGGAAGGCTTGGGTTGCAAGGCGATCCGTGTGTTCAAGCCGGAAGAACTGAAGCCGGCGCTGCTGAAAGCGCAATCGATGCTCTCCGAATTCAGCGTGCCGGTGATCGTCGAAGTGATCCTCGAACGTGTGACCAACATTTCGATGGGCACCGAGATCGACGCCATCAACGAGTTCGAAGAACTGGCCGAAAAGCGCCAAGACGCACCGACGGCAATCAGCATGCTCGACTGAGCATTCTGACCTTGCAGTAGATGAGCGCGATTCAGCAGCGTAGCAATTCAACGCAACTGAGTCGCCTCATGAAGTTATTCCACTGACCGACCAGCGAGACAAAAAGCACCATGCCGAAATTTGCAGCGAATCTCACCATGCTGTTCAATGAAGTCCCGTTCCTCGATCGCTTTGCGGCAGCAGCGGACGCGGGCTTCAACGCCATCGAATTCCTGTTTCCGTATCCGTATCAGATCGCTGAATTGAGCGAACGTCTGCAACAGAACCGTCTCAAGCTCGTGTTGCACAACCTGCCTGCGGGCAACTGGGAAGCGGGCGAACGCGGCATTGCATGCCTGCCGGATCGCGTGAGTGAGTTTCAGGAAGGTGTCGGCCGCGCGATCGAATACGCGAAGGCCCTGAAGGTGCCGCAACTGAACTGCCTCGTGGGTATTCCGACGGCGGGCGTCGATGCAGACAAGGCACGTTCGACGATCGTCGACAACCTGCGCTTCGCGGCGGGTGAACTGAAGAAAGCCGGCATCAAGCTGCTGGTCGAACCGTGCAATTCATACGACATCCCCGGCTTCGCGCTGAACCGTTCGGGCGAAGGCCTTGACGTGATTCGCGCCGTGGGTTCGGACAATCTGTTCCTGCAATACGACATCTATCACATGCAACGGATGGAAGGCGAACTCGCGGCAACGATCAAAAAGAATCTACCGCAGATCGCACACATTCAGCTTGCCGACAACCCCGGCCGTAACGAACCGGGCACCGGCGAGATCAACTACCCGTTCCTGTTCGACCTGCTCGATTCGCTCGGCTACGAAGGCTACGTCGGCTGCGAATACAAGCCGCGCACGACGACTGCCGCCGGCCTCGGCTGGGTGCAGAGCGTGGCCGGGCAAACCCGCGGCGCAGCCCATGCCGCTGCCTGATCGATTCATTGATCACCTCATCGATCAAATCAGGCACACCACGCCCTGAAGAAAGTCCGCAGGGCGACCCCAAACAACACTGGAGATTTAGACACATGGCAAAGATCGGTTTCATCGGCCTCGGCATCATGGGCGCGCACATGGCGCGCAACCTCATCAAGGGCGGCCACACGCTGTTCGTGAATGGCGCGTACCCGGTGCCGGAAGATCTGAGCAAAAGCGCGAGCGTCGTCGCCAATTCGACGGCTGTCGCACAAGCCGCCGACATCGTCATCATCATGGTGCCGGACACGCCTGACGTCGCCAACGTGCTGTTCGCCGACGACGGCGTCGCCGCCGGCCTCACGCAGGGCAAGCTGGTGATCGACATGAGTTCGATCTCGCCGCTCGACACACAAGCCTTCGCAAAGAAGATCAACGCCCTCGGCGCCGACTACCTCGATGCGCCGGTGTCCGGCGGCGAAGTCGGCGCGCGTGAAGCGTCGCTGACGATCATGGTCGGCGGTCCGGAAAAAGCGTTCGCGCTGGCCAAGCCGCTGTTCGACCTGATGGGCAAGAACATCTCGCTGATCGGCGACAACGGCGCGGGGCAAACCTGCAAGGTCGCGAACCAGATCATCGTCGCGCTGAACATCGAAGCGGTGGCTGAAGCACTGCTGTTCGCCTCGCGCTCGGGCGCCGATCCGGAACGTGTGCGCAAGGCATTGATGGGCGGCTTCGCTTCGTCGCGCATCCTCGAAGTGCATGGCGAGCGTATGACCAAGCGTAAGTTCGATCCGGGCTTCCGCATCGAACTGCACCAGAAGGATCTGAACCTCGCACTGGACGGCGCACGCAAGCTCGGTATCGCCCTGCCGCATACGGCGAGCGCGCAACAGCTGTTCAGCGTGTGCGCAGCCAACGGCGGCAAGGCATGGGATCACTCGGCGATGGTGCGCGCGCTGGAAATCATGGCGAATTACGAAGTCGCGCAGGCACCGGGTAGCGAAGCCAAGGCGGCTTAAACAGCACTACAGATTGCCGTGGTCGTTGCAGCATCAACGTCATGACAATCGCAGGTGGGGCGCTCTTTGAGTCGTGCGGTATGCACGGCGCAAAGAGCAAATCGTGCCGCTCTGGGCTGAGAGCGGCAAGTGGGGTCCGCAGCGGCACCCGGCGGCGCCGGGGAAGCCTTGGTCGGTCAGACGTCGTCGTCGGGTGTCCGGCTGTCGGATTTCAAATTTATGCGTTTTCCGCCAATCTCTCGCAGCGGCTGCATCATGCACGCCGCCTGCTTGCAGCTCTCCTTGCAAGTCTCCTTGCGGGTGTGCTCGCAAGTTCGCTTGCATTTGCTTGCAACTCCGCGCCCGCAGCACGACCTTTTTTGACACATCCCTCCCCGCTTTTCTCCTACACTCGTTGAGTCTGGTTGCTGGGGTATCAGCGTGCACGTGCGGCTTGCCGATCATCGCAGCACATGTGCTTCGTTTCATTCGCCCGATTCGCAACCAGAATTCAACCCGTGAGCGGAATGTGCTTGCGCCGGTAACCCCTCTGCAAAGGATTCAGCATGAGCATCTTTGGTGACATCGTAAACAAGCTCTTCGGCAAAGCGAAGCCCGACCAGCCTGCGCCTGCGGTTGAGCCGACACCGGATCCGGCAGCGGCACAAGCTGCCGCACCGGACGCTGCACCGGCACCCCCGCCGCTGACTGACGTCGACGTCGCGGTCGTCATGGACCAGTTCGTCAGTGAGAGCGGGCAAACGCTGAACTGGCGCACGTCGATCGTCGACACGCTGAAAGCGCTCGGCGTCGACAGCAGCCTCGATCATCGCAAGCAGCTCGCACAGGAACTGAAGTACACCGGCGACACGAACGATTCGGCGAGCATGAACATCTGGCTGCACAAACAGGTGATGCAAGCGCTGGCGGCGAACGGCGGGAAGCTGCCTCCGGATCTGGCGTCCTGAGGCCTGCCCGCGTCGCCTGTTTCCGGCGATCGCGGTAAACCTTAAGCTGAAACGACAACGCGGCGCTCGGGTCGATGACCTGGGCGCCGCGTTGTCATTCAAGCTTCATGTACGGGACACGGTTCTGACTTTGAAGCGGGCCGTCCGCGCTCAATCAATCAGTACGTATCGAAAGTCTTCTGCAACGCAACCGGCCCCGTGCCACCCGCGGCCAGTGCGAGCATCAGCAGAACCCGCGCCTTGTACGGATTCAGCGAACCCGCGCTGATGAAACCGAGCGCATCGTCCGCAGCTGCGCCGTTGCGCATGACATGGCCTGAGCCCACGCGCGACGAACGCACCACCGCCACGCCTTGCGAGGCCGCATCGGCCAATGCCTGTTGCATGGAAGCGTGAATCGAGCCGTTGCCCGTGCCCGCCACCACGATACCGCGCACGCCGGCCGCCACCAACGCATCCACGGCGATCCGCGAGACGCCCGCATAGCTCGCGACAATCTCCACATGCGGCCACTTGGCGCCGATCACAAATTCGGCTGCGAGCGTATGCGGGCGCACCACGCTGCGCTGGAATTCGACGCGGCCGTCCTGCACCCAGCCGAGCGCACCGATTTCCGGTGATTGGAAGGCATCGACGGCGTACGTGCTCGTCTTGACCACGTCGCGCGCGCTGTGAATCCTGTTGTTGAAGGCCACCAGCACGCCCTGCCCGCGCGAACTCGTGTGCGCCGCGACCGTCACGGCGTTCAGCAGATTCAACGGGCCATCGGCGGACAGCGCCGATGCTGGCCGCATTGCCGCAGTCAGCACGACCGGCTTGTCCGACTTGATCGTCAGATGCAGCAGATAGGCGGTTTCTTCGAGTGTGTCGGTACCGTGGGTGACCACCACGCCGTCGACGTCATCTTCGGCCAGCAGCGTGTTGATGCGTTGTGCGAGCGTGGTCCAGAGCGGCATCGCCATGTCTTTACTGTCGACGCTGGCAATCTGTTCAGGCGCGATTCGCGCGACCGTGGACAAGGCCGGCACCACAGCCAGTAATTGATCGACGCCGACCACACCCGCCTGGTACCCGGACGTGTTAGTGGCGTCCGCAGCCGACCCGGCAATCGTGCCGCCGGTTGCCAGCACGGCGATGCGCGGCAGCTGAGGCGTTGCGCCTTCGCTGGAAGGCGTCGCGGAAGAGGAAGTCAAAGTGTTCATGGCGGCGATTGTAAGCGATGCGCCGCACGTCACCATGCGTGAAAAAACGGATGCCCGTTCGTTTTGATTTACCCGGACGCCCGAACGGCGGATCCAGGCCAGCCGGCGCACCGCTGAACCACACGGGTGAGTTACACCCGTGGATCAAAGCCCGACCATGCCGGTCCGGCTCTCCTTCAAACTGCCTCGCGCAGTTGTGCCGCGATGTCCGCTTCGTTCAACTGCGGCGCGAACATTTCGATCAGCCGGTAAGCATACGCGCGCAGGAATGCACCCTTGCGCAAACCGACCCGCGTCGTGCTCGCCTCGAACAGATGCTGCGTATCCAGCGCGACCAGTTCCGAGTCGCGCTTCGGATCGTAGGCCATGGCCGCGACTATGCCGATGCCCATGCCGAGTTCGACGTAAGTCTTGATCACGTCGGCATCGATTGCGGTCAGCACGACGTCAGGCAGTGCGCCCGCTTTTGCGAACGCCTGGTCGATATGCGAGCGGCCCGTGAAGTCCTGGTCGTACGTGACGATCGGGAATTCGGCGATCTCGTCAAGCGTCAGATTCTCGCGGCCTACCAGCGGATGGCCCTTCGGCACCACGACGATGTGATGCCACGAATAGCACGGGAACGTGACGATATCCGGGAAGCGGTCGAGCGCTTCGGTTGAAATACCGATATCCGCTTCGCCGTTGATGATCATCTGCGCAATCTGTTGCGGGCTGCCCTGGCGCAACGCCAGATGCACCTTCGGGAACACCTCGGTGAATTGACGGATCACCTTCGGCAGCGCGTAACGCGCCTGCGTGTGAGTCGTCGCGACGACGAGGTGGCCACTGTCCTGATCGGCGTACTGGCGCGCGACGCGGCGCAGATTCTCCGCATCGAGCAACATCCGCTCGATCAACTGATGCACCGCCTTGCCCGGCTCGGTGAGGCCCGTCAGACGCTTGCCGCGCCGGATGAAAATATCGACGCCGAGCTCGTCTTCCAGATCCTTGATCTGTTTCGATACGCCCGACTGCGACGTGTACAACACGTTCGCCACCTCAGTCAGATTCATGTTCTGACGCACGGCCTCGCGCACGAAGCGCAATTGCTGGAAGTTCATCTGTATATCTCCGGTTAAGCCAGAGTTGAGTTATTAGAGTTTGATCGAAACGCCGAGTGTTGTCGCGCTGCTTATGGCACTGCCTGTCGCATCGTTTATTGCGCGGGAAATACGCGCAACGCGCGCGGCACGGCGGTCACGCCATCGCCGATCGCCAGCTGCAGGTCGCGCCATGATTCGCGATCGAGCTCCGCCTCGAGCACCGTGCCCTCACGGCCCGCCAGTTCCACACGCACCGAGCCACCGAGCGTCACCACGCGCCGCACGTCGACCACAATGCCTTCGCGGTGGCCAGACGCTTGAGGATACAACTGCAGATCGTGCGGCCGCACATAGGCAAACGCCGGCCCGCTGAAATCGGCCTTGATCGCGACCGGTAGCGCCGCGCCGTCGACCACGAAGCCGCTCGCATCCACCTTGCCATGCAGACGGTTCGCCGCGCCGAGAAACTCGTAGACGAACGAGGTTTGCGGATGGTCGTAGACGTCCTGCGGACTGCCAACCTGCTCCACATGTCCACGATTCAACACGACGATACGATCGGCCACTTCGAGCGCTTCTTCCTGATCGTGCGTAACGAAAATCGTCGAGATATGCAGATCGTCATGCAAACGACGCAGCCAGCTGCGCAACTCCTTGCGTACCTTCGCATCCAGCGCGCCGAACGGTTCGTCGAGCAACAGCACCTTAGGTTCGACAGCCAGCGCGCGCGCCAACGCAATCCGCTGCCGCTGACCGCCCGACAGTTCCGATGGATAGCGTTGTGCGAGCCAGTCGAGTTGCACGAGTTTCAGCAGTTCATGCACCTTCTCGCGGATCACGGCTTCCGAAGGCCGCTCGTTGCGGGGCTTCACACGCAGGCCGAACGCGACATTCTCGAACACCGTCATATGACGGAACAGTGCGTAATGCTGGAATACGAAACCAACCTCACGTTCACGCGCACCGACCGTTGCGACGTCCTGGCCTTGCAGCACGACCTGGCCGCCGTCCGCGTATTCGAGCCCGGCGATCACACGCAGCAAGGTGGTCTTGCCACACCCCGACGGCCCGAGCAGCGCAACCAGTTCACCCGGCGGAAAGTCGAGCGAAACATTATCGAGCGCGACAAAATCTCCGAAGCGCTTTTGCAGGTTACGAACGGTGATACCCATTACAGCTCTCCTTGCTTGAGCGCGTGTTGCTTTGATTGTTGCTGCAGACCATACGTTGCGTTGCCGGACTGTGATGCGGACGTCGGCGTGACCGGCCCCGCATACGCCGGCACATCGCGCGCGGCCGACAGTTCCGCCGACATATGGCGCTCGGCGAGCAGCTTCAGACCGAGCGTCACGAGTGCCAACAAGGCCAGTACCGACGCCACGGCGAAAGCCGCCGAGAAGTTGTATTCGTTATAGAGAATTTCGACGTGCAGCGGCATCGTGTCGGTCTGCCCGCGAATGTGGCCGGACACCACCGACACCGCACCGAACTCACCCATCGCCCGCGCGTTACACAGAATCACGCCGTACAGCAGGCCCCATTTGACGTTCGGCAGTGTGACGCGGCGAAAGATCTGCCAGCCCGATGCGCCGAGCACATGCGCGGCTTCTTCTTCATCGTTGCCTTGCGCCTGCATCAGCGGAATCAGTTCACGCGCAACGAACGGGAACGTGACGAAGATCGTCGCCAGCACAATGCCCGGCACCGCGAAGATGATCTGCACGTTGTGGTCCTGCAGCCATGGGCCGAACCAGCCCTGCGCGCCGAATATCAGCACGTAGATCAAACCGGAAATCACCGGCGAGACCGAGAACGGCAGATCGATCAGCGTGGTCAGCAACGCCTTGCCGCGGAACTCGAACTTGGCGATACACCATGACGCAGCGAGGCCGAACACGAGATTCAGCGGCACCGCAATCGCGGCCGTGATCACGGTAAGTTTGATGGCCGACAATGCATCCGGATCGGCAAGCGATTCCAGATAGAAGCCAATGCCCTTGCTCAAGGCCTGATAGAACACGGCGACGAGCGGCACGACCAGGAACAGCGCGAGAAAGAGCAACGCGACGCCGATCAGAATCCAGCGCACGACGGGCGGTTCGGTGACCGGATCGGGCCGGCGCGCAACATTGAGCGGTGCGCGCGGCGCCATGGCAACCGCGGCCGTACCGGCACGCTTCACGGAATTCACGGAATCGCGGCTCATTGCGCACCTCCGCCGACACCGATCGCCGCCACGCTGGCGACTGCAGGCGCAGGACCCGCGCCGCCACGACCCGTCCGGCGCTGCAGATACCACTGCAGCGTATTGATGAACAACAGCATCAGAAACGACACCACCAGCATCACGACCGCGATGGCAGTCGCACCGGCGTAATCGTATTGTTCGAGCTTGGTAATGATCAGCAGCGACGTGATTTCCGATTTCATCGGCACGTTACCGGCGATGAAAATCACCGACCCATACTCGCCGAGCGCCCGCGCGAACGCCAGCGCGAAACCAGTCAGCAAGGCGGGGAACACCGCCGGCAGCACCACACGGCGAAAGGTCAGCCAGCGCGAAGCGCCGAGGCACGCAGCGGCCTCTTCCTGCTCACGTTCGAACTCTTCGAGCACCGGCTGCACAGTCCGCACGACGAACGGCAAACCGATAAACGTCAGCGCGATCAGCACACCGGCCGGCGTAAAGGCGATCTTGATGCCGAGCGGTTCGAGAAACTGCCCGATCCAGCCATTGCCCGCATACACGGCCGCGAGCGAAATGCCGGCTACCGACGTAGGCAGCGCGAACGGCAGATCGACCACCGCGTCGACAATGCGTTTGAATGGGAACGTGTAGCGCACCAGTACCCACGCGACCAGGAAGCCGAACACCGCGTTGATCAGCGCGCCGCCGAGGGCCGAGAAAAACGTCAGGCGATACGACGCGAGCACGCGCGGCGAGCTCACCGCGCGCACGAACTGGCTCCAGTCGAGCGTCGCGGTCTTGAGAAAGGTCGCCGCCAGCGGAATCAGCACCACGAGGCTCAGATAAGCCACCGTGATGCCGAGTGTCAGGCCAAAACCGGGCAATGCGCTCGGTTTTCGGAAGGTCAACGTCGTCATGCTGAGTACTCTTCAGGGTTGAGGCCGGCGGCTCTTTTTCGGCCGCCTGGCTGGCCAAAAAGCGCGCCCGGTGGGCGCGCTTCGTGGCGGGTGATACATGCGCGTTTTAACGACGCGGGTCCAACCATGTGCGGCTTACTGCGGCGAGTAGATCGAATCGAACACACCACCGTCGGCAAAGTGCGTCTTCTGTGCGTTTGCCCAACCGCCGAACGAATCGTCGATCGTGTACAGCTTCAGCTTGGGAAACTTCGAAGTGAGCTCAGCCGGCACCTTGTTCGAACGCGGACGGTAGAAGTTCTTCGCCGCGATTTCCTGACCCTGCTCGCTGTACAGGAAGTTCAGATACGCTTCGGCCAGCTTGCGCGTGCCGTGTTTGTCGACCACCTTGTCCACCACGGCAACCGGCGGCTCGGCCAGAATGCTCACCGACGGCACGACGATTTCAAACTTCTCCGGCCCGAATTCCTTGAGCGAGAGGAACGCTTCGTTTTCCCACGCGATCAGCACGTCGCCGATCCCGCGTTGCACGAAGCTGGTGGTCGCGCCACGCGCGCCCGAATCCAGCACGCCGGCATTCTTATAGAGTTTGCCGACGAATTCCTTGGCCTTCTGGTCGTTGCCGCCCGGCTGATGTTCGGCGTAGGCCCATGCAGCCAGGTAGTTCCAGCGGGCGCCGCCCGAGGTTTTCGGATTCGGCGTGACGATCGACACGCCCGGCTTGATCAGATCGTCCCAATCCTTGATGTGCTTGGGGTTGCCCTTGCGCACAAGAAACACGATCGTCGAGGTGTACGGCGAGGCGTTGTCCGGCAAACGCTTTTGCCAGCCCTTGTCGAGCAAACCCTTGCTGGCCAGCGCGTCAATGTCGTAGGCGAGAGCCAGGGTCACGACGTCCGCCTGCAAACCGTCCAGCACCGAGCGCGCTTGCGCCCCCGAGCCGCCATGCGACTGTTTGAACGTGATCGTCTCGCCCGTTTTGGCCTTCCATTCCTTGCCGAATGCCTGGTTGACGTCCTGGTACAACTCGCGGGTCGGGTCATACGACACGTTCAGCAGCGTTGCGTCGGCCGCATGTGCCGGCGTCATGACGCCGAACGCAGTGATCGTGCCGACTGCGCCAAATGCGAGCGCCGCGACGAATTTTCTGGTCCTGCCTGCCAGCCCCGTACCTTGATGGTTCATGCCAACTTTCTCCGCGTTGTGGTCCGCTGAAACAGCGTGTGGTGTTCTTTTACGTCGCGGTCACGTGCACATGAGCGCCAACTCGAAGGGCAGTCTATCGAAGAGCTTTCATCATTAAAAATAATGTTTCTTCATTCTTTAATACGCAAAAGTGGTAATGACGGCTGGATAAGGCGTTGCGACACGAAAACGGGTGTTGGAGCGTCCGTTTACGGCGTCAGAACGCCGCCCCGGACCACGAACTTAAAGTAAAGCTTGAATTGCGCGGAATACTGTATAAAAATACAGGCACCTGTTCATACATACAGTGGCCCCATGACCAAACTCACCGCACGACAGCAGCAGGTTTTCGATCTGATCCGCCGGGCCATCGAACGCACCGGCTTTCCGCCTACCCGCGCGGAGATCGCCGCCGAACTGGGCTTCAGCTCCGCCAACTCGGCAGAAGAACATTTGCGGGCGCTGGCTCGCAAGGGCGTGATTGAACTCGCGGCCGGCGCATCGCGTGGCATTCGCCTGCTAACGGGCCCGGAAGATTCGCCGTACCAGTTCACGCTGCCGCACGCCAGCATCATGCAACTGTCGTTGCCGCTGATCGGCCGGGTGGCCGCGGGTAGCCCGATCCTCGCGCAGGAACATATCTCGCAGCACTACGCGTGCGACCCGGCGCTGTTCTCGAGCAAGCCGGACTACCTGCTGAAGGTGCGCGGGCTGTCCATGCGCGACGCGGGCATTTTCGACGGCGACCTGCTCGCGGTGCAGAAGAAAAGCGAAGCCAACGACGGCCAGATCATCATCGCGCGTCTCGGCGACGACGTAACGGTCAAGCGGCTGAAGCGCCGCCCGAACGGTCTCGAACTGATCGCTGAGAACCCTGATTACGAAAACATCTTCGTTGAAACCGGCAGTGCGGAGTTCGCGCTGGAGGGTATCGCCGTTGGGCTGATCCGCCCCGGTGAGTTCTGACTACCCCGCTCGTCCGCCAAACCGAAGCTGCCCCAACGTTGAATCGCCTGGAGAGACTCATGGAACGCTTTGCCCGCCTGCTGCCTTTTCGCCAGTTCGGTCGTTTGCGCCACCTGCGCAAGCTGGTGCCCTGCTCACTGATCGAGGCGTCCACGGCCAGCGCTCCATCGCTGTTCGACGAGCCCGCCAGCGTATCGAGCTTGCCTTCCTCGCTGCCGGCTTTCGCTCGCGTGTCGTTGAATTCGGGGCTGAATACGGCTGAACCGGCACGTCGTGCGCCGGTGCGCGTCTATCACGGACCGTCGCGGCTGATCATGGTCGGCACGGTAGACGCCGTGTGCCGCATGATCGATCGCTGCATCGCCGACGAAGCCAACGTGCACGGCGCGGTGTTCGAGTCTTAAGCGGCACGGCACAGACAATCCGCTGCAGCAGTGCGGCGCACGTAAAGGCTTTTCGCCTGCCCCGCGCCTTCTCGGATACTTCTCGGATATCGCATCGCCTGGGATCGTTTTCGCGTGGCCATGGTCCACGTTAGATCACACCTGATGGAGAGTCCCACTCGATGGCAGATTCAACACGTACGAGGCGCAATGCCACCCGGCCACTGATCGTCACTTTGATTGTGATTGTGGTGGTCGCCATGTTGGGGTTCGCTTACGCGTCCCCCTACATGGCGCTAAACAACCTCAAGCGCGCGGCGGATGCGCGTGATGCGCAAACCGTCAACGAATACGTCGACTTTCCCGCATTGCGCGAGAGCCTGAAGCAACAGGTCACCGGATTGTTAACACGTCGGCTCGACGCGCATGGCAACGGCAATCCGTTCGCGGCAATTGGCGCAATGATCGGCGTGGCCTTGATCGGCCCGCTGGTCGACGCTTATGCAACACCCGACGGCGTCGCAGCGCTACTGAATGGCATGCCGCCGCGCGGCAACCCGGGCGAACGGCCGCCGGTGCCGCCCGCCGCTGAAAATCCGCCGAGCGCAGCGGCGCCCGCGCCGCAACCCCCTGTTGCCGGCAATACGAATAACGGCGCAGCGAACAACGGGAACGACGCCACACCGCCACAACCGCCGCAAACCTCCGCGGGCTATCGTGGTCTCAATGAGTTCGTCGTCAACTATCAACATGGCGCTGGTGACGCGCGTTACTCGGCAATCTTGCGGCGCGAAGGTCTGTTCACATGGAAGCTGGCCGCGGTCGATCTGAACCAGTGATCGCCTGGCATGCGCTATCAGCTTGAGCGAATCGCGATTTGGCCGAACGGGCGCTTTGAACGAGCGACCGTTCGGCCCACGTGGGCCATTCAACTCGGTCCACGCCCTCGCACACCGCGGTGCGTCAAGCCGCCGCTTGCTGCTGCTCCTGCGCGGAAGAGCATGCCACCAGAATGCTGCACGAGATCCGGTCGAGCAGCGGCGTATTTCCGGCGCCCATCCACCATCGTGACAGGCCGGTGCGGCAACGGTGGCCGACCACCACGAGATCGACATGCAATTCGTTGGCGAGGTTAGCGATCTCGTCGATCGGATGGCCAAACGCAAAATGCCCTTGCGCGGTCACGCCGCGTTCGGTGAGCCAGTCCACCCCTTCCTGCAGGATGTCGCGGGCTGTTTTTTCGAAACTGCCACAGGCCACATCGGTCAGCAGGCCCGCGCTTTGTGCAATGCTCGAACGCATGTCGACCACTGACAATAAGTGTGTTTCCGCCTTCAGATCCAAGGCCAGGTCGGCGCCGCAACGTAACGCTTTGCGGCCTTCGCGCGAGCCGTCGTAGCACAGCAGGATTTTTTGGTAGCTCGCCATGATTTTTCTCCCATCCCGCGAGGAACGCGGTCTGAATGAATCATGGTGCGCCGCAATTCAGGTTGCAAGGGATGGAAAACGCTAAGTGCGCCCTAAACAGGTGCGTGATGGACTCCGAGCGGGTTTAAGCCGGCCCGGGTCGAGTCTGGATTGCACGGGAGCCTATGCCGCAGCGCAAGAAACGCCGTCCGGCACATCCGGCGACGGTCAACACCGGCCTGCCGATGCCATAGAATGAGCGACCTTACCGGCCATTTGCGTCTTTTCCCGGAGCCTCAATCGATCCATGTCTGAACTCGCCATTGAATTCCAGCAGGTTAAAAAGAGCTACGGCGAAAAGACGGTCGTTGACGGGCTGTCGTTTCATGTCAACGCCGGGGAATGTTTCGGCCTGCTCGGCCCGAACGGCGCGGGCAAAACCACCACGTTGCGCATGCTGCTCGGCATCGCCGCGCCGGACGCCGGCACGATCCGCCTGTGCGGCGAGCCGATTCCCAGCCGCGCATGCGTGGCGCGAGCGCGTGTCGGTGTAGTGCCGCAGTTCGACAATCTCGATCCCGATTTCACAGTCCGCGAAAACCTGCTGGTGTTCGGCCGCTACTTCGGTCTGAGTGCCGCGCAATGCCGCGAGATGGTACCGTCGCTACTCGAATTCGCGCGCCTCGAGAGCAAGGCGGATGCACGTGTGAGCGAGCTGTCGGGTGGCATGAAGCGGCGCCTCACGCTGGCTCGCGCACTCGTCAACGACCCTGACGTGCTGATCATGGACGAACCGACCACCGGCCTCGATCCGCAAGCGCGCCATCTGATCTGGGAGCGGCTGCGTTCGCTGCTCGCCCGCGGCAAGACCATCCTGCTCACCACGCACTTCATGGAAGAAGCCGAACGGCTGTGCCATCGCCTCTGCGTGATCGAGGAAGGACGCAAGATCGCCGAAGGCGCGCCGAGCGCGTTGATCGCATCCGAGATCGGCTGTGACGTGATCGAAATCTTCGGACCCGATCCGGTTGCATTGCGCGATGAATTGGCGCCGCTTGTCGAGCGCACCGAGATCAGCGGTGAGACGCTCTTCTGCTATGTGAACGACGCCCAGCCGGTCCATGCCCGGCTCAAACAACGCGCCGATCTGCGCTATCTGCATCGCCCGGCGAATCTGGAAGATGTGTTCCTGCGTCTGACCGGGCGGGAGATGCAGGACTGACGCGAATCGACCCTGGCTCAGCTCGCAATCCTCTACAGATCCTCTACAGCTATAACGGACACGGCAAGAGACACGCAATGGACGCACGCACTTACGAAACCCACGGCGAGGCACCGTCGAAGCAGGAAACGTTCGCCGCATTCCCCGCCAACGCCGTGAACTGGATTGCGGTGTGGCGCCGCAACTATCTGGTCTGGAGGAAGCTCGCGATTGCTTCGATGTTCGGCAATCTTGCCGATCCGATGATCTATCTGTTCGGCCTGGGCTTCGGGCTTGGCCTGATGGTCGGGCACGTCGACGGCGTGTCGTATATCGCGTTTCTCGCTGCGGGCACGGTGGCATCGAGCGTGATGATGTCGGCCAGTTTCGAGTCGATGTATTCGGGCTTTTCGCGCATGCATGTACAGCGCACGTGGGAGGCGATCATGCATACGCCGCTGACGCTCGGCGACATCGTGCTCGGCGAGGTGATCTGGGCGGGGAGCAAATCGATGTTATCGGGCGCGGCGATCATGCTGGTCGCGGGTAGCCTGGGCTATGCGAGTTTTCCGTCGATGCTGCTGGCGTTACCGGTGATCGTGCTGACGGGGCTCGCCTTCGCGAGTATTGCGATGGTGGTGACGGCGCTCGCGCCGTCGTATGACTTCTTTATGTTTTACCAGACGTTGGTGTTGACGCCGATGTTGCTGTTGTCTGGTGTGTTCTTTCCTGTTTCACAGTTGCCTGCTGCGGCGCGGGTCGTGACTGAGCTTTTGCCTTTGGCGCATGCTGTCGATCTGATTCGGCCGGCTATGCTTGGGCGGCCTGTTGAAGGGGCTGTTTTGCACGTTGCCGTGCTGGTGGCTTATGCGGTGGGTGGGTTTGTTGTTTCGGCGATTTTGTTTCGGCGCAGGATGATGAAATAAGGGTTTGGGGCTGGCCTGCGGCTGGCGGTTTTTTGTGCAGCGGGTGAGTTGGTTTTTTTGTGCTTTGCGGCGCTTGTTATTTCTATGCCTGCGGTGTTGGGCTTTTCTTGATCTGGCTTTTTGGTCTGTTCCTGATTTGTTTGTCTGTGCGGTGCTTGTTCGTCTGTGTTTTTATGGTGTTGGCCTTTCCTTGAATTGATATTGGTCTATTAGCGTTCGCCCCTGTGCGGGGCAGGCACTTACTTTCTTTGCCGCCGCAAAGAAAGATAAGCAAAGAAAGCGGCTCACACCGCTAATTCTTAAGCGGGTCCCCCGCACAGTTGCGGTAGTGGTGCATCTGGAATCCGTGCCCCCGCACATTCGGCGTCAGGGACCAAGGCGTCATCAGCTCCCACTCCGCACTGCGTGCGTCGCGGATGGGTATGCATGGGAAACACTGGCTTCGTTGAGGCGCCGTGGGAGCCATCGGCTTCGCCTCGGCGAAATGCCAACTATTGGGCGTAAAAACGGCGGAGGATGCACTGAAGTACCGCATCGGCGCGCGCAGCGCCGCCGGAAGTATGACGCCCTTGTCACCAAAGTTGAATGCGCGAAGACACGGATTCCAGATGCACCACTGCCCCCTCCAAGCCAGGGGACCCA
>NZ_JAQQCH010000019.1:0-152944 GCF_046030555.1 Paraburkholderia sediminicola | reverse complement strand
AACCGCAACCGCAACCGCAACCGCAACCGCAACCGCAACCGCAACTACAGCTGCCGCCGCAGAATCCGCCGGCTGCATCCGCCGGGGGAAGCGTGCTGCCGACATCGCGCGAGGACAGCCCGTTGCCGCAAGGCACACCGTTGACGCTGTCGGTGTCGACCTCGGCGCAAGACCCCGCGCCGACGCCTGCCGCTGCGGCGCCAGCCGATCCGGCCGCCGCCCGCACCTGGGAGCTCAGGCTCGCCGACGGCTCCGTGCGCACCGCGCTCGCGCGCTGGGCGCAGGACGCGGGCTGGCAGTTCATCTGGGCAGTGCCGACCGACTTCACGATCGACGCGTCCGCCACGATTCACGGTTCATTCGAGGACGCGTTGCATTCGGTCGTCGACGCGCTCAGCCATTCTCAGGTGCCGATTCAGGCAGTCCTATACAAGGGCAATCACGTTTTGCGGGTCACCGCGAAGGGAGCAGGTTGATGCGGTTACTTCGTCACTTCGTCGTCGTCGTCATTTCCATGTGCGTGCTGGCCGGTTGCACCGGTCTGCTCGCTCGTCTCGAGCACGACACACACAGCGACGTCGCGCGCGCCGATCACCTGCTCGATCAGGCGAACCACGGCGACAATCGCGAGCACGATAGTGACGCGGTCGTGGTGAGTGATCAGCTCTGGCTGTCGGGCAACACACTCAGGCTTGCACCGCAAATGCTGATGCCGGGCGTATTCAGGGAGCCGGCCAGCTTCGACGGCACGGTCGATTCGCTGCGCACGTTCGCCGACCGGATCGGGCGCATCACCCACTTGCCCGTGAAGGTCGCGCCGGGCGCCGACGAGGCCGCCACTTATGCCACGCAAGGCGCGGGTGCGAGCCTGTCCAATGGCGGCGCATCGTCGGCGAATCCGCCGCCGCTTCCGACGGGCCTGCTGCAAAGCCCGTCGCCGACGGGCGGGCGTGGCAATCAGGCGACGTCATTCGAGATGCGGCCGGTGCATATCGTGTACGCGCATGGCGATCTGCGCGGCCTGCTCGATGCGGCGAGCGCGCGCTTCGGCGTGTCGTGGAAATATACCGACGGTGCGATCGTGTTCTTCTATACCGACACGCGCGTGTACCAGGTCTCGGCGATCCCCGGCGATTCGAAGCTCGACGCCAATGTGATGAGCGGCGCGAGCAATAGCGGCGGGGTGTCCGGCGGTGGGGGCAGTGCCGGCGTCAGCGGCGGTTCGATCGGTGGCAGTGGCGGTGGCGGGGCGAATGCGTCGCCGTCAGTGTCGTCGGATAACACCTCGAACACCGTGATGAACGCACAGTTGTCGGTGTACGGCGGCTTGCAGTCGGCCATCAAGGCGATGTTGTCGCCGGCCGGGTCGGTCGTGCCGTCGCCCGCCACCGGCTCGATCACGGTGACCGACACGCCGGAAGTGCTCGAGCGCGTCGGCACGTTCATGGAACAGCAGAACCGCGTGCTGTCGCGGCAGATTTTGATCAACGTAACGGTGCTGTCGGTGTCGCTGAACGCCGACGACAGCTACGGCATCAACTGGAATGCGGTGTACCAGGCACTGAGCACGCGCTTCACGTTCGGCGGCAACATTTTCCAGGGGCTGACGGGCACCACGCCGGCCACTTTCTCGGCCACCGTGATCTCGCCGCAAAGCCGGGCTAACGCCACCAGCGCCGTGATCACCGCGCTCTCCGATCAGGGCACCGTGCGGCGCAAGACATCCGCTTCGGTGACCACGCTCAATGACCAGCCCGTGCCGGTGCAGGTCGCGACCCAGACGAGCTACCTCGCGCAGGTGTCGACCACCAATACGGCCAACGTCGGCAGCCAGACCTCGCTGTCTCCTGGCACCGTGACGACCGGCTTCAACCTCACGCTGCTGCCGCACATTCTCGACGACGGCACCGTGATGATGCAGTTCTATACCAACATCTCGTCGCTGACGGCGTTGACGACGTTCCAGAGCGGCAGCGGCAGCAACAGCGAATCGATCCAGTTGCCGACCGTCGACACGCGCAACTTCCTGCAGCGGATTTCGATGAAATCCGGCCAGACACTGCTGATTGGCGGCTACGAAGGCGTGGTCGACAACGGTACCCAGAGCGGCATCGGCTCGCCCGCCAACTATGCATTCGGCGGCGGCTACACCGCGCAGCGTTCGCGCGAGGTGATTGTGATCCTGATCTCGCCCGTCACGATGAACGGCGCCTGAGCCTTTACGGACCGAGCTCCCCATCATGGCAACGCAAATCATCCAGATTGACCGCCATCGGTTCGTGTGCGGCCTGTTCTGGCAATCGTTGTCGCGGCGCCAGGAGTTGCGCGCCGAAGCCGTCGAGCTGGCGACCCGGTTGAACTTCGATGCGATGGTGCTGCGCATCGACCGCAATTTCGCGGGCGCCGGTTTTGCGAGCACCCGCGAAGGCGCGCAGTTCGGTTTGCCGTCGCTCGGCGCACTGGTGTCGAGAACGATCGCGACCGAAGGCGCGTTCTACGACGGCCGCCAGCAACCGGCGCCGAACTGGCTCGGCGCGTTCAGCTTGCCGGACGGACGCTGGGCGTATTTCGCGGTGCGCGACGGCGCGTTCCTGCCGAACGGCGACTGGGTCGGCAGCGCGGAGGAAGTGTTCGAGCATCTGCATAGCGATTACAGCCTCGGCGGCTGGAACGTCGTGATCGGCGACCCGAGCATCGAAGCACAGGGCTTCCACAATTTTTATCCACGCCGCATCGAAGACATGCTCCCGCGGCGGGCCGGCAAGACCCGTTTGCCGAGCTGGCTGAATCTGGTGCCGGTATCGCGTAATCTGCAGTGGCGGCGGCTGGCGATGATCGTCGGCGGGGCGTTGGCGCTGAGCGTGGTGATCTACGGCGGGCTGTTGTATCGCGCTTACCGGCAGAACATTGCACGCGAGAGAGCGTTCGAATATGCGCGGCAGCAATTGCTGCGGCATCCGTCGCAGGCGCTCGCCAAAGCGCCGCCGGTGCATCCGTGGGCGAGCATGGCGCGACCGTCGGTGTTCGTGCGCTATTGCCTCGATCATCTCGACGTGGTCGGTCCCGGTGGCTGGCAGGTCGACAACTATGTTTGCCGTCCGAACAACGTCAGCTTCAACTGGTCGCGCAACGACTCGAATGTCGCCATTCTGCTCGCCGCCGAGCCGCGCGCGGTGGCCGACACGAGCGGCGATCATGCGTCGCTGGTCAAGCCGTTCGCGTTGCCGGCAGGCGGTGACGAATCGATCGACGGTGTGCATGGCGTGCGGATCCGCCTGCTGTCCGTGTTTCAACTGCTCGGCATCGCGCTGCATTTCTCGTTGCAGCGTCCGCCTACTCAGTCGGCCGCCGATGCGCTGCCCTGGCAGGTCTGGCATTTTTCCGCGGAGCTGGGTGAACTGTCTCCGCGCAACGTGATGGATTATCTGGACGAGCCTGGCGTACGGCTGGAAAAACTGGCGTATCAGTCAGGCCAATGGAGCATCGAAGGAGTCGTGTATGAAAAATGACCGATCGTCAGAGCGTGCTTCAGAAACGGGGCGATACCGCTCGCCGGCGGGTCGCGCGCTCGTGTTCGTTTGTGCGCTTGCGGGTTTTGCCGGTGTTGCGGGTGTCACGTTCCCCACGCCGGCTCGTGCGCAAGCCGCGTCCACGCCGCTGACCGTGAAGGCCGCGGCGCCCGCGCCGGGTGCCGCGCTCGCCCGCGCCACGCCACCGCCGGACCCAACGGCGTCGCCGGCCGCGCTTGCCGCCGCCAACCAGTTGATGAGCCTGCAGGAGGACACGGTGATCCTGAAAGCGCAGTTGAAAAAACTCGAAGCGCAAGCCGATGTGGCCGCGCGCCAGGACGCGCTCGGCCGGATGGGCCACGCGGTGAATGCCGATCAGCTCGGCGTCGTCGCCACGCAAAGTCTCGGCAACACGATGATGGCGACCATCGACCTCAACGACGGTAGCGAACTCGACGTGCGCGCCGGCGACCAGTTGCCGAACGGCATCCGCATCGTGTCGATCCGTCCGGGTGTGGTGGTGGTCGACAGTAACGGCCGGCGCAGCACGCTGACAGTGTCCTCGCCGCGTCAGCGCGAACCGCGGATGGTCGCGGTCAACGGCATGTCGTCAGGCGTGCCGCCGATTCCTACTCTTCCCATGCCAGCGAGGTAAGCATCATGGCTTCTCCTCTGCACCCAGCCAATCTGTTCAAGAAAGGCTTCGCGCCATTTTCGACGCCGGCGCTGGCCGCCGCGCGCGTACCCGAGCCGACCTCGACCGGACCCGCGACGCCGCCTGTCGTAGCGCTCAACCTGTCGCCGACGCTCGCGGCCGCGCAGCGCGCGGCACGCGGTGAACCGGCGGTACAAGGATCCGTTCAGCCGCCCGCTGAAGTGGCTGCGCCAACGCCTGATCAGGCGGGCGAGCACGCGGACCTGCAAAGTGCCGGCGAGGTGCCCGTGCCGTTGCCCGATGAACCGGCCGCCGAGCGGGCGAGTTCTTTGACGCATGAGGCCGCCACCGAACTCGCCGCGCAACTGCCGCCGCCGCTGTCGCTCACGCCACCGACCTCGTTCGCGCCGGACGCCGCGCCGCAACTGCTGATCCCGACGCCGACCTCGCCGTTCGGCGCCGCGCGCGCCGCGATGGCCGCCCGCGCCGAGGCGCCGACGCCGCCGGCCGCGCGGCCGCTGTCCGATGCAGGTGAGTACGCGGCCAGCAAGGAGGAGCGCAAGTTCCTTTGCCTGCTCGACGACGGCCGTCTGCTGATCGCCGAAGGGCATGACATGAACCCGTTCGTGCTGTCGTATTGCGCGCGGCTCGAACGGCTCAACTATCGCTACGCCGCCCAGGTCGTCTCGCTCGACACCGTGCGGCGCGCCTATCAGGGCCAGCGCCGCGACGGCACCGGTGAGCGCGTCGATCATACGCAGATGCAGGTGATCGCGAAGAACCTGATCGCGCGTGCCTGCACGGAGCGCGCGTCGGATATTCACATCCGCGTGAACCGCTTCAGCACCGAGATTCTGTTCCGCATTCACAACGAACTCGCGCGTGTCAGCGAGCAGACCCGCGAATACGGCGAACGCCTGCTGGCCACGCTGTATTCGGCGATGGCGAGCGTATCCGACAACACGTACAAGCCGACCGAGCGGCAGGACGCCAGTATCGGCGATCGCGACAAGCTCCCCGAGCGGCTGTTCGGCGTGCGGATCGCCACCGCGCCGACCAGCGTCGGCAGCGTGATGGTGATGCGGCTGCTGTACAACGACGCGGGTGAAGCCGCATCGCTCGAGGAACTCGGCTTCACCGCGCAGCAGGCGGAGGCGATCGAGTCGCTCAAGCACCAGCCGCACGGGATGAACATCATCAGCGGTCCGACCGGGTCGGGTAAATCGACCACCTTGCAGCGCGTGCTCGCTGGCCAGATTCGCGACATGGCCGGCTCGATTCACGTGATCACCGTCGAAGACCCGGTCGAGTACCCGATCACTGGCGCGGTACAGACGCCGGTCGTCAACGCGCTGACCGAAGAGGCGCGCTCGACCGCTTTCGCCGCGGCGATCGCCAACGCGATGCGGCTCGATCCGGACACCATCATGATCGGCGAAATGCGTGACCGCGCGTCGGCGCAAAGCGCGTTGCGCGCGTCGATGACCGGCCACCAGGTGTGGACGACCGTGCACGCCAACAGCGCGCTCGCGATCTCCGACCGCCTGACCGATCTTGGCCTGCCGCTCGCGATGGTGACCGACGAAACGCTGATCACCGGTCTCATCAGCCAACGCCTCGTGAAGCTGCTGTGTCCGCATTGCTCACTGTCGTTCACCGAATCGATCCCGACGCTCGATGCGGCGCTCGTCACGCGGGTGAAGCGCGCGGTGGGCGACCGGTTCGACCAGGTGCGCCTCGCCGGACCGGGTTGCGCGCATTGCAGCAAGGGCACCGTAGGACGCACGGTGGTGGCGGAAGTGATTCGCACCGACACGACCTTCAGCGAATTGCTGCGCGAAGGCCGCAAGGGCGCCGCGCACGATTACTGGATTCACGAACTGGGTGGGCAGACGGTCGCCCAGCATGCGATCGACAAAGTGGCGGCGGGTCTGGTCGATCCGCGCATGGCGGAACGGGTGGTCGGGCCGCTGCCGGCGGCCGGCAGTCACGGCCAGCGTGCACGCCACCGTGACGGCGAGCGCAAGCCGGCCCGCAGGAGCGTGCGTGCCGTGAACGTCAAGGGTAAAGGCAAGGTCAAGGGCGAGGGCAGCGACGGCGCCGAGGACGGTCATGGCGATTGACCTTAATCGCGGCTGGGCGCGTTTGCAATTTACCGCGCATGGGCGGCTGCGCCTCTATCGCAAGATCGCGAAGATGCTCAGCAACGGCCTGCCGCTGCTCAAGGTGCTCGAGGAACTCGAAATGCGCGCGTCGCACGAGGGCCGCAAGCCGAACGAAGCGGAAGCGGTGGTGCTGTCCGACTGGCGCCGCGTGGTGCAGAACGGCGGCATGCTGTCCGAGGCGATGCAGTGGTGGGTGCCGCACACCGAACAGATGATCGTGATGGCGGGCGAGCAGTCGGGTCGCCTCGAACTGGCGTTGAGCACGGTCTCCGCCGTCGTGACGTCGGGACGGCGCATTCGGACCGCGATCGTCGGCGGTCTAACGTATCCGCTGGTGATCTTCGTGATGACGCTCGGCTATCTGTACCTGTTCGGCAAACTGGTGATTCCACGCTTCGAGATGATCGTCAGTCCCGAACGCTGGCACGGCGTCGCGCATTCGCTGTATACGATGTCGCGCTTCGTGCAGGGCTGGATGATCTATTGCGTCATCCTGGCTGTGCTGCTGATGGTCGCGCTGTTCTATTCGATGCCGCGCTGGACCGGCAATGCACGCGTCATTCTGGATCGCTATCCGCCCTTTTCGGTGTACCGACTGATTGTCGGCTGCGGATTTCTGGTGGCGTTTTCGTCGTTGCAGGCCGCGGGCTTCACCGTCGAAAAATCGCTGAACCGGCTCGCCGACAACGCGCAGCCGTGGTTGCGCGAACGCATCGACGACATGCTGTTCGGCGTCAAGTCCGGGCTGAACGTCGGCGAGGCGATGAAGAACACCGGCTACCGCTTTCCGTCAACGGAGATCGTCGACGACCTGTGCGTCTACGCGGAATACAACGGTTTCACCGAGGCGCTGCACGCGCTCGCGGACGAATGGATGCAGGAAGGCGTGACGATCATCGAGGCGCAGATGCGCATCATCAACGGGATTGCGATCATCACGCTGGCGCTGGTTTTGTCGTGGCTGATTACCGGTTTCTTCGGGATTCAGCAGGAAATTGCCGCTATGTCCCGCTCGATGCATTGAGCGCGGCGTTTAATCGTTGAATAGCGTCACTGCGGGGATGCCGCGCGGACAGGACACCGCCGGCAGCAGTCATTGGCCATTAAGGAGAACCACATGCAGCAAGTAGCAAAACGGGTTACATCGGTGCGTGACATTCGTGTTCGCCGCGCGCTTCGTGCTGCGCGTAAGGATCAACGTGGTGCGTCGTTGCTTGAAGCGATTGCGTATCTTGGGATTGCGGCGATTGTGGTGATTGGGGCGGTGGCATTGCTGAATGGCGCGTTCAGTAGCGCGGGGACGAATGAGTTGGCGGAGCAGGTGAATGCGATTCAGAGTGGGGTGAAGAAGCTGTATATGGGGCAGTCGAACGGCTACAACGGCATTACCACGAGCACGCTCGCAGCCGCTGGCGTGTTTCCGAGCACCGTGCCGGTCAACTCGACAACTGGCGATGTGACGAACAACTGGGGCGGTCCGGTACTGATCGGTTCGCCGTCCCAAGGCACCTTCACGATTTCCTATGCAAACGTACCCAAGGCCGTGTGCATCAACGCCGTCTCAGCGGGGGGGAGTTGGACGGGAATCTCGGTGGGCGGAGGCACGGCACTGACCGTGCCGGTTTCGCCTGCGGATGCGCAAACCGCCTGTGCCACCGACTCGAACACGATCGTCTGGACTTCCAACTGATTCACTGCGAGCCCTGCATCTGAAACCCCGCCATGTACATGCTCTGGGCCCTGGCTTTCGTCGGCATGCTGACCGGCGCTTACGCGCTGCTCGGCAGCGAGACCAATCCGTCGATGCCATCCGCGGCGACGGTGAATCTCGCGAGCAGCCTGAGCGCCTACCGGCAGGCGGTGATCACCTACGTGCTCGCCAATCCAGGCTTCGCGGGCAGCGTGCCGGCCGACAGCCTCACGATGCCCGCCGGCACGCAAACCACGTCGTTGCAGAACTACGTGCTGCCGAACAGCGGCATCGCGGGCAGCCTGGTGGTGGTGTACGGCACCTCGGCGCTGTCGGGGTCGGCTGCGTCCGACATCGAACAGATGGCGCAGGGTTCCGCGCTCGCCGGGGTCAAGCAAGGCGGCTTCGTGCAGTCGCCGGGCAATCCGCCAGTGCCGTTGCCGGCTGCGCTCGTGAACAGTGTGCCGAACGGCGCGGCGGTGTGGATGGCGCAGGCCTATGACTAAGCGTTCGGTGCGGCGCCGGCGCGCATCCGCGCGCGGCTTTACGATGATCGAAGTGCTTGTCGCGCTGGCGATTACGGCGCTGATGGTGGGCGGCATGATGAGCATGATGAACTCGACGCTCGAAGACACGCGCGGGCAGCAGGCCGCGTTGTATCAACAGCAGTTGGGCGCGGCGGCGAAGCAGTTGATCCAGCAGAACTACACCGCGCTGTCCGCCGCGGCGACTTCCACGACGCCGGTGGTCGTGCCGCTGGTGGGCTCGCCGTACCAACTGTCGACTTTTCTGTCGGCCAACGTGAGTAACACTAACGCGTACAGGCAAACGCCGTGTCTGCTGGTCTACGGCGGCACGGGCGGCGCATTGCAGGGGCTGCTGGTGACCGAGGGCGGCACCACGATCCCCGACCCGGAACTCGGCTACATCTCGGCCAATTCCGGCCAGGGCGGCGGCTCGATTCCGTCGATCAACAATGCCGGCGGTGCGGCGAAGGGCGCGTTCGGCGCGTGGTCGGTAGCGACGCCGAATCCGGCCGGCGCTTCGTGCACGGGGACGAAAGCAGGCGGCGGCCATCTCGCGAGCGAGGTGTTCTTCAACGGCAGCCAGGCGCAGAACGCGGACTTTCTGTATCGCGTCGCGGTGCCGGGGAATCCGGCTGCCAACACGATGCAGGTGCCGATCGTGCTAGCGAAGCAATACGTCGATTACTCGGGCTGCTCGACGCGCGGCGCGATTGCTGCCGATGCCACCGGCAACGTGGTGAACTGCGACGGCACCAGGTGGGAACCACAGGCGTCATTTCACTGGCGCGCGCCCGTTGCCGACGAATCTTCGCTGAGCGCGGTTCCTTCGGCCATGCAGGGTGACGTCGTCATGACAAACCTGACCAACCGCGCCTACACGTACAACGGCTCGGCATGGCAAGCGTTGGCGGTCAACGAAGCGGGCAATCTCGATCTGGGCAATACACAGGTAGTCGGCAATCCATGCACCACGACTTCGCCGACCACGACCCCCATCACCACCGATGCGCAGGGCCGCGTGCTGTCATGTCAGAGCGGGAAGTGGCAGACCCAGTCGGAGCTGACGCAGAACGGCAGCACGACGGGCTGCGAATTGATCATGGCATCCGCTGGCGCGACGGACTACAGCGGCTGCCTGGGGCCGCCCGGCGCGAATTACAAGGCGTCTCCGTTCGTCTACAACGCGGTGAACGGCACCTATTCGTACGCGGTAACGGTTTCGGTCACGCTGGATAAACCCGGCGGCGTGGTAGCGACCACGTGGGCGCATATGAACGACGGCGTGTGTACCACCGGCACCAAACCTGGCGCGCAGGCGCAAATCTCGCAGAGCGTCGACGTTATCGATGTCGCGACCAACACGTTGGTTAGCCACACCGAAAGCCAGAGTCCGACGCTGACCGACGATTCCGGCGGTATCAACAACAGCGTGACGCAGGCTGTGGTGGCCGGCAAGTACAACGTGGTCGTCACGACCAACTGGGCAACCTACGCCATCATCAATACGCCGTGGACCAGCAGCTTCTGCGGTCAAGCGGGCACCACCATTCCGAACACGCCTGTGGCGGCCGGATGGACGGTCAGCAGCTTCTACTGAACCACGGATACCGACCCGATGAACCGACCGGCTCCATCCTCCCGCTCACACGCACCGCGCCGCATCGCGCCGTGTGCCACGGCGCTGGCATCGCGCCGCGGCCACGACATGCCGCCGTACGCCGCTTCACCGTCACCGCGGCACGATCGCCTGCAACAGATCGTGCAATTCCAGCCGGTTATACGTCGTGCGCATCGCATCGCGTGGCGTGCAGATGTTTTTCGCCACCAGACTCGCCAGATGTTCGTTGAGCAGGCGCGACATGTTGTCGTGCTTGCGCTTCATGAAGTCGCCGATCAGCGGCAGCTTGGCCGGATCGGTCAGCATCGCGCCGATCTGCTGGTTGTTGTTGAACAGCAGTTCGCTCGCCAGCACGAAATTCTCGCCGTCCTCGGTCGGCACGAGGCACTGGCAGACGACGCCGATCAGCGAATTGGCGAGCGACGCCGCATAACGCTCGCGATGGTCGGCCGGGAAGAACGACAACAGCCGCGTGAGTGTGCCGACCGCGCTGCCGGTGTGCATCGTGGCGAGCACGAGGTGACCGGATTCGCCGGCCTGCAACGCGGTTTCGGCGGTCTCCGGATCGCGGATCTCGCCGACCATGATGACGTCCGGCTTCTGCCGCAACGCTTCGCGCAGGCCCGCCGGGAAACTCGGCGTATCGGTCGGCACCTCGCGCTGCGAGATGATCGACGAATGGCTTTCGAGTTCGTATTCGATCGGCTCTTCGATCGTGACGATGTGGCTGTTGCGCGTGCGATTGATGTGATCGAGCATCGACGCGATCGTCGTGGTCTTGCCCGAACCGGTCGGGCCGGTGACCAGCACGAGGCCCTTGGGGCTGTCGATCATGGTGCGCACGTACGCCGGCAGGCCGAGCTTGTCGAACGGAATCGGCTGCAGCGGCAGGCGGCGAATCGAGATCACCAGCTTGCGCCGGCCGTAGGTGCGATAGATGTTGCAACGCAGCCGGCAGCGCGTCAGCACGAAGGGGCGGTCGATCGCGCCGTGCTGCAGAAAGTTTTCCCAGTCCGGTTCGATCGATTCGAGCGTGGGCATCATTTCCTCGAGCAGCACCGGTTCCTCACCGACCGCGAGCCAGCCGCGCGGCGCCTTGATCATGATCGGCCGGTCCTGCTCGATGTGAATGTCGGTAAAAGTTTGCCGCAGATCGATCAGATCGAGGATCTCACGCGTGAGATCGCGCCGTTCGAGGTGGGGGTTATGCATATCGAGGCCTGCCGAAGAAAGACGGATGGGAAATTCTCACACGAAACGGCACGCGGCGTATCGCCGGATGTCACCAGATTCAGTCATCAACCGGGTCAGGGTAAGCACATATGAAGTGGAGTAGACAGCTGAACGCCATCGTATTGGGCGCTGCCATCGCGCTGGCCACGGCCACGGCCGCACCGACGCTCCAGGCGGCGCCGATCCACTGGCGCTCGCCGGTGGTCGACTATGCCGCCGACGGCAAGGATATCAAGGACGTGCTGCGCGATTTCGGCGCGAGCCAGGGGCTGGCGACCAACATCGCACAGGGTGTGACCGGCACCGTCAGCGGCAAGTTTCATCTGGCGCCGCGCCGTTTCCTGGATACGCTTGCCGCCTCGTTCGGTTTTGCGTGGTATTACGACGGTGAAGTGCTGAACGTGGTGCCGTCGTCGGATTTGCAAAGCACGCTGATCAAGCTCGACAGCGCCGGCACCGCGACCTTGCGCGACACGCTCGCGCAGATGCAGATTGCCGACGACCGCTTTCCGATTACGTACGACGCCACCCAGGGCACCGCGATCGTCAGCGGACCGCCGCGCTACGTGCAACTGGTCACGCAGATCGCCGAGCGGATCGACTCGAATGCGGCGCGCCGCAGCGGCACCTCGGTGCGGGTGTTTCCGCTGAGCCATGGCTGGGCGCAGGATCGCACCGTGACGCTCGACGGCGACAAGGTCACGTTGCCAGGCGTGGTGACGGTGCTGAACAATCTCTACCATCCCGAGTCCGCGAAAGCGAAAGACAAGGACAAGGGCGGCGATTCGCGTGGCAACGGCCAGGGTGTGACGCGCAACAAGCCGATGAACGACGTCAACGGACAGGCGAACAACAGTCCGTATTTTGCGCCGCCATTACCGCCGGGTAACGCGAGCAGCAGTAGTGGAGGCGGCATGTTCTCCGGCCTGACCGGCGAGCCGTCGCCGCAATTGCAGTCGGCGGTCGGCGGGTCAGACCAGGCGACCACCATACCGACCACGATGGGGCCGGGCACCGACGGTTCGTTGCCGGTGATCGTCGCCGATCAGCGCACCAACTCGGTGGTGATTCGCGACACGCCGGATCGCATGGGGCAATACGACACGCTGATCGAGCGCCTCGACGTGAAGCCGCAACTGATCGAAATCGAAGCGCACATCATCGAAATCGACGACAACGCGCTGCGCCAGCTCGGCATCGAATGGACCGCGCACAATAGCCACATCGACATCCAGACCGGCACCGGCACCAGTGCGCAGAACAGCTATAACGGCACCGTGTCGCAGAACTTCGGCAATACCACGCTGCCCGGCAACGTGACGGCGGCGGCCACGCCGGTCGGTTTTTCGATGGCGGCGGTGCTCGGCGACGCGGGCCGTTATCTGATGGCGCGCGTGTCGGCGCTGCAACAGAACGACACCGCGAAGATCGACGCGAGTCCGAAAGTCGTGACACTGAACAATGTGGAAGCGATCATGGACAACAAGACCCAGTTCTTCGTGCCGGTGCAGGGCTATACATCGGGCGATCTGTACAGCATTTCGACCGGCATTTCGCTGCGCGTGCTGCCGATGGTGGTCGAGGAAGACGGGCATACGCGCATCAAGCTCGACGTCGCGATCCAGGACGGCCAACTGACGTCGCAGACCGTCGGCACCTTGCCGGTGATCCAGAACAGCAACATCAACACGCAGGCATTCATCAACGAAGGGCAGGCATTGCTGATTGCCGGCTACCGCGCGGATAACGAATCGGGTGGTGTGACCGGCGTGCCCTATCTGTCGAAGATTCCGCTGCTCGGCGCGTTGTTCCGCACCGACAACCGGACCAAGAATCACATGGAGCGGCTGTTTCTGCTGTCGCCGCGCGTCATCACCCCGTAAGCGCACTTCATCGCACGTGAACGCGCAGCCGGCATAGCCGCTGGTGAACTGGTAAAAAGGAGATCGACCGTGGACGAAGCAGCCCGGCAGTCCGCAGAGCAGACCCGGCGCATGCGGGCCATGATGGACAGCATGCCGTGCGGCGTGATCGCGCTCGATCACGCCGGCCAGGTGCTCGACGCGAGCGAACGCGCCACCGGCCTCCTGAACATGGCGCTGCCGGCGGGCACCGATTTCGCCTCCGCGCTCGGCGACCAGTTCTCACTGACCGAGGTGCTGCGCCGCGAGGATATCGAGCGTGGTTTCGATCTGCACATCGACGACACCACGCTGTGGGTGCAGGCTAATTTCTGTGCCGACAGCGCGATCGGCATGGTGGTGACGGTAACCGACGTGTCGCCGTTCAGCCGCTCGGTCGATGAACGTGCGATGTCGTTGCGCTTCCTGCTGCACGATCTGCGCTCGCCGCTCAATTCGATCAGCGCGCTGACCCAGCTCGATTCGAGCGACCCGGAAGCGTTCGAGCGTTGCGGCGGCATGCAGCAGATCACGCAACTGGCGCACTACGTGTTGTCGCTCGGCGAGCAGTTCATTTTCAGTTCCGTCGCCGAGCATCTGAATACGCGCGATTTCAGGCGCTTCGATTTGCGCGCGACGCTGCGGCAGATCGCCTCGCAGCTCGAAGTCACCGCGACCTATTACGGCGTGCCCTTGCGGCTCTGGCTGTCCGACAGCTCGCCGGTGTGGGTCAACGGCATGCGCAACTTCGCGGCGCGCGCGATCCAGAACGTGATCGACAACGCGGTGCGGGCGTCGCCGCGCGGCGACCCGGTGACGGTCTCGCTGCGTCATGTGGACGGTTTCGCCGAAGTGATCGTCAACGATCGCGCAGGTGGTTTGCCGGGTTTGCGCGAAGCGGGCGGCCGCATCAACCGCTTCGATACGCTCGGCAAGAAGAGCGCGACTGGTTTCGGGCTCGGGCTTAAGCTCGCGGTGCAGATCGTCGAGTTGCATGGCGGCACGCTGTACGCGGAATTGAATGAAAACGGCGGCACGACTTTCGTGCTGCGGCTGCCGTGCCTGAATTCGGGTTCGGCGCGCGTGCCGGGCGGTGGTTCGCTGGTGGATGCGGACCGGGCGTTGCATGCGTCGCGCGAGTAATTTTGCAATCAAGGTTCGACAATGAAACTGATGTCAGGCAGACCCGTGCGCATCCTGCTGGTCGAGGATGATCCGGCGCATCACGCTTTACTGCTCTCCTGGTTGAAGACCGAGGGGTATCAGGTCAATTCGTTTCACAATGGCCTCGAGGCCCAGCAGTTTCTGGTCGACAACTGGGCCGATCTCGCGATTCTCGACTGGGACATTCCCGGCGTGTCGGGCGACAAACTGCTGCAGAAAATCCGTGGCCGCTCACAGTCCGCGATGCCGGTGCTGTTCCAGACGGTGCATTCGGCGGAGTCGGATATTGTCAAGATTCTCGACGCCGGCGCGGACGACTATCTGGTCAAGCCGTTCGATCGCCAGGTGGTGCTTGCGCGTTTGCGCGCGTTGCTGCGGCGCTTCGGTTCGTCGAACGTGCAGGGGCGCAAGATGATGGTCGAAGACTGCGTGCTCGATCAGCAGGCGCGTTCGCTGGTGACAGCAGACAGCGAGTCGCATCCGCTCGGCACCAAGGAGTTCGACATTCTGTGGCATCTCGCGTCGCATCTGGGCGCGGTGGTGTTGCGCCAGGATCTGATGAGCGTGGTGTGGGGCTGGGACGCCGCCGTGCAAAGCCGCTCGGTCGACATGTATGTGAGCCGCGTGCGCGGCAACCTGAAAGCGGCGGGCGTCGGCTGGACCGTGCAGTCGGTGTATGCGACCGGCTACCGGCTCACGCTGCGACCGGACGGCGAGGGCCGCGACGGTGAAACGAACGGCGGTAGCGCGACCGGTTCGGGTTCGGATCCGACCGCATCCCCACCGCGGCGGGATTGAGCCATGCGGACACGGGGGCGGGTGCGCGCGTTCATGCGTTATTCGGTGCTGGCCGGCGCGCTGGCCGCTACGGTTGGGGGCGCGGGTGCACTCGGCGCGGTGCGCGCCGGTCGCGATTTCGGTTCCGACTCCGCTGGCGCCGGCTGGCATGGCAGCCGCTTCGTGTATGTGTCCAACGGCAGCAGTCTCGCCGATACGCTGAATCTGTTCGGTGCCGATCAGAACGTGCCCGTCAGCATAAACGGCTCCGTCACGGGTATTGTCCGTGGCCGCTTTGCGATGGCGCCGCAGCAGTTCCTCGACACGCTCTGCGCGTCGTTTGGCCTCGTCTGGTATTACGACGGCGCGGTGATCCAGATATCGCCCGCGAGCGATCAGCAAAGCCTGACGATGCGGCCGAACTATCTGTCGCCGCAAGCACTGGCGGCGGCGCTCGATCACGCTGGCATTTCGGACCGGCATTTTCCGCTTCGGACCGATGCCGGGTACGGCACGCTCAGCGTCACGGGACCGGCGACCTACGTCGAACGGATTCGCGGCGCCGCGCAGCGCTTCGAACTCGGGGCGCAGGCACGCGTGCGCACCGGCGCGAAGATTCTGCGGCTCACAACGGCGAGTGCGGCCGATCAGGTGCGCGTGATCGACGGGCGCCAGCTCGTCGTGCCGGGTGCGGCGAGCCTGCTCGCGCGTCATTTCCAACAGACGCGACACGACCCGGACGGGGTGCACGTCGTCGAGTTTGCGGCGCCGTTGCCGATCATCGAAGCCGATGCCGCGACCAACTCGATCCTGATTCGCGACAAGTCCGAGCGGATCGACGGCGATGCGATGCAGGTCGCCGATTTTGACACCGCATCGCAGGTCGTGACCGTGCAAACCTGGGTGATCGACGTCGATCGGGATGCGCTGGCGGAGTTGGGTGCGGCGGTGCCGGCGAGCGAATCGCTGGTCGTCGCCGATGGCGGCGGCGATCTGTTCGCCCGGCTGCACGCATTGGAACAGGTGCACCGTGCGCACACCGAGGTGTGGCGCACCGCGGTCACGTTCGACCGCGCACCGGCGGTGATCGACCGGCATGAGGCACGGCTCGCGCAAAGCGTGGGACTCGTGCCGGCCAATACGGCGGATCTGTGGCTCGCCATCGAACCGACGCTCGATGCCGATCCGACGGTTCAACGCATCGGCTTGCGTGTCGATCTTGGCCCCGCCGGCACGCCGCCGGCGGATCGGCCGGGGCAGCGGCCGCGCGAGCGGATCGTTGCGGCCACAGTCGCGGCCGGCGATTGCCTCGTGATCGTGGCGCCGTCTTCGGGCACGACGGATCAGATGGGGCCCGTGAATCCCGCGGATGCGGCCGACGCGGCGAATCCTGTGAATACCGTCCGACGACAGCGTCTGGTGCTGTTGATTCCACGCCTCGCGACCTGAGACTGCGGCGCCGGATCCGGCGCCGCGAGCCATGCTCAAGGACGCTCAGGCATGCTAAGCACGCAGCCAGAGATAGTTGCCCGACACGATGCCCTCGAACATCTCGTCGGACGACTCGATGATATTGGTTTGCCAGTAGCGCCCGTGCTCGGCATAGTGCGCGAACAGTTCGGCCAGGTATTCGCCGGTGAGGTCGTCGGTCATCGGCACGTGCACCAGCAGCACGATGCTGCCCGTGTCGGCGTCGAGACACAACTGCGCCTGATCCTGCGCATAGATCAGCAGGTTCGCCTCGAGCATCAGCTTGAAGATGACCAGCGTGCGGCCCGGCGTGACCGCGCCGTAGTGAAAATTGACGTAGAGCGCGCCCGGGTCGTTCTCGTAATTTTCCAGCCGGACGTCGAAGCCTTCAATTTCGAGCGTCCTTGTTTCGAGTACGTAATCGGCGTCGGGCAGGCCGACCACATCGCAGATGTCCCGAACCAGCTCCGCGTATCGTTCCTGGCTCATGATGGCGCTCGCGGTGACCGAAAGTAAAAAAAGAAAAGGCTACGAAACTGGCGCCGCCGAAGGGCCGCCCAATCCCGTAACCCGTACCTGCATCCCACGAGTGCGTGCGGGCCTACTGACCCTTCGCGGCGTCGGAAATATTCTTGGCGCCCGTGTTTTCGAGCGATGCGACTGCGGAGGTTTCCTGCTGTTCCTGATTGATCTGCGCGGCAGCCATCGTGAACTGATTGCTCGCATTCGCCGAAGCCTGCATCTGGGCCAGCATATCGGCTGAGTTCGATGCGGACGATGTTGCGCCAGAGCCGCTGATAGAACCTGACATGATGATTCTCCAAAAAAGTAAAAGAGTGAGTGAAAATCACTGCAAGGCATGAAGCCCGGTGCTGCTACCGCGAAGTCAGTAATGCAAAGCGTGAAAAATACATGAATCAGATCGTGAACCCCCACCACCCGCCGTGTCGACTCACACCGTCACGCCGCGCTCGTTGTGACGCTCATGCAGCGTGAGAACGATACGGCGTGCGGCGATCATCCCGCGATATAGCTTCTGCAACTCGACGCGCTCGTGATCGTTCGCCGCCGACTGCGTGACCGTGCTGATGCGCTGAGCGGTTTCGTCGAAGGCCGCGGCGATCCGCGCGACGCGTTGCTGGCTGTCCGCCGCGTTGAGCGTGGCGTCCAGTGTGTTCAGGTCCTGCGCGATGGGGAGCAAGGCGTCGTACATAACGGTTCCTCGTGAAGTCGTGGGTTGAATTCAATCGAATCAGTCGATGCGTTTGTTGCCGGGATCGGCGCTGTCGCCGCCGGTGTCCAGCAGATGCTTGGTGCCGTCCGGCGTCTCGATGTAGCGCAGGCCGCCTACCGACACGACCTCGGAGTAGCGCGCATCCGGAATCGTGCTACGGGCTTCTTTCACATCGACATCGAGCCGCCTGATGTTGGCGTCCAGATCCGGCTTGACGTTGGCCAGCAGCGCGTGAAACTTCTTCATCGACGGCACCGTGCCGCTGACGAGGAACACGCCTTTACCTTTGTATTCCACGTGCGCGCCGGTGTCGCCCAGCGATTGCTGGATGTTCACTGCGTCCTGCTGCGCCACGTCGTATTCCCTGAGCGCCTTGCCGCGTGCCAGCTGATCCATGAGCCGGCGCGCCGAGTCGCTGTCGTCGGCGGTGCGTACGATGCCGCGCACGATTACCTGGCCGCCTCGCGGCTTCACCGTCAGCTCGTTCAACCCCGCTCGATGCAGCGCTTCGGCAAGCAGTCGCGCTGTCGCGTCCGGATCGAACTTCACGTTCGCCGCCTCGGTGGACTGCGAGCCAGCCATCAACACGCCAGCCGTCGAGAGCGCCACGATCAGCACCGTGCAGGCGAGTGCGAAGCCAGCCGTGCGTAACGCCTTGGCGCGCGGCAGAGGCCGCAGTGGCAGCCGCGCTTCGCGGTCCGTCAGTTCCGGCTTGAGCTGCGGCGCCGCTTCCTGTTCCTGTCTTTGCGCGTGAGCGTGTTCTTCTGTCTGTGTTGCCTGCGCTGCCGGGGCATCCGGTTCCGCCGTCCGCCACAGGGGCGCCAGCAGATCCAGATCGCGCGGCCAGGCCACGTCGTCGGGGCCGACGCAGAACACCACGTCGCCGTACGGCACCGCGACGAAATCCGGGACCAGGACTTCTTCGCCGCCGTCGAGGCAAAGCCGCGCCACGCCGTCTTCGCCCAGCGTCAGCACGAGTTCGCCGACCTGCCAGTCGCTGATGCAGATATCCGCATCCTCTGCGCCGCCAAGACGATAGGACCCTACCGTCAAGCGGATTTGCGCGCCAGCATGGATGCCGGTCAAAACTCGCAGCGCTTTCATGCTCGTGGTCCCATTAGACGTTGCGTGAATCCGATGACTTCAGTTTATGAGCCTGTACCGGGTGCTGCGGGTACAACGCGAACTTCCGACGGCTTATCCGAAGCAGTCGGCACGCCGTTCGAAGCGGCGAGGGCCGGCATCGCCGCCTTCACGTCGATCATCAGCTGGCGCACCGACAGCAGGCTCTGGTCGTCGATCGGATAGCCGACGCTGAAGCGCTTGCGGGCCATCGTCAGATCGAGCGAATGACTGAGAATGCCGACGCCCGCCGACGCCTTGGCGGACACTGTCCCGCCCGCCGGAGCGCGCTGCTGGCTGAACATCGCGCTGGCGATTTGCGACTGCATGCGCGCCGGGCTGCGCCGCATCGCACCGGGCGATGTCGCGTTGAGCACCATCAGCGGCGCGAGCGCGAAGCCGCATTCGAGTTGCGCGGCAAGGCGCAGCACGACCTTGGCGAAGGTCTGCAGCAGCACGCGGGCCGTGTCGATAGAGTTCGCGTTGTCGAGTTTGGCGCCGAGCACCTGGAAATTCTCCGGCACCTTGACAGTCGTGCTGATCTTCCTGCCCGTGACCGCGAACTTCGGCGCGCCGCGTTCGCTGTTCTTGCCTTCGCGTGGCGGGTGTTGCCGTGGCTGTTGTTGGGACTGCTGTTGAGGCGGCTGTTGCGACTGCTGCTGGGATTGTTGTTGCGACGATTGCTGCTGTTGCTGGTGTGGATGGTCGTCGTCGTGATTGCCGCCGCCATTGCCGCCATTGCCGCCGTCACGGCCATGACCGTGGCCGCCGTTGCGCTTCTGCTGCGACTCGCCGTCTTTCTGCCGCTCCTTGTCCGGTTGCCGCTGCTCCTGCTGGCGGTCTTTCTCGCGATCCCGTTCTTTCTGCTTCGGCGTATCCTGGTCGCGCTCGCGCGGCGCCGGCTGCTCGTGCAGTTCCTTGTCGGTGTCCTGGTCGTGCAGCGCTTCCTTGTCGTGGAGTTCTTTGTCTTTTGCGCGCAGTCCCGCGCCCTTGCCGGCGGCGCCTTTGGGCGTTGGCTTCGTGCCGAAGCGCGTGGCGACTTTTTGCGCGAGCGGGCCGCGTGCCCCCGCGCCGTGACTGTGCGCCCAGCGCTTGTTGAGGGCGAACTTCGCCGCCAGCATGCTGTGGCGCACGCGCGCCTGCTGCATCCTGGTGTGCTGCAGTTTCTGCGATCGGGTGGTCTGCTGCGTGTGATGCAGCTGCGTGGTCTGCTCCTGCAGCTGCGTGGCCTCGGGCGTGTGGCCGCCGTGCGTGATGCGATTGTTCATGACGGCACCGCCATGACGACGATTTCATTGGCGAAGCGCAGCAGTGCCGACGCGCCCCAGGTGCCCATGATCAGGATGGTCGCCACCACGGCGACCAGTTTCACTGCGTAGGAGATGCTTTGATCCTGCATCGATGTAATCGCCTGGATGAACGAGATCGCCAGCCCCGACACCGCTGAGACAATCACTACGGGCATCGAGATCGACAGACACAGCAACAGGCCTTCGGTCGTCAGGCGAACCAGCGTATCGGTTTCCATCGCAACTCCCTTCAGCGATAAGTCATCACAAGACCGTGAATCAGCGTCGACCAGCCGTTCATCGCGACAAACAGCAGTAGCTTGAACGGGATCGCGACGTTGGTCGGCTGCACCTGGTTCAGGCCCATGGCCATCAGCACGTTGGCGATCACCACGTCGACCACCACGAACGCGATGTACAGCAGAAAACCGATCTTGAACGCGTCGGTCATTTCGGTCAGCGTGAAGGCGGGCGCGAGCACGATCAGGTCGTCTTCGCGCAGTTTGGCCGCCATGTCCTTCGGCCAGATCGCCGAAGCCGAGTGCACGAAGAAGCGCTTCTCGCGTTCGTGCGCATGGGCCTTGAGGAAGGCGCGGAACGGCTCCTTGCCGGCGTCGAACGCATCGAGCACGATCGCCGACGAGTCGCTGCCGCCGCGGTGCGGCATGCTCTGCATATTCTGCACGGCCTGCATGCCGATCGGCGCCATCACGTACGCGGTGACGAGAATCGCGATGCCGTTGAGCACCATGTTCGGCGGCACCTGCTGTACGCCGAGCGCGTTGCGCAGCAGGCCGAGCACGACCACGATCTTGGCGTACGAGGTCGCCACCATCGCGACGAACGGGATCATGCCGATCGCGACAACCGCGATCAGCAGCCCGGTGAGATCGCTAAACTGAACCATGGCCGGACGCCATCTGCACGAGGCGCACGCCGAGATGGTCGCCGACGGTGACGAGCTCGCCGAAGCCGATCGTCTGGCCATACGTGACGAGACGAATGCGCGCGTCCGGCAGCGCCGTCGGCAGTTCGAGCACGTAACCCGCGCGCAGCGCGGACAACTGTGCGACCGGCAGCGACACCGTGTCGATCTCCAGCTTCAGCGGCAGATCGAGATGTTCGATCTCGACGGGCGTGTTGTGGGAGTCGGCGAGCGGCGTGCTGAAACTCATGTCGTGGCTCATCGTAGGGTTCTCGGTCAAGGTGAGGAGGTGGTCGGCGATGTCGGCCAGCGCATGCAATTGCCGGGTGCCGGGATGACCCCACACCACCGGCAGCCGGACCGACTCGGTTTGTTTCAGGAAAAAGGCCCGCAGCGCGGCCGGCAGGGCCCGCAGGATGATGTCGCCGGGGCGCAGCGAGTCGAGCGTGGTCAGCGTGATCGACTTCTCGCCGAGCAGCAGCCGGCCGGGCACCGTGACTTCGCTGACCCGCGTGGCGAACGGCATGCGGCGTTGCGCGACCAGCTGCTCGAGCGCGTCGAGCCAGCCGTCGTCGATATGGTTGAAGACGGTGTCGTAGCGCGCCTCGCCGAGCTGGAACGACACCGTGCAGCATTCGGCATCCGGCGCGGGTGGGGCGGTGTCGCCGCCGGCTGCCAGATCAAGCCCGCTCACTTCGACGCCTTGCATGCCGAGGTCAGCCAGCGCCTGCCGCAGCGGGCCGAGCAGAAAGCCGCCCACCTTCGCGCGCAGCGAGGCTTCAATCGCCGGATCGACCTCGCCGGTTTGATCGGCGCGCACGACGCTGGCGAGGTCCGTCAGTTGCGACAGGTCGACCAGCAGCGATGCGTTCAGCGCACCCCAGCGCAGACGCAAGATGGCGGCGCGAGCCGGATCGATCGGGTTGCGCATGCCGGCTCGCCAGTTGGCGATGCCGAACTGATGGGCGAGCAGTGCGTCGAGCCGTTCGTCGACCGCGAGCCGCTGCATCCGCGCGACACCGCGCGTGAGCCCTGGCAACCGCGTGAAATCGAGCGCGACGGGCGTCGGTTCGATTTCGGTGGCAGCGGGCTGGACAGGCCGCGTGTCGATAGGATTCATGGCGTTCTTATGTAGTGAAGGCGCTGCTTAGGTGACGACGATTTCAATCGCGCGCGGTGTGTCCTGGTGAAGACTCGGTAACGATTCCAGGTTCCGCCGCAACGCATCTGCATGTTGCGAGATTAAGTCGTGCGAGGCCGGCTCCGTGGTCGTGAAGCGAAGCGTCAGGACGAAATGCGAAAGCATCAGCGTCAATTGGCAGCCTGGCAGCAGCGCGGGATCGAGCGGCACGGTGAGATGCCACGGGCTGCACGAAAACACGGCCGGGTTCGCGCAGAAATCGGCGACGCTAGAGACGATCGATTCGACCAGCGGGTTCGACTGCGGCGCGGTGCTCAACGCGCCGACGGTGAGCGCGGCGGGTGCCGCCTCGACACGGGCGTGACGGGGCTGCGGCGCCTGGGCAGGATGAGCAGGTTGGGGCGCTTGAGGCAAAGTGGGTGCGGCGGCAGAAGCCGGCGTGGGTGTGGGCTTGCCTGGGCAAGCCGGTGTCGTCGTCGCGCTGCGCAACGCGGCGATGAGGTCCGCGTGCGCGGTGCTGGTTGACGGCAAGCCGCTGCGGCGCTCGGATTGAGCGGAAGAGGGGTTCTGGCCGCCGCTGTCGCCGCCGTGCTGACCGCTGTTGTTGTCGGCGCCACCACCGCTGTTTTGATCGGGCTTTTGCCAGGCCGGCGCGTAGGGCAGTCCGGCGAGGGGCGCGTCGCCTTGCGCGGCAGTGTCAGTGGGCGGCATCTCGGCGGCCGCGCGCGCCGGTTCGTGTTCCGGCGCGTCGGTTTGCTTCGTTTCGTTGACTGTGCCGGATGCGCCTTCCTGGTCCGCCTCCTGATCGTCCGCGCGGCACGCCGCATCGCGATGCGCGTTGAACAGCGCCGCGAGCCGCCGCAATTCCGGTGTGTCCGGATGGGCGCGCGCGGGTTCGCGCGCCGGCTCCGGTCCGGCAATCACATGGACGCGATGGGTCGCCGAGCTATGCATGATGAAGACCCCCGGCTTAGATCATCAAACGACCGACCGGCTGCAGGTCGATATGCGCGCCGAGTTCCTGGTACGAATACACCGGCAGCCAGCCAAGGCGCGACTCGATCATCCGCTTCACGTAGCGGCGAATATCCATCGACGCGATCACCGCCAGTTGCCCGCGCGGTACTTCGCCGACCAGTTGCACCAGGTTGTCGACCAGGTGGCCGATCTCGTCGGGCGGCAGCGCGAGGAAGTTGCCGGTCGGCGTCTGCTTGATCGACTGACGGATGTGCTGCTCCACCTGCACGTCGACCAGTACCGCCGGCAGATCACGCGGGCCGCCGGTCGCGCGATACGCGATCATCCGGCCGAGATCGATACGGATGTACTCGGTGAGCATCAGCATGTCTTTTTCCTTTGGCCCCCACGTGATCAGACTCTCCGTGATGCTGCGGATATTGCGGATCGGCACCTGTTCCTCGAGCAGGCGGCGCAGCACGTCGGCCATCTTCTGCAGCGGCAGCGCCTTCTGCACTTCGGCGACGAGACCCGGATAGTCGGTTTCGAGCTGATCGAGCATCCATTGCGTTTCCTGGATGCCGAGAAACAGATGCGCATTGATGCGCAACAGCGCAATGGTGTGCTGGGCGATGATGCTTTCCGGCTTGCGCTGTGCGGGCTTCGATGCCGCTTCGCCCTCAGCCTCGGCGGGTTGCGTGCCGGCCTGCCGCGCGAGCAGCGCGGTCAGCTCGGGCGGTTCGCCCGCGCCGGCGGCGAGACTCGCGCGCGCGTGCGGCACGTCGTAGATCACCACTTCATAGGTGTCGGCGGGCAGCGTCTCGTCGCTCCACATCATGATGCCGGGGAACGGCAGGCCGACTTCGGCCTGCAACGTCGCGCGCTGGGTATCGAAGGCTTTGTCGAGCGCCTCGGCGGCGAGGCGCCCACTCAGGTCCTTCGACATCCGCACGCCGATCGGGCAGGTGAATTGCGGCGGACGCGGCAGGATCGACGGCGCGTCGCCTTTCGCGCCGGCGCGTTGCAGCGCGCCGACCGGCTTGCCGGTGCCGCCAGCCTGTTTGCCCGATTTCCTTTGCAGCCGGTACGCGACGAACGCGAGCAGGCCCGACAGCAGCACGAAGAGCGCCGCCGGAAAACCCGGCACCACGGCGAAACCGAGCAGCAGCACGGCAGCGAAGTAGAGCGCGCGCGAGCTGCCGCCGAACTGGCGGGTGATATCTTCGCCGAGCGAGCGTTCCTCGCCTTCGTGCGCATCGTCGCCGACGCGCGTGATCATCACGCCGGCCGCGACCGAGATCAGCAGCGACGGAATCTGCGACACCATTGCGTCGCCGATCGACAGCACCGAGAAGCGGTTGGCCGCGTCGCCCGCGGTCATGCCGTGGTACGCGACACCCACCGCGATGCCGGCCACGATGTTGATCATCGTGATCATCAGGCCGGCGATCGCATCGCCCTTGACGAACTTCATCGCGCCGTCCATGCCGCCGTGCAGCTGGCTTTCGACCGCGAGCAGCGTGCGCCTTTTGCGCGCTTCTTCGGGCGTGAGGATGTTGGCGCGCAGATCGGCGTCGATACTCATCTGTTTGCCCGGCATCGCGTCGAGCGTAAAGCGCGCACCGACTTCGGCGACCCGTTCCGAGCCTTTCGCGATCACGATGAACTGCACCACCGCGATGATCATGAATACGACGAGGCCGACCACCAGGTTGCCGCCCACCACCAGTTCGCCGAAGCTCTCGATAATGTCGCCGGCGTCCGCGTTCAACAGGATCGACTTGGTCGACGCGATGTTCAGCGAGAGCCGGAACAAGGTGGTGAACAGCAGCATCGACGGAAACGACGACAGCGACGTGATGCTGCCCACATACATTGTCACCATCAGCAGCGTCACGCTGATGGTGATGTTGATGGACAGCAGAATGTCGATCACGAGGGTCGGCAGCGGCAGGATCATCAACGAGATGATCGCCACCAGCAGCACCGCGATGCCGGCCTCGCCGAAGCCGGGAATCTTGAAGGTCTTGAACATGGACTTACTCCGTGATTGACGCTTTCGCGCCGCTGAGGCCGCTCACCCAGCGAAGAATCGCTGCGACGACCTCGAATAACTCTTCAGGAATCGGCTGGTTTTCCGCCACTTTGTAGAGCAGCCGCGCGACCGGCGGATTGGCGACGATCGAAATGCCGAGATCGGCGGCCTGGCGGCGCAGCAGCAGCGCCTGTTCGTCGAGTCCTTTGGCGATCACCACCGGCAGCGGGAATTCGCTCGGGTCGTAGCGCAGCGCGACCGCGTAGTGAACCGGGTTGACTACCACCACATTGGCGCGCTTGAGACCGCCTTTGGGACCTTCGTTCGCCAGCTTGTGCGCGAGCTTCTTGCGCTCGCCCTTGACCTCCTGGTTGCCGTCGCTTTCCTTGTGTTCGCGCTTGACCTCGTCCTTGCTCATCTTGTGTTTTTTCAGGAACATCATGGCCTGCAGCTTGTAGTCCACCGCGGCAATCACGATGAACACGCCGAACGCGGTACCGAGCACCTTCATCACCACCGACCACAACACGTGGATCAGCTGCGCGAGCGGCTGTTCGAGCGCGCTCGCGACCACCGGCATTACTGAAACGATCGCCTCGCGCATCACCGCGACGACCAGCACGCCTTTGACGGTCATCTTCGCCAGATCGAGCAGCGAGTTTGCCGAGAAGATCTTCTGCAACCCGGACGCGGGGTTGACCGCGTCGAATTTCGGATTGACCGCTTCGAAGGAGAACTGCAGGCCGGTTTGCGGCGCGAGCGCGAGGATCGCCGCGAACAGGCCGACGGCCGCGACCCCGCAGACCATGCCGACCGCGTGGCCGGCCATGTCGGCGAGCGTGACGTACAGGTCGTCCATCGAGCGTGGGCCGCTCAGGAAATCGATCGAACTCTTCACGACCCCGCGTAACGAATCGACCAGATAGTGCTGGCCGGCTTGCAGTACGACCAGCATGGCACCGAGGCACGCGACTTCGACTACGTCCGTGCTCTTCGCAACCTCGCCTTTTTCGCGGGCCTTGCGCAGTTTCTGTTCTGAGGGCTCTTCGGTTTTGTCGTCGCTCATGGCGTGCTTCTCGTTGTGCTGGCTTTCTGCTTCGTGACGGGCGTTGGTCACGGCGCTTGCCGGTTACCCCAGACAGACCTTATCCGCCCGCACCTCCGCGCCGGCCGGCCGATGCGAAGCGCGGGCGGCGCGTGCGAAGCAATGCGGGTTCGGCCCGTCGCTTCGCAAATTGGTGTGCGACTTCGTGCGGCACGCTTGCCGCGAAGCTGTGGCGACGTAATGTGTGGATCAAGTTCGGTGTGGATCAAGTTCGGCTGATAGTGCAGGGCGTGGGACAGGCTTCCCACCGCTCTGGAACTCCTGGGGAAAAGAAATGGATCAACAGAAGGCACAAGCGAAATGTCCGCCGGCGGCGCTCGGCTGTCTCGTCGATCTGGTCAGTGCCGCGTTTGCGGCCACGAGCGGGCTCGGGGCCAAGGTCGACGTCGACGACATCGAGCAGATGGTCGATACCTTGCATGTGTTGCGTCCCGCGTTCGCGGACTTCGAGTTCTTCGACGGCTGGCTGCATCTGTTGCGCCGCGACTGGGCCAGTGCGGAGACGGTTTATCGTGGCCTGATCGAGCGTTCGGTGTGCCTGCCGGCCAGCAAAGGCATGCTGCTGCGCTGCCTGAAGTCGAGCAAGACTTTCGGCTGGCAGGACGAAGCCAGAAAGCTCGCGGACGAGTACCGCGACCACGAGGTGGGACGGCTCGCCAGGGTCTATCTGGCGGGCGACGACCTTCAGGAAGCGTATGCGACCGCGCGGCGCACCGGTCATTTCGTGGCGCCGGAATCGGCGCGCGAACTCGACCAGGGCGCAGCGGGAAGTCACACCAAGGCCGACGCACTGGCGGCGCCGACGACCGGCGATATGTTGCTGTCGATGCAGTACATCCGTATTTGAGGACGCTGCACCCGCCGGCGCTCAGGCATCTGAACGCGTAGTCACCGCGGCGAACCGTATCGGCGCGCAGCGGCATTCACGGGAGAAATGCACGTGGACATATCGATGATGATGTCGCAGCTCCACCCGCAGATCGCCCAGACCGGCGCGAGCGCGGGGACCGAGTCCGCGCCCTCGGCCACGCCGGAGCAGGCCGACCGCTTTCAGGCGCTGATATCGCAGGGCGTGCCGACTCCGCCGGTGCAGAGCGTGCCGGAGCATCCGGATCACAACATCGTCGCGCGCGCCGTGTCGGAACAGGCCGATTACTACCGGCAGGTGCCGAACGACATGATGTACCTGATGCATCACATGAGCTCGCTGTCGATGGAACGCATGGCGGCGGCCAACATGACCGTGCAGATGGAAATCTCCAGTCTCAACGCCGACCTTCAGGTGAAGATGGCGGCGGTTCAGTCGTCGAAAGACGCCGTTCAGACCTTGATGAAGAACCAATAACATGTCGATCCTCGAACACACTCCCGCCCGCTGGCGCAAGCTGCTGCCCTGTCTCGCCCTCGTATTCCTGCTGGGCGGCTGCCAGAAGGAGCTGTACGGTCAGCTGACCGAGCGCGACTGTAACGAGATCGTCGCCGCGCTCGTGCCGTACGGTGTCGATGCGCAGAAGAGCACGCCCGATGGTGGCAAGACGTGGTCGGTGAGCGTCGATGAAAAGCAGATCGTGCACGCGATGGAAATTCTGCGCGCGCGCGGCATTCCGTCGAAGAAATTCGACGATCTTGGCACGCTCTTCAAGAAAGATGGCCTCGTCTCCACGCCGACTGAAGAGCGCGTGCGCTTTATCTACGGTCTGTCGCAGGAACTCGACGACACGTTGTCGAAAATCGATGGCGTGGTCGAAGCCCGCGTGCAGATCGTGCTGCCTAACAACGACCCGCTGGCGGAATCGGCCAAGCCTTCGTCGGCGGCGGTGTTCATCAAGTATCGCGCCGATGCGAACGTCGAAACGCTGACACCGGCCATCAAGAACCTCGTTGTCCACAGTATCGAAGGGCTGACCTACGACCAGGTCAGCGTGACCTCGGTGCCGGCGGACCCGCTCAATCTGCCGATGCCGGATAACCAGCGCGGCGGCTGGCTGACGTTCGTCGCCATCGCGCTGGGGATCATGCTGATCGGTCTCGCCGGCGCGCTGGTGGTGTGGCGCGACAAGCTGCCTCGCCTGACGCCGGACAGCCTCGCGCAGTTTCTGCCGAAGCGTGGCGCACGTGCGGGCAAGACGCCGAAGGCCGCGGCGTGAGCGCGCCGCACCGCACGGTTGCGCGTGCCGGATAAGCAGCGGCCGTGACGGAGAGGGACATGGGCGGCGAGATCGCGGGCGACACGAACGGCAACCTCGGCGGCAACCTGGGCGGTAACGTCGGCGAAGACTTCGGCAACAGCGGTGACCGCAATGGTGACCACAACAGCGGCGGCGCGGTCGACGGAATGTTCGACGACGCGTTCGACGCTGTGTTCGACGACGCGGCGCCGGACCCGCAAGCGCCGCAAGCTGCGTCGTCTCAGGACGCCGACCCGCTGGCGCCGCTCGCCACCATGCTGGCAGGCTGTATCGCCGACTATCATCGGCGCCGCCGCACGCTGTTCGAGTGGCTGCACCCGCAGCGTCTTGCGGCGTTTGCGTACGCGTCGTTGCTGCCCGCGCTCGACGAGCGCCGCACGGCGCAACTCGCCGAAACATGGCTTGAACATCTCGGCGTGCGGCCCGCGCCGCTGCTGTCGTTCACCGACCCGAGTTTCCCGCTCACCCAGTTGCCGCTGCCCGACAGCCTGTGCGTGCTGCGCATGCGCGCGCTGCTCGAACACGTCGACGAAGTGCGTTCGTGGATCGACCGGCCGCGCCGCCTGCTGCTCAATCAGTGGCTCGGGCCGCAACTGGCGCGCGCGCTGCTCGCGCAGCGCGGCGGCCTCGCGGGCGGCAATCTGCCGCTGGCCGCCGAACCGACCGCGGATGCGCTCGCATGGCGGGGTTTTCGCCTGTTCGAACGGGACTGCGGCTGGGGCGCCGATCATCCGATGCGGCTCGCGCAGTTCGCGTTATCGAACGATAGTGCGCTCGCCGCGCCGCTCGAGGCCGCCGAGCATGCGAAAGTCAGTTCTGCAAGTGACACGCTTATCTCTCAACTGCCTGAACTATTTGCGGCGCGCTCATGCTGATCTGGTTACGTCATTCGAAGGGCGCAGACGAAGGCGCACAGGCCGGAGTCGGTGTGCGCGACGACGTGCTGCGCGGTGAGGATCTGGCGACGCTGGTCGAGATCGATGCCGCCTATCACGCGCTGAACGAACGTTGTGCGACATTGCTGGACGAAGCGCGTGCGCAGGCCGACGCCGTGCTCGCCGCCGCCCAGGCTGAAGCGAGCGACCTGATCGACCAGGCCCAGATGTTTTACGCCAGCGCGTATCAGACGGGCTATGAAGGCGGCTGGCAAGAAGCGCTGACCGCGTGGCACGAACGCAGTCTGCAGATGCAGACGGGGATGCGCTCGATCGGACAGCGGCAGCGCGAACGGCTCGCGCAACTGGTCGCGCTGGCGGTCGAGCAGATCGTGTTCAGCGCCGATCCGGTGATGCTGTTCAGGCAGGCGGCGACGCACGTCGAGGGCATCATCGCCGACGGCAGTCCGCTGAAAGTGCGGGTGCATCCCGACGACCTCGCGTCGGCCGCCGCCGCGTTCGACGACATCTTGCGCACCTGGCGCGACGCCGGGCGCTCAGTGCGCTTGCAGGTGAGTGGCGACGCGCAGCTGGAGCGCGGCGCGTGCGTGTGCGAAGCCGATCTCGGCGCGATCGACGCCAGCTTGCCGCAGCAACTGGAGGCGATCAATGCGGCGTTGGCGCGTGCCGTCCAGGGTTTGCCTGACGACGAAGACGATACGACCGCGCAGGCGCCGGGCGAGTACGGCGCGCAAGCCGATACTGCCGTTCGGGTCGACGCTGACGTGGACCTCGGCGCGCAAGCGCTGCACCTCGATCCGCCCGATGAGATGGAGCCGGAACCGGATCACGCGCCGACGTTGCCGCCGGACGTGGACGAAGACGATGTCTTCGCCGACGCGGTCGCCGCGATCGACGACTCACACCATGCCGGCGCCGTAACCGAAGCCGGCGAACTGAACACCGCCTGACTGTTTATCCTGGACCACCCGATATCGCCCGGCACTGCATGGCGCGCCAATTCCCTCCCGCCTACGGACTCTTCACGATGATCACGCCCGATACTGTCGCCGATCTGGATCTCGCACCCGCCGGCGCGGCTGCGGACCAACCGGCCGGCGCACGCCGCTTCGATCTGATGGCTGATGCCATCGAGCGCGAGCTGCGCGCGCGTCCGCGGCCTGCCGCCGCCGGCAAGGTGCAGGAAGTGATCGGCACCTTGCTGAAGGTCAGTGGGCTCGACGCGACGCTCGGTGAGCTGTGCGAGCTGCGTTCCCCGCAAGGCGCGTTGCTGCAGAGTGCCGAGGTGGTCGGCTTTTCGCGCGATATCGCGTTGCTGTCGCCGTTCGGACGGCTCGGCAACATCTCACGCGAGACTCGCGTGATCGGCCTGAAACGGCCGCTGGCGATCCGCATCGGCGACGGGCTGCTAGGCCGCGTGATCGACAGCCTCGGTCAACCGATCGACGGCAAGGGCGAACTCGATTGCCACGAATTCCAGCCGGTATTCGCCGATCCGCCCACGCCGATGAGCCGCCCCGTGATCGACAAACCGATGCCGACCGGCGTGCGCGTGGTCGACGGCATGATGACGCTGGCCGAAGGGCAGCGGATGGGCATCTTCGCACCGGCCGGCGCCGGCAAGAGCACCTTGATGGGGATGTTCGCGCGCGGCGCGCAATGCGACATCAACGTGATCGCACTGATCGGCGAACGCGGCCGCGAAGTGCGCGAATTCGTCGAACACATTCTCGGACCGGAAGGGATGGCGCGCTCGGTGGTGGTGTGCGCGACCTCGGACCGATCGTCGATCGAACGTGCGAAGGCGGCGTATGCGGCCACCGCCGTAGCCGAATACTTTCGCGACCGCGGCTTGCGCGTGTTGCTGATGATGGATTCGTTGACGCGCTTCGCCCGCGCGCAACGCGAGATCGGCCTCGCGATGGGCGAGCCGCCGACGCGCCGTGGTTTTCCGCCGTCGATCTTCGCCGAACTGCCGCGCCTGCTCGAACGCGCGGGCCTTGGCGTGCGAGGCTCGATCACCGCGCTTTACACCGTGCTCGCCGAAGACGAATCGGGCGGCGATCCGATCGCCGAGGAAGTCCGCGGGATTCTCGACGGCCACATGATTCTGTCGCGCGAGATCGCCGCGCAGAACCGCTATCCGGCGATCGACGTGCTGGGCAGCCTGTCGCGCGTGATGACCCAGGTGGTGCCGCGCGAGCACGTCGCATCGGCTGGTCATATCCGGCGGCTGATGGCCAAGCACAAGGAAGTCGAACTGCTGCTGCAGGTCGGCGAATATCAGAGCGGCACCGATGCGCTCGCCGACGAAGCGATCCGCAAGATCGACGTGATCCGCCAGTTCCTCGGCCAGGAAACCGATCAGCTGGTCGGCGCCGACGTCACGGTGGATCTGCTGCATCAGATCGCGCACGGCTAGACGCGCGGAGGCTCACGATGAAAGATCGCCGGGTCGTTTCGCTCGAACGGGTGCTATCGCGTCGCAAGACACTCGAGCGCAAGCTCAACGACGCGCTGCTGGTGTTGCGCGGCGAGCAGCAGGCGCTCGAAGGCGCGCTCGCGCAATGCCGCCAGGCGGTCGACCAGCAGCGCCTGGTGCTGCTCGAGCAGAATCGCAAGCTCGACGAGATGATGGACCAGACGTTCCAGCCCGACGCGTATCTGCGGCTGCGCGAACATCAGGTTGCGACGGCCCAGCGGCACTCGCTGCTGGAGAACCAGGCGAACGAGGCGGCGAATCAGGTCGCCGGCAAACAGCAGCAGGTTGCTCAGGGCCGCGCGCAGATCGTGCAGAACCGCGCGCGCATCGATATCTACGCGAAGCGGCGCGACAAGTTGTGCCGCGAGATCGAGACGGCCGTCGAAGATGCCCAGGACGAAGAGGCGTCGGAAAGCCGGCGGCCTGGTCCACGGCCGTTCTGAGAGCGGCCCGTTCGAGTCACCGCTTCACGCCATTGACCACAAAAAACCGGACCCCTGGATCCACGCCATGAGCAGCCTCAGTTATAGCGCGATCGAATCGAGCCACAAGCTGGTCGGCTACCTGATCATGCTCGCGCTGTGCAGCGAGCGCCTGATGGTGCTGATGATGATTTTTCCGCCGACCAGCGACAACGTCGTGCAAGGTCGTTTGCGCACCGCGCTGGCGCTGCTGTGGGGCGGCTTCGCCGCGTACGGCCAGCACGACGCCCTGATGGTGCAAAGTCCGCTGATGCTGATCGGCATCGGCCTGAAGGAAGGGCTGATCGGCGTCGGTCTCGGCTTCGCGGCCTCGAGCGTCTTCTGGGCCGCGGAAAGTGTCGGCACCTATGTCGACGATCTGACTGGCTTCAACAACATCCAGATGACCAACCCCAGCCAGGGGCAGCAAACCTCGCTGACGTCGGCGTTGCTCAGCCAGTTCGCGATTGCGGCGTTCTGGCTGCTGGGCGGCATGATGTCGCTACTCGGCGCGATCTACCAGTCGTATCAATGGTGGCCGCTCGACGATCTGACGCCGGCCGGCGGCGCGATCATCGAGTCTTTCGTGATGCATAAGACCGACTCGCTGATGGAAACCGTCGCGAAGCTGGCGACGCCGATGATGCTGTTGCTGCTGCTGATCGACATCGGCTTTGGCTTTACCGGCAAGGTGTCGTCGAAGCTGAATCTGAGTTCGCTCGCGCAGCCGGTCAAAGGCTTGCTGACGGTATTGATGCTTGCGCTGCTTGCCAGCGTGTTCATCGACCAGGTGCGCGGCCAGCTCGCGCTGACCGGCATCGCGGCCGAAGCGCAAGCGATGGCGCATGGCCAGGTGTCGGGGCAGATGCCGGGTCAGAAAAAAGACGACAACTAGATTGAGCGGGGATTCTGGAAGACAGCTATGCAGATTGCGAAGCGGGACCAGGTGGGAGGAGGAGGGCTCAAGAGAGCGCTCGCGCTGCTGGCCGCGCCGGAGATCGGGCCGGACCCGTTTGTGCCGCGGCATGAAACTTCCCGGCCCGCATGACTTTGTGCCTGCGGGCCGGCGTGTGTCTAGCGATAGTCCGCGGGTACCGGCATCTCCCGGTCGACCCGGTCCATCGTCGCGAATGACACGTTATCCGCGACGAACTCGCGCTGCGCGCTCATTGCCTTGCGCGTGCCGAGATGCAGCAGCACGTTCGGCCCATACGAGCGATCGCTGCCGGTCGTTTCCCGGCCTTTCAGTTCGATCGGCATGTACGACTCGGGATCGTCGAGAATGCGCGCATTGGCGTCGGCCAATGCGATCACTTCAGGGTCGTCCGGATCGCACGGATGTATCTGTTCGTGCAGCGCCTGATTCAGATCAAGCGCCCGCGCCGCGTGCTCGCGCAGCCGGTGGCGCGTGAACAGTGTTTGACTGGGCCGCCAGTTCGCGCGCGCATTCGACAGATGCTCGTCGATCTTGTCATGGGCGGCCCTGATGGCCGCCGCGTTGGGCGCCTGGCCGGCGGGTGTCGTTTCGGCGGCGAACAGGTGGACCCACTGGTCGCGCTCGCTCTCCACCGCTTCAATGTACGCGCTGGCGCTTGCGAATTCGCGATCGAGCGAGCAGGCCCGATGATTCAGCTGCGCGCCGTTGCGCACCAGTTGCAGCCGCGCCGACATTCGCGTGTTGCGGAAAGTGATGTTCCAGGACGGCGTGTCGAGCGATAACACGCCGAGGCCGAGCAGCCGGCCATTGGGCTTGCCGTCCTTGTCGTAGATCTGCTTGCCGACCGGTATGCTCGCCGACAGGCCCAGCCCGAGCCGGCCGATCAGCCGGCTGCCGCCGCCGCGCCGGTGTTGTTCGACCTGGATCGCGCCGTTGCCGCCAGGCGATTCCTGCTTCTGCCCATAGTCGTGAATCGACGCGATGCCGATCGACGGGCCGATCCCGACCGGCAACAGACTCCGTTCGACCTTGCTGCTCACCGAGCCGTCGGCCGGATCTGTCGAGAGGACGTGATGGATGCTTTCGGGAGGCCTGACGGTGAGACTGCCGGTGAGCGATGCGCCGCTGCTGTGATTGCTGCTGGTGGTGTCGGTCCACGCGGCGCTCACGCCGGGGTCGTCGAAATAGCGGGCGAACACATGTTCGGACGCGCTCGCCGGAATTGCTTCGCCGTCGGCCTGAGCGGCTTCGTCGAACAACGAGGCGACGATGTTCGCGGCTTTCTCCAGCATGACCTTATCGTCATAGCCGGAGCCGTCGGCCTTCACCGGGCGTTCAATGCCGATTGTCACGCCCGCCGAATTGCCGCGATCGCCCGAGTGGAACACGACGTTCAGCGCGCCGCCGGCGCGCGCTTCGGCCAGACCCACATCGAACTTGTAGCCGGCGAACACACCGCCTTCGACGTGCGTCGACAGCCGCTCCGCGGTGCCGATGAAAATTTCGATTCCGTGCGTGGAGCGGGCCAGTTCGACCACGGCGTCCTTCGCATGGATCGCGCGCAGGTTGGCCTGCACGGAAAGCGGCACACCGGCCGCGTGAATCAGATTGCTGAGCGTGACCGACACGCCGCGCGTGCTGCCGCCGAAATGATGGCCGTCGCTCAGCCGCAGCCGCGAGCCGCTTTTTAGCGAGCCGGCGACTTCGACCAGCAATTCGCGTGCGGCTTCGACACTGCGTGTTTCAAGTTTTTTTTCCGGCGGACGGCTGGCTTTACGCAGGATCTCGACCTGTTGCGAGAGCGTCGAATCCTTGTCCACCCGAACCGGCGCGACCTTGTCGGCGATTTTGCGCAGCACGCCGATCTGATGCCAGAACGGCGAGTCCTCGCCCTTCGGCAGGCGCGCGACGGTCCCCCACTTTTCGAGCAGTTCGATTGAAAAATGGCGGTGCGCGAGGGACCTGAACGGCTGCGTCGAGCGCAGTTCCGCGTCGGGCATCCCGCTGAAGGCCGTGAGCCGTTCGCGTACATCAGCCGGTGCATCGGCGGATAACTCGACGGCCTTGCGCGCGACCTGTCGCAGTTCGTCAGGCTCAATCCGGCCAGTCGGGAAACCGCCGGCCTGCAGCCACACATGCAGGCCCGCGAGTTCCACCAGCGAGCCGACCGGGTCCGCGTGCGTGAGTGCCGCGGCAGCCGAGAGCGGGGCGGCTGGCGTGGGCGCGGCCGCGGCCGTCAATGGCGTGAGCGCCGCCGGTAGACCACCCGCGGAGCCGATCACCTGTCCTTCAACCTGGGGTTGGGCGACGGGGTTTGCGGGCTGAATGGGCACGGCCGCCGGCACCTCCGTCAATGCCGTAAGCGCCGCCTGCATCGAAGCTTTCAGCGCGTCCTGTTCTTTCTTCAGCGTGTCGCGCGGCACGCCGCCGAACCCCAGCGTGCTCGCCGTCACCGGTGACTTGTTCATGCCGATCATCCGCCTGGGCGCCGTGATTGCGCGCGACAAACGCGAGGCGGCCACGCGCGGGATCGAGGTGCGCGTGAACTTCTGCAGTCGATGATTTTTCTTCGACGCCTCGGTACCGGTCGCTTCGCTGCGATCGCCCTGACGCCAGGCGAACAGCATGTGCTTCTGCCGTTCGGTCATTGCCGCTTCGCCGTGGTCCAGCAGATGGGTTGCCGCATCGAACGCCTCGAGGGCGAACGCGCTGTCGGGGGTACGGTGATGCCGTGCCTGCGCCGCAATCCCGGCGGGCAACGCGTCGGCATCGGCGCCCGGCAGCGATGCCAGGTGATCGGTTGCGCTGAGCAGCGCGTGAACGGCTCGCGCCGCTGTGCCGCTGGCGAACGGTTGGCCGCCCGCCGTGCGCAGTGCGACGAGTGCCTCGAAGCTGTACCGGCCGCCGCGCGACAGGTTACGCATCGCGAGCAACGCGTGACGTGTGGTCGGATCGTTCGCGAGCGCGGCGCCGCCATGCACGATGTCGTTGATCGACAACGTCTGCATCCGCGCGGAAACCCGTTCGGCCATGCGCGGATCGCCAATGCCCACATTGCGCAAGGCCGACACGATCATCGAGCCGTAGCTCGTCGGCCCGGCGCCGGAGGGTGCGCCGAGCGCGGCCAGACGGGCGGTCAACTGGGCTTGCGCGGCAAGACCGTCGAGCCGATGCGCAAGCGCCGATGCTGGGGCGCCGGCCGGCACGGCGGGTGCAGCCCCCACAATGGGTGCCACTGCGGGCTGTGCCACCGTGCCGGCAACGCGCTCGAACGCGGCTGCCATATCGGCGGCGAAGTCCGTGGTGTTATCCACTGGTGCCGCGAGCGGTAGCGCGCCACCGATGTTCGCCGCCGGCGGCAACACGCCGCCGGCCTGTGCTGCCGGGGTATCGTCGCGGGCCGGCATCACGTGCTTGATGAAATCGCGCAGCTGCGGTTCGCCGCGCGCGGCCTGCCGCGACAGCGTCGCGGAAAACGACGGCGGATGCCGGGCCGATGTGCCGGCAACGTGAGCGCCGCCGGCCGCGTGCTTGACCTGCGCGTCGTAACGCTGGATGCGCGTCGGTGCGGCCGGCGCGGTGGCCGGATGAATATCCGCATGGGTGCGCAGCGCATAGCGTGGACGCGCCACGTCGGGTGGTCCGATGGGCGCGCCGGTCTTGCTGTTTTGCACAAAAGGCGCGGCGAAATCACGTCGGCGATGGCGCATTTTTTCCTGCGCGTGCGCAAGCGCCGAACTCATTTTCTCCCTGGGGTTCAGGCCGCTGAGCCTCGCCGGTAGCGACTTGACGGCGTTGATGGCCGCGGCGGTTTTCGACGGTTGCGCGGGCACGGCCGGATCGGCTGGCTCGTCCTGCTCTACGCGTTCGAGGTGGGGTAGCGTGCGAAGGGCAATCGGGCGGGTAACCATAAGTGGCCTACCTGAATCTGCTGGATTGAGCCGCCCGACGTGCCGATGCCCCGTTCACGCACAGCGCGTGAACGGGCCTTGGACAGTCCGGCGGCAGAAAGCGCGCGTTCTAGCGGCCTAACGTTTCAGATGGTGCTTCGTTGAACACACTGCGATAACCGTTGATCAGCGTCGAGCGATGCTGGACACCCCATTTCTTCGCGACGTCGAGAACCCGTGCGACGGGTGCGTCGTCGTCGAGCAGCTCTTCGCGGATGCGTTCCATGCGTTGACGGCGGATCAGTTCGCTCGGCGACAGGCCGAGATGCTTCTTGAACGCGCCTTGCATCGCGCGTTCGGTGACGCCGATCTGCGATGCCACTTCGCGCACCGACAGATCCTTCTGATCGAGGTTGTCCATCAGGTAACGATAGGCGCGGCGATACCTGGCCGGCAGGCGGGCGCTGACGTCGTCGGCGCGCGGAGCATGGCGCGACTGCGCGGCGCGTTCCGAGGCCGGCGTGGAGGCTGACGGCAACGACACGCTGTCGGCGCGAACATGCTGGATCGAGGCGAGAGCGTAGCGGCCGTAGAGCGTCGCGAACTCCTGTGTGCGCATCTGTTGCTGCATGATCTTCGCGCGGCAATACAGGTAATCCAGATACCAGCGCGCGTACTGGCTGCCGTGAATCGCGGCTGCGCCCGATTGTTCGAGCAGGTCTTCCGCGGCACTGGTCGCACCGGCAGCGATCGCGGCGAGCGTCATTTCGAGGCACAGGCTGCGGTGGTATTCGTTCAGGCCCATCCTGCGGCTCCACGCTGCATGGTCCTTCAGCGATTCCCGTGCATCCGCGCGGCCGGCAGCGAACGCCTGCAGATGCGTGAGGTAGTCGAGCCGTTGCGCGAGCAGCGGCATCGCGAGGCCGGCCACCGATGCAGCCGGCGTGTCCAGCGCCTGCAGACTCGTCACGACCGCGCGCCAGTAGATATGATCGGCGAGCGGCTCGGCGTCGTGCAACTGGTGCTGGGCGCGCAGATCCTTGCGCAGCATCTCGACCAGATAGGCCCAGCGGCGGTCGGCATGCGCGGCCGCGCGCACGGCGAGTTCGTTGAGACGGTCGCACGCGGCTTGTACACAGCCGAGCTGGAACAGCACGAGCGTTGCGCCGATCATGCCGTCGAGCTGCTGGGCCGGCGTCGCGGCCTTGTCCTCCACCACGCGCTTGAAGCAGGTCAGCGCGACGTGGAACTGGCTGCGAAAGCACGCTTGCCAGCCGGTGTTGCGCACCGACACGATACGCATCGCGTCGCGTGAATGGCGGATCGCCTTCTGCGTTTTGCGGTAGGTTTCCTCGGCTTCTTCGTCACGGCCGAGCACCAGTTCGATGTCGCCGTAGATTTGCAGCGCGGCATACGCCGACGCGGAAGTCTGCGAGGCGATGGCGTCGCTGTCGGCGAAATTGGCGGCGAGCCGGGCGGCGTCGTGAAGCTGGCCGTCGAGTACTTTGGCTGCGAGTGCGGCAGGGATGCCGTCGCAGGAGAGGACCGAGGAAGCTGCGAAGTAGACCGTCGAGAACATGATGTCGCCCCTGACTGAAAGATGCTGTGGATGGCGGGTATCGAGCTGATGTGCTGAACCTGTGAAGCCATCTTTTCATTCGGGCGCGACGCTGACTCGCATTTGTGATGGTCTGTTACGATCGGCGCGAAGTCTTTCAATTGCCTTTCTTCGAGGCGGCGATGGGGGAAAACGTGCTGTCGTGAAGGTCGATGGGAGTGAGCGCGCCGGACGACGCAACGCTCGCAATCCTGGTAACGTGAATGGAAACGCGCCATGCCGCCTGCACCCGGGGCGTACCCCAGGCGCGGCGAAAAAAACCTCACGGCGCGGTGAGTAATGCGACGAGCTATGCCGCAAGCTGCATCATCGGCGGCGCAGCGATGTTTCAGGCGTTCTGGACCAGCGCGAGATCGGCCAGACGCGAACTCATTTCCGGATCGGACGGCTTTTCGAAGCTGTTGCAGAATGCCTGGGTCGCGTCTTGTGCGGTGCTGGTGTTCTTGACCGCGCTGATCGCGCCCGACTGCGTCGTTTCCAGTTCCTGTTTCAGGTAACCGTAGTTCGCGGCCTGGCTCGACGGATCCAGTCCATTCTGTTTCGCGTAATTGATCAGGCCTTCCTTGCGCGAGCCGCCCCATTGCGCGATGCCGTAGCCGTTGGCGTTGTCGTCCGCCATGTTGCCGCTCGGCTGGCCGATCGCGCCGCCCTGGTTGATGCCCGAATTCATGCCGCCACTTTCGTGCCACAGATTCGCGACGATGCCTTCCGCTTGCGGCTTCGTGAGGTTGAAGTCTTGCATCAGGTTGTTCACATACTGGCCCGCAACCTGCTGACTCTGCTCCGGCGTGTTGGCGGTGGTCTGCGGCGTGGCGCTCAGTCCGCTCGACGAGGGGCTCGAACCGACCGTGCCGCCGCCATTGGTGGCTGCCGGCCCGCCTGTCGACGCGGGTGTCGCCGAAGCCGTTGCGGGCGGGGCTGACGGCGGCGCCGTGCCGGCTGAAGGCGTGGTGTCGAGCGAAGGCATTGAAGGCATTCCGCCACCACCGCCGCCGCTTGCTCCGCTTGATCCGCCCACACCGCCGTCGTCGGAATCGTCGCTGTTCGCGCCTTGCAGCGCCTGCTGGAGCATCGCGAGCAGCTCTTCGACGATCTGCAGAATCTGTTGCTGGCTCATGCCGCCGAGCCCGCTGCTGCTGTTGCTGTCACTCCCACCCTGCACGCCATTCAGGGAGCCGTTTTCGAAGCTGTTCAGGTAATCCATCGGACTGCTTGAGTAGCCGCCTTGCATGACTAAGCCCGTCATGGCTTTCTCCGTGCTTGAACCATCATTCACGTGCGATGGATCGCGGCGAGGCGCCGCCGTATCCGTCAGTGCGAGCCGCAGCGTATGCGCCGCCGCAGCCGGCGGCGACGCATTACGTGCCATGCCTAGACCGGTGCGGGCAGATTCCCTGCGGTCAGTGTCGAGGCGCCTGCCGCGAGCGTCGCGGTGCCGTCGCTGTTGTGCTTCAGCTTGCCGCCCAGGGCGTTGAGAAACGTGCCGCTCTTGCCGAGCACCGCTTTGGCGTCGTCGGCGTTATCGAACTGGATCGAACCGTCGGGCATCTCCTTGCCGACGTGTTTTTCCGATCCGTCCTTTTGCGGCAGATACAGATCGGACGAACCGTCGGTGTTCTTCGGCCCTTGTGCGAGGGTCGTGCCGCCGCCGCTCGTGCCGACCTGCAGCTGGACGTTCGACAGATTGGTGTTGGACGAGCCGGTCGCGGGCAGCGTGCCGCTACCTGGAAAGCCGCCCGTACCCGGCAAACCGCCCGTGCTCGGCAGTGTCGAGCCGCCGGCCGGCGAGGGCGTAGCGGACGGCGTGCTGCTGCCGCCGCCGGCCTGCTGGATCATTTGCTGGAATTCCTGCAGCAGCTGGGACAGGATTTGTGCGGGCGAGGATTGAGTGGATGACGTGGTCGAAGCGCCGGTCAGTGGCAGACTGCCGACGTAGCCGCTGCCACCAGGTTGGTTCGACGTAATAGTCGTGGTAAGAGCCATGAATGACCTCTATCAAATGAAGTGAGTGGATCGGAGCTGTGCTGCCAGTTATGTGGGAACCGCACTTCCACTTATTCAGAATACCGAATCGATGTGCGCGCCAGCCTTGCGATGCGAAGCGCTGCACCGTATCGCGAACGTCGCGACAGCGGGCTTCATGGCCGCCCTCACGGTCCCATCTGCCTGCGCAGCGTCAGTGGCAGCGGACTCCATTCGATCAGCGCGACAAAGCCATCCCGCACGGCGATCACCACCCAGCGCCGGTACTCGTGAACGATTTCGCCTGGCGTGTAATCGTGTGCTTCGCGCCATCCGTGCGCACGTTTCACCGAGACCTTCGCGTTGCGCAGCGGCGCGAAGCATTCGAACAGTCCGCACGCGCGCACGACGCGCATCACGTCGGCCACCGGCTGGTTGAAGTCGAGCGTGCGGCGCGCGTCGTCGATGCGCGGCCAGTAGCTGCCCTGCGTCTGCGGCCGGCTTTCTTCCCAGAGACGATGAAAACTGCTGGCGACGCGCGCGGCGAGCGTGCGCGTCGCCATCTGCAATTTCAACTGCAGCGTTTCGTGGCATTCGTCGTCGGTCATCGCAAAATGCTCGGCGGCCAGCACGTGACCGGTATCGAATTCGGCCGCCAGACGATGACAGCTCACGCCCCATTCGGAGCGGTCTTCGAGCAGCGCCTGAATCGGCGGATAGGGGCCGCGTCCGTCAGGCAGCGGCGACGGATGAAAGTTGACGGCGTGCGGCAGATACGCGCTCCAGTCGGGAATCTTCCAGCTATAACCGGCGACTACCAGCACGTCGCATTGCAGTTCGCGCAGGGCGCGCAGATCGTCTTCACGCAGTGGCGACATCTTGAGCGGCAGTCGATGCAGCTCGGCGCGCGCGACGATCTCGTCGTTGAAGTCGATGACGTTGTCGACCGGGATCGTGAACATCGCGACCGGCTCCCAGCCGGCCTTGACGAACGCGTCGAAGACACCGCGCCAGCGGTCGAAGCCTGCGAATGCGAAGCGCATGGTTGCTCCAGGTTGTGGGTTGACCGCGGGTTTCATTAAAGCGTGATCTGGGGTTTGCGTCGTCTCACGCAGACCCGTCGGGTTCAAGTCCATCAATAGAACAGATGCACGGGCCGCGGTGCGGGGCGCACCGGAAGTTGGACACAGTCAGGCGAAGTGCCGGTGATGACCGGTCGTGTGACGCGGCATGGTCTGGTGCGTGCCGGCACCTGATGCGGCGAGCATAGCCGGGGCATTTTGAGGGCCGCACGCTTCGCGTTTTGTTCGCGTGCTTCGTATGGCAAGTCATCCGCGGACCCGAAAATTTCATAATTGTCGTGTGAATCGGGAACAGGTCTGTCGACTAACCGAGGGTCATCTTTTCATAAGGACAATCATGTCAGGCATCTCGCCGCCGCGGTCCACATCACCCGTGCATTCAACGTCGCCGACCCAAATCACGCTGCCTACGCCCACTGTGCAGGCCGCGCAGACCCAGCCGGCGCAACCGCATTCGGAACAGTTCGCCGCCTTGAGGCGCTCGCGTTCGACAGAGCTGCGCAGCGGCCCGGCACAGTCGGGGCAGGGGCGACGCCGGACGGCATCGGTGGGCGGGGGCGCGCCATCGACGACGGCGGCACCGTTGTCGTTACCCGAAACAGCGGTGACGGACCACGACGATCACGATCATGAGTCGCCGCCGGAGTCGCCGGTGTTGCAACAGACGCCTCTCGCGGTGCCGACCGAAGCGTCCGTGCAGCTTGCGCACCAGTCGGAACCGCCTGTCACGTTGCGCCAAGGGGCTTCGGAGTCGAATCTGGTTGCAGCGAACGCGTCGCTCGAGCCGTCTGCACCGCAAGTATCCGAAACGGTGTCCAAAGGGAAGAGCACGATGCCGGTGACGGAGGATGAAGTGTCTTCGTCTGAAGCAGCGGTCAAAGAGACGGTCAAGCCGCTGGTGAAGGAAAGTGAGGTGTCGTCGTCCAAAGCGGCGACTAAAGAGGAGAGCGCGCCGACGGTGAACACGGACGAAGCGTCTTCGTCTGAAGCAGCGGTCAAAGAGACGGACAAGCCGCTGGTGAAGGAAAGTGAGGTGTCGTCGTCCAAGGCGGCGACTAATGAGGAGAGCACGCGGACGGTGAAGAAGGACGAGGCGTCTTCGTCTGAAGCAGCGCTCAAAGAGACGGACTCACCGCTGGTGAAGAAGGGCGAATCGTCGTCGTCCAAAGCCGTACCTGAAGAGACGAGCACGCCGACGACGTCCTCAAACGCCGCGTTGACGACTACCACCCAGACGCATCTCACAACGCCGCCGCCGGTTCATTTGACACCGTCGCCAACGCATCTCGCGCCGCCGCCAATCCGGATGAACACAACGACGCCGAGCGTACCCGCACAGCCGCAGCAGTCCCCGCTGTCGGACCCTAGGGTGCAGAACTTCATCCGCCATACCAGAGCGATCACGTCAACGCAGACGCCGGCGTCGACCATGCAGTTCGGCACCGTCGGCGGCCGCCACGCCGCCGGTAACACCGACATCGAGAGTGGCGTGCCGGACACACGCACCCGGTTAGACCAGACGCGCTCCCGGATGGCGGCGTTCACTACACCGGCACGCGACGCAATAGCCGCCACGCCCGGCGCGCTCAAGGCCGCGCTGAGCGAGATCATGAAAGCAATCTCGGTCATGGCGAAAAATGAATTCGGACCCGACGACCCGTGGAAGGCCTGGAGCGCAACCTGGGCGAACACGATGACCCATGAACTGTTCGCCACCGGCGGCACCACGATAGCGCGCGAACTGCTCAGTATGCTGACAGAGTGGGCCATCAAGGCTACCGCACTGTCGCCCGAGCGCCAGGCGTTCGCTGTCGGCACGATATTCGTCGGCGCAGCCGGGGCCAACGTGATCGCGATGATGCACAAGAAAAACAAAGGCACGGCCATTTCGACGACCCACCGTGGTCACATGTTGCAGATTACGGCGCTGCTCGGCTCGATGGCCGTAGCCGGGGCGGTCGGCCAAGGCGGTGAAAACGGACAGTTCGGCGTGCTGTCGACGCTGCTGCCGGCGGCCATCAAATCGATCGCCTACCTTTCGCGCGACCTGATCAATCTGGGCGTGCCGCTCGAGGGCAATCACGATGCTCAGTACATCAAACCCGTGCAGGGCCAGGCGACGGACGGCTCGTATTTCCTGACCGAGGAAGCGGTGAACGCCGGGCAGGACGCCGCCGGCTTGTCGGGCGTCGGCGTGCTGGACGCGATTGCGAGCCATGCCTCGGGGGTGGGCAATGCGGTCGGAAAGCTGTTCAGCTATGCGACGCTCAATGCCGCTGGCGAAGGCATCGCGAACGTGAGCTTGCGGGTGGCGAACGAGATCTCGATTCATGGCTTCGGCAGCCCGCAGGCGCTGCAAGGCATCAAGGATCTGCGTCTGCATTACGGCAAGTACAACTCCGCCAAGGGTTCCTTCAAGGCGCAGGTTGCCGACAAGATGGCCGGCGCCGGGATTGCCCGTCTGAGCCTTTTCCTGTCGCTCTACGCGGTGACCGGAGTGATCGCCTATGCGTTCGGAAATACCAGCCTCGGCACGAAGGTACAGACTCATCTCGAGGAGGCGATCGGCGCCGCGCTGATTATCGCGGGTTGCATACCGTTTGCAATGAGCACAAGCAGCAATCTTGCGGAACAGGAGCAGACCAGCGCGACCATCACCGAAGTTCCTGAGGACGACACGACGCCGACGGTGGTGGCTGACGCGTCCGGCAATCTCCCGCCTGACGCCACGCCGCCGCAGGGTGGATTGCGTCCGGCGAGCGCCGCGGGTTCAGTGTCGAGCACGAGCCGCCGAAGCTTCGAAGTGGTTTAAGCCCCGCGGCATCACGATCATCCGATGCGTGAATCGCGCAACGCGGTGCGCGCGATCGCCACGTGCCCGCGCAACAGGTAGTCTTAGGTGGTTTGGACGAGACGTTGGCCGCCAACATCCTCAAGCGGGTGACGCGCGAATGAATTCAAAGCGGCCGCGCGCGCAGGGACTTGGCGTCGGCGGGGCAGTCGCGCCGTATTTCTCAATGCTCACAAACAGTTGCAGGGCCTTACGATGACAAAAATCAACTCAAGTGTCGCTCCTCACATCGACATGGAATACGAAAGCCGTTTGTATCCCGACTATCCGGACAAGGTCAATCAGGCGCTTGATCGGCTAAAAGCGGGCAGGACCGGCGGTGAGTTGCTTGCCAACCTTGCAAGCCTCTCTCGCGATGGCAAGAAAGTTACGATCAGACCCACAACGGGCAGTGCCACAACCAGAGCGGCACTGACAGCAGCACAGCAAGCGTCCCGGCCGCGCATTGCAGGAGACGATCAGGACCCGTTGCACAACAAGGCGGCCGTGGCGCTTGCCCAACCCCGTTTGTTCGGCAAGCTCAAAGGCGCAGGGGCCCGAGCAATTGTCCACTGGAATCCAGATCAGTCTCTTGCCGTTGACGAACGGGGACGGGTGTCCAGCAGCAATGATGAAAGCCGTTCGTATCTGGTACTGGGACACGAACTTGTGCATGCGAACAGAATCTTGAAAGGAACCTACACCGGGGGTTCAGGCGACCGATACGACCCGACGACGCCTGCAGCCAGGGAAGAGCGGCGAGCAATCGGTATCGGGGAATTTGATGGAAAAACGCCGTCCGAAAACTCCATCCGGCAAGAACATGAGGAACCACTCCGGAAGGAGTATTAATCAACAGAATTGTCCCGCGCGTGCTCAGGCGCTTAGTCTGCCAGTCGTTGGTGAGTCGTTGGTGAGTCGTTGGTGAGTCGTTGGTGAGTCGTTGGTGAGTCGTGGTGAGTCGTTTGCCAGGCGCATCGGACACCGGCGACAAGATTTGTGCTGTCCGCCTGACCTGGGCTGGGTGACAGCCAATCGGTCCCATTTCCTGATCGACGGTCTGACGGTCGATAATTTGCGCCGCGAGCGCCGGGTCGCACATCGACATTGCTTTTTTGTCGCGGCTTCGGCTAGAATTACGGATTGTTGTATTTTCGTCGTACCTGCTTGATCGAATTGGATGGGCGCCTTACCCCATAAGGCTTGGCGGGGCGCTTTCGAGCCTCTCGGCACCCACCAGTTTCAGATTTGGTTAAGTGTTTCAGCGCAGTTGAAGTATAAGGAGTGGTAGTTCAGTCGGTTAGAATACCGGCCTGTCACGCCGGGGGTCGCGGGTTCGAGTCCCGTCCACTCCGCCAGCATTCTCGAAAGGCGAACTCCGGTTCGCCTTTTTTATTGCCCGCTGTTGTAAGATCGGGCGTTCTGTTTTTGGCACTCGTTCACGCATGCTCGATTTTTTCCGCAATCACAAACGCCTGATGATGTTCATGCTCATCCTCGTCATTGTGCCGGGGTTGGGTTTTGTGGGTATTCAAGGCTTCCGCGGCTTCTTTGACGAAAGTGCAAACGTCGCCAGCGTCAACGGTCACAAGATTACTCGCGCAGAGTATGACGACGCGATGCGTCAGCAGCTCGACCGCGCCCGTCAGATGCTCGGCGCGCAGTTCGACATGAAGTCGTTCGATACGCCGGAGCGCCGTAGCGAAATGCTCGACGGTCTGATCGAGCAGCGCGTGCTGGCCGACGAAACACAGCGTCTGCATCTGACCGCATCTGACGACGCCGTACGCCGTGTGCTGCTGAACGATCCGGTGATTTCATCGCTGAAGAATCCCGACGGCTCGATCGACGTGGACCGTTACAAGCAGTTGCTCGCGATGCAGGGCATGACGCCCGATCAATACGACGAACGTGTGCGTTACAGCCTGGCCACGCAACAGTTGCCTGCCAGCATTCAAGGCAGCGCCTTCACGTCGAAGACCCTCGCACAGCATCTCACCGAGCTCGCCCAACAGCAGCGCGAAGTGCAGGGTATGGCGTTCCATCCGCGTGACTATGCCGCGAAGGTGCAGCCGACGGATGCGCAACTGCAGGCTTACTACGACGCGCATCGCAACGACTTCGCCACGCCGGCCACGGCAACGATCCAGTACCTTGTGATGTCGCCGGCAACGCTGTCGGCTGGTGCGCAGCCGAGCGACGCCGACCTGAAGAAGTACTACGACGACAACATCGCGCATTACCGCACGGATGGCGAGGTACGCGCGAGCCATATCCTGATCGCCGCGCCGAAAGATGCCAGCGCGGCTGACAAGGCCAAGGCAAAGCAGAAGGCCGACGAGGTGCTCGCGCAGGTCAAGGCGCATCCGGATCAGTTCGCGCAGATTGCACAGCAGAACTCGCAGGATCCGGGTTCGGCGTCGAAAGGTGGCGACCTGGGTTACTTTGGTCGCGGCATGATCGCAGGCGGCCAGGCGTTTGACGACGCTGTGTTCGCGCTCAAGAAAGACGAAGTCAGCGGCATCGTACAGACCGACTTCGGCTATCACATCGTCAAGGTCACGGACGTGAAGCCGGCCGTCACAAAGCCGTTCGACGAAGTGAAAGATCAGATCGCAAAAGACCTGAAGACTCAGTTGGCGAGCAAGGCATTCAGCGACGACTCGGAAGGCTTCACGTCGATCGTCTATGAGAAGGCGAAGAGCCTGCAGCCCGCAGCCGACAAGTACAAGCTGCAACTGCAAACGGCCACGGTAACGCCGCAGCCGGATCCGAAGCTGCCGCCTGACAGCCCGCTGAACAACGCGAAGTTACTGGCTGCCGTGTTCGCAAACGATGCGGTCACCGCGCGCAACAACACGCAAGCGATCGACGTCGGCAGCAACACGCTGATTGCAGCGCGCGTGACCGATTACAAGGCCGCGGCCGTGCCGGCGCTCGACGCCGTCAAGGACGCCGTGCGTCAGAAAGTGATTGCGGTTCAGTCGAACGAGGCCGCTCACAAGGACGGTATCGCGAAACTGGCTGAGTTCGACAAGTCGAAGACCACTGCAGGCTTCTCGTCACCGCTGAAGGTTTCTCGCAATGACGCGCAAGGCATGCCGCCGGCTGCATTGAGTGCAATCTACAAAGCGGACGCGCAAAAATTACCTGCCTACGTCGGTGTGGATCTCGGCGCCGATGGCTATGCGATCTATCGCGTGAACTCGGTCGTTGTGGGCGCCCCGATAGATCCGCAGCGTTTGGCTGCTGCGCAGCAGCAGATTGCCCAAGTCGATGCCCAGTCGGAAGCCGAGGCTTACGTCGAAGCGCTGCGCGCCCGCTCGAAGGTGAAGTTCTACGGCTCGCTCGACAGCAGCAATGCGCAGGGAAGCGGCGAATAAGCTCTGGCTGGAGGGCGCAAGCAGGTAAAGCGCGCCGGCACAAAAAAGCCCCGCAATATGCGGGGCTTTTTCATTTGACGAGTGCAAGCTCGTCAAACGGTTTGCCTGGGAGCGCGGCTTGTTATGCCGCCAGCCTTAGAGGCAAGCGCTGATCGAACTGGTGGCATCGCTGCCTGCAGCGCCATTGGCGCGGAAGCCCACCCACGAACCCGGGCCGCTGTAGGACGGCCGTACAACGGCGGCTGCGCCGTTAGGCGGCTGCTGACCCGGCACATAGACATCCACTGCCTGGTCGTTGGCCAGGGTGTCCTGCGACACGACTTGCTGTTGCGAGCTATCGGCCCACTTTTGTGCGATGCACGTAGCGACGGCCTTCGGCGGCTGCTGGCTTTGGCCCACCGATTGGACGCCAGCAGGCGGTTGAGCGGCGCATGCAGAAATTGCCACGGTCAAAGCAATTAACGGTAAATATTTCACGTTATCTCCTCAGAAGTCGCTCAGAATCGAGCCGGGTTGTGCGGGATTACGAAAGTGTCAGATAGACCTTACCGATCCGCGTTCCCCAATTACCGGAAACAAGTTGTTAGCGAGCTTTTCAGTGCGGCGAACTTGTGCGAAGGAGTGGCTTGACAGCCGGCCACACGTTGTTGAGTAGCACTGGTTGTGCCTGCTGGGTGGGATGGATCTGATCCGCCTGAAACATATCCGGTTTGTCGGCGATACCGGCCAGCAGAAAAGGCACCAGCGGTACACGGAGTTGTTTCGAGAGTTCACCGTAGAGGCCGTGGAACTTTTGCGTGTAGTCGGGGCCGTAATTGGGCGGCACATACATGCCAATCAGCACGACCTTCGCGTGGCTTTGTTGAGCCTGCTCAATGATCGTGCGGAGATTGTCTTCTGTGGTGGAGAGCGGCACGCCACGCAACGCGTCGTTGGCGCCAAGCTCGACGATCACGATACTTGGCTTGAGCCGCTGCAGGAGCGCCGGCAGGCGAGCCCGGCCACCACTCGTGGTGTCGCCGCTGATACTTGCATTGGCGACGCTATAATCGATTCGCTCGTCGGTGAGGCGCTGGCGCATCAAGGCAACCCAGCCGGTGTCACGGGGCAAGCCGTACTCGGCCGAGATGCTGTCCCCGAGCACGACGATCACCGGCTTGGCCTGTTCGGGCGTGTTGGCCGCATGGGCCGCGAAGGGCAGCGAAAACAGGGTGGCGGCCAGCACGGCCGAGCCGAATGCCGTAGTCAGCGCCGGCGCGCGAGACGCTACGGCGCGCACTTTCAACCTACGCTTCACCATGCTAAACAAAACTGATCCAGTCATTGAAGTGCGGGGTTTGTGCAAGAAGGTTAAGGATGCAACGGGCGAACTGACGATTCTCGAGGACATCGATCTTGCTATCGATGCCGGCAGCAGTGTAGCGATCGTCGGTGCATCCGGGTCGGGCAAGTCTACGCTGCTCGGCTTGCTCGCAGGATTGGACAGCGCGAGCTCGGGGTCGGTTCGGCTGCTCGGCCGCGAACTCACCGAACTGAACGAAGACGAGCGCGCCGCGCTGCGCAGCGGCTCGGTCGGTTTCGTGTTCCAGTCGTTTCAGCTCATGCCGCATTTGACCGCGCTCGAAAACGTTACCTTGCCGCTCGAATTGCAAGGCGGCATTGGTACGCGTGACGCTGCGGCGCGCGCGCGGGGATTACTGGAGCAGGTAGGACTCGGTCAGCGCATGAGGCACTATCCGAAGCTGTTGTCGGGCGGCGAACAGCAGCGGGTGGCGCTCGCGCGCGCGTTCGTCACGCATCCGGCGATCCTGTTCGCCGACGAGCCGACCGGCAGTCTCGATGCGGCAACCGGTCACGCAGTGATCGATTTGATGTTCGAGATGAATCGGGCGAACGGCGCCACGTTGATCCTCGTTACGCACGACGTCGAGCTGGCGCGCCGCTGCGATACAACGGTGACGATCGAAGCGGGGCGGTTGGCGTAGGCGAGCCGCCCGCATGCAATCATGCGCACAAGGGACAAAAGCAAAGCGGGCCGCAAGGGCCCGCTTTTCATTTCAGCTAACGCGACTCAACGCAGCTAACCCGGCACGGCCAGGCGCGTGATTGAACGATGAGCATATGCGGCGCGACGAGCAAGCGCGCCACTCATGCTTATCGCTTCAACGCAGCCCGGGCTCGCGCGATCAACGCCGACGTCGACGAGTCATGCTTCTTCTCATCGACGCTTGCCGACGTCAGATCCGCCTCGACCACCTTGCCGAGGGCTTTGCCCAGCTCGACGCCCCATTGATCGAACGGGTTGATGTTCCATACCGATGCCTGCACCAGCACCTTATGCTCGTACAGCGCGATCAATGCGCCGAGCGAACGTGCGGTGAGCGCTTCCACGAGTAGCGTACTGGTGGGACGGTTGCCCGGAAACACCAGATGCGGCGCCAGCTCCGGCTTGTCCGCACCCGCGACTTTCTTCGCTTCTTCGAGCGTGCGGCCCAGCATCAGCGCTTCGCTTTGCGCGAAGCAGTTCGCCAGCAGCTTCGGATGATGACTGACGAGCGGATGCTCCGGCGTCAACACGGCGATGAAATCGATCGGCACGATGGTTGGACCCTGATGCAGCATCTGGAAGAATGCATGCTGACCATTTGTGCCCGGTTCACCCCACGTCACGGCGGCGGTCGGATAGTCGACCATCACGCCATCCAGGCGCGCCGACTTGCCGTTGCTCTCCATCTCGAGTTGTTGCAGATACGACGGCAGGAAATGCAGCGCTTCCGAATACGGCGCGACCAGATAGCTTTGCGAGCCAAAGAAGTTGCGATACCAGATGCCGATCATGCCGAGCAGCACGGGCAGATTTTTTTCGAGCGGTGCGTCGCGGAAATGCTGGTCCATTTCGTTCGCGCCGGCCAGCAGTTCGTTGAACTGCTTCGGCCCGATCGAAATCATGATCGATAGACCCACGGCCGACCACAGCGAATAACGGCCGCCGACCCAGTCCCACATCTCGAACACATTTTCTTTCGCGATGCCGAACCTGAGCACCTCGGCCGGGTTCGCCGACACGCCGACGAAGTGCTTCGCCAGTGCGCTTTCCGGGCAGCCTTTCTCGACGAACCAGTCGCGCAGCGAGCGCGCGTTGGTCATCGTTTCGAGCGTGGTGAAGGTCTTGGAGACGATGATCGCGAGCGTCTCTTCGGGATCGATCATCTGCATCACGTTGTACAGATCCGCGCCGTCCACGTTCGACACGAAGTGTGTCGTGATCTCGGGCGTGGCCAGGTGATGCAGCGCGTGCACGACCATCTTGGGCCCGAGGTCCGAGCCGCCGATGCCGATGTTCACGACATAGCGGATCCGCTTGCCGGTGTAGCCGGTCCATTCACCGCTGCGCACCTTGTCGGCAAACGCGGCCATCTTCGCGCGTTCGGCCTGGATTTCGGCATGGAACGGCGCTTTCGGATCGGTGGCGCGCAGTGCGGTGTGCAATGCGGCGCGGCCTTCGGTCGGGTTGACGACTTCGCCCGCGAACATCGCGTCGCGGCGTTTCTCGACGCCGGCTTCGCGCGCGAGTTGCACCAGCAGTTTCAGGGTTTCGTCAGTGATGCGGTTCTTCGAAAAATCGGCCGCGAGACCGCCGCCCGCGAACGCAAAGCGCTCAGCACGGTTAGGGGCGGGATCGTTCTCGGGGGCGAACCAGTCGCGCATGTGCGCATCGCGAATCTTCTCGTAATGCGTTTGCAGCGAGGACCAGGAGGGGAGAGAGTTCTGCGTCATAGCGTCCGTCTAGCGAAGGGGCACGAAGAAAGGCGTGCGCGTGAAGCGCTGCCGAGGATGATGCGACGATGCTGTTAGAGCGATGCCGCGCGACCGGGTTCGCGGTGAATTGCCGTGAATCTTCGCGAGCCTGGCTGGGGATCGAACCGGCTCGCTGAAGTTTCGCTGCAACCCGCGATGATCTGACGTGCGGCGCAGTCAGTCAGTATAACGGCGTTGTGTGACGGGTGGCAGCGGTTTGGGCGTCGTAGGCAAATTGTGGGAACGGTTGGCCCACTTTGGTTGGCCCATTGGGACTGGCTGAATTGGGTTGGCCCATTGGGGCTGGCTCCTTGGGTGCGGGATCGGCCGGCCCATTTTGGGCTGGCCCATTTGGGCTGGCCCATTTGGGCTGGCCAGTTCGAGCGGGCCCATTGCGACTGCTCCATTTGGGTTGATCGATTTGGGGCGCTCGATTCAGGAGATCCCATGGCCCGCTTCACTCAGCCGCTGCCGGATAGAACATGCGGTTGAGCAAAGTCCGCACCATTGGCGCGAGTTCGCCCGCCGTCAGACCAGCCGGACCGTGACCCTGCGCGCTCAACCTGTCGGCGGCGAGGCCGTGCAGGTAGACGCCCGCCAACGCCGCTTCGTAGCGCGGCAGGTGCTGGGCAAGCAACGCACCGATGATGCCGCCGAGCACGTCGCCGGTGCCGCCTGTCGCGAGTGCGGCATTACCGGTCGGATTGATCGCGACGCGGCCGTCCGGCGCCGCGATGACGGTGCCTGTGCCTTTTAGCACAACCACGCTGGCAAAGCGCGCAGCCAGGGCCCGCGCGGCGGCGAGGCGGTCGCGTTGCACGCCCGCCGCGTCGGTGCCGAGCAGACGCGCTGCCTCCAGCGGATGCGGCGTCAGTACGCACGGATCGCCTTGCACGCCGCGCGCGGTGACCTCGGCCGCGAGCGACGGGTCTTTCGAAATCAGATTGAGCGCATCGGCGTCGAACAGTTTGGGCACGTCGAGCGGCAGCACGTCGTGCATGACGCGTGTCGCGCGGTCGCGATGACCCATGCCGCAGCCGACAGCGAGCGCGTCCATCTGGTCGAGTGGCAGATCGTCGATCGCGTGCAGCATCAGTTCGGGATGCGGCGGATCGTAGGATGGGGCGCCGTCGCCGAGCAGGGCGACGTGCACCTTGCCCGCGCCGGTGTAGAGCGCCGCGCGCGAGGCGAGGATCGCTGCGCCGCACATCCCGGTGTCGCCGCCGACTACCGCGAGGCTGCCGAAGGTGCCCTTGTTGGTGGCGAAGTCGCGCGGCGGCAGGAAGGCGGCGAAAAGCTCGGGCGCGTTGAGTTGTACGGCCGGGCGGGTGCTGCTGTCGATTCCGATTGGCGCCACGATCACCGTACCGGCGAGATCGCGGCCCTGCGCCGTGAAGAGGCCCGGTTTCGCGCCGATGAAGGTGATCGTATGGGTGGCATGGACCACGGCGCCATCGCTCTGGTTTTCGGCTGGGCCCCGCCTCTCGCTGACTACCGTACCGGTGTCGCTGTCGAGCCCGCTTGGCGTGTCGAGCGCCAGAACACCGCCTCTTCGGGACTTTGCTTTCGTGCGTTGCGAGAGTTGACGGGCGATGGTGGCAAAGATGCCTTCCAGAGGTCGCGTCAGACCGATGCCGAACATACCGTCCACCAGCCATGTGTAGCTTTCCAGCGAGGCTGGCGGTGTCGTGGTGATGGCTACGCCTGCCGCGCGAGCTGTGTCGAGCGCCCAGCGGGCATCGTTCGGCTTGACTTCAAGCGGCATGCAAAGGTCGATAGCGATACCTGCCCGGTGCAGCTCCGCGGCCATGATCAATGCGTCGCCGCCATTGTTGCCCGGGCCTGCTGCGACCCATACCTTGTGTTTCGATTTTTCAATCGATGTATCGCGCGTGATCCGTTCTTGCAGATAGCTTGCGGCTGCTTTGCCGGCGCGGGACATCAGGGTGTGCTCCGGCAGTGTCGCCGCGGCCTGGGCTTCAAGGATCCGCAGGTCGGTTAGCGTGAGCAGCGGCAACGCCCGGTTGTGCGGGCTGATTAAGGTCGGGAGCGTGGATTCGGGCACTGTCATGGCGAGGCTTGGCGTTCACCGTTGGCAAGGTGAGGAAGCGTTGGGAGCCACTATGGTAGTGCTGATAGGAGCTGAGTGCGCGCCGTATTGGCTTGGGCCGGCCTTATTGCCTGATCAGGCCAGTCTGGGGCGGCTTGTGTCCGTCTGGACCCGACCCGACCAGACCTGGCCTGATCGACGCGAAGCGGCATCTGCTTTTTTCCGTTCGCGCCGCTTTCGGCCCGCTCCAGCGCGGCCTGTCATTTACTGGAACCGGTCCGCGCGCAGTGCAGCCAGAGTCTCCGCGGGGACGTCAGGGGTCTTGTCCGAGATCAGATCGGCGATCAGTTTGCCCGCCCCGCAGGCCAGGCCCCAACCGGCGGGCCCATGGCCGGCGTTCACGAACAGACGCGGATGAAGCGCATTGCCGATCACCGGCAAACCGTCCGGCGACAGCAGTTTTACGCCTTCCCACGGCAACGCCGCGGAGATCCGGGCCGCACCCGGAATCCAGTCGTGAGTCGCCTGGCCCAGTAGCGCCAGTGCTTCTTTGGTCAACGCCTCGCCCAGCGGCTTGTCGATCTGCCCGGCGCTTTGCAGGACCGCACCGCCCGCAACCCGCAGGCGATGATTCATGCGGCTGATCGTAATCCGCTTGACCGCGTCCACGATCGCGACGTGCGGCGCGCATTCCTCATGCGCAATCGGCGCGACCAGGTTATGCAGACGCAACGGATGCAAGGGCAGCGGCAGTCCCAGGCGTTCGAGCAGCGGCAAGCTGCCGTAACCCGCGGCGACGACGATCGCGTCGGCGTTAATCACGTCGACTTCGCGTGAACGCGATGCCGCGCCCGGCCGTGGCGCCAGTTCCACCGCGGCGCGCTGACCTTCGAGGCGGATCGCCGCGACTTCGCAGCCGAGCATGAATTGCACGCCGCCCTGCGTATCGAGGGTCTGCTTGATCAGTTTCGCGAAAAGCGGGCAGTTGGCCGTGCGCTCGTGGTCGAACAGCACGCCACCGGCGAATTCCGGCTCGGTCCGCACGGAATGCTCGTACGCGGCGCATTCGGCCGGCGTCAGCACGTGGTGCGGGACTTCGTATTGGCGCAGCAGATCGAGCGCGGTCTGTGTCTGCTGCCATTCCTGCTCGGAACGCACCAGATAGAGCAGGCCGCTTGCCTGCTCGAATTCCAGCCCGAAGCGCGCTTCGAGATCGGCCATCGCGTCACGCGATGCTTCGATCAGCGGACGCAGCCGCGCGTACTGGCGGCTGAACGCCTCAGGCTCCTGCAAGGCAGCCAGCTGCTTTGCGAACTGGCGCGCCGGCCCGTTAAAGCCGGCTTTGCTGATCACGCCGTTTTTGGCGCCCTGGCGGCTTGCCATGAAGGTTGGGCCGAACCAGACGTCGAGCGGCGTTGGCAGCACGGTGCCGCCGTGCCCATAGGTCGCGCCTTGCGCGACCGTTGCGTGGCGCTCGACGACGCATACCCGGTGGCCGGCCGCGCGCAGTTGGTAAGCGGTGGCGACGCCCGCAATCCCGCCGCCAATGACGATGACATCCATGATCTGATTCGATTTGCCGGCGGGCCGCCGAAATGCCGCGTTCCCGTTAAGCGTGGCATGCGGCGCGCTGCCCGGCATTGCTCAGGCCGCTCGCGCCGATCTGATGAAAGGGCGAATGATAGCAGCCAAACGGATGGCTCCGCCACGCGAGCACGAGGCCGGAACGCCGCGACGGCGCGCCTGAGCCGGCATGCGGCCCCCACCAAAACCCTGGTGCGAAGCCCGTTGGAAGCCCGTTCCCGGGGTATAATCCCGGACTTCCTTTCCGCCTCACGTCGCCTTCACGCGCGACTCATCGGCATCATTAGCGACGCAACGTCAAGTCCATGGCCCACTTCTCGTGTTTCCCCGGCGCTTCGGCCCTTTCCGATTTCCGTCAAACCCGCCTGCTCGAAACGCTGACGCGCATCGACGCTAACATCACCGGCGTGCGCGGACAGTATCTGCACTTCGTCAACGCGCAGACCCCGCTTTCCGCGGAAGACAACGCGAAGATCGAAGCGCTGATGCACTACGGCGATCCGCTCGAAGAAACCAGGGAGCGCGGCGCGGTCGAAACCTTCCTCGTGGTGCCGCGCTTCGGCACCGTATCGCCATGGGCCAGCAAGGCAACCGATATCGCTCACCTCTGCGGCCTGACGCAGGTGCGCCGCATCGAGCGCGGTGTCGAATACACGGTCACGCTGAAAAGCGGCCTGCTGGGCGGCAGGAAAGCACTGTCCGACGAAGCTCGCGCGGCCGTCGCCACGGCGCTGCACGATCGCATGACCGAGAGCGTATCGCCCTCGCGCGACCACGCGCTGCATCTGTTCGACGAACTGCCGGCCAAGCCGCTGCAAACCGTCGACGTATTGAGCAATGGCCGTGGCGCGCTGGAAGCGGCAAACACGGAACTGGGCCTCGCGCTCGCCGACGACGAAATCGATTACCTCGTCGACGCCTTCACGAAACTCGGCCGCAATCCGACCGACGTCGAACTGATGATGTTCGCGCAGGCCAACAGCGAACACTGCCGTCACAAGATCTTCAACGCGGATTGGACGATCGACGGTGAGAAGCAGGACATCTCGCTGTTCAACATGATCCGCAACACGGAGAAGCTGAACCCGCAAGGCACCATCGTCGCGTATTCGGATAACTCGGCGATCATGGCGGGCGGCGTCGCCGAGCGCTGGTTCCCGCGCACGCCGGCTGAACTTGGCGCGAACGAGTTGCCTGAGCACTACCGCCGCAATGTCGAACTGACGCACACCCTGATGAAGGTGGAGACGCACAACCACCCAACCGCGATCTCGCCGTTCCCGGGCGCCTCGACCGGCTCGGGCGGTGAAATCCGCGACGAAGGCGCGACCGGCCGCGGCGCGCGTCCGAAGGCGGGTCTGGCGGGCTTCACGGTGTCGAACCTGGAATTGCCGGACGGCGTCGAAGCCTGGGAAAACGCGCGCGACGCCGCGCAGCCGCTGGCGCATCGCAATCCGGACGACAAGCACGAAGCATACGGTCGTCCTGACCGCATCGCGTCGCCGCTGCAAATCATGATCGACGGCCCGCTCGGTGGCGCCGCATTCAACAACGAATTCGGCCGGCCGAATCTGGGTGGCTATTTCCGCGCTTACGAGCAGAACGTTGCGGGTCTGGTGCGCGGGTATCACAAGCCGATCATGATCGCCGGCGGCATCGGCAATATCTCCGATCAGCACACGCACAAGCACGATCTGCCGGAAGGGTCGCTGCTGATCCAGATCGGCGGTCCGGGTATGCGCATCGGCATGGGCGGCGGCGCCGCCAGCTCGATGGCGACCGGCACGAACACCGCTGAACTCGACTTCGACTCGGTTCAGCGCGGCAATCCGGAAATCGAGCGCCGGGCGCAGGAAGTGATCAATGCGTGCTGGCAACTCGGCGAGAAGAATCCGATTCTGAGCATTCACGACGTGGGTGCGGGTGGGCTCTCGAACGCGTTCCCGGAAGTAGTGGACGGCGCCAGCAAGGGCGCGATTTTCGATCTGCGCAAGATCCAGCTGGAAGAGAGCGGTTTGTCGCCGCGCGAAATCTGGTCGAACGAAGCGCAGGAGCGTTACGTGCTGGCAATTGCGCCGGCCGATCTGCCGGCGTTCGAAGCGATGTGCAAGCGCGAGCGCTGCCCGTTCGCGGTGGTCGGCACGGCCACGGCGGAACGACAGTTGAAAGTGATCGACTCCGAAGCAAACGGTGACGCCGCACACGAGCCGGTCGACATGCCGATGGAAGTGCTGCTCGGCAAGGCGCCGCGCATGCATCGCGATGTCAAACGCGTCGAAACGAAACTCGAGCCGGTGGATGTCACCGGCATCGCGTTGTCGGACGTCGCGGTCAGCGTGCTGCGCCATCCTACTGTGGCCAGCAAGTCGTTTCTGATCACGATCGGCGACCGCTCGGTCGGCGGCACAACCGCGCGCGACCAGATGGTCGGCCCGTGGCAAGTGCCGGTGGCCGACGTCGCCATCACGACGATGGACTACGCGGGCTTCCGCGGCGAAGCGATGACCATGGCCGAGCGTACGCCGCTCGCCGTGATCAACGCGCCGGCGTCGGGCCGCATGGCCGTCGGCGAGGCGGTCACCAACATCGCGGCGGCGCCGATCGCGTCGCTCGATAAGCTCAAGCTGTCGGCAAACTGGATGGCCGCGTGCGGCGCAGCGGGCGAAGACGCCGCGCTGTACGACACGGTCAAGGCTATCGGCATGGAGTTGTGCCCGGCGCTTGGCATCAGCATTCCGGTCGGCAAGGATTCGCTGTCCATGCGTACCAAGTGGGAAGACCGCGGCGTTGCGAAGGAAGTGGTCGCACCGGTCTCGCTGATCATCTCGGCATTCGCGCCGGTCGAAGACGTGCGTAAGCACCTCACGCCGCAACTGCGCCGCGCGAGCGAGGTGGGCGATTCCGTGCTGATCGCGATCGACCTCGGCCGCGCCAGGCATCGTCTGGGCGGCAGTATCCTTGCGCAAGTTACGCAGCAGGTCGGCGACACGGTGCCGGACGTCGACGATCCGGAAGATCTGAAGCGTTTCTTCACGGCGATCCAGTCGCTCAATAGCGACGGCAAGCTTCTCGCGTACCACGACCGCTCGGACGGCGGCTTGTGGGCAACGGTTTGCGAAATGGCGTTTGCCGGTCACGTCGGCGTGTCGCTGAACGTCGATATGCTGGTGCTCGATCCGAACCACGAATCCGATTTCGGCGACGCGAAAGACTGGGCGAAGCAGACCAGCGGCCGTCGTGAAGACCGTACGATCCGCGCGCTCTTCACCGAAGAACTCGGCGCCGTCATTCAGGTGCGCGCGGCGGACCGCGATGCGGTGCTGGGCGCTTTGCGTGAACACGGTCTGTCGGCATGCTCGCACGTGATCGGCAAGACCAACGAGCGGGACACGATCGAAATCTATCGCGACGCGAAGAAGATCTACGACGCACCGCGTACCGAATTGCATCGCGCGTGGAGCGAAGTGAGCTGGCGTATTTCGCGTCTGCGCGACAACCCGGCTTGTGCCGATGCCGAATACGACGCGCTCTCCGACGCCGCCGATCCGGGCATCTCGCCGATCCTTACGTTCGATCCTTCTGAAGACGTCGCCGCGCCGTTCATCGGCAAGGCTGCGCGTCCGCGCGTTGCGATCCTGCGTGAGCAGGGCGTGAACTCGCACCTCGAAACCGCCTATGCATTCGACCGCGCCGGCTTCGACGCGCACGACGTGCACATGAGCGACCTGCTGGCCGGCCGTGCCAACCTGGCCGATTTTGCCGGCGCGGTGGCGTGCGGTGGCTTCTCGTACGGCGATACGCTGGGTGCAGGCGAAGGCTGGGCCAAAGCGATCCGCTTCAACTCACAACTGGCCGATATGTTCGCTGCGTTCTTCGGACGCGAAGACACGTTTGCTCTCGGTATCTGCAACGGTTGCCAGATGATGAGCAGCCTCGCCTCGATGATCCCGGGCGCGGAAGCCTGGCCGAAGTTCACGCGCAACAAGTCGGAGAAATTCGAAGCGCGCTTCTCGCTGGTCGAAGTGCAGGCGTCGCCGTCGATCTTCTTTGCCGGGATGGAAGGCTCACGCATTCCGGTCGCGATCGCGCACGGCGAAGGTTACGCGGACTTCTCGCAGCAGGGCGATGCGTCGAAGGTGGCCGTAGCGATGCGTTACGTTGATCACCGTGGTCAGGCAACGGAGCAGTATCCGTTCAATCCGAACGGTTCGCCGGAGGGCATCACGTCGGTCACCACGCCGGACGGCCGCTTCAGCGTGCTGATGCCGCACACCGAGCGCGTGCATCGTGCGGTGCAGATGAGCTGGCATCCGGAAGGCTGGGGTGAGGGCAGCACGGACGCAAGCCCGTGGCTGCGCGTGTTCCAGAACGCCCGCCGCTGGCTGGGTTGATGGTGTTGTCATGCGCAGACCGCCGCGTTATCCGTGCGTGGCGGTCTGCCGGTGCTACGGCAGTCGCAAACCGAAGCGGGTAGCTATGTGCAGCTCCGCCTCGTTGCTGCCATGAGATTGGTGACATTCAATTCGTATCCGCTCAGGTACGAAAAACGGTGATGCTCACATGGTTGGCGTCATTCGTATCCGCTTGGGTACGAAATGGCTATACAGCCTTTCAATTCAAGAATTCGTACCTGATCGGGTACGAATCAGGATCCCGGTCTTTATCTCATGGCATAATGTTCCCGAGCGGGTACGAACGGGCCGGAGGTAGAGAATGCATCAGTCTGAGGTCTACATCAGCGGCATGACGGAGTTGGGCGATCTTGTGCGGGCATCAAGGCTCGCGCAAGGGTTGACGCGAGACGACGTCGCTATCGCCACTGGCCTGTCCCCAAAATTCATTACACACGTTGAGGCGGGTAAGCCGACCGCCCAGATCGGCAAGGTGCTCCATCTTCTTGGTGAACTGGGTATAACGCTGCGCGCACAGGTTTCCGTGGACATTCCTCCGGCCTTGGCCACCAAGGCCCTCCAGCGCCGACGGGCCGCTCATGGCAGCTAGAACACTCGTTGCCTACGCGAATGGCCAGCGCGTTGGCGTTGTGAGCGATGAAAACGGCATCTGGTCATTGACCTATGACGGGAACTGGCTGGGCCGCGAAGACGCATTCGCGCTTTCACCCGCTTTTCCTCTACATGCCGGACCTTTCGTCGACGGGTCGAGCCAGCGGCCCGTGCAATGGTTCTTCGACAATCTTTTGCCTGAAGAAGAAATGCGCACGGCGCTCGCTCGTGAAGCCAAAGTCAATGCGAGCGATGCGTGGGGTCTGCTTGCATACTACGGCCGGGAGTCGGCAGGCGCGCTGACGCTGCTCGCCGAGGGCGAGCGCGAGGCATCCGCCGGTTTGCAACCGCTGTCGTACGCGGAACTGGAGGCTCGCATTCAGGCTATGCCGCAGCGCGCGCTCAGTACCACCGCACCCAAACGTATGTCCGCGGCGGGTGCTCAACAAAAACTGCTGCTGTCCTTGCGAGGTCACGCGCCGGATTACGAGCTTGTTGAACCCGTGGGTAATGAGCCGTCGATGCATCTGCTTAAGCCGGACATGCGAAGCACCGGCTATCCGCATTCAGCGATAAACGAATTTTTCTGCATGCGCCTCGCGCAAGCGATGGGCGTGCGCGTGCCGCCTACGCATTTCCTGCGCGTGCCCTCGGCCTGCTATGTTATCGATCGCTTCGATCGCGATATGGCCGCAGAGCCGGTTCGGCGCCTGCATACGGTCGATGCAATGCAACTGTTGAACTACGACCGGAATTTCAAATATCAGAACGCGACAGCGCAGATACTCAGGGATGCTATCGAAACAACCGGCACGCGGGCAAAGGCACGTCTTGATGTGTTCCGATGGGCGGTCTTCAACGTGTTAATCGGCAACGCGGATTCCCACCTCAAAAATCTCTCGTTCTTCGTCAGTGCCCGGGGCTACATGCTGGCGCCGTTTTACGATCTGGTCAGTACAGTCGTCTACCACACGCCGACCTATCAACCGAATCAGCAGGACCGTTGGCCCCACTGCGACCTGACAATGCCCGTTGGAGAGGCCACTCAGTTTGCGGACATTTCCAGAAAGAACATGCTGGCATTCGGCGAAGCCCTTGGCCTCCAGCCCAAAGGTTCAGAAAAATTGCTCGATGAGATGCTCGCCATTGTCGACGCCAGGGTAGCGGAGACCCGCCGCGCCGTCGACGAAATCGCGCAGCCGAATGCCGGCGAAGTCCGGCTGCTCGACTCGATCGTTGCGATGCCGCTCGCGGAGATGAGCAGGGCGCTGCGCCAGTAATATCGGTGCCTTCGCCGGGCAGGCAATTCCACAGGAAATCCGCAGAAACAAAAAACCGCCACAAGGGCGGTTTTTTTGTTCTGAAGCGGCAGGCAAAAACGCTTACTGAATCTTCGCGTTCTTACGCAGACCTTCTTCGAACGCCTGCAGTTTTTCCTGCTGGATCTGCTGCACGATCTGCGGACGCACTTGTTCCAATGGCGGCGGCGTGATGTTGCGCACGTCGTCGACACGGATGATGTGCCAGCCGAATTGCGTGTGCACCGGCGTGTCGGTCATCTGGCCTTTCTGCAGATGCGTGGCCGCCTGCGCGAATTCAGGCACATAGGCCTTCGGGTCCGACCAGTCCAGGTCGCCGCCGTTCTTGCCCGATCCCGGGTCCTTTGAGTATTGCTTGGCGAGGTCTTCGAAGCTCGCGCCGGCCTTGATCCTGGCGATCAGATCCCTCGCTTGTTGTTCGTTGTCCACCAGGATGTGGTGCAGGTGATATTCCTTGCCGCCTGCGTCCTTGACCAGCGAGTTGTAGCGCGCGGTAACTTCGGCGTCGGTCGGCGTGTTGTTCTTCACGAAATCTTCGATCAGCGCGCGCAGTACGACGGTTTGCTGTGCAACGGCGATTTGTGCCTTGATGTCCGGCCGATTCGGCAGGCCGCGGCGCAGCGCTTCCTGCATCAGGATTTCGCGGTTCACCAGTTCTTCGCGCACAGCCATTTGCAGTTGCGGCGTGTTTTGCTGGCCTTGATGAACCAGTTGATCGATCAGCGCATCAGCGCGTGCTTTCGGAATCGGCGTGCCGTTCACGACAGCGATGTTCTGTGCAAATGCAGGTGCGGCCGCAAATGCAGCCAGCAATACCCAAAGGTGGGTTTTCTTCAAGGTCATCAGAAATTTTCCTAGCGGGGCAACAAAGCGAATTCTTCGGGCGTATACGCCGTGATTGCAAGGGCGTGAATGCCGCGCTGCATGGCATCGGCCAGCGCATCATACACCATGCGATGCCGCGCCACGCGGGCCTTGCCGGCGAATGCGGCCGCCACGATCGTGACACTGAAATGACCGCCGGCGGAGGCGCCGGCGTGGCCTGCGTGCTGCGCGCTGTCGTCCGTGATCTGGATCGAGGCGACCGGCGCGAGCGCCGCGGTGAGACGCGCTTCGATCAGCGCGGCGCGCTCGGCGGTGGTGGCGTGCATGAAAGCATCGCTCGTCATGTCATTCTTCCTTCATATACTTCGACAGCCACAAACTCTGTCCGACGATGAATACCACGAGGCACCCGGTCGCACCGAACAGCTTGAAATTGACCCACTGGTCGGTCGTGTAGTGATACGCGACGAACAGGTTAACCAGTCCGAGCAGCACGAAGAAAATTGCCCAGACGATGTTCAGCTTGCCCCAGATCGCGTGTGGCAGCGTGATCTGTTTGCCCATCATCGCTTCGATCAGGTTCTTGTTGAAGGCCAGTTGCGAGACGATCAGCGCGACCGAAAACGCCCAGTACAACACGGTCGGCTTCCATTTGATAAAGGTGTCGTTGTGCAGCACGAGCGTTGCGCCGCCGAATACGGTGACGACGCCGAGGCTCACCCACAGCATCGGATCGACCTTGCGGTGGCGGAATGCCACCCACGCGATCTGCACCAGCGTGGCAACGATCGCTACTGCCGTCGCCGTGAAAATGCCCCATATCTTGAAGGCGACGAAGAACAGGATGATCGGGAACAGATCGAACAGGAATTTCATTATCTGGTCGGGATTTCGGAGAGTGGGTCGGAGAAAGAGGGACGCGGCACGGGGCGCCCGATGGCAGGGGTGCTGCAGAAACCCGCCGCGGCCGCCACCCGGAGCGGCGCATTGCGCCGTTCGTAGCATGACTGCCGTGCCGGGTTGACCGGTTCGCAAGCCGGATGAAGGGTGTCGCGGCCGGCGGGCACCTTGTGACAGACGCCGGCCGCGCATCATTCAACGGGCGCCGGACTCCGCGCTGCGTTACTTGGGCTCGAATTGTAACGCAGCCGAATTGATGCAGTAACGCAGACCGGTCGGCGCCGGTCCGTCTTCAAACACGTGACCCAGATGCGCGCCGCAGTTCTTGCACTGCACCTCGATGCGCAGCATGCCATGCGCGCGGTCGGTTTTCTCGGCAATCACTTCACCGTTGATCGGCTTGAAATAGCTCGGCCAGCCGCAACCTGCGTCGAATTTGGTGTCCGATTCGAACAGCGGCGTGCCGCAGCAGACGCAGTCATAGATGCCGCGGTCCCAGTGGTCGTGATAGCGGCCGGTGAAGGGGCGCTCGGTCGCCGCGTGACGCGTCACCTGGTATTCGATGTCGGAGAGCTGGTTGCGCCACTCGGCGTCGTCTTTCTGCACGGCGGGGGCGCCGGTGTTGAGGTCGTCGGGCTTGTTCATGATCGGTTCCTGTCTCGGGCTTGTTTTTGGGAGCGGCTAAAAGTGCCAGCGATGCCAGCGGTTCAAGCGGATTTCAGCAGAATCAAAGGCTTCGGCTCGTCACGAAGAGCAACTCACTTCCAGCGAGCTGGCCCAATCCGGTGGCAATCCTGCATACGCTTCGTTTTCCGGCTGTTCGTCGAACGGATGGCGCAGAACGGCGGCCAAACGTTCGACTTCGGAGAAATCTTTCTCTTTCGCCCGGCGGATCGCCGTTTCCGCCAGGTGATTGCGAAGTACGAATTTGGGGTTCACACGGTTCATTGCAATGGCGCGGGCCGCGTCGTCGCGTGTTTCTTCGGACAGGCGCGCACGGTAGTCGTTCACCCACGCGTCGAATGCGGCGCGGTCGAGGAACAGGTCGCGCACCGGCGCGTCGCCGTTCGCGTCGTGCTTCGAAATGCGCGCCAGATTGCGGAAGGTCAGCGTGAAATCCGCACGGTTGGCGTGCATCACTTCGAACAGGCGATTGACCAACGAAGCGTCGCCCGATGTGTCATCGCCGTCGCGCCCGGTTTCGAGGCCGAGCTTGGCGCGCATGCGTTTCTCAAGCGCCGGCGCGAAACGCTCCTTGAAGCCGCCGAGCACCCGCTGCGCGTCTTCGATCGCCTTGTCGCCGCGCACGCTTTCCTCATGCTGAACGCCTAGCAGCGGCAGCAGGCCTTGCGCGAGGCAAAAGAGGTTCCAGTACGCGATCTGCGGCTGCATCTTGTACGCGTAGCGGCCTTGCGAGTCAGAGTGATTGCAGACGTAGCCGGCGTCGAAACCGTCCATGAAACCGAACGGGCCGTAGTCGATCGTGAGGCCGAGGATCGACATGTTGTCGGTATTCATCACGCCGTGGCAGAAGCCGACGGCTTGCCATTCGACCATCAGATCGGCCGTCGACATCACCGCTTCGTTCAGCAGCGCGAGATACGGATCGTCGGCTTCGCGGCAATGCGGATAGAAGCGATCGATCACGTGATCCGCGAGCGCGCGCAGTGCGTCGACGCGATCGTTCGAATAGAAATGCTCGAAGTGCCCGAAGCGCACGAAGCTCGGCGCCACGCGCGTGACGACCGCGGCGGTTTCGACTTCCTCGCGGCGCACCGGCTGGTCGGAGCCGATCACGCACAGCGCGCGCGTGGTCGGAATGCCGAGGTGATGCATCGCTTCCGAACACAGATATTCGCGAATCGACGAGCGCAGCACGGCGCGGCCGTCGCCCATGCGCGAATAGGGCGTGCGGCCCGCGCCTTTGAGCTGCAGCTCGAAGCGTTGTCCGTCGTGTTCGACTTCGCCGAGACCGAGCGCGCGGCCGTCGCCAAGCTGGCCGGCCCACACGCCGAACTGATGCCCTGAATACACTGACGCGTACGGCAGTGCTTCGGAAGGCCATTCGCGCGTGGCATTGCCAGAGAACAGTTCGGCAAAGCCTGGATCATTCTGGAGCGTCGGCTCTAAACCGAGCAACGCGGCGGTTTCTTCGGAGAACCCGACCACGTACGGCGCACTCAGCGGCGCCGCGGGCAGGCGGGTCAGAAACGCGCTGCCGAGCCGCGCGAAGGCGCTTTCGGGCGAGGTGGTAAGTGCGTCGGAAAGAGCCGATAACGGCCCGGATAACCCTGCAATGCTTGGGGAAAACGACATATTGAGCGCCTCTGGATTAACCGATATTGTAAGTCCGCGCCCGCGGCGCTGCTGGTCGGCCGTTTAGCCCGGCGCCGCCTATGTGCTGGGCGTATCCTGCCGAAGCGATCCCGCGCCGCTTCAGGGCGCGCCACGCGATCCATCGGAGCGTCCCGCGCCACTCGGCGGAGTGCGCCGCGCAGCCCCGAGCTGTAACCCCAATGACACAAACAAGGCGAGGAGATCTCTCTTTATGACGACGCCGCTGCTTGGCCAGATGATGGACGTGCCGCTCACTGTGTCCTCGTTGCTCGCGCATGCCGCGCGGCATTTCGGCGACACCGAGATCGTGTCGCGGCGCATCGAAGGCGACGTGCATCGCTACACCTACCGTGACTGCGAAAAGCGCGCGAAGCAACTGGCGCAGGCGCTGATCGCGCTTGGCGTCGAACCCGGCGAGCGGGTCGGCACGCTGGCCTGGAACGGCTACCGGCATCTGGAAGCGTATTACGGCACAGTGGGCTTCGGCGCTGTGTGTCACACGATCAATCCGCGCCTCTTTCCCGATCAGATCGCCTACATCGTCAACCACGCTGACGACGCCTACGTGCTGTTCGACACCACCTTCGCACCGCTCGTCGACGTGCTCGCGCCGCAGTGCCCCAAGGTGCGCGGCTGGATCGCACTGGCCGACGAAGCGCATCTGCCGAAGATGCAAACGCCGGTGCTCAGCTACGAAACGCTGGTCGACGCGCAGGACGGCAACTACGAATGGCCGCAACTCGACGAACGTCAGGCGTCTTATCTTTGCTATACGTCGGGCACCACCGGCAACCCGAAAGGTGCGTTGTATTCGCATCGTTCGACGGTGCTGCATGCGTTCGGCGCGTCCTTGCCCGACGCGATGAGCCTGTCCGCGCGCGATTCCGTGCTGCCGGTCGTGCCGATGTTCCATGTGAATGCATGGGGCATTCCGCATGCCGCGCCGCTGACCGGCGCGAAACTTGTCTTTCCCGGCAAGGATCTCGACGGCAAATCGCTCTATGAATTGATGGAAAGCGAACGCGTCACGTATTCGGCCGGCGTGCCGACCGTGTGGCTCGGCCTGCTCAACTACCTGCGCGAGGCCGGCGTGCGCTTTTCGTCACTGAATCGCACGGTGATCGGTGGCTCAGCGTGCCCGCCGGCCATGCTGCGCACGTTCGAGGACGAGTACGGCGTGCAGGTGATCCATGCATGGGGCATGACCGAAATGTCGCCGCTCGGTACCTTGTCGAAACTGACGTGGGAACAGAGTCAGCGTCCGCTGGCAGAGCAGCGCAAACTGCTCGAAAAGCAGGGCCATGTGCTGTACGGCGTCGATATGAAGATCGTTGGCGAAGACGGGCGCGACCTGCCATGGGATGGGGTGGCGTTCGGTGATCTGCACGTACGCGGGCCCTGGGTGATCGACCGGTATTTCCGCAAGGACGATTCGCCGCTGGTGGACGGCTGGTTCCCGACCGGCGATGTCGCCACCATTGACCGCGACAGCTTCCTGCACATCACGGATCGCTCGAAAGACGTCATCAAATCCGGCGGCGAGTGGATCAGTTCGATCGACATCGAGAATGTCGCGATCGCACATCCTGCGGTGGCCGAAGCCGCGTGCATTGCCTGCGCGCATCCGAAATGGACCGAGCGGCCTCTGCTGGTGATCGTCAAGCGGGCGGGTTTCGACGTGACGCGTGACGAACTGCTTGCGTTCTACGACGGCAAGGTCGCCAAATGGTGGATTCCCGACGACGTCGCTTTCGTCGACGAACTCCCGCACACGGCCACTGGCAAGCTACAGAAACTCAAACTGCGCGACACGTTCCGCGACCATATCCTGCCGTCCGCACTCGAAGACGAAAAGGATTGTCCGCTTGCCAGGGGAAACCCCGCCTAACGATAAATTGAACGAGCGTGCTTTTTTGTGTATTCTGCCTGCTGACCCCGGGAAAGTCGGACACTAAGTCAGACAATGCGTCGGACAATGAGCCGACTCGATAAACCGGACGGGCGGCGCGTCATGCGCCGCCTTATCGCATGGAGGCAGGCAGATGGCAGTGGACTACACAACTCATGACGGCGTGGCCGTCATTACGCTGAACAATCCCCCCGTAAACGGCCTCGGCCTCTCGACGCGAGCGGGTATCGTCGAAGGGATCGAGCGCGCCCAGAACGATCCGGCCATCAAGGCGATCGTGCTGACGGGCGCCGGCAAAGCCTTCTCGGGCGGCGCCGACATTACCGAATTCAATACGCCCAAGGCGACTCAGGAGCCGACGCTCGCCACGGTCATCAGGACCGTCGAGGGCAGCGCCAAGCCGGTGATAGCCGCGATTCATAGCGTCGCCATGGGCGGCGGCCTCGAACTGGCGCTCGGTGCGCATTATCGGATCGCCGCACCCGGTGCGCAGATCGCGCTGCCGGAAGTGAAACTCGGCATTTTGCCGGGCGCGGGCGGCACGCAGCGTTTGCCGCGCGCCATCGGCCTTGAAGCCTCGCTCAACATGATTGTCTCCGGCGCACCGGTGATGTCGGAGAAGCTGGCCCATCCCGGGCCGGCCGACTCGGGCCTGTTCGACGAAATCGTGGAAGGCGATCTGGCCGAAGCAGCGCTCGCGTTTGCCCGCAAGGTCGGCGCGAAAACGGGCCCGCATCCGAAGGTGCGCGACCGCAAGATCGAGCATCCGAATGCCGCCGGTTTCATCCAGTTCACGCGCAATACCGTCGCGGCGATGGCGAAGAATTTCCCGGCGCCGCTGAAGTGCATCGACGCGGTGGAAGCGGGCGTGCAGAACGGTTTCGACAAGGGCCTCGCGTTCGAACGCGAATGCTTCATTGCGCTCGTGCAGACACCGGAAAGCCACGCGCTGCGTCATGCGTTCTTCGGCGAACGTGCGGCGAGCAAGATTCCCGATGTGCCTGCCGATACGCCGGTGCGGGATATCAAGCAGGTGGCCGTGATCGGCGCCGGCACAATGGGCGGCGGCATCGCGATGAACTTCATCAACGCGGGCATTCCGGTCACGCTGCTGGAAACCAAACAGGAAGCGCTCGACCGCGGCATCGCCACGATCCGCAAGAACTACGAAGCCACCGTCAAGAAAGGCAAGCTCAAGCCCGAAGCGCTCGAACAGCGCATGGCGTTGATCACGCCGACGCTCTCCTATGACGACCTGAAAAACGCCGACCTGATCGTCGAAGCGGTGTTCGAAGAACTCGGCGTCAAGGAGCAGGTATTCAAGCGTCTCGACGAAGTGGCGAAGCCCGGCGCGATCCTCGCGTCGAACACGTCCACGCTGGATGTCGACAAGATCGCCGCTTTCACGAAACGTCCGCAAGACGTGGTCGGCATGCACTTCTTCAGCCCGGCCAACGTGATGAAACTGCTCGAAGTCGTGCGCGGCAAGGAGACGGCGAAAGACGTGCTTGCCACGGTCATGAAGCTCGCCAAGAAGATCAGGAAGACCGCAGTGGTCTCGGGTGTCTGCGACGGCTTCATCGGTAACCGGATGATCGAGCAGTACATCCGGCAGGCGCTCTTCATGCTCGAAGAAGGTGCATTGCCCGCTCAAGTGGATAAGGCCATCGAGAAGTTCGGCTTCGCGATGGGCCCGTTCCGCATGAGCGATCTGGCGGGTAACGACATCGGCTGGGCGATCCGCAAGCGCCGCTATCAGGAACATCCTGACATGCACTACTCGAAGATCGCCGACCGTCTCTGCGAGACGGGGCGCTTCGGCCAGAAGACCGGCGGCGGCTGGTACGACTACAAGGCGGGCGACCGCACCGCGTATCCGTCGAAAGTGGTCGACGAGATGATCACAACGTTCTCGAAGGAAGCCAACGCAGAGCGCCGCAAGATCAGCGACGAGGAAATCGTCGAGCGTCTCGTGTTCGCGCTCGTCAACGAAGGCGCGAAAATTCTCGAGGAAGGCATCGCGTCGAAGGCGTCGGACATCGACATGGTTTATCTGACCGGCTACGGCTTCCCGCTCTATCGCGGCGGCCCGATGCTGTACGCGGATACGGTCGGCCTCTATAACGTCGAGCGTGCGATTCGCCGCTATGCATCGCGCCCGAATGGCGACGCCTGGCAATTGGCGCCGAGCATCGCGGAGCTCGCGGCGAAGGGCCGTGGGTTCAACGGTTGAAGGCTTGCCCGATCACCGTGTGAATGAAATGAGCGGCGTGGTGAAGACTGGAATGCGGGGCATGTCAGCGCCGACGCTTCGACTCCATCACGCCGATGGGCCTTGCGAATGCAGCAGCGTGCAGCGGAGTGCAGCACGACGCGCCACCGGCGCCGCACCGAGTGCGGGCCGCTGCGGTGCATGAAGCGATCCGCAGGTGCCCACCATCAACATCTGGAAGTTGGAGACTTGCATGACTGACGCCGTAATCGTATCGACCGCTCGTACGGGTCTCGCCAAATCATGGCGCGGCGGTTTCAACATGACGCACGGCGCGACGCTGGGCGGCCATGCGACGCAGGCCGCTGTCGAGCGCGCGAAGCTGGACCCGGCGCGCATCGAAGACGTGATCATGGGCTGCGCGAATCCGGAAGGCGCAACGGGTATGAACATCGCTCGCCAGATCGCGCTGCGAGCCGGTTTGCCGGTCAGCGTGCCGGGCATGACCGTGAACCGTTTCTGCTCGTCGGGTTTGCAAACGATCGCGCTGGCTGCACAACGCGTGATCGCCGGTGAGGGCGATGTGTTCGTCGCGGGTGGCGTGGAATCGATTTCGTGTGTGCAGAACGAGATGAACCGCCACATGGTGACCGAAGGCTGGCTGAGCAAGAACAAGCCGGAAATCTACTGGTCGATGCTGCAAACCGCCGAGAACGTGGCGAAGCGCTACGCGATCTCGAAGGAACGCCAGGACGAATACGGCGTGCGCTCGCAACAGCGTGCCGCAGCCGCGCTCGAAGCCGGCAAGTTCAAGGACGAGATCGTGCCGTTGACGGTGCTCGCCGGCGTCGCCGACAAAGCGACCGGCCGTCTCTACACGAAGGAAGTCACGGTCAGCGCCGACGAAGGCATTCGCGCCGACACGACGCTCGAAGGCGTGTCGAAGATTCGTACCGCGATGCCGGGCGGCGTGATCACCGCGGGCAACGCGAGCCAGTTCTCGGACGGCGCGTCGGCCTGTGTCGTGATGAACGCGAAAGTCGCGGAGCGCGAAGGTCTGCAACCGCTCGGTATTTTCCGCGGCTTCGCAGTGGCTGGTTGCGAGCCGGACGAGATGGGCATCGGCCCGGTGTTCGCGGTGCCCAAGCTGCTCAAGCAGGCTGGCCTGAAGGTCGAGGACATCGATCTGTGGGAGCTGAATGAAGCGTTCGCGGTGCAGGTCCTGTATTGCGCCGACAAGCTCGGCATTCCGCACGATCGCCTGAACGTGAACGGCGGCGCGATTGCAGTGGGCCATCCGTATGGCGTGTCGGGCGCGCGGTTGACCGGGCATGCGCTGATCGAAGGCAAGCGGCGCGGCGCGAAGCTGGTCGTTGTGACGATGTGCATCGGCGGTGGTCAGGGTGCAGCGGGCCTGTTCGAAGTGGTTTGATGCATGGGTTGGCTTGGCTTGGCGTGGTTGGGCGGTTCAATGCCAACCACGTTCACGCACCGGCTCGTTGCCGAACAGCCTCGCGCAACCGTTGAGCTTGAGTTTGCAGTGGTAGCGACGTTTCAGGCGGCGCGCCGCAGGCGTGTTTTGACGAGATCGGCCAAGTGCTGAACGGCCTGACGAATGAAGCTGTGGCGCTCGTTTTCAGCGCGCCATGGCTGTATGACGAATACTGCGGAATTCGCATGCGCAGCGCGAATCCAGATGATGCCGCGCTGCGGCGTCACATAGCGCTCGCCTTCATGCAGCGTGATCGACGTGACCGGAACGGCATCTCCGAGCCACGCCAGAGAGTGATCGCGGAAGTCGAGTTGCAGATGGCCTTCGACGGCCACGATGGAGGTTCGTGCGCGTAGGTCCTGTATGGCCACCTGACCGGCGGCAAGGTGCGCGGCGGCATCGCGAGGTTGGCAGCGATGTTGACCGATAGCGGGCATGTCCGATTCCTTTAGACCGTTTCCATGCCACACAGCTTATTGAGTTCGTCCACGCGAAAACAGGCTCAGCAATGGACAATGTGAACCGATACAAAGTGGTGTTTCGGCATGCTGTATCGGTTGGAATCAGGCCGATGTGTATCTGTTGCAGCGCGCAAACTGTCCGCACCATCGGCTCATGAACTCTTCTACTGTTACGCCAGCTGTACCAGCCGTGGTTTGTGCGGAAGCACCGCCCATGGTCCCACCCGCGGATGGCCGCCCCCCGGACAGCCGGCCTCTCTATCGGCAACTGGCCGACGAATACCGCCGCGCGATCGGCAACGGTGTGCTGCGTCCCGGCGACCGCATGCCGTCGATGCGCGCATTCATGCAGCGGCACGGCGTAAGTCTCGCGACGGCGACCGAGAGCTATCGCACACTGGAACGCGACGCGCTTATCGACGCCCGGCCACGCGCCGGTTATTTCGTGCGCGCCCGGCAGACTGTCAGCTTGCCGGCCGCAACCGAGCCCGACCTTGCGGCCGCGCCCGGCGCCGCGCAGTTCGTTGGTATCCATTCGGTGATTTCGGCGATCGTGTCGAAATTCCAGCGCTATCCCGAGGCGCTGAATCTCGGCGGCGCGACCGCATCGCCCGATCTTTATCCTACCGACGCCTTGCAAAAGGCAGCACTGCGCGCATTGCGCCGGCGGCCGACCTTGCTGACCGCGGCCGGACACGATCAGGGCGATCCCGCGCTGCGCGCGGTCATTGCGCGCCGTGCATTCGACGTCGGCATCCGGATCGGCGCGGACGATGTGATCATGACTCACGGCGGCATCGAAGCCGTGAACCTGGCCTTGCGCGCGGTCACGCAGCCGGGCGACACGGTCGCGGTGGAATCGCCATGCTTCTTCGGCTTGCTGCAGGCGCTCGAAAGCCTTGGCCTGCGCGCGCTCGAAATTCCGGCCAGTCCGAGCACCGGACTCGCCATCGAGGCGCTGGCGTTCGCGCTGCAAACACACCCCGACATCAAAGCGGTGGTGGTCGTGCCGAATCTGCAGAACCCGCTCGGCAGCGTGATGCCCGACGCGCACAAGGCGCGGCTTGTCGAACTGTGCGCGCGAAAGGGCATTCCGCTGATCGAAGACGATCCGTACCGCGAGCTCGCCGATACAACGCAGCCACCCAAATCGTTGAAGGCCTGGGACACCGACGGCACGGTGATTCACTGCACGTCGTTCAACAAGACGCTGGCGCCCGGCATGCGGGTCGGCTGGATCAATGGCGGACGCTGGCATCCGCGCATCGGCATGCTGAAGTTTGCGCAGTCGCGGCATAACGAGCAGTTGTCGCAAGTCGTGCTCGCCGAATTTCTGGAAACGAATGCGTATGAGCGGCATCTGCGGCGTTTGCGCGACCGTCTGCGGATTCAGCGCGAACGGATGGCCGCATCGATCGCTGCATCGTTTCCCGACGGCACGCGCTTCACGCCACCGGGCGGGGGCATGTTTGTCTGGATCGAGCTGCCGCGCGACGTGTCGTCGTCTGCTTTTTTTGACGCTGCTCTGGACGAAGGCATCCGCGTCATGCCGGGCACGGTGTTTTCGAATGCGGGGCGCTTCGATCATTTCATTCGTCTGAGTTGTCCGAGTACCGATCTCGATCAAACCGACGAAGCAGTGCGCAGGTTAGGGCGCCTGGCGGCACGGATGGCGACGCATGCACGAACGCCATAGCGGTTATCATTTCCTGCTGCGCGCGTGCGCCTTTGAGCGCACGTCCGGGCAGACCGATGCCTGGGGCCTTTCGCGCCAGGCGTGGCGCGCGAATTGCGTGAATGTGTCGACTACGAAATCTGAAACCAGCAATGACCGATTCATCCTCATCTAAAACGGGCAGCGCGTCATTGCCCGAAAGCCCCTTCGTCGACCGGCTCGGGGCGCAACTCGTGTCGGCGGCAGACGGCGTCAGCGAAGTCATGCTGCCGCTGCAGCACGATCACATGAACACGTGGAATGTCGTGCATGGCGGCGTGACCATGACGCTCGCCGATGTCGCGCTCGCCATGGCCGCACGCAGTCTGGCCGGCGACGGCATCGGCGTGGTGACCGTCGAGATGAAAGTCAACTTCATGCAACCGGGCCGCGGCGAATTGCGCGCGACCGGCCGCGTGCTGCACCGCTCGACCACCATGGCCTATTGCGAAGGCGAGATCCGCGACAGCGAAGGTCACTTCGTCGCCAAAGCGCTTGGCACCTTCAAATATATGCGGCGTCTCGCCGTGGGCCGCGACGTGACGCAACAGCGTTTGCGCAGCGACCCTACGGCGAAACCCGGCCCAAGCGACGGCTGATCGCGGCATGGGCAGCGCGCGTGTCAAGAGCCGTGCGCGCGGGGGCGCCTGTTTTTGCGGACGCCGTTCGTTCGCGGCTTTCGTTCGAATTATTCGCCGATCACATCGGTAACCCATGGAGACGACCGTCATGCCCCAGATCAACCGTCAACTCGTGCTGGCTTCGCGTCCGCAAGGCGCCGTTACGCCCGATAACTTCAAGCTCGTCGAAACCCCGCTGGCGCTGCTCGCCGACAGCGAATTCCGCGTGCGCAATCACTTCCTGTCGCTCGATCCGTACATGCGCGGCCGCATGAACGACAGCAAGTCGTACGCAGCGCCGCAACCGTTGAACGAAGTGATGATCGGCGGCACGGTGGGTGAAGTGGTGGAATCGAAGAATTCGAAGTTCGCGCCCGGCGACAAGGTCGTCGCGATGTTCGGCTGGCAGGAGTACGGCACCTCGAACGGTGCGGGCGTGCAGAAAGTCGACGATACGCACGTGCCGCTGTCGGCCTATCTTGGCCCGGTCGGTATGCCGGGCGTGACGGCCTGGTATGGCCTGAACAGGATCATCGTGCCGAAAGCGGGCGAGACGGTGGTGGTCAGCGCGGCAAGCGGCGCGGTGGGCAGCGTGGTCGGGCAACTGGCGAAACTGGCCGGTGCGCGCGCGGTCGGTATCGCCGGCGGCGCGGAAAAGTGCCGCTATGTGGTCGAGACGCTCGGCTTCGATGCCTGCGTCGACTATAAGGCCGGCAATCTGTATCAGGAACTCAAAGCTGTGACACCGAACGGTGTCGATGGCTACTTCGAGAACGTCGGCGGCGAAGTGCTCGACGTGACGCTGGCGCGCATGAACGCGTTCGGCCGGATCGCGCTATGCGGGTTTATCGCCGGCTACGACGGCCAGCCGCTGCCGCTCAAGCACCCGTCGCTGATGCTCACGCAGCGGCTGCTGGTGCAGGGCTTCATCGTCAGCGAGCATATGGACGTGTGGCCCGAAGCGCTCAAGCAACTCGGCACGCTGGTCGCGCAGAAGAAGCTGCAATATCGCGAGACCATCGCGCAAGGACTCGATGCGGCGCCTGAGGCGTTCATCGGTCTCCTGAAGGGGAAGAACTTCGGCAAGCAGCTCGTCAAGCTGATTTGATGACGGTGGCTGTTGAACGGCCCACGCCATCAATGTCGATAAGCCCCAGCCGCTCAACCCAGGAGAGAAGAGATGTTTGAATTCGAAGGCAAGGTGGCGGTGATCACCGGTGCGGCAAGCGGCTTCGGCCGGGCATTCGCGGAGAAGGGCGCGTCGCTCGGCATGAAGCTCGTGCTCGCCGATGTGAATCCCGAGGCGCTTGCGCAAACCGTCGACGCATTGCGCGCCGGCGGCGCTGAGGCTATCGGCGTGCCGACCGACGTGTCCGATGCCGCTCAGGTCGAAGCGCTCGCGCAAGCGGCGCTCGACGCCTTCGGCAAGGTGCATCTTCTGTTCAACAACGCGGGGGTGGGCTCGGGCGGCTTCCTCTGGGAAAGCTCGGCGAATGACTGGGCATGGGTGTTCAACGTCAACGTGATGGGCGTCGCGCACGGCGTGCGTGCCTTTACGCCGATCATGCTGCGGCAGAATGAACCCGCGCATATCGTCAACACGGCGTCAGTCGCGGGCTTGCTGTCGCCACCCGCGATGGGTATCTACAACGCCTCGAAGCACGCCGTCGTATCGCTCACGGAGACGCTCTATCACGACCTGCAACTCGCCCAGGCGCCAGGTAGCGGGGCGGTCGGTTGTTCACTGTTGTGCCCGGCCTTCGTGCCGACCGGCATTGCCGATGCAGAACGCGCGCGGCCCGCGGAGTTGCGCAACGAGAGCGGACCGACCCGCTCGCAGATCGCCGCCGGCAAGCAACTGCATCGCGCGGTGCAATCGGGCAAGCTGACCGCGGCCGACGTCGCCGACATCACGTTCGAAGCGATCGCCGCGCGGCGTTTTTACATCGTCACGCATCCGGGCATCATGGCGACGGTGAAACTGCGTCACGAGGATGTCGAGCACTTGCGCAACCCGACTGATCCGATGTCGCTGAAGCCGGAAGTGAAGAGCGCGAGCTAGGTGCGCGTGGCCACCATACGGTGGGTTTTCTACGGGTCTTCCGCAGGGTTCACGATAGTTACATTAGGCATTTGGAACAAGCCGCCGGTTGTGCCGGGTTTTTACCGCTGCTGCCTGTCCCGCTGCTTACCCATTTTTTACCCACTAACGCTCGGCGCCTTCGCGCCACCAGACGCCCAATGCCGCTGAATCCGAAGATCGAGCAGGTACTCGACATGATCGCGCGCGCGAAACGCCCGCAGCTTCACGAGTTGACGCCACAACAGGCGCGCGCATCCTACGAGAAAAGCGCGCCGATTCTGGAGATCGCGAGCGCGCCCATGTTCGCGGTCGAAGACCTGCATGTGCCGACACGCGACGGCGCGACGATTCGCGCGCGTCTTTATCAGCCTGTCGAGCCGAGTTGGGCCGAGCCTGCGCCGGCGCTGGTGTATTACCACGGTGGCGGCTTCACGGTCGGCAGCGTCGATACGCACGATGCGTTGTGCCGGATGTTCGCGCGCGATGGCAAGTGCACAGTGCTGTCGGTCGATTACCGGCTCGCGCCCGAGCACAAATTTCCCACCGCCGTTGAAGACGCGTTCGATGCGTTGGTCTGGCTGCAAGCACACGCCGCGGAATACGGTATCGATGCAGCGCGGCTGGCCGTGGGCGGCGATAGCGCGGGCGGCACGCTGGCAACGGTATGCGCGGTGCTGGCACGCGACGCGGGCATCCAGCTCGTCCTGCAATTGCTGATCTATCCGGGCGCCACGGGCTATCAGCAAACCGATTCGCACTCGCGCCTCGCGTCCGGCTTCCTGCTGTCGGGCGACACGATTCAATGGTTCTTCGATCAATACGTGCGCGACAAGCGTGATCGCGACGACTGGCGTTTCGCGCCGCTCGACGGCACGCGCGGCGCACCCGATTTCAGCGGCCTCGCGCCGGCATGGATCGCGACCGCCGAATACGATCCCTTAAGCGATGAAGGCAATGCATATGCCGAGAAACTGCGCGCGGCGGGCAATCAGGTCGCGCTGCAACGCTACCCGGGCATGATTCACGAGTTCTTCAAGATGGGCGGCTTCGTGGCCGACGTCGCGCAGGCCCACGCGGATGCCGCTGCGGCGTTGCGGGCGGCGTTCGGCTCTGAGTAAGCTGTCAAACGCTTCTCAGGCGATCTCGCGTTCAACGTTAAACGCGAAACTTCGCTCGAAGTCGCCGGGCCGCACGATCCGATGCGAACCGTTGTCGTCGCTGCGTTCGGCAGCCGCTACGCTGATCACCTCGCCATGCGCGACCACGCGCACCGCGGTCGTGCCCCGTGTGCCGTATTCCGGCGTTTCGATAAATGCAGCCGACAACGCACGCTCACGTTCGAGCGGAATGCCGGTGGACGGCAATTCGTCGTCACGGGCAAGGCTCGGATCGCGCATCAGATCGATCAGCCGTTCGAGCGGTGGCATCGCATCACGCGTGAGCATGGCGCCCAGTTCCGCGCGCTTCATGACCAGTTTCGGCCAGGCGGTATCGAGCACCGCGTTCGAGATGCCGTGCGTGCCGGGCGCGAGCAGCGTGGGCGCAGTGTTCGACCGGTTGCAGTACCAGCCGAGCTCGCGGCGCGTCCAATCGCCGACGAGCAGGTTGAAGCCGTTGTAGATGTCGCCGGTTTGCGCGACGTGTTGCAGATAGTCGAGTGGTGTTTCGTGCTGGCCATTGCCCGAGCCGTTACCCGAACCGCTGAGCCAGTCGCTGACAAGCGTGCCGCGGGTCGGCGCATCGGCGCGCATTTCATGCGGCGCGCGGTAATTGGTCAGCGCGGCGAATCTGCCATCGCGCGACATGCCGAGCCACGTGCCGCCGCCCGCCAGATCGCGGCCGGCCAGCACGGTCGGCGCGTCATGCCACCAGCTGATCGGCTCGGCAGTACGGCGAAAAAATTCGTCGCGATTCGCGGCGAGCGTGAAGAGCGGCTCATCGACCGCGTCGGGTCGCCAGTCGAAAACGATCAGACACATCCGGTGGAGTCTCCCGGTGGAAGCGGTGAAGTAACAGATGCCAGGAACAGGCGGCGCTGGATTGCGCCGCCCGGGTTCGGGAGCTTAAACCTCAGTCGGCAACCCATACGGCAACGGCAGGAACGTCAGCGTCTGACCGTCCGCCGCGCCCAGATGCACCGAACCGCCTTCGAGCGCCGCCAGCTTGATCTCCACCAGCACGTCGACGCCACCGTCCGGCGCCGACGCCGCATTCACCACCATCCCGCACGGCTGGCCCGGATCGTCAGAGTGAAACAGTTCGGCACCGGCCTTGACCGTTTCCAGTTCACCCGCCACGTTCGCGAGCGAGGTGCGCCGCTTGATCGTGCCGCGATACTGGCTGCGGGCCACCACTTCCTGACCCGGATAGCAGCCCTTGCGGAAATTGACCGCGCCGAGCACGTCGAAATTAACCATTTGCGGCACGAATTGCTCGACCACCGGCTGCGTGATGCGCGGTTCGCCGGCGCGAATGTCGAGCCAGTCCCATATCGCGGGCGATACACGCTTGAGCTTTTCGTCGAGTAAAGGCAGGTGCGCCTCGATCGCGGCCTTGGGGCCGACCCACAGATAACGCAGCCGTCCTAACGCGTCTGGAACACGAATCAAGGAACCCGCCGTGCCGTCCACCTGCACATGCACGCCGTCGGGCAGCGCGTCGAACACGCCGGACAGCGCTGTACGCACGTCGCCCGCGAGGCCCACCACCGCCAGTTCGCCGCTCGCATCCACAAGCCTGGCCTTGGCGCGCAGAACGAACATGGACAGCCGCTTCTGCACGGCGGCCTGCACGTCCTTCGACACCAGCAGGCGAATCGTCTCGCCCGTGCGCCACGTCAGGAACGACGCCAGCAGGCGGCCCTTGGCCGAGCAGTAGCCGGCGAGGCGCGCACTGGCGGCATCCAGGTGCTGGGTGTCATTGGTCAACTGGCCATGCAGGAAGCTCGCCGCCTCGTCGCCGGTCGCGTCGATCACGCCGAACTGCGTCAGCGGCATGTAGGCGCCTTGATGGATGACAGCGTCGAATTCGTCAGCGGCGGGGCGCGGCAAAGCAGGAAGTCCGACGGGCGCGGACGCCTGTGCCGCGGCAGCGGCGCCTGTATGAGCACCTGCGGAAGCAACTGAAGGTGTGCCTGAAGCGGTAGCGAGCGGTGTGTTCATGGATTCCGAGAACAGTCAATTCTGACTTTAGCTAAGGCAAACAAGTATTATATGAGGTCCAACCCAGCCACGTTTCGCATGTCCCTTCTGAAGAAATGTTTCGTCGCCGGCGCAATTGTCGTTGTGCTGGCCGCAGCCGCAATCGCAGGCGGATATCACTGGGCCCACAGCCCACTCGATTTGACCCCCGCGCAACTCGATGTCACCGTCAAGCCGCACAGCAGCCTGCGCAGTGTTACGCTGCAGCTCAACCGCGGCGGTGTGCCGGTCGAGCCTGAGCTGTTCGTCATCATGACGCGGCTGCTTGGGCTGCAAAGCGATCTGAAATCCGGCAACTACGAGTTCAAGACGGGCATCACGCCGTACGAAGTGCTGCAAAAAATCGCCCGCGGCGACGTCAACGAATACGTGGCGACCATCATCGAAGGGTGGACCTTCAAGCGCATGCGCGCCGAGCTGGACGCCAATCCGGCGCTCAAGCACGACACGGCGGGCATGAGTGACGCTGATCTGATGAATGCGATCAACGCGCCGGAAGCGTCGATCGGCAATGGCGAGGGGCTGTTTTTCCCGGACACCTATCTGTTCGACAAGAACACCAGTGACCTGGACGTTTACCGCCGCGCGTACCGGCTGATGCGGCTGCGTCTGGACGAAGCCTGGACCGCGCGTGCGCCGAACCTGCCGTACAAGACGCCGTACGACGCGTTGACGATGGCGTCGATCATCGAAAAGGAAACCGGCAAGAAATCGGACCGGCCGATGGTGGCGGCCGTGTTCGCGAACCGTCTGCGCGTGGGCATGCCGCTGCAAACCGACCCGACCGTGATCTACGGCATGGGTGAGAGCTACACCGGCCGCATCAGGAAGAAAGACCTGCAGACCGACACTCCCTACAATACCTATACCCGGATGGGGCTTCCGCCAACACCCATCGCGCTGCCCGGTGTCGCATCGCTGCAGGCGGCGATGAACCCGGCGCAATCCACCGCGCTGTACTTCGTTTCGCGCGGCGACGGCAGCAGTATCTTTTCTGACACCCTCGGCGATCACAACAAGGCCGTGGACAAATACATTCGAGGGCAATGATGGCGCGGGGCAAATTCATAACGTTTGAGGGCATCGACGGTGCCGGCAAAACCACCCACCTGGGTTGGTTTCGCGAACGCCTCGAAGAGAAAGTCGCGAGCACCGGCCGTTCGGTCGTGATGACGCGCGAGCCGGGCGGCACACCGCTCGGCGAGCAGATCCGCGAAATCGTGCTGCATCAGAAGATGGACCTCGAAACCGAGGCCTTGCTGATGTTCGCGCTGCGCCGCCAGCATCTGGCCGAAGTGATCGAACCGGCGCTGGCGCGCGGCGACTGGGTGCTGTCCGACCGTTTCTCCGACGCGACCTTCGCCTACCAGGGCGGTGGCCGCGGGCTGCCGCGCGACAAGCTGGAAACGCTGGAGCGCTGGGTGCAGGGCGGTTTTCAGCCGGACCTGACGGTGCTGTTCGATCTGGCGCCGGAAATCGCCAACGAGCGGCGCCGCGCCGCGCGCGATCCGGACCGTTTCGAAAGCGAGTCGGAGGCATTTTTCAACCGCACCCGTACCGAATATCTGCGCCGCGCGGAAGAAGCGCCGTACCGGTTCGCTATCATCGACTCTTCGGACAGCATCGCGCGAATTCAGAAAAAACTTGAGGAATTGATCGCAGTTCTTTGATTTTAAAAGAATATAATTCTAAATTATAATGGTAGGCGAAGCTCGCTTGATGTCTCATAAAGTGTCGTCAACCGGTTGATTTAAAAGAGAAACGATGATTTATCCGTGGCAAGCCGATGACTGGAATCGCCTGCAGCAGTTACGCGGGCATTGGCCTCACGCCTTACTGCTGCACGGGCAGGCGGGAATCGGCAAGCTGCGCTTCGCGCAGCACCTGGCGCAGGGGTTCCTGTGTGAGGCCCAGCAGGCTAACGGCGAGCCCTGCGGCGCGTGTGTGGCGTGCAACTGGTTCACGCAGGGCAATCATCCGGACTATCGGATCATCGTGCCTGAGGCGCTGGCTGCCGAAGCCGGCCTTGGTAATGCCGCAGACGAAAAAGCTGAGAAGGCTGACGGCGACGAAGGCAAGAAGACGCGCGCACCCAGCAAGGAGATCAAGATCGAGCAGATTCGCGGCTTGCTCGATTTCGTCGGCGTCGGTTCGCACCGCGGCGGCGCGCGCGTCGTCGTGCTGTATCCCGCCGAAGGGCTGAACATCGCGGCGGCCAACGCGCTTCTGAAAACGCTAGAAGAACCGCCGGCGGGCGTGATGTTTTTGATGGTGTCGGCGCGCATCGACCGCCTGCTGCCCACCATCATCAGCCGCTGCCGCCAGTGGCCGATGATGATGCCCGCGCCGGACGTCGCCACGAAGTGGCTCGCCGCGCAAGGCATCGCCGAAGCGCCCGCGCTGCTCGCCGAGGCCGGCGGCGCGCCGCTTACGGCCCTCGCGCTGGCGAGCGACGAGAACCGCACGCTGCGTGACTGGACCTTGAAGCAGCTAGCCGCCGGTGCCGATTGCGATGCCTTTGCCTGCGGCGAGGCGCTGCAAAAGCTACCGGTGCCGCTCGTACTCGGCTGGCTGCAGCGCTGGATGTACGATTTGCTGGCGCAGCGCACAGCCGGCGTGCCGCGTTATTTTCCGCAGGCGTCGACAGCATTGACGCGCTGTGCATCGCAAGCCGATGCCAGCGCGTTCGCGCGCTTTATGCGCACCGTGACGCGCCAGCGCGCCGTCGAGAACCATCCGCTGAACGCGCGGCTGGTCTTTGAAGAACTGTTTATCGGCTATCGCGAGCTGTTCGCATAAATATTTTGATGCCGGACGGTTTGTCCAAAGCTGGCGCGCTTTACTGTGCCGCGCCCGCCCGCGCATCCGTCCGCTGATTCGTCCTCCCTCTCACGTTCACAGCACCATGAATCTTCCTTACCGCGATGCCACGCTCGACGATTTGCCCGCGATCGTCGCCATCTACAACTCGACCGTGCCGTCGCGGCAAGTCACCGCCGATCTCGAGCCGGTGAGTGTCGAAAGCCGTCAGGCGTGGTTTCACGCGCATGGTCCGCAAAAGCGCCCCCTGTGGGTGGTGGAAGACCCGCAGCGGTCCGGCCGCGTGATCGCATGGCTCAGCTTCTCTGACTTCTACGGCCGCCCGGCCTATCAGCGTACCGCCGAAGTCAGCATCTATCTGGACGAGAGCGCGCGTGGCAAGGGTCTCGGCAAGCAACTGCTGGCGGCCTCGCTCGCGGCGGCGCCGGCGCTTGGCATCGACACAGTGCTGGGTTTCATCTTCGGCCACAATGACGCGAGCTTGCGCCTGTTCCGTGGCTTCGGTTTCGACACGTGGGGCTCGCTCCCGCACGTCGCGGTGCTCGACGGCGTGGAGCGCGATCTGGTGATTCTCGGCAAGCGGCTCGATCCGGCTGCCGCCTGATTGACGGCCGGGGTCATAGCCGGATTTACAGCCGGCATCACAGCCGGTTTTACAGCGGGATTCACACCGGGCTCGAGCTGAAGCTGGGTTAAAGCCGAGTCAACGCTATCTATCAGCAGGACCACACCATGTTTGTCGATTCGCACTGCCATATCAACTTCGAAGGACTCGCCGACCGCCTGCCGCAGGTGCTCGAGAACATGCGCAGCCATTCGGTCACGCATGCGCTGTGCGTCTCGGTCGACCTTGAAACGCTGCCCTCCGTGCTGGAGATCGCTAGCCGGCATGACAACGTCTACGCGTCGGTCGGCGTGCATCCGGATCACGAGGACATGCGCGAGCCGAGTCTTGCCGAACTCGTCGAGCTGGCCGAGCATCCCAAAGTTGTCGCGATCGGCGAAACTGGCCTCGACTACTACCGCCTGGAAGGCCGCACGATCGCCGATATGGAATGGCAGCGCGAGCGCTTTCGCACCCACATCCGCGCGGCGCACGCTACGAAGAAGCCGCTGATCATTCATACGCGTTCGTCCGCGGAAGACACGCTGCGGATCATGGCCGAAGAGCGCGCGAGCGAGCCGGGCGGCGTGATGCATTGCTTTACCGAACCGTGGGCGATCGCTGAACAGGCGCTGGCGCAGAATTTTTACATTTCGCTGTCGGGCATCGTCACCTTCAAGAGCGCGACCGATGTGCAAGACGTCGCGCGCCGCGTGCCGCTCGAGCGCCTGCTGATCGAAACCGACTCGCCATACCTCGCGCCCGTGCCGTATCGCGGCAAGCCTAATGAACCTGCGTACGTAAGTTATGTCGGACGCTTCATCGCCCAACAACGCGAGATGCCGGATACGGCGCTTGCCGCCGCGACGACACAAAACTTCTTCCGGCTCTTCAAGATTCCCGTGCCGGCTGGCGCGTAATCAGTAAAGCCGATAAATATCAAAAGGATAGGGAAGTTTCCTAAAGCAAAACATGACAAATTACTCGACTTCGACCGCTGTATTTCAAGAGGCGTCAACCGTGCAAGCCGGCCTGGGTTCGGCACGCCGTGGCGCGTCGCGCCTCGCGCTGGCCGCCATGCTCGCCTGCGCCGCGCTGAGTTCACTGGTCGCTTCGCCGGTTCAGGCCGCACCGATCGACTCGCTCATCAAGTCGGTGAAATTCGACGACATTGACGGCGTCAACAAGCTGCTCGCCAAGGGTATGGACCCGAACAGCGTCGACAGCCAGGGCTTCCCGTTGCTGGTGATCGCCGCGCGCGAGAAGTCGGACAAGGTGGGCGCCGCGCTGGTCGCCAATCCGAAAACCAACATCGAAATCCAGGACAAGGCCGGCGAGAACGCGATGATGATGGCCGCGTTGAACGGCGACCTCGATTTCGTCAACCTGCTGATCGCGAAGGACGCCGAAGTCAACAAGAAGGGCTGGGCACCGTTGCATTACGCCGCTGCGAACGGCCACGACGACATCGTCAAAGTACTGCTCGACCATTCAGCTTACGTCGACGCCGGCTCGCCGAACGGCACCACGCCGCTGATGATGGCCGCGCGTGGTGGCCATGTGTCGACGGTGAAGCTCCTGCTCGACAACGGCGCGGACCTCACGGTGAAGAACCAGATCGGCCTGACAGCGCTCGATTTCGCGAAGACCTACAAGGAGCCGGACGTGGTTGAAGGACTCACCGCGCGCCTGCAGCAGATGCAACAGAAGTGATCTGCTTGAAAAACCGAAGCGCCGGCGGCAGGGATGCCAGCCACCGGAGCAACGGACCGCCGGACCGCCGGACCGCCGGACCGCCGGGCCGCCAAATTTGCCTGAAGATAGCGGCAGTTGGCATGCCTGCCACTCCGCAAAACAGTGCAGAATGACGACTTGGCGCGCTCTCGTGGCGCGCCGGTTCGATGCGGCGCAAGACCGCCTGATAAACGACCCAGGAAAGGAACACCATGCTGCGGGCTTTGATTTTCGCCAGCGCGTTTGCCGTACCGCTATCGGCAGCTGCGTTTACGGGAGGCGACCTCAACAAGCTGTGCACGAAGACCGATGTGGCATCGCGTAGTGCGTGTGCCGCGTACATTGAAGGCGCCGCCGACGGCATCTTCAACACGATCGACGCGATCGGCGGCACCACCGGGCCACGCGTTGGCCAGTACTTCTGCCTGCCGCCGGACGCGCGCTCAGCGCAACTCACCGACGCGGTACGCAAATACATTGCGGAAAATCCGATCGTCGCGGGCTATAACGCCAGCACGGCGATCTCACTGGGGCTCGGCAAGGCATTTCCTTGCAAGAGCGGCAGTTGATCTCGTCGTTGAATTTGATGTAAATCGCGGCTGACCTGACGCCTGCGCCGCGCGCCCGAATCTGGCGCGTCAGGCGTTTCAATCCGCTTCCATGGCGGCTCAAATCCGACCGCGCGCTTTCAGGAGCCGCCGCCTCGGACACTTCTCCCAGTCCGGGCGGACGAACGCCTAAGATATCTACAGGCGTCCGGCCGCCCCGGTGACCCAGCCCGCATGGCGCCCGCCCCACGCAACGCCGCCGCGCCTCGGCCTTGCGATCCCGTTTACATCCGAACCAAGAGGAACCCGCCCTTCATGCCAACTCTCGACGACCTCAGCCGAATCGCCGAAGCCCCGCTGCATACGTGGCTTGGCGCGTTGATCGTCTCGGTCATTGCGGCGCTGCTGGCCGTGGGCATCCATCGGGTCGGCGCACGCATCGTCACGCGAATCGCGCGGCCGTATCCGCTCACCAGCGTCGTGCTGCGCTATATCGACAAGCCGTCGCTGTTCGTCCTCGTGATTCTGGCGTTGGAGGCGGTATGGTGGGAAGCGCCCGATGCGCTCACCTTCATCACGCCGCTGCGCGATGCCGCCGCGATCGCGCTGATCGCGGCGATCACCTGGCTGTCGGTACGCTCGGCAGCGGCGATCGGCGAGGCGATCATTCGGGCTCATCCGCTCGATACCGCCGACAACCTGCAGGCGCGCCGCATCCATACGCAGGCACGCGTGCTGGCGCGTTCGGTGATGCTGGTGATCGTGATCGTCGGCGTGGGTGGCGCGCTGATGACGTTCCCGAACGTACGGCAGATCGGCGCGAGCTTGCTGGCGTCGGCGGGCGTGGCCGGTCTGGTCGCCGGTATTGCCGCCCGGCCGGTGCTCGGCAATCTGATCGCCGGTTTGCAGATCGCGCTTTCGCAGCCCATCCGGCTCGACGATGTCGTCGTGATTCAGGGCGAGTGGGGGCGTATCGAGGAAATCACCGGCACCTATGTCTCGGTGCGCTTGTGGGACCAGCGGCGGCTGATCGTGCCGCTGCAATGGTTCATCGAAAACCCGTTCTCCAACTGGACGCGCAGCAGTTCACAGATCATCGGCACGGTATTTCTGTACGTCGATTACCGGATGCCGCTCGCGCCGTTACGCGAAGAGCTCGCGCGTATCGTCGAGGGCGCGCCCGAATGGGATCGCCGCGTGCAGGTGCTGCAGGTCACCGACGGCACCGAGCGTTCGATGCAGTTGCGCGCGCTCGTCAGCTCGCCCGATTCCGGTCTGAACTGGGACTTGCGCTGCCGGGTCCGCGAGGGGCTGCTCGACTTCATCCAGAAACACTATCCGCAGTATTTGCCGCGGGCGCGCGCCGAAGTGACGGCGGAGCTCGAAAACGGCAAGGGCGAACCGCTCGATTGGGTGCCGCGCAGCACGCAGACGCCTGCCGGCAGTACCGCCGCGCACACCGAGGCCGATCCGGTGGCAAGCCGCGCCGGTCGTCCGCAGGCGGGCGATCCGGCGCAGAAGGTCAAGGAAAAAGCCTAGCTGGGGAAGACGGCATCCTGGCCGAAGATGAGTGCAACTGATCGTGCACCAAAGTGGTCGAACCGTCCATCTGACCAAGGAGGACTACCAATATGGGCCGACTGATCGTCGTGTCGAATCGTGTCGCAACGCCAACGGAAACCAAGGGATCGGCGGGCGGCCTCGCGGTCGGCGTATTCGGCGCACTGAAGGATGCAGGGGGCGTGTGGTTCGGCTGGAGCGGCGACGTGGTGAGCGAAACCGTCGCCAACGCGGGTCCGACGCTTGAGCAGGACGGCGCGGTGACCTTCGCGACCGTCGGTCTCACGCGCAAGGATTACGACCAGTACTACCGCGGCTTTTCGAACGCCACATTGTGGCCGGTGTTCCACTACCGCAACGACCTGGCGCGCTACGAGCGCGAAGAGTATGCGGGCTACCGGCGCGTCAACGCATGGCTTGCGCACAAGCTGATCAAGCTGCTCGAACCCGACGACGTGATCTGGATTCACGACTACCATCTGATCCCGTTCGCCGAAGCGCTGCGCTCCGAAGGCATCACGAACCGTATCGGTTTCTTCCTGCACATTCCGTTTCCGGCGCCGCAGATTCTGCTCAACATTCCACCGCACGAAGAGTTGGTGAAATCGCTGTCGTGCTATGACCTGCTGGGCTTTCAGACCGCAACTGACGAACTCGCTTTCCACGACTACGTGACGCGCCACGCGCGCGGCACCGTCAGCGGGGGCAATCACGTCGAAGCCTTCGGCCGCAAGTTGCGCACGGGTGTCTACCGGATCGGCGTGTTCCCCGACGAAATCGCCGAACAGGCCAAGCGCTACGAAAGCCGCCAGCACGTTCTCGACCTGAAGCAGAGCCTGGAAGGCCGCAAGCTGATCATGAGCGTCGACCGGCTCGATTATTCGAAAGGGCTCGTCGAGCGTTTTCGCGCTTTCGAGCAGTTGCTGGAACGCTCGCCCGAATGGCGCGGCAACGTCACGCTGGTGCAGATCGCACCGCCAACCCGCTCGGACGTCGTCACTTATCAGAAGATCCGCCAGGATCTCGAATACGAAGCAGGGCGCATCAACGGCCGATACTCGGGCCTCGATTACACGCCGATCCGCTATCTGAATCAGCAGTACGACCGCTGGAAGCTGATGTCGCTGTTTCGCGAGTCGCAGATCGGCTTTGTCACGCCCTTGCATGACGGTATGAACCTCGTCGCGAAGGAGTATGTCGCCGCGCAAAATCCCGACGATCCAGGCGTGCTGGTGTTGTCGATTTTCGCCGGCGCGGCGGCGGAGTTGAGCGGCGCGCTGCTGGTCAATCCGCACGATGCAATTGGCATGTGCGAAGCCTTGCAGCGCGCGCTGCAAATGCCGCTCGACGCGCGCCAGCGGCGTCACGAGATCAATATGGCGGCGCTGCGTAAGAACGATCTCGGCGTGTGGCGCGATACCTTTCTCGATGACTTGCGCAGCGTGCCGGTACAGAAGCCGGGCAAGGGCGGCGGGCATAAGTGATGATGCGTTTGAACAACGGCGTTGTTTTACCGGGCGCCCGGCAGCGCGCGTTTGATCGGCGGCCGGCTGCATGCTGAGGACTTTGGCTATCGCAGGATATCGGTCGCTGCGCGAGTTGATCGTGCCGCTCGGGCAATTGAATGTCATCACGGGTGCGAACGGCAGCGGCAAGTCGAGCGTGTACCGCTCGCTGCGCCTGCTGGCGGAGACCGCGCGCGGCGGTGTGATCACGTCGCTCGCGCGCGAAGGTGGTTTGCAATCCACGCTGTGGGCTGGACCTGAACGCTTTTCGCGCGCGGTGCTGGCAGGCGAGTTGCCGGTCGAGGGCACGCGCCGAAAAGAGCCAGTGAGTCTGCGGCTTGGATTTTCCGACGATGAATTCGGCTATGCGATCGATCTCGGATTGCCGCCGCTCGACAGGGCCACCCGCTTTCCGCTCGACCCCACGATCAAACGCGAGTGCATCTGGAGCGGTCCGGTGTTGCGGCCGTCGGCCCTGCTGGTCGACCGGCATGGCGCTGCGCTGCGTACGCGTGACGAGCAGGGCGAGTGGCAAACCATCCCTCAACCGGTCGCGAGCTTCGACAGCATGATGACGGAGTTCTCTGACCCACGGACCGCTCCCGAGATGATCACCGTGCGCGAGCAGATTCGTTCGTGGCGCTTTTACGACCACTTCCGCACCGATGCAGAAGCGGCCGCGCGTCTGCCGCAGATCGGCACGCACACCCCGGTGCTCTCAAACGACGGTGCGGACCTCGCGGCGGCCTTGCAAACCATCCGCGAGATCGGCGACCCCGTTGCGCTCGATGCCGCTATCGACGACGCTTTTCCCGGCTCGCACCTCGACATCGCCACACAGGACGGCCGCTTCGAAGTGTCGATGCAGCAACACGGCCTGCTGCGGCCGTTGAAGGGCGCGGAACTGTCGGATGGCACCTTGCGCTATCTGCTGCTGGTAGCCGCGCTGCTGACGCCGCGACCGCCCGCGCTGCTGGTGCTGAACGAACCGGAGACGAGCTTGCATCCGGACCTGCTGCCGGCGCTGGCGCGCCTCATCGCGCGGGCTTCAGCGCATTCCCAGGTGCTGGTGGTCTCGCACGCGGCGCGGCTGATCGCGGCGCTCGAACGCGAGGACAAAAGCCAGTCGATCGTGCTCGAGAAGCACTTCGGCGCGACGCGCATCGCCGATGCGGATGATCACGACCTGCCGCCCTGGAAACGGCCGGCGCGATAACGGCGGGCGGATAATGAGCGCCGCCGGATGTAAGCTGATTGTAACAACGCGTAGGATTTGCAAACCGAAGGGCTTTTTGTTGCAACCTGATGAATAATGCTTTGATGCGGATGGTGCAGGCGAACGCCCGGCGTTCACTGCATGGATAGAGAAGGCCCGGCGCTGTCATGCTCAGCGCCCCTGACGTGCACCGCCATTGGCGCAAGCCGTCAGCTCACGGAGACAAAATATGAAGATTGCCCAGATCGCCCCTTTGACCGAATCAGTGCCGCCAAAGCTTTACGGCGGTACCGAGCGCGTCGTGTCTTACATTACCGAGGCGCTGGTCGATCTCGGCCATGACGTGACGCTGTTCGCGAGCGGTGACTCCGTCACGAGCGCCAAGCTCGAAGCGGTATGGCCGCGCGCACTGCGTCTGGACCCGGGCATTCGCGATCGCATCGCGCCTCATATGCTGCTGATGGAACTGGTGCGCCGTCAGGCCGAAAACTTCGACGTGCTGCATTTCCACCTCGACTATTACTCGTTTTCGGTCTTCAAGCGCCAGGAGACACCCTTCGTCACGACGATGCATGGTCGCCTCGACTTGCCCGAGCAACAACCGGTGTTCGACACGTTCAACACCGCGCCGGTGATCTCGATTTCGAACGCGCAACGTCATCCATTGCCGCAGGCCAAATGGCTTGCCACCGTCTATCACGGTCTGCCGGAGCAGCTCTACACGCCGCAGCCGGTTGAGCAGAAGTACCTCGCGTTTCTCGGCCGGATCTCGCCGGAAAAGCGTGTCGATACGGCGATCCGCATTGCCGGGCGCTGCGGGATGCAGATTCGCATCGCCGCGAAAGTGGATGCCGCCGACCGCGAATACTTCGAACGTGATATCCGGCCGTTGCTGGACTTGCCGCATGTCGAGTTCATTGGCGAGATCGCGGACAACCAGAAGGCCGAGTTTCTATCGGGCGCGCACGCGCTGCTCTTCCCGATCGACTGGCCGGAGCCGTTCGGCCTCGTAATGATCGAGGCGATGGCGTGCGGCACGCCGGTGATTGCGTTCAATCGCGGCTCGGTGCCGGAAGTGCTGGAAGACGGTGTGACGGGCTACATCGTCGAGGATGAGATCGGGGCGGTGGCGGCGGTCAATCGCCTGCACAAGATGCCGCGGGCGGGCGTGCGGCAACGCTTCGAGGAGCGCTTCACGTCGCACCGGATGGCGCAGCAGTATGTGGATGCGTATCAGTCGGTGATTCGCGCGCAGAAGCGTTCACGCTTCAAGGTGATCGATACGTCAGGAAGCTGAGCGGAGGAGAAGCTGCACGTAGCATTCACGCAGCAGCCTGAAAAAAGAACGGCGATGCGCACCGCGCATCGCCGTTCTTTTATTGCCGTTGTGCTCGGGACCGGCAACTGGATCGCGCGCCTAGATCTTCAGGCGCGAGACCTTGGTGCCCTGCAACGAGATATCGGCCATCAGGCCGGCATTGGTCAAAATGATTACTTCGACCGGGGCCGTTGCCGTGGTCGTGTCGATCGCACCGTTGGCGCCCATCTTCACCAGCGCGACGGAGGCGTCGCCGCCCGCGGACCAGCCGTCGGCGTTGCGGAATGTGTCGAGCGAGTCCTGCGTCATGAACAGGAAGATGATGGCCTTTGACTGCGCGCCTGCCTGCAGACCGAACGAGCCGGAAATCGTGCTGTAGTAACCCACCGTGCCGCCGCCTACGCGCAGCGAACCCTCGCCATACTGTCCGCCGACAATGAAGCCCGCTTGCAATACCGACGGGAACACCAGTACGCCGCGTGCCTTGGAGACGAGTTCGCGCGAACCCTTCACGGTGGTGAACAGTCGCGACATGGTGCCGTCGACGCTGGCGTCGATTGACTGGCGTTTGGATGAATCAGTGGAGGGCGTGTCGTGGCTGCTGCCATTGGTCGTGCAGCCAGCGAGCGTAAGGCCTCCGAAAGCGAGCGCGGCGGTAGTCTTCAACATGAAGTTTCGTCTTTGCATCGTTTTTCTCCATCATGGTTCCTGGGCACAACCTCATATGGTATTGCCGGGTTGCCATTGAGTTATATCACACGTAAGCGTAAAAGGCGTACTTCGTCGCAGGGTGAAAAGCCTTGTGTGGCGGGGCTTTGCGAGCGATCGCAAGGGGCGGCCATGTAAATTTGACCGGCCGCGGAGCGCGCTAAAAGACCTACGGACAGCGCGTTCGAATGGACTTTGGATGAGCCATGTCTGGCGTGGGCCCGCCCGGCGGTAGCGGCGCGGAAACCGTATCAAGTGTCTGTTTTTACCGATTTTTCGTGTTCACGATCCGCCTTGAAATCGGACTGAAAGTGTTGTCCCGACGCCGCAGCGCATTCTCAACCATGGTTCGCCGGACTTTTGACGGGCGGGCGCCGCAGCGCGCGGCGAATCATGCCTATCAACACACCGATCAGGAACAGCGTGACAGCCGGCACGATCCAGTAGCCGACGAACGCATGCCAGAGGTAAGCCATGAGCGTGGAGCGGCGCACGCTGTATTCATTGCGGGCGTCCTGCTGGCGCGGCAGATTGGCGGCCAGCACATCGGCCGGGCAGCCGGCGGCTTGCGCTTCGTCGGGCTTGCCATGGCAGCGCGCGGGCGCACCGGCGGCGCGTTGTGCGTCGGTGAAATTCCAGGTGGTCAGCGCACGGTCGAGGTCGACGGCGTTATACGCCATTTCCTCCCGGATCTCGCTGACTGCAACGATCGCCACGGGCACCGCCCAGAATACGATGACGACCAGCCACCGCCTTAACCAGCGGTTTTTATGCTTCGAAACCATCCTTGCCTCCGATCGATGCTCTGCAGCACCAACGACAAGATGGCGGCCCGTCTAATGTTGTGTATGGGGGTGGGCCGTCTCCGCAGCCATCATAGAAGAAAATCGGCGCGTTCGGGCGGATGGACTGCGAAGGGATGGTTGGCGCGAGGGCGGCGCCGACGCGGTGAAATGCTGAGGAGAATGACAGGGAAGAGCAGAAGAAAGACAGCAGCCGCGCCGGACAATGGCGCGGCCCTGTTCGAGCAATACGCGGTTAAACGCGCGGCGTGCGGGCCGCGCCGATTGCCTCGCGTTTAGTTAGCCGGCGCGGACGACAGGCAGGTTTTCATGAAGGCCTTGCGGTCGTCGCCTTTCTTGCCGGTGGCTTGCGTGTTACACGCTTTCATCTTGTCCTGCTGGCTCATCGGTGCAGCGGCGGCCGGCTTGGCGGACAGACAGGTCTTCATGAAGGCCTTGCGGTCATCGCCTTTCTTGTCGGCGGCCTGCTTGTTACAGTCGGCCATTTTCGTTTGCTGGCTGTTCTGCGCGAACACCGGCGAAACGAGGACAGCACCCAGCACCAGCGTAGCGATAGCGGATTGGATTTTCATGTGACACTCCATCGGTGGTGAAAACGTTTTTGTTCGTTCATGCACGTGGGCGTCAATGGCGTCCAGGAGCCCTCGGCATGTCCATTATGGCAAATGCTATCTGCCAGAACGGATAAAAGCGCGTTCCGGTTGACAGGCGCTCACGCTGGTTTTCCCCTACACACCGGGGATAGCGGGTGCGCCGGCGAATGAAACGGCTGAATCGTAGCAGCGCCAAAATATGTTATGCAATCCGGATTAATTGGCAAGGCGCATGCAAATGAATGGGTTCTCTGTCATTCGAGAGGGATGGTCAAACATTAAACATCCGATCCGCATTGCTGCAGATGCAAATGAATAGGAAATCGGCAGAAATCCCGTTAATGATCATATGGGTAATCTTGACTCGATTGCCTGTGCCGATGTGCCGTTCGTCGTCTCAACCATGCAAGCCAAAGGAGGCTCGCCATGCACTACCTGCTGATGTATGACCTCGTGCCGGACTATCTCGAACGGCGTGGCGTGTATCGCGAAGACCATCTGAAACTCGCCTGGGCCGCGGCGGAACGGGGTGAACTGCAACTAGCCGGCGCGCTGACGGAGCCCGTGGATACCGCCGTGCTGCTCTTCGAAGGCGACTCTCCTGCAGCCGGCGAAGCCTTTGCCAGAGCCGATCCGTACGTGCTCGCGGGGCTCGTGGCGCACTGGCGCGTGCGCCAGTGGATGACCGTGGTGGGTGAGGGTGCGGCGAACCCTGTGCGCTAGAAGCAGGCTGGTCGGTCGCGCTCGCGCGGCGTCGGGAGGAATGCGAACAGCATGCCCAGGCGCTGCGTTCGCCTCCCCGGCAATTGCGCCTCGATGCGCCTCGGGCGTTGCCCATCCGCTGCGCCCGGGCACGCTGTGGTCGCGCGAAAAATACGTTCGCAATGAATCGAAATGCATTGCGAATCAAACGTCGATTTCATAAAGGCCATTCGCCGACGGTGCCGCGCCATTGTGCTGTGCAATAGCAGCCTTCGCCGCAAGAACCGCCTATAGTTCTGTTACGGCAATGTGCGAAACGACGCAGCAAAAAGGACAAGTTTGTTTCCATCCGTAACACTTGTCTCAACAATATTCACGCAAACCCTGGTGGTGGTATGCTTCGTGCACAAATTCTCCCATGCACGAGTGAGACCACGTTTTGTGCTTCGCAATAGGGACAAACCGCACTAACCCAGTGCGATATTGGCCCACCAACAGAACGTACAAAACATATTTGTGCAACCGCGGGCTGCACACGGATCGTGAAAGTTGAATCCGTGGCTGTCCAAAGCCGCGGCCCGGCCAGGCTGCGTGGAGAAAACCCAATGTTTTTCGATGAGCTAAGCAATGACGAATGGGCGCTGCTGGCAGCGCTTGTCTCTGATGAGCCGGCCGTCCGTCTGAACCGACGCGGACGGCCCCGCGCCGAACCGCGTATCGTGGCGAATGCCGTCCTGTGGATTCTGACAACTGGCGAACCCTGGTCGAAGCTGCCAGGCCGCTATCCGTCCGGTCCCACATGCCGGCGCCGTTTTGAAGAATGGCAATTAAACGGCACCCTCCTCGAGATGGTTCGGCTGTTGTCGCAAACCGGGCGCACCTTCGCGTACGTCCCGCAACCGGCGCCGCCCGTCGCGGCCAAACCGGCAGCACCGGTGGCAGAAACCCCCAGCGTACGCGACGAAAGTCTGCGTGGCGTGTCATGGAGGAGCCCCGAGTCGTGGCAGGCGCCCGGTATTTCGAGCAGCGTGAGCAGCTGGCGTTCGGCCGATCCGATCGCCGATATCACGCGCCAGTTGTCCGGGCTGGCGAATGTGCCACCGGTGTCGCGCTCGCCGTCGGCATCGTCGGCTTCGTCGTCACTTGCATCACGTCCCGCTACGCGCGCCGGTATGCAAAGCATGGACGAAGCGCGGGCGGTGGGCGCGGCAATGCACGGCCTGGATTCCGCCATTACGTCGGCACGCCGGGCGCAACAGCTTGACGATCAGCGCAGCCCGCTGTCCATGAGCCTCGCGCCACGCGGCACGGAGGTCGCCGACCAGCGCGGCTATGTGATCTACGTTGCGGCGGAGCAGGTGCCCAACGCCATGTATCGCGCATGGGCGGAAATCATGAAGGACGGCAAGCGCGTCGAGCGCTCCGGCCTCGTCGGTCCACGTTTTGCGGAAGCCGAGGCAGCGGAACACTACGCGCTCGAATGGGCACGGCAGTGGATCGACCGTGAATGCCGCACGCAGGCGGCTGCAGAGGCTGCACCCGCAGTCAACGCAGCCGCGGCGGTGGCGCGTCCGTTGCCGGCCATGCGCCATGTGCCCGAACCGGTCACGGCGAATCATGGCGGACCTTTGCACGGTCCGCTCAATGCGTTCCGTGGTCCGCTGCGCCGTTACCCAAGTGAACCGGCCGCACCCGCGACTGAAAGCAGTGCATCAGATCGTTTTCCGTCGTACCCCGAACTCATTTCCCATGCGGGATGAGTGCGGCGGCTAGTGAGGTTGTAAGCGCAGCAGCTAGAACAGCAGATAAAAAAGCAGCACCCCGCGGCCGGTAGGAGCAACCGCCGCAGGTTCCCGCTTCATCCGTGGTGAATCATTGGTGTTACCTGACTGGCGTTGAATGTCGATTGACGTTGCCAGGGCGTTGCTTTGGCGCTGATTCAAGGTTGTGCGCCGGCATCGTTCACCGGCGCTCCTCATCATCGGCGCGCGTCAGTCGCGTGCTTCATTTGCGCCCATATGTGTCGTCGAAGCGCACGATATCGTCTTCGCCGAGATACGAGCCGGACTGCACCTCGATCATTTCGAGCGGCATCTTGCCAGGGTTCTCGAGACGGTGGGTGACGCCGAGCGGAATATAAGCCGATTCGTTTTCGGAGACGATGAAGCGCTCTTCACCCCGCGTGACGAGCGCGGTGCCGCGCACGACAATCCAATGTTCCGCGCGGTGATGATGCATTTGCAACGAAAGCCGCGCACCCGGCTTCACGACAATGCGTTTCACCTGGAAGCGCTCGCCAGTGTCGACGGAATCGTAGTTGCCCCACGGGCGATGCACCTTGCGATGGTTGGCTGCTTCCAGCCCGCCATCGTTGCGAATCCGTCCGACGATCTTCTTGACGTCCTGCACGCGCGATTTATCCGCGACCAGAATTGCATCGGCCGTTTCGACCACTACGAGATCCTGCGTGCCGACGCAGGCGATCAGGCGTCCTTCCGAATGCGCGAAGGTTGAGGTCGCCCCTTCAAACATGACGCGGCCGCGGCCCACGTTCTGATCGGCGTCTTTCTCCGAGATGTCCCAGATCGCGTCCCACGAACCCACGTCCGACCAGCCCGCTTGCAGCGGTACGACTACGCCGGATGCGGCAGCCTGATCATTGCCCAGTTGCTCCATCACCGCGTAGTCAATCGAATTCGACGGCGAGGCGCTGAACGCGTCGCGTTGCAGGCGGAAGAAATCGCCGTCCGCTTTGCCGCCCGCGAACGCTGCGTCGCAGGCTTCGTAAATCGCCGGCTGGAAGTGGCGGATCGCCTTCAGCCAGGTCGATGCGCGCATGATGAAAATGCCGCTATTCCACCAGTATTCCTGCGATTCGATATAACGCCGCGCCAGTTCCAGATGCGGTTTTTCGACGAAACGATCGAGCTTGTGCGCGCCGATCTTGTCGGCTGCTTCGCCGTCTGTTTCATGCGTGTCATTAGGCGTACCAAGCGCCGCGCCGATGCGGATATAACCGTAGCCCGTTTCCGCACGCGTCGGCACGATGCCCATCGTCACGATATGGCCGGCTGCCGCATGCTGCACGCCGGCGGCCACTGCCGCATGAAAGCCGTCGATATCGGTCACCGCATGGTCGGCCGGCATCACGACCATGATGCCGTCTTCGTCCTGCGCGGCAATCGAAAGGGCGGCCACCGTCAGTGCCGGCGCCGTGTCGCGTCCCGCGGGCTCGAGAATCAGCCGGGTCGGCTTGCCGCTCGTGCGCAATTGCTCGGCGGTCGTGAAGCGCTGCTCTTCATTGGCCACCACGATCAGTTGCTCGGCGAGCGGGTGGTCGGCTTCCAGCCCGTCGAGTCGGCGGGTGGTCGATTGCAGCAGCGAGTCGGCGCCGAGCAGACCAATCAGTTGTTTCGGATGCTGCTCGCGCGACATCGGCCACAACCGTGTACCGGAGCCGCCCGCCAGAATCACGGGATGAACTTTGAGTTTGACGTTAAGTGGCATAGCTTGCGTGGACCGGGTGTCGGCGGGCGTGGCCGTAACCGGAGCTGTCATGATGGACTCCTCGAGGCTGGGGGTGAATGCGTCGAGTTTTATCACGAAGTAAGGAATCAATAAAAGCGTGTTAAATAGAAACTATATAAAACGCTTAATAAAATTATCCGTTTCGTGAAGAAAAAATGTCCGCCTGATTTTTAAAAAATAAAAATTACACGAAAAAAATCGCGGCCAATTTTTTTATCTGACGAATTGACGCAGAATGGGGACGAAAGACGAGACGTAAGCTTCGTAGGAGAACGGACAGATTGGCTCGCCGCGGCTCCCAGAAAGGCACAAAAAGGTCTTTAAAACGCCGAATTCGGTAACAATTGCCGCACAAAATTCAGAAAAAATGCCGAAACTTTGACCGATACAATTTGAGATATTTTGCGGTCTTGCGGCGCGAATTTTAATATAGCTTTATCTATACCTGTACAAGGGTATTCACTCATCCAGACACGCATTTTCCGAATCGGCCGATTGGGCAATTTTTAGTTCGGAAAGCATCAGGGCAATTAGCACCGGTTCAATCAGATTCGCGTCGCGCATTTATCTGGCAGACGCGGATACCGGCGTTGTGCGCCCGGCGGTCTGATGGGCGTGACGGAAATTCAACCAACCAATGGATGGCACTTGACTGACGAACTGAGGGGCGGCGCATGCTGAGCGTTCTATCGAGAATCATCGACATCGCCATGGTCGCGCTCGGCGCCGCCATCGCGACGGCCGTGCACAGCGGGAAATTGGTGTGGCTGGACGACGTCCAAAGCGTGTCGCTCGCGTTCGATTGCCTGTTGGTGGTGGTGTTCTTTCCTGCGCTGGGTATCTATCAGTCGTGGCGCGGCAAGCCGCTCTACGACCTGCTGTGCCGCGTCGCGGGTGGCTGGGTGATGGTGGAGGTCACCGGCATCCTGATCAGCTTCAGCCTGCACCGTTCCGACAGCCTGTCGCGTCTGTGGCTCTTCTATTGGGCGGTTGCCACGATCGTGCTGCTGATCGTCACCAAGGTGATCGTCTATTCGATCCTGCGCGGACTGCGCCGCGAAGGCTTCAATCAGCGCGCGGTAGCGATCGTGGGTGGCGCGCCGTATGGGCGCTTCCTGATCGAACAGATGCGCAGCCGTCCGGAAGCGGGCTTTAGCCCTGTCGTGGTGTTCGACGAGGACGGCACGATCAATCCGTATGAAGACCCGGATGCGAGCGACCTGATCGAAGGCGTGCCGGTCGAGCGGGATTACGCGCGGATGCTTCAGCTGGTGCGTCAGCGGGCGATTCGCGAGTTGTGGCTCGCGTTGCCGATTTCGAAGGAGAAGGCGATTCACCGCTTCGTGATGGACCTGAAGAACGACTTCGTGAACATCCGCTTCATTCCGGACGTGCGCAGCCTCACGCTTTTCAATCAACCGATGGTGGATCTGCTCGGCGTGCCGGCGATCAACCTGGCCGCCTCGCCGATTACCGATCTGCGTGTGCTGCCCAAGCGCGTCTTCGATCGTCTGTTCGCGCTGGCGGCATTGACCGCGCTGTCGCCGGTCATGCTGGTGATCGCCGTGATGGTGAAGGTGAGTTCGCCAGGCCCGGTGTTCTTCCGCCAGAAACGCAAAGGCATCGACGGCAATCAGTTCGAGATCTACAAGTTTCGCTCGATGAAGATGCACAAGGAAGAGGCCGGCAAGATCACCCAGGCCACACGGCGCGATCCGCGCATCACCGCGGTCGGCGCGTTCCTGCGGCGCACCAGCCTCGATGAATTGCCGCAATTCATCAACGTGCTGCGCGGCGAGATGTCGGTGGTGGGTCCGCGTCCCCATGCGCTCGAACACGACGATATCTACAAGGATCTGGTGAAGGGCTACATGCACCGCTACCGGATCAAGCCAGGCATCACCGGGTGGGCACAGATCAACGGTTATCGCGGCGAAACCGATCGCATCGAAAAGATGATGGGCCGCGTCAAGCTCGATCTGTACTACATGCAGCACTGGACCTTCTGGCTCGACATCAAGATCGTCGTGCTCACGCTGTGGAAGGGCTTTGCGGGCAGCAACGCTTACTGAGCGGCGTATTGAACGTTTATCGAGCCGCGGCCGCGCAACGCATCGCGTGACCGCTCTCCTGAATCAACTCCATTTTCCGAGGTGTAATACATGAACCTGACGATCATCGGTAGTGGCTACGTAGGCCTCGTGACGGGCGCTTGTCTGGCTGACATCGGCCACGACGTGTTCTGTCTCGACGTCGATCAGCGCAAGATCGACGTGCTCAACAACGGCGGCGTGCCGATCCATGAACCGGGTCTGCAGGAGATCATTGCGCGCAATCGCAAAGCGGGCCGCCTGAAATTCTCGACCGACATCGAAGCCGCGGTCGCGCACGGCGACATCCAGTTCATCGCCGTGGGCACGCCGTCCGACGAAGACGGTTCGGCCGATCTGCAATATGTGCTCGCCGCCGCGCGCAACATCGGCCGCCATATGACGGGCTTCAAGGTAATCGTCGACAAATCGACGGTGCCGGTCGGCACGGCGTCGCGCGTGCGCGACGTGATCGCCGAGGAACTCGCCGCGCGCAACGCCGGCCACATGTTCTCCGTGGTGTCGAATCCGGAGTTCCTGAAAGAAGGCGCGGCGGTGGAAGACTTCACGCGGCCCGATCGCATCGTGCTCGGCTGCGATGAAGACGTGCCGGGCGAAAAAGCGCGCGAGTTGATGAAGCGCCTCTATGCGCCGTTCAATCGCAATCGCGAACGCACGCTGCACATGGACGTGCGCTCGGCCGAGTTCACCAAGTACGCGGCCAACGCGATGCTCGCCACGCGCATCTCGTACATGAACGAGCTCGCGAATCTGGCGGACCGCGTCGGCGCGGATATCGAAGCGGTACGCCGCGGCATCGGCTCTGACCCGCGTATCGGTTACGACTTCCTGTATGCCGGTTGCGGCTACGGCGGTTCGTGCTTCCCGAAAGACGTGCAGGCGCTGATTCGCACGGCAGCCGACCACAAGGCCAATCTGCGCATTCTCGAGGCGGTGGAAGCCGTCAACGACACGCAGAAAAAGATCCTTGCGCACAAGATCGTCGATCGTCTGGGTGAAGACCTGTCGGATCGCACCTTCGGTGTGTGGGGCCTCGCATTCAAACCGAACACGGACGACATGCGCGAAGCGCCGAGCCGCCCGTTGATCGCGGAACTGCTGCGCCGCGGCGCGCGCGTGAAAGCCTATGACCCGGTCGCGATCGACGAATCGAAGCGCGTGTTCGCGCTCGATCTGAAGGACGTGCCGCAACAGCACGCGCGCCTGTCCTTCGTGAACGAGGAGATGGACGCGGCCGAAGGCGCCGATGCACTCGTGATCCTGACCGAATGGAAGGTCTTCAAGAGTCCGGATTTCGGTTCGCTCAAGGAGAGCCTCAACACGCCGCTGATTTTCGACGGCCGCAATCTGTACGAACCGGACGCGCTGCTCGAACTCGGTATCGAGTATCACGCGATCGGCCGTCAAGCCGCGTTGCGCAATGCGCCGGCGAAGGTCGGCGCGAACGGTCTGCCGGTCACGTCCGCCGCGGCGCGTTCAGCCGACGCGGTCGAGGCCGGGCAGTAAGCCGCCGCGTTGCCACGCATCGTTAAGGAGCCCGCTATGTTCGCCAACGTTCTGATCGTCTGCCACGCCAACGTGTGCCGTTCGCCCGCAGCCGAGATGCTGTTCAAGGCCCGGCAGCGCGCGCCGTCGCGGTCGTCCTCAGCGCCGATCGCGTTTCATTCGGCGGGTCTCCGTGCCGCGAACGGCCACGGCATGGACCCGGTGATGCGGCGCCTGCTCGACGAGCAGGGCGTCGCTTCCGGCATCCACTATTCACGGCGCCTCGACCGCCAGCTCGTGCGTTCCGCCGACCTGGTGCTGGTCACCGAGCGCGCGCAGGTGGGCGCGGTCGAAGCGCTCGATCCGGCTTCGCGCGGCAAGGTCTATCCACTCGGGAAATGGGAAGGCGACTCCGACGTCGCCGATCCGCACGGCCACGTGGAGTCCGACTATAGGGAGAGTCTCGTGCTCATCGAACATCTGGTCATGGGATGGCTGAAGAAAATATGCTGATGAAAAAACTCACTGCACACACTTACGCGAACCTCAACTCGACGGGTTTTAAGTCGAAATTCGCCGCCACGCTTTTGCTGACGTCCTTTCTGTCGGCCTGCGCTACCGCTCCTGGCAATTACCTGGACACATCCCGTCTGAAAGACGACGGTCAGCATCAAGGTCAACAAGCGAACGAGACCTACCCGGTCCATATGATCGACGGCCCGCTGGTTGCGGCGCAAGCGCAGGCGCAAGCCGCCGCCGCGGCGCAGCAGTCGTTGCCGACTTCGCGCTTTACCGACCCGTCGCAGTATGTGTACCGGCTCTCCCCGCAGGACATTCTCGGCATCACCGTGTGGGACCACCCTGAATTGACCACCCCGCAGGGCAGCACGCTGTCGGCGGGCGGTAACACCACCCAGTCGATCGGCGGTGCCTTGCAGCAGCCGTATACCGCCGCGCTGCCGGGTCAGGCCGACCCTTACGGCCAGACCGTTGCCGCCGACGGCACGATCTTTTTCCCGTTTGTCGGCCGCATCAGGGCCGCGGGCAAGACGGTGGGCGAGTTGCGCGATCAATTGAGCTCCGGTCTCGTGCGCTACATCCGCAATCCGCAGGTCGACGTGCGCGTGCTGTCGTATCGCGGCCAGAAAGTGCAGGTGACCGGCGACGTGAAGACGCCGGGCCCGCTCGCCATCAGCGACGTGCCGCTCACGCTGGTTGACGCGATCACCCGCTCGGGCGGCACCAACACCGACGCGGACATCCAGCGGGTGCGCCTCACGCGCAACAACAAGCTGTACGTGCTCGACGCCAACCGCATGCTCGACCAGGGCGACACCACGCAGAACGTCATGCTGCAAAACGGCGACGTGATCAACGTGCCGGATCACACCGACAGCCGCATCTTCGTGATGGGCGAGGTGAAGACACCGATCCAGGTGCCGATGCTGAAGGGTCGCCTGACGATCGCTGACGCGCTCACCCAGGCCGGCGGCATTCTCGACACGGACGCCAATCCGCGCCAGATCTTCGTGATGCGTGGCATGCGCGAACATCCGACCACGCCGGACGTGTACCGCCTCGACATGACGCAGCCTGACGCGATCATGCTGTCGTCCCAGTTCCAGTTGCAACCGATGGACGTCGTGTATGTGGGCACTGCCGCTTCGACCACGTTCAACCGTGTGTTGCAGCAAGTCCTGCCGAGCGTACAGACGCTGTTCTACCTGAAGCAGTTGACGAAATAACCATCTGAGCCGTCGACAGGCCCGCGCCGCTCTCTTAGGGCGCGGGACCGAAGCAAACGCCGAAGCAAAAGCAGCAGTCAACGCTGACGCAACCGATACGGGAAGCGAATTGTGAGCAATCAAATCACTCCACACATGGCCGGTCCGATCAAGACCGAAGAAGAGGACGTCGTCCTCGGGCAACTGGTCCAGGTGATCCTCGACGACATCTGGTGGCTGATCACGATCGCCGTGGTGATCGTCGCACTGGCCGCCGCGTACTGTTTCCTCGCCAAGCCGATCTATTCGGCCGATGCCCACGTGCGCGTCGAGCAGTCCGATAACACCTCGCAGGCGCTCACGCAGACGCAGACCGGCGCGGCGATTACCACCGGCTCGACTTCGCTGCCGACCGACGCCGAAATCGAAATCATCAAGAGCCGCGGCGTAGTCGGTCCGGTGGTTCAACAACTGAAGCTGAACTTCAGCGTCGTGCCGAAGACGATTCCGCTGCTCGGCAGCATCGCCGCGCGCATGGCGACACCGGGTCAGCCGGCGCGGCCGTGGCTGGGTTTGTCCTCGTACGCGTGGGGCGGTGAAGACGCCGAGGTCGATTCGATCGACGTGGTGCCCGCGCTGGAAGGCCAGAAACTGACGATGAAGGTGTTCGACGACCAGCACTACGAACTCTACGCAGATAACGGGTCGCTGTTGTTGCGCGGCCAGGTCGGTCAGCAGGAGCAGGGCGGCGGCGTGACGATCCTCGTCAGCAAGCTGGTGGCACGTCCGGGTGAAGAGTTCACCGTGACGCGTTTTAACGACCTCGACGCGATCACCGCGTTCCAGTCGGCGATTACCGTGCAGGAGCAGGGCAAGCAGACCGGCGTGATCCAGATCTCGCTGGAGGACAAGAGCCCTGAGCACGCCGCCTTGGTGGCCAATGCGCTCGCGCAATCGTATGTGCGTCAGCACATTTCGAACAAACAGGTCGACGCGAGCAAGATGCTCGACTTCCTGAAGAGTGAAGAGCCGCGCCTGAAGTCCGATCTCGAACGGGCTGAAGCCGCGTTGACTGCGTACCAGCGCCAGTCCGGCTCGATCAATGCGAGCGATGAAGCCAAGGTCTATCTCGAAGGCAGCGTGCAGTACGAGCAGCAGATCGCCGGTTTGCGTCTGCAGATGGCACAGCTCACCGAGCGCTATGGCGACGACCATCCGATGCTCGTGGCCGCGCGCCAGCAGATGGCCGAACTGGAAGCGCAACGCGCCAAATACGCTGACCGCTTCCGCGATCTGCCGGCAACCGAAGTGAAGGCCGTGCAGTTGCAACGCGACGCGAAGGTGGCGGAAGACATTTACGTGCTGCTGCTTAACCGCGTGCAGGAGTTGTCCGTGCAGAAGGCCGGTACCGGCGGCAACGTGCATATCGTCGACCAGGCGATGCGCCCGGGCGCGCCGGTCAAGCCGAAGAAGGTGCTGATCCTGTCGGCGGCGGTGATTCTGGGCCTGATTTGCGGCACGGGTTTCGTGTTCCTGCGCCGCAATATGTTCAAGGGTATCGACGACCCCGACCATATTGAGCGCGCGTTCCATCTGCCGGTGTACGGCCTCGTGCCGTTGAGCGCCGAACAGGCCTTGCTCGAAAGCGGTTTCGAGCGCGGCGGCGAACGCCTGCGCTCGGTGCTGGCGAATGCCCGGCCGAAGGACGTCACGATCGAAAGCCTGCGCAGCCTGCGCACCTCCATGCAGTTCACGATGATGGACGCGAAGAACCGCATCGTCATGCTGACCGGTCCGATGGCCGGCGTCGGCAAGAGCTTCCTGACGGTCAATCTGGCGGTGCTGCTTGCGAACTCAGGCAAGCGTGTGCTGATGATCGACGGCGATATGCGTCGTGGCGCGCTCGAACGTTATGTGGGTGGGGCGCAGGAAAACGGTCTGTCGGAATTGCTGAGCGGGCAGATCTCGCTCGAAGAAGCGATCCGCACCTCGAACGTCGAAGGCTTGAGCTTCATCTCGTGCGGCCGCCGTCCGCCGAATCCGTCGGAACTGCTCATGTCTCCGCGTCTGCCGCAATACCTGGACGGCCTCGCCAAACGCTACGACGTGATCCTGATCGACACGCCGCCGGTGCTGGCCGTGACCGATGCGTCGATCATCGGTGCGTATGCCGGTGCGACCTTCTTCGTGATGCGCTCGGGCGTGCACAGCGAAGGCGAGATCGCCGACGCATTGAAGCGCCTGCGCGCCGCGGGCGTGCACGTGCAGGGCGGCATCTTCAACGGGATGCCGGCGCGCGCGCGCGGTGGCTACGACCGCAGCTATGCAGCGGTCCAGGAATATCTGAGCACCTGAGTCTGAGCCGATTGTTCTAAGCCCAGCGCAAACACGATAAACAAGGACATCACGATGAAAGTGACGGTACTGGTCCCGACTTACCGCCGCCCGGCCGACCTGGCGCGCTGCCTTGCGGCGCTGCAACGGCAGTCGCGCGCGCCGGACGAAGTGGTGGTGGTCGCGCGCGCCGACGACGAAGCGACCCACGCCTGCCTGCGCGATCCCGCCGTGCCGGGCACGTTGCGGCTGTCTGTCGCGCTGGTGGAAGTGCCAGGCCAGGTCGCGGCCCTGAATCGCGGACTGGATGCGGCCAAGGGAGACGTCATCGCGATCACCGACGACGACGCCGCGCCGCACGTCGAGTGGGTCGAACGTATTGCGGCCGCATTCGAGAGCGACGCGCGCCTGGGCGCACTGGGTGGGCGCGACTGGGTGCATGAAAAAGGCCGCGTGCTTGACGGCGAGCAGCCGCTGGTCGGCAAGGTCACGGCGCACGGCAAGATCATCGGCAATCATCACCTGGGGGTCGGCGGCGCACGCGAAGTCGACATCCTGAAGGGCGCCAACATGAGCTACCGGCGCGAGGCAGTGCGCACGATCCGCTTCGATCAACGACTGCGCGGCGCGGGCGCCCAGGTCCACAACGACATGGCCTTCAGCCTGAGCGTGAAGAACGCCGGCTGGAAGCTGATGTATGACCCACGCGTGGCCGTCGACCATTTTCCGGCCGAACGTTTCGACGACGACCGGCGCGACGCGCAAACCATGACGGCGTTACGCAATGCCGCCTTCAATTTTCATCTGATCCTGCGCGACCAGTTGCCGCCGCTGCGGCGCGAAACCGCGTGGTGGTGGTGGACGCTGGTCGGCACGCGCGTCTATCCGGGCCTCACACATGCCGCGCTCGCGCTGGTGTCGAAACAGGCGAGTCTGAGGTTGTCGCGCTGGCGCGCGGTGCGCACCGGCGCGCATGAAGCGCGGCGCGCGCTGTCCCGGACCGCATGACCCTGCGTGAGCGCTGGGTGAGCCCCGCGTGACCCAATCGTCCTGCACGTTCTTGCATCGGCACTTGCGCCTGCGTGCGCACGCCGATGCTCCTTTCCACCGGCAGAGCGGAGTGTCTGCATGAGTACGAAAGTTCACGTTCATCTGTTTTACGGCGCCGACCCGCGCTTTTACCGGCCGGGCGACGACATCGGTTGTCTGTACGGCTATCACCACGCGGAGTCCGATGCGTTCGCACTGACCTATTCGGAGGACGCCCGCGAGAGCAAGCCGGTGCGTTTGCTGCGCCGCGCGCTGAAGGCGGCGCTCGGGTTCGACTTCATCCATACGTGGCGCAACCGCGCCGAGATGCTGTGCTCGGACGTGATCTGGACGCATACCGAGCAGGAATGGCTCTCCGCTGCGCTTATGCTGCTGCTGAGCGGCCGCAAGGCGGGGGCGGACGCTGCACCCCTACTGCTCGCGCAAAGCGTGTGGCTGCTCGATAAATGGCCTTCCTATGGGATTTTGCGTAGCTGGCTGTACCGCAAGCTGATGAAGCGCGCCGATCAGCTGACTACGCTCGCCAGCGAAAACGCCGAGCTGTGCCAGCGCTATTTCAACCGCGACGCGAAGCATCTCCACTACGGCCTGAACACACAGGACTTCCCCGTGAAGGCCCCGACCGAGTGGAAGCCACATACGCCGATCCGCATCGCCGCGATCGGCAACGATCGCGACCGCGACTGGGAGACCCTGATCAAAGCCTTCGGCAACGATACGCGTTACACGGTGAAGCTTGCGACACGCCGTCGCATTCCCGCGTCGCTGCGTGCGCCGAACGTCGAGATCGCGCTGTTCTCGGGCATCAAAAAGCAGCACGAACTCTACGACTGGGCCGACGTGATCGTCGTGCCGCTGCGGCCAAATTCGCACGCCTCGGGCATCACCGTGATGCTGGAAGCGGCAGCGGTCGGCAAGCCGATGGTAGTCACCAACGTCGGCGCGTTACAGGATTATTTTCCGGCGGGCGAGGCGGCTTATATCCCGCCGTTCAACCCACAGGCGTTGCGCGAGGCGGTGGACCAGCTCGCGGCCTCTCCCGCGGATGCGTTGCACCAGGCACAGGCGGCGGCTGCCGGTTTGCTGTCGCGCGATCTGACCACGCAGAACTATGCGATGCAGCACGTGAGGATTACCCAGGAGATGCTACGAGTGCGCGCAGCCGCGCGTGGACGCGTGACGGCAGGCGCGGCCGACGCCGAGGCGACAACCTCGCGCGCCGCGCCGGCCTCTGCCACGGCGAACCCGCCGGCGCGGGTCCGCGCGGGCAGCCAGGGATCGGCTCAACGTCCTGCGCGCGAATCACGCGGAGGTCTCTGAACGATGTCGACAATCACGCGAGCCGGTGGCGACGGCGCTGGGCGGACCCTGTCCGGCGCTCGCAAGGAGTGGCTGCCGGAGGCCTTACTGTGGCTGATCACGGCGATGCTGATCGGCGCGCATCAGGGCACGGTGCTCACGCTCGGATTCCCGGTGCTCGCGATCCTGACGGGCCTCTGGCTTTATTTCAGAAGTCCGGCGCGCTACATCGGTTTCATGTGGTGGCTGTGGTTTCTGAGCCCCGAAGTGCGGCGTCTCGCCGACTGGTCCAAAGGCTCGTTCACGCCGACCAGCCTGATCCAGATCGCGCCGCTCGCGGTGACGATGATCAGCGGGTTTTCCTTGCTCCGTTACTACAAGGTACTTTCGCAGCGGCGCGGCCTGCCGGTGCTGCTGATTCTGATGGGGCTTGCCTACGCGTTCATGATCGGCGTGATGTCGAGCGGGCCGCTCGCCGCGACCTATGACCTCGCGAACTGGCTCTATCCGATCCTGATCGGCTTTCACATCATGGCGCATACGCGTCAGTATCCGAAGTACCGCGACACCATCGTCAGTACCTTCATCTGGGGCATGCTGGTGATGGGCGGCTACGGCCTGATCCAGTTCTTCATCATGCCGCCGTGGGACGCGCTGTGGATGCTGGGTTCGCAGATGAATTCGCAAGGCGACGCCGTGCCGATGGGCGTACGCGTCTTCAGCACGATGAACTCGTCGGGACCGTTCGCGTTCGCGATGATGGGTGCAATGGTCTACGTGATGGCGGCGACGCACCGCGTGCGGTGGGTCGCGGCGGCGCTGGGCTTCTTTGCGTTCGCGCTGAGCCTCGTTCGTTCGACGTGGGGCGGCTGGGTGATCGCGCTTCTGATCCAGCTGGTCAAGTCGAACAACAAGGTGCGCGTGCGGATCGTGGCGAGCGCGGTGCTGCTTGCCGGCCTCTGCGTGCCGCTGCTCACGGTCGGCCCGGTCGCCGAGCGGATGCAGGCGCGCCTGAACACGCTCGTCAACCTGAGCGACGACCAGAGCTATGCCGCGCGTAACGAGTTTTACGCGACCTTCGCGAAGACCGCCTTTACCGACGTCTCCGGCGAAGGCATGGGCGCGACCGGTACCTCGACCAAGCTCTCGAACGACGGCGGTCAGCTCGGCCAGTACGGCAACTTCGACAGTGGCGTGATGAACATCCCGTTCGTGCTCGGCTGGCCCGGCACGCTGCTCTACATGTCCGGCATCGTCTGGCTGGTGGTGCGCGCGGCGCTTGCCTCGTTCAAGCTGCGCAACGACAAATTCGTTTCCGCCTGCCTGAGCCTCAGTCTCGCGACGTTCGCGATGCTGGTGTTCACCAATTCGCTGGTCGGTACCGGCGGCCTGCTGCTTTTCATGAGTGTTTTTTCGATCCTTTCCGCGGTGCACTACGAAAAGATGAACCGCAGACGCACGCTATTTCTCCACGGAGGCACTGATTGAGAGTCGCCATTGTCACGCACGTCGTGCGCCATAACGACGGCCAGGGGCGCGTCAACCACGAGATTGCGCGCGCCGCTCTCGACGAGAACATCGGCGTGACGCTGGTCGCGTCACATGTCGCGCCGGATCTTCTTGCCCATCCGAACGTTCGCTGGACACCCATCAAAATCGGCAAATGGTGGCCGACCAATCTGCTGCGTCAGCAGGTGTTCGCGTTCAAGAGCGCGATGTGGCTGCGCGCGCATCGCCGCGAATACGACGTGCTGCACGTGAACGGGTTCATCACGTGGATGCCCGCCGACGTCAACACCTCGCACTTCGTGCACAGCGGCTGGTTCGGCAGCAAGTACTACCCGTTCGGGCTGACGAAAGGCGTGTGGTCCGCGTATCAGTCGGTTTATACGCGCTGTAACGCGCTGCTCGAACGCTGGGCTTACCGGCGCTCGAAGGTCATTACGGCGGTGTCGCAAAAGGTCGCCGATGAAATTCGCGCGATCGGGTTGACGCCACATAACCGGGTCGACGTGATTTACAACGGCGTCGATACGCGAGGTTTTGCGGCCGCAACGGGCGATCGCGCGAAGTTCGGATTGTCCGCGGACGCATTTTTGCTGCTGTTCGTGGGCGATTTGCGCACGCCGCGCAAGAACCTCGGCACCGTGTTGAAGGCGCTCACGCATCTGCCCGAACACGTGCAGATCGCGGTGGCCGGGTTCCTCCCGGGCAGTCCGTATCCGGAAGAGGCCAAGGCGCTCGGCATTGCGCATCGCGTGCATTTTCTCGGTCTGGTCAAGGAAATGCCGGTACTGATGCATTCGGTCGACGCGTTCGTGTTTCCGTCGCGCTACGAGGCGATGAGCTTGTCATTGCTCGAAGCGATGGCTGCGGGCCTGCCGGTGGTCACGGCGCGCACGGCGGGCGGCGCTGAAATCATCACGCCGGAATGCGGCATCGTGCTCGACGACCCGGACGATCCCAAGGCATTGGCCGGGGCCGTCGCGCGCCTCGCCGACAACGACGACGCGCGCCGCGCGATGGGCGTCGCCGCCAACGAACTTGCGACTGGCTTCGGCTGGGCGCGTATGGCGGCGCAATACATCGCGCTATACCGGCAACTGGCGGGGCAGCAGAAAGACCGCCGACGCAGCGAATCGGAGGCCGCGGCGGTCGCCAAGACCGACGCGCTGACGCTGAACACGCTGGCCGGGCAGAAGGGTGCGGAATGAATGCGCGCCCTGACAGGGAACGACAGCGGGACCCGAATGCCGACCAAAGCGCGGACCAAAGCGCAGACCCGCAGGTGGGTCGTTTGGCGAACCGGCTGTCCGAAACATCCCGCAATCCACTACAACTCTCAGAACGCACAGGGGCAACAATCATGACGACGAGTTCCATCAAATCGCTGCAGATCGGGATGCACTGGTTTCCCGAGCGCGCGGGCGGCCTCGACCGCATGTACTACTCGCTGGTCGGCGCGCTGCCGGGCGCGGGCGTCGCGGTGCGCGGCGTGGTCGCCGGCTCGGCGAAAGTTGCAGCGGACACCGGTGGCGCGATCAACGGTTTCGGCTCCGCGGCGCAATCGCTGCCGCTGCGGCTGATGGCGGCACGCCGCGCACTGCGGCAGGAGATCCGCACCTCGCGTCCCGACGTGATTTCGTCGCACTTCGCGCTGTACACGTTTCCGGGTCTCGACGTGACGCGCGGCATTCCGCAGGTTTCGCATTTTCAGGGACCGTGGGCCGACGAGAGTCACGTGGAAGGCGCCGATTCGCTCGGCCAGCGCGCCAAGCGCTATCTGGAGCAATCGGTGTATGCGCGTTCATCGCGGCTGATCGTATTGTCCGAGGCGTTCGGCAAGATCCTGACGTCGCGCTATCGCATCGCACCGGACCGCGTGCGCGTGGTGCCGGGTTGCGTGGACGTCGAGCAATTCAATCTACCGATCACACCGGCCGAAGCGCGCCTGAGGCTGCAATTACCGCAGGACCGGCCGATCGTGCTGGCGGTGCGGCGTCTGGTGCGCCGCATGGGACTCGAAGATCTGATCGATGCGGTGAAGCTGCTCAAACGCACCGAACCCGACGTACTGCTGCTGATCGCGGGCAAGGGACGGCTCGAAGGCGAATTACAGGCGCGGATCACCGAGTCCGGCCTTGACGACAATGTGAAACTGCTGGGCTTCGTGCCCGATCAGCATCTGGCTGCGTTATATCGCGCGGCGAATATCAGCGTGGTGCCGACGGTGGCACTCGAAGGCTTCGGGCTGATTACCGTTGAATCGCTGGCTTCGGGCACGCCCGTGCTGGTGACGCCGGTGGGCGGCCTGCCGGAAGCGGTGGCGGGCTTGTCGCCGAATCTGGTGCTGGCGGAGACGGGCGCGAAGGCGATTGCGGAAGGTCTGGCAGGCGCGTTGAACGGTTCGCTGAAGTTGCCGGATGCCGATGCTTGCCGCCGCTATGCACGCGAGAACTTCGACAACTCGGTGATCGCGAAGCGCGTGGCGTCGGTGTATAGCGAGGCGATCGCGGCGGGTGGGGTGCACTGAAGGCTTTACGACGCAGTAGAAAAAAGGCCTGAATCGTAACGATCAGGCCTTTTTTGTACCGGATGGCGGCTGCGCAAACAGCCGCTACTCAGGATCAGAACGTCTCGTGATGCTCATTGCGCCCAAGGTCCGCGTGAACCATCATGTGGCACAGCTGTTCCAGCGTGGTTTCCGGCTTCCAGCCGAGCTTCTCGTGCGCCTTGTCCGCGCAACCGATCAGCAGCTCCACTTCCGCCGGGCGGTAGAACTTCGGGTTCACGCGCACCAGCGTCTTGCCGGTGGCGACGTCGATACCGGTCTCGCGCTCGTCCTTGCCCGACCATTCGATCTGGTAGCCCGCCGCGGCGAACGCCATGCGCACAAAGTCGCGTACCGTCTCGGTGCGGCCGGTGGCGAGCACGAACGTATCGGGTTCGTCGGCTTGCAACATGCGCCACATGCCCTCCACGTATTCGAGCGCGAAGCCCCAGTCGCGCTTGGCGCTCAGGTTGCCGAGTTCCAGCGCGTCCTGCTTGCCGAGCTTGATCTTCGCGACCGTGTCCGTGATCTTGCGCGTCACGAATTCGCGACCACGTAGCGGCGATTCATGATTGAACAGAATGCCGCTGCTGGCGAACAGGTTGTACGACTCGCGGTAATTGATGGTCGACCAGTGCGCGAACAGCTTGGCAACGCCGTATGGGCTGCGCGGATAGAAGGGCGTGTCCTCGCGTTGCGGCACCGCCTGCACGAGACCGAACATTTCCGATGTCGACGCCTGATAAAAACGCGTCTTCGGATTCAGAATGCGGATGCCTTCGAGCAGATTCAGCGCGCCGATGCCGGTCACTTCGGCGGTCGTCACGGGCTGGTCGAACGAGACACCCACGAAGCTCTGCGCGGCAAGGTTGTACAACTCGTCGGCCTGCGCGCCTTCGAGCAGGCGCAGCGTGGAGCCGAGGTCGGTCAGATCGTGTTCGACCAGACGCAGATTCGGATGATCGAGCACGCCAAGCTCACGAATGCGCCAGAAGTTGACCGAACTCGTGCGCCGGTAGGTGCCGGTCACGTGGTAGCCCTTGTCGAGCAGTAGTTTGGTCAGATAGGCGCCGTCCTGTCCGGATACGCCGGTAATGATCGCTTTGCGTGGTTGGCTCATAGCTTGCCTTCGATATTGGTAAAAGAAAAAAGAACTTCAGAGCGTGCCGTTCAGCAGTCGCCGCACCAGCGGATCGACGACCTGAAAATCCTGTTCAGCCTTGAGCCGGTACAAGCCCGGTTTCGGATGCGCACCATCGGACATCAGCATCTTCCAGTCCGGCAGATTGCTGATGTACGCGAACTGATCGACGAGCGGCACCTGCTGTTCGGCCGCCACGCGGCGCGTCATCGCCACCATCGCGGCGAGCCGCGCGTTGAGGCGGTTGTCGGGCATCGGGTTCGACGTCTGCAGAACCGGCTCTTTGCCGAGCGCGCGCGCGGTTTTCACGAGCGTTGTTTCGGCCGCGTAAAACTGCTCGGGCGTCTGGTTCTGCATCACTTCGTTGATGCCGTAGTTGATCAACACGATCTGCGCGGACGAAGCGGCGAGCCGTTCCTGCCACGGCAGACCGGCGGTGGGGCCGGCGCGGCGGTTGCCGGTACCGTCACGCAACTGGGTGGCCATCGTGCCGCCCACGCCGTAGTTCGTGACGCGCACCCGCTCGCCGTACCTCGCTTGCAATTCGTCCTGCAGATACGCCACGGCGTTTTGCGCCTGCGGGCCGCAATGGCCGTCGCTGCACGTAATGCCGAGCGTGGTCGAATCGCCATACGCGTCTACCAGTACCTGCGTGGCGGCACGACTGCCGGCATAGGCATCGAATGCCGGCGAAATCAGCACCGACGCAGCGACCGACATGCTCGCTGCCAGCCACGCGCGGCGCCTCATGCGCGGCTTTGCGGCGCTTGCGACGCGCCCCCTGAGACGCTACCCGCCGACGCAGGGGTTTTGCCTGCGGAGCCGAAGATCAAGCGCTTTTCGAACGCGAACCACGTGATGCTGGCGTAGGCAAGGGTGATGGCAAGCGCCAGCGCCGCCGTCAGATAGCGGTTCAGATGCAGCGGCCACAGCGTGTACAGCACGCTCAGGTGAATCAGATAGATTGTGTAGCTGATGGTGCCGATATAGACCAGCACAGGGTTGCACAGCAGCCGTTTGACGATGCCCTTGCTCTGCAGGGCGATGACCACGACGGAAGTACAAAGCACCAACGAAATGCTGTACAGCCCGGCATTCGACAGCGGCGTATTCGCCGCACGGAACCGCGGGTAATGCAGATGCAGCCATGCAAGCACGGCCAGCGCGGCAAAGAAGCCGAGCACGGCGAGGCCCTTGAACGGTTCAAGCGCGTTGCGATCGCGCCGTACGGCAACCGCGAGCAGCGCGCCGGCCGCGAGCAGATCCATGCGGAACGGCGTCAGATAATAGATCGGCCAGAACGAGTCGAACCAGGGCGTGGCGACCGCGCGCAGCACCGGCACCAGAATGATCAACGCGGCCGCCACGTAGCCGAGCACTCGCTCGGGCAGCAATAGAATCACGAACGGCCAGAAAATATAGAACTGCTCTTCAACGGCCAGCGACCACAGCACATTCAGGCTGTCGTGACCGCTCTGATTGAGCGCATCACCGATATTGGTCGCGAAGAACGCATACCACTGCCAGTGCTGTGCCCAGCCAAAGCCGAACAGAATCGACGACACCACCATCAGCAGCAGATAAGGCGGCAGGATGCGTCGCGCCCGGCGCGCATAGAAATAGCCGAAATACGACTGCTCACGCGCCTTGCGTTCAAGCAGGATGCCGGTAATCAAAAAGCCGCTCAGAACAAAAAACAGATCGACGCCCATCCATAGCGGCGCTTTCAAGGCGTGCTGGGCGAATACCGCGAGCACGGCGATGGCGCGCAAGCCATCGAGCTGCACGATGCGGCGGGAGTGAGAAGGCGCTGAGGGCAGTGCACTAGCAGTCATGAACCGTCCATGGTGTGAAGCGGATGGGCCAGGCGAAGGATCGCGCGCGCCTTCTCAAGTCAGGAACAGGGCCTGAGAAAACAGGGGCGCGCCCGTTTCGCGTCGCAACGGAAGTGCATTCGATTCTAGGGAAAATAAATTGATGAAAAAACGGGAATGAATTGGATAAGTGAATCAGATTGCAACAGGGTGTTTCGTTATCCATTCGGAATTGATTTTTATGCTTGTGCCTTGAGGCTGTCGCAATGCGTAAGAAGTGCAGCCGGCATCAGGCTGCATCGGTAAAGATGATGGGCGGAGGCGCCGCTGGGCGCACGAAACCACGTCTATTTTCATTTAATCTATTTTTAAATCATTTTCTTTCACAACGCTCAAAGCATCGAATATTTTTGAATTATTTTCGATTTTCGTTGCAGCGTTTTTTCCGCGTAATGTGACCGGTGCGGGAATCAGTCTCGTGTTCTTACGTCGCTTCTGCTTCTAGCGGCCTCTGCCGTCACTTCATTGGATTTTGCACCCGCGTGGGCCATGTGCCCAATCGCGGCACGGCCCTGATTGGAGGAATTACTTTGGTCCGTTTCACGTTCAAAACCTGGATTGCTGTACTCGCCTGTGCGGCCGGAATGACGGCGGCATCGGTCAGCTTCACGGCATCCGCGGAAACCGTGTTGAACGCGAAAAATTCCTGGATCGGCAATACCTTTGGTTTCGGCGACGGCACGTGGACGCAGATCAACATCACCGCGATCGCGGTTGCGCCGGACGGCGAGGTCTATACGAACGCACCGTGGGACGAAAGCGGCGCCGAAGCGAGCGTCTATCAGAACGGCAAGATGCTCGGCTTCGCGGGCGGCACGCACGGCTGGGGCAACGGCGGCGGCAGCGCGATTGCGGTCAATCGCAAGTACGCCTTCGTGGCGATCGCGGTCGGCAACGAAAAGGGACGTCTGGTCGAGCAGGGTGTGTGGCCGGAGAAGGGCAAGCAATGGTTCGGCATTTCGCGTCGGCAGATCGCCGATCCGAAGCGCGCCGCGCCGTTCCAGCCGGCCGCGAACAACGCTGACCCGCATGCGCAACTGGCAGCGGGCTTTTTGATGTTGAACGAAGTGCCGACCGGCACCAGTGCCGAGATTGGCGGTCTGGCGGCAAACGACACCACGCTTTACGCGGCGAACACTGCGCGCGATCGCATCGAGGTGTATGACGCGGAATCGATGCAGCAGAAAACCACATGGACGGTGCACGAACCGGGTCGCATGGCGCTTGCCCCCGATGGCACGCTCTGGGTGTTGAGCGGCACGCGCAACGACAAGGCTCCGCACGTGGAGCACTACACCGCCGCGGGCAAGCGCATCGACGAAACGTTCACGCTGCCCGCCGATACGGTTGCGGTCGATATCGCCATAGATGCACAAGGCCGCGTTCTGATCGCCGACAACGGCCCGCGTCAGCAAGTGCTGTTTTTCAGCAAGAACAACGGCCGCTACGCGGAGTCCGGCTCGCTCGGCGAACGCGGCGGCATTTTCAGCGGCGTTCCCGGCAAACCCGGCCCGCAGCGCTTCAACGGTTTGACTGGCGTGGGCGTGGATGCGCGCGGCAACGTGTACGTGTCGACCAATGGCATCGGACCACGCTATGACCCGATCGGCGCGGGTCTCGGCGCCACGCTCGAAAGCTATGCGCCCGACGGCAAACAGAACTGGCAGGTGCAAGGGTTGTTGTTCGTCGACGGTGCATGGATCGATCCGTCACGTCCGGATAGCGTCTACACCGGCAACAAGCGCTTCGAACTCGATCTGTCGAAGCCTGCGGGTCAGGACTGGAAATACGCGGGCTTTCTGTCGAACCGCTTCAAGTACCCCGACGACCCCGTCTTCCACGTAGATCAATATCCCGGCTTGCCGATTGCCCGCAAGCTCAAGGGCCACACGTTCCTGTACCTGACCGACATGTACGCGGACCACCTGAAGATCTATCGCTTCGACCCGCAGCACGACGGCGAAACGGCGATTCCTTCGGGTTTCATCGCCGGGCGCGAGCGCGCGGTCGCCAAGGTGCCGAATGCGCCGCCTGGCGGCGACTGGATCTGGCGCGACGTGAACGGCGACGGCAAGTTCAACACCGACGAATTCACGCTCAACACGAGCGGCACGAAGCTCGCGGGTGGTTGGGGCTGGTGGGTCGATACCGCCGGCGACATCTGGCGCACCCGGGATAACAAAGGCATTTACCGCTTCCGCTTCGGCGGCCTGGATGCGAAGGGCAATCCCATCTATTCGTATTCGAACATGACGCAGTACCCGGTGCCGCAACCGTTCACCGAACTGCATCGCGCGATCTACGACCCCGACACCGACACGATGTACGTGACCGGTTATACGCCCGATACACCGGTGGACCGCGGCTTCTGGAAAGAAGTGGGCCGCGTGCTGGTGCGCTACGACAAATGGTCGAGCGGCAATCCGGTGCAACGCTATTCGATCACGCTGCCGTGGACGACGCAGACCAAACCCATCGCCACGATTATCGGCCTCACCGTTGAAGGGCAATACCTCTTCGGCGTCGAGCCGGTCGGCGCGGTGCACGTGTGGGACAAGGACACGGGCAAGGAGGTCGGGGTGATTCGTCCTGGCCCGGAAGTGGGCCGCGCGTCGGGCTGGGTCGATGTACCCAACGGCATTAGCGCCGCGAAGCGCAGCAATGGCGAGTACCTGGTGTTCGTCGAAGAAGACGCGCGCGGAAAAGTGATGATGTATCGCTGGAAGCCTTGATGACGTACGTGTCGTGAAGGTTTTATTCGCAATATCAGGCAACTGAGCCAGGCAACTGATTTAACCCAAGGCATCCGATGGACAAAGGCATTCTCAAAAACGTAGCGATCAACTTTTTCGGGCTGGTGCTGCCGACTTTCGTCTCGCTCGTGACCGTGCCGTCGTATATCAAGCTGCTCGGCGTCGAGCGCTACGGCGTCATCAGTCTCGTGTGGACCTTGATCGGCTACTTCGGGATTCTCGATCTCGGCATGAGCATGGCCGCGCAGAATCACATCTCGAAGGCGCGTGCCACGGGCGACAAAAGTGAGAGCGCACGCGTGTTCTGGAGCGCGACGTGGCTCAATCTCGCGACCGGTATCGTCGGCGGGCTGATTATCTATTTCGGTGCGTTTCTGTACACCGCGTATTTCACCAAGGTGTCGCCGGAGCTGCAGCACGAGGTCTATATGGCGCTGCCGTGGCTCGCGGTGGCGATTCCGATTGCGAATGTGTCGTGGGTGTTCGCCGGGGCAATTAACGGCGCGGAACGCTTTGGTGTCTACAACACCAATCAGACCATCGGCACCTTCCTGTTCCAGTTGCTGCCGCTCGGGGCAGCATGGTGGATGGGCGCGACCCTGCAGAACGTGCTGGCCGCAGCGGTATTGGCGCGCATTCTGGCCGCGATTCTGCTGGGACGTTCCGCGCTGAAGGTGCTGGAGATTCGCAGCATTCTTCCGCCTCAGCTCGGCGTGGCGAAGGGACTCTTCAATTTCGGCGGCTGGATGCTGATTGCGAGCGTCACCAACATGATCGCCGAATCGCTCGACCGCGTGATGCTCGGCACGAGTCTCGGCGCGCGTTTTGTCACGTATTACACCGTGCCGCAGAACCTCGTGACACGTTTGAATATCGTGCCCACCGCGCTGGTGCGTACGCTGTTTCCGCGCCTGTCCGCCGTGGGCCGCGCGGATGCCGACACCATCACGCAGCAATCGCTCGAATTTCTCAATGGTGTGTTCACGCCGGTCGCGCTGGTCGCGATGCTGGTGCTCGAGCCGTTTCTGCATCTGTGGGTCGGCAACGAGATCGCCACCGTGGCGGCGCCGGTGGGCCGGATCATGATCATCGCGGTTTGGCTCGTTGGCCAGGCGAACGTCACGCGGATTCTGATCCAGTCACAGGTCAACCCGGCCACGGCCGCGCGCGTCGGTTTGTTCGAATTGCCCTTGTTTGCAGGGGCTTTGTGGCTGGCCATTACGCATTTCGGTTTGACCGGCGCGGCGATGGTCGTGGCCGGCCGGGCACTGTTCGACTACGCCGTGCTGCTGCGCCTGTCGGCGATTCGCGCCCGCCAGATCGCGCTCGACATGCTCGCCCACCTCGCGTTTCTACTGGCCAGCCTATGGCTTGCCAGTTTCCTGCCAAGTCTCGCTTTGGCGATCGTCGCCGGTCTGTTGATGGTAGGCGCGAACGTCGCCTGGTCGATCACGATGACGCCCGCTTTGCGCGATCTTGCGCGTTCACTGCTGTTGCGACTGAATCCGAGGAAAAGCGCATGAACCACGAAGTGCTTGAAGAAGCCGCGCTGCAACCCGCAACGCGCAGTGCACTGGCAGAACTCACTACTGTTCCCGGCGCTCAGGCGCCGTCCCGCCGCACGGCGATGCGCAGCGACAAGACGGTGCGTGTCGCGATCGTGCACGACTGGCTCGTCACCTATGCGGGTGCCGAGAAGGTGCTCGAGCAGATCGTCGCGTGCTTTCCGGACGCGGACCTGTTCAGCCTTGTCGATTTTCTCGACGACCGCAGCTTCCTGCGCGGCAAACCGGTTACGACCTCGTTCATCCAGACGCTGCCGCTCGCGCGCACCAAATACCGCACGTATCTGCCCTTGATGCCGCTTGCAATCGAACAGCTCGACGTGTCGGCCTACGACGTGGTGATCTCGAGCAGTCACGCGGTGGCAAAAGGGATTCTCACCGGCCCCGACCAGGTGCACATCAGCTACGTGCATTCGCCGATCCGCTATGCGTGGGATCTGCAGCACCAGTATCTGCAGCAGTCGAAGCTGACCAACGGTCCGAAATCGGCCATGGCGCGGCTGATTCTTCATTACATCCGCAACTGGGATATCCGTACGTCGAATTCGGTGGACGGCTTCGTTGCGAACTCCGACTTCATCGCGCGGCGGATCAGGAAGGTCTATCAGCGCGAAGCGCAGGTGATCTTTCCGCCGGTCGATGTCGAGGCGTTTTCGCTGTGCACCGACAAGGAAGATTTCTATCTGACCGCGTCGCGAATGGTGCCCTACAAGAAGATCGATCTGATCGTCGAGGCGTTCGCGCAGATGCCGGAGCGCAAGCTGGTGGTGATCGGCGACGGCCCCGACATGCAGAAGATCCGCGCGAAGGCGGGACCCAACGTCGAGATCATGGGCTACCAGCCGTTCAAGGTGCTCAAGGAAAAGATGAGCCGCGCGAAAGCCTTCGTGTTCGCCGCGGAAGAAGATTTTGGCATTTCCGTGGTCGAAGCGCAGGCGTGCGGTACGCCGGTGATTGCCTACGGCAAGGGCGGGGCGCTCGAAACCGTACGCGATCTGTCGGAGGCGCGGCCCACGGGCATGTTCTTCGACGATCAGAACGCCGAGTCGATCATTGCCGCGGTCGAGCGTTTCGACGACCATGTGAAGCGTTTTTCGCCAGCGGATTGCCGCGCGAACGCCGAGCAGTTCTCCGCCGCTAATTTCCGCGAGCGTTTCTTCGCTCACGTGCGGGCTTCAGTGCCAGCATTGCGCTCGGCAACACTGCCGCCGTACGCACCCTACAAAGCAGCCGTGGGTGCCAATGCGCCCCGCATTCTCGCGGTCGACCAGAGCGGTGTGCTCGGCGGCGCCGAGTTATCGCTGCTGGAGATCGTCAAAGCCCTGCGCTCGCGCATCGAAGTCGTGCTGTTCGACGACGGTCCGTTTCGCACCGCTCTGGCCAAGGCCGGCGTGACTGTCAACGTGCTGGATGCCGGCGCATTGCGCAATGTCCGTAAGCAGGGCGGTTCGTTGCCGAAGGGGCAAGCGCTCAAGGGCCTGATGTCGCTCGTGCGCGCCACTGCGAAACGCGCGCGCGATGCCGAGGTCATCTATGCCAACACGCAGCGCGCGATGGTGATCGGCGCGATTGCCGGCAAGCTTGCGAGGCGGCCGGTGGTGTGGCATCTGCGCGATATCGTGAGTCCCGAGCATTTCGGCGGCAAGCAACTGGCGATCATCAAGTGGTGTGCGCGCCTTGGCCTCACGCACGTGATCGCCAATTCCGCGGCGTCCGCTCGCGCCTTCGCGGACCTGACGCGCTTCGACAAAAAGCGTATCGACGTGGTGTTCAACGGTATTTCCGCGGCGCCGTTCGACGCCTTGCGCACGATCCCGCCAGCGACGCTGCGCCAGCGCCTGAACTTGCCGCAGGACGCATTTCTGGTCGGCTCGTTCAGCCGCCTTGCGCGCTGGAAGGGGCAACACGTGCTGCTCGAGGCGATGGTCCTCAATCCCCACATGCATGCGGTGCTGGTGGGTGCGCCGCTGTTCGGCGAAGACGCGTACGAGATCGAACTGCACGCCTTCGTCGCCGCACACAACCTCGGCGGACGGGTGCATTTCCTCGGCTTCCAGCACGACATTGCGGCTTGCATGTGCGCGGTCGATGCCGTCGTTCATACGTCGATCACGCCGGAGCCGTTCGGCCGCGTGATCGTCGAGGGCATGCTGGCGCAGCGGCCGGTGGTGGCGGCACGCGCGGGCGGCGTGCTCGAGATCATCGACGATTACGAAAACGGCGTGCTATGCACCCCCGGCGACGCACATGGTCTCGCCGACACGCTCGCCGAATTACGCTCAAACGACGACCTGCGCAACAAGCTGGTCAGGAACGGCTATCAGACGGCGTTGAGCCGGTTCGGCACTACGACCTATGTCGAGGGTGTCGAGCGGATTCTGAAGCGCGTGGCGGGGCGTTAAAGCGCTTGCGCGCGCGGTTGAACGGTGGAGTTCGAGTGGGATTCGGGTGAGGCTGAGCGGTTGAATTAACGCGAGGGGTAGGCGGGGACCTGGCCGGTTCCTGTCGTTAGCGCAGCGGAGCGAAAGTCCTAAGGACTCTCGCTCCGTTTTTTTGCGCCGCGCGCCGCTTAGGCAGCCGGGTTGTACAGCGTGGTCCCGGCGGCACGTCACGGCTTGCTTACATTGTCGAAGGAGAAACCTGTTTCTGAACTGAACATTGTGTTTCCCCGGCCTTTCTACCGCATCGCTCTCAGGCTGGCTTCACTCCACTCTTCGGTTTGAAACTCGCGGACCACTTCATCGCCGGCAGTTCGACCAGCCGGTAGAACACATACGCCACCGGCACGGCCACCAGCATGTAGCCGAATGAAGGCCAGATCGACATCTGCAGCGACGAACGGAACAGGATCGACGACAGCAGCACGAAGATCGGCAGATGGATCAGATAGAGCGAGAAGCTGAAATCGCCGAATCGTGACAGGAGGCGCACGCCCGGCGTGTCCGCATGACGGCGTTCCAGCGCCTTGTACAGGTAGAACGCGAAGCCGATCGCCCAGAACTGGAATGCGCCGTACTGGCCGAAATGGAACGCGGCGCAACCGAGTGCGATGAACGCCGCGGCGAGCACATAGAGCCAGGCCGGCGAGCGCGCGTCCGGAGCGGCATGGGCCTTCGCATCGGCGATCCACGCACCGAGCATCCACGAAAACCAATAGGACGTGAAAAACTGAATATCGTGGCGCTCGAGCACATAGGCCGACACCACGTTGATGACCGCGACGATCGCCAGCACGGAAGTCATGCCCAGACGCCGGCGCAGTGCGAATAGCAGGGGATAGATCGCATAGAACTGCACTTCGAGCGAAAGCGTCCAGAGCGCGCCGTTCGACCCATAGGTCTTGCCGGCTACGCCTTGCAGCGAAACCAGATTGACGAGGAACGCCTGCAGGCCGATCTCGCGGATCTTGTGATTGACCGGCGGCAACTGCAAGCTGACCCAGTCGAGTGCCAACGTCAGTACGAGCGCCGCCAGCAACACCGGATAAATGCGCGCGAAACGGCGTACCCAGAAATTGCCGGCGTCGAGCCGGTAGTCGGGATTTTTTGCCAGTCGCAGTGCGCCGCCGCGATGAATGCAGTAGCCACTGATCACGAAGAAAATCGGCACGCCAGCCGAGCCCCACGCAATCGGGAACGTCAGATAAGCGGCAATCGTACTCAGACTGAATGAATGGCCGACAGTTTGGTGAAAGGTCTGCATGCCGACCCATTCGACCTGGCGGCAGTGAAAATACGCGACCAGAAGCGCGGCGAAGCCGCGCATTGCGTCGATGACATGTTCCTTGCCGGCGCTGTCGGCGCGCGCTTCGCTCTGCGCGCGCGGTGCCGTGGCCGGTCGTGACGGGGAGAGGGGCAGGGATGAGCCGGCGGCATCCAGTGCTGAGTCGCTCATACGCGGTCCTTATTCTGACGGAGGAAAAAGCTTATTCCCGGGCGCCACACGCGCCCGCGATGCATGACATGCTAGTGCACCGTGGCCGCAAAAAATGGATAAAAAATTGCATGCCAATTTGAATTAAATGGCGATTTTGTGACGGATTGTAATTACGCATAAGCACTTGCTACATCGAATTATTTGCCGGTTTTGTCGTGTTAATTTAAGACACGGATTCTCTTGACCTGAGGTGAAGTCATGAACCTGCATTTACTCGCCGGCATTGCCGTGCTACTGATCCTTGTCGCCGCCTCCGCTTACCGGGAGGCCCTGCGCAACGAGCCGATCCGCCGTTTTCGCATCAACCCGGCCAAGCTGCCCCAGCTCGACGAGAACGAATGAGCGGTGCCGGAGCGTACTCAAGCGCGGCCGCGATTCGCGTCAGGACGCGCCTGGGTCGCCGACTATCCGTTTCGGCGGGTTTCGGCGGATGCGTAAAATTTTCGGAATTTCCGAAAATAATTCAATTCAGATACGTAATTGTTTCCTGGCGCATGTCACGATCCGGAATATCGAAATGGAATCGACTTATTTATTCGAATCGAGAAAATTTAACGCGTGAAATGGATTAATTTTTTGTTAGTCTTTTCGGCGACATCGAGTGGCCGCCAGGCCCGCGAACACACCAATTTCTAACCGATGTGGGAATGCCTACCATGCTGAAAGTCACCAAAGCCGTGTTTCCCGTAGCGGGCCTCGGGACACGATTCCTGCCGGCTACCAAAGCAAGCCCCAAGGAAATGCTGCCTATCGTCGACAAGCCGCTGATCCAATACGCGGTTGAAGAGGCCATTGCCGCCGGCATCACCGAGATGATCTTCGTGACGGGCCGCAGCAAGCGCGCCATCGAAGATCATTTCGACAAATCCTACGAGATCGAAGCGGAACTCGAAGCGCGCAACAAGCAGAAGCTGCTCGACCTCGTGCGCAGCATCAAGCCGGCCAACGTCGACTGCTTCTACGTCCGTCAAGCCGAAGCACTCGGTCTGGGCCACGCGGTGCTGTGCGCCGAGAAACTGGTGGGCGAGAGCCCGTTCGCCGTGATTCTGGCTGACGACTTGCTGCACAGCTCGAAGCCGGTGATGAGCCAGCTCGTCGACACATTCAACCACTATCACAGCTCGGTGATCGGCGTCGAAACCATCGCACGCGAAGACAGCCGTTCGTATGGCGTGGTGGATGGCAAGGAGTGGGAAGACAATGTGATCAAGCTGTCGGGCATCATCGAAAAACCGGCACCGGACAAGGCACCGTCGAATCTTGGCGTGGTGGGCCGCTATGTGTTGATGCCGACGATCTTCAAGCATATCCGTGCGCTCAAGCCGGGCGCCGGCGGTGAACTGCAATTGACCGACGCCGTGCAATCGCTGTTGACCGAAGAGCAGGTGCTCGCCTATCGCTACTTCGGCACACGCTTCGATTGCGGCAGCAAGCTCGGTTATCTGAAGGCGACAGTGGAATTCGCGCTGCGCCATCCAGAAGTGAAGGCGGAGTTCGAAGCGTATTTGCACTCGTATATGCAGGCGAATATGCCGGCCAGCGTGCCGGCCCAGTATACGGCTGAAGCGGCTTAACTGGGTAGGAGACCGAGGAGACAGGGCTTCCTGGGAAGCCCGACGATTTCGGGCGGCTCGAATTCAGAACACGAGCGCGTGGCGCTAATCGGCGGCACGAACATGCCGTCAGAACGCGCTGTCTGAACGCAAGGACTGGCTTCACCGCCGCAAATGTTTCACGCAGAAGCAACGCGCAGCACTACCGCGCAAATTAAAACGGGCGCCGCATCATGCGGCGCCCGTCTTTCTTTCCGGCGTGGTTCGCGGTGTAGTCCGGGCCCAGAAAATCGAGCCTTGGACCCAAGCCACGGACCAAACAGCCTTTACTGCGCCTTCTTCACTTCCAGCCGGAACTTGTGCAGCAACGGTTCCGTATAGCCGCTCGGCTGCTGGCGTCCTTCGAACACCAATGCCTGCGCGGCCTTGAATGCCAGCGTATCGAAACCCGGCGCCATCGGCTGGTAGTGCGGGTCGCCCGCGTTCTGCTCGTCGACCACCTTCGCCATGCGCTTGAAAGTCTCTTCGACGAGTTCACGCGTCACCACGCCATGATGCAACCAGTTGGCGATGTGCTGACTGGAGATACGCAGCGTCGCACGGTCTTCCATCAGGCCGACGTTGTGAATGTCCGGCACCTTCGAGCAGCCGACACCCTGATCGATCCAGCGCACCACGTAGCCGAGAATGCCCTGTACGTTGTTCTCGACTTCGCTGCGGATCTCGTCCGCGTTCCACTTCGCCTCTGCGACGACCGGGATCGTCAGCAGGCCGTCGAGCAGTTCGTCGCGCACTTTCGCGTAGTCCGTGCGTTCGAGTTCCTGCTGAACCGCTTGCACGTCGACCTGGTGATAGTGCAACGCGTGCAGCGTCGCGGCGGTCGGCGAGGGCACCCATGCAGTGTTTGCGCCAGCCTTCGGATGCGCGATCTTCTGTTCGAGCATCGCATGCATCAGGTCCGGCATCGCCCACATGCCCTTGCCGATCTGCGAGCGGCCACGCAGGCCCGCGCTCAAACCGACCAGCACGTTGCTGCGCTCGTACGCGGTGATCCATGCGCTCGACTTCATGTCGCCCTTGCGCATCATCGGACCGGCTTCCATCGCCGTGTGCATTTCGTCGCCGGTGCGGTCGAGGAAACCCGTGTTGATGAACGCGACACGTTCGGACGCTTCGCCGATACAGGCGAGCAGATTGACGGAGGTGCGGCGCTCCTCGTCCATGATGCCCATCTTGATCGTGTTGCGCGGCAGCTTCAGCAGATCTTCGACACGCGCGAACAGTTCGCTTGCGAATGCGACTTCGGCGGGGCCGTGCATTTTCGGCTTCACGATATAGATCGAGCCGGTGCGCGAATTCAGCTTGTGCTTGCGGTCGTGCAGTGCGCACAGCGTGGTGATGACGCCGTCGAGAATGCCTTCCGGAATCTCCTGACCGTCTTTGGTCAGCACCGCCGGGTTCGTCATCAAATGACCGACGTTACGAATGAACAGCAGCGAGCGGCCATGCAGCTTAACCGGCTTGCCGTCCGCGCCGGTGTACTCGCGATCGGCATTCAGACGGCGCGTGAAAGTCTTGCCGCCCTTCGTGACTTCTTCCGTCAGGTTGCCGTTCATCAGACCGAGCCAGTTGCGATAGAGCTGGACCTTGTCGTCCGCATCCACGGCGGCAACCGAGTCTTCGCAGTCGATGATCGTGCTCACCGCGGCTTCGACCAGCACATCTTTCACGTGCGCCGAATCGGTCTTGCCGATCGAATCGCTCGCGTCGATCTGGATTTCGAAGTGCAGGCCGTTGTGCTTCAACAGCACGGCCGACGGTGCGCTCGCGTCGCCCTGATAGCCGATGAACTGCACCGGCGTCTTCAGTTCGGTCTTGCCGCTCTTCTGTGTAACGATGAGCTTGCCGCCTTCGACGCTATACAGCGTGGCGTCGACGTGCGAGCCGTTCGCGAGCGGCGCGGCCTGATCGAGAAACGTGCGGGCATAAGCGATCACCGCGGCGCCGCGCGCCGGATTGAAGGCCTTCTGCTTTTCAGCGCCGTTGGTCTCGGGGATCGCATCGGTGCCGTACAGCGCGTCGTACAGGCTGCCCCAGCGTGCGTTGGCAGCGTTCAGCGCATAGCGCTGATTCGACAGCGGCACCACGAGTTGCGGGCCGGCCTGTTCGGCGATTTCGGTGTCCACGTGGTCGGTCGTGGCTTTGACGCTTGCCGGCGACGGCACGATGTAGCCGATGCCTTCGAGGAAGGCGCGGTACGCGTGCAGATCGCGCACCGGACCCGGATTGGCGCGATGCCAGGTGTCGAGTTCGGTTTGCAGGCGGTCGCGCTCGGCCAGCAGCGCACGGTTCTTGGGCGCCAGCTCGTGCACGAGGGCGTCGAAACCCGACCAGAATGCGGCGCTGTCGATACCGGTGCCGGGCAGGGCTTCGGTTTCGACGAACTGGTCGAGGTTGGCGGCGACTTGCAGTCCACCGCGCGGGTTCATCTGAGTCATCGACTGCTCCATCTCTGAATGGGACCGATGTGGGGGCACCGGTCCCTGTTGTGCTTCTTGCTTTTATTGATGCCGCTTTGAACGCATCCGAACGGATGTCGAACTTAAGCGGCGATCGCTTGAATACCCGCCTTGGCGATTTGCGCGTCCTGATCCGACTTGACGCCCGAGACGCCGACCGCGCCAACCACCTGGCCGTCGACGATCACCGGCACGCCGCCTTCCAGCGTGCCTTGCAACGGCGCGCTCAGGAATGCCGTGCGGCCGTTGTTGATCATGTCTTCGTACACCTTGGTTTCGCGGCGGCCGATCGCCGACGTGCGGGCCTTTTCCGTCGCGATGTACGAGCTGGCCGGCGCGCTGCCGTCCAGACGCAGCATGCCGAGTGGGTGGCCACCGTCGTCGACCACCACGATAGCGACGGCCCACTGGTTCTTCTCAGCTTCCGCGCGGGCGGCTTCGAGGATTCGGGTCGTTTCGGCAACGGTCAAAACGGGTTTGCTCAGCATAATGAATTTCCTGTTTCGTTTATGGTAGGGATGCTTCTACAAGTTCTATCCAGTGGCGCACCGGGGTGCGCCCGGCGCCGTCCAGATGCGTCTGGCAACCGATGTTGGCCGTGGCGATCACCTCCGGTTTGCCGCTTTCCAGCGCGTCGAGCCTGCTGTTCCGTAATCTTTCCGCAAGCTCCGGCTGGGTGATCGAATACGTGCCCGCCGATCCGCAACACAGATGGGCGTCGGGCACGGCGGTGAGATCGAAACCGAGCCGTTGCAGGACCGATTCGACCGCGCCGCCCAGCTTCTGCGCATGCTGCAACGTGCAGGGGCAGTGAAACGCGATTTTCCGCCGCGTGTCATTTGGCAACCGCGCTGGCAACTGCGTTGGCACCTGCGCTGGCCCCTGCGTGGGCAACTGCGCCGGCGATTGACTCGCCTGCAACTGATCGAGCGGCTCGTTAGCCAATACCTCCACGAGGTCTCGCGCCAGTTCGCTGACCCGCTGCGCTTTTGACGCATAGCCAGGGTCGTTGCGCAACAGATGCCCGTACTCCTTGACGAACGCGCCGCAGCCGCTTGCGGTTTGCACGATCGCCTCGGCGCCGGCCTCGATGGCGGGCCACCACGCGTCGATATTGCGCCGGGCCCGCGCAAGGCCTGCCTCTTGCGCATTCAGATGATAATCGGTCGCCCCACAGCAACCGGCCCGCCTGGCATCCACGATGCTGATGCCCAGCCGGTCCAGCACGCGCGCGGCGGCCGCGTTGGTGTTCGGCGACAGCGCGGGTTGCACGCAGCCTTCCAGCATCAGCATTGTGCGCGGATGCCGCGACGCCGGCCTCGGTTTTGTCCCAGCGTTTGCCCGAGCGCTTCGCTTGGGGATTTTACGTCCAAGCGCGGCCGGAAGAAACGGCCGCATGGCCTGGCCGGTTTCAAGCAGCACGCGGAATACGGCGGAATTCGGGATCACGCGGCGCAAACCCTCGCGCAGCAGGCGCTCCGAAGCAGGGCGAACAATCCGCCGTTCCAGTTCCGCGCGGCCGATATCGAGCAGCGCATGATAGGTGACACCCGACGGGCAGGTGGTTTCACAGTTGCGGCAACTCAGGCAGCGGTCGAGGTGCAACTGGGTTTTCTGCGTGACCGGCTCGCCTTCCAGCATCTGTTTGATCAGATAAATGCGGCCGCGCGGGCCGTCGAGTTCGTTGCCGAGCAGCTGATAGGTCGGGCAGGTCGCATTGCAGAAGCCGCAATGCACGCACGAGCGCAGGATCTGTTCGGCTTCGTCGGCGCGTGACAGGGTTTTGGCGGCGTCGCTGAGATTGGTTTGCATGATGTCGTTTGCCTTCAGGGCTTCACAGGCCGATGTTCACAGACCCGCATTCACAGGCCGGCATAAAGGCGGCCGGGGTTGAAGAGGCCGCGCGGATCGAGTTGCTGCTTTAACTGCTGGTGAAAGCGCAGCAGCGCTTCAGGCAGCGGTGTGAACGGCTCGGCGTCCGCGCGTGGCGTGAAGCAGGTTGCGTGGCCGCCCGCGGCGTGCGCAATCTGGCGGATCGTCGCGGCCGGCGCATCGCTTTTCAGCCAGCGCTGCGCGCCGGCCCAGTCGAGCAGCGTGTCGCCGGGCAAGCGGGTCAGCGGCGAAGCGTTCGGCAGCGAGAGGCGCCACAACGGGCGCGGGTCGTCGAAAAATGCCAGACGGTGTTCACGCAGCGCGTCCCAGAACTGCGCATCGAGTTCGGAGCCGCCGATCCGATCCACGGCCGAAGCCACCGACCCCGTGCCGCCTTCGAGCCGCACATGCAGGCGTCCGTCGACGTGACAGGCGCCGCTGACCGGTAATGCCGCCTTGCGCCACGCGGACAGTTCGCGCAGCGCTTCGGCTGCGTCGAGATCGAGCGTGAGACTGCCGGTCGCGCGCGGCTTCGGCAACACCTTGAGCGACACTTCGGTGATCAGGCCGAGGCAGCCGAAGCTGCCGGCCAGCAGGCGCGAGACGTCATAGCCCGCGACGTTCTTCATGACTTCACCGCCGAAGCGCAACTGTTTGCCGCTACCTGTAATGACGCGGCATCCCAGCACGAAGTCGCGTACCGAACCGGACCACGGCCGGCGCGGACCGGCGAGACCGGCGGCAACCATCCCGCCGACGGTGGCCGTGCCGTCGAAGGCCGGCGGTTCGCAAGGCAGCATCTGACCGGCCGCGTCGAGCGCGGCGTTCAGTTCAGCGACGGGTGTCCCGGCACGCGCCGTGATCACGAGTTCGGTCGGGTCGTAGCTGACAATGCCGCGATGCGAGCGCGTGTCAATTGGCGTGCCTGGCACCAGGCGTCCGAGAAAAGCCTTGCTGTTGCCGCCGCGAATTTTCAGCGGCGAACCGCTGGCCCATGCTTGCGAGACTTCGGCGACGAGCCGCTCGCAATCGTCCATCGATACCGGTTCGATCAGCATCAGAAACGCTCCAGTTCAGGAAAGGGCAGTGCGCCGTGGTGGACATGCATCGAACCGAATTCGGCGCAGCGATGCAGGGTCGGCACATTCTTGCCGGGGTTCAGGAGGCCGCTCGGGTCGAAGGCGGCTTTAAGCGCGTGGAAGAAGCTCAGTTCGTCGCTATTGAACTGCGCGCACATCTGGTTGATCTTTTCGCGACCCACGCCGTGTTCGCCGGTGATGCTGCCACCCACCGCCACGCAGAGTTCGAGTATCTTCGCGCCGAGGGTTTCGGCGCGTTCGGTTTCGCCGGGTGCGTTCGCATCGAACAGGATCAGCGGATGCATGTTGCCGTCGCCTGCATGAAACACGTTGGCCACGCGCAGGCCATATTCGTTCGACAGGTCTTCGATGCCTTTGAGCACACGCGGCAATTCGCGGCGCGGGATCGTGCCGTCCATGCAGTAGTAATCCGGCGAGATGCGGCCCACTGCAGGGAATGCGTTCTTGCGGCCCGCCCAGAAACGCTGGCGTTCGGCTTCATCTTTCGCAAGCCGGATGTCGGTTGCGCCCGCCGCGCGCAGGAGCGCCTCGACCCGCTCCACGTCTTCCTGCACGTCGCTTTCCGCGCCGTCGACTTCGCACAGCAGGATCGCTTCGGCGTCGACGGGATAGCCTGCGTGGATAAAGTCTTCCGCGGCGCGAATCGCGAGGTTGTCCATCATTTCGAGGCCGCCCGGGATCACGCCTGCGCCGATGATCTGCGCGACCGCCGCGCCGGCTTTCTCGACGTCGTCGAAACTGGCGAGCAGCACCTTGGCGCTTTGCGGCTTGGTGAGCAGCTTCACGGTGACTTCGGTGACGATGCCGAGCATGCCTTCCGAGCCGGTGAAGAGTGCGAGGAAATCGAATCCGGGCGCGTCCAGCGCATCGGAGCCGAGCGTGATGCGCTTACCGTCGATCGTGAGAATCTCGAGCTTCAGGATGTTGTTGACGGTCAGTCCGTACTTCAGGCAGTGCACGCCACCTGCGTTTTCCGCGACGTTGCCGCCGATCGAGCAGGCAATCTGCGACGACGGGTCCGGCGCGTAATACATACCATGGGGTGCGGCGGCTTGCGAGATCGCGAGATTGCGCACACCGGGTTGCACGCGGGCAATGCCGGCCTCGGGATCGACGTCGAGAATCCGGTTAAAGCGTGCCATGACCAGCAGAATGCCTTTGTCCAACGGCAGCGCGCCGCCCGACAAACCGGTACCGGCGCCGCGCGCGACCACTGGAATCTTTTTGGCATTGGCGAATTTCAGCAACGCTTCGACCTGTTCGACCTTGTCGGGGAGCGCGACCAGCATCGGCGTCGCGCGATAGGCGGCGAGGCCGTCGCATTCGAACGGACGTAGATCTTCCTGTTCATGGAGGACGTGCAGATCGGGGATCAACGCTTGCAGTTGCGCGACGACAGTGGCTTTGTCGTGTGTCGCAAGCGCGCCGTCGATGCGCTCGTCGTAGTGATAGCTCATGTGGGAGTCTCCTGATGCCGCGCGAACCTGGCGGTCATACCCGTGGGCACGGGCGCGCGAACGTGTCTCAGGCGGGATTGTTGCGGCTACGGGCGTTGATGTCGACCGGTTGCGCAAGTGGTCGTACCAGTTTTTGATTTCGCATTTTTAAAGCGGATGCGCTGGATGATTTACTACATATAGGGATCAGCGGATAAACCAGACTCAGACGTGTTAGCATTTCAAGGTGGTCATACCAGTTGGAATTACAATGCGGACAGCGGATCAGGAAAGCTCGCGGCTGGTGGCGGACGTCGTCGCCGAGCGTATTGAACGATTGATCGTTGATGGCGTGCTGAAAACGGGGCAGGTGCTGCCGTCCGAGCGGCGTCTCACCGACAAGCTCGGCGTGTCGCGCACGGCGCTGCGCGAAGGGCTCAAGCTCTTGCGGGCACGTGGCATCATCGAGACCTCACACGGCAAAGGCTCGTTCGTCGCGAGCCTCACCGCGCAACCCACGCTCACGCCGATGATGCATCTGCTCGGTTCGCAGCCGCGCACGCTCTACGATCTGTTCGAAGTGCGCGCCTTGCTCGAAGCGGAGTCCGCGCGGCTTGCCGCGTTGCGCGGCACGGCCGCCGACTTCGTGCTGATCACGCGACGCTACGAAGAAATGCTCGCGGCGCATGGCAAGGAGACGAGTGCGTCGACCCACGCGCGACTCGATCATGCATTTCACCTCGCGATTTGCGAGGCATCGCATAACCCGGTGCTGGTGCATACCTTGAGCACGCTGACCGATCTGCTACTGAGTTCGGTGTTCGCGTCGGTGAACAATCTTTATCACCGCGAGCCGCAAAAGCGGGTAATCGATCGCCAGCATGCACGGCTCTACAACGCGGTCACCGGCAAGCTGCCCGAACAGGCGCGTAAGGCCGCAGCCGATCATATCGACAGCGTGTGTGCGAACCTGCGGGAAATCGAACAGGAAGAGCAGCGGCTCGTGCGCGCAACGTTGCGGCTGGAAGGCTGGGAATAGTAGGGCACAGCGATTTCCACTTCAAGGCATGAAGTCATTGGCGCAGCGTTTTCAGCGCAGGTGGTGCGCATGGGATGCAGACGGGCGCTATGACGTCGCCGAGATGGCGCGCCCTAAGCGCTTTGCAATCCGCTTTACAATCGGGTATTAACACAAGAAATCGCGTGTTCCCCACGCGCCATATCATGCCTACGATCAGCGAGCTGTTTGTCTATCCAATCAAATCCTGCGCCGGCATTGCGCTCAATCAGGCACGCCTGCTCGCCACCGGCCTCGAATACGATCGATGCTGGATGGTCACCGACCCGAGCGGCGCGATGCTCACGCAGCGTGCGTACCCACGCATGGCGCTGATTCAGGTCGAACTCGGCGAACACGAACTCGTGATGCGCGCGCCGGGCATGAGCGAATTGCGCACGCCGCTCGACGCCGCCGCACTAGGCGCACCACAAAAGGTGCAAACCGAGGTATGGCGCGACGCGGCCTACGGGCTCGACACTGGCGAAGAGAGCGCCACCTGGTTTTCAGCGTTTCTCGGCGTGCCGGCACGCCTTCTGCGCTTCAATCCCGAGCGCGAGCGAATCGTCGACCCGGACTACACCGGCAGCGTCGGCGGCGCCACCACGCATTTCGCCGATGGTTTTCCGCTGCTGGTGATCGGCCAGGCTTCGCTCGACGATCTGAATGTGCGCCTCAACAGTAAGGGCGCGCCGTCGATTCCGATCAACCGGTTTCGCCCCAACGTCGTGCTCGCGGGACTCGATGCATACGAAGAGGATTACGTCGAGAGCCTGAGCGTCGAAGGCGTCGAGGATGTGGCCGTGCAATTGCAACTGGTCAAATTGTGCTCGCGCTGTCCAATGCCGACCATCGATCAGGCGAAGGGCGCGCCCGATCCTGACTGGCCGAACGAACCCACCGACACGATGAGTGTTTACCGGGCGAACCCGCAACGAGACGGGGCATTGACGTTCGGCAACAATGCAATCGTCGCGCGGGGAGCGGGGGCGTGGCTAAGGGTTGGGCAAGCGGTCGAAGCCGAATTGGGTTTTGGCGATTAGACCGCGGTTCGGGGCGGAATTGAGTTGAGCGTCTGGCGCGTGGAGCGCCACGGCGCCTGGCGTCTCACCCCTTCACCGAGGCATGTTGTGCCCAGCTAATGCCGATCACGCCCGATCAGCACTGCGAGGATCACCTGCATCGACACGGGTTTGACGAAATGATGGTTGAATCCGGAGCGTAACGATTCGTTCCTGTCCTCGTCGCGCGCGAGGCCGGTCACGGCGACGAGCGTGGGCGCCGGCGTGTCGGCTACGCAGCGGATGCGCCGGGCGACCGCGCGCCCGTCGAGACGCGGCATTTCGACGTCGAGCAGTGCGGCTGCCGGGTGCCATGCGCAATACTGCGCGAGCGCGTCGAGGCCGTTACGCGCGGTCCGGACGTCGAAACCATGCGCGCTGAAAAAGAGGACGTAGGCGGCCAGCAGATTCGGATCGTCGTCCGCGATCAGGAGGCGTGCGGCATCGTCAGTGGACATCCGGTTTCTCCAGGTTGCGTTCCTTGTATTGAGCAATTTGAAGTCCCGATAGATTCGACGCTCGCTGTTTTGTTTTCTTCGATCACTCCGGCGAGGCATCAGGCACCGCTTTCGCGCCGCGCGTGCGTCGATCGTGATCGACAATTCCGGAAACGATCCGGTTTATAAAGACCATCGCACAGCGCAGATCTACACGTTGAGCAGTTACATTTCCGTACCGATTTGGCCGATCGGCGCTTGAGTTCACGCGGCACCACGCTCGATTGCCTCGTCTGCGACGAACGTTTCAGCAGGCATGGCCGCCAGGTCGCCGAGTGATTCTTTGCTTCCCTTACTCCCGCGTTTGACACGCTCTCCGCGCGCACGCGTACAGTGCTGCGTCGCACCATCCCTGTGCTTCGCTGCATCAAACCGTGCCGTGCCCCCTGCCGCGAGCATGCCTCTGCCATTTGCCCTCAAGCCAGGCGCCACGGCGCTTCAGCGGATATTTCGCGCAATTGGCACAGCCTTTGCGTTAAGCGTTGCCAGCGGATCAACGTAGATCCGTCGTGAGTGCGACAACAACGTACTCACTGCGGTACAGGTCAGGACAACGGCGTCCCCCGAATTCAGTCATCGACTGGGTTCGCGGGACGCCGTTTTTATTTCCGGAATCTCTTTCGTCCGATGCCCCACGTCAGCGATCGAAGCACAGCACATTGAGGAAGCCGCGGTCATGAAAATCATCGTTATCGGTCACGGGATGGTAGGCCACAAACTGGTCGAATGCCTGGCACAGGACGCGGCGCATGGCCTCGACATCACTGTGCTGTGCGAAGAATCCCGGCCGGCATACGATCGCGTGCACCTGTCCGAATTCTTCGCGGGCAAGACGGCCGACGATCTGTCGCTCGTCGAGCCGGGCTTCTTCGAACGCCAGAACGTCTTGTTGAAGCTGAGTGCGAAAGCGGTGGCGATCGATCGCGACGCGCGCAGCGTGACGGTATCGACCGGTGAGACATTGCCGTACGACAAGCTGGTGTTCGCCACGGGCTCCTATCCGTTCGTGCCGCCCGTGCAGGGCCGCGAGCGGGCCGACTGCTTCGTCTACCGCACCATTGAGGATCTCGAAGCCATGCAGGAATGCGGCGCGCGTTCGAAGACCGGTACGGTGGTCGGCGGCGGTCTGCTTGGCCTCGAATGCGCGAAGGCATTGCGCGACATGGGTCTGGAAACGCACGTGGTCGAATTCGCGCCGCGCCTGATGGCGGTGCAGGTGGATGACGGCGGCGGCCGCGTGCTGCGCACCAGGATTGAAGAACTCGGCCTGACGGTCCACACACAGAAGAACACCTCGGCGATTGTGGACGGCGAGAACGGTACGCACCGCATGCAATTCGCCGACGGCAGCTTCCTCGACACCGACATGATCGTTTTCTCAGCGGGCATTCGGCCGCGTGACGACCTCGCACGCGAAAGCGGCCTGGCGCTCGGGCAACGTGGCGGCATTGTGATCGATAACGCATGCCGCACCAGCGACCCGCACATCTACGCAATCGGCGAGTGTGCGCTGTGGAACGGGCAACTGTTCGGCCTCGTCGCGCCCGGTTATGACATGGCGCGCACGGTGGCGAAGCAACTGCTCGGCGATTCGGCGGAATTCGCCGGCGCCGATATGAGCACCAAACTGAAACTGATGGGCGTGGATGTTGCCAGCATCGGCGATGCGCACGGCAACACGCCGGGCAGCCGCACCTATCAGTTCAGCGACGAACGTAAGCAGGTCTACAAGAAGCTGGTGGTGTCCGATTGCGGCAAGTATCTGCTCGGCAGCGTGATGGTGGGCGACGCGAGCGAGTACGGCACGCTGCTGCAGATGATGCTGAACCGGATCGAGTTGCCGGCGTCGCCCGAATTCCTGATCCTGCCGTCGTCCGACGGTCAGGCAAAGCCGGCGCTCGGTGTCGAGGCGTTGCCCGCCGCCGCGCAGATCTGCTCGTGCAACAACGTCTCGAAGGGCGACCTGTGCGCGGCCGTCTGCGCGGGCGCGACCGACATCGGCGCGTTGAAGTGCGCGACTCAGGCGGGCACCTCGTGCGGCGGTTGCGTGCCACTCGTCACGCAGGTGATGAAGGCCGAGATGAAGAAGCAGGGCCTCGCGGTCAACAACCACGTCTGCGAGCACTTCCCGTATTCACGCCAGGAGTTGTATCACCTCGTGCGCGTGGAAGGCATGCGTAGTTTCGGCGAATTGCTGGCGAAGCATGGGCACGGCTTCGGCTGCGATATCTGCAAGCCGGCCGTGGCAAGCATCCTCGCGTCATGCTGGAACGAATTCGTGCTGAAGAAGGAGCACGCCTCGCTGCAGGACACCAACGACTACTACCTCGCCAACATCCAGCGCGACGGCACCTATTCGGTGGTGCCGCGCATGGCAGGCGGCGAGGTGACGCCTGACGGTTTGATCGCGGTCGGCCAGGTGGCGAAGAAATACGGCCTCTACACGAAGATCACCGGCGGCCAGCGGGTCGACCTGTTCGGCGCGCGGGTCGAGCAACTGCCGTTCATCTGGGAAGAGCTGATCGCGGCCGGGTTCGAATCGGGTCATGCGTACGGAAAATCGCTGCGCACGGTGAAGTCGTGCGTCGGTTCGACGTGGTGCCGCTACGGCGTCGGTGATTCGGTGGGCCTCGCGGTCGAACTCGAGAATCGCTACAAGGGTCTGCGCACGCCGCACAAGATCAAGTTCGGCGTATCCGGCTGCACGCGCGAATGCGCGGAAGCACAAGGCAAGGACGTCGGCATCATCGCGACCGAGAAGGGCTGGAACCTCTACGTCTGCGGCAACGGTGGCATGAAACCGCGCCATGCCGAACTGCTCGCCTCGGACCTCGATAAGGAAACGCTGGTGCGCTACATCGACCGCTTCCTGATGTTCTACGTGCGCACGGCGGACCGTTTGCAACGCACCAGCGTGTGGCGCGACAACCTCGAAGGCGGCCTCGACTATCTGGTCGGCGTGGTCGTCAACGATCGTCTGGGTGTGGCCGCGGAACTCGAAGTCGAAATGCAGCACGTGGTGGACACCTACGAATGCGAATGGAAGAAAGCCGTCACCGATCCTGAAACGCGCAAGCGCTTCCGTCACTTCGTCAACAGCGGCGAGCCGGACAGCCATATCACCTTTGTCGAGGAACGCGGCCAGATCCGGCCGGCGACAGTGGCCGAGCGGCGATCGACGCTCGCTTCGATTCCTGTGATTGTCGAAACCGTTTGATTCTTTCTTGCGTCAGTCACCGAGGACCTCCGCCATGAACCATGACCGCCTTCCGCTTACCTGGATACCAGTTTGCCCGCTCGACGAGATCGTTCCCAACACGGGCGTGTGCGCGCTCGTCAACGGTGAACAGGTCGCGGTATTTCATGTGGACAACGGCAACGCGGACAGCGTCGTGTATGCGATCGAAAACTACGATCCGGGCTCGCAAGCGGCGGTGCTCTCGCGCGGCCTGATCGGCAGTCTCGGCGAGCGTCTCGTGGTCGCCTCGCCGATCTACAAGCATCACTTCGATCTGCGCACCGGCGAGTGCCTCGAAACACCGGTGTATTCCGTCAGCGCGTTCGCCGCGCGAGTGGAAAGTGGGCAAGTGTGGGTCGCGATGTGAGTCGCTGATTGTTGTCAACTTTATCGAGCGATGCCGCCTGCCATGTCCTCCAATAGCGTAAAAACGGTGTGCCCCTACTGCGGCGTCGGCTGCGGCATGATGCTGCACGTCGAGGACGGGCAGGTCGTGAAAATCTCCGGCGATAAGGAGCATCCGGCTAACTTCGGACGGCTTTGCACGAAGGGCCAGTCGGCGCACGTCGCGTTGCGCAAGTCGGGGCGCCTGGAAGGCGCGTTCGTGCGTCATGCACGTGACCAGGATCCGGTGCCGCTGCCGATGGCGCAGGCAATCAGCGACACAGCAGCGCGTTTGCGCGGCCTGCTCGACGAACATGGGCCGGACGCGCTCTCGTTTTATGTGTCCGGGCAGATGTCGATCGAGGCGCAGTATCTCGTCAACAAGCTCGCAAAGGGTTTTGTCGGCACCAATAATATCGAATCGAATTCGCGTCTTTGCATGGCGAGCGCGGGCAGCGGCTATAAGCTCTCCCTCGGTGCGGATGGCCCGCCGGGGTCGTATGAAGACATCGATCACGCCGATCTGTTCTTCGTGATCGGCGCGAATATGGCCGACTGTCACCCGATTCTGTTCCTGCGCATGATGGATCGCGTGAAAGCCGGCGCAAAACTGATCGTGGTCGATCCGCGCCGCAATACGACAGCTGACAAGGCCGATCTCTTTCTGCAGATCAAGCCGGGGGCCGATCTGGCTTTGCTCAATGGCCTGCTGCATCTTTTGCACGAAAACGGCCATACGGACGCGTCTTTTATCGCCGATGCTACCCAGGGCTGGGACGCGATGCCCGCTTTTCTCGCGGACTATACGCCCGAGAAAGTCGCGGAGATCACGGGCCTCGCAGTGGAGGACATTCGCCAGGCCGCACAGATGATCGGCGCCGCGCCGGAGTGGATGAGTTGCTGGACCATGGGGCTCAATCAAAGCACGCACGGCACGTGGCACACCAACGCGATCTGCAATCTGCATCTCGCTACCGGCAAGATCTGCCGCCGCGGCAGCGGCCCGTTCTCATTGACGGGGCAACCCAACGCGATGGGCGGCCGTGAAATGGGCTACATGGGCCCAGGTTTGCCGGGACAGCGTTCGGTACTGGTCGAAGAAGACCGCGCATTTATCGAAGAGCTTTGGGGCATTCCGAAGGGCACGCTGAAGACGGAAGTCGGCAGCGGTACGATCGATATGTTCACCCGTATGGCCGCGGGCGAGATCAAGGCGTGCTGGATCATCTGCACTAATCCGGTGGCGAGTGTCGCGAATCGTCAGAACGCCATTGCTGGATTGCGCGCGGCGGATCTCGTGATTTCGCAGGACGCGTTCCTCGACACCGAGACCAACCGTTACGCCGACGTGCTGTTGCCCGGCGCATTGTGGGCCGAAGCCGAAGGCGTGATGATCAACTCGGAGCGCAACCTCACGCTGATGCAGAAGGGCATCGAGCCACCGGGTGCCGCCTTGCCGGACTGGCAGATCATCGCGCGTGTTGCCTGTGAAATGGGTTTCGCCGATGCGTTCACCTATGCGAGCGCCGAAGAAGTTTTCGCGGAAATTACCCGCGTGTCGAATCCGAAAACCGGCTACGACTTGCGCGGCGCGAGCCATCGCCGTCTGAAAGACACATCGTTGCAATGGCCGCTTGCCACTGACAACACGACTGACCGCAATCCGATTCGCTATATCAACGACGGCGTCAGCCAGACGCTGAAGGAACTCGCCGACGGTAGCCGTCCGCGACTGGTGTTTCCGACCGCGAGCGGCAAAGCGGTGTTCTTCGCTCGTGCCTTTGCGGCCCCGGCCGAATTGCCCGATCGGGAATTTCCAATCGTGTTGAATACGGGCCGCTTGCAGCATCAATGGCACACCATGACCAAGACCGGCAAGGTCGCGATGCTCAACAAGCTGAACCCTGGTCCGTTCGTCGAGATTCATCCCGAAGATGCGGCCACGCTCGGCATCAAGGCTAAAGATCCGGTCGAGATCCGCTCGCGGCGCGGACGCGCCGTGTTGCCGGCGGTCGTCACGGAGCGCGTGCAGGCAGGGAACTGTTTTGCGCCGATGCACTGGAACGATGTCTTTGGCGACGACCTGTGCATCAACGCAGTCACCAGCGACGCAATCGATCCGATCTCGCAGCAACCCGAACTCAAGTTCTGTGCGGTCGCACTGAGTCCCGTTGCGGTCGACGCCATCGCGCCGATTTCGATTCCCGATGACGAGATGCTTACCGACGAGCCTGCCGTGGCAGCCGGCGCTATGCCGGCGAGCGCTATATCGGCGAACGCCGAGGAACAGGACATGCCCCGTATCGAAGCACTTTCCCGTCTGTTGCAACTTCCGCGGACACCCGCACCGTCGTTCACGGAGACCGAGCGGACCTATCTGAGCGGTTTCGTCAGCGGCCTGCGTTCGGCCGAAGCACAGGGCATCGTCAGCGTGCCGGTCTTGCCGGGCAGCGCCCCGTTTGAGCGGACCCATCGTCTGTATGTGAACGGCCTGCTGGCCGGACTTTATAGCCACAGCGGAACGAGTGCGACTGCGCCTGCGGGGACACTTGCGGCGCCGCAGCCCGATGCCCTCGCTTCCGGCGTACGTATCGTGCGCGTACGGCCTAAAGTCACGCTGCTGTGGGCCTCGCAAACTGGCAACACCGAATCGCTGACGGAATGCTATGCCACGCGTCTGATGGAGTCGCGCTTCGAAATCCGCACGTCATGCATGGCGGACTATCAGGTCTCGGCACTCGCGAAATCGCAATATGTGCTGCTCATGACAAGCACGTTCGGCGACGGCGATCCGCCCGACAACGGACAAAGTTTCTGGTCCCAGCTGAGTAGCGATGCAGCGCCTCGTCTCGAGGGCGTGCGCTACGCGGTGCTCGCACTGGGCGATCGCAACTACGATCAGTTTTGCGGCCACGGCCGCAGGCTTGATGAACGTCTTGCCGATCAAGGCGCGGTGCGTCTGATGGATCGCGTCGATTGCGACAGCGAGTATCAGGAAAACGCTGACGCGTGGCTTGAACGCATCATCGTGCGCATCAACGAAGAAGATGCGGCGCTGCATGCCGTGCCGCCGGGCGGCATGATCAACGCCGTGGTGCCTGGCACCGTGCCGACCAAAACGCGGCCGGCCGCATCGCGGCTCGTCAGGAACCTGCACCTGAACAAGCGGGGTGCGGCGAAGGATACGCGCTACTTCTCGTTGAGCGCGGGCGACTCGGGCATCGAATATGAAGCGGGCGATGCGCTGGGCGTATGGCCGAGCAATTGCCCCGAACTGGTCGACGAATTGATCAGCTTGAGCGGCCTGAGCGCCGACGCCGCGGTCAACGTGTCAGGTGTGGGCGAAATGCGTCTCGCCGACGCACTCGGCAAGCACTATGAAATCGCGCGTCCCAGCCCGGATTCGCTCGCGTTTATCGCTGCGCGCAGCACCAATAGTTCGCTGCGCGATCTGCTGATACCGGAGCGCAAGTCCGATCTCAAACAATGGCTATGGGGCCAACAACTCGCCGACGTGCTCCACGAATTTCCAGTGACGCTGACGGCCACTGAATTGACCGGCATGCTCAAACGCCTGCAACCGCGTTTGTACTCGATTGCATCGAGTCCGAAGGCGCATCCCGGCGAAGTACATCTGACGGTTTCCGCGGTTCGTTACAGCAATGGCCGGCGCCATCGCAAGGGTGTCTCGTCGACGTTTCTCGCCGATCGCGCCGGCGACGTCAGCGTGCCGGTATTCGTGCAGAAATCCGCACACTTTCGGCCTCCTCACGTTTCGGATACACCGATCATCATGGTCGGCCCCGGCACCGGCGTTGCACCGTTTCGCGGCTTTCTGCACGAGCGGCGTGCACGCGGCGACAAGGGGCGTAACTGGCTGTTCTTCGGCGAACAACATGCAGCCACTGATTTCTACTATCGCGACGAACTTGAAGCGATGCGCGACAGCGGCGTATTGACCCGGCTCGATGTCGCTTTCTCGCGCGATCAAACGGAAAAGATCTATGTGCAGGACCGCATGCGCGAGCAGGGTGCGCAACTGTGGGCATGGCTCGAAGAAGGTGCGCATTTCTATGTCTGCGGCGATGCAAGCCGGATGGCGAGAGACGTCGACGCAACACTCAAGCATGTGGTCGCCCAGCACGGTGGCATGAACGAAGAAAAGGCCGCCGATTATGTGACCCGTTTGGCGCAGGAAAAGCGCTACGTACGCGACGTTTATTGAAATTTGAAACCAGCGGCACCCGTGCGGCGTCATGGTTCTAGAAGGTATGCAGTAACGCTTCAGTAGATGGGCCCGGATGGCATGGAGATTGCATATTAAATCCGGTATTCAATATCGTAACTGTTTCGGTGCGCCGTACCAGACGCAGTGCACTCGGTGATCGAGCAATCAGCATATGTGAGGATGTCTAATGAAAAACGTGATGAGCTCCCTGAAGAGCGGGGATTGGCGAGCGCTAGTGGCGTGCTTTCTCTATTTCGACACTGGCTTCACCGTTTGGGTGCTGTACGGGCCGCTCGCGCCATTCATCAGCAAGAGCATTGCGATGACACCCGCTCAACAGGGTTTGCTGGTCGCCGTGCCGGTGCTGTCGGCGGCAATTCTGCGCGTGACGCTCGGCAACCTGTATCAATCGGCACACGGCAAGCGCATCGCGTTGATGGGCGTATTGCTCTCTGCCGTGCCGACGATCGTGCTGCCGCTGATGCCGTCCGTACCGTCGTACACCGTGCTGCTGGTACTCGGTGTGTTCCTCGGCGTGGGCGGTGCGAGCTTCGCCGTGGCGCTGCCGATGGCGGGAAGCAACTATCCGCCGAAGGTGCAGGGTCTGGTACTCGGTCTTGCCGCAGCCGGCAACATCGGCGCGGTGCTCGACGGCTTCATGTTCCCGCAACTGGCCACCCACTACGGCTGGCAAATGGCGACTGCCGGCGCACTGCCGTTGCTCGCGATTGCCGCGATCACGCTGTATTTCTGGGCCAACGATTCCGGTATCAAATCGGGCAGCGTGCTGCGCGCCTTCGGCAGCTTTGCGCTTACGCTCGTCGGTTTGATCGTGCTCGTGCTGCTGGTCGAAGCGGGCCTGTTCGGCTCAGGCAAGACCGGCGTGCTGCTGTTGCCGGTGATTGGCGCGCTGCTGGCGATTGCGGTGCTGCCCAAGCGCTATCGCACCGTGCTGGGCGAGCGCGACACATGGGTGATCATGCTGGTGTACAGCATCACCTTCGGTGGTTTTGTCGGTATGTCCTCGTATGTTTCGCTGCTGCTGACCAACCTGTATCAACTGTCGAAGATCGACGCGGGTCTGTTCATGGCGCTGCTTGCCGCGACCGGCGCGATCGTGCGGCCGTTCGGTGGTTTGATCGCCGACAAGGTGTCAGGCGTGCGTGCGTTGACCTTCCTGCTGGCGATCATTTCGCTGTGTGACTTTGTGTTCGCCGCTGCCATGCCTTCGATGGTGGGCGGGATTGCGCTGCTGCTGTGTCTGTACGTGGCCTTCGGTCTCGGCAACGGCGCGACCTTCCAGCTGGTACCGCATCGTTGGGCCGGCCGCACCGGATTGATGTCGGGCATCGTCGGCGCTGCGGGCGGCATCGGTGGCTTCTATCTGCCGGTCGTGATGGGCATCGCGAAGGAAAGCACAGGCAGCTATCAGATGGGCTTTGCGACCTTCGGCGCGCTGGCCGCTTGCGCATTCGTCGCGATCGTAGCACTGCGCCGTCCGTGGATGGCGTGGTCCATGCACGCCAACGTGATGCATGCGCACGCAACGGAGTAATGCAATTCGGCATCCGCGCCGATGCGTATCCGCCGATGGCGCTCACGCGGCGCGGATGCCGGCTAGCGCGACGGAGCGTGAGGTGTCGATCACATATTCGAGTTGGCGGGCGGCGATAACCTCGGCGCTTCGGTGCGCGCGCTGCGTCAGGGCGGCCGCATTTCGCTGATCGGTTGAAACGGGTGCGAATCGGGCGAGCCGGAAAATATGCAGGCAAATACTTGCATGTCGGCGATTGCCAGCCTAATATGCAGTCAGGAGGCTGCATATGAATCCATCGTCTGACTCATCAACCGATCGCATCGAAAAACAGATTCTGCTGAAGGCGCCGCGCTCGCGCGTGTGGCGCGCGGTGTCCAATGCCGAGGAATTCGGTAAATGGTTTCGCGTGGATTTCAACGGCAAACAGTTTGTCGCCGGCCAGTCCGTGCAAGGCAACATCACGTATCCGGGTTATGAACATCTTGTGATGGACGTGCTGGTCGAGCGGGTCGAGCCGGAACATCATCTGTCGTTTCGCTGGCATCCGGCCGCGGTGGATATTTCGATCGACTATTCACCTGAGCCAACCACACTGGTGGTGTTCGAGCTCACCGAGGTCGACTCCGGCACCTTGCTACGCGTGATCGAATCGGGCTTCGACCGGATTCCAGCCGCACGGCGTAAAGAGGCATTCCGCCTGAATAGCGGCGGCTGGGAACGGCAGTTGGTCAACGTCGAAAAGTATGTCGCCGAGAGATAAGCCGGCTGCTGGTCATGCACGTCTGAAGGCGGCCATGCTGCGAAGCTCCGCGCAGATTTTTGCGGCGCTCGGTGACGAAACGCGCCTGCGTCTGATTGCTCTGCTGTGCGCGGGCAGTGCGATGTCGATCGCGCAGTTGACTGCCGGAACGGAGATTACGCGGCAGTCGGTCACGCAGCATTTGCAGGTGCTGGCCAATGCGGGACTCGTGCGCGACGTCAAGGTGGGCCGTGAACGCTTATGGGCGTTCGAACCGGCACACCTCGACGAAGCGCGGCGCGCGCTGGAATCGATTTCGCAGCAGTGGGATCACGCGCTGCTGAGGCTGAAGGCGGCGGTGGAGGAGTGAGAGACGCTCAGAACTTGTGGCGCAGCGCGACTCGCACGGCGACCTGATTTCCCGTTGATGACGGCGCCTGCACACCCGGAATGAACGCGTTGTCGAGGATCGAGTGGGTCGAGTCGCCCGCGACCTTCTGGTACTCGCTCTGCACGTACACGTCCGTGCGTTTGGACAGGTTGTAATCCGCCATCAAACCGACCGAATGAATCTTCGGCTTCACGCTCCCCGTCGACGCATCGTAGCTTTCCATCGTGTACACATACTGCGCGCCAATGAAGAAAGCCGGCGTGAACTGGTATTTGCCGTTCACTTCGAAATTCTGGTACTTCAGCGTATTCAACCTGACACCGGACGCCGCCAGCGGGATGCCGATATAGCCGTTGCCGGTCGGATCCTTATAGTTTGAGTTGGTGTAAGCAAAACCAGCGGTCGCCGCACCGAACGTGTAGTTGATGCCGCCGCCGAACACCCGCATACGTCCGGCGATGAAGCTCGCGTCGTTCGCGGTGATCGCGCCGGTCGAACCCGCCCCCGGATTGTTCGCCTGCAGGTACGCGGCGGCGATCAGCAGGCCGCCGTTGGCGTACTGGCCGCCAAAGCTGTAGGCGCGGTTGTTCGCGAAGTTCGTGTCGTTGCTGAAGCTGTACACCCCGCCGAACTGGAAGCCCGCGATTTCCGGGCTCGCGTACTTCACGCTATTGCCGAGGCGGAACGAGTTGTCCGTATTGTCGTTGTCGTACGGATGCGCGAACAGGTAGCCGGCCCAGTTGCCGTTGGCGGTGGTTTGCGCGAGATAGTCGACCACCGAGTCGTACTGCCGTCCGAGCGTGACCGTGCCGAACCGATCGTCGCTCAAGCCTACGTAGGCCCGGCGGCCGAACATGCGACCACCCTGGCCAAGCCGCCCCGAGCTCACGTCGAAGCCGTTTTCCAGCTGGAACACGGCCTTCATGCCACCGCCCAGGTCTTCCGAACCCTTCATGCCCCAGCGGCTGCCTTGGGCATAGCCGCTCGCCATTTCCCAGACCGCGCCGCGCCCGGCGTTGTTGGTGTAGTCGATGCCTTCATCCAGCACGCCGTACAGGGTGACGCTGCTTTGCGCGAAGGCGGACGGGGCCGCCAGCGAGGCGAGGGCGGTGATTGCCGCGGTGGCGATGACATTCTTTTTCATTGTGAGCTCCAGACGTTGGTAGTGAGCGGCCCCAATGGTTCGAAACGGGGTTCGACCGCGTGCAAAGGCCGCTGCTTATGGCAAAGCCCGGATTCTGCTATTCGAGATGGGATTCGCGTATGAGGCACATCCCTGGATAAACGTGATTTTTTAGAATGTTTGTCCCGCGAATTATTCGCTTGTGGGGCGCCGTGCCCCGGAGAAAAATTCCGTTCATGCACCTTTGGCATGAAGGCGATAGCCGAAGGCAATGCGCCACCGCACCAGGTTTTTCAGGAGACGACATGCGACTCGATCGGAATTTTGCTAACGGCCGCTTTATCGATGCGGCAAGCGACGAGCTCATCGCCGTCACCAACCCCGCCACTGGAGCCGTGATTGCCCACGTCACGGGCGCTACCGAAGCCGAGGCCATCGCCGCGGTCGACGCCGCAGCAGCCGCTCAGAAGGGCTGGCGCAAGCTGCCTTCGGCCGAGCGTGCGGTCTATCTGCACAAGCTCGCCGACGCGCTCACTGAATGCGCGCCCGCCATTGGCGCGGCGCTCGCGCTGGAGTCGGGCAAGAGCGTTGCCGACGCCACCAACGAAGCGATCTACGCCGGCCAGATCACCCGCTACCACGCCGAATGGGCGCGCCGCATCGAAGGCGAGGTGATTCCGAGTGACACGCCTGACGAAAACCTCGTGCTGCATCGCGAGCCGATCGGTGTGGTCGCGTGCCTGATCCCGTTCAATTACCCGGTCTATACGTTCATGCGCAAGGTGGCGCCCGCGCTGATCGCCGGCAACACCGTAGTGGTGCGCCCGAGCAATAACACGCCGAGCTCCGCGTTCGAGATCGCCAAGGCGGTTGAGAAGGCCGGGCTGCCAGCCGGCGTCGTGAACATTCTCGCAATGAACCATGCGACTGCCGAGGCGCTCTGCACGCACCCCAAGGTCGGCATGATCACGCTGACCGGCAGCGTCGGCGCAGGCCGCAAGGTACTCGAATACTGCAAGGCGAACATCGCCAAGCCGTCACTTGAACTGGGTGGCAAGACGCCCGCGATCATCGAGGCGGATGCCGATCTGGAGAAAGCCGCGCGCGATCTGGTCGCCTCCAAAACCACCCACTGTGGCCAGCTTTGCACGGCGATCGAACGCGTCTATGTGCAGGAAAGCGTGCATGACAGTTTCGTCGCGCTGCTGAAGAAGCACATGAGCGCCGTGGAGAGCGGCGATCGCAGCGAACAGCCGTCGTTGATGGGGCCGCTCGTCAACGAGGCGTCTCGTCAATCGATTCACGGCATGGTTGAGCGCGCGATTGCGGCCGGCGCCACGCTCGAAACCGGCGGCAGGCTGCCGCAAGGCAAGGGCTTCTTCTATCCGGCCACGTTGCTGTCGAATTGCCGTCAGGACATGGAAATCATCCAGGAAGAAACCTTCGGTCCGATCATGCCGGTCGTCAAATACCGCACGCTCGACGAAGCGCTGGAGATGGCCAACGACCATCAGTTCGGCTTGTCGTCCGTGCTTTACACCGAGAACTACCGCGGCGCGATGAAGATCGCCAACGGCATCGAAGCCGGCGAGTTGTATGTGAACCGCACGCCGGCCGATCCGTACCAAGGTTTCCACGCGGGCTGGAAACGCTCGGGTCTCGGCGGCGACGACGGCAAGCACGGCATGCTCGAATTCACGCAGACGCGCCTTGTGGTCATGAAGTACTGAAGCTGAAACTGGCGCGTGCCGTGCGATTCGGAGTAGACGGCACGCGTCGCCCTGAAACCCGCGGAAGCGCAGCAAACCCGCTGCACTAATAAAAAAATTTGGAGATCCGGCAGACCGGTGGGACCGGTGCTGTGTCTCTCAGGAGCGCTCACGTGTCAACGCAACCCGTTCAAACTGCTGCCTCGCTCGCGTTAAGCGACGAAGCCCTACTGCAAAAAAGCAAGGCCCAACGCTATGTCCAGCTCATGTTGCTGGTGCTGGCGGCTGGTGCGATTTACCCGATTCTGTATCTTCGGCAGGTTTATCAGCCGACGATGCTCGAAGTGTTTCACATCACCGATAGCCAGCTCGGCTATCTGTATTCGTCGCTTGGCACGATCTTTCTGCTGAGCTACCTGCCGAGCGGCTGGCTCGCCGACCGGATCGCACCGCGCATGTTGATCTGCTTTTCGCTGATCGCGACCGGCGTGCTCGGCCTGTGGTATTCGACCGCGCCGTCCTTCAATGTGCTGATGCTGATCTTCGGCGGCTGGGGACTGTCGACCGGGTTGACGTTCTGGGCTGCTGTCATCAAGCGCGTGACGATGATCGCCGGCACGCACGAGCAAGGCCGCTTCTTCGGCTTGCTCGACGGCGGACGCGGATTGATCGAAGCGATGCTCGCGACCGTCGCGATCACGCTGTTCGCCTGGTTCACGCAGACCAAAGGCGAACCCGTCACGGCTGGCTTCAGGCTGGTCGTCTACATGTACGCGTTTCTGTGCATCGCGCTTGGCGTGGTGCTCGCACTCGTCAAAGACCCGCAAGGTACTGAAGACGCGGCCGCCAACCGTGCCGCGAAGAAACGCAGCAACATACTGGTCGATCTGAAAACTCTCGCCTCGATTCCCGAGTTGTGGCTGGTCGCGGCCATTGTGTTCTGCGGCTATCAGGTGTTCTGGGCCACCTACAGCTTCTCCGCCTATCTGCATGAAGGCGAGATCGGTTTGACGGTGGTGATGGCCGGCACGATCACCACGCTCAAGTTGTGGATGCGGCCGATCGGCGGCATCGGCGGCGGCTTTCTCGGTGACCGTTATTCGAAGGTCTCGGTGCTGGTGATCGCGCTCTTCCTCGCTGCACTGTCGTTGCTGGGTCTGATGGCGGCGCCGCGCATCTCGAGCCACGTGCTGCTGGTGTTCCTCGTGCTCTTCATCGGCATTCTGACTTACGCGATTCGCGGACTGTACTGGTCGCTGCTGGATCGCTGCAATATCCCGGTCGAAACGATGGGTCTTGCTATCGGCCTGATCTCCGTACTTGGCTATTCGCCCGATGTGTTCCTGCCGTTGATCAACGGCTATCTGACGCAGAACTTCCCGGGCGTCTTCGGTTACCAGCTTTACTTCGGCTATGTGGCCGGAATGGCGGCGCTCGGCGGTTTTGCCGGTCTTGCGTTGAGAAACATGCTTAACACGAAAGGGGTTGCGTAAATGAAAGTCGTCTCGCTCGAAACGCATATCGTCGCCGTACCGCCGCCGCATGTGGGCGGCATGTACTGGATTTTCGTCAAGCTGAAGACTGACTGCGGTATTGAAGGCGTCGGCGAAATCTATTCGGCGACGTTTCACCCGAAGGCGATGACTCACATCATCGACGATGTATTCGGCCGCTACCTGCTCGATAAGGATCCGCACCATATCGAGCGGCTCTGGCGCGAAGCGTATTCGAGTGGCTTCACGCAACGCCCCGATCTGACGATGATGGGCGTGGTCAGCGGGCTGGAAATGGCGTGCTGGGACATCATCGGCAAGGCGGCGAACAAGCCGGTGTATGAACTGCTCGGCGGCATGGTGAACTCGCGTCTGCGCTCGTACACGTACCTGTATCCGAAGAACAGCAAGGGCGAATACGACTACGACGATCCCGATCTCGCCGCCGAATGCGCCGTTGAGAACGTGAAGCGCGGCTTTACCGCGGTGAAGTTCGATCCGGCGGGGCCGTACACGGCCTATTCGGGTCATCAATTGTCGATGGATGTGCTCGACCGTTGCGAGACGTTCTGCAAGCGTGTGCGCGAAGCCGTCGGCAGCAAGGCCGATCTGCTGTTCGGCACGCATGGGCAGATGGTGCCCTCGTCGGCCATCCGGCTTGCCAAACGCCTCGAGAAATACGATCCGTTGTGGTTCGAAGAACCGGTGCCGCCGGGGCAGGAAGGCGCAATGGCGCAAGTCGCGCAGCACACGAGTATTCCGATTGCTGCGGGCGAGCGCCTCACCACCAAGTATGAATTTTTCAAGCTGCTCGAAGCAGGTGCGGCGTCGATCCTGCAACTGAACGTGGCACGCGTGGGTGGCCTGCTCGAAGCGAAGAAAGTCGCGGCGATCGCCGAGGTGTATTACGCGCAGATCGCCCCGCATCTGTACAACGGGCCGATCGGCGCGGCCGCTAGCATTCAGCTCGCAACCTGCACGCCGAATTTTCTGATTCAGGAAAGCATCGGCACGTGGGACGGCTTCCATGCGGCGGTGTTGAAGAAGCCGATTCAATGGGAAGACGGCTACATCATTCCTTCGCAGGAGCCGGGCCTGGGCGTGGAGTTGAATATGGATGTCGTCAGACAGCACACGCCGTACACCGGCGAGCGTCTGCACCTGCAAATGGCCGCACAACCCGCCGACGTGAAAGACCTCGCACCGGCCAGGGGTTGAACCTGGATTGAACCGGCGGGTTTGAGTTGTGGGTTTTAACCTGCGGGTTGAAATCTGCTAATTGAAACCTGCCGGTTTTAACCTGCTTTACGCATTCAATGGATTGGGCGCCGTCTGGCGACATAGAGCATGAACTACGATTACATCATCGTCGGTGCGGGTTCGGCGGGCTGCATTCTCGCCAATCGCCTTTCGGCGTCGGGCCAATATTCGGTGCTGCTGCTCGAAGCAGGCGGCAAGGATAGCTCGTTCTGGTTCAAGATCCCGGTGGGTTTCACCAAGACGTACTACAACGAAACCTACAACTGGATGTACTACAGCGAGCCTGAAAAGGAACTCGACAACCGGCCGATCTATTGTCCGCGCGGCAAAGTGCAGGGCGGTTCCGGTTCGATCAACGCGATGATCTACGTACGCGGCCAGCCGCACGATTTCGACGATTGGGCCGCCGCGGGCAACAAGGGCTGGGCGTTTCGCGACGTGTTGCCGTATTTCCGCAAGCTCGAATCGCATCCGCTCGGCAACACCGAATATCACGGCGCGGATGGTCCGATTCGCATCTCGCCAATGAAGGACGCCGTGCACCCGATTTGCCGCGTGTTCCTGAAAGGCTGCGACCAGGCCGGCTACAAACGCAGCGACGACTTCAACGGTGCGCAATTCGAAGGTGCCGGCATCTACGACGTGAATACGCGCAATGGACAGCGTTCGTCAAGCAGCTTCGAATATCTGCATCCGGTGCTCACGCGCAGGAACCTGACGGTCGAACGTGACGTGCTGGCTAGCCGCGTGCTATTCGACGGCAACCAACGGGCAATTGGCGTGAGCGTGACACAGAACGGCGCTACACGGCAGTTCATGGCGACCGGTGAGGTGATCCTGTCGGCGGGCGCGGTCGATTCGCCCAAGCTGCTGCAACTCTCGGGCGTAGGCGATAGCGCATTGCTGGCAAAGCATCGCATTGCGATGGTCAAGGAATTGCCTGCAGTGGGGCAGAATCTGCAGGACCATCTGTGCGTGAGTTTCTACTATCGCGCGAACGTGAAGACGCTGAACGACGAGATGCGCCCGTTGCTTGGCAAGCTTAAGCTCGGTCTGCAGTATCTGCTGACGCGCAAGGGGCCGCTCGCGATGAGCGTGAACCAGTCGGGCGGATTCTTCAGAGGCAGCGATCACGAAGCGCAGCCGAATTTGCAGTTGTACTTCAATCCGCTGTCGTACCGGATTCCGAAGAGCAGCAAGGCGAATCTCGAACCCGAGCCGTATTCGGGCTTCCTGCTGGCGTTCAACCCGTGCCGGCCAACAAGCCGGGGGTCGATCGAGATCGCATCGAATCGCGCGGGAGACGCCGCGAAAATCCGCATCAACGCGCTGACGACACAGAAGGATATCGACGAAGTGATTCAGGGCTGCGAGCTGGTGCGCAAGGTGATGGCATCGCCGGCGCTGAAAGAGATCACAGTCGAAGAGATCTCGCCGGGGCCGCAGGTGAATACGCGTGAAGGCTTCCTGCAGTATTTCCGTGAGCAATCGGGGTCGATCTATCACCTGTGCGGTTCGTGCGCGATGGGCGACGACCCGCGCACCTCCGTGGTCGATGCGCGTTTGCGGGTGCATGGTGTTGCCGGCTTGCGTGTGGTCGACGCGTCGATTTTCCCGAACATCACCTCCGGCAACATCAATGCGCCGACGATGATGGTGGCGGAGAAGGGCGCCGAGATGATTCTCGAAGACGCCGCCACGGAAGCCGGCTTTAGAGCCGAAGCAGCGGAGCTGGCTGCTGCTGCCTGACCGATGGAAATTCACCGCTAGCGGTGTAGCGGAAAAAACGCGCCGATGCGATGCAATCGGCGCGTTTTTTTTGCGTCACATAACGCGTCAAAGCGGTGGCTCGAGTGAACCTGTGTCGCTCAGCCGTTTGAACTCAGACGAATTTCGTTCGATTCAACTGGCTTCGCCCAGCTGTGCTGACTCCGACGAGTCGAGCGCGCGCTCGGTCAACCAGATTTCCTGCTGCAGCCAGTCGCGAAATAGCGCGACGTGTGGCAACTCGTCCTGTTCGGCGCGCGTGACGAGCCAGTACGACTGATGCCCGTCAACGTGCACGTTGAGCACTTTTACCAACTGCCCCTCGGCCAGCTCACGCGCGATCATGTGGCGATCGGCGATCGTCACGCCCAGCCCGTCGATAGCCGCGCGGATAGCGTGATCGAGCAGATCGAATTCATAGCCGCCGCGGGTGTCGACGTTTTCAATGCCGGCGGCCTTCAGCCAATGCTGCCACGTCAGATAGCGTTGATCGGCGCTCGCGAGCACATGCAATAGCGTGAACTGATTCAGATCGATGGCGGCGCGGCCTGCCTGGCGCGCGAGCAACGCAGGCGCGCAGACGGCGATATGCCGCTCGTTCATCAGCAGACGGTTGTCGACGCCTTCCCACTCGCCGTTGCCGAAACGGATGGCGCAGTCGAGCACGCCGGATTCGGCGAGGTTGTCGTCGACGCGAGTCGACAGGCTGAGTTCGAGATGTGGGTGCGCGTCGCGCAGGCGTCCGAGGCGCGGCATCAGCCAGCGGCTTGTGAAGGTGGGCGGCGCGTTGATACGCAGACGGTTGCGGTGGGTTTTTTCTTGCAGGCTGCGGACGGTGAGTTCGATCCGGTCGAACGACTGTTGCAGTGCTTGCAGGAGGATACGGCCGGCGGCCGAGAGCTCGAGGTGGTGATGGTGACGCTGGAGCAACGTCTCGCCGAGCTGGGCTTCGAGTTGCCGGACCTGCCGGCTGACCGCGCTTTGCGTCACGTTCAGCAATTCCGCTGCGCGGGTGAAGCTGCCCGTGCGGCCGGCGACTTCGAAGGCTTTCAGCGCGTTCAGCGCGGGCATTTTGCGTTTCAAGGTCTGATACCGAAGGGGCTGGTGCGCGGCAGCGCGGGTGCTGGATATTTTATCTGGTTGTCCGTGGTGTTGGTTGTTACTTGAATTGGTTGCCTGTTTGGCGCTTTGTTGTCTGGTTGCCTACGGTGTTGAGCTTTGCCTGTTTGTTGCCTCGCAGCGCTTCCTCGTCTGATTTGCCTGA
>NZ_JAQQCH010000018.1:0-166806 GCF_046030555.1 Paraburkholderia sediminicola | reverse complement strand
AGCAGCTGGAATCACTATATAAGTGAGAGCTATGAGTTTGGAACGGTCAAGCAAGCCTTGACAGTAAGCGGTTGTTCCCTCATAATCATCAGTTCTCTGCGGAGGGGTGCCCGAGTGGCTAAAGGGGGCAGACTGTAAATCTGTTGGCTTACGCCTACGTTGGTTCGAATCCAACCTCCTCCACCAGAATGCAGGTTGTAGCAGTAGATGGGAATCCATGGATCCTTGCGGGTGTAGCTCAATGGTAGAGCAGAAGCCTTCCAAGCTTACGACGAGGGTTCGATTCCCTTCACCCGCTCCAGCAACAAAGAAGTAGCGCCCATGTGGCTCAGTGGTAGAGCACTCCCTTGGTAAGGGAGAGGTCGGCAGTTCGATCCTGCCCATGGGCACCAGAAGTACTCGGTGATTGTTTGCGCGCGGCGCAACGTACGGATAAATCCTCTTAGGAGTCGAAAATGGCCAAGGGTAAGTTTGAGCGGACCAAGCCGCACGTGAACGTCGGCACGATCGGTCACGTTGACCACGGCAAGACCACGCTGACGGCAGCGATCACGACGGTTCTGACCAAGAAGTTTGGCGGCGAAGCAAAGGCATATGACCAGATCGACGCGGCGCCGGAAGAAAAGGCACGCGGTATCACGATCAACACGGCGCACGTCGAGTACGAAACGGCTAACCGCCACTACGCACACGTCGACTGCCCGGGCCACGCTGACTATGTGAAGAACATGATCACGGGCGCAGCGCAGATGGACGGCGCGATTCTGGTGTGCTCGGCCGCAGACGGCCCGATGCCGCAAACGCGTGAGCACATCCTGCTGGCGCGTCAGGTTGGCGTTCCGTACATCATCGTGTTCCTGAACAAGTGCGACATGGTGGACGACGCTGAGCTGCTGGAGCTCGTCGAGATGGAAGTTCGTGAACTTCTGTCGAAGTACGATTTCCCGGGCGACGACACGCCGATCATCAAGGGTTCGGCCAAGCTGGCGCTGGAAGGCGACACGGGCGAGCTGGGCGAAGTGGCGATCATGAATCTGGCCGATGCGCTGGACACGTACATCCCGACGCCGGAGCGCGCAGTTGACGGTGCGTTCCTGATGCCGGTGGAAGACGTGTTCTCGATCTCGGGTCGTGGCACGGTGGTGACGGGTCGCGTTGAGCGTGGCGTCGTGAAGGTCGGCGAAGAAATCGAAATCGTCGGTATCAAGCCGACGGTGAAGACGACCTGCACGGGCGTGGAAATGTTCCGCAAGCTGCTCGACCAGGGTCAGGCAGGCGACAACGTTGGTATCCTGCTGCGCGGCACGAAGCGTGAAGACGTGGAGCGTGGCCAGGTTCTGGCGAAGCCGGGTTCGATCAACCCGCACACGCATTTCACGGCTGAAGTGTACGTGCTGAGCAAGGATGAAGGCGGCCGCCACACGCCGTTCTTCAACAACTATCGTCCGCAGTTCTACTTCCGTACGACGGACGTGACGGGCTCGATCGAGTTGCCGAAGGACAAGGAAATGGTCATGCCGGGCGACAACGTGTCGATCACGGTGAAGCTGATCAACCCGATCGCGATGGAAGAAGGTCTGCGCTTCGCAATCCGCGAAGGCGGCCGTACGGTCGGGGCAGGTGTCGTTGCCAAGATTCTCGAGTAACGCCAGATAGTTCTCGTTAATCGGTGGTTTCGGGGTTGGCGGTGTCGTCAACCCCAAAATGGTTTAGGGGTATAGCTCAACTGGCAGAGCGTCGGTCTCCAAAACCGAAGGTTGGGGGTTCGATTCCCTCTGCCCCTGCCAACTCACGCGTCGTATGTGGCGCTTCGTTAAGGTGTTATGGCGAATCCTTCCGTCGAAACTGTAAATACATCCGGCGACAAGCTGATGCTCGTCGCGGGCGTATTGTTGGTCTTGGCCGGGTTCGTGGGGTTCTTCTGGCTCAGCGGCCAGGAATGGTACGTCCGCGGAGCTGCCTTGGCTGTTGGCGCTATCGCAGGTGTTGCAGTCGGTCTTCTCTCCGCGCCTGGCAAGGGTTTCATCGCTTTCGCCAAAGACTCGTACAAAGAAGTTCGTAAGGTTGTCTGGCCGACTCGTAAAGAGGCCACCCAGACAACGCTCGTAGTGTTCGGCTTCGTGTTCGTGATGGCGATCTTTCTTTGGATTAGCGATAAATCCATCGAATGGGCGATTTTCTCGGTGATTCTGGGTTGGAAATGATATGAGCGATACTCCGGCGTCCCCGAGCGGCAAACGTTGGTACGTGGTGCACGCCTACTCCGGCATGGAGAAGAGCGTGCAACGTGCGCTTCAAGAGCGCATTGAACGTGCTGGCATGCAAGACCAATTTGGTCAAATCCTCGTTCCGACTGAAGAAGTGGTCGAGGTGAAAGGTGGTCACAAATCAGTGACCGAACGTCGTTTCTTTCCGGGTTATGTGCTCGTGGAAATGGAGATGACGGATGAGACGTGGCACCTTGTGAAGAATACTGCAAAGGTGACGGGTTTCGTCGGCGGGGCGCGTAATCGTCCGAGCCCGATTTCCCCGCGGGAAGTCGAAAAGATCATGTCGCAAATGCAGGAAGGCGTGGAAAAGCCGCGTCCGAAGACCCTGTTCGAAGTGGGCGAGATGGTTCGGGTGAAGGACGGTCCATTCACGGATTTCAACGGCAGCGTCGAAGAAGTGAACTACGAAAAGTCGCGCGTCCGTGTTTCCGTTACAATTTTCGGCCGCGCAACGCCGGTCGAGCTGGAATTCGGCCAGGTCGAAAAGTTGTAATCCAGAATTCTACGGGGCGCACCAATCGGTGCGCCCCGTATTTCGCGCTTACGGTCCGCGTAATGGCCGTTGAGGAGCGCAAGTAGCCTGTTTTTGGCGAACGCGCGCTACTACTCACTGAATGTCCGCTTGTACCCCGGCGGCGTTCCTAAGAGGTTTTCAAAATGGCAAAGAAAATCATCGGCTTTATCAAGCTGCAGATTCCTGCAGGTAAAGCCAACCCGTCGCCGCCGGTCGGTCCGGCACTGGGCCAACGCGGCCTGAACATCATGGAGTTCTGCAAAGCGTTTAACGCGCAGACTCAAGCTATGGAACCGGGTCTGCCGATTCCGGTCGTGATCACTGCGTTCGCGGACAAGAGCTTCACGTTCGTTCTGAAGACGCCGCCGGCTACGGTTTTGATCAAGAAAGCAGCAAAGATCGACAAGGGTTCGGCTAAGCCGCATACCGACAAGGTCGGCAAGATCACCCGCGCTCAAGCTGAAGACATCGCCAAGACCAAGATGCCCGATCTGACGGCAGCTGATCTGGACGCAGCGGTTCGTACAATCGCTGGTAGCGCCCGCTCGATGGGCATCACCGTGGAGGGCGTGTAAATGGCTAAGCTTTCAAAGCGTCTGCAAGCATTTGCAGCCAAGGTTGATCGTCAAAAGCTGTACGCGATCGACGAAGCTCTGTCGCTCGTGAAGGAATGCGCAAGCGCCAAGTTCGACGAGTCGATCGACGTTGCAGTGCAACTCGGCATCGACGCGAAGAAGTCGGACCAAGTGGTTCGAGGCTCGGTCGTGCTGCCGGCTGGTACCGGTAAGTCGGTTCGCGTGGCCGTATTCGCTCAAGGCGAAAAGGCTGAGCAGGCTCGTGCAGCCGGCGCGGAAATCGTCGGTATGGAAGACCTGGCTGAACAAGTCAAGGCTGGCAAGTTGGACTTCGACATCGTGATCGCTTCACCGGACACGATGCGCGTTGTCGGTACGCTTGGTCAGATTCTCGGCCCGCGCGGCCTGATGCCGAATCCGAAGGTTGGCACGGTTACGCCGGACGTCGCGACCGCGGTCAAGAACGCCAAGGCTGGCCAGGTGCAATTCCGTGTCGACAAGGCCGGTATCATCCACGCCACGATTGGTCGTGCTTCGTTTGAGCCGACGGCTCTGCGCAGCAACCTGAACGCTCTCGTCGACGCGCTGCAAAAGGCGAAGCCGGCAACGAGCAAGGGTGTGTACCTGCGCAAGGTTGCGCTGTCGAGCACGATGGGTGTTGGCGTTCGCGTCGACCAGGCATCGATCGCAGCACAGTAACGAATTCATCGCCTCGATGTGAGTCGAGGCGGTTTTATGGGCTTTGGGCGGTCGCAAGATGGCAGTTAGCATCGAGCGACCGGTTGTCAAAGACCGTTGGCGGGAACGCAGCAGGCAGGCGGCCCCTTAATGTAAAGCCAACGCAGATGGCGAACCCGAAAAGGTTTTGTAGTGATGACGCCGTTGGATGTCCGCAGAAATGTGGAGATCGGGCGGTCGAAATACTCCTGACTGGTCGGACGCCGTTATTGAACGCGGTACACAAGGCGCACGCTGCGTGTATCGAATCTGGAGGTTAACCGTGCCACTCAATAAAGAAAGCAAGCAGGCCGTCGTCGCTGAGGTTGCCGCGCAAGTCGCGAAAGCCCAGACCGTGGTTCTGGCTGAGTATCGTGGGATCACGGTTGGCGATCTGACCAAGCTGCGCGCGAAAGCGCGTGAGCAACAGGTTTACCTTCGTGTGTTGAAAAACACGCTGGCGCGTCGCGCTGTTGAAGGTACCCCGTTTGCTTCTTTGGCAGAGCAGATGACCGGTCCCCTGATCTACGGCATCTCGGAAGATGCCATTGCCGCTGCTAAGGTCGTCAACGACTTCGGCAAGAGCAATGACAAGTTGATCATCAAGGCTGGTTCCTACGAAGGCAAGGTGATGGACAAGGCTGGCGTGCAAGCGCTGGCAAACATCCCGAGCCGCGAAGAACTGCTCTCCAAGCTGTTGTACGTTATGCAAGCACCTGTTTCTGGCTTTGCGCGCGCTCTGGCCGCGCTGGCAGAAAAGAAACAAGGCGAAGAAGCTGCTGCTTAACGCACTTCAGTCGAGCGTGATTGATCGCTGGCTGTATCCGAATTCAATTTAGGAGTATTTCAAATGGCAATCGCAAAAGATGACATCCTCGAGGCAGTAAGCTCGATGTCGGTTCTGGAACTGAACGAGCTGGTCAAGGCGTTCGAAGAAAAGTTTGGCGTGTCGGCCGCTGCTGTTGCAGTGGCAGGCCCGGCAGGCGCAGCTGCAGCTGTCGCTGAAGAGCAAACCGAATTCACGGTCAACCTGACGGAAGTCGGCGCGAACAAGGTTTCGGTCATTAAGGCTGTTCGTGAACTGACGGGTCTCGGCCTGAAGGAAGCGAAGGACCTGGTCGACGGTGCACCGAAGCCTGTTAAGGAATCGGTACCGAAGGCTGCTGCTGAAGAAGCCAAGAAGAAGTTGGAAGAAGCCGGCGCGAAGGCTGAAATCAAGTAAGTTTCAGCGCGTTGTGCGAAGGCTGGCGGTTTTCCACCGCCGGCCTTTTTGTGCTTTGTGGGAATCACGTTTTTGCCAGCTGATTTCGGCAAGAGCGGGGGTCCCAGAAGCCAAAGAAAATCGCCTATCGGCAATATTGACCGGCGCTTCTCTTTGTCTTCTGAAGCGACTGCAGAAGGCAAGTTTGGTCGGGTAGCGGGCAACATAGGCATCCGCTGCCGTCAGCCAGCGGTTGGTAGCGGCCAACCACCAAGCTTCTAGGCTCGTTCAAGCCATCGGACGGCCATCGGGTCTCAGTCGGTGAACACTCGGGTTGTCTCATCAAGGTATCCTGCCTCGACAACAATGCCCGCCGTGATTCGGAGATCGTATGCAATATTCCTTCACCGAGAAGAAGCGCATTCGCAAGAGTTTTGCGAAGCGCCCCATCGTTCACCAAGTACCTTTCCTGCTGGCTACCCAGCTTGAATCATTCAGCACGTTTCTGCAAGCAGACACGTCGTCCACGCAACGCAAGCCGGAAGGCCTGCAGGCTGCGTTTACATCCGTTTTCCCGATTGTTTCGCACAACGGGTTCGCGCGTCTAGAGTTCGTCAGCTACATGCTGTCGCCGCCGGCATTCAACATCAAGGAATGTCAGCAGCGCGGTTTGACCTACTGCTCGGCACTGCGCGCGAAAGTGCGTCTGGTGCTGCTCGACAAGGAATCGCCGAGCAAGCCGGTCGTCAAGGAAGTGAAGGAACAGGAAGTGTACATGGGCGAAATTCCGCTCATGACGCCGACGGGTTCGTTCGTCATCAACGGTACGGAACGTGTGATCGTTTCGCAGCTGCATCGTTCGCCGGGCGTGTTCTTCGAACACGACAAGGGCAAGACGCACAGCTCGGGTAAGCTCCTGTTCTCGGCACGTATCATTCCTTACCGCGGTTCGTGGCTCGACTTCGAATTCGATCCGAAGGACGTGCTGTACTTCCGCGTTGACCGCCGTCGCAAGATGCCGGTCACGATTCTGCTCAAGGCTATTGGCCTGACGCCGGAACAGATCCTCGCGAACTTCTTCGTGTTCGACAATTTCACGCTGATGCCGGAAGGCGCGCAGATGGAATTCGTGCCGGAGCGTCTGCGTGGTGAAGTCGCACGTTTCGATATTACGGATCGTGACGGCAACGTGATCGTCCAGAAGGACAAGCGGATCAACGCCAAGCACATTCGCGATCTCGACAACGCGAAGACGAAGTTCATCTCGGTTCCGGAAGACTATCTGCTCGGGCGCGTGCTGGCGAAGAACGTCGTCGACGGCGACACAGGTGAAGTCATCGCTAACGCGAACGACGAAATCACCGAAACCGTCCTCGAAAAGCTCCGCGAATCGAAGATCAAAGACATCCAGACGCTCTACACGAACGATCTGGATCAAGGTCCGTACATCTCGTCGACGCTGCGTATCGACGAAACCGCCGACAAGATGGCCGCTCGCATCGCGATCTACCGCATGATGCGTCCGGGCGAACCGCCGACCGAAGAAGCGGTCGAGGCGCTGTTCAACCGTCTGTTCTATAGCGAAGACGCATACGACCTGTCCAAGGTGGGTCGTATGAAGTTCAATCGCCGTGTCGGTCGCGACGAAATCGTCGGTCCGATGACGCTGCAAGACGACGACATCCTCGCCACGATCAAGATCCTGGTCGAACTGCGTAACGGCAAGGGCGAAGTGGACGACATCGACCACTTGGGCAATCGTCGTGTGCGTTGCGTCGGCGAACTGGCGGAAAACCAGTTCCGCGCAGGTCTCGTGCGTGTCGAACGTGCTGTGAAGGAACGCCTCGGCCAGGCCGAAAGCGAAAACCTGATGCCGCACGACCTGATCAACTCGAAGCCGATTTCGTCGGCGATTCGTGAGTTCTTCGGTTCGTCGCAGCTGTCGCAGTTTATGGACCAAACGAACCCGCTGTCGGAAATCACCCACAAGCGCCGTGTTTCGGCACTTGGCCCGGGCGGTTTGACGCGTGAGCGCGCTGGCTTTGAAGTTCGCGACGTGCACCCGACCCACTATGGCCGTGTGTGTCCGATTGAAACGCCGGAAGGTCCGAACATCGGCCTGATCAACTCGCTCGCACTGTACGCGCACCTGAACGAATACGGCTTCCTGGAAACGCCGTATCGCAAGGTCGTGGACAGCAAGGTGACCGATCAAATCGACTATCTGTCGGCGATCGAAGAAGGCCGTTACGTGATCGCTCAGGCGAACGCGGCGGTTGCTGCTGATGGCTCGCTGACCGACGAACTGGTGTCGTCGCGTGAAGCAGGCGAAACGCTGATGGTTACGCCGGACCGCATCCAGTATATGGACGTGGCGCCGTCGCAGATCGTCTCGGTGGCAGCATCGCTGATTCCGTTCCTCGAGCACGATGACGCGAACCGCGCATTGATGGGTTCGAACATGCAGCGTCAGGCTGTGCCGTGTCTGCGTCCTGAAAAGGCTGTGGTCGGTACGGGTATTGAACGCACGGTGGCAGTCGACTCGGGTACCACGGTTCAGGCATTCCGTGGTGGTGTGGTCGATTACGTCGACGCAGGCCGTATGGTGATTCGCGTGAACGACGATGAAGCCGTTGCTGGCGACGTCGGCGTGGACATCTACAACCTGATCAAGTACACGCGTTCGAATCAGAACACGAACATCAACCAGCGCCCGATCGTGAAGGTCGGCGACATCGTGTCGCGTGGCGACGTGCTGGCTGACGGTGCATCGACCGACCTCGGCGAACTGGCTCTCGGCCAGAACATGCTGGTCGCGTTCATGCCGTGGAACGGCTACAACTTCGAAGATTCGATCTTGATCTCGGAGAAGGTGGTTGCTGACGACCGTTACACGTCGATCCACATCGAAGAACTGAACGTCGTAGCTCGCGATACGAAGCTCGGACCGGAAGAAATTACGCGCGACATCTCGAACCTGGCTGAAGTTCAACTCGGCCGTCTCGATGAGTCGGGCATCGTCTACATCGGCGCTGAAGTTGAAGCAGGCGACGTGCTGGTCGGTAAGGTTACGCCGAAGGGTGAAACCCAGCTGACGCCGGAAGAAAAGCTGCTGCGCGCGATCTTCGGTGAGAAGGCTTCGGACGTGAAGGACACGTCGCTGCGCGTGCCGTCGGGCATGAGCGGCACGGTCATCGACGTGCAAGTGTTCACGCGTGAAGGCATCCAGCGCGACAAGCGTGCGCAACAGATCATCGACGATGAACTGAAGCGTTATCGCCTCGACCTGAACGACCAGCTGCGTATCGTGGAAGGCGATGCATTCCAGCGTCTCGCACGTATGCTGGCCGGCAAGGTCGCGAACGGCGGTCCGAAAAAGCTCGCGAAGGGTACCAAGATCGAACAGGCTTACCTGGAAGATCTCGACCACTACCACTGGTTCGACATCCGCCTCGCGGATGAAGAAGCAGCGGCACAGCTCGAAGCGATCAAGGACTCGATCGAACAGAAGCGTCACCAGTTCGATCTGGCGTTCGAAGAAAAGCGCAAAAAGCTCACGCAAGGCGACGAACTGCCGCCGGGCGTGCTGAAGATGGTCAAGGTGTATCTGGCTGTTAAGCGTCGTCTGCAGCCTGGCGACAAGATGGCCGGCCGTCACGGTAACAAGGGTGTTGTGTCGAAGATCGTTCCGATCGAAGACATGCCGTACATGGCCGATGGCCGTCCGGCTGACGTCGTTCTGAACCCGCTCGGCGTGCCGTCGCGGATGAACGTGGGTCAGGTTCTCGAAGTGCATCTGGGTTGGGCCGCGAAGGGTCTCGGCTGGCGTATCGCCGAAATGCTGCAGCGTCAGGCGAAGATCGCTGACCTGCGCGAATTCCTGACCAAGATCTACAACGAGTCGGGCCGCGCTGAGGAGCTGGATAGCTTCACGGACGACGAAATCGTCGAACTGGCGAAGAACCTGCGCGAAGGCGTGCCGTTTGCCACGCCGGTGTTCGACGGTGCGACGGAAGAAGAAATGTCGCGCGCGCTGGATCTGGCATTCCCGGACGACATCGCGAAGAACCTCGGCATGACGCCGTCGAAGAATCAGGTGCGTCTGTACGACGGCCGCACGGGCGAGATGTTCGAACGTACGGTAACGGTCGGCTACATGCACTACCTGAAGCTGCACCACTTGGTCGACGACAAGATGCACGCGCGTTCCACGGGCCCGTACTCGCTCGTGACGCAGCAGCCGTTGGGCGGTAAGGCGCAGTTCGGTGGCCAGCGTTTCGGTGAAATGGAAGTGTGGGCGCTCGAAGCGTACGGCGCATCGTACGTGTTGCAGGAAATGCTCACGGTGAAGTCGGATGACGTGGCGGGCCGGACCAAGGTGTATGAGAACCTGGTCAAGGGTGATCACGTGATCGACGCCGGCATGCCGGAATCCTTCAACGTGTTGGTGAAGGAAATCCGCTCGCTCGGTATCGATATCGACCTCGACCGCAACTAATCGGACTACGGAGAGAAAGCAATGAAAGCTCTGCTCGATCTATTCAAGCAAGTCCAACAGCCTGAAGTTTTTGACGCGATCAAGATCGGTCTGGCTTCGCCAGACAAGATCCGTTCGTGGTCGTTCGGTGAAGTTAAGAAGCCGGAAACCATCAACTACCGGACGTTCAAGCCGGAACGCGATGGTCTGTTCTGCGCGAAGATCTTCGGGCCGATCAAAGACTACGAATGCCTTTGCGGCAAGTACAAGCGCCTGAAGCATCGTGGCGTGATCTGTGAAAAGTGCGGCGTCGAAGTGACGCTCGCGAAGGTGCGTCGCGAACGGATGGGCCACATTGAGTTGGCCTCGCCGGTTGCTCACATCTGGTTCCTGAAGTCGCTGCCGTCGCGTCTGGGCATGGTGCTCGACATGACGCTGCGCGACATCGAACGCGTGCTGTACTTCGAAGCATACGTGGTGATCGATCCGGGCATGACGCCGCTGAAAGCGCGGCAGATCATGACGGAAGAGGATTACTACAACAAGGTCGAAGAGTACGGTGACGAATTCCGTGCCGAGATGGGCGCGGAAGGCGTTCGCGAACTGCTGCGCGCGATCAACATCGACGAACAGGTCGAGATGCTGCGCACCGAACTCAAGAATACGGGTTCGGAAGCGAAGATCAAGAAGTACGCGAAGCGCCTGAAGGTGCTCGAGGCTTTCCAACGTTCGGGCATCAAGCCTGACTGGATGGTGCTCGAAGTGCTGCCGGTGCTGCCGCCGGAACTGCGTCCGCTGGTGCCGCTGGATGGCGGCCGCTTCGCGACGTCGGACCTGAACGACCTGTATCGCCGCGTGATCAACCGTAACAACCGGTTGAAGCGTCTGCTCGAATTGAAGGCGCCTGAAATCATCGTCCGCAACGAAAAGCGGATGCTGCAGGAAGCCGTCGATTCGCTGCTCGACAACGGTCGTCGCGGTAAGGCAATGACCGGCGCGAACAAGCGCCCGCTGAAGTCGCTCGCTGACATGATCAAGGGTAAGGGCGGTCGTTTCCGTCAGAACTTGCTCGGTAAGCGCGTTGACTACTCGGGCCGTTCGGTGATCGTGGTCGGCCCGACGCTCAAGCTGCATCAGTGCGGTCTGCCGAAACTGATGGCGCTCGAACTGTTCAAGCCGTTCATCTTCAACAAGCTCGAAGTGATGGGTGTGGCTACCACCATCAAGGCTGCGAAGAAGGAAGTCGAGAACCAGACGCCGGTGGTGTGGGACATTCTGGAAGAAGTGATCCGCGAACATCCGGTGATGCTGAACCGCGCGCCGACGCTTCACCGTCTTGGCATTCAGGCTTTCGAGCCGGTGCTGATCGAAGGTAAGGCTATCCAGCTGCACCCGCTCGTTTGCGCGGCGTTCAACGCCGACTTCGACGGTGACCAGATGGCTGTGCACGTGCCGCTGTCGCTCGAAGCGCAGATGGAAGCGCGTACGCTGATGCTGGCGTCGAATAACATCCTGTTCCCGGCCAACGGCGATCCGTCGATCGTGCCGTCGCAGGATATCGTGCTCGGCCTGTACTACGCGACGCGTGAAGCTGTGAATGCCAAGGGCGAAGGCCTGACGTTCACCGGCGTGTCGGAAGCACTGCGCGCTTACGAGAACAAGGAAGTCGAGCTGGCCTCGCGCGTCAACGTGCGGATCACGGAAATGGTCCACAACGAGGACACGTCGGAAGGCGCGCCGAAGTTCGTGCCGAAGATTACGCTGTATCCGACGACCGTTGGCCGTTCGATCCTGTCGGAAATTCTGCCGCCGGGTCTGCCGTTCTCGGTGCTGAACAAGCCGCTGAAGAAGAAGGAAATCTCGCGTCTGATCAACACCGCATTCCGCAAGTGCGGTCTGCGTGAGACGGTGATCTTTGCCGACCAGCTGATGCAGATGGGTTTCCGTCTGGCAACGCGCGCCGGTATTTCGATTTGCGTCGACGACATGCTCGTGCCGCCGCAGAAAGAACAGATCGTTGGCGATGCAGCCAAGAAGGTGAAGGAGTACGACCGTCAGTACATGTCGGGTCTCGTCACGTCGCAAGAACGCTACAACAACGTAGTCGACATCTGGTCGGCAACGTCGGAAGCGGTCGGTAAGGCGATGATGGAACAGCTGTCGACGGAACCGGTGGTCGATCGCGACGGCAACGAAACGCGTCAGGAATCGTTCAACTCCATCTACATGATGGCTGACTCGGGTGCTCGTGGTTCCGCGGTTCAGATTCGTCAGTTGGCCGGTATGCGTGGCCTGATGGCGAAGCCGGACGGCTCGATCATCGAGACGCCGATTACGGCGAACTTCCGTGAAGGCCTGAACGTGTTGCAGTACTTCATCTCGACCCACGGTGCACGTAAGGGTCTGGCTGATACGGCACTCAAGACGGCTAACTCGGGTTACCTGACGCGTCGTCTCGTCGACGTGACGCAGGATCTGGTGGTGGTCGAGGACGATTGCGGTACGTCCAACGGCGTCGCCATGAAGGCGTTGGTCGAAGGCGGTGAAGTCGTCGAAGCGCTGCGTGACCGTATTCTCGGTCGCGTAACGGTGGCCGACGTCGTCAATCCGGAATCGCAGGAAACGCTGTACGAAACGGGCACGTTGCTCGACGAAGACGCGGTCGAAGAAATCGAACGCCTCGGCATCGACGAAGTGCGCGTGCGTACGCCGCTGACATGCGAAACGCGTTACGGTCTGTGCGCAGCCTGCTATGGCCGCGACTTGGGTCGTGGCTCGTCGGTCAACGTCGGTGAAGCAGTTGGTGTGATCGCTGCTCAGTCGATCGGCGAACCGGGCACGCAGCTCACGATGCGTACGTTCCACATCGGTGGCGCGGCGTCGCGTGCAGCAGTGGCTTCGTCGGTTGAAGCCAAGTCGAACGGTACGGTTCGTTTCACGGCGACCATGCGTTACGTTACCAATGCGAAGGGCGAGCAGATCGTCATCTCGCGTTCGGGCGAAGCGATGATCACCGACGACCACGGCCGCGAGCGCGAACGTCACAAGGTGCCGTACGGCGCGACGCTGTTGCAACTGGACGGTGCGCAGATCAAGGCCGGCACGCAACTGGCGACGTGGGATCCGATGACGCGTCCGATCATCACCGAGTACGGTGGCACGGTGAAGTTCGAAAACGTCGAAGAAGGCGTGACGGTTGCCAAGCAGATCGACGATGTGACGGGTCTCTCGACGCTGGTCGTGATCGACGTGAAGCGCCGCGGTTCGCAAGCGTCGAAGACGGTGCGTCCGCAGGTCAAGCTGCTCGACGCGAACGGCGAAGAAGTCAAGATCCCGAACACCGAGCACTCGGTGCAGATCGGCTTTCAGGTCGGCGCTCTGATCACCGTGAAGGACGGTCAGCAAGTGCAGGTTGGTGAAGTGCTGGCACGTATCCCGGTTGAATCGCAAAAGACTCGCGACATTACCGGTGGTCTGCCACGCGTGGCCGAACTGTTCGAAGCGCGCTCGCCGAAGGACGCCGGTATTCTGGCGGAAGTCACGGGCACGACGTCGTTCGGTAAGGACACGAAGGGCAAGCAGCGTCTCGTTATCACGGACCTCGAAGGCAATCAGCACGAGTTCCTGATCGCGAAGGAAAAGCAGGTTCTGGTGCACGATGGTCAGGTCGTCAACAAGGGCGAAATGATTGTCGACGGGCCGGCTGATCCGCACGACATCCTGCGTTTGCAGGGCGTCGAAGCGCTGGCGCGCTACATCGTGGACGAAGTGCAGGACGTGTATCGTCTGCAGGGCGTGAAGATCAATGACAAGCACATTGAAGTGATCGTCCGTCAGATGCTGCGCCGTGTGCAGATCGTCGATAACGGTGACACGCGCTTCATCATGGGCGAACAGGTCGAGCGCTCGGATATGCTCGACGAGAACGACCGGATGGCTGCGGAAGACAAGATCCCTGCAACCTACGACAACGTGCTGCTCGGTATCACGAAGGCGTCGCTGTCGACCGATTCGTTCATCTCCGCGGCGTCGTTCCAGGAAACGACTCGCGTGCTGACCGAAGCGGCGATCATGGGCAAGCGCGACGATCTGCGCGGGCTGAAGGAAAACGTGATCGTTGGTCGTCTGATTCCGGCTGGTACGGGTCTCGCGTTCCACAAGGCACGCAAGAGCAAGGAACTGTCCGACCGCGAGCGTTTCGATCAGATCGCAGCGGAAGAGTCGTTCGAATTCGGTACGCCGGAAACCCCGGCCGCCGAACAGCAGCACTCAGGCGAGTAAGTCCCGGCGGCGCAAGCCGCTCGGGCTCACCAGCCAGCGAAGCCGCTCAGTTTCGACTGAGCGGCTTTTTTTATGCGCCTCATTTTTGTGCGGTTTTGTGGATTCGTCGGCCAAACGGCTAACGTTTGTGCAAAGCGCGGGCGCAGCACGAATGCGTTGGTAAAATTCGTGTCACCGGCATTACGCTGCTTCTCTCAAATTCATGTCCCGTCCGCTCGAAATCCTCAACGAAGTCTTCGGTTACCCCGCGTTTAGAGGACAGCAGGGCGAAATTGTCGAGCACGTCGCCGGCGGCGGCGATTGCCTCGTGCTGATGCCGACGGGCGGTGGCAAGTCGTTGTGTTATCAGATTCCGTCACTGGTGCGGCGCGAAGCTGGATGCGGAGCGGGGATCGTGGTGTCCCCGTTGATCGCATTGATGCAGGACCAGGTCGCTGCGCTCACGGAAGTCGGTGTGCGTGCCGCGTACCTGAATTCGACGCTGTCGAGCGCGGAAGCGATGGCCACCGAGCGCGCGTTGCGCGAAGGCGAAATCGATCTGTTGTATGTGGCGCCGGAACGGCTGATGACGCCCCGTTTCCAGGAACTGCTTGAGCGCACGCGCATCGGCCTGTTCGCAATCGACGAAGCGCATTGCGTGTCGCAATGGGGGCACGATTTCCGCCCTGAATATATTCAGCTGTCGGTGCTGCACGAGCGCTTTCCGAACGTACCCCGCATCGCGCTCACCGCGACCGCCGACGCGATTACGCGCGACGAAATCATCCACCGTCTCGCGCTGGATGACGCGCGCATCTTCGTATCGAGTTTCGATCGGCCGAACATTCGCTATCGCATTGTTGAGAAGGACAATGCGCGTACGCAATTGCTGGACTTCATCCGCGCCGAACATTCGAAGCCGGACGGCACGACCGACGCCGGCGTGGTGTATTGCCTGTCGCGGCGCAAGGTCGAAGAAACGGCCGAGTGGTTGAAAGAGAAAGGGATGCGCGCGTTGCCTTATCACGCCGGCATGGAGTTCGAGATCCGCCAGAAGCATCAGGAGATGTTTCAGCGCGAGGAGGGCATCGTGATGTGCGCGACGATCGCCTTTGGTATGGGTATCGACAAGCCGGATGTGCGTTTTGTGGCTCACCTTGATTTACCGAAGAGCGTCGAAGGCTACTATCAGGAAACCGGTCGCGCCGGTCGCGACGGCATGCCTGCCAATGCCTGGATGGCATACGGTCTCGGCGACGTCGTGCAGCAGCGCAAGATGATTGACGAATCCGACGCCGACGATGCGCATAAGCGCGTCCAGACAGGCAAGCTCGATGCGCTTCTCGGACTTTGCGAAGCGGCGACCTGCCGCCGGGTGCGGTTGCTCGCGTATTTCGGCGAATCGAGCAAGCCGTGCGGCAACTGCGACAACTGCATCGAGCCGCCCGACACCTGGGACGCGACACGCGAAGCGCAGATGGCGCTGTCCTGCGTATTCCGCGCGCAGCGGGCGAGCGGCTTTCATTTCGGCGCCGGGCACTTGATCGACATTCTCCGCGGCAACCGTAGCGAGAAGATCCTGCAACGTGGCCACGAAAAGCTGACAACGTTCGGAATCGGCGCCGCGCTCGGCGAGCCGGAGTGGCGCGCTATCTTTCGCCAGCTCGTCGCATTCGGCTACCTCACCGTCGACCACGAAGGTTTCGGCTCGCTGGTACTGACAGAGGCTGCCAAAGCGGTGCTGAAGAGTGAGCAGAGCGTCACGATGCGCCGCTATGTGAAGCCCACGCGTACCCGTCAGTCGTCCGGTCGCACAAGCGAGCGGGCCGATCCGACGATCGGTATGGGTCCGCGCGAGCGTGCCCGCTGGGAGCGCCTGCGCACTTGGCGCACTGAGACGGCGAAGAGCGATGGCGTGCCGGCCTATGTCATTTTCCACGACGCCACGCTGGCGGAAATTGCGCGCAACGGTCCAGATTCCATCGAGGATTTGCGTGGCATTCCCGGCATGGGCGCGCGCAAACTCGACCGTTTCGGCGACGAATTGCTGGAAGTTGTCGCCGCCGACTGAGAGCCGCGAGCGCTATTTGAGGTCGGCAGGCGTGCGAAACATTGCAACCTGTTGACTCGCTTAGCATTTTCGGAATATTATGCTAGGTTCCGGTTCTTGGAATGCCTGTGTGCGAAGTGAATTCGTGCGCTGGCACCTCGGTCCGGAAGTTCGATGCGCAATCGTTTCTGCTTTGCCCGGAAACAGATGCGTCGATTTTGTTCAATTTCAGGAATAAACAATGCCAACCATCAATCAACTGGTTCGCAAAGGCCGCGCGTCGGAAACGACGAAGAGCAAGAGCCCGGCTTTGCAGGACTGCCCCCAGCGTCGTGGCGTGTGCACCCGTGTGTACACCACGACGCCTAAGAAGCCGAACTCGGCACTTCGTAAGGTTGCGAAGGTGCGCCTGACGAACGGCTTCGAAGTCATTTCGTACATCGGTGGTGAAGGCCACAATCTGCAGGAACACTCGGTCGTGCTGATTCGCGGCGGCCGTGTTAAAGACTTGCCGGGTGTGCGTTACCACATGGTTCGCGGCTCGCTGGATACCCAGGGCGTCAAGGATCGTAAGCAGGCTCGCTCGAAGTACGGTGCGAAGCGTGCCAAGGCTGGCAAGTAATCAGCCGGTCAAAGTAGTTTCAGGTCGCCTGCGAGGGCGGTAATAGCGGTGGTGCCGGAATCGCCGGTGCTGTCGAGTAAGTGGTCACCCGACCAGGCTGGTAAGTCGTTAGGGATGAATCGGGTTAGTTGGTGGCCGCGGGGCTGATAAACAGCTCCAACTGAAAAGTAAAGGAAGAAACATGCCGCGTCGTCGCGAAGTCCCCAAGCGGGAAGTGTTGCCGGATCCGAAGTTCGGTAACGTAGATGTAGCTAAGTTCATGAACGTGCTGATGCTCTCCGGTAAGAAGTCGGTTGCTGAGCGCATTGTGTACGGCGCTTTCGAACAGATCCAGACCAAGGGTGGCAAGGACCCGCTGGAAGTGTTCACGGTAGCGCTCAACAACGTCAAGCCGGTGGTCGAAGTTAAGAGCCGCCGCGTTGGTGGTGCGAACTATCAGGTTCCGGTCGAAGTGCGTCCGTCGCGTCGTATGGCATTGGCGATGCGTTGGTTGCGTGAAGCCGCGAAGAAGCGCAGCGAGAAGTCGATGGCCCTGCGTCTGGCAGGTGAACTCTCCGAAGCGGCCGAAGGCCGTGGCGGCGCGATGAAGAAGCGCGACGAAGTTCACCGGATGGCAGAAGCCAACAAGGCGTTCTCGCACTTCCGTTTCTAAGCTTCCCGAACCCGGGTTTGGCAGAAAAAGCGGAAAGAAATTCCGGGCGGGTGCGCTTACAAAGCGCCTCGCCCGTTTGTGTTACAGCGCGATGGGTATTTTCTCGCATCGCGTCATCCCAATAGAGGATTAAAGTGGCTCGCAAGACACCTATCGAGCGCTACCGTAACATCGGTATTAGCGCTCACATCGACGCCGGCAAAACGACGACGACCGAGCGCATCCTGTTCTACACCGGCGTGAACCACAAGATTGGTGAAGTTCATGACGGCGCTGCCACCATGGACTGGATGGAGCAGGAGCAGGAACGCGGTATCACGATCACGTCCGCTGCTACCACGGCATTCTGGAAAGGCATGGCCGGCGACCGCGCTGAGCACCGCATCAACATCATCGACACCCCGGGCCACGTTGACTTCACGATTGAAGTTGAGCGCTCGATGCGCGTGCTCGACGGTGCATGCATGGTGTACTGCGCAGTGGGCGGCGTGCAGCCGCAGTCGGAAACCGTGTGGCGTCAAGCTAACAAGTACAAGGTTCCCCGTCTCGCGTTCATCAACAAGATGGACCGTACCGGCGCGAACTTCTTCAAGGTCTACGACCAGCTCAAGCTGCGTCTGAAGGCGAACCCGGTTCCGGTTGTCGTGCCTATCGGCGCCGAAGAAACGTTCACGGGCGTGGTCGATCTGCTGAAGATGAAGGCGATCATTTGGGACGAAGCGTCCCAAGGCACGAAATTCTCGTACGAAGAAATCCCGGCTGAGCTCGTCGACACGTGCAACGAATGGCGCGAGAAGATGGTCGAAGCTGCGGCCGAGTCGAACGAAGACCTGATGAACAAGTACCTCGAGTCGGGCGAACTGACGGAAGCGGAAATCATCAAGGGTCTGCGCGACCGTACGATCGCGTGCGAAATCCAGCCGATGCTGTGCGGTACCGCGTTCAAGAACAAGGGCGTGCAACGTATGCTGGACGCCGTGCTCGACTTCCTGCCGTCGCCGATCGACATTCCGCCGGTTACGGGTGAACTCGAAAACGGTGAAAAGGCTGAGCGTCGCGCAGCTGACGATGAGAAGTTCTCGTCCCTCGCGTTCAAGATCATGACCGACCCGTTTGTCGGCCAGTTGATCTTCTTCCGCGTGTACTCCGGTACGACGAAGTCGGGTGACACGCTGCTGAACGCGACCAAGGACAAGAAAGAACGCCTCGGTCGTATTCTGCTGATGCACGCAAATCAGCGTGAAGAAATCAAGGAAGTGCACGCGGGCGACATCGCTGCTGCAGTTGGCTTGAAAGACGCGACCACGGGCGACACGCTGTGCGATCCGCTGCACCCGATCGTGCTCGAGCGCATGATTTTCCCGGAGCCGGTGATTTCGCAGGCTGTTGAGCCGAAGACGAAGCCCGACCAGGAAAAGATGGGTCTGGCGCTGAACCGTCTGGCTCAGGAAGATCCGTCGTTCCGCGTTCAAACGGACGAAGAATCGGGTCAAACCATCATTTCGGGTATGGGCGAGCTCCACCTCGAAATTCTGGTCGACCGGATGAAGCGTGAATTCGGCGTCGAAGCAACGGTCGGCAAGCCGCAAGTAGCGTATCGTGAAACGATCCGCGGCAAGGCGGAAGACGTCGACGGCAAGTTCGTCAAGCAGTCGGGTGGTCGCGGCCAGTACGGTCACGCGGTCATCACGCTCGAGCCGAATGAGCAAGGCAAGGGCTACGAGTTCCTGGACGAAATCAAGGGCGGCGTGATTCCGCGTGAATACATCCCGGCAGTCGACAAGGGTATCCAGGAAACGCTGAAGGCTGGCGTGCTGGCAGGCTTCCCGGTCGTTGACGTGAAGGTTCACCTGACGTTTGGTTCGTACCACGACGTTGACTCGAACGAAAATGCGTTCCGCATGGCCGGTTCGATGGCGTTCAAGGAAGCAATGCGCAAGGCGCAACCGGTCATCCTCGAACCGATGATGGCTGTGGAAGTCGAAACGCCGGAAGACTACATGGGCAACGTGATGGGCGACCTGTCGGGCCGTCGCGGTATTGTTCAGGGCATGGAAGACATGATCGGCGGCGGCAAGATCGTTCGCGCTGAAGTTCCGCTGTCGGAAATGTTCGGCTACTCGACTTCGCTGCGTTCGCTGAGTCAAGGTCGTGCAACGTACACAATGGAGTTCAAGCACTACTCCGAAGCACCGCGCAACGTGTCTGAAGCGATCATCAACGCGAAGTCGAAGTAATCGCGCGGCAAGTCATTCAACGATTAACTTTTTGAAAGAAGAGAAACATGGCTAAAGGTAAATTCGAACGGACCAAGCCGCACGTGAACGTCGGCACGATCGGTCACGTTGACCACGGCAAGACCACGCTGACGGCAGCGATCACGACGGTTCTGACCAAGAAGTTTGGCGGCGAAGCAAAGGCATATGACCAGATCGACGCGGCGCCGGAAGAAAAGGCACGCGGTATCACGATCAACACGGCGCACGTCGAGTACGAAACGGCTAACCGCCACTACGCACACGTCGACTGCCCGGGCCACGCTGACTATGTGAAGAACATGATCACGGGCGCAGCGCAGATGGACGGCGCGATTCTGGTGTGCTCGGCCGCAGACGGCCCGATGCCGCAAACGCGTGAGCACATCCTGCTGGCGCGTCAGGTTGGCGTTCCGTACATCATCGTGTTCCTGAACAAGTGCGACATGGTGGACGACGCTGAGCTGCTGGAGCTCGTCGAGATGGAAGTTCGTGAACTTCTGTCGAAGTACGATTTCCCGGGCGACGACACGCCGATCATCAAGGGTTCGGCCAAGCTGGCGCTGGAAGGCGACACGGGCGAGCTGGGCGAAGTGGCGATCATGAATCTGGCCGATGCGCTGGACACGTACATCCCGACGCCGGAGCGCGCAGTTGACGGTGCGTTCCTGATGCCGGTGGAAGACGTGTTCTCGATCTCGGGTCGTGGCACGGTGGTGACGGGTCGCGTTGAGCGTGGCGTCGTGAAGGTCGGCGAAGAAATCGAAATCGTCGGTATCAAGCCGACGGTGAAGACGACCTGCACGGGCGTGGAAATGTTCCGCAAGCTGCTCGACCAGGGTCAGGCAGGCGACAACGTTGGTATCCTGCTGCGCGGCACGAAGCGTGAAGACGTGGAGCGTGGCCAGGTTCTGGCGAAGCCGGGTTCGATCAACCCGCACACGCATTTCACGGCTGAAGTGTACGTGCTGAGCAAGGATGAAGGCGGCCGCCACACGCCGTTCTTCAACAACTATCGTCCGCAGTTCTACTTCCGTACGACGGACGTGACGGGCTCGATCGAGTTGCCGAAGGACAAGGAAATGGTCATGCCGGGCGACAACGTGTCGATCACGGTGAAGCTGATCAACCCGATCGCGATGGAAGAAGGTCTGCGCTTCGCAATCCGCGAAGGCGGCCGTACGGTCGGGGCAGGTGTCGTTGCCAAGATTCTCGAGTAAAATCGAGGGTTGAAGTTGCAGTAAGTGGTGCCCGGAGCCGGGCGCCGCCCCACGGCGGGCGTCCGGCTCTACGTTCTTTTACTATCTGGCGGCGCAATACCGCCTCGCTCTTTCCAAGGAATTGTCATGCAGAACCAGAAAATCCGCATTCGCCTGAAGGCTTTCGACTATCGCCTGATCGATCAATCGGCAGCTGAAATCGTCGACACGGCAAAGCGGACTGGCGCAATCGTTCGTGGTCCGGTGCCCCTGCCGACCCGCATTCAACGCTTCGACATCCTGCGTTCGCCGCACGTCAACAAGACGTCGCGCGATCAGCTCGAAATTCGTACGCACCAACGCCTGATGGACATCGTTGACCCGACGGACAAGACCGTTGACGCACTGATGAAGCTGGACCTGCCGGCTGGCGTGGACGTGGAAATCAAGCTGCAATAAGGCTTCCAGAGGTTGTCCGGCGTGCTGGACAACGCTAAGTCATTGATTGCTTGCGGAAAACGAAAAGCCTCGCTATAATGCAAGGCTTTTCGCGCATTTGCGCAAAAAAGTCGGTGTGCTGCAGCATGAATTCATGCCCGAAACGGCACCGGCATTTTGTAAATTAGCCCCGACCAATCGCAGTCGGGAATGGAGAAAACGATGAGCCTTGGACTCGTAGGTCGCAAGGTTGGCATGACCCGTATCTTCACGGCAGAAGGGGATTCGATTCCCGTTACCGTGCTGGACGTGTCCGACAACCGCGTGACGCAGATCAAGACTGTTGAAACCGATGGCTACACCGCCGTGCAGGTTGCATTCGGTACGCGCCGTGCATCGCGTGTGACGAAGCCGTTGGCCGGTCATCTCGCCAAAGCCGGTGTTCAAGCCGGTGAAGTCCTCAAAGAATTCCAGATCGATGCTGCCAAGGCTGCCGAGTTGTCGAACGGCACCGTGGTCGGTCCCGACCTGTTCGAAGTAGGCCAGAAGGTCGACGTGCAAGGCGTGTCGATCGGTAAGGGCTACGCCGGTACCATCAAGCGTTACAACTTCGCATCCGGCCGTGCATCGCACGGTAACTCGCGCTCGCACAACGTGCCGGGTTCGATCGGTATGGCGCAGGATCCGGGTCGTGTTTTCCCGGGTAAGCGCATGACCGGTCACATGGGTGACGATACGGTAACCGTGCAAAACCTCGAAATCGCTCGTATCGACGCTGACCGCAAGCTGTTGCTGGTCAAGGGCGCCGTTCCGGGTGCGAAGGGTGGCAAGGTATTCGTTACGCCGGCCGTGAAGACGCGTGCCGTGAAAGGAGCGAAATAATGGAACTTAAGCTCCTGAATGCCAATGGTCAGGAAGGTGCAGGCGTTAGCGCGTCGGACGTAGTGTTCGGTCGCGATTACAACGAAGCCCTGATTCACCAGGTGGTGGTGGCGTATCAAGCGAATGCCCGTAGCGGTAACCGCGCGCAGAAGGACCGTGAGCAAGTCAAGCACACGACCAAGAAGCCGTGGCGCCAGAAGGGTACGGGCCGTGCCCGTGCCGGTATGTCGTCGAGCCCGTTGTGGCGTGGCGGTGGCCGGATTTTCCCGAATTCGCCGGAAGAAAACTTTTCGCACAAGGTCAACAAGAAGATGCATCGCGCAGGTCTCTGCTCGATCTTCTCGCAGCTGGCCCGCGAAGGCCGCATCTCGGTGGTCGACGAGCTGACGCTCGAAGCGCCGAAGACGAAGCTGCTGGCCGAAAAATTCAAGGCGATGGGTCTCGACTCCGTGCTGGTGATTACCGACACGGTTGACGAAAACCTGTACCTCGCGTCGCGCAACCTCGCCCATGTGGCAGTTGTCGAGCCGCGTTACGCCGACCCGCTGTCGCTGATCTACTTCAAGAAGATCCTGATCACGAAGGCTGCGGTCGCCCAGATCGAGGAGTTGCTGTCATGAGCGAGATTCGCAAAAACGATCATCGTTTGATGCAGGTCCTGCTCGCGCCGGTGATCTCCGAAAAGGCGACGCTGGTGGCCGACAAGAACGAGCAAGTTGTGTTCGAAGTCGCGCCGGATGCCACGAAGCAGGAAGTGAAAGCTGCAGTCGAGCTGCTGTTCAAGGTGGAAGTCAATTCCGTCAACGTGCTGGTCTCGAAGGGCAAAGCCAAGCGCTTTGGCCGCTTCATGGGCAAGCGCAAGGACGTGAAGAAGGCGTACGTCTGCCTGAAGCCCGGCCAGGAAATCAACTTTGAAGCGGAGGCCAAGTAATCATGGCAATCGTTAAAGTTAAGCCGACTTCGCCGGGTCGCCGTGCGATGGTCAAGGTGGTCAACAAGGATCTGCATAAGGGTAAGCCGTTCGCACCGCTGCTCGATTCGCAATCCACGACCGCCGGCCGTAACAACAACGGCCACATCACTACGCGCCACAAGGGTGGTGGTCATAAGCATCATTACCGTGTCGTCGATTTCCGTCGCAACAAGGACGGCATTCCGGCAAAGGTCGAACGTCTTGAGTACGATCCGAACCGTAGCGCGAACATCGCGCTGGTTCTGTACGCAGACGGCGAGCGCAAGTACATCATCGCTCCGAAGGGTTTGACGGTTGGCCAGCAACTGATGTCGGGTTCGGAAGCTCCGATCCGCGCAGGTAACACGCTGCCGATCCGCAATATCCCGGTCGGTACGACGATTCACTGCATCGAAATGCTGCCGGGCAAGGGCGCGCAAATGGCGCGTTCGGCTGGTACGTCGGCGATGCTGCTGGCTCGTGAAGGCATCTACGCACAGGTCCGCCTGCGCTCGGGTGAAATCCGCCGCGTTCACGTTGAATGCCGCGCGACGATTGGTGAAGTTGGCAACGAAGAGCATAGCCTCCGTCAAATCGGTAAGGCTGGCGCGAATCGCTGGCGCGGTATCCGCCCGACGGTGCGTGGCGTTGCAATGAACCCGGTCGATCACCCGCACGGCGGTGGTGAAGGCAAGACGGCTGCAGGTCGCGATCCGGTGAGCCCGTGGGGCACGCCGGCCAAGGGTTATCGCACCCGCAGCAACAAGCGCACGACGAGCATGATCGTCCAGCGCCGTCACAAGCGTTAAGGAGTAGGCAATGGCACGTTCTGTAAAAAAAGGTCCGTTCTGCGACGCCCATTTGCTGAAGAAAGTTGAGTCGGCAGCCGCTGCGCGTGACAAGAAGCCGATCAAAACCTGGTCGCGTCGTTCGACGATTCTGCCGGATTTCATCGGTTTGACGATTGCTGTGCATAACGGCCGTCAACACGTTCCGGTGTACATCTCGGAAAACATGGTCGGCCACAAGCTTGGCGAGTTCGCATTGACCCGGACGTTCAAGGGTCATGCAGCCGACAAGAAGGCTAAGAAATAAGGGGATCATGATGGAAGTGAAAGCAATTCATCGCGGTGCCCGCATCTCGGCGCAGAAAACGCGCCTTGTGGCTGACCAGATCCGCGGTTTGCCGGTCGACAAGGCGTTGAACGTTCTGACGTTCTCGCCGAAGAAGGCTGCGGGAATCGTGAAAAAGGTTGTGCTGTCGGCGATCGCGAATGCGGAGCATAACGAAGGCGCCGATATCGACGAGCTCAAAGTAACGAGCATCATGGTCGACAAGGCTGCATCGCTGAAGCGTTTTACCGCGCGCGCTAAAGGCCGTGGTAACCGCATCGAGAAGCAATCCTGTCACATCACTGTGACGGTCGGGAATTAAGGGGTCATACGATGGGACAGAAAATTCATCCGACTGGCTTCCGTTTGGCCGTCAGCCGCAATTGGGCGTCGCGTTGGTACGCGAACAACAACAATTTCGCGGCGATGTTGCAGGAAGACATCGGTGTTCGTGAATACCTGAAGAAGAAGCTGAAAAACGCTTCGGTTGGTCGCGTCGTTATCGAGCGTCCGGCGAAAAACGCGCGCATCACGATTTATAGTTCGCGTCCGGGTGTCGTCATCGGTAAGAAGGGCGAGGATATCGAGCTGCTGAAGTCGGAACTGCAACGCCGCATGGGCGTTCCGGTCCACGTCAACATCGAAGAAATCCGCAAGCCGGAAACCGATGCGCAACTGATCGCGGATTCGATCACGCAACAACTCGAGCGCCGGATTATGTTCCGCCGCGCGATGAAGCGCGCGATGCAAAACGCAATGCGTCTGGGTGCCCAAGGCATCAAGATCATGAGCGCTGGCCGCCTGAACGGTATCGAAATCGCTCGTACGGAATGGTATCGCGAAGGTCGCGTGCCCCTTCATACGCTGCGTGCTGATATCGACTACGCAACTTCGGAAGCGAAGACGACGTACGGCATCATCGGCGTGAAGGTGTGGGTCTACAAGGGCGATACGCTCGGCCGCAACGACGCACCGGTGGTTGAAGAAGTCGCCGAAGAAAAGCGTCCGCGCCGCAACGCACGTCCGGGTGGCGATCGCCGTCCGCGTCGCGATGGTGAAGGTGGTGGCCCGGCAGGTGCACGCCGTGGCGCTCCTCGTCGTGCTGGCGGTGCCGGCGACGGCGGGAAGACTGGAGAATAACGATGCTGCAACCGAAACGCAGAAAGTATCGCAAAGAGCAGAAGGGTCGTAACACCGGTATCGCTACCCGCGGCAACGCGGTGTCGTTCGGTGAGTTCGGCCTGAAGGCCATCGGTCGTGGTCGTTTGACCGCGCGCCAGATTGAAGCGGCACGTCGTGCAATGACGCGTCACATCAAGCGTGGTGGCCGCATCTGGATCCGCATCTTCCCGGACAAGCCGATTTCGCACAAGCCGGCTGAAGTACGTATGGGTAACGGTAAAGGTAACCCTGAGTACTACGTCGCGGAGATTCAACCGGGCAAGATGCTGTACGAAATGGACGGCGTAACCGAAGAGCTGGCACGCGAAGCGTTCCGTCTGGCTGCAGCTAAGCTGCCGCTTAAGACGACGTTTATCGTGCGTCAGCTCGGCGCCTAAGGAGTAAATGATGAAGGCTTCCGAACTTCACCAGAAAGATCAGGCCGCGCTCAACAAGGAGCTGTCGGACCTGTTGAAGGCGCAATTCGGCCTGCGCATGCAACTCGCGACCCAGCAGCTCACGAACACGAGCCAGCTGAAGAAGGTTCGTCGCGACATCGCACGTGTGCGGACCGTCCTGACTGAGAAGGCGAACCAGAAATGAACGATAGCGTAAAAACCTCGCTCAAGCGGACGCTGGTCGGCAAGGTCGTCAGCAACAAGATGGACAAGACGGTCACCGTGCTGGTTGAGCACCGCGTGAAGCACCCGATCTACGGCAAGTATGTTGTGCGTTCGAAGAAGTACCACGCGCACGACGATGCGAACACGTACAACGAGGGTGACCTCGTTGAAATCCAGGAAACGCGTCCGATTTCGAAGACGAAAGCTTGGGTTGTGGCTCGCCTGGTTGAGGCTGCTCGCGTCATCTGACGCCGCAAGTTGTAGAAGTAGTTGAAATCGCAGTAAGTTTCGCTTGCAAGACCGAGATTATTTGTTATAATCTCGGTCTTCCCTCTTTTATGGGAGCCCCGTCGCGGGCGAAGTTGGTGGGGGAAGCGGTTCGGGCGCCAGTCTGTTCCGAAGGATTCACCGGATTGCGATGGCGGGTTTCGTTTGCCGTCGCTGCTGTTCATACCCAAGCAGCCGATTGGCTGACGGGACCAAGACTGACCGGGTACGCCATGGTGGTGTGACCGGATTAAGTTGGGAAAGATAAACCATGATCCAGACCGAAACTCGGCTTGAAGTGGCCGACAACACCGGTGCGCGTGAAGTCATGTGCATCAAGGTTCTCGGCGGCTCGAAGCGTCGTTATGCCAGCATTGGCGACATCATCAAGGTGACCGTCAAAGAAGCAACGCCGCGCGGGCGCGTGAAGAAAGGCGAAATTTATAACGCCGTGGTGGTTCGCACCGCCAAGGGCGTGCGCCGTCAGGACGGCTCGCTGATCAAGTTCGATGGCAATGCTGCAGTGCTGTTGAATGCCAAGCTCGAACCTATTGGCACCCGTATTTTCGGGCCTGTTACGCGCGAGTTGCGCAGCGAACGATTCATGAAGATCGTTTCGTTGGCACCTGAAGTGCTGTAAGGAGTCGCGATGAACAAGATTCGCAAAGGTGACGAAGTTATCGTCATCACCGGCAAAGATAAAGGCAAGCGCGGCGTCGTGCTGTCCGTTGGCGAAGACAAGGTGATTGTCGAGGGTATCAACCTCGTCAAGAAACACGTCAAGCCGAACCCGATGAAGGGGACGACGGGCGGTGTGGAAGCCAAGACGATGCCGCTGCAAATTTCGAACGTCGCATTGGTCGACGCGAATGGCAAGGCGTCGCGTGTAGGCATCAAGGTCGAAGGGGACAAGAAAGTTCGTTTCCTTAAGACGACCGGTGCTGTGCTGAGCGCCTGACGCTGCGGAGTAAAAAAATGGCTCGTTTGCAAGAGTTTTACAAAGAGAAGGTTGTACCCGGCCTCACCGAGAAGTTCGGTTACAAGTCCGTGATGGAAGTGCCGCGCATCACCAAGATCACCCTGAACATGGGCCTTGGCGAGGCGGTTGCTGACAAGAAGATCATCGAAAACGCCGTTGGCGACCTGACGAAGATCGCAGGCCAGAAGCCGGTGATCACGAAGGCACGCAAGGCAATCGCTGGCTTCAAGATCCGTCAGGGCTATCCGATCGGTGCAATGGTCACGTTGCGTGGTCAGGCGATGTACGAATTTCTGGACCGTTTCGTGACGGTTGCGCTCCCCCGTGTGCGTGACTTCCGTGGCGTGTCGGGTCGTGCTTTCGATGGTCGCGGCAACTACAACATCGGTGTGAAAGAGCAGATCATTTTCCCCGAAATCGACTACGACAAGATCGACGCACTGCGTGGGCTGAACATCAGCATCACGACAACTGCGAAGACCGACGACGAAGCAAAGGCTCTGCTCGCCAGCTTCAAGTTCCCGTTCAGAAACTGAGGTTACCGTGGCTAAACTGGCACTGATCGAACGTGAAAAGAAGCGTGCTCGCCTGGCCGCTAAGTACGCTCCCAAGCGTACTGAGCTGAAAGCGATCATCGGCGATATGAGCAAGTCGGACGAAGAGCATTACGCAGCACGTCTGGAACTGCAACAACTGCCGCGCAACTCTAACCCGACCCGTAAGCGCAATCGTTGCGCAATTACCGGTCGCCCACGTGGCACGTTCCGTAAATTCGGGCTGGCGCGTAACAAGATTCGCGAAATCGCGTTCCGCGGCGAGATCCCTGGCCTGACCAAGGCGAGCTGGTAATAGGAGAAACGTAAATGAGCATGAGTGATCCTATCGCCGATATGCTGACTCGCATCCGCAACGCGCAGATGGTTGAGAAAGTTTCGGTGACAATGCCCTCGTCGAAAGTCAAGGTTGCGATTGCGCAGGTCCTGAAGGACGAAGGCTATATCGATGATTTCGCAGTGAAGTCCGAAGGTGCGAAGTCTGAATTGAACATCGTGTTGAAGTACTACGCTGGCCGTCCGGTGATCGAGCGCATTGAACGCGTTTCGAAGCCTGGTCTGCGTGTGTACCGCGGCCGTAACGACATCCCCGTGGTCATGAATGGCCTCGGCGTGGCAATCGTGTCGACGCCGAAGGGCGTGATGACGGACCGCAAGGCGCGTGCAACGGGCGTTGGCGGCGAAGTCATCTGCTACGTCGCTTAAGGCCGAAAGGAGAGAAACATGTCTCGAGTAGGTAAAAGCCCGATCGCGCTGCAAGGCGCAGAAGTGGCCCTGAGCGACGAACGCATTACCGTCAAGGGCCCGCTGGGTACGATTTCGCAGGCTGCAAACAGCCTCGTGAAGGTGGTGAACGACAACGGCACGCTGAAATTCGAGCCGGTGGACGAAAGCCGCGAAGCGAATGCGATGTCGGGCACGATGCGCGCACTGGTTGCGAACATGGTGAACGGCGTGACGAAGGGTTTCGAGCGCAAGCTGACGCTGGTTGGCGTCGGTTATCGCGCACAGGCGCAAGGCGACAAGCTGAACCTGTCGCTGGGTTTCTCGCACCCCGTGGTGCACCAGATGCCGGAAGGCGTGAAGGCTGAAACCCCGACGCAAACCGAAATCGTGATCAAGGGGATCAATAAACAACAAGTTGGCCAAGTCGCTGCAGAAGTGCGCGGCTATCGCCCGCCGGAGCCCTACAAGGGCAAGGGTGTGCGTTACGCCAATGAGGTTGTGATCCTCAAAGAAACGAAGAAGAAGTAAGGGTGCGCAATCATGGATAAGACTCAATCTCGCCTGCGCCGCGCTCGTCAGACGCGTATCAAGATCGCTGAGCTGCAGGTCGCGCGTCTCGCCGTGCATCGCACGAACACGCACATCTATGCGCAAGTGTTCTCGCCGTGTGGCACCAAGGTGCTCGCCAGCGCGTCGACGCTCGAAGCCGAAGTGCGTGCGCAACTGGCTGATCAGACCGGCAAGGGCGGCAACGTCGCTGCTGCGACCCTGATCGGTAAGCGCATTGCAGAAAAGGCTAAGGCTGCCGGCATCGAATCCGTCGCCTTTGACCGTTCAGGTTTCCGTTACCACGGCCGCGTGAAAGCGCTGGCTGATGCGGCGCGCGAAGCCGGACTCAAGTTCTAAGGGAAGAATTCGTCATGGCAAAGATGCAAGCGAAAGTTCAGGCTGACGAACGCGACGACGGCCTTCGTGAAAAAATGATTTCGGTCAACCGCGTGACCAAGGTCGTGAAGGGTGGCCGGATTCTCGGCTTCGCCGCACTGACCGTGGTTGGCGACGGCGATGGCCGCATCGGCATGGGCAAGGGCAAAGCGAAGGAAGTTCCGGTTGCTGTTCAAAAGGCAATGGAACAAGCTCGTCGCAACATGTTCAAGGTGCCGCTGAAGAACGGTACGTTGCAACACGAAGTGCACGGTAAGCACGGCGCATCCGCAGTCCTCCTCGCTCCGGCGAAGGACGGTACGGGCGTGATCGCTGGCGGCCCGATGCGCGCGGTGTTCGACGTGATGGGCGTGCAAAACGTGGTTGCTAAGAGCCACGGTTCGACGAACCCGTACAACCTCGTTCGTGCAACGCTCGACGGTCTGCGCAAGCAGTCGACGCCGGGTGATATCGCGGCGAAGCGCGGCAAGTCCGTCGAAGATATTCTGGGCTAAGGTGGACACCATGTCTGATAAAACTGTCAAGGTCCAGCTCGTCAAGAGCCTGATCGGCACTCGTGAAACGCACCGTGCAACGGTGCGGGGCTTGGGCCTGCGCCGACTCAACTCGGTTAGCGAGTTGCAGGACACGCCGGCTGTGCGCGGCATGATCAACAAGGTTTCGTACCTCGTTAAGGTCATCAGCTAAGCAGCTGACCAGGACTCAAGGAGTTGATAATGGAATTGAATAACCTGAAGCCGGCTGAAGGCTCGAAGCACGCTAAGCGTCGCGTCGGCCGTGGTATCGGCTCCGGTCTGGGCAAGACTGCTGGCCGTGGTCATAAAGGTCAGAAGTCGCGTTCGGGCGGCTTTCACAAGGTTGGCTTCGAAGGCGGTCAAATGCCGCTGCAACGTCGCCTGCCGAAGCGTGGCTTCACTTCGCTGACGAAGGAATTCGTTGGTGAAGTGCGTCTCTCTGATCTGGAAAAGCTGCCGGTCGACGAAATCGATCTGTTGGCTCTGAAGCAAGCCGGCCTGCTCGGCGAGCTGATCAAGAGTGCCAAGATCATCGCGACGGGCGAGCTGAAGCGCAAGGTCGTTGTGAAGGGTCTGGGTGCGACGAAGGGTGCGCGCGCTGCTATTGAAGCAGCCGGCGGCTCTTTTGCCGAGTAACGCGCAAGTTATTTGCCGTCACTAGCATTTGCATCGGAGAAGGTACTTGGCTAACAGTCCGAGTCTCGCAAAACCCGGTCGCAGCGCGGCGAAATTTGGCGATCTGCGTCGGCGTGCAGTGTTCCTGCTGCTGGCGTTGATCGTCTACCGTATCGGCGCGCACATTCCGGTGCCGGGTATTGACCCGGACCAGCTGGCAAAGTTGTTCCAAAGCCAGTCGGGCGGCATCCTTGGCATGTTCAACATGTTCTCGGGTGGCGCACTTTCGCGGTTCACGATTTTTGCGCTGGGGATCATGCCGTACATTTCGGCGTCGATCATCATGCAGTTGCTGGCGATCGTCTCGCCGCAGCTGGAAGCGCTGAAAAAGGAAGGGCAGGCGGGTCAGCGGAAGATTACGCAGTACACGCGTATCTTCACGGTCCTGCTGGCGACGTTCCAGGCGTTCGGCATTGCCGTCGCACTGGAAAATCAGCCCGGCCTGGTGATCGATCCGGGAATGGTATTTCGGTTGACGACGGTCGTGACGCTGGTGACCGGCACGATGTTCCTGATGTGGCTGGGTGAGCAGATCACGGAACGCGGGCTTGGCAACGGTATCTCGATCATCATTTTCGGCGGTATTGCGGCGGGTTTCCCGAACGCAATCGGTGGTCTTTTCGAATTGGTGCGAACCGGCTCGATGAGCATCATCTCGGCGATTATCGTGGTCGCGTTGATTGCCGGTGTGACGTATCTGGTGGTGTTCATTGAACGCGGCCAGCGCAAGATTCTTGTGAATTACGCCAAACGGCAAGTCGGTAACAAGATTTACGGCGGTCAGTCTTCGCATCTGCCGCTGAAGTTGAATATGTCGGGTGTGATTCCGCCGATCTTTGCATCGTCGATCATTCTCTTCCCGGCAACCATCCTGAACTGGTTTAGTTCGGGGTCGCGTGCCAGCTGGTTCGCAGACACGTTGCACAACGTGGCCGAAGCTCTTAAGCCCGGTCAACCCGTGTACGTGTTGCTGTACGCGTTGGCGATCGTCTTCTTCTGCTTCTTCTACACCGCACTGGTGTTTAACAGCAGGGAAACGGCCGACAACCTGAAAAAAAGTGGCGCTTTCGTCCCAGGCATCCGCCCGGGCGATCAAACCGCGCGGTACATCGACCGCATCCTGACGCGTCTGACGCTGGCTGGTGCGATCTACATCGTGTTTGTTTGTTTGCTGCCTGAATTTTTGGTGCTGCGCTGGAACGTGCCGTTTTATTTTGGTGGAACGTCGCTGCTGATCATTGTCGTCGTCACAATGGATTTCATGGCGCAGGTGCAGTCGTACGTTATGTCGCAACAGTATGAATCGCTGCTGAAGAAAGCTAATTTCAAAGGCGGCGGCGTCCCGATGCGTTGAAAGGACTTATGGCCAAAGACGATGTTATCCAGATGCAGGGTGAAGTCATCGAAAACCTGCCTAACGCTACCTTTAGGGTGAAGCTGGAAAACGGCCATGTCGTATTGGGACACATATCCGGCAAGATGCGGATGCACTACATCCGAATCTTGCCGGGCGACAAGGTAACGGTTGAATTGACGCCTTACGATCTGTCGCGTGCGCGGATCGTGTTCCGGGCGAAGTGATTTGAAAAAAGGGTAATATCATGAAAGTGATGGCATCGGTTAAGCGCATTTGCCGCAATTGCAAGATCATCAAGCGCAAAGGCGTTGTGCGCGTGATTTGCAGCTCTGATCCGCGCCACAAACAGCGTCAAGGCTGAACGCCGCGCTTTTTGCTGCGCTTTTTGTTTGAGGAAAAACAATGGCTCGTATCGCAGGGGTTAACATCCCGAATCACCAGCATACCGAAATCGGCCTGACGGCAATTTACGGTGTAGGCCGCACGCGCTCGCGCGACATTTGCGTCGCTGCTGGTGTGGCATTTTCGAAGAAGGTCAAGGACCTGAACGACGCAGACCTCGAAAAGCTGCGTGAAGAAGTCGGCAAGTTCATCGTTGAAGGCGATCTGCGCCGTGAAACGACGATGAACATTAAGCGCCTGATGGATCTCGGCTGCTACCGTGGCGTGCGTCATCGCAAGGGCTTGCCCCTGCGTGGCCAACGCACGCGTACGAATGCCCGTACGCGCAAGGGTCCGCGTCGTGCAGCGCAATCGCTGAAGAAGTAAGCGGAACTGACAGTTACAGGAAAACGTAATGGCTAAGGCTTCGAACAACTCCGCGGCGCAACGCGTTCGCAAGAAGGTCAAGAAGAACGTCGCCGAGGGCGTGGTTCACGTTCACGCGTCGTTCAACAACACCATCATCACGATCACCGATCGTCAAGGCAATGCACTTGCTTGGGCAACGTCGGGTGGTCAGGGCTTCAAGGGTTCGCGTAAATCGACCCCGTTTGCAGCTCAGGTGGCGGCCGAATCGGCTGGCCGCGTGGCGATGGAATACGGCGTGAAGAACCTCGAAGTGCGGATCAAGGGCCCCGGTCCTGGCCGCGAATCGGCGGTGCGCGCGTTGCATGGTCTTGGTATCAAGATCACCGCGATCTCCGACGTGACGCCGGTCCCGCACAACGGCTGCCGTCCGCCGAAGCGTCGTCGTATCTAAGACGCTGTTTTCGCTAGCGCCTGTTGCCGCCGGTGTTCAAGCCGGCGACCACAGGCTGCTTGCGCTATTGAATTGACTAAGCCCACCGTTCGGCCCAAAGGGTTCGGACTAGCGCGAGTGCATGCATTCGTGTGATCAATCATAGAAGGAATCAACGTGGCACGTTATATCGGCCCTAAGGCCAAGCTGTCCCGCCGTGAAGGCACTGACCTCTTCCTGAAGAGCGCCCGTCGTTCGCTCGCTGACAAGTGCAAACTTGACAGCAAGCCTGGCCAACACGGCCGCACCTCGGGTGCACGTACGTCCGACTACGGCACGCAGCTGCGCGAAAAGCAAAAAGTGAAGCGCATCTATGGTGTCCTCGAGCGTCAATTCCGCCGTTACTTCGCCGAAGCCGACCGCCTGAAGGGCAATACGGGTGAAAACCTGCTGCAATTGCTCGAATCGCGTCTCGACAACGTCGTGTATCGCATGGGCTTCGGTTCGACGCGCGCTGAAGCGCGTCAGCTGGTGAGCCACAAGGCGATCACGGTGAACGGCGTTGTGTCGAACATCCCGTCGATGCAAGTGAAGGCAGGCGACGTCGTCGCAGTGCGCGAACAAAAGAAGAAGCAGGCGCGTATTCTCGAAGCGCTGTCGCTGGCTGAGCAAGGCGGTTTGCCGAGCTGGGTTGCTGTCGATTCGAAGAAGTTCGAAGGCACGTTCAAGAGCAAGCCGGAACGCAGCGACATCGCTGGCGATATCAACGAAAGCCTGATCGTCGAATTGTATTCGCGGTAATCGGATTAATGGCCGGGGCACCCTGATTGCGTTGCGCAAGGGGGCGTCTCGGCTGTTTATTTTCAGGTTGTTACCGGTCAGCCTTATCGGTGTAACGAGCCGAGGGTATTGAAAAGGAAAACCTATGCAAACCAGTTTGTTGAAGCCCAAGATCATCGCAGTTGAATCGCTTGGTGAGAGCCACGCGAAAGTGGTCATGGAACCGTTTGAACGCGGTTACGGCCACACCTTGGGTAACGCGCTTCGGCGCGTGCTGCTGTCGTCAATGATCGGCTACGCGCCGACCGAAGTGACGATCGCAGGCGTCGTACATGAGTATTCGACGCTCGACGGTGTGCAAGAGGATGTGGTCAACCTGTTGTTGAACCTGAAGGGCGTGGTGTTCAAGCTGCATAACCGTGACGAAGTGACGGTTACGCTGCGCAAGGAAGGCGAAGGCGTTGTCACCGCTGGCGACATCGAACTCGCGCACGATTGCGAAGTGATCAACCCGGATCACGTGATTGCGCATTTGTCGAAGGGCGGCAAGCTCGACGTGCAGATCAAGGTCGAAAAGGGCCGTGGTTATGTGCCGGGCAATGTGCGTCGTTACGGCGAAGAGTCGGCCAAGATCATCGGCCGTATCGTGCTGGACGCGTCGTTCTCGCCGGTTCGCCGCGTGAGCTACGCTGTTGAAAGCGCGCGTGTCGAACAGCGTACCGACCTCGACAAGCTCGTGATGAACATCGAGACCAACGGTGTGATTTCGCCGGAAGAAGCGATCCGTCAATCGGCGCGTATTCTGGTTGATCAACTGTCGGTGTTCGCTGCACTGGAAGGCACCGAAGCAACGGCGGAAGCGCCGTCGCGTGCGCCGCAGATCGATCCGATCCTGCTGCGTCCGGTTGATGATCTCGAACTGACGGTTCGTTCCGCGAACTGCCTGAAGGCCGAGAACATTTACTACATCGGCGATCTGATCCAGCGCACGGAAAACGAGTTGCTCAAGACCCCGAATCTGGGTCGCAAGTCGTTGAACGAAATCAAGGAAGTACTGGCGTCGCGTGGTTTGACGCTCGGCATGAAACTCGAAAACTGGCCGCCGGCAGGATTGGACAAGTAAGTCGAGAAGTAATCTCGGGATAAGGCCCGCCGCTGCACTGGCAAAGACGCGGATTTTCCTTTAAAATCCGCGTCTTGTCATTTTTTCACTACCGGCCCGTGCACTCGTCACCATTGGGAAACCGAGGGTAGTTCGAGCGCGATAGAAGAGCTGGACCAAAACTTTGAATCAAAGGAATTAACATGCGTCACCGTCATGGTCTGCGGAAACTGAACCGCACGAGCAGCCACCGTCTGGCAATGCTCCGTAACATGTCCAACTCGTTGATCGAGCACGAAGTCATCAAGACGACGCTGCCGAAGGCGAAAGAACTCCGTAAAGTCGTCGAGCCGCTGATCACGCTCGGCAAAAAGCCGTCGCTGGCAAATCGTCGTCTGGCGTTCAACCGCCTGCGCGATCGTGACTCGGTCACGAAGCTGTTCGAAGTTCTCGGCCCGCGTTACGCCACCCGTCCGGGCGGCTACCTGCGCGTCCTGAAGTTCGGCTTCCGCGTCGGCGACAACGCACCGATGGCACTGGTCGAATTGCTGGACCGTCCGGAAGTCGAAGAAGTTGAAGTGCAAGAAGCTGAGTAAGCTTTTTAGCATCGAAGAAAAAGCCAGGCACCAAGCCTGGCTTTTTTGTTTGTAGCGGCGGAATCCGTCCCCGCAACTCGATCACGGCGGCTAAATGCCGCATCCTCGCCGCGGGCGCTGCAGCGGCACCGCAAGGCTAGGTGATACGATATCGGCACCTGATTCGTGCCTGTCCGGAGCCTTTGTGAGCCTGAATGTGACTTTGATTCTGACGACGGTGCCCGATGCCGCCGTTGCTCAGAAGCTCGCCGCGGGCGCATTGGCCGCACGCCTATGCGCCTGCGTCACGCAGTTAGGCGCGGTGCAGTCCAGCTATCACTGGCAGGGCACGATCGAAGCGGCGCAGGAGGTTCAGTTACTGTTCAAGACGAGCGGCGCACGCGCGCTGGAATTGGAACAGTACATTCAGGCGCACCATCCCTACGACACGCCGGAAATCCTCTCGTGGCAAGCTACGGCATCGGCCGCGTACGGCCAGTGGGTCACGGCTGAAACCCAACGTCCTCTCCATGTTTAACGGTTCCAACCGACGCGCACGCAATGCACTGCGCACAGTCCTTTTCCTGCTTGGCTGCCTGATCTTTGCGCAGTTCGGCACGCTTGCCCGCGCTGCGGACGACTTCCTTGACCCCGCCGTCGCGTTCAAATTCGGCGCAACCGAGAAACCGGGCGAAGTCGACGTCACTTACAAGATTGCGGACGGTTACTACATGTACCGCGAGCGCTTCGCGTTTGCGACCCGTAACGGTACGGCGACCATCGGCGAAGCACTATTGCCTGCAGGCCACGTCAAGTTCGATCAGACCTTCAACAAGAACGTCGAAACCTATCGCAATGAGTTGACGATCCGTATTCCCGTCAAGCAGGCGGCTGGGCCGTTCGATCTTGCCGTCACGTCGCAAGGCTGCGCCGATGCCGGCATCTGCTACCCGCCGATGGAGCGTGTGTATCACGTGAGCGGTGAGGCGTTGCAGCCGGCCGGCAGTGCGGCAGTCGCCGCCACTGCCGCCACGCAGCAATCCGCAGCAGCCGGCGCGCCGTGGTATGAGCGCGCCACCAGCGCCGACTATGCGCAGTCGCTGCTGCAAGGCGGCGGTTTCTTCGCAATCATCGGGCTCTATTTCGTGGCCGGCGCCGTGCTCAGTCTGTTGCCGTGCTCGTATCCGATGATTCCGATCCTGTCTGCGATCATCATCGGCGAAGGCGCGCGGGTCACGCGTGCCCGCGGCTTTGCTTTGTCGCTGGCGTATGTGATCGGAATGGCGCTCGTGTACACGGCGCTTGGCATTGCGGCGGCGCTCGTTGGGCAGAGCCTCGGCGCGTGGCTGCAGAATCCGTGGGTGCTCGGGACGTTCGGCGTACTGTTGACTGTTTTTGCGCTGACCCTGATCGCGGGCTTCGATATCGCGTTGCCGCAGCGCTGGCAGGACGGCGTGTCACGTGCATCGAGCGGGCGTTCCGGCGGCAAGTTTGCCGCGGTTGCCGTCATGGGCGCGCTCTCCGCGCTAGTGGTGGGCGCCTGCATGACCGCGCCGCTCTTTGCCGTGCTGGCGTTCATCGCGCATACGGGCGACGCATTGCTCGGCGGCGCGGCACTGTTCTCGATGGGACTCGGTCTCGGCGTTCCGCTCCTGATCATCGGTCTTGGCGCCGGTACCTTGCTGCCGCGCGCCGGTGCGTGGATGGACGGCGTCAAGGTGTTTTTTGGCGTGGTGCTGCTTGCTGCGGCCCTGTGGATCGTCTGGCCGGTGCTCGGCGCGACACCGACAATGCTGCTGAGCGCGTTGTGGTTGCTGATCGCCGCCGCTGGACTCGGTCTTTTCTCGGCGCCGGCTGTGAACGCCTCAGTGTGGCGTCGGCTCGGCCGTGGTATCGGCGCGGCGCTGGCAATCTGGGCTGCGGTGCTGCTGGTGGGTCTGGCTGCGGGCTCCTCCGATCCGCTGCGTCCGCTGGCTGTCCTGGCCGCGCGCGCTGGTGGTGGGTCTGGTGTGGCAAACGCCTCCAATGCGCCGAATGCGGCGCCACAGGGCGATCTGACGTTCGCCCCGGTTCGTTCCTCGACCGAGCTCGACGAGGCCGTCAAAACGGCCGCGCAGCCCGCTATGCTCGATTTTTACGCAGACTGGTGCGTGAGCTGCAAAGAAATGGAGAAGTTCACATTCAGCGATCCGCGTGTCCAGGCGAAGTTGAAGCAGATGAACCTGCTGCGCGCTGATGTCACCGCGAATAACGCCGACGATCAAATGCTCCTCAAGCGTTTCAGCCTGTTCGGGCCGCCAGGCATCATTTTCTTCGACCAAGGTGGCAAAGAAGTGTTGCGCGTCGTCGGATACGAATCCGCAGACAAGTTCTTGCGCAGCCTCGATCGCGCAAATACGCCCGGCGCGTAGCCGGCAGCGCGGTTCTCCCGCCAAGGCGCATATAACAAACGGAGGCGTGACTGTGAAGTCCGCCTCCGTTTTTTTGAGCGTTCAGACTGACGCGGCCCGCGAAGGCAACGCGTCGACGCCAATCACTTCTGCGAGCGCAAAATTCGCGCGGCGTCCAGTGCGAAGTAGGTCAGCACGCCATCCGCGCCTGCCCGCTTGAACGCCAGCAGCGATTCCATCATCGCCTTGTCGTGATCGAGCCAGCCATTCTGTGCGGCGGCCTTCAGCATCGCGTATTCGCCGCTGACCTGGTACACGTAAGTCGGGAACTTGAACTCGTCTTTCACACGACGCACGATGTCCAGATACGGCATACCCGGCTTGACCATCACCATATCCGCGCCTTCCTCGATGTCCGCTTGCACTTCACGCAGCGCTTCATCCGAATTGGCCGGATCCATCTGGTAGGTCATCTTGTTGCTCTTGCCGAGGTTCGTTGCGGAACCGACGGCGTCGCGGAACGGGCCGTAAAACGCCGAAGCGAACTTGGCCGCGTAAGCCATGATGCGCGTGTGGACATGGTCTTCGCTCTCGAGCATTTCGCGGATCGCACCGATGCGGCCGTCCATCATGTCCGAGGGCGCGACGATATCGACGCCCGCTTCAGCCTGCGCGCGCGCCTGCTCGATGAGGATCTCGACGGTCTCGTCGTTGATCACGTAGCCGGTTTCGTCGAGCACACCGTCCTGGCCGTGGCTCGTGTACGGATCGAGCGCGACGTCGGTGAGCACGCCGAGGTCGGGAAAGTTCTTTTTCAGTTCGCGAACCGCGCGCGGGATCAGGCCGGCTGGGTTGGTCGCTTCGCGGCCATCAGGCGTCTTCAAGGAAGGCTCGATTGCCGGAAAGAGCGACAGCACCGGCACGCCCAACTCGACGCATTGTTCGGCCACGCCCATCAGCAGATCTACCGACACGCGCTCGACGCCCGGCATCGACGGTACGGCTTGCCGCACGTTGGTGCCTTCAACGATGAACACGGGATAGATCAGATCGTTCGTGGTGAGGATGTTTTCTCGCATCAAACGGCGCGAGAAGTCGTCACGGCGCATGCGGCGCGGACGGTAGTGTGGGTAGAAGCTCATAAACGAATCGAAGAAACGTGGATGTGTGGGGTGGACAAGTAACGCCTGCCTCCGCTCCGGAAACTTTTCGAGACAATGGTATATCATACCGATCGAGCAAGGCGCCCTGCGCTGACCTCCCCGCTTCTCCTCCCTGAGCGGGTGCCTGTCGTTTTTTTCGATTAGGCTGTTTGACCCGCCGTTAAAGCGGCGGGTTTTTTTATGGGCGGACGAAAAGGCACTTTTGCCTACCGTGTACAAGCCGCGCGGTTACTGCGGGGCGTCTGTTTCGCCCTTCGCATCGGGGATCAGCCAGCTTTCGATCAGTTCGTGCGCTTCGTCGATACCGATGCGTTTGAGCGCCGAGAACAGTTGCGCGGTCAATTCGCCCTGATAGCCGGCAGCACGATATTCAGCCAAACCTTTCTGCGTCGCACGCAAGGCGTTGACGCTTTCCTGGCGCGTCAATTTGTCGCACTTCGTCAGCAGCGTATGGATCGGCTTGCCGGTCGGGGCGAACCACTCGATCATCCGCCGGTCCAGATCCGTCAACGGGCGGCGCGAGTCCATCATCAGGATCATGCCGCGCAATTGTGAGCGCGATTGCAGGTAGGTGGAGAGCAGCGCTTCCCAATGGGCCTTGGCTGCGCCCGGTACTTCCGCATAACCGTAACCCGGCAGGTCGACCAGGTGCGCAGTCGGCTCGTCCGCCTTTCCCACCGAGAAATAATTGATGTGCTGCGTGCGGCCAGGTGTCTTGCTGGCGAACGCGAGGCGCTTCTGATTGCACAGAATATTGATGGCCGTCGACTTGCCCGCATTCGAGCGTCCGGCAAAGCAGATCTCAGGTTGCGCGGTGGCCGGCAGATCACGCAGGTGATTGACTGTCGTGAAAAAACGGGATTGGTGGAGCAGGAAGGAAGACATGATCAGGCCAGGATTCGAGACGCCGGGGAACCCGGAGTGGGGACGGGTCAAGCCCGACTGGCGTCTTAGCGATTAGCGAGTTATTGTACAATACGATGGTTTACTGAAAACCTGAGGGGGCCAGCCCGCGTGCCTTGGCGGCTCTTTGGGGTCACTCAGTCGCTGTCGTATCTTGCAAAACCTCTAAAATCCCACAAGACGAGACAGGGTGTGCGAATGAATCGACTGTGCAAGACTCTGATGGTGTTTCAAGTAGCGGCAGGTCTTTCAGGTTTGGCAATTCAGGCACGAGCAGCAGATCCGGCAAAGCCGGACGTCAATCGGGGGCAGGCAATCGCGGTGCAGGTTTGCGCGTCATGTCACGGTGCAGACGGCAATAGTGCCGGCGGCGCCTATCCGAAGCTGGCGGGTCAGCATCCGGAGTACCTCGTCAAACAGCTCATGGATTTCAAGACGCAGCCTGGCGCCAAGCAGCCCGCACGCAACAATGCGATCATGGCGGGCATGGCGGCGGCACTGTCCGATCAGGACGTGGCCAACGTGGCTGCCTATTTTTCGACGCAGACCCCGAAGCCAGGCTACGCGCATAACAAAGATACCGTGCCGCTGGGCCAGAAGATTTATCGTGGCGGCATTGCGGACAAGGGCGTGCCGGCGTGTGCAAGCTGCCACGGGCCGACCGGTCAAGGGATTCCGTCGCAGTATCCGCGTCTGTCGGGACAGTGGGCCGAATATACGGTGGCGCAGTTGACCGCGTTCACACAAGGTCCGGGCGCACGTAACAACAATGAGGCGATGCATGCAATTGCAACGCGTCTGTCGGACAGTGAGATCAAGGCTGTAGCCGATTACATCGCGGGCTTGCACTAAGATAGAGCCCCCAGGCCTGTCGCTTCGCGTCAGGTCCCCGAGGGGGTGAGAAAACTTGGGGCGGCCCGGCGTTTTCACGAGTCCGCACACAAGTGCAACCGGCCCAGCGAGGCCGGTACAAAACAAGAAAAGGGTGGGGGCGTCGTGCCTACGACAGCCCTTCACCCTTTTTTGCTGTTCAGTCGGAGTATGAATGAGCGTCACCACGTCGGGTTTGCAGTCGAAGTCAGGCAATCGCATCACGCGCAGCGTCGTCGAAGTCATGAGTTCGATGCGTTTCGCCATCGCGCTACTCGTGATTCTGTCGATCGCCAGTATCATCGGCACCGTCCTCACGCAGGACGACCCCTATCCCAACTACGTCAATCAGTTCGGCCCGTTCTGGGCGGACATTTTCCGCTCGCTGAGTCTGTACACGGTGTACAGCTCGTGGTGGTTCATGCTGATTCTCGGCTTCCTGATGGTGTCGGTGTCGCTGTGCGTGATCCGCAATGCGCCGAAAATGGTCGCGGACGCCAAGAGCTGGAAGGACAAGGTTCGCGAAGGCAGCTTGCGCGCGTTCCATCACAAGGGCGAGTTCGCGGTGCACGGCACGCGTGCGGAGACCTCGGCGGTGCTTGCCCGGCTCTCCGCCAAGTTCGGCTATAAGTTCGTCACACGTGAGTCGGACGGTGCCACGCTGATCGCCGCCAAGCGCGGAGCGTTGACCAAATTCGGCTACATCTCCGCGCACATTGCGATCGTGGTGATCTGTCTCGGTGGTCTGCTCGACAGCAATCTGCCGATCAAGCTGCAAATGTGGCTGTTCGACAAGTCGCCGATTCGCGCCAACACGGTGATCAACGACATTCCTCCGGAACATCGTTTGTCGCAATCGAACCCGACGTTCCGCGGTTACGCGTGGGTGCCGGAAGGGCAGCATGTATCGACGGCAATTCTGAATCAGCCGGACGGCTCGCTAATCCAGGACCTGCCGTTCTCGATTGAGCTCAACAAGTTCATCGTTGACTACTACTCGACCGGCATGCCGAAGCTGTTCGCGAGCGACATCGTCGTGGTCGACCATAAGACCGGCGCACGTGTGCCGGCGCGAGTCGAAGTGAACAAGCCGTTCACCTACGACGGCGTGTCGATTTATCAGTCGAGCTTCCAGGATGGCGGCTCGCAGATGCAGATGACTGCGTACCCGATGTCCGGCGCGAGCGCGAAGACCGCGCCGTTCGGCGGCACGATCGGCGGTAATGCGCCGTTGAGCACGGCCTCGCCGCTGGCGGACGGCCAGACCGTCGAATTCACCGATTTCCGCGCGATCAACGTCGAAAACGTCTCAAACGGCAGCGGCCAGACCGATGCCCGTGGCGTCGCCGCACATCGAACACTAAAAGAAGCGTTCGACGAGCGCCTCGGCTCGGGCGCGAAGACCTCGAAACCGCTCGATCTGCATAACGTCGGCCCGTCGGTTCAGTACAAGGTGCGTGACAAGGACGGCCAGGCGCGCGAGTACAACAACTACATGCTGCCGGTGGACGTAGCCGGCGAAAAGATGTTCCTCGCCGGCATGCGCCTGAATCCGGACGACCCGTTCCGCTACTTGCGTATTCCCGCCGACACCGGCGGTACCGTCAAGGAATGGATGAACCTGCGCGCCACGCTTGAAAATCCGGCCATGCGCGCAGCGGCCGCCCACCGTTTCGCGCTGCGCTCGGTGCCAGGTTCGAATACCGAACTGCAACAGCATCTGGAAGAAAGCGCCTTGCGTGTCCTGACCCTGTTTGCCGGTGCTGACAACAGTATCAAGATGCCGAATGGCCAGACGGTCGGCGGCTTCCAGGCGATTGCCGGTTTCATTGATCATTCGGTGCCGAAGGGCGAGCAGGAAAAGGCTGCCGGCCTGCTCCTGCGTATGCTGGAAGGCGCGACGTGGGACCTGTGGCAACTGTCGCGTGAGCAGCTGGGCGAACCGGATGCGCAGGCCAACGCGGACGCCAGCCGCTTCATCCAAAGCTCGATCAATGCAATATCCGACAGCTTTTTGTATGGATCGCCGGTCTACTTGCAGCTTGACTCCTTCAAGCAGGTGCAAGCTTCGGTATTTCAGTTGACGCGCGCGCCGGGCAAAAAAGTCGTGTATCTTGGCAGCCTGCTTCTCGTGTTAGGCATCTTTTCGATGTTCTACGTCCGCGAACGGCGCCTCTGGTTCTGGCTCAAAGATACCGATCACGGCACGAATGTCGTGATGGCGATGTCGAGTGCGCGCAAAACGCTCGATTTCGAAAAGGAGTTCGTCCAAACGCGCGACGCTGTAGGCGCCGCACTGGGCGCCAAACTCACAGAAGCATCCGACGCCGCCGGCGCCTCCGGCAATGCCGGCGCGCCGTCCGCAAGCTCACAAGATTCGACCCGGTAAGATCATGGACTTGACTCAGGCTTCCTCATCCTCTTCATCAGCCTCGCGGCCCCCCCGGGCGTTTGCGAGCGAGACACTCAGCGTCGCGCAGTATGACGAACGGCCGTTTCTGAAACGGCTCGGTGTCGTCGACTGGCTGTTCGCCGTCGTGATGGTCGCGGGCGCGGGGTTCGCGCTGTCGCGCTATCACCCGTTCATGAATTACTACGACAAACTGGTGCTGTGCTGCGCCGTGCCGGTGTTCATCGTACTGGGCTGGCGCTGGAAGCCCGTGCGTCCGCTGATGGTGACTATCGCCGCACTGTCGCTGCTGGCGATCCAGATCTATCACGGCGATCTGGCGCGCGCGGATACCGCGTTCTTCCTCAAATATTTTCTGTCGAGCCAGTCCGCGATTCTGTGGATGAGCGCGCTCTTCGTGTTCGCCACCGTCTTTTACTGGATCGGCCTGCTGTCGCGCTCGCCGACCGGTGCCGCGATCGGTTCGAAAATGACGTGGGCTGCGGTGGTGATGGGCTTCGTCGGTTTGATGGTGCGCTGGTACGAGTCGTACCTGATCGGCGCGGACGTCGGTCATATTCCAATCTCGAACCTGTACGAAGTGTTCGTGCTGTTCAGCCTGATCACGGCATTGTTCTATCTGTACTACGAGCAGCACTACAACACGCGTGCACTCGGTGCGTTCGTGCTGCTGGTGATCGGCGCGGCGGTCGGCTTCCTGATGTGGTACTCGGTTGCTCGTGACGCACAGCAGATCCAGCCGCTGGTTCCCGCACTGCAAAGCTGGTGGATGAAGATCCACGTGCCGGCTAATTTCATCGGCTATGGCAGCTTCGCGCTGTCGGCAATGGTCGGCGTTGCGTATCTGGCGAAAGAGCACGGCGTGCTGGCAGACCGCCTGCCGCCACTCGATGTGCTCGACGACTTGATGTACAAGTCGATCGCCGTGGGTTTCGCGTTCTTCACGATCGCGACGATCCTTGGCGCACTGTGGGCCGCTGAAGCATGGGGCGGTTACTGGAGCTGGGACCCGAAGGAAACGTGGGCGCTGATCGTCTGGCTGAACTACGCGGCCTGGCTCCATATGCGTTTGATGAAGGGCCTGCGCGGCGCGGTCGCGGCCTGGTGGGCGCTGACCGGCCTGCTGGTGACGACTTTCGCGTTCCTCGGCGTCAATATGTTCCTGTCGGGGCTGCATAGCTACGGCAAGCTGTAAGATTTGCCGTTCTGAGCCGACCAAGAACCGCCGCGTGTTTCACACCGGCGGTTTTTTTACGTCTGGCGGAATATTCGCTGCATCCAGGGTGTTCGTTAGAGCAGTACCTACGGATGACTGGGCGAGCGGCTAAACGAGCCGATCAACAATATGGCCCCTTACGACAAGCCGAAGGGCCGGCAAGGAGCAGCACGATGTGGATCAAGCGAAGCGACAGGATTCAACTCATCGGCGATGACATCGCACGTAGCGAAATCACGCCACAGCGGGTCTTCGAGAACCGGCGGCGCGTATTGCAGGCTGCGGGCGCGTTAGCGCTCGGCAGTCTGATCGGTGTGAACGGCGAAGCGTTGGCAGCGTATTCGTCTCAGGATCCGAAGGCGCAGAAGCTCGCGGCGAAGACCAACGCGAAGTTCGTCGCGCTCGACAAGATCACGCCGTACAAGGACATCACCACGTACAACAATTACTACGAATTCGGCACTGACAAGGCGGATCCCGCGCACAACGCCGGCACCTTGCGGCCGCATCCGTGGAAAGTGAGTGTCGAGGGTGAAATCAAGAATCCGAAGGTGTACGACATTGACGAGTTGCTGAAGCTCGCGCCGCTCGAGGAGCGTGTGTACCGGTTGCGTTGTGTTGAAGGCTGGTCGATGGTGATTCCGTGGATTGGCGTGCCGCTCTCGGAGTTGATCAAGCGTGTGCAGCCGACCGGCAACGCCAGATACGTGCAGTTCATCACGCTCGCCGATCCGTCGCAAATGCCTGGTCTGTCGACACCGGTACTCGACTGGCCGTACACCGAAGGTCTGCGGATGGACGAAGCGATGAATCCGCTGACGCTGCTGACGATGGGCCTCTACGGTCAGGTGCTGCCGAATCAGAATGGCGCGCCGATCCGGGTGGTGGTGCCATGGAAATACGGCTTCAAGAGCGCGAAGTCGCTGGTGAAAATCCGCTTCCTCGACAAGCAGCCGCCGACCAGCTGGAATACGTACGCATCAAACGAATACGGTTTCTATTCGAACGTGAATCCGAACGTCGATCACCCGCGCTGGAGCCAGGCCACCGAGCGACGCATCGGCGAAGACGGTTTCTTCACGCCCAAACGCAAGACCCTGATGTTCAATGGCTACGGCGATCAGGTCGCATCGCTGTATCAGGGCATGGACCTGAAGAAGAATTTTTGAGCGACGTAACCATGGCTTCCGATACGCAACCTGTTACTCAACCCGAACGCAAAGCGCCGCGAGCAGCGCAGGCGTCGACCATGGCGAAACGCCCGGCAGGCGGCGCGCGCTGGATCGTGCCGGTCAAGATCGCGGTATTTATCGCGGCGTGGTATCCGCTCGCGCGCATCGTGCTGTTTGGCGTGACCGATCGGCTTGGCGCGAATCCGATCGAGTTTATTACGCGCTCGACGGGTCTGTGGACGCTTGTCTTTCTTTGCATCACGTTGGCCGTGACGCCGTTGCGTCGACTGACCGGCATCACCGCACTGGCCCGTTTTCGCCGGATGCTCGGCCTCTACGCATTTTTCTACGCGACGCTGCACTTCACCACTTACCTGTGGTTCGACAAGTGGTTCGATGTCGCCGCGATTCTCAAGGACATCGGCAAGCGGCCGTTCATTACCGTGGGCTTCGCTGCATTCGTGCTGCTGATCGCGTTGGCCGTCACGTCGCCGCGCGCGATGGTGCGCAAACTTGGACGCCGCTGGCAGACGTTGCATCGGGCGATCTATGCGATCGGCGCGCTCGCGATCCTGCACTTCTGGTGGATGAAGGCGGGCAAGCACGATCTGGTCTTGCCGAGGATCTACGGCGCGATCATGGTCGCGTTGTTGGGGTGGCGTTTGCTCGTATGGCTGCGCGAGCGGAGTTTAAAAACGCGCTGACCATCAGGTACAGCGCACAAATAGAAAAAGGCGACGCCGAAGCGGCATCGCCTTTTTTATGCTGCTTAAGCTCTGGACGTTTACGCCGGCAAGATCGTTTCGCCCGCAAACAGCTGCTTGATCTCTTCGCGAGCGCGAACGATATGCACCTGTGTACCATCAACCATTACCTCGGCCGCACGCGGACGGGTGTTGTAGTTCGAGCTCATCACGAAGCCATACGCGCCAGCCGAGCGAATCGCCAGCAGATCACCCGGTTCGACCGCCAGCAGACGCTCACGACCCAGCCAGTCGCCGCTTTCGCAAACCGGGCCGACCACGTCGTACACATGGGCGGGCACGTCGCGCTTAACAACTGCCTCGATCGCGTGATACGCCTCGTACATGGCAGGGCGTGCCAGATCGGTCATCGCCGCGTCCACGATGGCGAAGTTCTTTTCCGCGCCTGGCTTCAGAAACTCGACACGCGTGAGTAGCACGCCCGCATTGCCGACCAGCGAACGGCCCGGCTCGAAATACACCTCGCGATGCCCGTGACCGCGTGCTTCGATGCGATCCAGCACGGTGCGCACGAAGTCGCCGATTTCCGGCGGGGTTTCGTCGTCGTACGTGATGCCGAGACCGCCGCCTACGTCGATATGGCGAATCTTCACGCCGTCCTGCTCGATCTGTTCGACCAGTTCGAGAACCTTGTCGACCGCGTCCAGATACGGTGAGACCTCAGTGATCTGCGAGCCGATATGACAGTCGATGCCGACTACGTCGAGATGCGTCATCGCCGCGGCGGCTTGATACGTAGCGCGTGCATCTTCGAACGCGACGCCGAACTTGTTCGACTTCAGACCAGTGGAAATATACGGATGCGTTTTCGCGTCGACGTCCGGATTCACGCGCAGCGAGACGGGCGCTTTTTTGCCCATTTCCGCCGCAACCGCGTTCAGGCGGTCGAGCTCGGGAATCGATTCGACGTTGAAGCATTTGACGCCGGCTGCGAGTGCCTGACGCATTTCGTCCGCATTCTTGCCGACGCCGGAAAACACGGTGTTTTCCGCTTTGCCGCCCGCAGCCAGCACACGTGCCAGTTCGCCGCCCGACACGATGTCGAAGCCGGCGCCGAGGCGCGCGAATACGTTCAGCACCGCGAGATTGCTATTGGCCTTGACAGCGACATGGACCGTCGCGCGGCGCCCGGCGCAAGCGCCTGCGTAGGCATTCCACGCTTCGGTCAGCGCGGCGCGCGAATAGACGTACAGCGGCGTGCCGAACTGCTCGGCGAGTGAGACGGCGGACACGCCTTCGGCGTGCAACACGCCGTCGACGTAGTCAAATGCGGATCGAGTCATGCGAAAGTCTTATTGAACGGGAGTGGCGGCGGAGGCAGGTTGCGCAGGGGTAGCAGCGGATGCGGCAGACGCGGGCGGCGCAGCGAGTTCGGTTTCCGGCGACAACGAGAGCGGTGCGCCCGACGTATCCGGGACCTCACCCATCGGGGTGGCGGTTTCCGCGCCCGGTTTCACTTCAGCCGGCGATGCTGACGGCGGCGGTTCCGTGCGAGTGACCGGCTTGGCCGGTAGCGGCGGAACGGTGGGCAAATAGAGCGAACCACGTTGCCCGCAGCCGGCAAGTGCACAACCTGCGAGAATGGCTAAACCCGCTACAATCGCGCGGCCGGGCGCCGCAGCGCGCATCCGAGATACGACTCGCATGACTGTCCCTGAATAAATAATCGATGGAGTTTAGCATGTCCGATAGTGATTACCTGACCCGCGCGGAAGCCGCGCTAGCCGCCATCGAACGCGCGCTCGACGACACGGAAGCCGACATCGAACTCGAGCGCAGCGGCAATGTCCTGACCCTCGAATTCGAGAACCGCACGAAGATCATCGTCAACCTGCAACCGCCGATGAGCGAGATCTGGATCGCCGCGAAAGCGGGTGGTTTTCACTTCCGTTTCATCGACGGTGAGTGGCGCGATACCCGCAGCGGCACGGAATTTTTCGCTGCGCTGTCGGAGTACGCGACGCAGCAGGCCGGTGAGCCGGTTCACTTCGAAGCGTAAAGCCGGCGCCCAAACGAAACCGCCGCGCATTCAGCGCGGCGGTTTTTTTACGGACTTTGGCGCCTCTTTCGAGGCACCGCGTTTAGTGCCCGCGGAACAGATTCATGATGTCCTGCTTTTCCTGTTCTCCGACTTGCTGGGGCGCCACCGCGGACGCGCCGCTCGCGTCGGCATCCAGCGCGGCCTGACTGATTCCGACTGTCGCGATGAAACCGTGGCCCGGCGTGAAGTCGTCGAAATACAATTCTGAGCCGAGTTCGGTCACGCCGTCCGGCATCGGCATCTTGTAGTCCGGCACGCCTTTGAGCGCGCGCGCCATGTATTCGATCCACACCGGCAACGCGAGGCCGCCGCCGGTTTCCTTATCGCCGAGACTGCGCGGGTTGTCGTAGCCGATCCACGCGATGGCTGTCAGCGTGTGCTGATAGCCGGCGAACCATGCATCGCGCGAATCGTTGGTCGTGCCGGTCTTGCCGCCGAGATCGGTACGCTTCAGCACGTTGGTCTTGGCACCCGTGCCACGTTGCGCGACGCTTTGCAGCAGGCTGTTCATCACATACGCGTTGCGTGGTTCGATCGCGTGCGGCGCACTCTGCGCGGCCACCAGCGGTTGCGCGTGCGCCACGACGATACCGCGCTGATCGGTAACTTCGGCGATCAGATACGGATTGATGCGATAACCGCCGTTGGCAAATACCGAGAACGCACCCGCCATCTGCAAGGGCGTGACGAGACCCGCGCCGAGCGCCATCGGCAGATAAGCCGGGTGACGGTCCGCATCGAAGCCGAAACGCGTGATGTATTGCTGCGCGTACTTGGTGCCGATCTGGTTCAGGATGCGAATCGACACGAGGTTCTTCGACTTCTGCAGTGCGGTACGCATGGTCATCGGACCGTCGAAACCGCCGCCGTAGTTCTTCGGTTCCCACGCCTGGCCACCCGTCTCCGCTGCGCTGAAAAAGAGCGGCGCGTCATTGATCACCGTGGCCGGTCCGAGCCCCTTTTCGAGCGACGCCGAATAGATGAACGGCTTGAAGCTCGAACCCGGCTGGCGCCACGCCTGGGTCACATGGTTGAACTTGTTCTTGTTGAAGTCGAAACCGCCGACCAGCGCGCGAATCGCGCCATCTTGCGGCACGACCGAAACGAATGCGCCTTCCACTTGCGGCAACTGGGTGATCGACCAGTTGCCGTCGTCACCCTTCACGAGGCGAATGATCGCGCCGGGCCGCACGCGTTGATTAGGCTGCGCACGCGTGCCGAGCGCGAACTGCGCGAAGCGCAGGCCGTCGCCCTGAATGGTCGCGACGTTGCCGTCGATGAAGGTGGCTTGCACCTGCTTTGGGCTCGCCGCCGTCACCACCGCGGCGATGAGTTCGCCGTTGTCGGGATGCTCGAGCAGCGCGTCGTCGATGTCCTGTTCGCGGTCGTCCGCATCGGACGGCAAATCGATGAACGCCTCCGGGCCGCGATAGCCGTGGCGCCGTTCATAGTCCATCAGACCTTTGCGCAGCGCCCGGTAAGCGACGTCCTGATCGGCCGAGTCGATGGTGGTCACGACATTCAGGCCGCGCGTGTACGCCTCTTCGCGATACTGCGCGTACATCATCTGCCGCACCATCTCTGCGACGTATTCCGCGTGCACGCTGAACTCCTTGCCCGCGCCCTTGACGACCAGCGGCTGCTTGCTTGCTTCCTCGTATTGTTCCTGTGTGATGTAGTGCAACTCGTACATGCGCTGCAGGATGTACTCCTGACGGATCTTCGCGCGCTTTGGATTGACTACCGGGTTATACGCGGACGGCGCCTTCGGCAGGCCCGCCAGCATGGCGGATTCCGCCAGCGTCAGGTCCTTCAGATCTTTCCCGAAGTACACCCGCGCCGCGCTCGCGAAGCCATACGCACGCTGGCCGAGATAAATCTGATTCATGTACACCTCGAGAATCTGATCTTTCGTCAGCTTTGACTCGATCTTGTACGCGAGCAGCATCTCGTAAATCTTACGCGTGTAGGTCTTCTCACTCGAAAGGAAGAAGTTGCGTGCCACCTGCATGGTGATTGTGCTGGCGCCTTGCGTGGCGTGACCATTGGTCAGTGCGACGAAGCCGGCTCGTGCAATGCCTGTGAGGTCGACGCCGCCGTGATCGTAGAAGCGCGCGTCTTCGATCGCCAGCACGGCTTTCTTCAGGCTGTCAGGCACGTCCTGGATATGGACGATGTCACGCCGCTCTTCACCGAATTCGCCGATCAGCACGTGGTCCGCCGTATAGATGCGCAATGGCACCTTCGGCCGGTAGTCGGTCAGCGCATCGAGCGACGGCAGGTTCGGCGTTGCTACCACCAGCGCATAACCGAGCACCAGCAGAACGCACAGGATGCCGGCGACGATAAGACCCACAAAGCCGATGATGAGCTTAAGCCACAAGGGGCGTTTGCGCTTCTGGGGCGCGGGCGGCGGGGACGTAGGAGACGTTGATTGCATATGGGCACCAAAAAACAGTCCCGCGATTATAGCCGTCTCGCTTTTCGGCTTTCGGCATGCTTACTGACAGTTCTTGACAAGTCGGCGCGCCGCGCAGGAATGACTTCACTGTAGACGCTTTGATGGCATGCCGGGCGTACCTCGCGCAACGTTAGCCATTCGGCTGAGTGTCGCGCGGCGGCGCGGCTGCGCACAATTCTTCCTCGTTACTCGCGTTCGAATGGTTCGCCGCGTGAGTCTGAGGGAGGGCGTGATGACGTTCAAAAATTCGTGGCTTCAAGGTGTGCAACTCGGTGCGCAGCGTTTTGCTGCGGGAATCGATGTGGGTTCGCAGGCGGTGCGTCTGGTCGTGGTGAGTCAGCATTCGCGCACACGTGCCGCGCTGCACATCGAATACGCGTGCACGGTGCCGCTTGGCGCCGGTGCGATGGCCGGCACGGAGATCGCCGACCGCCATGCGGTGGCGCGTGCGTTGCGCGACGCATTCGCCGGTCTGCCGCACGCGTGTGCGACGCAGGCATTGCGATGCGCAATGGCGCTGCCCGCCTCGGCCACGTTGACAACGACAGTGCCACTTACACAGCTCGCCACACTAAGCGGCTGTGCGGACGACGGCGGCCATGAACTCGCCGAACTCGAGCCGGCGGTGATGAGCGAAGTCGAACGCATAGCGGGTCTCGAGCGACATGCTTTAGCCGTTGACTGGTTCGTCGACGAAACGCGTTCGCCGATTCGTTCGGTGACGATCGCCGCAACCGCACGCCAGCATCTCGAAGCGCGTATCGAATGCGCAGCGACTGCCGGTATCTCACTCACCGCGATCGACGGCGAGCCGCACGCGGCTTTGCGCGCAATGCGTTACGCGGCGAGCCACGAACTCGATCCGCACGAGCCTTACGTCGCGCTATGGGTCGGCGCGGACGGCGTGTACGGCTGGCGCATCGTCGACGATTGCCTGGTCGGTGAGATGCGCTACCCGGCGCCCGAACACGCCGATCTCGCCGACGCGCTGCGCGATCTCGTCCACGGCCCTGTACTCGACTGTGCGTTGTTGAGCGGCGAGATCGATTTGCTCGACGGCGTGGGTTTCTCGATTGCGGATATAGCCGACGTATTGGGCTGTACTGTGCTGCCGTTCGAATGTGCGGCGCTTGGCGGGCTCGCACGTCAGCTGCACGATCCGTTGCTGCACGAGCCTTCTGCCGCGGTCGCATTCGGACTTGCGCTGCGTGGGGTGCTCGAATGATGCGCAGCCTGCGTTCTGGTTCGGACGCGGCGGCCGCGAACACGCGAATGTCTGCCCGTGGCGCGCGCTTCGCACGGCCGTGGCTCGGCGGCTTCAATCTGCTGCCTTACAGGCAACGCAATGCGCGGCTCGCGCGCGGACGGCGTTTGCTTGAATGGGTTGCCGCCGCGCTCACCGGCTTTGCGGGCGTGCTCGTGTTAGTCGGGTGGCAGGCATTTGAAAGAGCACGGGTCGATGTGCAGCGCGCGTCGATCGAACAATCGCTCACGCAACTGGCCATGCCGCTTGCGGAGCACGCCAGTTTACTGCGGGCGCAAGACGAACAACGCAAAGGCGCAGCGCGTGCGATGACCTTGTCCGGGCCGCTTACGCATTTGCGCGATCTGCTGGATGCGTTGAGTTTTGAACCCGGTGATGGCGTGGTGCTGCAGCAATTGCGCCAGCGCGAGCACGAGACAGAGTTGCTCGCGACATCGCGCGGACATATCGCGTCGGCCGAGTGGCTCAAGCGCCTGAGCGCGATCCGCGGCGTGAGGGGCGCGGAGGTGAGCGATCTGCATCGCTCGACGTCCCGCAGCAATGCAGTTGCGGCGGCCGGCGTTACCGGCCCCATCGAATTTGGAGCGCATCTGCGCTGGGATCCACCGCCGCAGAAAACCGCCCTTACGTCTGGCTTTGCGGCGCAGCGTCCCATGAAGTCTGCACAATCAGGAGGTGCGAAATGAGTACGACTTTTGTCGAGTTCGGCGGCGCGGCAAGTGCGCGGCCCTCTTTTTCCCAGTGGGTGAAGCGTGTGCGCCTGCCGTTCGCGGCCTGGAGTCGTCGGCGCCGTTGGGTGGTCGCAGTGCTGATCGCTGTGGTGGTGTTCGGACTTGGCGCGCACGGCTGGGTTGTGGCCGATCTTGGCGGGGTCGAGGCAAGCCGTACGGCACTGGGGGCCGCGACGCAGCATCTGGCAGATGCACGCCGCGCGCTGGCGCAATTGCCCGCGCTACGCCGGCAAGCTGCCGCCACGCCGGGCGCACAGTTACCAGCGTCATGGAGTTCCGCGGACGATGTGCGCATCGTGTCCGAACTCGCGGCTCAGAATAGCGTCTCCCTGCTTTCGGTAGAACCGGGCGCCGCCAGCGGTTCGGGCGTCGAAGGCATGCGTCCTATACAACTCACCGCGCACACCGATTTCGTACACCTGATGGCATTCCTACGCGGCCTGTCGGATCTGCCCGTGCTGATCGTTCCCGTCGACGTGACGGTAAACCGCGATGCCGCTTCGTTAGCAGTGAGAGCAACGCTGCATGTATTCAGCGCGCTGAGGCCGGTGCCTTCAACCGCGAATGCAGATGCGTTTGCCGACGATAGTCTCGATTCGGACGACGAAGAAGACATCGTATTCTTCGACCCGTTTTCGCTGCCGCAGATACTCGCGTCCGGCGAACAGCTGCCCGACGCTTCGCAACTGCGTCTGGTTGGTTTGCTGCGCGATCGCACACGCGGGCTGGCCTTGCTCGATACGCCGGATGGCGCGACCACCGTCGCGTCCGGGCAGCAGCTCGGTACCGAGCGCGTCACGCGGCTCGACGCGCTCAGCATCACGCTAGCCAACGGCAGCGCGACCCGGACACTGGCACTGACGGAGGCGTCCTGATGAGGCTGATGAAGCCGTTCAGTCTCGCTGCGTCGCGCATCGGCATGCGTGTGTGTTTTGGCCTTGGTGTGTGTCACGGCTTGTCTGGAAGTATGCGTGGCACCCGGGTTCGCAACCTGGCTCGTAGCTCGATTCGCAACCCGGTTCGCAGTTTGGTCGCAGGCATGGCGATAAGCGTTGGCATCGCGCAGGCTTCGACCCCACCGCTGCCGCCGCTGCCCGCATACATGCCGCTCGACGATGCCACTGCGCCGCCCGATGCTCGATACGACGTACTGCCTTTATCACGCGGCATCGCTGCGGAAGTACCCAATCCGTTCCGCGACAATTCCGTGGACGACTCCGCCGCCGACTCTGGCGTATCACGAGCGGCCGCCGCCGGCATCGGGCGCACCGACGACCTGACCGTCGACGCAGACGGCTCAGTGCCGCTACGGAGGCAATCCGCAGCGTCCGCGCGCGACGACCTAACCGGAACCTCGGCGCTCGAAGGGCCGCCGGTGCCGCTGCCTCCGCTCGCGCGTCTGAGCGACGCGCCGAAAACGCCTGCAGACGCCAAACTCGCCGCCGACGACAAACCGATCTCGCTTAACTTCCAGCGCGCCGAACTCGGCGCGGTACTGAACGCGTTCGCCCAGTTCACCGGACTGAACATCGTCGCAAGCGAGAGAGTACGCGGCGCCGTGTCACTGCGACTCGACAAGGTGCCGTGGCGTACCGCATTCGATACCTTGCTCGACGTCAACGGGCTGGCCATGGAGCGTCACGGCAACGTGATCTGGGTCGCGCCGATCGCGGATCTGGCCACTCGCGAGCGGCAGCGTTTCGAAGCGCACGCCCGAGCGGCCGATCTTGAGCCGCTCGCGAGCCGCACGTTCGAGCTGCACTACGCGCGCGCCGAGGATGTGCGGCGCCTGCTGACCGGCGCCGGAAACCAGCGCGTGCTGTCCAAACGCGGCGCCGCGACTGCCGATCCGCGCACCAATCTGCTGTTCGTCACCGATCTCGAAGGACGCCTCGTGCAAATCACGGCGTTGCTTGCGTCCGTCGACCGGCCGACCCGTCAGGTATTGATCGAAGCGCGTATCGTCGAGGGCGAGCATGGGTTTTCGCGCAATCTAGGCGTACGGCTTTCCATGGCGGCCGCCAACGCTGACGGCACCACCCGAGGTTTGGCGGGCGGCAAGGACGGCACCGTGTACGATCTGTCGGCGCGGCCGATTTCCGGTTTCGACGCCGCCACCGCCGGGCTGACCTTGTTTGCAGCCGGAGCGACGCGGCTCCTGAACATCGAGCTGAGCGCGCTGGAGGCCGAAGGGCGTGGTGAAATCGTCTCAAGCCCCCGGGTCGTGACGGCGGACCGGATGAAAGCGGTCGTCGAGCAGGGCACCGAGCTGCCCTATCAGGCGAAAGTCGGGCAGGGCGTGTCGGGCGTGCAGTTTCGCCGCGCCACGCTCAAACTGGAGGTCGAGCCGCAAATCATGCCGGACGGCCGAGTGGTACTGGACCTCGACGTCGCCAAAGACAGCGTCGGCGAGCAGACCGACGCCGGGCCCGCGATCAACACCAAACACGTGCAAACGCGCGTCGAAGTCGAGGATGGTGGTACGGTGTCGATCGGCGGAATTTACGCGACCGACAACCGGGACGATGTGACGCGGGTGCCGGTCCTGGGCAAAATACCGGTTTTAGGCGCGCTTTTTCGCCATCGGGCTCATCGGGACCAGCGCAGTGAACTGGCCATTTTCATCACGCCGCGCGTCGTTCAGACAAATTAGGGGCACGCTGCCGCCGCTGTCCAGCGGCGGCCTGCAGGCTCGACAAGGCAGCCGCTTTGCCAGTAAGCTGCGGCACGAACCATACCGGATTAGCCAGAGGACACCGTTGCAAGCGCGGGACGCACACGCCAATGTATTTTTTGTAGGGCTCATGGGGGCAGGCAAAACCACCGTGGGCCGGGCCATTGCGCGCCGTCTCGATCGCCCGTTCTTCGATTCCGATCACGAAATCGAGGTGCGCACGGGTGCGCGCATCCCGGTGATCTTCGAGCTGGAAGGCGAAGCGGGCTTTCGCGACCGCGAGGCGCACGTGATTTCCGACCTGACCGGGCGCGACAATATCGTGCTGGCCACGGGCGGTGGCGCGGTGCTGCGGCCGGAAAACCGCGAAGCGCTGCAAAATCGGGGCGTGGTGATCTATTTGCGCGCCAATCCCCATGATCTGTGGCTGCGCACCCGGCGCGACAAGAATCGCCCGCTTTTGCAGACCGAAGACCCTAAAGCGCGCCTAGAGGCGCTCTACGAAGTACGCGATCCGCTATACCGGGAATGCGCGCACTTTGTGATCGAAACTGGCCGGCCTTCGGTCAACGGACTCGTCAACATGGTTCTGATGCAGCTCGAGATGGCCGGCGTCGCCAAACATCCTGCTTCATAATGGACCGTATGATTACCGTCAATGTCGAACTGGGCGAGCGTGCCTACCCCATCCATATCGGTGCCGATCTGATCGGCCAGACCGCGTTGTTCGCGCCGCATATCGCAGGCAGCTCGGTCACGATCGTCACGAACACCACGGTCGACCCGCTCTACGGCGATACGCTGCGCGCAGCGCTCGCGCCGCTCGGCAAGCAGGTCTCCACGGTGGTTTTGCCGGACGGTGAAGCGTACAAGAACCTCGAGACCCTGAACCTGATTTTCGATGCGTTGCTGGGATCGCGCGCCGATCGCAAGACCACACTGATCGCCCTCGGCGGCGGCGTGATTGGCGATATGACGGGGTTTGCCGCAGCCTGCTACATGCGCGGCGTGCCGTTCATCCAGGTGCCGACCACCTTGCTGTCGCAAGTCGATTCGTCGGTCGGCGGCAAGACGGGCATCAACCATCCGCTCGGCAAGAACATGATCGGCGCGTTCTACCAGCCGCAGGCCGTGATCGCGGACATCGGCGCGTTGCGTACGTTGCCGGCGCGCGAACTGGCCGCGGGCGTCGCTGAAGTGATCAAGACCGGCGCGATCGCCGATGCCGGTTTCTTCAGCTGGATCGAAGCAAATATCGAGGCGCTCAATCGCTGCGAGCCGGCAGTGCTGGCCGAGGCGGTCAAGCGCTCGTGCGAGATCAAGGCGTCGGTCGTGGCACAGGACGAGCGCGAAGGTGGACTGCGCGCGATTCTCAATTTCGGCCACACCTTCGGCCACGCGATCGAAGCCGGACTTGGCTACGGCGAGTGGCTGCATGGCGAGGCGGTCGGCTGCGGGATGGTGATGGCGGCGGACTTGTCCGTGCGCATGGGTTATCTCGATGAGGCGGCGCGCAAGCGTCTCGTCGACGTGATCGTTGCCGCGCATCTGCCTACCCGTGCCCCTGCGCTCGGCGATTCGCGTTACGTCGAACTCATGCGGGTCGACAAGAAGGCGGAAGCCGGCGCGATTAAATTCATTCTGCTGAAGCGTTTCGGTGAGACGCTGATCACTCAGGCGCCCGATGCCGAGGTGCACGCCACGCTGGCCGCTGCTGTTTAGAAACGGCAAGGCATTGCAGCGAAGCTTCACGCACCAGCGTCACGAGGCGCCGCCCATGTTTCGGAGAACCCGGTGACTGACAGGCGCAGCGACGATGTAAAGCATGATCCGGCAGGCACGCCCCCGAGCGGCGTGCCGTCGCAGGACGCACTCGAAGCGCATCTCGCGCCCTATGCAGCACATTCCTCCCAATCGCGCGGCCGCCGCTATCCTGAAGCCGCGCCCAGCGCGCGCACGGAATTCCAGCGCGATCGCGATCGCATTGTTCACTCGACGGCGTTCCGCCGGCTTGAGTACAAAACGCAGGTCTTCGTGAATCACGAGGGCGATCTGTTTCGCACGCGACTCACCCATAGCCTGGAAGTCGCGCAGATCGCCCGTTCTGTCGCTCGCAATCTGCGGGTCAACGAAGACCTCGTCGAAGCCATTTCGCTTGCGCACGATCTCGGCCATACGCCGTTCGGCCATGCCGGTCAGGATGCGCTGAACGAATGTATGCGCGAACACGGGGGCTTCGAGCACAATCTGCAAAGTCTTGCGGTGGTCGACGATCTGGAAGAGCACTACGGCGCGTTCAATGGCCTGAACCTCTGCTTCGAAACGCGGGAAGGTATCCTCAAGCACTGTTCGCGCGAGAATGCGCGGCGGCTCGGGGCGCTCGGCGAGCGTTTTCTGGATGGGCGGCAGCCTTCCCTCGAGGCGCAGATCGCCAATGTTGCCGATGAGATCGCGTACAACAATCACGATGTCGACGACGGCTTGCGTTCGGGCCTGCTCACCGTGGCGCAGCTTGCCGAAGTGGAGCTATGGCAGACGCACTACGCGGCGGCGCGCGGCGATTTCCCGGAGATCGAAGGGCGCAGGCTGATTCATGAGACTGTGCGCCGCATTATCAATACGCTAATCGTCGACCTGATCGATACGACATCGCTCAATCTTGCAAGGCACGCGCCGGTTTCGGTGGACGCGGTGCGCGCCGCGCCACCGCTGGTCGCGCATAGCGAAGCGGTCGCCGCGCAGGCGGCGGCGCTCAAGCGCTTTCTATTCAAGAACCTGTACCGCCACTATCGCGTTATGCGTATGGCCAACAAGGCGCGGCGCGTGGTGGCCGGCCTGTTCGATGCGTTCACGGAAGATTCGCGGCTGTTGCCACCCAGCTATCAATCCACCGACGCGTCGCTACAACCGCGCCTGATTGCTCATTACATCGCGGGTATGACGGATCGATATGCGGTGAAGGAGTATCAGCGGCTGTTCGTGATCGACGACAACTGATCAAGTGGCGCCAGCGGGCGTCGCCGCCCGATAAGCGTCGGCGCAGACCGCCTTCAGCGTCGAAATAAGGCTGGTGAGTATGGGCGCCTGCGGACGAACGGTGACGCCGGACCGGCGCCAGCAGACGCCAGCACCGGAATCAAACGCTGGCGCAATCCCATTCCCGCAACCAAAGCGCGCGGCGGCCCGTCTCGCCGCTTCAGGGGGCGGGTTCCGTGCAACCGCTCGGCGCCACCCGCCTAGCGCAGCCGCGACGCGAACAGCGCGCCCGCGATCAGCGCAACGCCGCCGACAATCGCTATCGTCTGCCACGGGTTTTCGTGCACATAGTCGTCGGCGTCGGACATTGCCACTTCGGCGCGTTCCCGCATGGCTTCGCGGGTATCGTTCAAACGGGCACGCGCGGTGTCGAGCTGCTTGCGCAATTTGCCGCGCAGCGCAACGGCGTCTGCCTGGGTGCCGTCTGCCAGGGTGGACTCCAGCTCCGACATCAGGTGGCGCAGTTCGCCTGCAATATCTTCGGCCGCGTGGCGGCTATGGCGAGCGATACGCCGCGCACGGCGGCTGGTGGTGGTCCAGGATTCGCCGAGGGCGTCTCGTGTGTTCGGAAGTGCTGTCATGGTCGCTCCGTCGAGGGTGAAAAGATCCCACGCTGTCACGCAACCTCACGTTGCCACGCGGGAAACACCTTGGGGACGCAACTTCGGTGCCAAACCCGCAGCCCCTGTGCAGCGTGGCGCCGACGCCCATTCCTCAGCAGATATTGCACGGGTCCACCCGGCAGTGGGTCAAATTTACAAACACGCTCGCCTGCCGCTGTATGAACGGCCTCCGCACGTCGCGAACCGTCCCTTGAACCGTGCCCAAAATAAAAAACGCCGCCATTGGATATATGACAGCGTTGTCCAAGCCACGAAAATTCGACTACCCTAACTTAACGGCCCCAATTTCCTGACGCGTTAGAAACGGTAACCGATGTTGACGTAGGTAACGATCGGGTTCAGCTTGATCTTGGTTTGCGATTGCACATTCAGCGTTCCGACCGGCGTGCTTGCCGCGGTGTTCAGCTTGGCGGTTGTGCTGAGCGGCAGGTACGAAATCGAGACGCCCGCGAACCAGTGCTGGTTAAACGCATAGGTGAAACCCGCATTAAACACCGGCTCCCACGAACTATCCGTAGTGACACTGGTCGGACCATGCAGGACGTTTGCTTCGAATGCGCTGTTGGTGATCCTTTCGTCGGAGAACCAGATGCGGCTCACACCAACGCCGAGATACGGGCGGAACGTGGCGGTCGGAGCGTTGAAGTAGTACTTGAACAGCAGAGTCGGGCTCCACTGTTTTGCCTGACCGAGCTTGCCGAATTGTTCGAGGCTACCCGTGCCGTTCAGGTCGAACGAAGGCGGATAGCCGATCACGAATTCGGTGGCGATGTGATCGGTGATGAAGTAGCCGGCAGTCAGACCGATAGTATCGGCCGAACTCAGTGATGCGCCGGTGTTGGGTTCGGTGATGTTGGTCGGGCTGCCGCCTATGCTTGTCACTCTCAATGGGTCGCTGCTCGATTGAGGCGCAAGATGGAACCAGCCTGTCGTGACGTAAAAGCTGCCGGCCGATTGCGCGTGCGCCGCTGTACTTATGCAGGCTAGCGCCGCGATCCCCGTTACGGCCTGTTTTAATTTCATATGTGCTCCTCCAGAAAAGGCCCGCTCATTATGACTACAACGTTTGAAACAAACCATACGCGGCGGTTAGAGCTTTCTCCCTAGGCCCCGCGCGGTTTCTGGCTTAGCCGCGCTGCGCCGAACCCCGGGCGCGCACGGTTCTTCGGACCTTCGGGTATGTACCAACGCGACTATTGGATACTCCAGCATGGCACGGCTTGCACGTCTCTATGTCCCTGACCAGCCGCAGCACGTCATCCTCCGTGGACTCGATCAGCAGCCCGCTTTTGTCGACGACCAGGACTACGAGCTTTTCATCGACTGCTTGAAAGCGGCTTCGCGCGACCATCACTTATCCATCCACGCGTATGCGTTGATGCCAGGCGCTGTGCAACTGCTCGTCACGCCGACTGAAGAGTCGAGCCTGCCGAAGGCAATGCAGGCGGTGGGGCGCCGCTACGTTGCGCACTTCAACCGGCGATACGCGCGCCGCGGCACCTTGTGGGAGGGGCGCTACCGTGCCACGGTGATTGAAGGCGAGCGCTACTTCCTGCTCGCGAGCCGGGTCGTCGAGATGTGTCCGGTGCGAGCCGGGCTCGTGAGCGCGCCCGAGGACTACCGATGGTCGAGCTATCGTCACCACATCGGCCTGACGCTCGACAGTCTGATTACCGACCACCCGTTGTACTGGTCGCTCGGCAATACGCCATTCGAACGGCAGCGGGCTTACCGTGAACTGTGCGAGCAGCCGCTCGACGAACGCGAAGCCAGTCAGCTCCAGCAGGCCACCCTGAAAGGCTGGGTTTTGGGCAGTGACACTTACCGCGAATGGGCGGCGCGGGCCGCGAACCGGCGCGTTTCGCCGCTGCCGCGCGGGCGGCCGCGCAAGGTGCGTGAAACGCCGCAGCAGCAATAAAGCGTTTCGCGTCAAAGGGCTGCGTCAAAACGGCATCTTCGCATGCCGTTTTCTTTTGCGCTTTTATGATGTGGCACCAATAAAAATTAGCCGCAATGCACCAACTTGATAATTGGGGATCGACCACCACGTTTTATTTGCTATTCCATTGATTCGTCGCGTATATTCCGAATTCCGGCGGTTTTTGATACGCGTAGCATCAAGCGTGCTGAGTCGCCGACGCGGTTGCGGTGCGAGCTGCGGCAATAGAAAAACGGTTTAACGGCCTGTCCGGCCCCTCACAGACGGTGTCCCCATGAACGACCACCAGCAACCGATTCACCCGGTTCCCGCCGCGCAGGGTCTGTACGACCCGCAAAACGAACATGACGCCTGTGGCGTCGGTTTCGTTGCTCATATCAAGGGCAAGAAAAGCCACGAGATCATCGAGCAAGGCCTGAAGATTCTCGAAAACCTCGACCACCGGGGCGCCGTGGGCGCCGATCCGCTGATGGGCGACGGCGCGGGCATCCTGATCCAGATCCCGGACGGGTTCTATCGTGAGGAAATGGCCAAGCAGGGTGTGGTCCTGCCGCCGAACGGCGAGTACGGCGTCGGCATGATCTTCCTGCCGAAGGAACACGCATCGCGTCTCGCCTGCGAACAGGAACTGGAACGCACGGTGAAGGCCGAAGGCCAGGTCGTGCTGGGCTGGCGCGACGTGCCGGTCGATCACACCATGCCGATTTCGCCCACCGTCAAGGCGAGCGAGCCACTGATCCGCCAGATCTTCATCGGCCGCGGCAAGGACATCATGGTGACCGACGCGCTCGAGCGGAAGCTGTATGTGATCCGCAAGACCGCGAGCCACCGCATCCAGGCGCTCAAGCTCCAGCACGGCAAGGAATACTTTGTGCCGTCCATGTCGGCGCGCACGGTCGTCTACAAGGGTCTGTTGCTGGCGGGTCAGGTTGGCGTGTATTACCGCGACCTGCAGGATGAGCGCACGGTGTCGGCGCTGGCGCTGGTGCATCAACGCTTCTCGACCAATACGTTCCCGGCTTGGGAACTGGCTCACCCGTATCGCATGATCGCCCACAACGGCGAAATCAACACGGTGAAGGGCAACGTCAACTGGCTGAACGCCCGCACCGGCGCGATCGCGAGCCACGTGCTTGGCGACGATCTGCCCAAGCTGTGGCCGCTGATCTATCCGGGCCAATCGGACACCGCCTCGTTCGACAACTGTCTCGAACTGCTGGTGATGGCCGGCTACCCGCTCGTCCACGCAATGATGATGATGATCCCGGAAGCCTGGGAACAGCACACGCTGATGGACGACAACCGCCGCGCGTTCTACGAATATCACGCCGCGATGATGGAGCCGTGGGACGGCCCTGCTGCGATCGCCTTCACCGACGGCCGCCAGATCGGCGCCACGCTCGACCGTAACGGCCTGCGCCCGGCGCGCTACATCGTCACTGACGACGACCTCGTGATCATGGCGTCGGAAGCGGGCACGCTGCTGATTCCCGAGTCGAAGATCGTCAAGAAGTGGCGTCTGCAGCCGGGCAAGATGTTCCTGATCGACATGGAACACGGCCGCATCATCGACGACAAGGAACTGAAGGACAACCTCGCCAACGCCAAGCCGTACAAGAGCTGGATCGACGCGGTCCGGATCAAGCTCGACGAAATCGAGCCGAAGGCCGAAGACGTCGCGACGGAACGCCGCGAAGCCGCTGCCCTGCTGGATCGCCAGCAGGCATTCGGCTACACGCAGGAAGACCTCAAGTTCCTGATGGCGCCGATGGCGCAAGCCGGTGAAGAAGCCGTCGGTTCGATGGGCAACGATTCGCCGCTGGCGGTCATGTCCAACAAGAACAAGACGCTCTATCACTACTTCAAGCAGTTGTTCGCGCAAGTCACGAACCCGCCGATCGACCCGATCCGTGAAAACATGGTGATGTCGCTGGTGTCGTTCGTCGGTCCGAAGCCGAACCTGCTGGACACGAACAACATCAACCCGCCGATGCGTCTCGAAGTGTCGCAGCCCGTGCTCGACTTCAAGGACATCGCGAAGATCCGCGCGATCGATCAGTACACGGGCGGCAAGTTCAGCTCGTATGAACTGAACATCTGCTATCCGGTGGCCTGGGGCAAGGAAGGTATCGAAGCGCGTCTGGCTTCGCTGTGCGCGGAAGCCGTGGATGCGGTCAAGTCCGGCTACAACATGCTGATCGTGTCGGACCGCAAGACCGACCGCGACAACGTCGCGATTCCGGCATTGCTGGCTACCGCCGCGATCCACACGCACCTCGTCCAGCACGGTCTGCGCACGAGTGCGGGGCTGGTCGTGGAAACCGGCTCGGCGCGTGAAACGCACCACTTCGCGTTGCTCGCGGGCTACGGCGCGGAAGCTGTGCACCCGTACCTCGCGATGGAAACGCTCAGCCAGCTCGCAGCGGGCCTGAAGGGTGACCTGTCGCCGGAAAAGGCGGTCTACAACTTCACCAAGGCAGTCGGCAAGGGCCTGATGAAGGTCATGTCGAAGATGGGTATTTCGACCTACATGTCGTACACCGGCGCGCAGATTTTCGAAGCGGTCGGTCTGGCTGAAGACCTGGTGCAGAAGTATTTCAAGGGCACCTCGTCGAAGGTCGGCGGCATCGGCCTGTTCGACGTCGCGGAAGAAGCGATCCGTCTGCATCGCGACGCGTTCGGCGACAACCCGGTGCTCGCGAACATGCTCGACGCGGGCGGCGAGTACGCGTACCGCGTGCGCGGTGAAGAACACATGTGGACGCCGGATGCGATCGCCAAGCTGCAACACTCGGCGCGCAGCAACTCGTACCAGACGTACAAGGAATACGCGCATCTGATCAACGATCAGACCAAGCGCCACATGACGTTCCGTGGTCTGTTCGAATTCAAGTTCGACCCGACCAAGGCGATCCCGCTCGACGAAGTCGAATCGGCGAAAGATATCGTCAAGCGTTTTGCCACCGGCGCCATGTCGCTGGGCTCGATCTCGACCGAAGCCCACGCCACGCTGGCTGTCGCGATGAATCGCATCGGCGGCAAGTCGAACACCGGCGAAGGCGGCGAGGACGTGAATCGTTACCGCAACGAACTGCGCGGCATTCCGATCAAGAACGGCGACACGATGAAGTCGTTGATCGGTGACGAGGTCGTTGTCGACATTCCGCTGAAGGACGGCGATTCGCTGCGCTCGAAGATCAAGCAGGTGGCGTCGGGCCGTTTCGGCGTGACGGCGGAATATCTCGCGTCGGCCGATCAGATCCAGATCAAGATGGCGCAAGGTGCAAAGCCGGGCGAAGGCGGGCAGTTGCCGGGCCACAAGGTGTCGGAATATATCGGCAAGCTGCGTTACTCGGTGCCGGGTGTCGGCCTGATTTCGCCGCCGCCCCACCATGACATCTACTCGATTGAAGATCTGGCACAGCTGATTCACGACCTGAAGAACGCCAACTCGGCGGCAAGCATTTCGGTGAAGCTGGTGTCGGAATCGGGCGTCGGTACGGTTGCGGCCGGTGTTGCCAAGGCGAAGGCCGATCACGTCGTGATCGCCGGTCATGACGGCGGCACGGGCGCATCGCCGCTGTCGTCGGTGAAACATGCCGGCACACCGTGGGAACTGGGTCTGGCTGAAACGCAGCAAACGCTGGTGCTGAACCAGTTGCGCGGCCGGATCCGCGTGCAGGCCGACGGTCAGATGAAGACCGGCCGCGACGTCGTGATCGGCGCGCTGCTGGGCGCGGACGAGTTCGGCTTCGCGACGGCGCCGCTCGTCGTCGAAGGCTGCATCATGATGCGCAAGTGCCACCTGAACACCTGCCCGGTCGGCGTCGCGACGCAAGATCCGGTGCTGCGTGCGAAGTTCCAGGGCCAGCCGGAACACGTCGTCAACTTCTTCTTCTTCGTTGCGGAAGAAGCGCGCGAAATCATGGCGCAACTGGGCATTCGCAAGTTCGACGATCTGATCGGCCACGCCGAACTGCTCGACATGAAGAAGGGCGTCGAACACTGGAAGGCGAAGGGTCTCGACTTCTCGCGCGTGTTCTATCAACCGCAGGTTTCCGCGGAGGTGGCACGCAAGCACGTCGACGTGCAGGATCACGGTCTGGACCGTGCGCTGGATCACGTGCTGATCGAGAAGGCGAAGGCCGCGATCGCGACGGGCGAGCACGTCTCGTTCATCCAGCCGGTGCGCAACGTCAACCGTACGGTCGGCGCGATGCTGTCCGGCACGATCGCGAAGAAGTACGGCCACGACGGCCTGGCTGACGACACGATTCATATCCAGTTGAAGGGCACCGCAGGTCAGAGCTTCGGCGCGTTCCTCGCGAGAGGCGTCACGCTGGATCTGGTCGGCGACGGTAACGACTACGTCGGCAAGGGTCTCTCGGGTGGCCGCATCATCATTCGTCCGACCAACGATTTCCGCGGCAAGTCGGAAGAAAACATCATCTGCGGCAACACGGTGATGTACGGCGCGATCGAAGGCGAAGCGTTCTTCCGCGGCGTCGCCGGCGAGCGTTTCTGCGTGCGTAACTCCGGTGCGACGGCGGTTGTCGAAGGCACGGGCGACCACGGTTGCGAATACATGACGGGCGGCACGGTTGTCGTGCTTGGCGAAACGGGCCGTAACTTCGCGGCGGGCATGTCGGGCGGTATCGCTTACGTGTACGACCCGGACAGCATGTTCGCGGGCAAGTGCAACAAGTCGATGGTCGCGCTCGATCCGGTCCTGCAACAGGCCGAACAGGAACGCACGGTCGATAAGGGCTTGTGGCACAGCGGCGCGACCGATGAAGCCCTGCTCAAGGGTCTCATCGAACGTCACTTCCAGTTCACGGGTTCGCCGCGCGCAAAGGCGCTGCTCGAAAACTGGGATGCGTCGCGCCGTCAATTCGTGAAGGTGTTCCCGACCGAATACAAGCGCGCGCTGGGCGAGATGGCAGCGAAGAAGGCGAATAAGGAAGTACTCGCCGCTTAACGCCTTCGCTGTTCATCAGCACAGAAGACCACACATTTAGCCGTACCCGCCGCCTGTTGACTATTCGACGCGCGGCGGGTGTAGATCACCTCACCTGATACAGATAGAGAAGAGAACCACATGGGCAAGGCAACCGGTTTTCTCGAGTTCGAGCGCCGCCACGAGGCGTACGAAGCTCCGCTCACGCGTGTGAAGCACTACAAGGAATTCGTTGCGGCGCTGACCGACGACGAAGCAAAGATCCAGGGCGCGCGTTGTATGGACTGCGGTATTCCGTTCTGCAACAACGGCTGCCCGGTGAACAACATCATCCCGGACTTCAACGACCTGGTGTTCCATCAGGACTGGAAGACCGCGATTGAAGTGCTGCACTCCACGAACAACTTCCCCGAGTTCACGGGCCGCATCTGCCCGGCGCCGTGCGAAGCGGCATGCACGCTCGGCATCAACGACGACGCGGTCGGCATCAAGTCGATCGAACACGCGATCATCGACAAAGCGTGGACCGAAGGTTGGGTCGCGCCGCTACCGCCGAAGCACAAGACGGGCAAGAAGGTCGCGGTGGTTGGTTCTGGCCCCGCTGGTTTGGCCGTTGCGCAGCAACTCGGGCGCGCGGGGCACGATGTCACCGTATTCGAAAAGAATGACCGTATCGGCGGCTTGCTGCGCTACGGCATTCCTGACTTCAAGCTGGAGAAGTGGCTGATCGATCGCCGCATGCGCCAGATGGAAGCCGAAGGCGTGACGTTCCGCGCCAACGTGTTCATCGGTAAGGCGGATTCGCTGCCGGCACACATTGGTAATACAGCGAAGGAAACGATCACGCCGGCCGAGCTGAAAGAACAGTTCGACGCAGTGGTGATCGCCGGTGGCTCGGAAACGCCGCGCGATCTGCCGGTGCCGGGCCGTGAGCTGGAAGGCATCCACTACGCGATGGAATTCCTGCCGCAGCAGAACAAGGTCAACGCCGGCGACAAAGTTGCGAACCAGTTGCTCGCCAAGGGCAAGCATGTGGTCGTGATCGGTGGCGGCGATACGGGTTCGGACTGCGTCGGTACGTCGAACCGTCATGGCGCGAAGAGCGTCACGCAATTCGAACTGCTGCCGCAACCGCCGGAAGAAGAGAACAAGCCGCTCGTGTGGCCGTACTGGCCGATCAAGCTGCGCACGTCGTCGTCGCATGACGAAGGCTGCTCGCGTGATTGGGCGGTGGCGACCAAGCGCCTTGAAGGCAAGAACGGCAAGGTCGAGAAATTGATCGCCGCGCGCGTCGAATGGAAGGACGGCAAGATGCAGGAAGTGCCGAACTCCGAATTCGAAATGAAGGCGGATCTGGTGCTGCTGGCCATGGGTTTCACGCAGCCGGTGTCGCCGGTGCTCGAAGCGTTCGGCGTCGACAAGGACAACCGTGGCAACGTGCGTGCGTCGACCGAAGGCGACAAAGCGTATTACACGTCGGTGGACAAGGTCTTCACCGCGGGTGATATGCGTCGCGGCCAGTCGCTGGTGGTGTGGGCGATTCGCGAAGGCCGTCAGTGCGCACGTTCGGTCGACGCGTTCCTGATGGGGCATTCGGAACTGCCGCGCTAACGTCTCAGGTTGGTTTGCGCCTGTTGGCGCAGAAACCAGCTAATCCTTGCAGGACGAGGTGGAGACGACAAAGCGGTACATAAGCAGCACACCAAAGCGGTAGAAAACAAAGCCGGGCGCCTGAAAGGGTGACCCGGCTTTTTAACGTCTGCCCGCGGTTACTTCCGATAGCGCGCCAGCGTCAGTCCATCGAGATCGATTTCCGGCTTGCGCAGCGTAATCAGATCTGCGACCACGCGGCCCGATCCCATCGACATTGCCCAACCCGTCGAACCGTGCCCGACGTTCAGCCAGAGATTGTCCACGCCGGACGGGCCGAGCAACGGCGCGCCATCGGGCGTCATAGGACGGCGGCCTACCCAGAAGTGCGCGGAAGTCGGATTGGCCGCGTGCGGAAACCAGTCGCTGAGCACTTTCATCAGCGTCTGCAAGGCCTGCTCGCGCAAGGTTGTCTGGCGACTGCCGAGTTCCGCCGTGCCGGCCACGCGCAGGTTCGTGCCGAAGCGTGTGATTGCTGTTTTCAGCGACTCGTCCATCAGGGCCGCATGCGGGGCTTTTTCTTCGTCGGTGACGGGCAAAGTCGCCGAATAGCCTTTGACCGGGTAGAGCGGCACTTTCACACCGAGCGGTGCGAGCAGCGCCGCACTGTCGACGCCCAGCGCCACGACCACCGCATCCGCTAGCATCGTCTCACTGCCGCGTTCGCTCTCGATACGCACGCCGCGCACCGTACCGCCTTGCACATCAAGCGTCGTGACGCGTGTGTCGAAGAGAAACTGCACCCCGTTGCGCTCGCAGATCGCACGAAGTTCACGGGTGAAGCGGGCGCAGTCGCCGGCTTCGTCGTCGGGGAGATAGAGACCCGAGAGCGGTGTCTGACGCGCCCAGCGCAAACCCGGTTCGATCTCGACGCACTGTGCCGCGCTGACTTCACGATGCACGATGCCCGCGTCGCGCAGAATAGCCAGCGCCGGTTGCGCCAGTTCGACGTCGTACTCGCTGCGGAACAACTGCAGATAGCCCTGGCTGCGGCCATAGTCGAACGGATGACGGCCACGGAATTCGTGCAGACAGTCACGGCTGTAATAAGCGATGCGCTGCATGCGCTGCTTGTTGACGCGAAAGCGTTCGAGGTCGCATTCACGCAGCCAACGCGCGATCCAGTGCCATTGGGCCGGATCGAAAGTGGGGCGGAAGATTAGCGGCGAGGCTGGCTTGAACAGATATTTGAGGATCTTCGCCGGCATGCCGGGCGCGGCCCACGGCGTCACATAGCCCGGCGCAATCACGCCGGCGTTGCCGAAACTGGTGGAGAGCGCGACGTCCGGCTCGCGTTCGATCACGGTAACGTCGCAGCCTTGCTGACGCAGATAAAAAGCGGTGGCGACGCCGATCACGCCGCCGCCCAGAACAATCGTTTTCATGTGTGTGTACAGCGATTTCAGGCGGCAGGGCTGGTCGCGCCGAGCACTTTGCCCTTGGTTTCCGGCAGACATATTGCGGCGACGATCACCAGCAGATAGCCCGCGCCGGCGACAATTCCCATTGCCTTAACAAGCGTCATGGTTTGCGACAGTGTACCGACCAGGATCGGAAAGAACGAGCCGAGGCCGCGGCCCAGGTTGTAGCAGAAGCCTTGCCCCGATCCACGGATCGAATTCGGATACAGCTCCGACAAATAGGCGCCGACGCCCGCGAAAATTCCTTGCACGACGATGCCGAGCGGGAAGCCGAGTGCGAGCATCATGCCGTCGGTGATCGGCAGCATTGTGTAGACCATGCCGAGCACGAACGAGCCGATTGCGAACAGTACGAACGACGCGCGCCGGCCGATCTTGTCGCACAGAATCGCCCCGACGATATAGCCGGTGAACGAGCCGACGATCAGCACGATCAGATAGCCGCTGGTGTTGAAGACCGACAGATGGCGCACGGTTTTCAGATAGGTCGGCAGCCAGGTAGTGATTGCGTAATAGCCGCCGAGCATGCCGGTGCAGAGCACGCTGCCTAACAGCGTCGTTTTGAGGTGCGGGGAGGAGAATATCTGCAGGAAGTGTGAGGTGTCGAAACCGCTTTCGCGGGCGCGGCGCGTTTCGAGGAAGATTTCCGGGTCGCTGACGTTGCGGCGGATGTAGATGATCCACAGCGCGGGCAGCAGGCCGATCCAGAAGCAGGCGCGCCATGCGTACTGTTCCGGCAACAGCGCGAAAAACGCCCAATAGATGATCGCCGCCGCGGCCCAGCCGAAAGACCAGCTGCTTTGCACGGTGCCGACCGCTTTCGCGCGATGCTGAGGCGAACGGATGGTTTCGGCCATCATGATCGTCACGACCGACCATTCACCGCCGAAGCCGATGCCTTGCAGCGTGCGCGTGGTGAGCAGTTGCCAGAACGAGTGGGTGAAGCCGGACAGGCAGGTGAAGATCGCGAAGGTGGCGATCGTCCACTGGAGCACACGCACTCGTCCGTAGCGGTCGGCGAGGATGCCGGCGAGCCAGCCGCCGATCGCCGACGAAATCAGCGAGCTCGTCGCGATCATGCCGGCTTCGCTTTTGGTCATGCCCCACGTCGCGATCAGCGTCGGAATGAGGAATGAGTAGATCATGAAGTCGAAGGCGTCGACTGCGTAGCCGCCGAAGCCTGCGTAGAGGGTGCGGCGTTCGCGTTGGGTCAGTTCAGTGAACCATTGGAGAGAGGGCATGTTTTTTTGTGGTCTCCGGGTGGTTTTTGTCTGCCGGTGCCTTCCGGCGGTTTGATAGGGGGTTTTTGTATTCTAAGGGGACGAGGTGTTGTGAGGCCAGTTGTGGTCAAAAATGGCGGCAAGTAAGGAATTTCGTTCCGGTTTCTTACCAACTACTACGATGTAACCCAAAAATTATTGACCACGGTTAAACTGCGCCCGCAGCACTCGAGCTGCGAAAATCCTCCTCCCGCCCGCGCTCGCCACCCTTAATGCTCGTAACCGCAAAAACCTGCTCGCCATCCCGCCTCTCCGCGAGTACGCCTTTGCGGGCACACCAATCGCGCCGTGCGTTCCTGAAATCTTCGGCAAGCGTGCTGCTGCTTTCTGGCGTGAGTGGTTCGTTGTTGTCGGCTTGCGGGGGCGGAAATCTGGACACTAATGTGCCGGAAACGCCACGTCTGACGTCGGTGAACAACTTTCGCGATGTGGCGGGTGCGGCTGCCGGCTACCCCACAGTCGACGGCAAACAGATGCGCCGCGGCGCCTTCTATCGCGCGAACGCGCTGACCCTTAGCGCCGCCGACGCAACCGCCCTCGAGAAACTCGGCATTGCTTCCGTCTATGATCTGCGCACGCCGGGCGAAATTGCGCGTACTGCGGATATCCTGCCGGCCGGCGCCACATCGCAAGCGCTCGACGTCTTGGGTACCAGCGACTTCGTCGCGCCAAACTTCGATACGACAGCCGCCGCAATCACGTTCATGGAAGCCCAGGCGCGTGCCTATGTCACCGGCGCCGCCCAGCGTGTCGGCTACGGCGAGCTCCTCACGCGGCTCGCCAATGGCACCGGCGCGCAACTGTTTCATTCCAACGCGGGAAAGGATCGCACCGGTTGGGTCGCGGCACTCCTGCTCAGCATTGCCAATGTGCCGCTCGACGTCATCATGCAGGACTATCTGCTCAGCAACGTCTACCTGGCCCAATCGATTGCGGCGCAGACCGAGACGTTGCGCGCGCAGGACGGCGACGCGGTCGCAACGATCGAGTCACCATTGTTCAACGTCCAGGAAAATTATCTGCAAGCGGGGTTCGATCAGGTGCAGGCGAGCTACGGCACGATGGCGAGCTATCTGACAGAAGGCCTTGGGATGTCTCAAGCTACGATCGACGCTCTGCGCGACCGCCTGGTCGCCTGACGGGCTTTCATCTGTAGCTCCCCGCACCCGGGGTTGCGCGGAACGCGTCGGCAGGTATAGACGAAAAAAAGTCCGCCCCAAATAACTGGGCGGACGGAGAAGGGCGGCATCGAGGTTGCCGGGGGCGACTATAAGGCCATAGCCATCGCCAAACCCCCTCCAGTAAGGGCGCGTAAGTGCCCGCGCTCAACGCAGCTTTCCCTTCTTCAGCATCCTCACGTGTAGGCTGGTCCAACCGGCAATTCGATCCGTACTTCCAGCCCGCCTTGCGCGTGATTGCGCACATGGCAGCGTCCGCCGCGATCGTGCGCGAGCCGCGCGACAATCGCGAGACCCAGCCCGCAATGACCTTCGCCGCCGCGCGCGGCATCAAGTCGTACGAATGGTTTCATGGCCGCGGCAATGCGGTCGTCGGGAATGCCCGGGCCGTGGTCGCGCACGCTGATCACCCAGCGCCGGTCCGTGCATGCCGTGGCGATATCCACCGGCGGCGAGCCGTGTTCAAGCGCGTTGTCGACGAGGTTCGTGACCAGCCGGTCGAGCAATGTGCGTGGCAGCGTAAATGACGAACCGGCATGCAGAGCGAGCGTGAACAGCGGCGTCTCGGCGTTGTCACTGGCGGAAAACTGCTCCTGCAGGAATTCGTCGACTCCGACTGGCGGCCCCGCGTCGGCGGACTGCCCGGCAAATTCCAGAAACTGCTGGACGATGTTGGTCAGCGAGTCCACGTCGCGGATCAGTCCGGCCCGTTCGTTCTCCGCGACCAGCACGCTCGCACGCAATTTGAGCCGCGTGAGCGGCGCTTTCAGATCGTGTGCGACGCCGGCCAGCATTACGGCCTGATCGTCGCCGGCCTCGTTCAGACGCCGCATCATGTCGTTGAAGGAGCCGATCAGATCGCGCAGTTCACGCGGGCCTTGCACGGTCACCGACTCCGGCCGGCCGCCTGAACCGAACGCGCGGGCGGCATCGGCCACGCGCGACAAAGGCCGCTGCATCTGCCAGACCGCGAACAGCGACAGGATCAGCGCAGCCAGCAGCATCGAGATGGATTCGACCAGGAAGCGCGGGCGCGGCGGAACGTCCACCGGCACAACGACCCAATTGGACTTGCCGGGAAACAGCACCCATAACTGCGGCGGGCGCAGGTCGTCGACGGCGATTTGCGTGCCGGGCGGCAGGTTCTCACGCAACTGCCGGCTCAATTCGACCAGCGGATGCATGGTCGGCGCGTGCAGATGAACGCTCGACGGCATGTTCCAGGTGGGCACAAGGTGCACACGCATGGCGGGCGCGAGCGCAGCGCCCTTCATCGGTTCGCCGTTGATTGCCTGCAGTACCAGCAGAATGCCGCGCGCGAAGCCGTCGATTTCGTGGCGCGGCGGCTGCATCACCACCAGCACGAACCATCCAGCCTGAATCGCGAACAACACCGCCGTGGACAGCAACGCCATTCTGCCGAACAGCGTGTTCAGCGGGTTTCTCATGCGCTTGAGGCAACCTCGTCGGCGAACGGCGTGCCGTCGGCGTCGGGCACGAACACGTAGCCTTTGCCGCGCACCGTCTGCACGTAGCAGGGATTGGACGGGTCGTCTTCGATCACGCGGCGCAGGCGCCAGATCGGCACGTCGAGGCTGCGGTCGCGGAAGGCGAGATTGTCGCGATGCACGAGATCGTGAATCAGCACGCGCGACAGCACCTTGTACGGATTGTTGACGAAGATCTTCAGCAGAGCGAACTCACTGTCGCGCAGCGGCAGCTTCGAATCGTCGCGCGACAGCGAGCGCGTGGCGAAGTCGAGCTCGAACGGGCCGAAGCGATACGGCTTGCGGGATTCCGGCGCGCTGGTGGTGGAGGGCCCGCGGCGGCGCAGCACCGTATGGATGCGCGCGAGCAGTTCGCGCGGATCGAACGGTTTGGTCAGGTAGTCGTCCGCGCCGAGTGAAAGCCCGACAATGCGGTCGGCCACCGTACCGCGCGCCGTGACGAAGATCACCGGAATGTCGTCGCCGGCGGCGCGCAACGCGGTGAGCGCGCGCAAGCCGTCGGTGTTCGGCATCATGATGTCGAGCACGACGACCGACGGCCGTTCACGTTCGAGCCGGCGTTGCAAATGGGTGCCGTCATGCAGCACCGACGCATCGAAGCCGTTCGTCTGCAGAAACTTGCAAAGCAGATCGCGTACGACCGGATCGTCGTCGACGATAAGGACCTGTGGATTCATGGCGAAATTCTAGACTGCCTCGCGCGACGCGCGACCTGGTGTTTTCTTACCAATACTTACGTAAAGCCGCGCTGGGCCGGCCGATTCGGGCGTCGAGCTCGCTACCAAAGGCTCACGCCATATTTCACGTTCGCCATATTTGGCAACGCGTTGCCGGCGTGCAGCATGGCGCGCCAGTCATTTTGCATCGCCTAAATTCCGCCGATGAAAGAATCCGCGCGAAATTGCTACTGCCGGCAATGAGTCGCAACGGGTCGTAAGAACCGCCGGAAAGCGCGCGTTCCTTCGTGCATCGCCATCGCGTGTGCGGCGAGATGATTCGTCGTGCAGTACGTTGCGTCGCATGCCGAAAACAGCCTAACGCCTTGGGCCCACGGCAGGCGGCGTGAAATCAAAACCTAGCGCCACGCGAGGCTCATCATGACCGTTCACAGCAATCTCACTTCAACCCGCTTTTCTTCGCTCGCACCGACGCGGGCTGCGGAGAAGCCTGCCCCCTCAAGTACGCCGTCGGCCGCGCCGCAGGAACGGGAGTCCGCCACCGAGGCACTGCCTTCGCTGCCGTCCGGGCTTGTCGGACATAACGTCAACACGACTGCCTGACGTACCGAGGCCCGTGTGTCGACCCCGAGCATTCCTGATCGTTTCATCCGAGTCGCTGCGTGGTTGACGCTCGGCGCGGCGTTGCTGCCTCTCGGCGGCTGCGCCGTCGCCGCGCTGCCGTGCCGGCTGACGTCCGCCACGCTGAAAATCATCCCGGTCGTTGGCCATGCCGCGGCCACACCGTTCGACATGTGTTCATCCGCCATCGACTGAAATCGACTGAATCATGACACCCAAACGGATTGCCTGCGTGTTGGCGCTGCTAGGCGGCGTGTTCTCGATGGCTGCCCAGGGGCAGCCGGTCGCGCGCGAAGCGGGTGCGGCCAGCGGCGCGTCGAAGGGCGCTGCCGCTGAGGCACGCCGGCGTTCGCCGGACAAGCCGTTCGCGTTTCGCGGCATAGCACTCGGTATCACGCTCGACGAGTTCCGCGCCGGCTCGAGCGTGCGGGCCACACCGCTCGGCAGTGTGCCCGTCTGCGAGACGGATGTGCAGGCGGGCGCGCTCGGCATGCGGCTGAAATCGCAGGAGAGTCTGACGGTCGCGTGCCGCTGGGCGCATCGGGCGGACGACGGCTGGGCGGTGTCGCAAGCGGTCGTCGACGGTGTGCCGGCACAGGAGCATGTGCTGCGCTTTGCGCGTGCCGATGGGCAGAGCGCGCTGCGTCTGTATGAGATTTCTTTTGTGATCGACGAGATCACCGCCGAAGACCTGCGCGACGCGCTCGCGGACCGTTATGGCGCGCCGCGTCTGGTGACGCAAAGCGTGTCGTCGGGCGCAATGCCGGTCTATGTGTGGGAAAACGCAGTGAGTTCGATCACGTTGTGTTTTCTGACCGGGACCCGCAACGGCACGCTCACCTATCTGCTGAAGGGCTCGGACGCATGGGTGAAATCAGTCGTTCGGCAATGGCAGGCAAGCGGTGCCGAGGCGGGGTGATGTGCTGCCTCATCCGCCGCTCTGTTTGCGGACTTGCACGTGGTTTCGATTGCATCGTTGAGCGAAGCGTCGGCCCTGCAACCGCGAAGTCCGTTTTCAATCCGGCCGATCGGGCCAGGGAGCATGTATGACTGCGCTACGTCTCACTGTTGCGCTAGGCGCGGCGGTCTATCTCGCGGCTTGTTCGAGCGGCCAGCAGCCGTCGATTGTCGAAACGCCGATGTCGCCGCCGCTCACGTCGGCGCCGCTGAACGTCAATACGCAGGGTGCGATCTATCAGGCCGGCTCGCCATTGCTGCTCTACGAAACGCCGCGTGCGCAACATATCGGCGACGTGCTGACGATCCGCCTGGCGGAGTCGTACAGCGGCAACAATAGCGCGACCGCCGCCGCGAGCCGTTCGAGCAGTATTACCGCGACCGCCGCCGATCAGTCGACCAACGCCGCCGCACGGCTCGCGAGGCTGTTCAACATCGGCTCCGCCAGTACCGACTACAAAGGGCAGGGCAGTCTCACCGACACGAGCGGTATGACAGGTACGCTGGCCGTGACTGTGATCGGGACCATGTCGACGGGCAACCTGGTGGTATCGGGCGAGAAGATGATCGCGATGAGCGGCAACCGCGACCGTCTGCGCCTGTCGGGCATCGTCAATCCGAAGGATATCGAAGCAGGCAATTATGTGGCGTCGAGCAAGGTCGCGAATGCGCGCATCGAACAGGCCGGCGTGGGGATGGTGTCCGACTCCACCACGATGGGCTGGCTGCAGAGAATGTTTCTGAGCGTGCTGACTTTTTAGGGCCGATGCGGTGCGCGCGCTGGGGCACGCGAGATGCGTGACACACCGCGCACATTGTCCTGGGTCCTACGCAAGCGGCGGCGCGTTGCGTTCCGCCGCGCCGATTTCACCGTCCGGCACGAACACATAGCCGCGTCCCCAGACGGTTTGCACATAGCGAGGCTCGGACGGATCCACCTCGATCAGCCGCCGCAGACGCCAGATCGATACGTCGAGACTGCGATTGCGATGCGCCTCGCTATTGCCGTGCAGTTTCTCCAGCAACTGCGCGCGCGTGAGTACGGTCATCGAGTGCGTGACGAACACTTTGAGCATCGCGAATTCGCTTGAACGCAGCGCGATGCGCTCGTTATCACGGCGCAATTCACGCGCAGGGAAATTCACCTCGAAACGGCCGAAGCGATAGGGCGCGCGGTGCTCAGGCGCACTCGGTGCAATCGACCCGCGGCGGCGCAGGACCGTGCGAATCCGTGCGACCAGCTCGCTCGGTTCGAACGGCTTGCCGAGATAGTCGTCGGCACCGAGTTCGAGGCCGATCACGCGGTCGATCGGGTCGGCGCGCGCGGTCAGCAGGATCACGGGAATATCGTCGCCGGCGACGCGCAAGGCGCGCAGCGCGCTGATACCGTCGAGCTCCGGCATCATGATGTCGAGCACGATCAGCGCGGGACGCTCGCTTTGCAACGCGCGTTGCAGCGCCATACCGTGTTCGAGCGTGGATACTTTGAAGCCACGCCCTACCAGATATTCGCTGACGAGCTCACGTACGACAGGGTCGTCGTCGACGACCAGAATGGATTGGTTCATCCAGCTCATCTTAGTGATCCGCGCGAGCGGCGCAAAGCGCATAACACTTTCGAATCCTTTCTCGTGTAAGAGAAAGCAAGCAGGGTGACGCGCTTAATTTGCCAGGGATGTCTGGATGGTCTGCATCGGCTGCCGGGCCAGATCGGTTTGATCGACCACCATCTTGTCGATCAAACCATTGAGCTTGGTCGATGCGGAAGAGAAGCGGTCGGTGTTGAGACCGCCGGTCTGGTAACGCGCGGTGACGAGAATGCGCCCGTGCTGGATCAGCGTCAGATCGATGATCGACAGATACTGGATCGTTTCGTCGCTAAATGAGCGGCGGCCGTAGTCGGTCGCGGCGTTATAGACGAGGCGCGCCTCGCATCCGGCCGGCGAGGTGCCCGGATTGTAGACGTCCGAACGAATGCCGTGCCGGTCGAGTGCAAGTTGCAGCGCCGGCACGAAATCGCCGACCGATACCATTTGATTCACCTCGATGCAGACGTTATGCACGTCCGCCGGACGGCCGTTAACGAAGGTCGGCGATGAATAGTTCGCCGCAATTGCGTAGCCCGCCTGAATCACCGAGCCGGTTGCGTCGGCTGCTGAGATCAATGTCCATGCGCAGCCATTCAGACCGAATGCGAGGATCGCCGAGGCGGCGAGCCATGCGCAGGGCCGCCGCAACATGACCCACGCGGCCCAAGGGGCCCGCGTGGAAGCGTAAGCGCGCAAGCTCGGCATGGAGGTCATGATGCGGTGCCTGGTGGCGGTGAATAAGTGCGGCGAATAACAGCGGATCGCAGCGGATAGTGGCAAAAACGAGCCACGCTCAGCGCGTGACGCGCAGGCGCAATTCGTTCTGCCCTTGCACGCTTGCCGTCACGTTCACGCGCCGATCGTCGGTGGTCACGATGAAATGCTGACGCGTCGGCGTGTTGACATCGTGTACGACGTTCGGGAAGCAGGCGGCAATATCGGCGCCGATTTCTTCGAGCGGATCGTTGACGACACCGTCAGCCTGCCAGTGCGCGCGCCAGTGGCAATCGTAGGCGTGTGTATTCGCGCGGCAGTCGTCCGCGGCCGACATACCCGGCAGTTGCGCGGCGGGTTGCGCGTGCAACTGTTTGAAGTCGGGCGCGTCGACGATGTGTTTGAGCGCGGGGCAAACATCCGCCGGCTCGTTGGGCTGGGTGGCTTGCGCGGCGTATGCGGCGCTCGTGAGCAGCATTGCTGCGCCAAGAGCAAGCGCTGCGCGCTGGGTCAAAAGATGGGGGCGGCGATCGAATGACATGTGCGGAGAGTCCAGTATCAGTGAGTGGCGAAGCGGGCCGGACGTGGTACGGCCCGCACGACTATCGTCGCTGCTACAAGGGCTTTTCAAAGCGGGGAACAGCTTGTCCGCTTCGCAAATGCTTTCGAACTCTTCTCGGGTGTTTCCGGATGTTGCGGGGTGTTGCCTGGCTGTGCGGAGGATGGTGAGCGTGTGCGGCGCGCGCAGGATTGCGCTAACGAGCGGTGTGTTGCCTAGCCGAGCGTGAGGCCGCCGTCGATATGGATCACCTGGCCGGTGATGTGACGCGCTTCATCGGAGAGCAGAAACGCGATCAGCGCCGCGATATCCGCGGGTTCGGCGACGTGACCAAGCGGCGTCGCTTCGGCGGCGCGGGTCCACGCCGATGCATTATCGGCAGTTGGGCCGCGATCTTTACGGGTATAGCCGGGCGCCACGCAATTGACCGTCACGCCATGCGGCGCAAGTTCGGCGGCCGCGGTTTTCGCCAGCGATTCGAGCGCCGCTTTTGCCGCCGCCGTGGCGGCGAACGGTGTATCCGCACGATAGCGATGCGCGACGAACGAACTGAGCGCAACCACGCGACCCCGTTTCGAAATTTCCAACGCGGGCGTCGCACGTTTGACGAGCGCGGCGAACGCGGCCGGCATGGCGGCGAAGGCGGCGCTGAACGCATCCGCGTCGAGTGCGTTGAGCGTTTGCCGTTGCGCGTGGCCCGCGTTCGCGACCAGTTGATCGAGCGCGCCGAAGCTCGCGAGCGTTTGATGAACCACGTGTTCGGCGGCGCCGCGTTCGGCCAGATCGCCGAACACCGTCGCGCAGCGCGCGCCGTTCGCGCTGCAATCGGCGGCGACTTGCGCAAGACGCTGGCGCGATTCGTCGTCGGCGCCGCGTGCGTGCAGCATCAACGCGGTGCGCGGCGCGGCAATGCGCCGGGCCAGTGCCGCGCCGATGCCGGAGCCCGCGCCGGTGATCAGGACGACGCGATCGAGTCCGGCGTCTCTCATGCCAGCCGTGCTGCTCGCATCACCGGTGCCGCTCATGTCGCTCGCGTTATGCATGCTGTTCACGCGGCAATCGGTTCGCCCGAACGCTCGACGTCGAGCGTGTCGCCATGGAACGCCGCCAGCGATTCGCGATGCGCGACGCTGACGATCGCGGCCTTCGGCAGCCGTTCGGTGAACAGGTGATAGAGACGTGCTTCATTTTCCGAATCGAGCGCGCTGGTCGCTTCGTCGAGGAACAGATAGTCCGGCTTGTGCAGCAGCACACGGGCGCCGGCCAGACGCTGTTGTTCACCCGGCGAGAGGATCCGCGTCCAGTGTCCCGATTCCTGCAGGCGGTCGGCGTAGTCCGACAGGTGGCAGGTGACGAGCGCTTCGCGGCATTCGTCGTCGGTGTAAGTGTCCGAAGAGGACGGATAGGTGAGCGCGGCTTTCAGCGTGCCGATCGGCATGTAGCTGACTTGCGGAATGAACATCATGCGGGCGTTGACCGGCGCGTCGATCGAGCCGTCGCCAAACGGCCACAGGCCGGCGAGCGCGCGCATCAGCGTGCTCTTGCCCGAGCCGGACGGACCACGCACCAGCCAGCGCGAGCCCGGCTTGATCGCGATATCGCGGATGCGCGACAGCGGATTGCCGTTCGGCAGCGCAAGCTGGAGGCCTGCGGTGGAGAGCTTGTCTTCGTCGACAAAATGCAGATTGATGCCGCCATGCGCGGTAGCGGGCGACACCGATTCCTTCAGACGCGGCGCATGCACGATGCGCTTGAATTCACGCAACCGGTTCACGGTAGCGCGCCATTCGACCAGGGTACCGTAACTGTTGATGAACCACGAAAACGAATCGCTGACGGTGCCGAATGCGCTCGAAATCTGCATTAGCACGCCGAACGTGAAAGCGCCTGCGAAGTAACGGGGCGCCGCTACCACCAGCGGAAAGATGATCGCGATCTGACCATAGAAGCTCAGCACAAAGGTGAGCCGCTTGGTGTACTTCATCACCTGCCACCAGTTGTCGCGGATGCGGCCGAACAGCGAGTGCGTGTTCTTCTTCTCGGTCTCCATGCCGTCGTAGAAAGCGATCTGCTCGGCGTTTTCACGCAAACGGATCAGACCGAAACGGAAATCCGCCTCGACTTTCTGAGCCTGGTAATTGATCGACACGAGCGGATGACCGACCTTCTGGATGATCAGCGAGCCGATCACGGCGTACAGCGCCGCTGCCCACACCATGTAGCCCGGAATCTGCACCGGCATGCCGCCGAGCGAAACGGTCAACGCACCGGCCAGCGCCCACAGGATTGTGATGAACGAGACCAGTGTGACGACCGTGGACAGCAGATCGAGCGTCAGCGAAAGCGTGGTGGTGGCGAACGATTGCAGGTCGTCGCTGATCCGCTGGTCGGGGTTGTCGGCGAGCCGGTCGCGTTCGATCCGGTAGAAGGCGCTGTCGCGCAGCCATTCGTTGAGATAACGCGTGGTCAGCCATTGGCGCCAGCGGAAGCCGAGCATCTGACGCAGATAGCGACCGTATACCGCAAGGATGATGTAGCCGAACGCGAGGCCGGAAAACACCATCAGCAGATGCGGGAAGTCGTGGATGTTCTTGGTTTGCAGGGCGTTGTAGAAGTCGGCGCTCCAGCGATTCAGGCGCACGTTGATCCACACGACGAGCAGATTCATCACGATGATCGCGATGAGCAGCGCCCACGCCGTTTTTCGTTCTTCGGAAACCCAGTAAGGTTTGATCAGGCTCCAGGCGGAGACTTTTTCGTCCGGCGGCAGCGCGGGGCTGGAAGCGGTATTCGGTGTCATGAGCATCCTGGTGAAGTGCTGGCCCATGCCGGGCTGGCCTCATTCGGGCCGGCCCAACGGTGGGTTTGCGGTGCGTGCCCCGGGCGTCGTGCTCGACGAACGCACGTCCGGGTGAGCGTCCGATTCTGGCGCGAAGCCCTTAAGTGAAAATTAATTCCGCTTGGGGGCCTCGCCTCGATACCGCATGTTGCGCATGCAACTAGCGTGTCGCCCGCGCGTGGCTCCTGCGGTATCCGGTCCTGGCATTGTGCCAGAGCACTGCCTTCGGCCGTATTGATGAATCGAAAGATGGTGCCGGATCAACTGCGCGCGACGGCATAGGCCACTGGTTTGCGGGCGCCGCGCCTTTTATGGTCTAATGACCTTCGACGAAACAGGGGTGCTTTGCCCACAGGCTGCGTGATTCTCACGCAGCGGCGGCGAGGCTGAGAGAGACCCTTTGCACCCGATCCGGGTAATACCGGCGCGGGAAGTTTCCGGAAGCAGCCAGTCTTCCATTCCCCGCCGGGCGGCGTCCGTCATTGGACGCGCGTATTGCCTGGCCGGCCTCACCCGCCGGTTTCGTCCTGGGTACGTGCGTTTTTTTGCCGTACGGAAAGGACTCGATGACCGCCTATTCTTCAGACATGTGTTTTGCTTCTCGCCACGCCCTCGACGCTTATGTCGGCGTGCCGTGCCGCTTTAGCCTTGCTTGCCATTGCTGTGCCGTGGAGCGCGTGCGATGAATCGTCCTGCGCAACCTGATTTCGCGGTGCTTGGCGGCGGCCTGTGCGGGCGTTTGGTCGCGTGGCGTCTCGCCGGCCAGGGGCATCGTGTCGCCCTGTATGAGCGTGGCGACGCCGCCGGTTCGCAAGCGGCAGCCTGGGTCGCCGCGGCAATGCTGGCGCCGCTTGCCGAAGCCGCCAGTGCTGAACTGCTGATTACGCGTCTCGGTGCGAGTTCGCTCGAAACCTGGCCGAAAGTCCTCGCTGAATTGCCGGAACCCGTGTTCTTTCAGCGCAATGGCACGCTGGTCGTCTGGCATCACGCCGATCGCACCGAAGCACCGCTGTTCGAACGCCGTGTTCGCTCGAATGCGCCTCCTGAATTGCTCGACGGCGGCTTCGTAACGCTAACGGGTGCGCAGGTTGGCGCTGCCGAACCCGCGTTGGCGGGTCGTTTCAACCGGGGCTGGCTACTGCCTCGCGAAGGTCAGTTGGATAACCGTCAGGTACTGTCCGCGCTGGCCGCCGGTCTCGCCGAACGCGGTGTCGAAACGCACTGGAACACGCCGGTCGACGATCATGCGCTGCCGCCTGCACGCGTCACGATCGACTGCCGGGGTTTGGGCGCGAAGCCCGTGCTGCCCACGCTGCGCGGCATCCGCGGCGAAGTCGCGCGTGTGCATGCGCCGGGTATCAAGCTGATGCGGCCGGTGCGCCTGTTGCATCCGCGCTATCCGCTGTATATCGCGCCGAAGCCGGACGATCTCTACGTGATCGGCGCGACCGAGGTGGAAGGCGAGGACATGTCGCCGGTCAGCGTGCGCTCGGCGCTTGAGCTGTTGAGCGCGGCGTTTTCCGTGCATCCTGGCTTCGGCGAGGCACGCATCCTCGAACTGAATTCGCAGTGCCGCCCGACTTTGCCGGACCACCGTCCGGCCTTGCTGTGGGATGGCGCGCAGACGCTGCGCGTGAACGGCCTGTACCGGCACGGTTACATGATCGTGCCCGAAGTCGCCGACGAAGCCGTGCGCTTCGCCGCGGCGCTGCTCGATGGCCGCATCGGCGACGCCGATGCATTCGCCGACTGGCAAAGTGCCGCGCGCTGGAGCGAGCTGTTTCAACTGGATTCCACGCGGGAACCGGCATGAGCGTTGCGCGCCTGCTGGTGGAATAACGGCAGGCAAACAAGCGAGCCGTACCGTTACCGCCATCGATTGAACTGTATTCGAACACCATGGACATTCATATCAATCAGAAGCCGTTGTCGCTGCCCGAAGGCGCGACTGTCGCCGATGCGCTCGCCGCGTTCGGCGCGCGTCCGCCGTTCGCGGTCGCGCTGAACGGCGATTTCGTCGCACGTACCCAACATGCGGCGCGCGCGCTGCAGCCGGGCGACAAGCTCGATGTCGTGCAACCCGTGGCCGGCGGCTAAGCCCCGCGCCACGCATTGCCGGAGACCAGGACTATGCAAATGACTTCCCCCCAAACCGCCGACGCGCTCACGCTCTACGGCCAAACTTTCGCGAGCCGCGTGTTGCTCGGCACCTCGCGCTATCCGTCGCTGCAATCGCTGTCGGATTCGATCGACGCGGCACGGCCCGGCATGGTGACCGTCGCGCTGCGCCGGCAGATGAATGAAGGCGGCGCCGAAGCCGGTTTCTTCGACCTGCTCAAGCGCCACGGTGTGCCGCTGCTGCCCAACACCGCGGGCTGTCTGACCGTCGGCGAGGCGGTGACGACCGCGCATATGGCGCGCGAAATCTTCGAAACCGAGTGGATCAAGCTCGAGCTGATCGGTGACGATTACACGTTGCAGCCTGACCCGATTGGGCTGATCGAAGCGGCTGCGCAACTGATCAAGGACGGCTTCAAGGTGCTGCCGTATTGCACCGAAGATCTGGTGATCGGTCGCCGTCTGCTCGATGTGGGTTGTGAGGCGCTGATGCCATGGGGCGCGCCGATCGGCACGGGTAAGGGCGTGATCAATCCGTATGGCCTGCGTGTGTTGCGCGAACGGCTGCCCGATGTACCGCTGATCGTCGACGCCGGTCTGGGTGTGCCATCGCACGCGGCGCAAGTGATGGAGTGGGGTTTCGACGGCGTGCTACTGAACACCGCCGTGTCGCAGGCGACGCACCCCGACGCGATGGCGCGCGCCTTCGCGCTGGGCGTCGAAGCGGGCCGCCAGGCTTTTCTGGCGGGGCCGATGGCCGAGCGCGAAAGTGCGCACGCGAGCACGCCGGTGGTCGGCATGCCGTTCTGGCATCAAGATGGGAGCGCCGCATGACGCAAACTTTGCCTTTGACTGGCCGCGACCTCTTCTGGCCGCCCGCCGATGAACTCACCGAAGCCGCCGAGCGGATCCGCGCCCGCCTGGGCGAGTGGCCGCCGACGCATGCGCCATGGCGCATCTGCCTGACCGCGCCGGACGCGCCGAACGGCGGGGACCTGATCGTCGTCGCCGACGCGCAGCAGCATGGCGAGCAGGTGGCGCGCTGGCAGGTGCAGGGCGCCGGCGTGATCGTCGCCGCGGAGCACACGGCGACGCTGCATTTGGGCGGCGAGAAATACGCGCTGGAAGGCCATCTGGCGGAAGACTGGATTCCCGCGCTGGCTGCGTTTCTGGACTGCGGCTTCGATCCGCATGACGCCCTGGTGCTGGCTCTGGCCTGGCGCGACGGCGACGAAACCCGAGTGGATAACGCCTTTCCGGCTGATATTGCGCACTTCCCGCGCCTCGCCGGTCTGCCGGCCGCGCCGGCGCAAGCGTTCGCGCGTTGTCCTGACCGGCTGGGTCTGTATCCGGTGCTGCCGACAGCGGAATGGGTCGAGCGCGTGGTGGGCTTGGGCGTGAAAACGGTCCAGTTGCGCCGCAAGTCCGCCGAACCCGCCGACGAACTGAAGCGCGAAATCGCTCGCTGTGTCGCCGCGGGCCGTGAGCATGACGCCCAGGTTTTCATCAACGATCACTGGCAAGCCGCGCTGGAAGCGGGTGCCTACGGTGTCCACCTGGGGCAGGAAGACGTGCACACGGCCGATTTGTCGGCGCTCGCCACAGCCGGCATCCGGCTCGGTCTGTCAACGCACGGTTTCTATGAAATCCTGAAGGCACTGCATTTCCGGCCGAGCTACATTGCATTGGGCGCGGTGTTCCCAACCACCACCAAGGTGATGCCGACCGCGCCGCAGGGCCTCAAGCGTCTGGCGCGCTATGTGCGCCTGCTCGACGGCGTCGTGCCACTGGTGGCGATTGGTGGGATCGATCTGCAAGTTCTGCCGGATGTGCTGGCGACCGGCGTGGGCTGCGCGGCCGTGGTGCGCGCCGTGACCGAGGCTGCTGACCCGGCTGCCGCGGTTTCTGCGTTGCAACATGCGTTTACGCAATAATCGTCAAGTTCGGTAAAGGGACAGGGCACCTCACGGCAGCTTTTGCATGATGGCCCTATAATTCGGCCTTCCGTGTAAAAGGACTGTCAGTTTCGTGTCTTCCTCCCCCGAGACCTTACTCGAGCTGCGCGACGTCGACTTCGGTTATGGCGACCGGCTCGTCCTGTCGAACCTGAATCTGCGCTTCAAGCGCGGCCAGGTCGTTGCGGTTATGGGCGGCTCGGGTTGCGGCAAGACCACGGTGCTGCGCCTGATCGGCGGTCTGGTGCGTGCCCAGCGCGGCCAGATCCTGTTTCAGGGCCAGGACATCGGCGCGCAAACGCGCGACGGCCTGTACGCGCTGCGCCGCAAGATGGGCATGCTGTTCCAGTTCGGCGCCTTGTTCACCGATATGTCGGTGTTCGAAAACGTCGCCTTCGCGCTGCGCGAGCACACCGACCTCCCGGAAGAACTGATCCGCGACCTCGTGTTGATGAAGCTCAATGCGGTCGGGTTGCGCGGCGCGCGTGACCTCGCGCCATCGGAGATTTCGGGCGGCATGGCGCGGCGTGTGGCGCTGGCCCGCGCCATTGCGCTCGATCCCGAGCTGATGATGTACGACGAGCCGTTTGCCGGCCTCGATCCGATTTCGCTCGGCATCACCGCGAACCTGATTCGCGCGCTGAATCAGGCACTTGGCGCAACGTCGATCCTGGTTACGCACGACGTGCCGGAATCGTTCGCGATTGCCGATTACGTGTACTTCCTCGCCAACGGCGGGGTGCATGCCGAAGGCACGCCGGCCGAACTGCGCGCGTCGACCGATGCGACGGTGCGCCAGTTCATCGACGGCGCGCCGGACGGTCCGTTCAAATTTCACTATCCCAGCCAGACGCCGCTTGCGGCGGACTTCGGCATCGGCGGAGGTCAGTCATGATCAGTGCGCTTGGTCGCTCGGTGATCGGCGGGCTGGGCACGGCCGGCTACGCCACGCGCTTTTTCTTCCGGCTGCTGCTTGAATTCTTCCCGCTGCTGCGCCGGCCGCGCCTTGTCACGAAGCAGATCCACTTTGTGGGTAATTATTCGCTGGTGATCATCGCCGTGTCGGGGCTGTTCGTCGGCTTCGTGCTCGGCTTGCAGGGCTATTACACGCTGAACCGCTATGGTTCCGAGCAGGCTTTGGGACTGCTCGTCGCGCTTTCTCTGGTGCGCGAACTGGGCCCGGTGGTGACTGCATTGCTGTTCGCGGGGCGCGCTGGCACGTCGCTGACGGCCGAAATCGGCTTGATGAAGGCGGGTGAGCAACTCACCGCGATGGAAATGATGGCGGTGGACCCGGTCAAGGTCGTGATTGCGCCGCGCCTGTGGGCGGGCATCATTTCCATGCCGATTCTGGCCGCGATTTTCAGCGCGGTCGGCGTGTTCGGCGGTTATGTAGTGGGTGTGCTGCTGATCGGCGTCGACGCTGGCGCGTTCTGGTCGCAGATGCAAGGTGGCGTCGATGTCTGGCGCGATGTCGGCGCCGGGGTCATCAAGAGCGTGGTGTTTGGCCTCGCGGTGACCTTCGTGGCGCTGTTTCAGGGCTACGAAGCCAAGCCGACGCCGGAAGGCGTATCGCGCGCCACGACCAAGACGGTCGTGTACGCGTCGCTTGCGGTGCTCGGCCTCGATTTTCTGCTAACAGCATTGATGTTCAGCTAAAACTGCGTTGCACGTTTCCGCTCAGCGGGCGCACCTCGGATTGCGCGTGACGGGAACGGGAGCAGCGTGGCGGATTCACTTTGGGATGACGATGAAAAAGACTGCTCTCGACTTCTGGGTCGGCCTGTTCGTGGTGTTGGGTTTCGTAGCGTTGCTGTTTCTCGCGCTGAAGGCCGGCAACATGAGTTCGTTGTCGTTTCAGGCAACGTACCCGGTCAAGCTCAAGTTCGACAATATCGGCGGACTGAAGGCGCGCGCACCGGTGAAGAGCGCGGGCGTGACGGTCGGCCGGGTTGCCTCGATCGGTTTTGACAGCAATGCGTATCAGGCCGTCGTGACGATCGATATCGACAAGCAATACCCGTTTCCGAAAGACACGTCGGCGAAGATCCTGACCTCGGGTCTGCTCGGCGAGCAATACATCGGGCTCGAACCCGGTGGCGACAGCGAGATGCTTAAAGCGGGTGACACGATTTCGATGACACAATCGGCAATCGTGCTGGAAAACCTGATCGGACAATTCCTGTATAGCAAGGCCGCGGACTCGGGCGCATCCAAGCCGGGCGCGGGTTCGGCCGCTCCTGCGGCTGCCCCCGCCATGGCGCCCGCGCCGGCGGCGCCGACTTCGCCCGCCTCTGGCACGGCCGGTCAATAAGGAGAATAAAAATGCAGACCATACGCATAAGGGGTGTGCGCACCGTCCAGATGGCGACGTTCGCGCTTGCGGCCGCTACGCTCGTCGGCTGCTCGACTGTGCAGACGCCGACCAAGGGCGATCCGCTCGAGGGCTTGAACCGCACCATCTTCACGGTCAACGACAAGCTCGACCAGTACGCGCTGAAGCCGGTCGCGAAGGGGTATGTCTGGGCGACGCCGCAACCGGTGCGCGACAGCGTCACCAACTTTTTCTCGAACATCGGCGACGTCTACATCGCGGCGAACAACCTGCTGCAGCTGAAGATCACCGACGGTGTCGAAGACATCATGCGGATCGTGATCAATACGACGTTCGGTGTCGGCGGTCTGTTCGACGTGGCGACCCTCGCCAGGCTGCCCAAGCACGACAACGACCTCGGCCTGACGCTCGGTCACTACGGCGTGCCGGCGGGTCCGTACCTCGTTCTGCCGCTGTTCGGGCCGAGCACGGTGCGCGACGCGGTCGGCTCGATCGGTAACTACTATGTGAACCCGCTCAGCTATATCAATCCGCCGGGCCTGACCTGGGCGCTGTACGGCGTGAACGTGATCAATACGCGTGCGAATTTGCTGAACGCGAGCGACGTGCTGGAAGGCGCCGCGCTCGACAAGTACTCGTTCGTGCGTAACGCGTATCTGCAACGCCGCCAGTATTTGCTGTCGGACGGCAAGCAATCGCAGGCGCTGCCGAACTACGGCGACGAAGCGCCGTTGCCGAAGTATGACGACGTCGATGGCGGCGCAGCTGCTGCGCCGGCTGGCGCCGCAGGCACGCAAGGTGCTACTGCGAAGGCGGCGGCTGCCTCCGGTACGGCCGCAGCGACACCGCCGCAGGCTGCTTCGGCAGCGGATGCAACCGGCGCGGCGGCCGCGCCTGAAGCCGCCTCCGGCAGTGTCGAATCGCCGCCGCTCGATTTGAACGGCGGTCCGGAAACCACGCAGATCCCGGCCGGCCAACTGGTGCCGCCGACGCGTTTCAACTTCCCGTCATTCAAATTGCATTGATTGTGTGGCCGTAACAGATCGATACGACTCTCGCAGTTTGCGCATGGATTGCTGCTGAACTCGCGTGCTAATGTCGGCTCAAACGGTTGCACTATTTCTAAGGCAAGCAAGGTTCGATATGAAAAAACTATTCCTGATTCCGTTGTTCGCTGCGTTGTTTTCTTTCGCCAGTGCAGGTGCCTCGGCACAAACGGTCGATTCCAATTCGCCGGACGGCCTGATCAAGACGGTCACCCAGCAGGTGATCGACGCGGTGCGCGCCGACAAGTCGATCCAGCAAGGTGATATTTCGCACATCACCCAGCTCGTCAACGAAAAGATCCTGCCGTACACGGATTTTCGCCGCACCACGCAACTGGCGATGGGCCGCAACTGGCGCACCGCTACGCCTGAGCAGCAGAACCAGGTGGTCGATCAGTTCAAGATGTTGCTGATCCGCACGTATTCGGGCGCGCTCGCGCAAGTACGCGACCAGCAGATCCAGTACAAGCCGTTCCGTATGAATCCGGACGACACCGACACCGTGGTGCGCTCGGTGGTGATGAATAATGGCTCGCCGATCGAACTCGATTACCGTCTGTACAAGACACCGCAAGGCTGGCGCGTATATGACATCAACGTGCTCGGCGCATGGCTGATCCAGGCGTATCAGCAGCAGTTCAACGAGCAGATCCAGCAGAAGGGTGTGGACGGACTGATCCAGTTCCTCACGCAGCGTAACCAGCAACTGGCTGCGGGTAAGCAGTCGTGAGCGAGGTGCTGAATGTCGTCGCAGGCTGCTTCGAAAGCGGCGCGACACTGACCCACGAGAGCGCGAAAGCCGCGCTCGAGGCGGGTTTGCAGCGCATCGCTGCAGGCGCGAAGGGTGTGGATTGCACACCGCTCGCGCAATTCGATTCGTCCGCGCTCGCCGTTCTGCTCGCGTGGGAGCGTGCCGCACAGGCACGCGGCATCGCGTTCGAGATCGTCAACCTGCCGGCTGGTCTCGCCAGCCTCGCACAAGCCTACGGCGTCGATACTCTGTTGTGTCGACCGGAGTTAGCGCTTTAGCGCTTACTTCGGTCCCATGCTGCTTGCAGCGCGGCGCGACATTGACGCTCCAATAGCGTCACTTCCAATCCCCCCGGCTGAGTCGGGGCTGCTGATTTTTGCCCTATAATCAAACGTTTTTTGGGGCATATAACCGGCCCCAATTTCGTCCCTCCCAGTACTTTGCGCCCCCTCAGGGCTCCTTTAGGCGCCGCGACGCACGCGGCCCACAGTCATGTCAGCCATAGAAATTCGTAACGTCAAGAAGCGCTACAAAGATTTGCAAGCGCTCAAGGGCGTCAGCCTCACGGTGGAAGAAGGCGAGTTCTTCGGACTGCTCGGTCCGAACGGCGCGGGCAAGACGACGCTCATCAGCATCCTCGCCGGTCTCGCACGCGCCGATGAAGGCAGCATCGCGGTGCGCGGGCATGACGTAGTCAGCGATTTCCGCGACGCGCGCCGGGCGCTCGGCGTGGTGCCACAGGAGCTCGTGTTCGATCCGTTCTTCACCGTGCGCGAAACCTTGCGCATCCAGTCCGGCTATTACGGGCTGCGCAATAATGACGCGTGGATCGACGAGATCATGGCCAATCTGGACCTCACCGATAAAGCCGACGCCAACATGCGCGCGCTGTCAGGCGGCATGAAGCGCCGCGTGCTCGTGGCGCAGGCGCTGGTGCACCGGCCGCCGGTGATCGTACTGGATGAGCCGACCGCGGGTGTCGACGTCGAGTTGCGTCAAACCCTGTGGAAATTCATCTCGCGCCTGAATCGCGAAGGGCACACGATCGTGCTGACCACGCACTATCTGGAAGAAGCCGAATCGCTGTGTGACCGCATCGCGATGTTGCGGCGCGGCGAGGTCGTCGCGCTCGAGCGCACCAGCACGCTACTGCAGCGCTTTGCCGGCATGCAATTGTTCCTGCGCTTTACGCAAGGCGTGCTGCCGGCTGAGTTGCGTCCGCTCGAAGTGGAAAGCGGCCCGGGCAATGGCAACGGTCGCCAGCATCTGCTGCGGCTCGCGAGCTACGACGACGTCGAGCGAATTCTCGCGCAGTGCCGCGCAGCGGGCTGTACATTCGAGGAAATCGAGGTCCGCAAAGCCGATCTTGAAGATGTGTTCGTTCAGGTAATGAACGGTCCGGAAGTGATCGAGGGGCTGGCATGAGCGGCTTTCGTACGCTGTTTTACAAGGAAATCCTGCGTTTCTGGAAGGTGTCGTTCCAGACCGTGCTGGCGCCGGTCATCACCGCGCTGCTGTATCTGACGATTTTCGGCCACGCGTTGCGCGGTCACGTTCAGGTCTATCCGGGCGTGGAGTACACGAGCTTCCTGATTCCCGGCCTCGTGATGATGAGCGTGTTGCAGAACTCGTTTGCGAATAGCTCGTCGTCGCTGATCCAGTCGAAGATCACCGGCAACCTGGTGTTCGTGCTGCTGCCACCGTTGTCGCACTACGAGATGTTCGGCGCGTATGTGCTCGCAGCCGTGGCGCGCGGGTTGGCGGTCGGCTTTGGCGTGTTCATCGTGACGATCTGGTTCGTGCCGGTCAGTTTCAGCGCGCCGCTTTACATCATCGCGTTCGCGATTTTCGGTGCGGCGATTCTCGGCACGCTCGGGTTGATCGCCGGCATCTGGGCCGAAAAATTCGATCAGCTTGCCGCGTTTCAAAACTTTCTGATTATGCCGCTCACGTTCCTCTCGGGCGTGTTCTACTCGACGCATACGCTGCCACCGGTGTGGCGCGAAGTGTCGCGGCTCAATCCCTTTTTCTACATGATCGACGGCTTTCGCTACGGTTTCTTCGGGATGTCGGATATCAATCCGCTCGTGAGCCTCGCGATCGTTGCCGGTTTCTTTGTGGTGCTGGCCGTGGTGGCGATGCGCATGCTCGCCTCCGGCTACAAACTGCGCCACTGATCAGGAGCTTCTCTCATGTTGCCGACTCCCGAACAGGTCAAGCAATACATCGCGGCTGGGCTTGCCTGCCAGCATCTCGAAGTCGAGGGCGACGGTCAGCATTTCTTTGCGACGATCGTTTCGCCCAGCTTCGAAGGCAAGCGTCTGATCCAGCGCCATCAACTCGTGTACGCGGCGCTCGGCGACCGCATGCGCGAAGAAATCCACGCGCTCAGCATGAAAACGCTGACGCCCGCCGAATGGCAGAACGCGTAATCTGGAAATTTAGTGCGAATTACTCAAGAAAGGCGCGACGCCGGCAGCGGCGCGTCGAACACAGTCAAAGCAGACCCGTCTGAAGCCCGGGTCAATCAGGAACTGACAGGCATGGATAAACTCGTCATTGAAGGTGGCTACCCGCTGTCGGGTGAAGTCGTCGTCTCAGGTGCGAAGAACGCGGCGTTGCCGATCCTGTGCGCGAGTCTGCTCAGCGCGGAGCCGGTCGACCTGGAAAACGTGCCCGACTTGCAAGACGTGCGCACGATGCTCAAGCTGCTCGGCCAGATGGGCGTGCGCATCGAGAGCGGTGAAGGGCGCGTATCTCTGGATGCATCGAACGTCGATAACCTCGTCGCACCGTACGAAATGGTGAAAACCATGCGTGCGTCGATCCTGGTGCTCGGCCCGCTGGTCGCGCGCTTTGGTCATGCCAGGGTGTCGCTGCCGGGCGGCTGCGCAATCGGCGCGCGTCCGGTGGATCAGCACATCAAGGGTCTGCAGGCAATGGGCGCCGAGATCACGATCGAGCACGGCTTCATCGAAGCGCGTGCCACGCGTCTGAAGGGCGCGCGCATCGTGACCGACATGATTACCGTGACGGGCACCGAAAACCTGCTGATGGCGGCGGTGCTGGCCGAAGGCGAAACGGTCATCGAAAACGCGGCGCGTGAGCCGGAAGTCGGCGACCTCGCGCATCTGCTGGTCTCGATGGGCGCAAAGATCGAAGGTATCGGCACGGACCGCCTGGTGATCCAGGGCGTCGACAAGCTGCATGGCGCGAAGCACACGGTGATTCCGGATCGCATTGAAGCCGGCACGTTCCTGTGCGCGGTTGCGGCTGCCGGCGGCGATGTGACGCTACGTAAGGTGCGTCCGCTGATTCTCGAAGCCGTCACCGAAAAGCTGCGTGAAGCCGGCGTCACGGTCGAAGAGGGCGATGACTGGATGCGCGTGCGGATGGACAAACGTCCGGGCGCGGTCAGCTTCCGCACGTCCGAATATCCGGCGTTCCCGACCGACATGCAGGCGCAGTTCATGGCGCTGAATACGATCGCGGACGGCACCTCGCAAGCGGTCGAGACGATCTTCGAAAACCGCTTCATGCACGTGCAGGAATTGAACCGCCTCGGCGCGAACATCACGATCGACGGTAACACCGCGCTCGTGACCGGCGTCGAGAAGCTGTCCGGCGCGAAAGTGATGGCGACCGATCTGCGTGCCTCGGCGAGTCTCGTGATTGCCGCGCTGCGTGCCGAAGGCGAAACGCTGATCGACCGTATCTATCACCTGGATCGTGGTTACGACCGGATGGAGACCAAGCTCAACGCTATCGGCGCCAAGGTGCGCCGCATCGCCGGGAGCCAGGCATGAGTTCGATGCCGCAAACCTCGTCTTCGCCGGCCGTGAGCGCACCGCTTACGCTGGCATTGTCGAAAGGGCGTATCTTCGAAGAGACGCTGCCGTTGCTCGCCGCGGCCGGCATTGAAGTCACAGAAGATCCGGAAACTTCGCGCAAGCTGATTCTGCCCACTACAGACGCGAACGTGCGCGTGATCATCGTGCGCGCGACAGACGTGCCGACCTACGTCGAATACGGCGCAGCCGACTTCGGCGTGGCCGGCAAGGACGTGCTGCTCGAGCACGGCGGCAGCGGGCTGTATCAGCCCGTCGATCTGGATATCGCGCGTTGCCGGATGTCGGTCGCAGTGGCCGCCGGATTCGACTACGCGAACGCGGTGCGCCAAGGCGCACGTCTGCGCGTCGCGACCAAGTATGTCGAAACCGCACGTGAGCATTTTGCTGCCAAGGGCGTGCACGTCGACCTGATCAAGCTGTACGGTTCGATGGAACTGGCGCCGCTGGTTGGCCTCGCTGACGCGATCGTCGACCTGGTGAGTTCGGGCAATACCCTGCGCGCCAACAATCTTGTCGAGGTGGAGGAGATCATGCAGATTTCGTCGCGCCTCGTTGTGAACCAGGCGGCGCTGAAGCTCAAGCGCGCCGCGCTGCGGCCGATTCTCGATGCGTTCGAACGCGCGTCGAAGGCCGGCACTGCGGCAGCCTGAATAGTTTGACCACGCGCGTGGTCAAACTTTTAACGCGCGCCTTACCGAAACGGATACCCGTATGTCTATCAAGATTCGCAAACTCGATTCCAGCGCACCCGACTTTCAAAAGTCGCTGCACGCGGTGCTCGCGTTCGAGGCGAGCGAAGACGAAGCAATCGAGCGCTCGGTCGCGCAGATTCTGAATGACGTGAAGGCGCGCGGCGACGCTGCGGTGCTCGAGTACACGAACCGCTTCGACCGTGTCGAGGCGAAGAGCGTCGGGGCGCTCGAGTTGCCGATGTCCGAACTCGAAGCGGCGCTCGAAGGCCTGGAGCCGAAGCGCCGTGCGGCCCTCGAAGCGGCGGCGGCGCGCGTGCGCGGCTACCACGAGAAGCAGAAGATCGAGTGCGGCAGCCATAGCTGGCAGTACACGGAAGCGGACGGCACCGTGCTCGGCCAGAAGGTCACGCCGCTCGATCGCGCGGGTATCTATGTGCCGGGTGGCAAGGCGGCCTATCCGTCGTCGGTGCTGATGAACGCGATTCCGGCCCGCGTGGCCGGCGTGCGCGAAATCGTCATGGTCGTGCCTACGCCGGATGGCGTGAAGAATCCGCTGGTGCTGGCGGCGGCATTGCTGGGCGGCGTGGATCGCGTGTTCACGATCGGCGGCGCGCAGGCGGTGGGCGCATTGGCCTATGGCACGGAAACGGTGCCCGCGGTCGACAAGATCTGCGGCCCGGGCAACGCCTATGTCGCGTCGGCCAAGCGCCGCGTGTTCGGCACCGTTGGGATCGACATGATCGCGGGGCCGTCGGAAATTCTCGTGCTGTGCGACGGCACGACGGACCCGCGCTGGATCGCGATGGACCTGTTCTCGCAAGCTGAGCACGATGAGCTCGCGCAATCCATCCTGCTGTGCCCGGACGATGCATTTATCGCCCGCGTGCGCGACGCGATCAACGAGCTGTTGCCGACCATGCCGCGTCAGGACGTGATCCGCGCGTCGCTCGAAGGACGCGGTGCGTTGATCAAGGTGCGCGATATGGCGGAAGCCTGCGCGATCGCCAACGACATCGCGCCGGAGCACCTCGAAATCTCCGCGCTGGATCCGCATCAATGGGGCCAGCTGATCCGCCATGCCGGTGCGATTTTCCTCGGCCGCTATACCAGCGAAAGCCTCGGCGACTACTGCGCGGGGCCGAACCACGTGCTGCCTACGTCTCGCACCGCACGGTTCTCGTCACCTTTGGGCGTCTATGATTTCTTCAAGCGTTCGAGCGTGATCGAAGTCAGCGCGGAAGGTGCGCAGACGCTCGGAGAGATCGCCGCCGAACTCGCTTACGGCGAAGGCCTGCAGGCGCATGCCCGCAGCGCCGAATACCGGATGCGTCAGAACGGCTGAAGGTGGGGCACAAGCGCCTGAATGCGGCGAATCCGATGGTAGCGCAAGCGGGCACGCACCGATGCCCGCGAACCTCACCGACGGATTTCGCGCGTTTCCCAGTTAAATAACGATAATACAGACCAACCTGGAGCGGCCGGCGTGCCGCCGATGCCAGGCCGGATTCTCCCTTGCGGCCCGGTCCGCTGACTTATGACGACACCTCAAGACATCATCCGCCGCGACGTGCTCGCGATGACGAGCTATCCGGTTCCGGACGCTACGGGCTATATCAAACTCGACGCGATGGAAAATCCGTTTCCGTTGCCGCCGGTGCTCGCCGCGCATCTGGGCGAGCATCTGGCCGGCGTCGCGCTAAACCGTTACCCCGCGCCGCGTCCGGAAGCGCTGATTGAAAAGATCAAGCGCGTGATGGCCGTGCCTGCGGGCTGCGACGTGCTGCTCGGCAACGGCTCGGATGAAATCATCAGCATGGTGTCGGTGGCGTGCGCGAAGCCGGGCGCCAAGGTGCTCGCGCCGATGCCGGGTTTCGTCATGTATCAGATGTCGGCGAAGCTGGCGAATCTGGAGTTCATCGGTGTGCCGCTGAAGCCCGATTTCACGCTCGATACCGAAGCAATGCTGGCGGCGATCGCCGAGCACGAACCGGCGATCGTCTATCTGGCCTATCCGAACAATCCGACCGGCACACTGTATGACGACGCGGACATGGAGCGCATCATCGCCGCAGCGAACCAAAGCCTCGTGGTGATCGACGAGGCGTACCAGCCGTTTGCGCAGCAAAGTTGGCTGCCGCGCGCCGATGCGTTCGACAACGTCGTCGTGATGCGTACCGTGTCCAAGCTCGGGCTGGCCGGCATCCGCCTGGGTTATCTGGTCGGTAAGCCCGCCTGGCTCACCGAATTCGACAAGGTGCGGCCGCCCTACAACACCAACGTGCTGACGCAGGCCGCCGCCGATTTCCTGCTCGACCACGTCGACGTGCTCGACGCTCAGGCTGCGCAATTGCGCGAAGAGCGCACGAAACTCGCGCACGCCGTGGCCCAATTGCCGGGCGCCGAGGTGTTCCCGAGTGCTGGTAACTTCCTGCTGGTGCGGGTGCCGGATGCATCCGTTATGTTCGAAACACTGCTGGCAGCACGGGTTTTGATCAAAAACGTGAGTAAAATGCACCCATTGCTGGCCAATTGCGTGCGTTTGACAGTCGGTTCGCCCGAAGAAAACGCCCAATTGATTGCCGGACTGAAACTCGTGCTGCACTGAACGGCGTGCCGAATGGCCGCGTGAACGCTTTTCCCTAGTGCGAAAAGCGCGCGCGGCCCGCCGTGTTCCCATCCCCCACTACTAACGCTTTCTAGCTAGATTCGAGGAATTACCATGCGCCTTGCGGAAGTCGTTCGCAACACCAGCGAAACGCAGATCCGTGTGAAGATCAATCTGGACGGCACCGGTCAGCAGAAGCTGGCCACCGGTGTGCCGTTTCTTGATCACATGCTCGACCAGATCGCACGGCATGGATTGTTCGACCTCGAAATCGAAGCGCATGGCGACCTGCATATCGACGACCATCACACGGTCGAAGACACCGGCATTACGCTCGGCCAGGCCGTCGCAAAGGCAATCGGCGACCGCAAGGGCATCCGTCGCTACGGTCATTCTTACGTGCCGCTCGACGAAGCGCTGTCGCGCGTCGTAATCGATTTTTCCGGCCGGCCGGGCCTCGAATTCCATGTGCCGTTCACGCGCGCGCGTATCGGCACGTTCGACGTCGATCTCTCCATCGAATTTTTCCGCGGTTTCGTGAACCACGCCGGCGTCACACTGCATATCGACAACCTGCGCGGCCTGAACGCCCATCATCAGATGGAAACGGTGTTCAAGGCGTTTGGGCGTGCGTTGCGCATGGCCGTCGAACTGGACGAACGCGCGGCGGGGCAGATTCCGTCGACCAAGGGCAGCCTTTAAGCGCTCATTTACCCGCTTATTGACCGGCTCATTGACCGGCTCATTGACCGGAATTAGAACCAGGACCGGCCGCTTGCGCGTGCCCGGTGTGCGATGGACATTCTGAAGTCGTTTATTTCGCTGCTGGCGCTGATCAACCCGGTCGGCGCCATCCCGTTCTTCATGAGCCTGACTGCGCTTCAGAGCGACGTGGAGCGGCGCAGAACTATCCGTATCGCGGCGATTTCGGTGTTTTGCGTGATCGCGGTGACCACGCTGCTCGGACAGCAGATCATCAGCTTCTTTGGCATTTCGGTCGGATCGCTCGAAGTGGGCGGCGGGATCATCATGCTGCTGATGGCGATCAACATGCTGAACGCGCAGATCGGTAACAGCCGTTCGACGCCGGAAGAGCGCCATGAAGCGGAGCAGAAGGACAATATCGCGGTCGTGCCGCTCGCGATTCCGCTGTTGACTGGCCCAGGCGCGATCAGCACCACGATCATTTACGCGGCCGGCTCGACGCACTGGTACGACCGGCTCAGCCTCGTCGCGATCGGCGCGGTGCTGGCGGCAATCTGCTTTTTTTCGCTGCGGCTCGCTGAACCGATTGCTCGCTGGGTAGGTCGCACGGGTATCAATATCGGCACGCGGCTCATGGGTTTGATGTTATCGGCGCTGGCGGTGGAATTCATCGTCGATGGATTGAAGGCATTGCTGCCTAACTTGAAATGAAAACTTCGATAGCGATTGTGGATTACGGAATGGGCAACCTCCGCTCGGTTGCTCAGGCGCTGCGCAAAGCCGCGCCGGAGGCGGATGTGGCGATCGTCGACCAGCCCGAAGCGATCCGCTCGGCCGACCGCGTGGTACTGCCCGGCCAGGGTGCGATGCCCGACTGCATGCGCAGTCTGGCCGAATCCGGCTTGCAGGAGGCGGTCATTGAAGCGTCGCGCTCCAAGCCGCTGATGGGCGTGTGCGTTGGCGAGCAGATGCTGTTCGACTGGAGCGCCGAGGGCAATACGCCTGGCCTGGGCCTGCTGCCGGGCAAGGTATTGCGCTTCGACCTCGAAGGCCAGGTGCAAGACGACGGCTCGCGCTTCAAGGTCCCGCAAATGGGCTGGAACCGCGTGCGTCAGGCACAGCCGCATCCGCTGTGGGACGGCGTCGCGGATAACGCGTTCTTCTACTTCGTGCACAGCTATTACGTCGTGCCGGACAACGCCGCCCATACGTCGGGCGAAACGGTGTACGGTGTGCCCTTTACCTCGGCGGTGGCGCGGGATAACATCTTCGCGACCCAATTCCACCCGGAAAAGAGCGCCGAAGCAGGGCTGCGCGTCTATCGCAACTTCGTGCACTGGAACCCGTGAGCGCCTTTCTTCATCCTGTTGCCGTGCGCCGCTCCGCCACACGCGGGGCGTCGACTGTGCGCCATGACCGTAGCAAGACGATTTCACTCCAATACGGCGCGCCGCAAGGGCGTCGAAAGAGTTGTACTAAACTAGCGAAACGGCGTTGTGGCGGGCTGGTTTGTCAGCCGCTGCCGCCGACCTTCAACCACCTCCCAGACAACACCCGATTGCTATGCTGCTGATTCCCGCCATCGACCTGAAAGATGGTCACTGTGTACGCCTCAAACAGGGCGATATGGACCAGGCGACGATATTTTCCGAGGAACCGGCGGCGATGGCCCGACATTGGGTCGACCGCGGTGCCCGTCGTCTGCATCTCGTCGACCTGAATGGTGCGTTCGCCGGCAAGCCGAAAAACGAGGACGCGATCCGCGCGATCATCGAGGAAGTCGGTGGCCAGATTCCCGTCCAGCTGGGCGGCGGTATCCGCGACCTGAACACGATCGAGCGCTATCTGGATGACGGTTTGTCGTACGTCATCATCGGCACGGCCGCGGTGAAGAATCCGGGCTTTTTGCAGGATGCGTGCACGGCGTTCGGCGGCCATATCATCGTCGGACTGGATGCGAAAGACGGCAAGGTCGCCACCGACGGCTGGAGCAAGCTGACCGGTCATGAAGTGGCCGATCTGGCGCGCAAGTTCGAGGATTACGGTTGCGAGTCGATCATCTACACCGACATCGGCCGCGACGGCATGCTGCAAGGCATTAACATCGAAGCGACGGTGCGTCTCGCGCGCGCGGTGAAGATTCCGGTGATCGCGAGCGGTGGGTTGTCGAACCTCGCGGACATCGAGTCGCTGTGCGAAGTCGAGGGCGAGGGCATCGAAGGCGTGATCTGCGGCCGGGCAATCTACTCGGGCGATCTGGACTTTGCGGCGGCTCAGACCCTCGCGGACCGGTTGCGCGAATCGGACGACGCGTAAGGCTCAAAGCGTCGCGGTCGATTCGGAATCGACGCAGCAGCGGACTTAAAAGCGGACGCAACGGCGCGCCCGGAAAGCGCGTCAAGCCGCATCACCGTATTTGGACCATTGCGGCCTGACGCGGCTAGCCGCGCCGGCACTGTGCCGCTCGTTGAAGGTTTACGCGGGCGGCCTCATCAGCGGTATTGGCAGAATTGCAAGATCATGGCTCTAGCTAAACGCATCATCCCCTGTCTCGACGTCACGGCTGGACGCGTGGTCAAAGGCGTTAACTTCGTCGAACTGCGTGACGCGGGCGACCCCGTAGAAATCGCGCGCCGCTACGACGATCAGGGCGCCGACGAACTGACCTTCCTCGACATCACCGCCACCTCTGACCAGCGCGATCTGATCCTGCCGATCATCGAAGCGGTCGCCTCCCAGGTATTCATTCCGCTGACGGTCGGCGGCGGCGTGCGTGCTGTCGAAGACGTGCGGCGGCTGCTCAACGCCGGCGCGGACAAGATCAGCATGAACTCGTCGGCAGTCGCGAATCCGCAACTCGTGCGCGACGCGACGAACAAATACGGCTCGCAATGCATCGTCGTCGCAATCGACGCGAAGCGCGTATCCGCAGACGGCGAGCCGCCGCGCTGGGAAGTTTTCACGCATGGCGGCCGTAAGGCCACCGGCCTCGAAGCCGTCGAATGGGCGCGCAAGATGGCTGAACTGGGCGCGGGCGAAATCCTGCTGACCAGCATGGACCGCGACGGCACCAAGAGCGGCTTCGATCTGGCGCTTACACGCGCGGTGTCCGACGCGGTGTCGATTCCGGTGATCGCCTCGGGCGGCGTCGGCTCGCTGCAGCATCTGGCCGACGGCATCAAGAGCGGCCACGCGGACGCCGTGCTGGCCGCCAGCATCTTCCACTACGGCGAACACACCGTGGGCGAGGCCAAGCGCTTCATGGCCGATCAAGGCATTTCGGTGAGGTTGTGACGTGGTGAATCCTTTGGCAGCAGAGTGGCTCGACAAGGTCAGGTGGGACGCGAACGGCCTTGTGCCGGTGATCGCGCAGGAAGCGTCGACCAACGACGTGCTGATGTTCGCGTGGATGAACCGCGAAGCCCTGGCGAAAACCGTCGAAACCGGCCGCGCGGTGTACTTCTCGCGCTCGCGCCAGCGCTTGTGGTTCAAGGGTGAAGAGTCCGGCCACGTGCAGCATGTGCATGAAGTACGGCTCGATTGCGACGAAGACGTCGTACTGCTGAAGGTCGAGCAGGTGTCGGGCATCGCGTGCCACACCGGCCGCCACTCGTGTTTTTTCCAGAAATTCGAAGGCACGGTTGAAGATGGCGGCTGGGTTGCCGTCGACCCCGTGTTGAAAGACCCCGAACACATCTACAAATGACGCAATCCACTCAATCCACGGAATCCTCTTCGTCCACTGGCGACACGCTGCTGCGCCTCGCGGCCATCATCGACAGCCGCAAGGGCGGCGATCCGGACGTCTCGTACGTGTCGCGCCTGTTCCACAAGGGCGATGACGCGATTCTCAAGAAAATCGGCGAAGAAGCCACCGAAGTCGTGCTGGCCGCCAAAGACGTGCGTCAGGGCGGCGCGCCGAACGCGCTGGTCGGCGAAGTGGCGGACCTGTGGTTTCACTGCCTCGTGATGCTGTCGCATTTCGACCTGAGTCCGGCCGACGTGCTTGCCGAACTCGAGCGGCGTGAAGGCCTGTCGGGCATCGAGGAAAAGGCGCTGCGCAAGAGCCGCGAGCGCGAGCAGAACGGCGACTGATTGTCCGGATTTGTCCGTCCTGTCTTGAAGTGGCGAATGTCGGCACCCACATTGCACTGAACGCATAGGATCGCATCCTCGGGAGGACGCAAGCATGGAACAGTCGCAAGGAAACTATCCGCCGCCGGTTTACCGCAACGCGATCGAGCCGGAGCGCGAACGCAGTCTGCGCACGCTCACGCATGTGCTGTACGGGCTGTATGCGGTCCACTGGCTGACGGGCGGCCTGACGATTCTGATCGCCATCATCATCAACTATGTGAAGCGGCCCGACGTAGTGGGCACGCCTTACGAAGCGCACTTCGAGTGGCAGATCCGCTCGTTCTGGATGGCCCTGCTGGGTTATGCGATCGGTGGCGTCCTGCTGTTCGTGGTGATCGGTATTCCGGTTCTGTGGGCCGTCAGCATCTGGATGCTGTACCGTATTATCAAAGGCTGGCTGTATCTGTACGATAACAAGCCGCTCGCGAATCCGCGTGGCTGGTTCTGAGTCGAGTCCGGTTGCGGCCGGGCGGGACGTGAGCCAGGCCGCACCACATTTCGCTCGCTAGCCATACTGTGTCAGGAATACGATGAGTCACGATCCGAACTGCCTTTTCTGCAAGATCGCCGCCGGCGAGATTCCGTCGACCAAAGTCCACGAAGACGAAGAGTTTGTTGCCTTCCGCGACATCCGTCCGGCAGCGGAAACGCATGTGCTGGTGATTCCCCGCAAACACATCGCCACGCTGTCGAATTGCACCGAAAGCGATACACCGCTGCTTGGTAGAATGCTTGTGTTGGTGGCGCGTCTGGCCGACCAGCTGGGCGTGGCGTACACCGGCGGTGAAACCGGTTTTCGCACGGTAATCAATACCGGTCCGGGTGGCGGCCAAGAGGTGTATCACCTGCACGCGCACATCCTCGCAGGGCCGCGCCCCTGGCAGCGAATGGGCTGATATAACTGCGGGCCGTGAGGCGCGCGGCGAGTTTTGGCGGTCGACAATAGCGCGGCCGTTGTTTTTGCCGCACTGTAATGACGCCGACGCGATCGTCAGGTCACAATGACGCGCCGTGTTGCAAGGGTTGCATCGGAACAGCTCGCGGCAACGTATAGATGGAGCGTACGCGCTTCGATTCACGCCGCAAGGCGCACGAGTTTTACCGCATCAAGATGCGGTGTCGGGGTTAAGGAGAGTAGTCATGGGTTCGTTGAGCATTTGGCATTGGCTGATCGTGTTGCTGATCGTGGCGCTCGTGTTCGGCACGAAGAAGTTGCGCAATATCGGCACTGATCTGGGCGGCGCGGTGAAGGGCTTCAAGGAAGGCATGAAGGAAGCCGAAACGCCCGCAGGTGAAGCGCAACAGCGCGAACTGCCGCGCAACGGCACCGTGGATGTGGATGCGAAGGAAAAGACGCCGCGTTCCGGCGATTACCGCTAAGCCGCGGCCCAACCGCGTTACTGACGGACACTCCACTTCATGCTGGACCTCGGTCTAACCAAGATGGCGCTGATCGGCGTCGTCGCGCTGGTCGTACTCGGGCCTGAGCGCCTGCCTCGCGTCGCCCGCACGGCCGGCGCGTTGTTCGGCCGCGCGCAGCGGTATATCAACGACGTGAAGGCTGAAGTTACTCGCGAAATCGAACTCGACGAATTGCGTCGTATGAAAACCGAGTTCGAAGCGGCGGCCAGCAACGTCGAAACCAGTGTTCAGGACAATCTGCGCAAGCACGAAACCGAACTGAACGACGCGTGGAATAGCGGCACGTCGGTGTCGCCGAGCATTGCCGGCGGCGCGCTTGAAGATGCTGGCAATTCCCAGTGGCGAACCAGCACGCCACCGGCAGGCCCCAAACGCAAGAACTGGCGCGTCAAGCAGACGGCCATGCCCACCTGGTACAAACGCGCCACCACGCGCCGCACGCGCGTGCAGTCGGGCGCTGCGCGCGTGGCGCGGCATACGCCGGCCACCATGCGTCGTCAGACGCGGTTCTTCTGATGATCAGAACGACAATCTCTAACCGAGGGCCGGTGTGAGCGACCCCCAGCAAACCCAGGACGAAGGCACTGAAGAGACCTTCATTTCCCACCTCGTTGAATTGCGCGACCGGATCATCCGCGCTGGCCTCGCCGTCATCGTGGTGTTTGTGGGGCTCGTGTATTGGGCGCCGGACATCTTCCGGCTGCTGGCGCGGCCTTTGATGCAGAATCTGCCGAAGGACGGCAAGATGATCGTCACGGACGTGACCGGCTCGTTCTTCGTGCCGATGAAGGTGACCATGATGGTCGCCTTCGTGATCGCGCTGCCGGTCGTGCTGTACCAGATCTGGGCGTTCGTCGCGCCGGGGCTGTATCAGCACGAGAAGAAGCTGGTCGGGCCGCTGGTGGGCAGCAGTTACACGTTGTTCCTGTGCGGCATGGCGTTCGCGTACTTCGTGGTGTTTCCGACCATTTTCCGCGTGATGGCGCACTACAACGCGCCGCTCGGCGCGGAGATGAACACCGATATCGACAACTACCTGAGCTTCGTGCTGACCATGTTCCTCGCGTTCGGGGTGACGTTCGAAGTGCCGATTGTCGTGGTGTTGCTGGTCCGCATGAACGTGCTGACCATCAAGAAGCTCAAGGAAATCCGTCCGTATGTGATCGTGGCCGCGTTCGTGATTTCGGCGGTGGTGACGCCGCCGGACGTGTTCTCGCAACTGATTCTGGCGATCCCGCTGATCGTGCTGTACGAGGCGGGCATCATCGCGGCGCGCTTGATTGTCGGCAAGCAGCGGGTGGTGGTTGAAGATGCGAGTCCGCCGAATTGAGGTAATGCACCTCGGGCGCTAGTCGCGCTAGCCGGAAGGCTGGGCGCAGCAAAAAGGGCAGTCCATTGCGGACTGCCCTTTTTTGTTTTTGGCGACGGCGGTGTTGTTTTGGCTTGCCATGTCGCTGGCTGCTCAAGCCAACGGTGTCCGTCTTATCTGCCGCGTTGGTCGGCGCCGCCTGCTGCTATTGCTGTTGCCGTGTATTAACCGGCGCCGTGCCGGCGGACCGCCACACCGTTTTCAACCGCCGTCGTCGTCCTGCTGATCGCCGCCGCCGTTGTCGTCTTCCGCCGGTTGCTTTGGCGGAGGCGGGCGCTTGCCGATGGTCACGTCCAGATCCATCTCGCGGCTCTTACGCACCAGGTGAACTTTCGCCGCCGTGCCCGGCTTGATCTGCGCGATGACGTTCAATAGACGCGTGGTGTCGGTGATCTCCTGGCCGTCCACGCTCACCAGAATGTCGCCCGGCTTGATGCCGGCACGGTCGGCCGGGCCGTTCTTCAGCACACCCGCGACGATTGCGCCCGACTTCTGCTCGAGCCCAAACGATTCGGCGATTTCCGGCGTGACGTCCTGCGGCTCCACGCCGATCCAGCCGCGCGTGACCGAGCCCGTCGTGATGATGCTCTCCAGCACGCTGCGCGCGGTCGAGACAGGAATCGCAAAGCCGATGCCGAGCGAGCCGCCCGAGCGCGAATAGATGGCGGTATTGATGCCGAGCAGGTTGCCGTTCACGTCGACCAGTGCGCCGCCCGAGTTACCCGGGTTGATGGGCGCGTCGGTCTGAATGAAGTTTTCGAACGTGTTGATGCCGAGGTGATTGCGCCCGAGCGCGCTGACGATGCCCATGGTGACCGTCTGGCCGACGCCGAACGGATTGCCGATCGCCAGCACCACGTCGCCCACGCGCGTCTGGTCCATGCGGCCGAGCGTGATGGTGGGCAGGTTGGTCATGTTGACCTTCAGCACGGCCAGGTCGGTCTCAGGATCGACGCCGATCACCTTGGCATTGGTGGTGCGGCCGTCGGCGAGCGCGATTTCGATCTGATCGGCGCCGTCCACGACGTGCTGGTTCGTTAGAATGTAACCTTCCGAACTCACGATCACACCTGAACCGAGATTCGAGGCCGGTTGTTCCTGCTGCTTGCCTTTGTTTTTGTCGCCGAAGAAATAGCGGAACAGCGGGTCTTTCGCGCGCGGATCGGGTGGCAGTGAGCCATCCTTGCTGGAAAACACATTGACGACGGCGGGCATGGCTTTTTGCGCGGCGTCTGCATAGGACGCCTGCGCAGGGCCGGTGCCGATGCCTGGCGCTACTTCCCGAAGCGCGACGATCGGTTCGGCAAGTTGCTTGCCGAATTGCCCTTGACGCTGGAGCCACTGCGGTTTGAGGGTCGCAATGATGAACATCAGCGCCAACAGCACGGTCACCGCTTGGGCAAAGAACAGCCAAAAGCGTCTAAGCATCTGAAGACTAGAGGTTTATATGGATCGGATCGAACTTGAATTGTACTTGAACAATGTTCTTGAAACCGCGCGCTTCAAGGACTATTGCCCTAATGGATTGCAGGTGGAAGGGCGCCGCCGGATCAATAAGCTCGCGACCGGTGTGACGGCTTCCGTGGCCTTTCTCGAGGCCGCGCTCGACTGGGGCGCGGATGCTGTGCTGGTCCATCACGGCTACTTCTGGCGCAATGAGGCGCCGCAGATCACCGGGCGCAAACACGCGCGGCTGAAGCTGCTGATCGCCAACGACCTGAGCCTGTTCGCCTACCACCTGCCGCTCGACGACCATCCCGAGTTCGGCAACAACGCGCAGATCGGCGCGAAGATGGGCTGGATCAGCGACGCGCGCTTCGGCGAGAACGATCTCGGCTGGCTCGCCACGTTTCCGATGCCGATCACGCTCGCGCATTTCACCGCGCAAGTCGAGCAGACGCTCGGCCGCACGCCGCTCGTGTTCGGCGACCCGGATCGCGAACTGCGCCGCGTGGGCTGGTGCACGGGCGCCGCGCAAGGCATGTTCGACGCCGCGATCAATGCCGGCGCTGATGTCTACCTGACCGGCGAAGTGTCGGAATCGGTGATGCACACGTCGGCGGAAAGCGGCGTCGCATTTCTCGCGGCCGGTCATCACGCCACCGAGCGTTTCGGCGTGCAGGCAGTGGGCAAGCATCTGTCCGAGCAGTTCGACATCGAGCACCTGTTTATCGATATCCCGAATCCCGTTTGAATTGAAATTCGGCATTAGATAAGAAAAAGGCACGAATAACGCAGAGGGCGCTTAAAAGGAGGTGCAAAAAAGTTTGCGATCCGTACGGAGAAACCCTGACTTATCAAGGGCTTCGCACGGTTTTTGGCAATGGGGCCTTGTAAATGCCGACTCCATTCGCGCAAACTAGCGGCGGTAGAAGCGACGTGAAGGAAAAATCCAACTCAGAAGTGGGGCGTGTAATGCGAGACAAGGAAGATGAACGCGTCGACGGCGGCCGCCGTACCTGGCTGATAGCGACGACCGTAGCAGGTGGCATAGGAGGCGTTGCCACTGTCGTACCCTTTGTTAGTTCGTTTGCACCATCTGAAAAGGCCAAGGCGGCAGGCGCCCCGGTCGAAGTCGATATCGGTGATCTCAAGCCTGGTGACATGAAGACCGTTGCCTGGCGCGGTAAGCCGGTGTGGATCATCAACCGTACCGACCGGATGCTCGCCGATGTCCAGAAAGCCGATAACGAAGTAGCGGATCCTCACACCAAGAATCCTTTTTCGATGCCGTTGCCGGAGTACTGCAACAACGAATTCCGTTCGCGCACCGACCACAAGAATCTTTTCGTCGCCGTCGCCGTATGCACCCATCTGGGCTGTACGCCGACGCCGCGCTTCCAGGAGGGGCCGCAGGCCAATCTTCCTGACGACTGGCCTGGCGGCTTCCTCTGCCCTTGCCATGGCTCGACCTATGACATGGCCGGCCGCGTCTTCAAGAACAAACCTGCGCCGCAGAACCTCGACATCCCGCCTTACATGTTTACGTCGGCCACCGGCCTCGTGATCGGCAAGGACGAGAAAGGAGAAGCGTAATGGCGATCGAACATGAAGTAGAGACGACCGGGCTGGTCGGCTGGATCGACCGGCGCTTTCCTCTGACGTCCACCTGGAAGAAGCACGTTTCCGAGTACTACGCGCCGAAGAACTTCAACTTCTGGTACTTCTTCGGGTCGCTCGCGCTACTGGTGCTGGTCAATCAGATTGTCACCGGCATCTTCCTCACGATGAACTACAAGCCCGACGCGACGCTCGCGTTCTCGTCGGTCGAGTACATCATGCGCGAGGTGCCGTGGGGCTGGCTGATCCGCTACATGCACTCCACGGGCGCGTCGATGTTCTTCGTCGTCGTGTATCTGCATATGTTCCGCGGACTGCTGTACGGCTCGTACCGTAAGCCGCGCGAACTGGTGTGGGTGTTCGGCTGCGCGATCTTTCTGTGCCTGATGGCCGAGGCGTTCTTCGGCTACCTGCTGCCGTGGGGTCAGATGTCGTTCTGGGGCGCGCAGGTGATCGTGAACCTGTTCTCGGCGATTCCGTTCATCGGGCCGGATCTGTCGCTGTGGATTCGCGGCGATTACGTTGTCTCGGACGTCACGTTGAACCGCTTCTTCGCGTTTCACGTGATCGCAATTCCGCTGGTGCTGATCGGACTGGTGGTCGCTCACCTGGTAGCGCTGCACGAAGTGGGTTCGAACAACCCCGACGGCATCGAGATCAAGGCGAAGAAGGGCCCGGACGGCATTCCGCTCGACGGCATCCCGTTCCATCCGTACTACTCCGTGCATGACTTCATGGGCGTGTCGGTGTTCCTGATCATCTTCGCTGCGATCATTTTCTTCGCACCGGAGATGGGTGGATATTTCCTTGAGGCGAATAACTTCATTCCCGCCAATCCGCTGCAAACGCCGCAGGAAATTGCGCCAGTGTGGTATTTCACGGCGTTCTATGCGATGCTGCGCGCGACCACCGATCCATTCAAGATCGTGCTGATGATCATCGTCGCGTTGCTCGGCCTGTTCGCGCTGGTGCGGGCGCGCGGCAAATGGAAGCTCGGCTTGCCGGTGCTCGCGGTGCTGGTGGTCCTGGCGATGGCGTTCACCGAATCGAAGTTCTGGGGCGTGGTGGTGATGGGCGGCGCGGTGATTTCGCTGTTCTTCCTGCCGTGGCTCGATCGCTCGCCGGTGAAGTCGATCCGTTACCGGCCGTTTTTTCACAAGGTGTTCTACGGGATCTTCGTGCTCGCTTTCCTGACGTTGGGTTTCCTCGGCACCAAACCGCCGTCGCCTGCCTCGACGTTGATTGCACAGGTGTGTGCGCTGATCTACTTCGCGTTTTTCCTCGGTATGCCCGTCTGGACGAAGCTTGGCACGTTCAAGCAGCCGCCCGAGCGGGTGCGGTTCAAGCCCCACTAATCGCGAGCCCGGAGAACACGAAATGAAAAAACTGCTTTCGACGTGCGCGCTCATCGGCGCGACACTGCTCGCGGTGCTGGCAGGACCGGCGCACGCGGACGAGAATTTCCCTCTCGACCGCGCGCCCGATAACGCGGAGAATTTTGCTTCGTTGCAGCACGGCGCCCAATTGTTTGTAAACTATTGCCTGAATTGTCACAGCGCCAACCTGATGCGCTACAGCCGGCTGACCGACCTCGGCATTACGCCGACCGAAATTCAGTCGAACCTGCTGTTCACCACGGACAAAGTCGGCAACACCATGACCGTGGCGATGCGCCCGGACGACGCGAAAGCGTGGTTCGGCGCGAGTCCGCCGGATTTGTCGGTGGAAGCGCGGGCCCGCGGCAAGGACTGGCTGTACACGTATCTGCGCAGCTTCTATCGCGATAATACGCGGCCGACCGGCTGGAATAATCTGGTGTATGAGAACGTGAGCATGCCTCACGTGCTGTGGCAGCTTCAGGGGCAACGTACCGCGAAGTTCGGTGACGAAGTCGACGAGAAAACAGGCGAAACGGTGCACAAGTTTGTTGGCTTCCAACAGGTCACGCCGGGGACAATGTCGCCGGTAGATTATGATTCTGCTGTGGCCGACCTCGTGTCGTACCTGTCATGGATGTCCGAACCGACGCAGAAAACCCGCAAACAGCTTGGCGTGTGGGTACTGCTGTTCCTCGGGATCCTGAGCTTTTTCGCCTGGCGATTGAACGCCGCGTACTGGAAAGATATCAAATAATCACGCTGTCACCGGCGTGGGGCCGGCGCCAGGAAAAACCTGCGGTACGGTTTTTCTGCGCGCTGGCCTTTCAGCTTTTTGAGGAAACGTAAACATGATGGTTCTGTATTCCGGCACAACTTGCCCGTTCTCCCAGCGCTGCCGGCTGGTGTTGTTCGAAAAGGGCATGGACTTCGAGATCCGCGACGTCGATCTGTTTAACAAGCCGGAAGACATCGCTGTGATGAATCCGTACGGTCAAGTGCCGATTCTCGTCGAACGGGACCTGATTCTGTACGAATCGAACATCATCAACGAGTATATCGACGAGCGCTTCCCGCACCCGCAACTGATGCCGGCCGATCCGGTTCAGCGCGCTCGCGCCCGTCTGTTCCTGCTCAATTTCGAGAAGGAGCTGTTCGTTCACGTCGGCACGCTCGAAAACGAAAAGGGTAAGGCCGCTGAGAAGAATCACGAGAAGGCACGTCTTGCGATCCGCGATCGTCTGACGCAGCTCGCACCGATCTTCCTGAAGAACAAGTACATGCTCGGCGAAGAGTTCTCGATGCTGGACGTCGCGATCGCGCCGTTGCTGTGGCGTCTGGATCACTATGGCATTGAGCTGTCGAAGAACGCTGCACCGCTGATGAAATACGCCGAGCGCATTTTCAGCCGCCCGGCTTATATCGAAGCGCTGACGCCTTCGGAAAAGGTGATGCGTCGTTGAGTTTGGCTTTGGGGTGAGGGCGCCGCGTCTCGATTGTTTTCCGTGCGCGCCCAAACCCGGTAAGAGGACTGTTGATGCAAGAGATTTCCACCAAGCCCTATCTGCTGCGCGCGCTATATGAGTGGTGCACGGATAACGGCTACACGCCGCATATTGCGGTCCGGGTCGACAATCAGACACGCGTGCCGCGTCAGTTCGTGCGCGACAACGAGATCGTGTTGAACATCAGCTTCGAGGCGACCAGCCAGTTGCAGATGGGCAACGAATGGATCGAGTTCAGCGCGCGCTTCTCCGGCAAGTCGCACAAGATCGAAGTGCCGATCGCCAATATTCTCGCGATTTACGCGCGCGAAAATGGGCAGGGTATGGCGTTCCCGGTCGAGTCGGCGGGCGGCGAAGCGCAGGATTCAGGCGCCGACGCGGAACTGACGGACGAGACGGAGGTGCTAGCAGCACCACGCGCTACGGCGCCGCGCGCGGTCGAAGCGTCGCCGGCAGCCGATGTCGCCAAAGCGGATAGCGCGACGGATGGCCCGCAGCCTGACGATGATGGATCAAAAGGTGGCGGAAGGGCTCGCCTCAAGATCGTGAAATGAAGTAGAATCACGGCCTCATGCCGGCTTAGCTCATCTGGTAGAGCGCTTGACTTGTAATCATGAGGTGGCGGGTTCGAGTCCTGCAGCCGGCACCAGTTGTACGAAAACGGGTTTCTGAAGAATTTCAGAAACCCGTTTTTTTTATTCCTGGCGAGAAATCAGACAAGTTGGACGTGTGCCGGTAGTGCCCGGCGCAATGCGACGCGTGAGCGGCAGCAGCGGAGCCGTCGGCGTCTACAAATACTGGCGGCAGCGGCCATAATATTGCTCGATTGGCGCAACGTTGGAGCCATGCGAATATGCGGCCGCGGGAGCTTCGCCGCGAACAACCGGAATGCTGTCCGGGCCCGCTGGGCTTGCATTCGGCGGCGGCTGCCTGGCGCTTCGGAAACGCCAAAAATTGTCGATTGATGGTGCTGGTCGAGGCGGGAAAGGGCTCATTTTTGCCGGATCTCATTCACCTTGTCGATCGTGGACTTTTTAGTCCAGAATACGCCGGCAAACCATATCAAAGGGTGCTCCTATCTGCCTCATCCCGGCGGCCGCCAACAGATACCGTCCCGCGACCCCGACCGGGAGAGGTACTATTCGGGCGTCAGTCGGCATCACTATCCGTTCAGTTCGGCGGGCAACGCCCCCCGAGACGCGAGATTTCACCGCGTCACTCCCGCACAACACATCCCACCTTCACCATGACCACCCCCGCAACCATCACCTGGCCCGAAGCCGACGGCCCACGCACCGCGCGTTGGCGCTCCGAAGCTGCGGTGCCGCCGCCCAAACGCGTCGTTGTCGCGGATGACCGCACAACTGCCGACTCGGCCTACCGTCTCGCCTGCGAAGGTACGGCGCTGCTGTGGAACGGCGATTTCCAGAACGCTCGCCAACTGTTGCAGGCGGTCACGCGCCGCCTGGAACGCAAACCGCGCAAGCAGGGCGAAACACCGATCGACGCGTTCAACCTGCATCGTCAGGCACAGTCGCAACGTGCCCGCACGCTTGGCATGATCCTGATCCCGCTCGACGCCGCTTACGGTATCCCGCTGCGCCGCGCGCCCGAAGTGCAGCAGGCGTGCATCGAAACTTATGGGCCGTCTGCCGACGAAGCGTCTGTCGTATCGCTGCGCGAATTGCTCGGACTGATCGGTGCGCACGAGTGGCGCAAGAAGGGCGTGGAAATTCCTCTGCTGGGCGAGCGCATTCATCCGCACTACGGCGTGTTCTCGCCAGTGCGCGGCGAATATGTGGATCTGGTCGCGCGCACGCCGTTGCCGTCTCTGAACAAGGCGTTCGATATCGGCACCGGCACTGGTGTGCTGGCCGCGCTGCTTGCCAAACGCGGCGTGAAGAAAATCGTCGCGACCGACCAGGACCCGCGAGCGCTTGCCTGTGCGCGCGAGAACCTCACGCGTCTCGGCTACGATCAGCAGGTCGAGGTCGTGCAAGCCGATCTGTTTCCGGAAGGCCGTGCGCCGCTGGTGGTCTGCAATCCGCCGTGGGTGCCGGCGCGACCGGCATCGCCGATCGAATACGCGGTCTACGATGCGGAAAGCCGTATGCTGCTCGGTTTCCTGAACGGCCTCGCGGAGCATGTGTCGCCGGGTGGGGAAGGCTGGCTGATCATGTCGGATTTCGCCGAGCATCTCGGATTGCGCACACGCGAGTGGTTGCTTGCAGCCATTGAAAAGGCTGGGCTGACCGTGGTTGGTCGCGAGGACATTCGTCCGCGGCACCCGAAGTCGACCGATGAGACCGATGCGCTGCACGCGGCGCGCGTGGCTGAGATGACGTCGCTCTGGCGGTTGAAGGCGCGCTAAATGATGTCGCGCAAGGAAGCGCGATGACGTGCAATAAGGCGCCGCTGAAACGCGGCGCGTCAGACCGGCACGCCGCGCGCCCTGAGATACGCTAATGCGCCGCGGCCCGCTACTAGCCCGCTGGCGAAGCAGGCGGTGAGCAGATAACCGCCGGTCGGCGCTTCCCAGTCGAGCATTTCGCCCGCGCAGAACACGCCGGGTAGGCGCTCGATCATCAAATGTCGATCGAGTGCCTCGAAAGGAATTCCGCCGGCGGTGCTGATCGCTTCCGCGATAGGCCGGGCGCGCGTGAGCCGCACCGGCAGTGCCTTGATCGCGTGCGCAAGACCGTTCGCGTCGGCGAAGGCGTCCTTCGACAGGATCTCGTGCAGCAGGGCCAGTTTTACCCCACTAATCCCGATTCTGCCGTGCAGGTGAGTCGACATGGAGCGAGAACCGCGTGGTCGCGTGACCTCGGCCACGACACGCTCCAACGTCAAGCCTGGCGCCAGATCCAGCGCGATCATGACGTCACCGTCGGCCAGAATCCGCTCCCGGATGACTGCCGACAACGCATAAATCAGACTGCCTTCGAGGCCGGTTTCGGTCAGAAGTATTTCACCTTGTCGATTGTGGACTTTATTGTCTACATCGGTGAGCGCGATCGCTATCGATTTCACTGGCTCGCCGGCGAAACGCTCACGCAGATAGGGGCTCCAGTCCGCCTCGAAGCCGCAGTTCGCGGGCCGCAGCGTCGCAACCGGCACCTCGCGTGCGCTTAGCAGCGGCACCCAGGCAGCGTCGGATCCGAGCCGTGGCCAGCTCGCCCCGCCGAGTGCGAACACCACGGCATCGCAGGTCACGGTTTGCTCGCCTTGGGGTGTTTCGAAGCGCAGCATGTGCGCAGCGGCGGTGTCGCCGCCGTCGTTGTCCCAACCGGTCCATTTGTGTCGCATGTGAAAACGCACACCGGCTTCTCGCAACCGATGCAACCACGCACGCAACATCGGCGCCGCTTTCATGTCGGTCGGAAAAACGCGCCCCGAACTGCCGACGAACGTTTCGACACCCAGGCCATGTAACCATGCCCGCACGGCGTCAGGACCGAACGTGTCGAGCAACGGCGCGATCTGTTCGCGGCGCGCGCCGTAGCGGCCGAGAAACGGCTCAAGCGGTTCTGAATGCGTGATGTTCATGCCGCCTTTGCCCGCCATCAGGAATTTGCGGCCAACGGACGGCATCGCGTCGTAGACGTCGACCTGTAAGCCATGCTGGGCGAGCGCCTCGGCGGCCATCAAGCCGGCGGGGCCGCCGCCGATCACGGCGATGCGGGCGGAATCGAAGGAGGATGGCATGCGGTCCTGCGGATGAGCAGAGGGGCGGCGCGATGCCTGATCTGACGATCGGGCGGCGTGAAGGGCGCTATTTTCACACCGTGAGCAGCGCAGGGCAAACGGGCCGTCGTATGCCGGATCCGCTGGCTGAAAAACGCTGGGTTCGGGCGGTTTCGTATCCGCCCAGTTTGCGTCCGCTGCTTTGCAATCTCCACACGCGAACTATACTTTTCAAACACCTTCCATCGACCGCAATCCGCGTCTTCCTCGCGTCAAACTAACCGTCGTTTTCATTCCGCCCGACGTTGCCAATGCTGCCACGTCGCGGCTCGCGACGTGGTCTGCGGGCCTGCTGTTCGTTTGGATGTTTCGACGTTTGATCAAGGAGATTGTCATGGCTCGCAAATACATCGACTGTCGCGAGTTCCCGAGCGAAATCAATTGCACCGTTGCCCTGTCCGCCGACAGCGAGAACGAATTGCTCGACGCGGCCGTGCAGCATGCCGTTACGGTGCACAAACATACGGATTCGCCGGAACTGCGCTCGCAACTCAAGACGCTGTTTCATGAAGGCACGCCGCCGGTCGAGGCGCCGCGTGCGTGATTCGTCGTCCTTTTCCTTGAGGATTGGGTCGGCAGATCAGTTCGAGCGGCGGCGAGCCGCTCGTGCTGGTCGCGGACGCCTAGCCGGGGTAAGCCTCATCCACCTTCAGGCCGGCCAGCTTGAAGATGACCCGCAGCGTTTGCGGTTTGATGTCGCGGCGCGAAGCGAGCGTCGTCATCACGAAGTCGAGCACTTTCGCGTACTTAAGCATCGTCAGGCATGTTTCCATGTCGACGCTGCCATCGCGCATGACTTCAGCTAGTCGCAGCATTTCGGTGGAGATGTCGCGCGCCATTTCCAGTTCGAGCTGCTGCTTTTCCGACCACGCGGGCGCGGCGGTGAGCTTCGCGAGCATTTCCTGAAATTTCTGTTCGACGTTTCCGTTGGGTACCGTGTCCATTGCTGCCTCTTCTATTATCCAGGCGCACGTCCGTTTGAGATCGCGGCGCGCTGCTGGTTACGTAACGTTCGGTCCGTGTTCCGGGACCGTCCTCCCCACATGCTTTCGGTTCGCGCGATTGAAGCCACGGCCGGCAGCCTGTTGTTATGCGCGACGCGGCCTACGCCATCGTGTGAGCCGGCCCGCAAGATGCTTTCAAGCCACATCGAGAACGTCCCGCATACCGCCTTTTGAGCAGGAAGTGTTCCAGGTTTGTGGTGTTTCTCGCATGGTTAGCGCGGCTCCTTAGGTGAGCGGCCCGCGCTTTGGGTAAACTGGCAGCAACTTTTCCTTTTTTCCGTCATCTGTCGCACGTTCGCGCTGCAATCGATGGCGGTCCCCACGATGTCCAGCAAAACGCACGAAATCCGTCCGAACCAATCCGTCGAGTTGTTGAAGGAGCTTCATATCCTGACGCGCGACGGCAAGATGAACCAGGACAGCCGCCGCAAGCTGAAGCAGGTCTACCACCTGTTCCAGTTCATCGAGCCGCTGCTGAAAGACCTCAAGGAGCAGCAGGGCGCGGTGACGCTCGTCGACCACGGCGCGGGCAAGTCATACCTAGGTTTTATCCTGTATGACCTTTTCTTCAAGGAGTTTCAGGACGCCGCGGGTGGTGCTTCGCACATTTACGGCATCGAGACGCGTGAGGATCTCGTGACGAAATCCGAGGAACTGGCCGACCGGCTGGGCTTCAAGGGGATGTCGTTCCTGAATTTGTCGGTGGCGGAGTCGATTACTTCAGAGCGTTTGCCGGCACAGATCGATATCGTGACGGCGCTGCATGCGTGCAATACCGCCACTGACGACGCGCTCCGGTTTGCTCTGGAAAAGCATGCGAAGTACATCGTGGTCGTGCCGTGTTGCCAGGCTGAGGTGGCGGGGGTGTTACGGCAGAACAAAGGTAAATCGCTGGGAAATGCGTTGACCGAGATCTGGCGGCATCCGCTACATACCCGGGAATTTGGAAGCCAGATAACCAACGTGCTGCGCTGCCTGCAGCTGGAAGCACATGGCTATCAGGTGAGTGTGACCGAGCTGGTCGGCTGGGAACATTCCATGAAGAATGAACTGATTATTGCCCAGTTTAAAGATCTGCCAAGACGGCGGCCGACCGAAAGGCTTAATGAAGTGATGGAAACACTGGGAATCGAGGAACTGAAAGACAGGTTTTTTGTTTCTGCCTGATCTGTACTGCGGCGGTGGCTTTTTCGAAGCCACCACGCGAACTACATTTTCATCAATTCATTCCAGCCTTTGAGACCGATCCGCCGAAGGGTCTCCTGATTTCGCTCATAAATATCTTCCGCATCGGGAAAGGCCTGAACCGCCCGTTCAATACTATTCTCGCGAAGCAGATGAAAAATAGGATAGGGCGCACGATTCGTATAATTCTCGATATCGTCGGGTTCACTGCCTTCAAACTGATAATGAGGGTGAAAGCTGGCAATCTGAATAATGCCTTCCAGCCGAAGTTGCTTGATCATCCTTTCGGCAAAAAACAGGCCATCGTTATAATCGAGAAAATCGCCGAGCGCCTGCGGAAAAATCAGAAGCGTGGTATCCACCATTTCAGGATTTGCCGCGACCAGCGCCTGAATCTCGGTTTCGAGATCGGTTAAAACCGCTTCCCTATCCACAGCGTCGCTAACGGCATAGCGAATCTGCCCCTTCACATGCACGGCCTTGGCAAAAGGGCACAAATTGAGCCCAATCACCGCCTCTGTCAGCCAATGACGAGTGGCGGCGATAACAGCATCATGAGATTCGACGGGCGACGACATGGCAGGCAGCGAAAGGGGAAAGTTGTCATTCTAACGGCGCGGAACGGCACCGATCCGCGCCTAGCCGTAACAGGACGGCAAAACCTCAACGAGCCGGCGACCCGCCGCACGCCGCGGCAATCAACTGCGCCGCCATCTTCGGTGCGACAAGAATGGGCCCACAGCCCGGGCCGTAGGTCTGGCTGGCCGCGTACACGCCTTCGATCATCAAACCCAGCCCATTGGCCAGCGCCACCGGATCATCAGCCCCTGCCGCGGTCGTCAGCGCCAGAAGCCGCGCCATCAGCCGTTCCTTGTTGCGAAACACGAATTGCCGTGCTGGATGCGTCGCGTCGGGAAACTCCACCGATACATTCACGAAAGGACAGCCGCGGTAGTCGTCGATCGATGCACGCACCGCCAGGTCGTCGAAATATTGCTGAAGCTGCTTCGCGGGCTCGCCTGGATGCTTCGCGAAGCTCTTCTCCACGTAGCCGAAAAACTGCTCGTCCTTTTGTTCCAGATACGCCATCACCAATTCGTCCTTCGACGAGAACTGACGGTACAAACTCATCTTGTTCACGCCCGCGCGCTCCACGACCGCGTCGACGCCGACCGCCCGCACACCCTCGCGATAAAACAGTTCGTCCGCGGCGCGCAACAGATGCTGCTGCGCCTGCGGGCCGGCAGTCTGCGTGCCGCGTACTCGCCTTGTTCCGGTTGGCTTGAGGGTTTCACTGTCGGACATGGACTACCACCTGAATTGAATTGACGCCTTGACATGTTACCGAGCGGTCACTAATATCGCAACACTCATTGTGACAGATCTGTCACAAGTCCTTTACCGAAGTTGTAACGATACGAGCGGCGCGGCCTGCGGCAGGCGTCGATTGGAGAACCGATGAACTGGGCAGCGAGACTGATTGGCGGGCGTTTTCACTACGGCTGGTTGACGGTGGCGGTGGTGTTTCTGGTGTTGCTTGCGGCAGCCGGCACGCGCGCCACGCCGAGTGTGATGATGGTGCCGCTGGAGCATCAATTCGGCTGGAGCCGCGCGACGATTTCGCTCGCGATCTCCGTGAACATTGCGCTCTATGGCCTGATGGGGCCGTTCGCGGCCGCGGCGATGCAACGCTTTGGCGTGCGTCCCACTTTGCTGATCGCGCTCGGCACGATGGCGGCTGGTGTGGCGCTATCATCGCTGATGACGCATCCGTGGCAGATGATTCTGATCTGGGGCGTGATGGTCGGCGGCTCGACGGGTGTGGCGGCGCTGTCGTTGTCCGCGACGGTCGTGACGCGCTGGTTCACCACGCACCGTGGCCTCGTGATGGGGATTCTCACGGCCAGTTCGGCGACCGGCCAACTGGTGTTCCTGCCGATGCTCGCGGCCATCGCCGAGCACTACGGCTGGCGCCAGGTGGTGTGGGTCGTCGCGGGCGCGGCGGCGATTGTTTTGCCGCTGGTCGCGTTTCTGTTGCCGGAGCGGCCAGCGGATATGAAGCTGCGCCCGTTCGGCGAACCGGCCGACGCGCCGATCTCCGCGTCAGTGACGAAGCAGAACCCGCTGGCCATCGCCTTCGGCACACTTGCGATGGCGAGCAAGACGCGTGACTTCTGGCTGCTGTTCTTCAGCTTCTTTATCTGCGGGGCGAGTACTAACGGTTACGTCGGCACGCATTTGATCGCGATGTGCGGCGACTACGGCATGACCGAAGTGCAGGGCGCCTCCTTGCTTGCCGCAATGGGCATCTTCGATCTGTTCGGCACGACGCTGTCGGGCTGGCTGTCGGACCGCTTCAATAGCCGCGTGCTGCTGTTCTGGTACTACGGCCTGCGTGGTTTGTCGTTGATGTATTTGCCGCACGCGTTCGGCATCGATTTCTTCGGCTTGCCGTTGTTCGCGGTGTTCTATGGTCTCGACTGGATCGCCACCGTGCCGCCCACCGTGCGTCTCGCGACCGATGTCTACGGCAAGGAAGCGGCGCCGGTCGTATTCGGCTGGGTGGTTGCTGGCCACCAACTCGGAGCGGCCTTCGCGGCACTCGGCGCGGGCATGCTGCGCGCGAGCCTCGGTACGTACACGGTGGCGTCGATGATCTCCGGCGGGCTGTGCCTGGTTGCCGCCGTGATCGTGCTGCGGATCAACCGGCCGGCCAAGGTGCCGGAGCCGCAGGCCGTCTAAAACCGCGCCATTGGGCACGGCGCACAAGGCGAAGCAGCCGAACAGGCGTGAACGGCCTCATGCGGGGCCGTTTGCCATTGCAGCCGGCGTGAAAACTAACTGCGCACTTGTTGGAGCGCGAGTGGCTCAGCCCGGTTATGCTATGAGACCCCGGGCAGCCGCCCGTCGATCATGAATTTCGACCGAGAGAAGCGCATGACCAACAAACCCGCCCCTACCGCAGTTGCCATTCACGAGCTGATTGCAGGTCGCTGGAGCCCGCGCGCGTATTCGAGCGAGCCGGTGAGCCGCGAGAATCTGCATTCGGTGCTCGAAGCGGCACGCTGGGCGCCGTCTTCGTATAACGCGCAGCCTTGGCGTTTCCTCGTATTCGACCGCAGCGTCGATGAAGTCTCATTCAAGCAGGCTTTCGCCACGCTGGTGCCGTTCAACCAGGGCTGGAATGCGCCGGCGCCGGTGCTGATCGCGGTGACCACGCACACGCTCACCAACAAGGGCGAAGTGAACCGTTGTGCGCCGTACGACGCGGGTGCCGCGGCGATGGCGCTGGTGCTGCAGGCGCATGCACTGGGACTCGCTGCGCATCAGATGAGTGGCTTCGATCCGGCCGCGTTCCGCACGGCGTTCAAGCTGCCGAACGACGTTGACGTGATCGCCATGATCTCGATTGGCCATTACGGTGACGTCGATAAGCTCGATCCGGTGCTGCGTGAGCGCGAGAAGTCGGTGCGTCAACGTCTGCCGCTTGCCGACATCGCTTATGGCGGCGGCTGGAAGAAGGCGTTTTGAGTCGTTCTGAGCATCGGCAGCCTTGGTGGTGACAAAAACGCGCGGCGCTGACCGCGCGTTTTTTATTCCTCGTTGCCCGCGGCGCTATAAGGCGCGTGGTTTGGCTCCGCCGTCCACGTCGCTACAAGGCGCCTGATTCGTTCCCCGCCGTCCACGTCGCTCAAGGTGTGTGATTCGTTCCCCGCCGTCCAGGTCACTCGAAGCGCGCGGTTCATTCCACGTCGTCCGCGACGCTCGAAAGTGGCGCGGCGACATTCTCGAGCGACTTGCGCTCCGCGTCCACGCCCCATATCGCAGCGATCGCCGCAGCCGCAAGCATCAGCCCCGAGCCGACCAGATAGCCCGAAAACACTTCGCTGCGCTGATGCGTATCGATCAACCGGCCGAAGAATGCCGGGCCGATGATGCCCCCTAGCGCCGTACCGAATGCGTAGAACACCGCGATCGCTAGCGCGCGGATCTCCAGTGGAAACGATTCGCTGACCGTCAGATACGCCGAACTCGCAGCTGCCGAGGCGAAGAAGAAGACCACCATCCACGCGATCGTCTGCGTGACGACGGTGAGCATGTGCTGCTCGAACAGATAGCCGCTCAGCGTCAGCAGGATGCCGGACAGCGCGTAAGTCGTAGCGATCATTTTGCGTCGCCCGATGACGTCGAAGAGCCGGCCGAGCACCAGCGGTCCAAGAAAGTTGCCGAGCGCGAACGGCAACAGATACCAGCCAATGTGGTCACCCGGCACATGATAGAAATCGGTCAACACTAGCGCGTAGGTGAAAAAGATCGCGTTGTAGAAAAACGCCTGAGCGGTCATCAACGACAGGCCGACCAGCGCGCGCCGTCGGTGCACATTGAACAGCGTGTGAAACACCTCGCGCAGCGGCGTATGTCCGCGTGCGCGCAGTCTTAGCCGCGTGAGGTCGTCGTCGGAGAGTGCATGGCCTTCGTTGCGAAAGCGCGTTTCGATGCCTTCGACGATCGAACGCGCATCGGGTTCGTCACCGTGTGTGAGCAGCCAGCGAGGACTTTCGGGTACCCAGATGCGCATCGGCAGAATCGCCAGCGCCAGCACCGCGCCGATGAAGAAACAGGCGCGCCAGCCCCAGTCGCCCGGCAGCAAATTCGGATCGAGCAGGATCAGCGAGCCTGCGGCGCCGAGTCCCGCGCCGACCCAGAAAGTGCCGTTGATGCCGAGATCGGTCCAGCCGCGTACCCGTGCCGGCGTGAATTCCTGGATTGTCGAATTAATCGCCGTATATTCACCGCCGATGCCTGCGCCGGTCAGAAAGCGAAACAGCAGAAAACTGGCGAGATTCCACGACAGCGCGGTCGCCGCGGTGGCGGCCAGATACAGCGCGAGTGTGATGAAGAACAGCTTGCGACGGCCGAGCCGGTCGGTCAGCCAGCCGAAACCAAGCGCGCCAAGCACGGCGCCGCCAATGTAGGCGCTACCGGCAAGGCCCACGTCGGCGTTGGTAAAGTGCAACGCCTGGCTAGACTTCAACGCACTTGCCACAGCGCCCGCCAGCGTCACCTCCAGACCGTCCAGCAACCACGTTACGCCCAGCGCGACAACGATCAGCGAGTGAAAGCGCCCCCATGGCAAACGGTCGAGTCGCGAGGGCAAGTCGGTTTCAATGATGGCGGCGTTTTTCTCGTGGACAACGGCGGTAGGCGGCGCGCTCATTGCTGTAAGTCTCCTGATTATCGAAAATTGGCGGCGTATCCTGTCGAATTCAGCAATTTTTGTTCCGTCGAGCGGGTTTTGGACAGTGTTGCGGGCGTCCCGGAAAGCGTCAGTTGATGCTGATTGGGCTTTCGTGATACAAAGCCGCTCCCCTTTCTGTCCGCGCCAGCCGTGAGCGGCGATTCCTGCCATGAACTATTGCGCGATTGATTTCGGTACTTCCAATTCGGCTGTGGCCGTCCCTGACGGCGCTGCGCTTAGGCTTGCGCCAGTCGAGGGCGCCTATACGACGCTGCCGACCGCCGTCTTTTTCAACACCGACGAGAACACCCGTGAGTTCGGGCGCTCGGCGCTGGCGGCGTACATCGACGGTTTTGACGGCCGTTTGATGCGCTCGATGAAAAGTATTCTCGGCTCGCCGCTCGCCGAAAATTCGACCGATCTCGGCGACGGCTCGGCGATCAAGTACACGGACATCATCGCGATTTTCGTCGACCACCTGAAGCGCTCGGCCGAGAAGAGCGCCGGCGGACCGATCAGCCGCGCCGTGTTGGGCCGCCCGGTATTCTTCGTCGACGACGACCCGCGCGCGGACCAGATGGCACAGCAGCAACTCGAAGCCGCGGCGCGTTCAGCCGGTTTGCGGGAGATTCACTTTCAGTATGAGCCGATCGCGGCCGCGTTCGACTACGAATCGCATCTGACAGAAGAAGGACTCGTGCTGGTGGCCGATATCGGCGGCGGTACGTCAGACTTTTCGCTGGTGCGGGTGGGGCCGGAGCGGGTGACGCGCGTCGAGCGGAAAGACGACGTGCTGGCTCACCACGGTGTGCACGTTGCAGGCACCGATTTCGACCGCCGCGTTGAACTGGTGACGATCCTGCGCGAACTCGGCTACCAGACGCTCGACCCCGAAGGCCGCGAGATTCCGAGCCGTATCTATTTCGACCTGGCGACCTGGCACCTGATCAACACCGTCTACGCACCGAAGCGCGTCAGCGAACTCGCGCTCATGCGGCATCTGTTCATCCAGGCCAGACATCACGATCGCCTGATGCGCGTCGTGGAGCGCCGCTTGGGGCATGCGCTGGCGGCCCATGCGGAAGAGGCGAAGATCGGCGTGGCGGCGGGTGGTGAGACCGTGATCGACCTCGACGAGGTGGAAGACGACCTGCGGCTCGCTTTCGACGAAGCGCAACTCATCAAAGCGGGTCAGGACGAGACGCAGCGCATCGTGCAGGCGGCGCGCGATACGGTGCAGGCAGCCGGCGTTGTCCCGCGCGACGTCAACGCGATTTATTTCACGGGTGGCTCGACTGGATTGGCGTTTCTATCGAGTGCATTGGCGGCGGCATTTCCGGATGCCAAAGCAGTATTTGGCGACCGTCTTGCCAGTGTCGCGACAGGTCTCGGTATTCACGCGCGACGTCTGTTTGGATAACCCCGCTATCCAATCGCATACTGTGGAGATAATCGCCGTATGCAATGGCGATGGATATAAAAAACCCCGCCGAGGCGGGGTTTTTTTGCGTCCAGAAGGAAGCGTGCTTGCTTACGCCGGCTTGATGTTAGCAGCTTGCTTGCCCTTCGGGCCCGTCTTCACTTCAAACGTAACCTTTTGGTTTTCTTGCAGCGTCTTGAAGCCTTCCGTGCGGATTTCCGAGAAATGCGCGAACAGATCTTCGCCACCGCCGTCCGGCGTGATGAAGCCAAAGCCCTTTGCGTCATTGAACCACTTGACGGTACCGGTTTCCATATTACTTGTTCCTAAAGATGGTAAATAAGGCCGAAGCCCAATGGGTGCGCATGAAAATCAAGGAAGGGGGTAATGGGACCAACCGGAGTACCGTTGATGGGCGAACTACGAAAGACCAATTCACTCGCCGCTTGAAATCCTGCCCGAACGTTATACGGCCATTTTGGGCCAAGGTCAACACTCCGGGCCGAACTTTACGATTTTTTGATGGATTGGCGCAAAAGTTGCTTACAAAGCTTGCTATTCGCCCGAGAATTTTGCTAGGGAGAACCCTTGGTTTTGCTGCAACGTACGGGTGCAACCGTTAAACTACGCGCCGCGCGTCGGTTGCACCTGATCAGATTGAGCCGTCGCGTATGCATGCGCGTCACCCGTCTCCAGCGCCACAAGCGTTGTCGCGCGGTGCCGACATGGTCTGCTGCAACTCGCATGGGACCGGAGTAAGTGCCAAAGCACTCACTCCGGCCGACACAGGAGAAGATGTGAAAAGTTCTATACAACGGAACATCGGACCGGTCGCGTTACTGCTGACCGGCTTGGGTTCGATCATAGGATCGGGCTGGCTGTTCGGCGCGTGGAAAGCTGCAAAAATTGCCGGGCCGGCTGCCATTTGTGCATGGATCATTGGGGCGGTCGTGATTCTCGCGATTGCATTGACGTACGCAGAACTCGGCGCGATGTTCCCCGAGTCCGGCGGCATGGTGCGTTACGCGCGCTATTCGCACGGTGCACTGGTCGGTTTCATCAGTGCATGGGCCAACTGGATTGCCATTGTCTCGGTGATTCCAATCGAGGCTGAAGCATCCATTCAATATATGAGTACGTGGCCGTATCCATGGGCGCATGCGCTATTCGTGGACGGGTCATTAACGACCAACGGGCTATTGCTGTCCGCGGCGCTCGTGATCATTTACTTCCTGCTGAACTACTGGGGCGTGAAACTGTTCGCGCGCGCCAATTCGGCGATCACGATCTTCAAGTTCCTGATTCCGGGTGCGACGATCCTCGGCTTGATGCTGACGGGCTTCCACAAGGAAAACTTCGGTGAAGCGAGCACCTTTGCGCCGTACGGCTGGTCGGCTGTGCTGACGGCAGTGTCGACGAGCGGTATCGTGTTCGCCTTTAACGGTTTCCAGAGCCCGATCAACCTTGCGGGTGAAGCGCGCAATCCGGCCAAGAGCGTACCGTTCGCGGTGATCGGCTCGATCCTGCTGGCACTGGTGATCTACGTGCTGCTGCAGGTCGCGTATATCGGCGCGGTGAGCCCGGGCGACGTGATGAAGGGCTGGAGCCACTTCAACTTCGCTTCGCCGTTCGCGGAACTGGCGATTGCGCTGAACCTGAACTGGCTGGCTATCCTGTTGTACGTCGACGCGTTCGTCAGCCCGAGCGGCACCGGCACGACCTACATGGCCACCACCACCCGCATGATCTACGCCATGGAGCGCAACAACACGATGCCGAAGATGTTCGGCAACGTGCACCCGTTCTACGGCGTGCCGCGTCAGGCGATGTGGTTCAACCTGCTGGTGTCGTTCATTTTCCTGTTCTTCTTCCGCGGCTGGAGCTCGTTGGCGGCGGTGATCTCGGTCGCGACCGTGATCTCGTACCTGACCGGCCCGATCAGCCTGATGGCATTGCGCCGTGCGGCGACGGATCTGGAGCGCCCGTTGCACATTCCGGGCATGAAGATCATTGCACCGTTCGCGTTCGTGTGCGCGTCGCTGATCCTGTACTGGGCAAAGTGGCCGCTGACCGGCGAAATCATTCTGCTCATGGTCGTTGCGCTGCCGGTGTACTTCTACTTCCAGGCCAAGTCGGGTTTCGGCGGCTGGGGGCGTGATCTGAAGGCCGCATGGTGGCTCGTGGCCTACCTGCCGGTGATGGCGATCCTGTCGCTGATCGGCAGCAAGGAATTCGGCGGCCGTGGCGTCCTGCCGTATGGCTGGGACATGGTGGTCGTGATCGTGTTCTCGCTGGTGTTCTACTACTGGGGCGTGCATAGCGGCTATCGTTCGGAATACCTCGAAGAGCGTCAGACGCACGACGAAGTGCTCGAAGGCATGGGCGTACATTAAGTTGCTGCGTTGAGTCTTCCGCCGGATCATCCTGATCCGGCATGGTACGAAAAAAGCCCGCCTGGTTGCTCAGGCGGGCTTTTTTGTTTGCGACGGTGCTCAGATCCTGTTTCGGCGCGCCGATGGCGCTGGGTTAGCGTTGAATCAGGCCGTGCCGAACACGTAATTTGTCATGGCGAGCGAGCGCTGGTAGGTTCCGAGCGACTGGATCGCCAGCGAATAATCGTCGTCTGCCGCGCCCAGCGCCGCGAATACGGGCAGCAGGTGCTCGTCGGTCGGATGCATCAGCACGGCGTGCGGTGCCTGACGGCGGTAGTCGAGCAACGCGTCGATGTCGTGCGCGGCGAGCTTTGCTTCGAACCAGTCGGTGAATTCGGCCACGCGCGGGTCGGCGTCTTCCGGGCGCGCGGAAAAGTCGGCCGCGCGCAGGTTGTGCGTGATCTGGCCCGAGCCGATCACCATCACGCCGTCGTCTTTCAGTGAGCGCAGCGCACGACCCACACGGAAGTGATGAGCGGCATCCTGGTGCGGCTGGATCGACAACTGCGCGACCGGCACGTCGGCTGCCGGGAACATCAGCAGCATCGGTACCCACGCGCCGTGGTCGAGCCCATGCGGCTGGGCGTTGGCGCGGATGCCGTGTTCACCGAGCAGCACGGCGGCACGGCGCGCGACATCGGGCGCACCCGGAGCCGGGTATTGAATCTCATACAACTGGCGCGGGAAGCCGTAAAAATCGTGGATGGTTTCTGGCGCGGTGGAGGTGCTCACCTCAGGCTGGGCTGTGCCCCAGTGGGCCGACAGCATTAGCACGGCTTCAGGACGCGGCAATTGCGCCGACAATACGCCGAACTCGGCGGACGGCAGGGAAGGGTCGATTGGCAGCGTGGGTGCGCCGTGGGAAAGGAAAAGCGACGGTAAGCGATTCATGGCAGCAACGCCGCCGCAGGGATGCGGCGCGGAAGTGGGGTTGCTATTAATATAAGTCCGTACCGACGTTTGATAAACGGGTGAAAACGGAATTGATTGTGTCGCGGGTGTTATTAATCGAGATCCCGCGGGTGCGCTATTCCTGCGCGTCGCGCAATCCTTGCCACGCCGGCGACAAAGCCGGCCCAAGCGCGAAGAGATCCAGCACGCGCGCCACCGTGTGATCGACCATTTCGTCGATCGAGGCGGGGTGGTTGTAGAAGGCAGGCAAAGGCGGGAAGATCACACCGCCCATTTCGGTCACGGCCGTCATATTGCGCAGATGCGCGAGATTGAACGGCGTTTCGCGCACGAGGAGCACGAGTCGGCGGCGCTCTTTGAGCGTGACGTCGGCGGCGCGGGTGATCAGATTGTCGGAAAAGCCATGTGCGACGCTGGCGAGCGTCTTCATCGAGCAGGGTGCGATCACCATGCCATCGGTCGCAAAAGAGCCGGACGCAATGCTCGCGCCGACATCGCGCACCGAATGAACGACATCCGCGAGCGGATGGATGTCTTCTTTGCTCAACTGGAGTTCGTGCTGGATATTGAGCCAGCCTGCGCTCGAAATCAGCAGATGGCTCTCGACGCCGCCCAGTCTGCGCAACGTCTCGAGCAACCGGATGCCGTAAATGGCGCCGGTTGCGCCGGTGATCGCGACGATCAGCCGGCGTGGCGCCACAGCGCGTGTTTCCATGGCTCGCGGCGCCTTGTCAGAGGACGGCAAACGTTCGGACAACGGGCCGCTTAGGCCGCGGCGAACAGCTGCTGCAGTTCGCCGGATTCGTACATTTCCATCATGATGTCCGAGCCGCCGACGAATTCGCCCTTCACGTAGAGCTGCGGAATGGTCGGCCAGTTCGAGAACTGCTTGATGCCCTGGCGGACTTCGTCGTCTTCGAGCACGTTGACGGTTTTGATTTCGCTGACGCCGCACGCCTTCAGAATCTGGATGGCGCGGCCGGAAAAGCCGCACATCGGGAACTGAGCGGTACCCTTCATGAAGAGCACGACGTTGTTTTCGTCGACGATTTGCTTGATGCGTTGTTGCGTATCCATGACTGACCTTGCGGTTCCGTTATGTGTAGGGAATAGGCTGAAATGATAGCGGATTTCGGTACGACCGGCCGAGGGCCGCTTTGTCACCCTTGGCGATTGAGGCCATTCATCGAGGTCCACTGTGCAACAGGCCGCCGCTGATTCGCTCGATGCCGGCCAGATCCTGCTCCGAGCGGACTTGCTCAAAACCTTGCGCCGTCAGCAGGCCGCGTACGGCTTCCGCCTGATCGTACCCGTGTTCGATCCACAATACGCCGTTGGTCGCCAAACGGGCGGGCGCCCCAGCGATGATCGCGCGGATCGCGCTGAGTCCGTCGGCCTCGTCGGTGAGCGCGCCGCGTGGTTCGAAGCGCAGATCGCCTTCCGACAAGTGCGGATCGCCGCTCGCGATATACGGCGGATTGCTGACGATCACGTTGAAGCGCAATGCTGCGTCGAGCGAGCCGTACCAGTCGCTTTGCTGCAATGCCACTGCACCGCCGGGGCGTTTGCTATCCAGCAGACGTGTGGCGTTGCGTGTGGCTACCGCCAGCGCTTCGGCAGAACGGTCCAGTGCCCAGACCTGCGCGTCGGGCCGCGTCGACGCAATCGCCACGGCAATCGCGCCGGTGCCGGTGCCGAGATCGAGCACGGCCGGCCTTGCGATGTTTTCCATTGCCGCCAACGCCGTTTCGACCAGCAATTCGGTTTCTGGACGTGGAATCAGCACGTCCGGTGTCACTTCGAAATCAAGCCCAAAAAATTCGCGCGCGCCGACCAGTTGCGCCACCGGTTCACCGGCGACACGCCGCGCTTCCAGCAACCGGTATCGGTCAACTAGCGTGCCGTCGAGCGTTTCGTCGCTGCGTGTAATCAATTGCGTATGTCGCCAGCCGAGCACGTGCGTGAGCAGAATCCGCGCTTCGAGCGGCGGCAGTGGCGAGGCGCGTAACAGCGCAGAGGGCGTGACCGGATCCATCCGCGCTTAGTCCGCGTCGCCCAGCGATGCCAGCAACTCGGCCTGATGCTCGCTGACGAGAGCCGCAATCAGTTCGTCGAGATCGCCGTCCATGATTGCGTCGAGGCGATACAGCGTCAGATTGATCCGGTGATCCGTCAGACGCCCTTGCGGGAAGTTGTAGGTGCGAATCCGCTCTGAGCGATCGCCCGAGCCAATCAGGCTCTTGCGCGTGGCGGCTTCCTTCTGCTGCTGCTCGTGCGACTGCTTGTCCTTGATGCGCGCGGCCAACACCTTCAGCGCCCGATCTTTGTTCTTGTGCTGCGACCGGTCGTCCTGACATTCGACGACGATCCCCGTCGGCAAGTGTGTGACGCGCACGGCCGAGTCGGTTTTGTTGATGTGCTGCCCGCCCGCACCGGACGCGCGGAACGTGTCGATGCGCAGGTCGGCAGGATTGATCTCGACCTCGCCGATTTCGTCCGCTTCCGGCATCACCGCGACCGTGCATGCCGACGTGTGAATGCGGCCCTGCGTTTCAGTGGCCGGCACGCGTTGCACGCGATGGCCGCCCGACTCGAACTTGAGCTTGGAGTAGGCCGCTTCGCCGGCGATCCGCACGATCACTTCCTTGTAACCGCCCAGATCCGATTCGCTCGCCGACATCATTTCCACCTGCCAGCGATTGCGCTCGGCATAGCGCAAGTACATGCGCAGCAAATCGCCCGCGAACAGCGCCGATTCGTCGCCACCTGTTCCGGCACGGATTTCGAGAAAGATGTTGCGATCGTCGTTCGGGTCTTTCGGCAGCAGCATTTTCTGCAATTCGGCGCCGAGTTTTTCCATCCGCTCGCGCGCCGCGCGGATTTCCTCTTCCGCGAAGTCGCGCATCGACGCGTCCGCCAGCAGTTCCTGCGCGGTCGCCGCGTCGGTCATTGCGTGGCGCCACAGCGCGTAGTGCTCGACGACCGGCCCGAGCTCGGCGTGCTCACGCGTGAGCTTGCGGTATTGGTCGAGATTCGAGGTGATGTCCTCGCGGCTCAATAGGTCGTTCAGTTCGGCCAGCCGGGTAGTGAGCTGGTCGAGCTTGCGTTGCATGCTCGTTTTCATCGGACGGGTATCGGAGCGGGCTCCGGCAAAGACGACGACTAGGGAAGTGGGCAGATGCCCTGGTCAGAAGCACGTCGCGGGCCACTCGGGGCAGCGCGGACGATGCGGCAGTGGTTGCGCCGCTAACGCTCCGTAGAACCGGAGTGTTTGTAGAAGCCGCCCATCAACTCGATGAGCGTGTCACGGTTCTCGCTGCTCGCGCGATTGAGCGCGTGCGTGGGGCCGTGGATCAGTTTGTTGGTGAGCGATTGCGACAGAGCTTCGAGCACCGCTGCCGGGTCGTCGCCGCGCGCGAGCATTTTCTGCGCGCGTTCGACTTCGGCGCGACGCAGCACGTCGGCCTGCGTATGCATGTGACGGATCACCGGCACGATGCTGCGCGCGTCGAGCCATTGCATGAAATTCTGGACACGCGTTTCGATGATCGCTTCGGCCTGGGCGACCGCGGCTTGCCGCGACGCGTTGCCTTCGCGCACGATCGAGCCGAGGTCGTCGACGGTGTAGAGAAACACGTCTTCGAGCTGGCCGACTTCGGGTTCGATATCGCGCGGCACGGCCAGATCGACCATGAAAATCGGGCGGTGACGGCGCGCCTTCACCGCCCGCTCGACGGCGCCCAGACCGATGATCGGCAGCGTGGAAGCGGTGCACGACACGATGATGTCGAACTCATGCATGCGCGCGGGCAGTTCCGACAGCGGAATGGCCCGGCCGTTGAAACGTTCGGCGAGGCGGCTGCCGCGCTCGGCCGTGCGATTCGCGACCACGAGTTCACGTGGCTGCTGCGCTGCGAAGTGCGTAGCGCACAACTCGATCATTTCGCCCGCGCCGATGAACAGCACGCGCTGATTCGAGACCTTGTCGAAAATCCGCTGGGCGAGCCGCACGGCGGCTGCCGCCATGGAAACCGACTGCGCGCCGATTTCGGTCGTGCTGCGCACTTCCTTCGCAACGGCGAAGGTGCGCTGGAACAACTGGTTCAGATAAGTGCCAAGCGCGCCGGCTTCAGACGCCGTGCGCACCGCATCCTTCATTTGTCCGACGATTTGCGTCTCGCCGAGCACCATCGAATCGAGGCCCGATGCGACGCGGAACGCGTGGCGCACGGCTTCTGACTGCGGCAGCGCGTAGACATGCGGCGCGAGTTCGTCGATGGGCAGATTATGGTACTTCGAAAACCACTGGATCGCGGCTTCACGCGCGGCCTGGTCGTCGGTCGCGCAGTAGAGTTCTGTGCGATTGCAGGTGGACAGGATTGCCGCTTCCGGCGCCGTGCGGGCGGTGCGGCCAAGCCAGATGCTCTTGAAGGTGTCCAACGCAGGCTTGATCTGTTCGAGCGGAAACGCCACGCGTTCGCGCAAGGCGACAGGCGCAGTGTGGTGATTGATTCCGATCGTTAGAAGCTGCATATGGGGAGCTATGGTTTAGCCCAATATTATAGCGTTTTCACCATTCTTACATTGTGCGCGCGTCATTTGGCCTCCACAACGGCCTCCGGCGGGATCGCGTCGAGCTGATAGCCATAGCCGTAGAGCGGTGTCAGGCAATAACCATGCTCCGGGCGCAATTGCAGTTTGGTCCGCACGCGCGATGCATGGGTGTCGACGGTGCGCGACTTTACGTCGCGGCGGCGTGTCCAGACGGTTTCGAGAATGTGGGCGCGGGACACCGGCCGTGACAGATTGGTAAATAGCAGCAACGCAAAGCGGAATTCCTTCGGCGTCAGCGCGACCGTGTGGCCACGGAAAGTAACGGCAAAGCGCGCCGCGTCGAACGCATACTCGCCGATCGTGTCGCGCCGCCGGTTGGGCGGTCGCCGCAGGCTCGCGCGTCGCAGCAGTGCGTCCACTCTGGCCAGCATTTCCGGGCCGCGGACCGGTTTGGTCAGGCAGTCGTCGGCGCCGGCGTGCAGCGCGGCAACGATCTGGCTCTCGCGTGGCTCCGACAGCAGCACGATCACCGGCAAGCTCGGCAGGATGGCGCGGGCGCGTGGGATCAAGTCTTCGGCGGAATGGTCGCCGGCCCAGCCGTCAGTGATGAGAAGATCGAAGAACTCGTCGGCGGCGCGATCCAGGAACGGGGCGCTCGCGGTGAAATGCTGGCACATATGACCGCCGGCAAAGATCAGCCGGCCGACTAATGTGGCGTGCCGAAGGTCCGGCTCGATAAGGGCGATTCGCATGGCGCGCTTTCAGCTTGGCAATAATCGAGGACTGGGACTCTCCGTAAGGCTTACAGCTTGCCTAACATCACCCCGACCCCTAAACTCAACCGCTATGCGGAAAGCGCCGTGCTGAACCTCTATAGTTAATGAGACAAAAATGCTAGCTGCCCAAGCCTCCGGCGCCCATGAGACGAATCTGAATCTGCGCGAGACGAATCTGAAACCGCGCCAGACCTGCCGCTGATGGGGTGGCCTGGAATCCTGGTGCTGGGGGCGGTGATCGGCCTGGCGGGATGGTGGCTGCATCCGCTGCGCCGTTCGAGCCGTGCCCGATGGTGGGTCGCGCTACTGGCCGGCTTGCTGGGCGCGGGTGTTGCGCGCATGGCGGGCAACGTGGTTGGTCTCTTTCATGATGGCGGTTTGCTCGAATGGCCGGTCTGTACCGCCATCGCGCTGGTCGCTGTTGCCGTGACGGTCGGCTTGCTTTCCCGTCGATGAATACTTGCAGGTGACCTTGATGAATGCCCGACTCCCCGAAACTTCCTCCATCCCTGAACGACTCGCGACATTGCGCAATGCGATGGCGCGCGAAGGTGTAACCGCTTATCTGGTACCGTCCGCGGATCCGCATCTTTCCGAATATCTACCCGGGCGCTGGCAAGGCCGGCAGTGGCTTTCGGGGTTCACCGGATCGGCCGGCACGCTGGTCGTGACCGCCGATTTCGCCGGCGTGTGGACCGACAGCCGCTATTGGGAACAAGCCAACGCGCAGTTGGCCGGCACCGGCGTTCAGTTGATGAAGATGACCGGCGGCCAGCAGACCGTGCCGCATTTCGAATGGCTTGCGCAGAACGTCGCGACCGGTGGCACGGTTGGCGTGGACGGCGCGGTGCTCGGTGTGTCGGCGGCGCGTGCTTTGAGCCAGGCGCTCACCGCGTATGGCGTGAAACTGCGCACCGACGTCGATCTGTTCGACGCGATCTGGCCGCAGCGTCCGTCGCTGCCCGCCGCCGCCGTGTTTGAGCACGCCGCGCCGCACGCGAGCGTCGCCCGTTCGGACAAGCTCGCGCAGATTCGCCGCGCGATGGCGGAAAAGGGCGCGCAGTGGCACTTCATTTCCACGCTTGACGATCTTGCATGGCTTTTGAATCTGCGCGGCGCCGACGTCAGCTACAACCCGGTGTTCGTGGCGCACGCGCTGGTCGGTCAGGAGAGCGCGTCGCTCTTCGTCGCCGACGGCAAGGTGCCGCAAGCGTTGGCCGATGCGCTCGCGCGTGACGGCATCCGTGTCGAGCCGTATGCAAAGGCGGCCGACGCGCTGGCCGCGCTGCCGGCCGGCAGCACGCTGCTGATCGACCCGCGCCGCATTACGTATGGCTCGCTGCAGTTGGTGCCGTCCACGGTGAATGTCGTCGAGGCGGTCAATCCGTCCACGTTCTTCAAGTCGCGTAAGACGGAGGCAGAAGCGGAGCACGTGCGCGAGACGATGGAACAGGACGGCGCAGCACTCGCCGAGTTCTTCGCGTGGTTCGAAGGCGCGTCGGGGCGTGAAACGATCACTGAACTCACGATCGACGAGCGCCTGACGGCAGCCCGCGCGCGCCGTCCGGGCTTCGTATCCCTGAGCTTCGCGACGATCGCCGGCTTCAACGCGAACGGCGCGATGCCGCACTACCGCGCGACCGATGATGCGCATCTGGTGATCGAGGGCAATGGCCTGTTGCTGATCGATTCGGGTGCGCAGTATCTGAGCGGCACGACCGACATCACCCGCGTCGTGCCGGTCGGCACCATCAGCGAGGCACAGCGGCGCGATTTCACGATCGTGCTGAAAGGCACCATGGCGCTGTCGCGCGCGAAGTTCCCGCGCGGCATCCGTTCGCCGATGCTTGACGCGATCGCCCGCGCGCCGATCTGGGAAGCCGGTGCCGATTACGGTCACGGCACGGGGCACGGTGTGGGCTATTTCCTGAACGTGCACGAAGGCCCGCAGGTGATTTCGCACTACGCGCCGGCCGAACCATGGACGGCGATGGAAGAAGGCATGATCACCTCGGTCGAGCCGGGCATTTACCGGCCGGGCAAGTGGGGCGTGCGGATCGAGAACCTGGTGCTGAACGTGCCTGCGGAGAAAACCGAGTTCGGCGATTTCCTCAAGTTCGAAACGCTGACGCTGTGCCCGATCGACACGCGTTGCCTCGACCTGTCGCTGTTGCGTCACGACGAGCGCGCATGGCTCAACGCGTATCACGAAATGGTGCGCACGCGCCTGTCGCCGCATGTGTCGGGTGAGGCCAAAGCGTGGCTGGAGCTGCGCACACAGCCTATCTGATCGCGTCGCCACGATCTTACTGACGGAGAGAGCATGGCCATCAAGGCAGTCGTGTTCGATTTCGGCGGCGTGCTGATCGACTGGAGCCCCGAGTATTTGTATCGTCAGCTGATTCCTGACGAAGCGGAGCGCCGCTGGTTTCTGACGCACGTCTGTTCGATGGACTGGGTGATCCGTCAGGATGGTGGCCAGCCGATCGTCGAAGCAACAGACGAATTGATCGCGAAATTTCCCGATCACGCGCCGTTGATCCGCGTGTTCTACGAGCGCTGGCACGAGATGGTGGCCGGCGTGCTGCAAGAGGGCGTGGCGATCATGGAAAAGCTCGAAGCCGCCAATGTGCCGCTTTTCGGGCTGACCAACTGGTCGGCGGAGACGTTTCCCTATGCCTGGGAGCACTACCCCGTGCTGCGGCGGTTCCGCGACATCGTCGTATCGGGCAGGGTGAAGCTGGTAAAGCCTGACCCGGCGATCTTCGCGGAAATGCGCCAGCGGATCGAGGCGCAACTGCCGGGCATCCGGCCGGCCGAACTCGTCTTTATCGACGACAACCTAAAAAACGCCGAGGCCGCAACGGCGCTCGGCTGGCACGGCGTGCATCATACGGACGCTGCGCAAACCGAAGCGACATTGCGCGAGCTGGGGTTGCCGGTTTAAGCGCTGGAGACCGGTTAAAGCGACGACGCGGCGCGACTTCGCTTTAACGGCGCCGCCGCCCTCGCTCGTCTACTGACCGAGCAGATTCTTCAACGCGTTACCCAATCCTTTCACTGTCTCCCCAGCGCCCTTCGCCACGCCTTCGACGCTCACGCCCATCGATTTCGCGAACCCGGCGCCGAGGCGCGTCATCAGACTTTCCTGCACGGAAAACTTCGGATCGCGCAAATTCCCATCGAGCACGAAATGCAGCGTGATGTCGCCGTTATGCGTCTTGAGCGCCGCGATGGCGGCCTTGGTCGGGATCGACATGAAGGTGTCGAGCGGGTTGTCGCTGTCGGCGAGTTGCAAATGGTGGATCGTCACCGTGCCAGGCGCGTGCAGCTGATAGTTGCGCACCGTCGAATCGACCGTCAGATCGACTGTGCCGCCGGTCACTTGCGCCTTTGCGCCCGTTTTCTTCAGCAGGTACGGATCGAGCATCACGACATCGACGTCGCGCAGTTTGCTGGTGGTCTGCGAATCCTTGCTGGCGATCTTGATCCACCCGTCGAACGAAACGGTGCCCGTGTGTGTCGGGCCCTTGATTGAGCCAGTGACGCTGACGTTGGTTGGTTCGGTGAGTGCGGGCAGATGCAGGTGGTCGACGGTCGCGTTGGCGTTGCTGACTGTCACTTTGAATGCCGGCGAACCGACCGTCATGTCGTAGAAATGGAAGTTGCCTTGCTCGAAGCTGATGTGATCGATCAGTTTTTCGCGGGGAGCGGTTGCCGCTACGCCGCTGGCGTCGTCGTCGGACTTGTTCACGGATTGCCGCAGATTCGGCAGCAGGCGGATCCCGCCATCCTTGGAGCGCAGTACTGCGAGGTCGAAGCCGCGCACCACTACGCTACGAATATGCATGCGCCGCTCGAGCAGATCGCGAATATCGGGCGTGAGCGTGATTTCGTCGGCACGTAGCGGATCACCGGCGGGCCAGCCGGGCGGCGCTTTGAGCAGAACGTTGGTGAGATGGACGGAGGTGAGGCCGACCCGGATGCTTTCGGCACTGCCTAATGGGCCGAGCGCCGCAATCACCCGCTCTTTGACTTCGCGCTGCGCGAACTGCAGCGCACCGACCGCGACGACGATCAGCACCAGCAGCACGCCGCCTATCGCAACGGCCCAGCGCTTGCCCTTCGACATCGCCATGCTTGCCTCCTCGTCGCCGCGCTGTGCGCGGCGTGGATGTGATTGGCCTGAGCGTGCGCCGGTTGAACGCACATTGGTTTTTTGATGTGGCGGAGTTGCCGCTTCCCGCCGGGACGACGTGTATCACGCCGTGGCACGCAATGCGTGTGCCCTACCGTCCATCCGGCAAACGCAGGACGTTTCCGGCGTATGCCATGAAAAGCAAAATGACCGGCTAATCGACCGGCAAAGCGGCCGACCAGGCGGTCAGTAAAGCGGTCAGCAATTCTGTCAGCAAGAAAACGACCCGCAAAACAGCCCGCTCATCGACCGACGAGCGGGCTGCAAAGCTCGCGATTTATCGCGCAATCGGCTTGTAACGCAGACGCTTCGGACGTGCAGCTTCTTCACCGAGGCGTGCGCGCTTGTCCGCTTCGTATTCCTGGTAGTTGCCGTCGAAGAACGTGATTTGCGAATCGCCTTCGAATGCGAGGATGTGCGTCGCGATCCGGTCGAGGAACCAGCGATCGTGCGAGATCACCATCACGGAGCCGGCAAACTCGAGCAACGCGTCTTCCAGAGCGCGCAGCGTTTCGACGTCGAGGTCGTTCGACGGTTCGTCCAGCAGCAGTACGTTGCCGCCCGCGATCAGCGTCTTCGCCAGATGCAGCCGGCCGCGTTCACCGCCCGACAGATTGCCGACGGTCTTCTGCTGGTCGCCCCCCTTGAAGTTGAAGCGGCCGATATACGCACGCGACGGCGTTTCGTACTTGCCGACCGTCAGCACGTCCGCACCGCCGGAGATTTCTTCGAACACCGTCTTCGAGCCGTCGAGCGCGTCGCGGCTTTGATCCACGTACGCGAGCTTGACCGTCGGACCTTGCACGATTTCGCCCGAATCCGGTTGTTCGCGGCCGGTCAGCATGCGGAACAGCGTCGACTTACCGGCGCCGTTCGGTCCAATGATGCCGACGATCGCGCCCGCCGGAATCTTGAAGCTGACGTCGTCGAGCAGCAGACGGTCGCCATACGACTTGCTAACGTTCTTGAACTCGATCACTTCATTACCGAGGCGATCACCGACCGGGATGAAGATTTCCGAGGTTTCATTGCGCTTCTGGTAGTCCTGGCTGTTCAGTTCCTCGAAGCGGGCAATACGCGCCTTCGATTTCGCCTGACGACCCTTCGGGTTCTGGCGCACCCACTCCAGTTCTTTCTTGATCGCCTTCTGACGCGCCGATTCCGACGACTCTTCCTGCTTCAGGCGCTCTTCCTTCTGGTCGAGCCAGCTGCTGTAGTTGCCTTTCCAGGGAATGCCGTGGCCGCGGTCGAGTTCGAGAATCCACTCGGCGGCGTTATCGAGGAAGTAGCGATCGTGGGTCACGGCGACGACCGTGCCCGGGAAGCGGGTGAGGAACTGTTCGAGCCAGTCGACCGATTCCGCGTCCAAATGGTTGGTCGGTTCGTCGAGGAGCAGCATGTCCGGCTTTTCGAGCAGCAGCTTGCAGAGTGCCACGCGACGCTTTTCGCCACCCGACAGGTGCTCGATCTTCGCGTCCCATGCCGGCAGGCGCAGCGCGTCGGCGGCGATCTCGATCTGCTGTTCGGCGCTGCCGTCGGTGGTGGCGAGAATGGCTTCGTACTTTGCCTGCTCCGCCGCGAGCGCGTCGAAGTCGGCGTCCGGCTCCGCGTAGGCGGCGTAGATTTCGTCGAGTTTCTTCTGCGCGCCGAAGACGTCGCCGAGACCTTCTTCGACCGCTTCACGCACCGTCTTGGTCGGATCGAGTTGCGGCTCTTGCGGCAGATAGCCGATGTTCAGGTTCGGCATCGGCGTGGCTTCGCCTTCGATATCTTTGTCCACACCGGCCATGATGCGGATCAGCGTCGACTTGCCCGAGCCGTTCAGGCCGAGCAGGCCGATCTTCGCGCCGGGGAAGAACGACAGCGAGATGTCTTTCAGGATTTGACGCTTGGGCGGCACGATTTTGCCGACCCGGTTCATGGTGAAGACGTATTGGGCCATTTGCTTGCAATAGACGTTGACGACGCCGGCCGCGTGGGGGCGGGCGGTCGTGGGTGGATGGGTAATCGGTGTGTTGGCCGGGCAGTGCGCCCGGCGCCGGCCGGCGCGGCGTTGAGCGCGGCGTCGAACTTCGCGACGCCCCGCGCGCGGGCGGGTGGTCCAGGTGGCATTGTACTTCGGGGCGGGGGTGGGGCGGCAACGCGAATGGAAACGGGGCGGCTCGCCGCCCGCTCATTACAACCAGTCCGATACGCCGCCGTGCCGTGAGCAGGTGCCGCTGCGATGCCGGCTGAAACTGTAGGTGCCGTCCCGGCAGTGTGCGGTCGCGCCGTCTGGCGCCTTGCCCGATAGGGAGCGCGCTGGCGCGTGCACCGTGTTGCCGTCGCGATTGGTGTAGGTGTTGTGATTGCTGAGGTTCGCTTCGTCGGGCGACGTTCCGGGCGCGACGTAGGCGAACGCAGAGGTCGCGGTGAAGAGAAGCGCAGCGGTGAGCGCCGCTGTGCGGCGCAAGCAGTGGAGGGCGATGCCTTGCATGGTCTTAAAGTCTTTATTGTTTTTGGGTACGTCGGGTTCGGCCGAGGCGGGGGCGTCAGTTCACGCGCCGTCCCGTCGACAGATCGAAGAAATGCAGATGGTGCGCGGGCAGCGCGACTTGCAGCGCTTCGCCTGCTGCGGGGCGATGCGTGTGCGGCAGCCGCACGGTCACGTCGTGCTTGCCCCAACGGCCGTGCGCGAGGTTGTCCGCGCCGAGCAGTTCGCAGGAATCGACGGTCAGCGTCGCATGAGATGCGTCAGCTTGACCCGGTGTCATGTGCTCCGGACGAATGCCGAGCGTCCATTCGCGGCCCTTCGCAACTTCCCGGCCGATCGACGCCGCGCCTGTGAGCGGCAGCTTGGGTCCGTTGCCCGCTACCTCGAATGTAGAACCATCATCCGACACCCGGCCTTCCAGCAGATTCATCCCCGGCGAGCCGATGAAGCTCGCGACGAACACCGTCGCCGGCCGCTCGTAGACCTCGGTCGGCGCGCCGATCTGCTCGGCGTGACCCTTGTTCATCACGATCACGCGTTGCGCCAGCGTCATCGCTTCGATCTGATCGTGCGTGACGTACAGGCTGGTGGTGGCAAGCCGCGCATGCAGGCGCTGGATTTCGAGGCGCATCTGTACCCGTAAGCGGGCATCCAGATTCGACAGCGGCTCATCGAACAGAAACACAGCCGGCTCGCGCACGATCGCACGGCCCATCGCGACGCGTTGCCGCTGACCACCGGACAACTCGCGCGGCTTGCGTGCGAGCAGCGGTTCAAGCTCGAGAATCTGTGCCGCGGCCTGCACGCGCTTCGTAATCTGTGCACGATCGACGCCCGCGATCTTCAGCGCATAGCCCATGTTCTCGGCGACGCTCATATGCGGATACAGCGCGTAGTTCTGGAACACCATCGCGATGTTGCGATCCTTCGGCTCCAGTCGATTGACCACCTTGCCGGCAATCGAGATGGTGCCTTCGGAAATGCCTTCGAGCCCGGCCACCATCCGTAGCAAGGTCGATTTGCCGCAACCCGACGGGCCGACCATCACGACGAACTCGCCGTCCGCGACGTCTACGTCGATGCCGTGCAACACGAACTGTTTGCCGTCGTAGGTCTTTTTAACGCTTTGCAGAGTCAGTGCAGCCATGCTGTTTTAGCCTTTTCGTTGCTTGCCGCGTTTGCTACGCCTCGCGCGGTGCGTTCTATTCCAATCCACGAGCACGCCCAAAAGGAGCAGCTCATTTCTCTGAGTCCACCAGTCCGCGCACGAACCAGCGCTGCATCGTCAGCACGACGGCGAGCGGCGGCAGCATGGCGAGCAGCGTCGCGGTCATCACGAGATGCCATTCGGTCGCGGTGTCGCCAGACGCGATCATGCTTTTGATGCCGACCACAGCCGTGGTCAACGATTGCTGGCTTGTAATCAGGATCGGCCATAGATACTGATTCCAGCCGTAAATGAACGTGATGACAAAGAGTGCCGCCATGTTCGTTTTCGACAGCGGCAGTACCACGTCCCAGAAGAACCGCATCGCGCCGGCGCCGTCGATGCGCGCCGCTTCCATCAATTCGTCCGGCAGGGTCATGAAAAACTGGCGGAACAGGAACGTGGCGGTGGCCGAGGCAATCAGCGGCAAGGTTAAACCGCTATACGTATTGCTCAGATGCATCGACGACACGACCTGCACGGTCGGGAAAATACGCACTTCGACCGGCAGCATCAGCGTGATGAAGATCAGCCAGAACGACAGATTGCGAAACGGAAAACGGAAAAACACGATCGCGTACGCGGAGATCATCGAGACGGCGATCTTGCCGATCGAAATCACCAGTGCCATCACGAGACTGTTGAACAGCATGCGGCCGAACGGCGCCGCCGCATTGCCGCTGCCATGCGACCAGACAGTCGCGATGTTCTCGAACAGATGGGTGCTCGGCACCAGCGACAACGGCACGCTGAACACCTCATGCTCGCTCATCGTCGCCGCGCAAAACGCGACGTACACTGGAAACACCACCAGCACGACGCCGAGAATCAGCACCGCATGGCAGAAGAGGTCGAAACCGCGTCGGTTCTCGATCATGAGTATTGAACCCTGCGTTCGATGAAGCGGAATTGCACCACCGTCAACGCGATGACGATCACCATCAGGATGACGGACTGCGCCCCCGAGCTGCCGATGTCCAGCCCCTGGAATCCTTCGGCGAAGATCTTGTAGATCAGCGTACGGGTGGATTGCGCCGGGCCGCCACCGGTGGCCGCGTCAATCACCGGGAAGGTGTCGAAGAACGCGTAGGTAATGTTGATCACCAGCAGGAAGAAGCTGGTCGGCGACAGCAGCGGCAGTGCGATGCCGAAGAAACGCCGCACCGGGCCGGCGCCGTCGATCGCTGCCGCTTCGATCAGCGAACGCGGAATCGCCTGCAAGCCGGCATAGAAGAACAGAAAGTTATAGCTGACCTGTTTCCATACGGAAGCCAGCACGACCAGAAACATCGCCTGTCCGGAATTCAATGCGTGATTCCACACGATGCCGTACTTCGCGAGCGTATAGGTGACGAGGCCGATGCTCGGGTTAAACAGGAACGACCACAACACGGCGGCGATCGCGGGTGCAACCGCATACGGCCAGATCAGCAGTGTCTGATAGGCTCTCGCGCCGCGCGTCACGCGATCCGCGCAGACTGCCAACAAGAGTGATATCACCAGCCCCGACACCGTGACGAGCGCGCAGAAAATCAACGTCGTGTTGAACGACGACAGATAAAGCGGATCGGCGAATAACTGCTTGAAATTGGCGAGGCCGACAAATTCGCTCGACGTGCCGAATGCGTCCTGGCTCTGCGTGGACTGCCACAACGCTTCGCCTGCCGGCCACAGGAAGAACAGCAGCGTGATCAGGAGTTGCGGCGCGACGAGCAGGTAGGGCAGCACGCTGGTGCCGAAGCTGGAGCGCTTTTCCATCGAAAATCCCCAAGGTTCTGCTGCACCATCGGGTTTCGGCGCGAGCGCACCGAAACCCGGCTGGCGAGTACTTAATTGCCGGCTTTCTCGAAGCGGCGCAGCAACTCGTCGCCTCGCGACACGGATGAATCGAGCGCCTGTTGTGGCGTCTTTTTGCCTGCCCAGACCTGCTCGAGTTCTTCGTCGATGACGGTGCGGATCTGCGGCATGTTGCCAAGACGCAAGCCCTTCGTGAACGGCAGCGGCGGCTTGTTGAGCATCTGTTTGATCGCCGTGTCGCTGCCCGGGTTCTTCTCGTAGAAGCCTTGCTGCTGCGTCAGTTGATACGCGGCGGTCGTGACCGGCAGATAGCCCGTGTCCTGATGCCACTTCGCGGCAACCGGCGCCGACGACAGATACGCCAGGAATTTCGCCACGCCCTTGTAGACAGCCGGGTCTTTGCCCGAAAGCACCCACAGACTGGCGCCACCGATGATCGCGTTCTGCGGCGCACCCTTCACGCTCGCGTCGTACGGCATCATGCCGGTGCCAAAATTGAATTTGGCGTACTTCTTGATCGTGGCAAGCGAGCCCGACGAGTTCGTGATGATCCCGCAGTCGCCGCTATAGAACTTCGACACCGGTTCGTCTTTGCGGCCGACGTACGTGAAGGTGCCTTCCTTCTGCATGTTCTGCAGGAACTGGATGTGCGCGACCTGCAGCGGCTTGTTGAATTCGAGCTGCGCGTCGAGGCCGTCGAAACCGTTGTTCTTCGATGCGAACGGCGCACCGTGCCAGGCGCTATAGTTTTCGAGCTGGATCCAGCTTTGCCAGCCCGACGAATAGCCGCATGCCATGCCCGACGCCTTCAGCTTCTGCGCGTCCACCTGCAATTCGGCCCAGGTTTTCGGCGGCTGATTCGGATCGAGCCCTGCTTTCTTGAAGGCGTCCTTGTTGTAGTACAGCACCGGCGTCGAGCTATTGAACGGCATCGAAATCAGTTCGCCGGTTCTGGCGTCGCTGTAATAGCTCGCGATGGTCGGCACGAAGGCCTTTTCGTCGAGCGGCACGCCGGCTTGTTTGAACACTTCCGAAACCGGGATTACCGCCTTTTTCGCCTGCATCATCGTGGCGGTGCCGACTTCGTAGACCTGCAGAATGGCGGGCGCGTTGCCGCTACGATAAGCGGCAATGCCGGCGGCGAGAGTCTGGTCGTAGGTGCCTTTGAACACCGGCACGATCTTGTAGTCGCTTTGAGACGCGTTGAACGCGTTGGCGATGTCGTTCAGACGCTCGCCAAGCGCAGCTTCCATGCCGTGCCAGAACTGGATTTCAGTGGCGGCGTGGGCTGCCTGGCTAATGCCGAAGCTCAATACGGCGGCAACGGAAAGCGAACGGAACAGTGGCTTGCAACGCATCGATTTGTCTCCTGATCGGAACGGGCGCGGATGGGAATCGCGCGATTCTAGTTGTGTTCGATGACAGTCCGGCGTCGGCCGCTGGGCGGGAGCCCGCAGTTGACAGGTGCCGAATGCCGCAATTTAACATCGGCTGTCATGAAACGGAAACAATAGGCGTCTGAAAGCCCGATTTTGCGCGAGGTCATGCCCAGACGCAGGCCGCAGGTTGCCGCTGCCTGGATGCGGGCATGATGGATGGGGAAGCGGGACGTGCTTTGCTTTGCGCGATCGTCCGCGGTTTGGATCACCGTGTTTATTAATCAGGATTCCAGATGCTGAGTTCGTCGCGATTGGCGGTTTGCGGGTCGATAGCAAGTCTTGCGCTCGCAGGGTGTGCGTTCACGCCCGTCACGACGGAGGATGGGCCGGCGCCGATGACATCGTTGCCCAGGATCGTCGCGCATCGTGGCGGGACAGGCGACGCGCCCGAAAACACGCTCGAAGCGATTCGCCAGTCGATCGCGCATCATGCCGACACAATGTGGCTCACGGTTCAGATGAGTCAGGACGGCGTACCGGTGTTGTACCGTCCGGTCGACTTGTCGGCGTTGACCGACACCAAGGGGCTGGTGTCCACATTCACGGCGGCACAGCTCGCGCGCGTGAACGCCGGCTGGAATTTCCGCCGAGGCGACGCGTATCCCTACCGCGATCATCCGGTCGGTATTCCGACGCTTCGCGAAGCGTTGCAAGTCATCCCAGCAGCCATGCCGATCATCCTTGATATGAAAGCGCTGCCCGCCGCGCCGCAAGCCCAAGCCGTGGCGCGGGTGCTGGACGAAGAAAACGCGTGGTCGCGCGTGTCGATCTATTCGACCGACGCGGACTATCAGCAGAGCTTCGCCGGGTATCCACAGGCGAAGCTGTTCGAGTCACGCGATGCGACACGTGGGCGGCTCGTGCGGGTATTGCTGAATCAGGGCTGTGTGGACGCGCCTGCCGAACACACAATGACAGCATTTGAACTGCATCGCGCGATGGCGGTGGTGGAGACGTTCACTTTGGGCGAAGGCCGTTCCGACGTGAAGGCAACGCTGTGGACGCCCTCAACCGTGGCCTGCTTCCGGCAAAGGCCTGATGTTCGGATCGTGGCGATTGCGGTGAACAATGCGGACGATTATCGGACGGCAGCGTGTCTGGGGATCGATGCCGTGCTAGTGGATTCGCCATCGCAAATGGCGGCTGTCAGGGATGGCATCTCGATGCCGCTCCAGTGCGCCGCAGCTAATGCAGCGGCCACGCGTTAAAACAAAAAACCCGCTTTGAGCGGGTTTTTTAGGGAGATGCTGCGGCGCGGTGCTTGATGTTCGTCTGGCATATTTTGCCAATTACGCGCTGCGCGCCGAGGCCAAGCCTCAGACGTTGAACAGGAAGTTCATCACGTCGCCGTCGTGCACGACGTATTCCTTGCCTTCCGCACGCATCTTGCCGGCTTCCTTCGCGCCTTGCTCACCCTTGTAGGTGATGAAGTCATTGAACGCGATGGTCTGCGCGCGAATGAAGCCGCGCTCGAAGTCGGTGTGGATCGCGCCGGCTGCCTGCGGTGCGGTATCGCCAACGTGGATCGTCCACGCGCGCACTTCCTTCACGCCTGCCGTGAAATAGGTTTGCAGGCCTAGTAGCTTGAAACCCGCACGAATCACGCGGTTCAGGCCCGGCTCTTCCATGCCCATGTCGGCGAGGAACACTTCCATATCCGCTTCTTCGAGGTCGGCGATTTCCGCTTCGATTGCCGCGCACACGGCGACGACCGGCGCGCCTTCGGCTGACGCGAACTTCGTGACTGCGTCGAGGTGCGGGTTGTTGTGGAAACCGTCGTCCTTCACGTTGGCGACGTACATGGTCGGCTTGGCGGTGATCAGGCAGAACGGCTTGAGCGTGGCCTTTTCTTCATCCGACAGATCGAGCGCGCGGACCGGCTTGGCCTGGTCGAGCTGAGCGCGCACTTTTTCCAGCACCGCTGCGTTTTTGATGGCTTCCTTGTCGTTACCCGACTTGGCGGCTTTCGAATAGCGCGACAGCGCCTTTTCGACAGTCGCAAGGTCGGCCAGCGCCAACTCAGTGTTGATCACCTCGATATCCGACAGCGGATCGACCTTGTTCGCGACGTGGATCACGTTTTCGTCTTCGAAGCAGCGCACGACGTGGGTGATCGCGTCGGTTTCGCGAATGTTCGCGAGGAACTGGTTGCCCAGCCCTTCGCCCTTGCTCGCGCCAGCCACGAGGCCGGCGATATCGACGAATTCCACCACGGCCGGCAGGATGCGCTCGGGCTTGACGATTTCGGCGAGCGCCTTCAGACGCGCGTCCGGCACCTCGACGATGCCGACGTTCGGCTCGATCGTGCAGAACGGATAATTTTCGGCAGCGATGCCCGCCTTGGTCAGCGCATTGAACAGGGTGGACTTGCCGACGTTAGGCAGGCCGACGATGCCGCATTTGAGGCTCATGGAAATCCTTCAGTGAATCAGTAAGTTGCGTGATGCGCTCGACGCTGTGTGCGGGATTCGAAAAGCCTTCGCGCTTGGCGTGGCGGAGGAAGCGCAGCGGAGCGGGACAAGACACCAGATCGGGGCGTTGCCTCGACGATTCTGGGCGAGTTTTGTCACGGAAAGCGCAATTGTAACCCGTTCGGATAGGGTTCCTGGGAAGGGGGCGGGAAACCGGGCTTACCCGGAAATATTCTGTCAGAACATTGTAGTATGCGGGTCCGGGGCCGCTAGAGCCCTTTTCGGGGAAGCACGATGACAATAAAAACATGGGCCAGATGGGCAGTGTGGGCGGCGCTGATTGGTGCCGGCGTGGTTGCCTGGCTATCGCCGAACTACGAGGACGCCCAGGCAACGACCGATCGCCAGACCGTGAACTGCATGGTGAAGCGGCTCACTCAGGACGATAAGCGCAGCATTGCGCAATTCGCCGATACCAATGATTTCGACTCGCTGTGGCGCGTGTACGACCGGGTTTTCCCAGACTGCACGGTACGAGGGGACCAGCGGGACCGTAAGAGCGAGCTGGTGATGAGCGCGTGGAACGTCCTTTCAACAGACCGTGAATTCATGCGTTTTCGCGAAGCCGATGCCGCGCACGCCGCGCTGGGGCACTAGGATTCAGGCCGAAATGCGACACGCCTCGATCCGTCCCCCGCAACCCCCGCAGCTATAATGCGCGGATGAACGCACACCATCAGACCTTTGATGCCGCCGTGATCGGCGGCGGGCTCGTCGGCAAGACCGCGGCGCTGGCACTGACGCAAGGCGGCCTGCGCGTGGCGCTGCTCGCGCAACCCTGCGCGGCGCTGCCGCCGGGTGCTGCCTTCGACTCGCGGGTCTACGCGCTGTCGTCGAGTTCGCAGGCTCTGCTGGAACGGTTGCGAGTCTGGCAGGCGCTTGATCTGTCAAAGCTTGGGCCCGTCTACGACATGCGCGTCTACGGGGACGCGCACGCCGAACTTCATTTTTCCGCGTTCCAGGCCGCCGTGCCGCAGCTGGCGTGGATTGTCGAGTCGTCGGTCATTGAGCGCGCGCTGGATGCCGCGCTGCGTTTTCAGCCGAATCTCACCTGGATCGACACACGCGCGCAGGCGCTCGACTTTACCGCCGACGGCGCCAGCGTCGGTCTAGCCAATGGCAATGTGCTCGAGGCCGATCTGGTGGTCGGTGCGGACGGTGCGCATTCGTGGGTGCGTGCGCAGATCGGCTCGAAGATGAACCGGCGCGACTATAAGCAAACCGGCGTGGTCGCGAATTTCAAGGCCGAAAAGCCGCACGGCGAAACCGCTTATCAATGGTTCAAGGACGGCGAAATCATCGCGCTGTTGCCCATGCCGGAGGGCCACGTGTCGCTGGTCTGGTCGGCATGCACCGAGCACGCTGAACAACTGCTCGCGCTCGATCCGGCGCAACTCGCGGCCGAAGTCGAACGTATTACAGGCGGTCAGTTCGGCGCTCTGGAATGCGTGACGCCCGCTCAAGGCTTCCCACTCGCGCTGCAAACCGTCGATAAGCTCGTAGCGCCGCACGTCGCGCTGGTCGGCGATGCCGCGCATCTGATCCACCCCTTGGCGGGCCAGGGTATGAACCTCGGTTTGCGCGATGTCGCGGCGCTCGCCGAAACGGTCGCCGGCAAGGAAGCGTTCCGCGATCTCGGCGACATGGTGCTGCTGCGCCGCTATGAACGCGCTCGCCGCGAAGACATCCGCGCGCTGATGATCGCCACCGACGGCCTGCAGAAGCTCTTCTCGGCCCCCGGTCCGTTTGCCAAGGTATTGCGCAACACCGGTATGGCGTTTGTCGGCGCGCAGCCGTTCATCAAACGTTGGCTAGTGTCCGCCGCGCTGGGGTAAAGCCTCCAGCCCGCATGCCCGATCGGCGAGACGGGTATCATGAACAGATGGACGCTATTCCGGTCAGACCAGAAACGTCCCCAAAAACGCGCATCGCGCGCGATTGAACTCCAGGAATTCAGCATGAAAAAATCCTTCCGCATCGCGGCCGTCGCGCTCGCGATCGCTGCCGTGACGATCGGCTGCTCCGCACAGGCCGACCAAACCACCGACAAGCTCAAGGCCACGCTGCAAACGCGTCTGGCCGACGTGACGATCAAGAGCGTGACGAAGTCGCCGATTGCTGGCCTCTACGAAGTGAATCTCGGCACGCAGATCATCTATAGCGACGCAAACGGCGACTACCTCATGCTCGGCGACATGGTCGACGCGAAGACCCGCAAGAATCTGACTGAAGCGCGTCTGTCGGAGACCAATCGCATCGACTTCGCGAGCCTGCCGTTCGCGAACGCGGTGAAGGTCGTGAAGGGCAACGGCGCGCGCAAGATCGCGGTGTTCTCCGATCCGAACTGCCCGTACTGCAAGCAGCTCGAAACGACGCTCAAGTCGATCGATAACGTCACGGTCTACACCTTCCTGTACCCGGTGCTGTCGCCTGATTCGACCGCCAAGTCGAAATCGATCTGGTGCTCGACCGACCGCGCGAAGGCGTGGGAATCGTGGATGCAGAACCATCAGGCGCCCACCGCCGCCGGTACCTGCGACACCGCCGCGATCGACAAGAACCTGGCGCTCGGCCGCGCGATGAGCGTCGACGGCACGCCGACCGTGTTCCTCGCCGATGGCCGCCGCCTGCCTGGCGCCGTGCCGGCAGACCGGCTGGACAAGGAAATGTCCGCCGTGCACTGAGCACGCAACGTCAGTCGAGGAAAGGAGGCGCGAAGTGCGCCTCCTTTCACATCAAGCCCCGAACATCCCGCCAGAAAACTTCTAATCGCCGCCGATGAAGCCGATCCGCTACACCATCGTTCCGAAGCAACCCGCCGCCCATCTGTTCGAAGTCACCGTCACCGTCGCCGATCCCGATCCGGCCGGCCAGCGTTTCATGCTGCCGGTGTGGATTCCGGGCAGCTATATGGTGCGCGAATTCGCTCGCAACATCGTTACGCTGCGTGCTGTCAACGACGCTGGGCGGAAGGTGCGCATCGAAAAGACCGACAAGCACACATGGCAGGCCGCGCCGGTCAAAGGCGCGTTGACGCTGCGCTACGAAGTGTATGCATGGGATCCGTCGGTGCGCGCCGCGCATCTTGACGATACGACGGGCTTTTTCAATGGCACCAGCGTGTTCCTGTCGCCGGTCGGTCACGAGGAAGCGCAGTGCGTGGTCGATATTCAGAAGCCGGAAGGCGCGGCATACCGCGACTGGCGCGTCGCGACTGCGTTGCCGGAAGCGCGTGGCACGAAGCGCTACAGCTTCGGCGAGTATCGCGCGCAGAACTACGACGAGCTGATCGATCATCCGGTCACGTTGGGAGAGTTCGCGCTAGCGACGTTCAAGGCGCACGGCGTACCGCACGATATTGTGATCGCGGGGCGCGTGATCGGGCTCGATATGGCGCGTCTGTCCGCCGATCTGAAGCGGATCTGCGAAGCGCAAATCGCGTTGTTCGAGCCGAAGTCGAAGAAAGCGCCCATGGATCGCTACGTGTTCATGACGCAAGCCGTCACCGATGGTTACGGCGGACTGGAGCATCGCGCTTCGACGGCGCTGATCTGCAATCGCGGCGATCTGCCGGTGGAAGGCCGGGACGCGTCCACCGAGGGCTACCGGACCTACCTCGGTCTGTGCAGCCACGAATACTTCCACACGTGGAATGTGAAGCGCATCAAGCCGGCCGTATTTGCGCCGTACGACCTGAGCGTCGAAAACACCACGTCGCTGCTGTGGCTGTTCGAAGGCTTCACGTCGTACTACGACGATCTGATCCTTGTGCGCAGCGGCCTGATCTCGCAAGACGATTATCTCGGCATGCTCGGCAAGGTAGTCGGTGGCGTGCAGCGCGGCAGTGGCCGTCTGAAGCAGACGGTGGCGGAAAGCTCGTTCGACGCCTGGACCAAATACTATCGGCAGGACGAAAACGCGCCGAACGCGATCGTCAGCTATTACACCAAGGGTTCGCTCGTCGCGCTCGCATTCGATCTGACGATTCGCGCGCAGACCAATAACCGCAAATCACTCGACGATGTGATGCGTCTATTGTGGCAGCGGTTCGGGCGCGACTTCTATCGCGGCAAGCCCGTCGGCGTCGAAGAAAGCGAGGTCGAGGCGATTTTTGCCGAAGCGACCGGCGTGCAACTGGGCGAACTGTTCGCCGAAGCTGTGCACGGCACAGGCGATCTGCCCCTCGACACGTTGCTCGCGCCGTTCGGCGTCACGCTCGCGCCGGATCTGGACAAGAACGGCAAGCCGTCGCTCGGCGCGCGCATGCGCGGCGGCGCGGATTGCACGTTGGCGGCGGTTCACGAAGGCAGCGCGGCGCAAAAAGCGGGGCTCTCGGCGGGCGACGTGCTGATCGCGCTCGATGGTCTGCGTGTGACGGGCTCGAATCTTGATTCCCTGCTGTCGCGCTGTCTGCCGGGCGCAAAGGTCGAAGTCCACGCCTTCCGCCGCGACGAGCTGCGTACCGCGCAAGTCAAGCTGGACGGGCCTGAGGTGTCTCGCTACAAGCTGACCGTGAGCGATAAACGGCCGGCGGCGCGCAAGGCGCGGGAGCGCTGGCTGACAAGCTGATCGTAATCCGGAACGGTGTTAATCGCGGTTTCAAAGCAGGGCATTGTTCTACCAGTGCAACAATCCTTCGCTGCCGCACGGCTTTTTCCCGGGTTGGTAAAAAATCACAATGGCTCCACTCGCGCAAAACTGCGCGCCCCTACTGGAGTCAACCATGACCACGATCCTGCAAATCAACTCGGCAGCCCGCTCGCAAGGCGCGAACTCGACCCTGCTCCTCAACGAGCTGACCGCAAAGCTGCAACAATCGAATCCGGGCGCGCAAGTCGTCGTCCGTAACCTGCAAGCTGAACCGCTGCCGCATCTGGACGACGCCGTCCTCGGCGCGTTCTTCACGCCGGCCGACCAGCGCACGCCGGAACAAGCCGCGATCTCTGCTCGCAGCGAAGCGCTGATCGCCGAACTGCAAGCCGCCGACATCGTCGTGATCGGTGCACCGATGTACAACTTCGGCATCTCGTCGCAACTGAAGACGTATTTCGACTTCATCGCACGCGCCGGCATCACGTTCCAGTACACGGCGAATGGTCCGGAAGGCCTCGTGAAGGGTAAGAAGGTGTTCGTGGTTTCGGCTCGTGGCGGCAAGTATCTGGGCACCCCGAACGACACCCAAACGCCGTATCTGAAGAGCTTCCTCGGCTTCCTCGGTATGACCGATGTGGACTTTATCTACGCCGAAGGTCTGAACATGGGCCCGGACGCTGCTACCGCCGCGCTGGCTGGCGCGCGTGAAGCGATCGCTGCCGCGTAAGGTGTGAGGTTTGTCCCGCGCCGGGCGATTGCGGCGCGGTGGAATAAAAAACGCCACGGGGTGTCATTCCGTGGCGTTTTTGTTTTTGCGGCGGCCATGATTTCTGGTTTCCGACACGGAGTCGTTGGCCCTTTGGTTCCTGGTTTCCGGTCTCCGGTCTCTGGCTGGTGTCGGTGCGTTTGGCGCGATTGGCCTTAGGCCAGCATCTGCGCTTCGTCGGGCAGACGCCAGTCGATCGGTGTGCGGCCGTGCTTCACGAGATATTCGTTGGCTGACGCAAAATGCCCGCAGCCGAGAAAGCCCCGATGCGCCGACAGCGGCGACGGATGCGGCGCTTCCAGCACGTAATGCGACTTGCCGCCAAGCAGCGCGCGTTTGGCTTGCGCATGTGCGCCCCACAGCATGAACACGAGGCCGTCATGGCGCATGGCCAGTTCGTGGATCAGCGTGTCGGTGCATTTTTCCCAGCCGCGTTTCGCATGACTCGCGGCCGAATCGCGCTCGACGGTCAGCACCGTGTTCAACAGCAGCACGCCCTGTTTGGCCCATGTGTCGAGGCAGCCATGGCGCGGCGGTTCGTGGCCGAGGCTCGCGGCAATTTCCTTGAAGATGTTGCGTAGCGACGGCGGCGTGCGCACGTTGGGCGCCACGGAAAACGCCAGCCCGTGTGCTTGCGGCGTGCCGCGATCTTCCCCGTGATACGGATCCTGCCCGAGGATCACGACTTTGACTTCGTCGGGACTGGTGAGACGCAGCGCCCGGAAGACGTCGGCGGGATAGACGGTCTTGCCGGCGGCGCGTTCACCGTCGACGAAACGGCACAGCGGTGCGTAGGCGTCGCTTTCGATGAACGGGTTAAGGTGTGTGCGCCACGCCGGGGGCAGGGCGGCGAATTGGGCTTCGAGCGTCGGCGGCGGTTGGTCGGCGGCGGGCGGCGTCTGCGGCTGCGCGCTTGTGTCGGCCGGCATGGCTGGGGCGTCGCCGAATAACGCGGCTTGCGACGAATTGGAGCGGGTGCGGGAAGCGGAGGTCATGGCGGGGAAGTGTCGCAGCAAATGCGAGCTGGCTCAAGGTGTGGGTGCTGCTCGGACTCTGCGTACTTTTGCTGGCGCGCGTGGGCGGCAGGCTAGCGGCGCTGTGCTGAGATTGTATTTCGGCACATGGCACCACCAACGGGACGAATGCGGCCAGGCGAACAAGACGAGGCAATCTCAGCGGAACGAACGCAGCGAGGCGAACACGCGTTCCACCTTGATCACACACGCCGTGAGCCTAACCCGCCCGCAACTGATAGCCGCGCTGCGCTTTGCTGATGTTGTCCGGTGCAAGACCGGCTACCTGTTTGCCGAGTTCGCTCGCGAGCGTGTTGAGCACCGCTTCGTCGCCGGACTTCAGCTCAAGCTCCACTTCGGAAATCGGCGCGCGGCGGATCTCGCCGTTCACCTCGGCGATAACGTCGCCCTGATCGATCGCGGCTTCGACTTCCGAGCCGTCCAGTTCGACATTCCACAGCATGCGTGTGAAATTCGTGCGGAACAGTTCGTTCAGTTCCGGCGCGGCCTGACGCAGGGCTTCAGCGGCGGCCGGTTCGTCACACTCACGCAGCAGTGCTTCGATCTCCAGCTTTTCGCCCGCCACCGGCATTTCCCACTCGTGGCGGCTATGTAACCCGTCCTTCGCATTCCCCGCCGTCTTGAACGTTTGCAGCCAGCCGTCCGGCGTGTGCCGCAGTCGCAGCGCGCTTTTCGACGTGGCCAGCGCCAGCTTGGGCGTGTCGAAGTAGATATTCGCCAGCTTGATCGGGCGACCCTCGTCGCCGGTGCGCGCGACGAACCACTGCGTCGCCGCTTTCACCTGGCTCGCCGGGAGTGCCAGTTTGATTTCGCGTTCCATGGCCATCGTTTGCTCCGCTGCGTGCGCTGAATGTTGAAACTGTGCTTAGAAAAACATCCGCGCAAGTTCCACACCCGGTTCTTTCGCGCGCATGAACGCTTCGCCGACGAGGAACGTATGCACGTCCATCGCCCGCAGACGTTCGACATCGACGCGCGACAGAATGCCCGACTCGGTGACCACGATGCGGTCGTCCGGAATCGATTCGAGCATGCCGATGGTCGTCTCGATCGACGTTTCGAACGTACGCAGATTGCGGTTGTTGATGCCGATCAGCGACGTCTTCAGCGTGAGCGCTTCCATCAGTTCGTTGCTGTCATGCACTTCGACCAGCACTGCAAGCCCCAGCGAATGCGCGAGCGCTTCCAGGTCCTGCATCTGCGAGGTTTCCAAAGCGGCGGCGATCAGCAGGATCGCGTCGGCGCCCATCGCGCGGGCTTCGACGATCTGGTACGGATCGACGATGAAGTCTTTGCGTAGCACCGGCAGATTGCAGGCGGCACGCGCTTCTTCGAGATACGCCACGCTGCCCTGGAAGAATTGCACGTCGGTGAGCACGGACAAGCAGGCCGCACCGTGTTCTTCATACGAGCGTGCAATGTCGGCTGGGACAAAGTTTTCGCGCAGCACGCCTTTCGACGGACTCGCTTTCTTCACTTCGGAAATGACGGCGGCCAGACCGGCCGCGTGTTTCGCGCGCAGTGCGCCGACGAAATCGCGGATGTCGCGCGACGATGCTTCGAGGCGCAGCTCTTCGAGCGGCGCGCTTTGGGCGGCCGCGCGGACTTCTTCGCGTTTGACCGCGATGATGCGGTCGAGAATGTCGCTCATGAGTATCTCGCTACGTAGTTACGGCTTGAATTGCTGGGTGAAGCGGATCAGCTCGTCGACCTTGGCACGTGCCTTGCCGCTCGCGATCGCTTCACGCGCCAACTGGATGCCGTCCGCAATCGACGCCGCCACGTTCGCCGAATAGAGGGCCGTGCCCGCATTTAGCGTGACGATTTCACGCGCGACGCCCGGTTTGTTGTCGAGCGCTTCGAGCAGCATCAGTTTGGATTCGGCGGCGTCGGCCACTTTCAGCGTGCGGTTAGACACCATCTGCATGCCGAAGTCTTCCGGATGGATTTCGTATTCGTGGATCTGGCCGTCGCGCAACTCGCCGACCTGCGTGGCTGCGCCGAGCGAGACTTCGTCCATGCCATCCATACCGTACACCACCAGGACGTGCTTGGCGCCGAGACGCTGCATCACGCGCACCTGAATGCCGACGAGGTCGCCATGGAACACGCCCATCAGCTGATTGGGCGCGCCAGCCGGATTGGTCAGCGGCCCGAGAATGTTGAAGAGGGTTCGTACGCCGAGTTCACGGCGCACCGGCGCGATGTTCTTCATCGCCGGATGATGGTTCGGCGCGAACATGAAGCCCATGCCGGTTTCCGCAATTGAAGCCGCCACCTGTTCCGGTTGCAGATCGATATTCACGCCGAGCGCTTCGAGCACGTCCGCGCTGCCCGACTTGCTCGACACGCCGCGGCCACCATGCTTCGCGACCTTGGCGCCCGCCGCAGCCGAAACGAACATGGTTGCCGTGGAAATGTTGAAGGTCTGCGAGCCGTCGCCGCCGGTGCCGACGATATCGACGAAGTTTGAGTTGTCCGGTACGTCGACGTGCCGGGCAAATTCACGCATCACCGTGGCGGCAGCGGTGATTTCGCCGATGGTCTCTTTTTTGACACGCAGGCCGGTGATGATCGCGGCCGACATCACGGGCGACAGTTCGCCGCGCATGATGAGGCGCATCAGATGCAGCATTTCGTCGTGGAAAATTTCGCGATGCTCGATCGTGCGTTGCAGCGCTTCCTGGGGCGTAATCGACATGATTTCGTCTCTCTTTATCAAGCGGTGCGGTGAGCTGACTTCGACTGCTTCACGAAGTTTTCGAGTAGCGCGTGGCCGTGTTCGGACAGGATCGATTCCGGATGGAACTGCACGCCTTCAACGGCCAGTTCCTTATGACGCACGCCCATGATCTCGCCGTCTTCGGTCCATGCGGACACTTCGAGGCAGTCGGGCAGCGATTCGCGTTCGATCGCGAGCGAGTGGTAGCGCGTCACGACGAAATGCTTCGGCAGGTCGGCGAATACGCCTTTGCAATCGGTTTCGATCGTGCTTACCTTGCCGTGCATGATGGTTTGGGCGCGCACGACGCGGCCACCGAACGCTTCCCCGATCGCCTGATGGCCGAGGCACACGCCCAGAATCGGCGTCTTGCCGGCGAACTCGCGCAGCACGTCGAGCGTAATGCCGGCGTGTTGCGGATTGCTCGGGCCGGGCGACAGACAAATGCGCTCCGGGTTGAGCTTCGCAATGTCGTCCAGCGTGATTTCGTCGTTCCGATAGGTGAGCACGTCTTCGCCGAGTTCGCCGAAGTACTGCACCAGGTTGTAGGTGAACGAGTCGTAGTTGTCGATCATAAGCAGCATGGTGTGTCTCCGGTCAGAAGTCGCTATCGAGGCCGTCTTGAACCTGCTCGGCAGCACGCAATACGGCGCGCGCCTTGTTCTCGGTCTCTTGCCATTCGGATTCCGGCACCGAATCCGCGACTACACCCGCTGCCGCTTGCACATACAGATTACCGTTTGCAATCACGCCGGTGCGGATCGTGATGGCCAGATCCATTTCGCCCGTGAACGACAGATAGCCGACCGCACCGCCGTACAGGCCGCGCTTCACCGGTTCCAGTTCGTCGATCAGTTCCATCGCGCGGACCTTCGGCGCGCCGGAGAGCGTGCCGGCCGGGAAGGTGGCGCGCAGCACGTCGAAATTGGTGGTGCCGGGTTTGAGTTTGCCTTCGACCGAACTCACGATGTGCTGCACGTGCGAATACTTTTCGATCACCATCTGGTCGGTGACGACCACCGAACCGATCTGCGAAATACGGCCCACGTCGTTACGCGCGAGGTCGATCAGCATCACATGTTCGGCGATTTCCTTCGGATCGTTCAGGAGTTCAGTGGCGAGCTCGGCGTCACGTTCCGGCGTGTTGCCGCGCGGACGGGTGCCGGCGAGCGGCCGGATTGTGACGATGCGATCCTCGCCGCGCTTTTCCTGACGCACCAGAATTTCCGGCGATGCGCCGACAACGTGGAAGTCGCCGAAGTTGTAGAAATACATATACGGCGACGGATTCAGCGAGCGCAGCGCGCGGTATAACGACAGCGGATTGTCGCGGTAAGGCTTGATCAGACGCTGGCCCACCTGCACCTGCATCAGCTCGCCGGCGGCGATGTATTCCTTCGCCTTGCGCACGGCCGCCAGGTAATCGTCTTTCGCGAACTCGCGGTAGGTCTCGGTGCGGACGCTGGCCGACGTGACCGGCGGCTGCACGGTCGTGCGCAAACGCTGACGCAATTCACGCAGACGCTGCTTGGCTTTCGTGTAGGCCTCGGGTTGCGTCGGATCCGCGTACACCACCAGGTAGAGCTTGCCCGCGAGGTTGTCGATCACCGCGACTTCTTCGGTGAGCAGCAACTGAATGTCCGGGAGGTTCAGATCGTCTTCCGGCGCGGTGTGCGCGAGCTTTTTCTCGATGTAGCGCACCGCGTCGTAGCCGAAGTAGCCAGCCAGCCCACCCGCGAAACGCGGCAGACCGGGGCGTTGCGCCACTTTGAAGCGGCCCTGGAATTGCTGGATGAACTCGAGCGGATCACCCTCATGCGTTTCAACGACTTTGCCGTCCTGCACCACTTCCGACACGCCGTTGCGGGTGCGCAGCAGTGTGCGCGCCGGTAGGCCGATGAACGAGTAACGGCCGAAGCGTTCGCCGCCGACCACCGATTCCAGCAGGAACGAGTTGGCGCCGTTGCGTTCGCTCTGCGCGAGCTTCAGATACAGCGAGAGCGGCGTTTCGAGGTCGGCGAGCGCTTCGGCGATCAGCGGAATGCGGTTGAAACCCTCGTTGGCGAGGGATTGGAATTCGAGTTCGGTCATGTTCCGATCCTGTACGTACGTCAGACGGCACTATGCGTCGGACAAAGCGGGGCGCGGCGCGCCCGGTCAGGCGTTCGTTCGACGTTTCGACACGATGATACCGACCGGCGCGAGTTTCCCATCGACGCATGCAAGGGGTTTCAGCGCACACATGTACTTTGCGGGTACACGAGGGCCGAATCAACCGATGCAGCGAAACAAGATGATGGAAAAAACGCGTGAGCGCAGCGAAGTAAAAAACGGTTGCCGAAGACGAGCTTCAGCGTACCTCAGGCGAGGTTAGCGCGACCAGCGACGCCAGGGCCAGGCTCCCCGGTCGATGCTAATCAGACTCCGTTTTTTATTCAGAAACATGAGGATGGGGGACTTTTCAGGTCGTGGAATGGTGCGCTGCGATAGCCTTGGCGGCATCGAGCAGCGAGGCAACTATACCATCGGATTTTATTTCTTGTATAGATCGGCCGTGGTTGTAGCCGTACGGCAGCGTCAGCGTTGCCATGCCCGCGGCGCGGCCTGCCAGCGCGTCGTTTTCCGAATCGCCGATGGCGACCGTGGCTTGCGGCAGGACGCCTAGCTGGTCGGCGGCGGTGAGCATGGGAAGCGGATCTGGCTTCTTTTTCGGCAAGCTGTCGCCGCCGAGCACGACGCTGAAATATTGGCTGAGCCCGTATTGCTCCAGCAAGTCGACCGCGAAACGGTGCGGTTTGTTGGTGACACAGGCGAGTTTGAGGCCGGCTTCGCGCATGGCGCTGAGACCGGCTTCGACCTCGGGGTACAGCCGTGTGTGCACGCCGTTGATCTTTGCGTACTCGTCCTGATAGATGGCGAGCGCTTCGTCGAAGCGGTCCTGTGCATGGTCCGTTTCGAAGCGCTGAGCCAGCACGCTGCGGATCAGATTCTCCGAGCCCTTGCCGATGTAACCGACCACTTCCTCGCGTGAGGTTTCCACCGCGTCGAGTTGCGCGAGCATGCCGTTCAGGCCGGCAGTGAAATCGTCGGCGGTATCGATCATCGTGCCGTCCAGGTCGATGATTGCGGCTTGCAGACGTGGGCCGGTGAAGGTCGGAGCAGGGTATGAATTCGTCATTTTCAGTGCGGGATCCCGGTGATCGAGCGGTACTCGATCAGTGCTCGATATTGGCGAGTGCGGCGCGCATCTTGTCGATCACTGCCTTGTGATCCGGCGCGCCGAAGATCGCCGAGCCTGCCACGAACGTGTCCGCGCCAGCCGCCGCGATTTCGGCGATGTTGTCGACCTTCACGCCACCGTCCACTTCGAGATGAATCTCGCGACCGGTTTTTTCCTTATATGCATCGATCCGCTTGCGCGCTTGGCGCAGCTTGACGAGCGCTTCGGGAATGAACGATTGACCGCCGAAGCCTGGATTCACCGACATGATCAGCACCAGATCGACCTTGTCCATCACGTAGTCGAGATGATTCAGCGATGTGGCCGGGTTAAACACGAGGCCGGCCTTGCAGCCGTGGTCGCGAATCAGCGACAGCGTGCGGTCGATATGGTCCGACCCTTCCGGATGGAAGCTGATCAGGTTCGCGCCGGCCTTGGCGAAGTCCGGCACGATGCGGTCGACCGGGCGCACCATCAGGTGCACGTCGATCGGCACGTCCACGTGCGGACGGATCGCTTCGCAGACCAGCGGACCGATCGTCAGGTTCGGCACGTAATGGTTGTCCATCACGTCGAAGTGAATCCAGTCGGCGCCGGCGGCGACAACGTTGCGGACTTCTTCGCCGAGGCGCGAGAAATCGGCGGACAGAATGCTCGGGGCGATGCGGAATTGCGTCATGGCGGGGGCGGATGCAAGCGGGAAAACGCCATTTTACCGTTTTGTGCGCTCCTGAACCGTCTCATGGGCGGTTTGAGGCCGGCGCTGGGCCGTGCTGTAAAGGTGACAAAACGCCTTAGCGGCCCTTGGGCAGAGGGATTTGTCCGGTTGCGGGCGTGCCGCGCATCAAGCAGAATGCCAAACCATAAGCGCTGCTTCGCCAATGCGCCCGCAAACCATTGGCGTTCGGGGCTTCCCGCGATTTTTTACACCCCGTTTCACCAGACCGGAATCAGGATGAGCCAGTACGAATTCAGCGTCTCGGCGCAGGTGCAGTACCTGCCCGAAGAGTCGGACCCGGAGCGCCGCCAGTATGCGTTTGCATACACGCTGACTATCCGTAACAGCGGCCAGGTGCCCGCGCAGTTGATTGCGCGTCACTGGGTGATCACCGACAGCGACAACAACGTGCAGGAAGTAAAAGGACTCGGCGTGGTCGGGCATCAGCCGCTGCTCAAACCGGGCGAGCATTTCGAATATACGAGTTGGGCCGTGATTGCCACGCCTGTCGGCACCATGCGCGGCGATTATTTCTGCGTGGCGGAGGACGGCGAGCGCTTTGACGCACCCGTGCCAGAGTTCATTCTGCGTATGCCGCGTACTTTGCATTGAACCGCGGACGCGGCTGGCGGTCTTTAAAAAGCTTTATGGCGCAGCTTACTGAGATTTTTGCTGCTTTTGCTGCTCATTGGTGGCGGCGCGCGCGGCTTTTTTCTTGCCGGACGATGTCCATACAACGATAAAGACGAGCAGGAAGAGCGCGAGAAGCGATTCCAGCGCGAAGATGAGCATCGGGTATTCGTCGAACAGATCAGACATGGCGGTTTCCATCAAGAACGAACATTGTATGCGTTTTGTCCGCACGGCCGGAGCATGGCTCGGGGCGCTTTCGGTTGCGGTGATGCTGGCTTCCTGCGGTGGCGGCAGTGCGGTCCGGCCTTCGGTTTCGCCGCCCACGGGTGCCGCGATCATACCCGGGCAGATCGCCGCGACGCGACTCACAGCGGTAGCGTGGCAGCAGGTGCCTGGCTGGCAGGACGATTCGCTGATCGGCGCAACGGCGGCGTTGCGGCAAAACTGCGTGAGGCTTGCGCGTCAACCGAATTGGGCTCGCGCATGCGCGGCGGCCTCGCAGATCGACGATCTGGACGTCACCAGTACGCGGGCGTTTTTTGAGGCTTATTTCACGCCGTTCCAGTTAGCTAATAACGACGGCACGCTCGATGGTCTCGTCACCGGCTACTACGAGCCGTTGCTGCGCGGTTCGCGCACGCGGCATGGCGTGTATCAGACGGCGCTGTACCGTTGGCCATCCGGTTATCGCGCGGGCGCTCAGTTGCCGACGCGTGCGCAACTTGAGCGTGCGGGCGTGCTCAACGGCAATGAACTCGTGTGGGTCGACGATCCTATCGAAGCCTTCTTCCTGCAGGTGCAGGGGTCCGGGCGCGTCGTGATGGAAGACGGCAGTGTGATGCGGGTTGGCTTTGGCGGCACGAACAACCAGCCATACAAGTCGATTGGGCGATGGTTGCTCGATCGAGGTGAACTGACGCCGGCACAGGCGACCATGCAAGGCATCAAAGCGTGGGCGCGTGCGAACCCCACGCGGGTCGACGCGCTGCTCGATATCAATCCGCGCTTCGTGTTCTTCCGCGAGACGCCTACAGGCGAGAGTGCGCCGAGCGGCGGGGCGGATGGTCCGATCGGTGCGCTGGGTGTGCCGTTGACGCCGGAGCGATCGATCGCGGTGGATCCGACTTCGATTCCGCTGGGTACGCCGGTGTTCCTGCAGACCACGCGTCCGTTGACGAACTCGCCGATGAATCGCCTCGTCTTCGCGCAGGACACGGGCTCCGCGATCAAGGGCGGTGTGCGAGCGGACTATTTCTGGGGGCTCGGCGACGATGCCGGCGATCTGGCCGGCAAGATGAAGCAGGGCGGCCGGATGTGGTTGTTGCTGCCGAATTCCTGAGGGTATAGATAACGGCGCTGATGCCGATCAGCGCCGTTATCAAGCATCAACCCTCGGCGTTTTGGCGCTTCGCTTAAAGCCCCGACTTCCGCTTGTCCACCACCCGCCGCGCCTTGCCTACCGAACGCTCGATGCCGTTCACACCCAGCACGTTCACGATCGCGCTCACGCCGATCAGCGCCTTGATGTCATAGGTCAACGCCTGCTTAGCCGTATTCAGTGCGGCAGTATCGGGTGCCGATTCCGGGCAGGGCTCGACGTTCAACGTCAGTACGTCGAGCGGGCCTTCCTTGGTTAGCACGATCTGATAGTGAGGTGCGAGGGTGTGCTGCTTGAGCAGCAATTCTTCGATCTGCGTCGGGAACACGTTGACGCCGCGCACAATCATCATGTCGTCCGAGCGGCCCGTGATCTTTTCCATCCGGCGCATGGTGCGTGCGCTGCCCGGCAAGAGGCGCGTCAGATCACGCGTCCGGTAACGGACGATCGGCAGCGCCTCCTTGGTCAGCGATGTGAAGACCAGTTCGCCGAGTTCGCCGTCCGGCAGCACTTCGCCGGTTTCAGGATCGATGATCTCGGGATAGAAATGGTCTTCCCAGATGGTCGGACCGTCTTTGGTTTCCACGCATTCCGAAGCGACGCCAGGACCCATCACTTCAGACAAACCGTAGATATCGACAGCGTCGATGCCCATGCGCTTTTCGATCGCCTGGCGCATGTCGTTGGTCCACGGTTCCGCGCCGAAGATGCCGAGGCGCAGCGAGCAATTCGCCGGGTCGACGCCTTGCCGTTCGAGTTCGTCGGCGATCGACAACATATAGCTTGGCGTCACCATAATGATGTCTGGCCGGAAGTCCTGAATGAGTTGTACCTGCTTTTCAGTCTGGCCGCCGCCGAACGGAATCACTGTCAACCCCGCGCGCTCGGCGCCGTAGTGCGCACCCAGGCCACCTGTGAACAGACCGTAGCCGTAGCTCACGTGAACCTTGTCGCCGCGCTTCGCACCCGCAGCACGGATAGAACGTGCGACGAGATTCGCCCACGTATCGATATCGCGCGCTGTGTAGCCGACGACCGTCGGCTTGCCCGTTGTCCCGGACGACGCGTGGATTCGCGAGATCTGTTCCTGCGGCACGGCGAACATGCCGAACGGGTAGCTGTCGCGCAGATCCTTCTTCGTGGTGAAGGGGAAGCGCGCCAGGTCCGAGAGGGTCTTCACTTCGCTCGGGTGGACGCCGGCCTCATCGAATTTGCGCCGATAGACCGGCGAATTTTCATAGGCGTGGTTCAGCGACCATTTGAGCCGTTCGAGTTGGAGCGCGGCAAGTTCGTCGCGGCTGGCTGTCTCGATGGGATCGAGCGGGAGGGCGGTGGTCATCGAATGTCTCCTTGCTGCCTCAATGCTTGGGTCTGGTATGTGGTGCGCTTGCGCGCAAAAACCGTGGACTTGCTGCTATCTATGTGGGTGCTGCCCATGTGTCGCGAACGCGCCGCGACTCTGCTGTTCAATCTGTTGTTCAATCGCCCGTAGGAATCAGGTTGCCCTTGATCTGCGCAGATTTGCCGCGAAACATCGCCACGGTCTCTTCTGCGCGATTCGTGACGCGAATATCGTAAATGCCAGTGCGGCCGCTCAGCGTTTGCTCGACCGCTTCGGCCGTCAGCACGTCGCCGCCTTGCACGGGGCGCAGGAACTCAATCGAGCAGCCTGCTGCGACGGTGTTGATGTTGTACGTGTTGCACGCGAAAGCGAACGTCGAATCAGCGAGCGTGAAAATCAGACCGCCGTGGCAAATCTGATGGCCGTTCAGGAAGTCGTCGCGTACAGCCATGCGCAGGCGCGCATAGCCTGGGCGCACTTCTACGATTTCGAGTCCGAGCGCCCGGCTGCACGCATCGTTTTCGTACATGGCGGCTGCAGTTGCGCGAGCGAGTTCGTCGGGTGTCATTTGAGCGGGGTGATTCGGTTGTGCGGTCATATCAGCGACCCTCGAAGCGCGGCGCGCGTTTTTCCACGAATGCTTGCACGCCTTCCGCGTAATCGTGTGAAGCGCCGAGTTCGCGTTGCAAATCGCGTTCGAGATCGAGTTGCTGATCTAGGGTTTGCGTCACGCCCGCGCGCATCGACTGCTTGATCGCCGCGATGGCGCGCGTGGGTTGCTGCGCCAGTTGTGCCGCGAGTTTGCTTGCCGTGGTGGCCAGCTCGGTGTCATCAACCGTTTGCCAGATCAGCCCCCAGCTTTCGGCTTTTTCCGCGCTCAATTTGTCGCCGGTGATGGCGAGACCCAAGGCGCGCGCCATGCCGACGCGTTGCGGCAGGAACCAGGTGCCGCCCGAATCCGGCACGAGACCGATCTTCACGAATGCCTGGATGAAGCTGGCCGAACGAGCGGCAAGCACGAGATCGCAAGCCAGCGCGAGATTGGCGCCGGCGCCGGCGGCCGTGCCGTTGACCGCGGCAATCACGGGCAATGGCAGCCCTTGCAGGCGGCGAATCAGCGGATTGAAATGCGCGTCGATCAGTTCGCCCAGATCGGTCATCGCGCCCGGCGTGAAGTCGAGGTCCGCGAGATCCTGTCCCGCGCAGAAGCCGCGGCCCGCGCCGGTCAGCACGAGCGCACGGGCGCCGGCGGCTTCGACCTGGTCGAGTGCGGTGCTTAATTCCTGGTGCATTGCGCGCGTAAAGCTATTGAGCTTGTCCGGGCGGTTCAGCGTAATGGTCGCTACACGACTCGATGAATCGATGTCGAGACGAATCGCTTCATATGACATTGGGTGTCTCCTCAAAGTCTCTTTAACCGGCTGGGCGGTGAGCGAAGCGGCGTTAGTGTCAGAGCCGCTCGATCACCAAAGCAATACCTTGACCCACACCGATGCACATCGTGCAAAGGGCAAAGCGGCCATTGATCCGCTCCAACTGGTACAGCGCGGTGGTGATCAAGCGCGCGCCCGATGCGCCGAGCGGGTGGCCGAGCGCAATCGCTCCGCCATTCGGATTGACGCGCGGATCGTCGTCGCGCAGCCCGAGTGTGCGCAAGACTGCCAGTCCCTGCGACGCGAAGGCTTCGTTCAACTCGATCACGTCGAATTGCTCGAGTGTCATGTTCAATTGCTTCAACAGCTTTTGCGTGGCCGGCGCCGGGCCGATACCCATGATGCGCGGCTCCACGCCCGCCGTTGCCATGCCCACCACACGTGCGCGGCGACGCAATCCGTATTGATCTGCAGCATCCTGATTCGCGAGCAGCAGTGCGCACGCGCCGTCGTTCACACCCGAAGCATTGCCCGCGGTCACGCTGCCGTCGGGGCGGACCACGCCCTTTAGCTTGCCCAGGCTTTCGAGCGACGTTTCGCGCGGATGCTCGTCGAGCGTCACGCGTACGGGGTCACCTTTCTTCTGTGCAATTTCAACGCCGACGATTTCCTGAGCCAAAGTGCCATCGCGCTGCGCGCGGGCCGCCTTTTGCTGGCTCGATAGCGCAAACGCGTCCTGATCCGCACGGCTTATGCCGAACTGGACGGCGACGTTTTCCGCGGTCTCCGGCATCGAATCGACGCCGTATTGGCATTTCATCAGCGGATTGATGAAGCGCCAGCCAATGGTCGTGTCGTAAATATCGGCCTGCCGCGAAAACGCACTGGTGGCCTTACCCATTACGAACGGCGCGCGCGTCATGCTTTCGACGCCGCCGGCGATCATCAGGCGCGCTTCACCAGCCTTGATGGCGCGAGCCGCCGTGCCGACCGCATCCATGCCCGAGCCGCACAGGCGGTTGATGGTTGCGCCGGGTGCTTCCGTGGACAAGCCTGCCAGCAACGCCGCCATGCGAGCTACGTTGCGGTTGTCGTCACCGGCCTGATTGGCGCAACCATAGATCACGTCGTCGAGGGCCTGCCAGTCCACATCGGAGTTACGCTCGATCAGCGCCTTGATCGGTACCGCGCCGAGGTCGTCGGCGCGGACATCCTTGAGGGCGCCGCCGTAGCGACCGATTGGGGTGCGAACTGCGTCGCAAATGAAGGCGTCGTTCATGTGGGTTCCTGCTGGGACGGATCGACGGGACGTGCCGATCCGATGTCTCATGTTAGTTGGGGCGCGCGACTCGGTCTATTCGGCCAAACGGCATAGGACGAAAGCCGCGCTTTTGTCTTATGCCATTCAGCCAGCTACCACCGGTGCCGCTTTCGGTTCAACATGAACGCGACTTTGAACGACACGGAAACGGTTCGCGACAAAGGCTGCATCGGCCAGTGCGGCATTTGCTGCCGGATTTGCGCCTGTGCCGTGGAAGTCGGAGAAGGCGGCAGACTGATTGACGAAAACGCCGCCCGTCAAATTGATCGAGAGTGCTACGCCACCGCGGATCGATGCTTCGTGCGCCGCTTCGAGCACGGCTTCATCTGTGCTGTAGACCGACAGCGTCAGCGCGCCGTGTTCGGCGGCGATTGCGCCGGCAAGGTCGAGCGACTGCGCTGTCGAGTCCGTCGCGATTACGAATGAGATCGGGCCGAACCATTCTTTAGTGAACTGCGCATGGTCAGCGGCAGCGTCCAGTTGGAGCACGAGCGGTGTGCGCACGCGGGCGCCGGCAAACGCCGGATGTTCGAGCGATTGGCTTTCCACGAGAACGCGACCAAGCTTCCTCGCTTCCTCGATGCGCTGGGTTACACCTTCGTTCTGGATTGCGCCGAGGAGTTCGACGGCCCGAGCCGGGTCGGCAACCAGTTTTTGCACGGCGCCGGCGATAGCTTGAGCGACTTCGTCGAAACCGAGCGTGCCGTCAGTGGTGCGGATTCCGGTGCGCGGTACGTAGATGTTTTGGGGCGCGGTGCACATCTGACCCGAGTACAGCGCGAGTGAGAAGGCGATATTGCGAGCGGCGGCTTTGATGTCGTCCACGGAGTCAATCACGATCTGATTGACTCCAGCTTTTTCGGTGTAGACCTGAGCTTGGTGTGCATTGCGCTCGAGCCAGGTGCCGTTTTGCGTGCTGCCCGTAAAGTCGATCAATTTGATTTCAGGGCGCAGAGCCAGGTCTTGAACCAGCGGGCCGTCGTTCGGTTCGGTGGCCAGCAACGTAACAACGTTCGGATCGAAACCGGCTTCGCGCAACACGTCGCGTGCGATGCGTACGGTTAACGCCAGTGGCAGAATCGCGCCGGGATGCGGCTTGACGATGACCGTGTTGCCTGTTGCCAGATCAGCGAAGAGGCCCGGATAGCCGTTCCACGTTGGGAAGGTGCAGCAGCCGAGCACGAGACCGGTGCCGCGCGGCGCGACGGTGTAGCGCTTGTGCATCGCGAGTGGCGGATTTTTGCCCTGCGGCTTTTCCCAGTGGGCATCGGCGGGAATACGGCGCAGTTGATCCCACGCGTACACGACCGCTTCGAGCGCACGGTCTTGCGCATGCGGGCCGCCGGCCTGGAAGGCCATCATGAATGCCTGGCCGGTCGTGTGCATCACGCTGTAGCCGATTTCGAAGCTGGCGCGATTCACGCGCGTGAGGATTTCCAGGCATACGCCGATCCACGCCTGCGGGCCGGCTACGCGCCAGTCGCGCTGTGCGGCGGCCGCCGAGGAGATCAGCACGGCAGGATCGGCTTTCGGGTAGCGCACGCCAAGCGGGAACCCGAACGGCGAGACTTCAGCGCCGACGGTTTCCTCGGTCGACGGCTGGTCCAATTCGAAGGTCTTGTTCAGGTGCGCTTTGAATGCGGCTTCGCCGTCTGCGCTAGCTGTTTCCCCGTACACTTTCGGACTGGGCATCTCGGTGAACGGACTCCAGTAGCCGCGCGTTTCGATCGCGGTGAGTGCCTTTTGCAGCGTGTCTTCATGCTTGGTGAATAGCGGATGTGTCATGGCAGAGGGGCTTGGCTGTACGTTGGGAAAAGCCTGTCGAATAATTAACCGACCGGTTGGTTGGTGAATGGTAGCATTATTAAGACGGCTGCGCGAAGCGTTTTCGCGCGCCATTAACCATTAGGAGGCGGCATGGCTTACGAGAACATTCTGGTTGAGACGCGAGGGCGGGTCGGTTTAGTCACGTTGAATCGCCCGAAGGCGCTGAACGCGCTGAACGATGCCTTGATGGACGAACTGGGTGCTGCACTGCGCGAGTTCGATGCCGACGACGCGATTGGTGCGATCGTGGTGACGGGCAGCGAGAAGGCGTTTGCCGCCGGTGCCGACATCGGCATGATGGCGACCTACACCTATATGGATGTCTATAAAGGCGACTACATCACCCGCAACTGGGAAACGGTGCGCTCCATTCGCAAGCCGATCATTGCCGCGGTGGCGGGCTTCGCGCTTGGCGGCGGTTGCGAGCTGGCAATGATGTGCGACATTATTCTTGCCGCCGACACTGCGAAGTTCGGCCAGCCGGAAATCAAGCTCGGCATCATGCCGGGTGCTGGCGGTACGCAGCGACTACCGCGCGCCGTCTCAAAGGCGAAGGCAATGGACCTCTGCCTGACCGCGCGGTTCATGGATGCCGCTGAGGCTGAGCGCGCCGGATTGGTCTCGCGGGTGATTCCCGCTGCTTCCCTTCTTGACGAGGCGGTGGCTGCGGCCGCGACCATCGCTGAATTCCCGCTGCCGGCGGTGATGATGATCAAGGAATCGGTTAACCGTGCGTACGAAACGACGCTCGCAGAAGGTGTGCATTTCGAACGCCGCCTCTTCCATTCGCTCTTCGCCACAGAGGATCAGAAGGAGGGGATGGCCGCCTTCGTCGAGAAGCGCAAACCGGTTTTCAAGCATCGTTAATACGCTTGTCA
>NZ_JAQQCH010000017.1:0-182228 GCF_046030555.1 Paraburkholderia sediminicola | reverse complement strand
GAAGTACTCCGCGCTGGCACTGCCGGCCAACAAGGGCGCGGTGACGGGCTAAGCGCGCGTTGATGAACGGGCGCTGATTGGCCCCGGCTCGCCGGGACGGGCCAGCCGCCCCGCTCGAAGCCGCATAGACGCATAGACGCATAGACGCGTAGGCGACGTAGGCGACGTAAGCTACGTAAAAGCGCAAAGGGGCGCACGGGAAACCGTGCGCCCCTTTCCTTTTATAATGCGTGCACCACGAGTCGGGTACCTGCACCGACGGAGACCAGAATGAAATCAATGTCGTATGCAACGCTTGCAGCGGCTGGCGTGCTGAGCGCTACATTAAGCGTCGGCAGTCCCGCGGCGCACGCGGAGGCCACCGTCGGCCTTGCGCTTGCCCAGCAGCAGAACTGCATGAGCTGCCACTCGGTAACACGTCCGTTCATGGGACCGGCGCTGCATGACGTCGCCGAGAAATACGCCGGCCACGAAGATGCCATCACCTATCTGAAGCACAAGATTCTGGATGGCAGCACGGGCGTGTGGGGCACAGTGCCGATGCCCGCGAATACGCAGCTCACGCCCGATCAGGCGGCTACGCTGGCGAGCTGGGTGATGACGCTCAAATGAGGACGCTCAAATGAAGACGCTTCTTAAATGAAGACGCCAATGACCGCGGCCTCGTGAAAATGGTGGGCGCGCCCGGATAAAAGCGCGCCCTCTGCCATGATCAGGCGCTGCCCGAGCGCCGCGCGATCTCCTGATCGACCGCCTCCCTCACCCAGCCGGTCAATTCAGTCTCCAACGCCAGCGCCACTTCGCGTGTGATCTGGTTGACGAGCCATGAAGTGTGATCCTGCAACGCATCGCGGCAACGTGCTTCGACGATGCCGCGCCCCTCGCCCGTCAGAAAGCCCGCAAACCGTCCACGCAGACGTTCGGCGATGACATCCGCGTCAAGATTCGGCTGCGGCTGTGCGAGCGATTCATGAGCGATATCCGGCGGCACGATCGTGCCCGCCTCGATCGGCGCATGCGGTTCAGCCCGGTCGAAGACGCCCGCCGACGGCGCAAAATCAGGTTCATGCCCGTGCCGGTGATCGGCAGCGTGGTGTGCTCTCGAGCGCTTTTTCGGATGCGCGTGGTCTTCCGGATGCACTTGCTCCGGTACATGCACAGGCTCCGGCGCGAGCGTCGGCTCCTGCCGCGCGTGCGCGGGTTCCGGCGCAAGCACCGGTTCAGGCTCGTGCGCGGGTTCCGGCGCGAAGACCGGCTCTTGCGCAGTCTCGGGATCAAACACCGGCTGCGTAGCCGGCGCTGCCGCGCCGCCCGGCGCATGGCGCGCCTGGGCAGGATTGCCCGGTACGATAATCTCGTGCAGAACCGGGATCGAACTGTCGTTGGGATCGGACACGTGCACTCTCCGTGTTTGAGTCCAAGCTGAAGCAGGCCGCCTACGCGTCGAATCCATACGACAAAACATCACGCGACGGGGGCGGAATGAAACCTAGCTGCCTTGCTTGTAGTTGTTCAAAGCATAGCCGCGATCGCGATAGAAACGATAGCGTTCGCGGCCAGCCGCGAGTTCGTCGTGTGCGTTACCGACCACTTCCAGCAATCTTTCGAAGCGCGCGAATTGCGCCGGCACCGTGGCGCCGAGATTGAGCAGCACCTGATGGTGCGGCACATCATCGAGACTCGAGGCCAGCACGATCGGCGTTTGTACGGCGAGCTTCGTGTCCGCCATACAGTGCGGCACGAAGTCGAGTGGCGAGAACGTCCACAACTGTTCGTCGAAAGCCCGCAGGCGCTCGGGCTCGGCCAGCACGATGGTCGGCTGGCCCGCCTGATACGCCTTGCGGATCAGGCGGCACGCATACAGCAGCGAATCGCCGACGTTCGAGTGAAAATCGATTCTCGTCATCGGCGGCTCCGCTTTGCGTCTACAACAATGCCTGTAACCTTACCGCAACGCGTCATTGTGCAGCGCGACCGTCCGCGGCCCGACCGTCAGCGGCCCTGTCGATCAGGAACTGCGCGAGCAATGGCACCGGGCGGCCGGTAGCGCCCTTCGCCGCGCCGCTCTTCCACGCGGTGCCGGCAATGTCCAGATGCGCCCACGGGTACGCTTCGGTGAAGCGCGACAGGAAGCACGCCGCCGTCACGCTGCCCGCCGGACGCCCGCCGATGTTCGCCAGGTCCGCGAAGTTCGACTTGAGCTGATCCTGATACTCGTCGTCAAGCGGCAGCCGCCAGGCCGGGTCGGAAGCTTCACGCGATGCATCGAGCAGTTCGCCCGCCAACGCGTCGTCTTTCGAGAACAGGCCACTATTGTGATGACCCAGCGCGATGATGCAGGCGCCCGTCAGCGTGGCAATGTCGATCACCGCGGCCGGCTTGAAACGCTCGGCGTAGGTAAGCGCGTCGCACAGGATCAGCCGGCCTTCGGCGTCCGTGTTCAGCACTTCGATCGTTAGGCCCTTCATGCTGGTGACGATGTCGCCCGGCTTGGTGGCGGTGGCCGAGGGCATGTTCTCGACGGCCGGAATGATGCCGACCACGTTGATTTTCAAGCCCATTTCCGCGACGGCGCGCAACGTGCCCAGCACCGAACCGGCGCCGCACATGTCGTACTTCATCTCGTCCATGCCTTCGCCCGGCTTCAGCGAAATGCCGCCGGTGTCGAACGTGACACCCTTGCCAACCAGCACCACCGGCGCGGCTTTCGCAGCCCCGCCGTGGTACTGCAGCACGATGAACTGAGCCGGTTCGACCGAGCCGGCCGTGACCGACAGGAACGAGCCCATTTTCAGCGCTTCGCACTGCTTTTCGCCGAGTACTTCGACCTTCAGCTTCCAGTCTTTGGCGAGCTTTTTGGCGGTGTTGGCGAGGTAGGTCGGCGTGCAGACGTTGCTCGGCAGGTTGCCGAGGTCGCGCGTCAGGTCCATGCCGTTGGCAAGCGCGGCGCCCTGCTTCGCGGCGAGCTTGGCGGCCTTCTCGTCGCCGGTATTGACGCTGAAGACGATGCGCTTCAACGCGCGCGCCGAGTTGTCCGGCTTGCTCTTCATCTGCGTGAACTTGTAGGTCAGCTCGCGCAGCGCAATGATCGCGGCGCGCACGCCCCAGTCGGCCGAACGTTCGAGGATCGGCAGTTGGGCGAGCGTGAAGGTGACCTGGACGATCTTGGTGGGGAGCAATGCGCGCCAGGCGGCCCGCACGGCTTCGCCGTAGGCTTTCTGGCTGAAAGCATCCTGCTTGCCAAGGCCGACCAGCAGCACGCGTGACGCGCCGATGCCTGAGACTTCGTGCAGGAACAGCGTGGTGCCGGCCTTGCCGTCCATGTCGCCGGCCTTGATGATGCGGGTCAGCAGGCCCTTGGTGGCCGCGTCGATCTCCAGCGCAGCGCCCGAGAGCGTTTGCGACTCGAACACGCCGATTACGATGCAATCGGATTTCCCGGTCAGGAAACCGTTTGACGAGCCTTTGGTCCAATCACAGGCTTTTATGCTAAAGTCCATCGCGCTTGTCCTCGGATAAAATCTGGGCTTAGGATGAAAGCCGCAATTATCCGCTATTTTTCCCGCGGCGGCTGCACCGGAGACGTGACGGGAACCAATCCGTGCGTCACTGAGAGCGCCCCCTCTCATCATCAATAATGATCTTCGAACGCTCCCTCCAGCGCGAACTCGCGTATACGGCTGGTGCCGTGTTCATGGTTCTGCTCACGCTCGTGCTGACGACGATGATGATCCGCATCGTCGGCTTCGCGGCTTCGGGCGAGATCGACCCGCGCGACGTGCTGGTCCTGATCGGCCTGACCGTGATCGGCTACCTGGCCATCATGCTCGTCGCGACCCTGTTCGTGTCGATTCTGTTCGTCCTGACCCGCTGGTACAAAGACTCCGAGATGGTCGTCTGGCTTGCGTCGGGTGTCAGTTTGACCCGTTTCATCAAGCCAATCGGTATTTTCGCCACGCCGATCATCATTCTCATCATGTTCTTCGTGTTCGTCGGCTGGCCGTGGTCGAACCAGCAGAGCAAGCTGATCCGCGCGCGCTTCCAGCAACGCGACGAAGTCTCGCTGCTCGCCCCCGGTCAATTCCGCGAGTCGGCCACCAGCCACCGCGTGTTCTTTATCGAGAAGATGTCGCCCGACCAGGCACGCGTCGAGAACGTGTTCGTGACCAGCACGGAAAACGGTAAGGTCAACGTGGTCGTGTCGAAAACCGGCCACACCGAAACACACAAGAACGGCGACCGCTTCGTCGTGCTGGAAAACGGCCGCCGCTATGACGGCGAACCGGGGCACCCCGATTTCCGCATCATGGAATTCGAACGCTACGGTGTGAAGATCCAGAGCCAGCCGGTCATCAACACGCCGACTACCACTGGCTTGCCTACGCTCGCGCTGCTGCGTAACCCGACCAACGACAACCTCGCCGAATTCGCGTGGCGCGCGGGGCTGCCGCTGATTGCGATCAACCTGATGCTGCTGGCGATTCCGCTCGCGCACCAGAACCCGCGGCGTAGCCGCACGATCAATCTGGTGATGGCTGTTCTGATCTATCTGACGTATTCGAATCTGTTAAACGTGATCCAGTCGTGGATCGAGCAAGGCAAGATGTCGTTCGGAGTTGGGCTGGTGGGGCTGCACATTATCGTGGCGGCGATCGTCGCATTCATCTTCTGGCTGCGCGTGCGCAACCGGCCGCTATTCACGCGGGCGATGTTTGGCCGTTCGAAGGGGGCCTGACCGATGCGGATCTATGAAAGGTACTTCGCGCGCCAGATCTACCTCACGTTCGTGTTTATTCTGTTCGCGTTTTCAGGTCTGTTCTTCTTCTTCGACCTGATCAACGAACTGAACTCGGTCGGCCACGGCAATTACAAATTCCAGTACGCGGTGCTGCGGGTCGCCTTGCAAACGCCGTCGCGCTTTTACGAAATCATTCCGGTCGCCGCGTTGATCAGCGCGATCTACGTGTTCGCGCAAATGGCGGCGAATTCCGAGTACACGATTTTCCGCGTGTCCGGCCTCGCCACCAATCAGGCGCTGCGCTCGCTCATGAAGATCGGCATTCCGCTGGTGTTCTTGACTTACATCATTGGCGAAGTCGTCGGTCCGTACACCGATCAGTTGTCGGAACGCGTGCGGCTCGAAGCATTGGGGTCGTCGGTATCGACCAACTTCGAGTCGGGTGTGTGGGTGAAGGACACGCTCACCGCGCGCGCGGACGGCGAGCAGGTGACGCGTTTCGTGAACGTCGGCGAATTGAAGCCTGACGCGACGATCAGCAACGTGCGGATTTACGAATTCGATTCGAAGTTCCGCCTCTCGAATGTGCGGATTGCGAAGAGCGGCACGTATAAGCCGCCGGGTCATTGGCAACTGACCGACGTGACCGATACGCAATTGATCGACGTCCCCCCTCCTCCGGGCACGCCGACCGACGCCTTGAATCCGGTGTACCGCGCGACGCAGGTGGCGTTACCTGAATATTCGTTGCGCTCGGAATTGACGCCTCAGATCCTGTCGGTGCTGCTGGTGTCGCCGGACCGGATGTCGATGTTCAACCTGTTCCGCTACATCCAGCATTTGACCGAGAATCATCAGGACACGCAGCGGTATGAAATCGCGCTGTGGCGCAAGCTGCTATATCCGTTCGCGGTGTTCGTGATGCTGGTGTTGTCGCTGCCGTTTGCGTACCTGCATACGCGCGCGGGCGTCGTGGGCGTGAAGGTTTTCGGCGGGATTATGCTGGGGATGAGTTTCCAGCTGTTCAATACGCTGTTCTCGCATATCGGCACGTTGAATACGTGGCCCGCGCCGTTGACTGCGGCGACGCCTGGGCTCGTTTATCTCGTGCTCGGGCTGGTCGGATTGAAGTGGGTTGATCGGCATTAGGAGCCTTTGTCATGGCTGCGCACGGGATGGTGCTGTTTGGGCATGGCGCGAGGGATGTGCGCTGGCGTGAGCCGTTTGAGAGGCTTGCTGAGAAGTTGCGGGTTGCCCGCGGTTCTGACGCTGACGGTGGGCCGGTTTTGCTGGCTTTTCTTGAGTTGATGGAGCCGGATCTGCCTACCGCTGTGGGTGCTCTTGTCTCCGACGGGTGTTCTGTTGTGACTGTTGTGCCTGTTTTTTTTGGGCAAGGTGGGCATGTTCGCAGAGATCTGCCCGAGGTGATCGAGCGGTGTCGCGGGTTGTATCCTTCTGTTGAGATTACGTGCGCTACGGCAGTTGGTGAGGATGAGGCTGTGTTGGACGCTGTCGCTGAGTATTGCCTTCGGCAGGGTTGATTTCTTTTTTTTGCCTTCTCGGTGTGGTGGTTTTACACCTGCGGTGTTGGCCTTTTCTTGGTTTTTTTGCCTTCGCGGCGCTTGTTGTTGTGTGCCTGCTTCTTTGGCCTTTTCTTGAATTCTTATTGGTCTATTAGCGTTTGCCCCTGTGCGGGGCGGCACTTACTTTCTTTGCCGCCGCAAAGAAAGATAAGCGAAGAAAGCGGCTTTGCACCGCAAATTCTTAAGCGGGTCCCCCGCGCAGTCGCGGTAGTGGCACATCTGGAATCTGTGTTCTCGCGCATTCGACGTTCGTGACAAAGCAATCATGCTTCCCGCCTCGCACTGCGTGCTCGCCGGAAGGGTTCATCATTCAAACCCATAGTTTCGTTGGGCGTGGTGGGGACCATCAAGACGCCAGCGATCACACGTGTGCCCTAACGCCGGCTGCAGCTATTAATCTAATAGCTGCAGCCGTAAGCGTAGCGATAGCGGGTTGCTGGCAGGATTTCCGGTGCGTATCGCCAACAACGCACGGTTTGGTGAAGTACCGCGTCGGCGCGCGCAGCGCCGCCGGAAGCATGACGCCCTTGTCACGAACGCGGAGTGTGCAAGGAAACAGATTCCAGATGCACCACTACCGCGACTGCGCGGGGGACCCGCTTAAGAATTAGCGGTGTGAGCCGCTTTCTTTGCTTATCTTTCTTTGCGGCGGCAAAGAAAGTAAGTGCCGCCCCGCACAGGGGCAACGCTAATAGACCAATAACGATTCAAGGAGAGGCCAAAAAGAATTCAAGGAGAGGCCAAAGACCAAAGAAGCCAGATCCAGGAAAGCCCAACACCGCAGACAAACAAAAAAAGCGCCGCACAGGCAACAAACCCAGGCAAAAACCAACCCTTAAGCCGCGACTAAAAGCCCATCCGCGGAGCGGACAACCTGCTGCCGGTCAGCAAACGCCTCCCCGATCATCAGAAGACTAGGCTGCGAAGCGTCAACCCATCTCTGCGCCTCGCCAGCAGCGAGTTCCTCAAGCGTGAGAGTGAGCATCCGCTCGCGCTCCGTACTGCAAGCCTCAACAATGGCCACCGGCGTAGAAACACCCCGCCCGGCATCAATCAATTGCTGAGCAATCTCAACCCCGCTATCGCGACCCATATAGAACACGAGCGAATCCGCATTAACCTGCTCGCGAATCTCCTCAGACCCCGGAGCACGACTAAAAGTCGCCAGCGCAACACTACGAGAAACGCCGCGCAGCGTAAGAGACCGCTTCAACGACGCCGCACTAGCCAGCGCCGCTGTAATCCCAGGCACGACCTCATACTCGATACCAGCCGCTTCAAGCGCGCGCATCTCCTCATCGGCACGCCCGAACAACATCGGATCGCCACCCTTCAAACGAACGACCACGTCATGCTCAAGCGCAGCATCCACGATCTGCTTGTTGATGAACTGCTGCGCCGTCGACAACTGCCCACAGCGCTTACCCACGGCAATCCGCCGCGCGTGCGCAGGCGCATAGTCGAGCATTGCCGGCTCGACAAGCGCGTCATGCAACACAACATCAGCCGTGCCCAGCAGCCGCGCCCCGCGTACCGTGATGAGGTCCGCGGCGCCCGGGCCTGCGCCGATCAGATAAACCTTACCCATTTGCATCAACCTGTTCGTTAAGGCGCCTGCGGTGCGCAGCTATGCGTCGCTCGCTTATGCCGAAAACGCCCGAATCATCCCAGCCGCGACCGTGTGATGGGTCGCTTCGTCGATCAGCACGAATGCACCCGTGCCCTGATGCGAGTCGTACACGTCGCACACCAGCGGCTTCTGTAACGTCAGTGCAACACGGCCAATGTCGTTCATCGTCAGTTCCTTGCGATCGGTCGCCTGCGACAGCGTATGCACGTCGAGCACTTCCCTGATCGCACCGATTCGCGCGAACACCGTGTTGGTGGTCTGCTTCAACAGATACTTGCGTTGCGTCGACAGCGGCGTGTCGTCGAACCAGCACAGGTCGGCTTCCAGCTTCTTTGCCGGTTCCGGTGCCGCTTCGCGCAGCACGAAGGTATCGCCACGCGACACGTCGACGTCTTCCGCCAGGCGGATCGTCACGGTTTGACCGGCAAACGCGCGGTCCACCGCCGCCGTACCACCAATCACCGGTGCGATGATCTCAGCGACCGTCGCTTCGCGGTTAGCCGGCAGTACGACGATTGTGTCGCCGACCTTCACTTCGCCCGCTTCGACACGGCCCATGTAGCCGCGGAAGTCGTCAGCCTGGCTGCCGTCCTGACGCGCTACCCATTGCACCGGGAAGCGCAGCGCCTGACCCGTCGGAATATCGACCGGCAACGCTTCGAGCAAGTCGAGCAGCGGCTCGCCTGCGTACCACGGCATCCTTTCGCTAGCCGTCACGATGTTGTCGCCCTTCAGCGCCGACACCGGCACGAAGCGCACATCGTTCAGACCCAGTTGACGCGCGAGTTCGACATACGCATCGCGAATCTCGTTGAAGCGCGTTTCGCTGTAGTCGACGAGGTCCATCTTGTTGATCGCGACAATCGCGTGCTGCAAGCCGAGCAGCTTCACGATCGCGCTATGACGCTTGGTTTGCGGCAGCAATTGCGCCACGCCGTCGACAAACGTCACACGGGTCGCGTCGACCAGAATGATCGCCGCGTGCGCGGTCGATGCGCCCGTCACCATGTTGCGCGTGTACTGCTCGTGGCCCGGCGTGTCAGCGATGATGAACTTGCGCTTGGCCGTGGCGAAGTAGCGATACGCAACGTCGATCGTGATACCCTGCTCACGTTCGGCTTCGAGGCCATCGGTCAGCAGCGACAGATCGATTTCGTCGCCAACAGTACGCTTATTCTTCGCGCGCGACAGTGCAGAGAGCTGGTCGCTCAACACAGCCTTGCTGTCGTACAGCAGGCGGCCGATCAACGTGCTCTTGCCATCGTCGACGCTACCCGCGGTAATGAAACGCAGCACGCCGAGGTCTTCTGGTTGGTGAATACCGCTCATGATTGTCTTACCCTCTGTCGATCGGAGTTAGTGCAAAGCGCTTACTTCGATCCCATGCAACTTGTTGCGGTCGATCGGAGTTAGGGTGAAGCACTAACTCCAGTCCCGTATTAGAAATAACCTTGCTTCTTACGCTGTTCCATCGCGGCTTCGGAGACCTGATCGTCCATCCGCGTCGCGCCACGTTCCGTGATTTCTGTCACGGCCGTTTCAGCGATGATCTTCTCGAGATCGTCGGCATCGCTTTCCACCGGGCACGTGCAGCTGATATCGCCCACGGTGCGGAAACGTACCAGTGCGGTTTCGCTGGTCTCGCCTTCACGCATCGGCGTAAGCGGCGTGACCGGTACGAGCAGGCCGTTGCGGCGCACGATCTCGCGGTGATGCGCGTAGTAAATCGACGGCAATTCGAGCTGTTCGCGGGCGATGTATTGCCACACGTCGAGTTCGGTCCAGTTCGAGATCGGGAACACGCGCAGGTGTTCGCCGTTGTGCAGACGCGCGTTATACAGGCTCCACAGTTCCGGGCGCTGTGCCTTCGGATCCCATTGGCCGAATTCGTCGCGGAACGAGAAGATCCGTTCTTTTGCACGAGCTTTTTCTTCGTCGCGACGCGCGCCGCCGATCAGCGCGGTGTACTCATGTTCCGCGATCGTTTCGAGCAGCGTCACGGCTTGCGCCGCATTGCGCGAATCCAGTTCGCGGCGCAGACGCACCGTGCCGCGCTTGATCGAATCTTCGACGTGACCCACCACCAGTTCAGCGCCGATCTCTTTCGCACGGCGATCGCGGAAGTCGATCACTTCGGCATAGTTGTGGCCGGTGTCGATATGCACGAGCGGGAACGGCAGCACGGTCTTGCGATTCGCGCCAATGCCAAAGGCCTTTAGTGCGAGGTGCAGCACCACCACCGAATCCTTGCCGCCCGAAAACAGCAGCGCGGGCTTGCTGCATTCGGCGACCAGTTCGCGCAGGATGTGAATCGATTCGGCTTCGAGCCAATCGAGGTGATCCATCCGGTTCGCCGTGTTGGTAAGCGGTGCATTCACAGTGGAATCGAGCGTGGTGCTCATGTTTGGGTCCTTCGTTGATTCGCCTGGCAAGCGGTTGCTCGCCCAGGCGGAACTATTCAAATCGGTATGTGCGGCGTTCAAGCTAAAAACCAAGGCCTGAACTACCTGAATGCGCTATGCCGAAGCGTTCTCGCTGCGGCCGACGGGGATCGGCGTAATCGTCGTGATATGCAGCCCGCATTCCTTCGTATCGCGCGACTCCCACCACCAGCGCCCTGCCCGGCTGTCTTCACCCGGACGAATCGCGCGGGTACACGGCTCGCAGCCGATGCTCGGATAACCGCGCGCATGCAGTGGATTAACCGGTACGTCGAACGCTTTCAGGTAATCCCACACTTCAGCTTCGGTCCAATCCGTCAGTGGGTTGAACTTGGCGATGTCGCGCGCGGCGTCGTGCTCTTCCGCGTGCAATTCGGCACGCGTCACCGACTGTTCACGGCGTTGACCCGTCACCCATGCGCTGACATCCGACAGCGCACGGTTCAGCGGCTCGACCTTGCGGATTTCGCAGCAACGCTTGCGCAGATCGACGCTTTCGTAAAACGCGTTCAGACCATGCGAACCAACATACTCTTCAACCGCGGCAGCTTGCGGATGAAACTGCTCGATATCATACCCGTAGCGCTCTTTCACGCGATCGAGCATGCCGAGGGTTTCCGCATGCAGGCGGCCCGTGTTCAGCGAGAAGATGCCGATCTTCACACCACGCGAGAGAATCGCGTGCGTGAGCAGCATGTCTTCCGCAGCGAGGCTGCTGGCGAGCTTCACGTTCGCGTGACGCGCGGCGATCGAGTCGAGCAGCGCATCGAGGCGCTCGACCTTCGCAGCGAGTTCCGGCGTGAGCGATTGGACGTCGCTCATGCCGACGCCTTTGCCAGTTCGCCTGCTTCGCGGCGGCGGAACAGCGGCGATGAGTTCACCGCGCCCTGATAGTTGAAGCTGAATTCGTCGAACGCCTTCAGTGCGTCGTCGAAATCTTTGTCCTCGCGCAGCGCGTAAGCGTCGAAGCCGCAGCGGAACATAAACGTCAGTTGATCGCGCAGCACATCGCCGATCGCACGCAGTTCACCCTTGTAGCCATAACGCTCGCGCAGCAGGCGGCCGATGCTATAACCACGGCCGTCGCGGAACACCGGGAAGTCCACGCCGATCAGCGCGATCGTGTCGAAGTCGCCGACGATATCCGCTGGTTCGCTATCCGGTGCGAGCCACACACCGATTTCAGCGGTACCGCGCGATGCGATCAATGCATCACGGGAAGCCTGCCACAGCGCGAGCGGCACCAGCACCTTGCCAGCCGGCAATGCATCGACTGCGGGCAGCGTACCGTCTTCAGCGGCGCGCACCACCGTCCAGTCATCGTTGACGATCGCGCGATTCTTGATAATAGAAGCCATCTGTTCAGTATCCTTTTCGCGGTTACGCGTGAGCCGGTTGACGCGAGGCGTACACACGTTCCTTGAACGGGGCCATGCCGATGCGGTTGTACGTTTCGATGAAGCGCTCGCCTTCGTGGCGATTCTCCACGAACGTGTCGATCACTTTGCTCATCACGTCCGGCATTTCTTCCGCCGAGAACGACGGGCCGATCACGCGGCCGAGATGCGCGCCCGTGGCGCCCGTACCCTGCTCGCCGCCGAGCGTCACCTGATACCACTCCGAGCCGTCCTTATCGACACCCAGAATGCCGATGTTGCCGACGTGGTGGTGGCCGCACGCATTGATACAGCCCGAGATGTTCAGCGACACATCGCCGAGGTCGTACACGTAGTCGAGATCGTTGAAACGTTCCTGAATTGCCAGCGCGATCGGAATCGACTTGGCATTCGCGAGCGAGCAGAAATCGCCACCCGGGCACGCGATGATGTCGGTCAGCAAGCCGATGTTCGGTGTTGCGAAACCCTGCGCCTTGGCCTTTTCCCACAGCGCGAACAGATCGCGCTTCTTCACGTTCGCGAGAATCAGGTTCTGTTCGTGCGACACGCGGATTTCGCCGAGCGAGTATTCATCGGCCCAATCGGCGACCGCTTCCATCTGCGCGTCGGTTGCATCGCCCGGGGCGATCGTGGTCGGCTTCAGCGACAACGTGACCGACGAATAACCTTCCACCTTGTGCGGGCGCACGTTACGTTCGACCCAACGGGCGAACGCACGGTTTTCCAGCAGATGCTTTTCGAACGATGCGTCCGTGTCGGCCAGCTTCTCATACACCGGCGGCTGGAAGTATTGCGACACGCGGTCGACTTCAGCTTGCGTCAGCGTCGACGGACCGTCCTTCAGGTGTTGCCATTCTTCTTCGACCTGCGCCGAGAATTTCTCCGGGCTCAACGCCTTCACGAGAATCTTGATACGCGCCTTGTACATATTGTCGCGGCGGCCGTAGCGGTTGTACACGCGCAGCACGGCTTCGCAGTACGTCAGCAGGTGTTGCCACGGCAGATCCTTACGGATGATCGCGCCGATGATCGGCGTACGGCCCATGCCGCCGCCGGCCAGAATGTCGGCCACCAGTTCGCCCTGCTCGTTCTTCTTCAGATACACGCCCATGTCGTGGATCTGCACGGCAGCGCGGTCTTCCTTCGAACCCGACACGGCGATCTTGAACTTACGCGGCAGCCATGCAAATTCCGGGTGGAACGTCGACCATTGGCGCAGGATTTCTGCCCACGGACGCGGATCCACGACTTCATCCGGCGCTACGCCAGCGAACTGGTCGGCCGTGATGTTACGGATACAGTTGCCCGAGGTCTGGATGCCGTGCATTTGCACCGCTGCAAGCTTGCGCAGGATTTCCGGCGTTTCTTCAAGCTTGATCCAGTTGTACTGGATGTTCGAGCGCGTCGAGAAATGGCCGTAGCCGCGGTCGTGTTCGCGCGCGATCTGGGCCAGCACGCGCATCTGGTCGCTGCGCAGATTGCCGTACGGAATCGCGATGCGGTGCATGTACGCGTGCCGCTGCATGTACAGGCCGTTCTGCAGGCGCAGCGGACGAAACTCCTCTTCGCTCAATTCGCCCGACAAGCGGCGGCGAACCTGATCGGCGTATTGCGCAACCCGTTCATCGACGATGGTCTGGTCGTACTGATCGTATTGGTACATTCGGGGACCCCAATTTTTTGCGTGACACACAACGTTCCGGGGGCCGGCCACCCGGTTACGTCGCGCCCTGGATATCCCTGTTTGTCAGCTCAGGAGAGTCAGGGTTTAGACCTATCTCTCATTTGCTTATGACAAATACAGATATCCATATTGAAAAAGATGGACAGATCGTAATAAACTCGCCTTATATTTCAAACGACTAAAAAATTCTTTTGATATGCGGAGAGGTTATATATGAACCTGCATCAATTCCGCTTCGTCCGCGAGGCTGTGCGGCAGAATTTCAACCTGACCGAAGCGGCCAAAGCACTGTTTACAAGCCAGCCGGGCGTCTCCAAGGCGATCATCGAGCTGGAAGACGAGTTGGGCGTCGAAATCTTCACGCGACACGGCAAGCGGGTGCGCGGGATGACGGAGCCAGGGCGGATCATTTTGCAGTCGGTGGAGAAGATTCTGCAGGAGGTCGAGAGCCTCAAACGGGTCGGTAAAGATTACGCGGCCCAAGATCAGGGCAATCTCGTGATCGCCGCCACCCACACGCAGGCGCGCTACTCACTTCCGGCCGCCATCGCCGAATTCAAGAAGCGCTTCCCTAAAGTTCACCTTTCAATTCTGCAAGGCAGCCCGACGCAGGTCGCCGAGATGGTGATCCACGACCAGGCCGACCTCTGCATCGCCACCGAAGCGATCGCTAACTATAAGGAACTGATCTCGCTGCCCTGCTTCCAGTGGCACCACGTCGCCGTGATGCAACCGGATCATCCGCTGCTCGACCGCAAACTTTTGTCGTTGGATGATCTGACCCAATATCCGCTGATTACGTACGACAACGCGTTCGCCGGCCGCACCAAGATCAACGAGGCGTTCCGCCTGCGCGGGCTGCATCCGGACATCGTGCTGGAGGCGATCGACGCGGACGTGATCAAAACCTATGTGGAACTGGGTCTGGGCGTCGGCATCATGGCGGATATCGCGTTCAACGCCGAGCGCGACCGCCATTTGCGCGCGATGCCGGTCGGCCATCTGTTCGGTAGCAACGTCACGCGGGTCGCGCTGAAACAGGGCGCTTATCTGCGCAGCTATGTGTATACGCTCGTCGAACTATTGTCGCCGAGCATGAACCGCAAGCTGATCGAACAGGCGCTCAAAGGCGAACACGAAACCTACGAACTTTGACATCACCCCGCTTCCCGCTACGGAGACCCCTCGATGAAATCGTATAAGAAAAAGATCAGCGGCCTCGCTGCCGCTTTTGGTTTTGGCGCGCTCTTGTTCGCCACCGCAGCACACGCCGACATCAAGGTCGGCATCGACCTGTCGAGCACCGGCCCCGCGGCCGTGATCGGCATTACAAGCAAGAACGCGATGCTGATGTGGCCGGCCACGATCGCCGGCCAGAAAGCCGACTACATCTTCCTCGACGACGCTTCAGACCCGGGCAACGCGGTGCGCAACATCCGCAAGCTGATCAATGAGGACCACGTCGACGTGATCGTCGGCCCGAATATCACGCCGGCCGCGATGGCCGCGCTCGATCCGGTCGCGGAAAGCCAGACGCCGATGATCACGCTGATCGGCTCGGCGAGCGTGGTCGAGCCGCAGGAAGGCAAGAAGGTCTGGGCCTACAAGATGGCGCAGACCGATAGCGCGATGGCCGATGTGATGACGCGCTACATGTCGAACCACAATGTGAAGACGGTGGGCTTCATCGGTTTCGCGGACGGTTACGGCGAGAGCTGGCTCAACGAGTTCAGCAAGTTCGCGGCTTTGCGCCACATCCAGTTGGTCGCCACCGAGCGCTATAACCGCACCGACGCCAGCGTCACCGGCCAGATCCTCAAGCTGATGGCGGCCAGGCCGGACGCGATCCTGATCGCCGGGGCCGGCACGCCGACCGTGCTGCCGCAGCGCACGCTGATCGAACGCGGCTTCAAAGGCCCGATCTATCAGACGCACGGCATCGCCACGCCCGAGTTCATCAAGCTGGGCGGCAAGGACGTGGAGGGCACGCTGTTCCCGACCCAGCCGGTCGTGGTGGCGCGCACCCTGCCGGCCGATCATCCGGCGAAGAAGGCGGCGCTCGCGTTCACCAACGAATACGAAGCGAAATTCGGCCCGGGCAGCGTGACGCAATTTGCGGGCGACGCGGCAGGCGTGTACCCGCGCTTGCAGGACGCGGTGGCGCGCGCATTGAAGACGGCGCAGCCGGGCACACCGGCTTTCCGCGCGGCATTGCGCGACGAACTGGAGCACGCGCATGAACTGGTCGTGCCGAACGGCGTGGTCAACACAAGCCCGAAGGACCACGTCGGTCTGGATCAGCGCGCCAGCGTGATGGGCATCATCAGGAACGGCAAATTCGTTTACCTGAGTCAGTGAGCGGGTGATGCGCGGCGGGCTCCTCCCTGGTTCAGCGACGCGCATCCCACTGCTCAGCGCCACCGTCAGTCTGTCTAAGTCTGTCTAAATTTGTCACTTTTGGACCAATACGCATGCCTGCCGCGCGAGCACACCGTTCGAGCGGCACGCACCATGCAAGCTGCGTGTAACATGCTGACGGCCAGCTTGCAGTGCCCGCGAGTTCTGGCTAATTTTGCCGATTCCGTGCGAGCGCGGGGTGCCTTGGGATCACAAGGCCACCGCCGCCTCTCGCCAGTTCGTGAAGTCCGTCAGACCACGCATGCTAAAAACCAGAAAACGCATCATCATCGCCGCCGCCGTGGTTATCGTGATCCTCGCCATCGCGATTGCCCAGGCCATCAGGAAGCGCAGCACCCCGGCTGCCGCCACGGACACCGCCTCCTCCGTCATCGAATTCGCGCCTGACGACCTCGCCGCCGTCAGCCGCCGCACGCTCTCCGAAACGCTGCCGCTGACCGGTTCGCTGCGCGCTGTCACGCAAGCCGCGGTCAAATCGAAAGTCGCCGGCTCGGCGCTCGATGTCATGGTGCGCGAAGGCGATCCGGTCAAGGCCGGCCAGGTCCTCGCGAAGATCGATGCCCGCGACTACGTCGCCCGTGCCGAACAGACGCGCGGCCAGATGGCCGCCATGGCCGGCCAGCTCGACATCGCGAAACAGACGCTCGACAACAACCGCGTACTGGTCGAAAAAGGCTTCATTTCGAAGAACGCCTTCGACACCGCGCAAAGCCAGTATCAAATCGCCCGCGCGAATCTCGATGCGGCCAAGGCAGCGCTGGCGTCGTCGAATCTGTCTTTGGACGATACCGTCGTGCGCTCGCCGCTCAATGGACAGATTGCCTCGCGCTCAGTCGAACCGGGCGAGAAAGTCGCGGTCGATACCAAACTGTTCGACGTGGTCGATCTGCGCACGCTCGAACTGGAAGCGCCCGTGCCCGTCGGCGAGATCGGCCGCGTGCGGATCGGGCAGCCGATCCAGATCGCTTTCGACGGGATCGACGTCCCCCTCCAGGGCGCGATTACGCGCATCAACCCGGCCGCGCAAGCCGGGTCGCGTTCGATCATGGTGTATGTGCAGGTTGACAACCCGGCGGGCACGCTGCGGGTCGGCATGTTCGGCACCGGCACGATCTCAGTCGGCAGCCGGCAGAACGTGCTGGTCGTCCCCGCTACCGCCATACGCACGGACGGCACACGCCGCAGCGTCTACGCGCTCACCGGCAGCAAGCTGGTCGAGCAGCCGGTGCAGACCGGCGCGACGGGCGAAGCCGATGGCGACACATGGACCGAAATCGTCGGCGGCCCATTGACGCTCGGCCAGCAGATCGTGAAGAACAACCTCGGCTCATTGCGGATCGGCAGCACCGTGCATGTGGTGCAGCCCGCCCAATCGACACCAGCCGCCCAACCAGGGCAGGCCGCCCCGCAAGCGGCCAGCGTGCCGGGCGCAAGCAGCGCACGCTGACCGGAGCTCGCGCCTATGTGGTTCACCCGTATCAGCATCGGCAACCCGGTGCTCGCCACGATGATGATGATGGCGTTCCTCGTCATCGGTCTGTTTTCATATCAGCGGCTCAAGGTCGATCAGTTCCCCGACATCACCTTCCCGATCGTGGTCGTGCAGACCGCGTATCCGGGCGCGTCGCCGGAATCGGTCGAATCCGACGTCACGCGCAAGATCGAGGAAGCGGTCAACACGATCAGTGGCATCGACGAAATCACCTCGCGTTCCTATGACGCGCAGTCGGTCGTGATCGTGCAATTCGATCTGTCCGTGGACGCGGTGCAGGCGGCTCAGGATGTGCGCGACAAGATCGCGCTGATCCGCCCCGATCTGCGCGACGGCGTGAAGGACCCGCGCGTGCTGCGTTATGACCCGTCAGATATGCCGATCATCACCGTGGCCATTTCGAACGCGCCGGGCGCGTCGCTGTCCACGCGCGATCTGACCACCGTCGCCGATCAGATCGTGCGCAAGCGGCTCGAAACCGTGCGCGGCGTCGGCTCGGTGTCGCTGGTGGGCGGTGTGAAACGGCAAGTGCAGATCGACGTGAATCCGGAGAAACTGCAGGCACTCTCGATCGGCGTCGATCAGGTGATTCGCGCGGTGCAAAACGAGAATCAGGAGATTCCGGCCGGCCCGCTCACGTCGAGCCATGTCGAGCAGACCGTTCAGGTCAAAGGCCGCTTCGAGAAACCGGACGACTTCAAACGCATCATCGTCGCGCGGCGCGGCGCGCAGTCAGCGATTCCGACAGCTTCTTCCGCGACACAGCCGGTCACGCTCGATCAGGTCGCCGATGTGGTGGATGGCCAGCAGGAACCGGACAGCATGGCCTTGCTCAACGGCCAGCGCGCGCTGTTTCTGTCGATCATCAAGGCGCAGGGCGAGAACACCGTGGACGTCGCGCACGGCGTACGTGACGAAGTCGCGCGTTTGCAGCCGCAACTGCCGCCGGGCGTACAGCTCAGCATCACCGACGATTCGTCGATCAATATCGAAGACAGCGTCAATGAAGTGAAGCGCACCCTGCTCGAAGGCGCACTGCTGACGGTGCTGATCGTCTTCCTGTTCCTCGGCTCGTGGCGCAGCACGGTAATCACCGGCCTCACATTGCCGATCGCGCTGATCGGCACCTTCGCGGTGATGTATGCGTGCGGCTTCACGATCAACGTGATCACGCTGATGGCGCTGTCCCTATGCGTCGGCTTGCTGATCGACGACGCGATCGTGGTGCGCGAGAACATCGTGCGGCACGTGCAGCTCGGCGCGGACCATCGCACCGCCGCGCTCGACGGCACCAAGGAAATCGCGCTCGCCGTGCTGGCGACCACCTTTTCGATCGTCGCCGTGTTTTTGCCGGTGGGCTTCATGGGCGGCATCATCGGCCGATTCTTCCATCAGTTCGGCATCACGGTGGCCGCTGCCGTACTGATCTCGATGTTCGTGTCGTTCACGCTCGATCCGATGCTGTCCTCCATCTGGCCGGACCCCGATCTGCACGACGCGGATACCGGCCGCAAGGGCTATCGCTATGGACGCGTGATCGAACGTTCCCTGCATCTGTTCGACAAGCAGATCGAACGGCTCACCGCGTTCTATCAGCGCCTGCTCGGCTGGTCGCTGAAACATCGCGCGATCACGTTGGTCGTGGCCGCGGCCACGTTCTTCGGCAGCCTGTTTCTGGTGCCCTTCGTCGGCACCGAGTTCGTGCCGAATGCGGACTTCTCCGAGACGCAGATCGGCTTGAACACGCCGGTGGGCACCTCGCTCGAAGCCACCTCGGAAAAAGTAAAACAGGTGCAGGCGATTCTCGCGACTTACCCCGAAGTGCGCTTCAGTTATGCGACAGTCAACTCGGGCAACACGCAAGGCAAGAACACCGCGCTGATCACCGTGCGCCTGAAAGACCGGCGTGACCGCACGCGCGGCATGGTCGAATTGAATCAGGTGTTTCGCGCGCGGCTCGCTTCGGTGGCGGGCGTCTCGATCACGGAAATCGGCGTGCCCGACGGCGCGGGAAGCACGAAAGCGATCCAGTTGAGCTTGCAGGGCGACAACATCGACGAACTGCGCCGGCTTTCGGACGCGGCTCAGGTGCGGATGGCAAAGATTCCGGGGCTCGTCGACCTCGATTCGACTCTGAAGGCGGATAAGCCGATCGTTGCGGTCAATGTGAAGCGCGAACTGGCCTCCGACCTCGGCGTGGGCGTGGCCGATATCGGCACCGCATTACGGCCACTACTCTCCGGCGACGCCATCAGCACATGGCGCGCGCCCGACGACCAGGACTACGACGTCAGCGTGCGCTTGCCGCGCTCGCAGCGCCAGGACGTCGACGATCTTGCCAGGCTGATGATCGCGACCAACCGCACCGACGCTAACGGCGCGCCCGTGCTGGTGCCGTTGCGGCAGATCGCGGATATCGTCAAGACAACCGGACCCGATGTGTTGAACCGGCGCGACCTGCAACGTGAGGTGATGCTGTCGGCGAACGTGAATGGCCGCTCGCCCGGAGAAGTGGCTGCGGACGTAGCGAAGACGCTCGACGCGATGCATCTGCCGGCGGGCTACCACTACCGCTTCGAAGGCTCGACCAAGAGCATGAACGAATCGTTCGTGTATGCGGTGGAAGCGTTGGCGCTCGCAGTGATCTTCATCTACATGATTCTCGCGTCGCAGTTCGCGAGCTTCGCGCAACCTCTCGCCATCATGGCATCGCTGCCGCTCACATTGGTCGGCGTGCTGATCGCACTGCTGCTATTCGGCAGCACGTTGAATATGTTTTCGATCATCGGCTTCGTGATGCTCATGGGCCTTGTGACGAAGAACGCAATTCTGCTGATCGACTTCGCGAATCAGGCACGGCGCGGCACCCTGCTCGACGCGTCCGGCAAGGGCCGCGTCATGGAACGGCGTGAGGCGCTACTCGAAGCGGCGCGCGTGCGTCTGCGGCCGATTCTGATGACCACGCTGGCAATGATCTTCGGCATGCTGCCGCTGGCGGCGGCGCTCGGCGAAGGTGGGGAGCAACGCGGGCCGCTTGGGCAGACGGTGATCGGTGGCGTGATTACGTCGTCGATTCTGACGCTGGTGGTAGTGCCGGTGGTCTATACGGTGCTGGAAGATTGGGCGGATTGGCTGCGCCGCAAGTTCAGGCGCCAGGCTTGAGGTGCAAGAGCGCGCAATGAAGCAACTTCGCGCGCCCCTCGCGAAATTGCTACAGTAAACGTCTTTCCCCGACCGGCAGTCCCACGCCATGCGCACCACCCGAGCCATCCACGCCGTCGAGCGGCTGAAAACCCGTAGCGGCAACCCGCAGTTCGCCGCGATCAGCCTGTCCGGGGGCCTGTTTTATCTGGTCGACAAATCGAGTGGCACGGACAAGAAAGTCTCCGATCCGCTGACGCTCGACGATTTCGTCAAATTCGTCGACGGTTTCGGACCGCCGAAACCGCGCAAGGCGAGCAAGCTCGATATAGCGTTTGAAGAGCAGCTCAAGAAGAGCAAGGGCAGCTAGGCAGTCGCCCCCATTTGACGACCGAAGATATCTGCTCCATGACCAGGACAAGCGCCAGTTCCGTCAGCATTGCGCCGGACCACAATCAACCCACCCTGTCGAAGGGCCAGAAAGCGTTTAACACGCTGATCAAACAGATCGAAAAGCGACGGGCCAGTTTGAGCACGTGGGAAGAATTCGCGTCAGCTTTCCAGAAAAAGTACGTGAATGAACTGCTGCCGCTGACGCAGAAGATGCAACATTTGCGTGCGCGGATGGCGCACCTTCTCGACGAACAGAGCAACCAGAAACGTATCACCCAGACCGAACGGCGCACCCTTTCAGCATTCATTGTCGATCTGGCGGCGAGGTGTCTCGGGGAAGAAGATAACGACGAGTTGAAGGCGCTATACAACCGGCACAGCGGGTCCGACTACGACGACGAAAGGGCGTCCGAGTTAGACGAAATGAAATCGATGCTGGAGACGGTATTAGGTGTCGAACTGGACGACATCGACATGAACTCGCCCGATGAAGTTCTGGATCGCCTGCAGGCGCATATCGAACAGGACGAAGCTGCGCAAGCGGCGGAACATCAGGCGCGCCAGGCACAATGCGCCCCGAAGAAGAAGACGGCGAAGCAAATAGCGGCCGAAACGCGCCGCGAGGAAGAAGAAGCGCAACTGAGCCGCTCGATTCGCGAGGTGTATCGTAAGCTGGCCAGCGCGTTACATCCCGATCGCGAAACCGATCCAGAGGAACGCAAACGGAAAACCGCGCTGATGCAACGAGTCAACGAGGCCTACAGCAAGAACAACCTGCTGCGGTTGCTCGAATTGCAACTGGAACTGGAACACATCGATCAGAACGCGCTCGATAACCTGAGCGAAGACCGGCTCAAGCATTACAACAAGATACTGAAGGAGCAGGTAGGCGAACTCGACGACGAAATTATGTTTGTCGAAACGGCGTTCAAGGAACGCTACGGGCTCGACCCGATGGCTTCCATCACGCCGAAGAAGGTAATGCACGGGCTGACAGCGGACGTTTTTATGCTGCAGCAACAGATCGAGTCGCTCGAGTACGATCTGGTGGAGTTCCAGGACCTCGGCACGCTCAAGGCCTGGTTGAAAATCAGGCGGCGTTGAGACTCAATGCCCCCCCCTCGCTGCCGGGTATGCGCGTCACGTGTTCACGATCAAGCGGGTTCTATTGCGCGCCACTGACCATCCACCGCGCTGCTCGCCAATACCGCGTCGATAAAACGCAGGCCCGCCACACCGTCATCCACCGTTGTGAGCAGGAGGCTTTCGGCGGGCAATTGTTGACCCGCATCCAACGCTTCAATCTGTAACGCCGCATCCTTGTACAACTGCGCGAACGCTTCCAGATAGCCCTCAGGATGCCCCTGTGGCACACGGGTTGCGTGCGCCGCGACCGCGCTTTTCACACGTCCGCGCGTCAGGCGCTCTGCCGTTCCGCCCAGCGGCGTGAACCACAATTCGTTCGGATTCTCCTGATCGAAGCTCAAACTGGCCTTCGTGCCATAAACCCGCAGACGTAAAGCATTCTCCGCACCGCTCGCCACCTGGCTCGCCCACAGCATGCCGCGCGCACCGTTCGGATAGCGCAGCATGGCCTGCACGTGGTCGTCGATACAGCGTCCCGGCACAAAGGTATGCAACTCGGCGGATAGCGACGACGGCGTCATCCCCGTGATGAAGGCCGCGAGATGATAGGCATGCGTGCCGATGTCGCCGAGACAGCCGGCGGGACCCGCTAACGACGGATCCGTGCGCCAGCCGGCCTGTTTGTTCGTGCCGCTCGTTTCTATCGGTTCAGCCAGCCAGTCCTGCGCGTACTCGACCTGCACCACGCGTATTTCGCCGAGCGCACCTTTTTCGACGAGCTCGCGAGCATGGCGCACCAAAGGATAGCCGGAATACGTATGTGTCAGCGCGAACAACTTGTTCCTCTCGCGAGCGAGCTTCGCCAGCGCTTCGCCTTCCGCCAGCGAAATCGCCAGTGGCTTGTCGCAGATCACATGGATGCCCGCTTCGAGAAAAGCCGTCGCCACCGGTGCATGCAGATGATTCGGCGTGACGATCGCAACCGCGTCGATACCGTCGTCGCGCGCGGCTTCGGCGCGCGCCATCTCGCGCCAGTCGGCATAGCTGCGTGCGATACCGGCTTCAGCCGCGCTGGCTTGCGCACGCTGTGGATCAGACGACAACGCACCAGCGACCAATTCGAACCGATCGTCGAGCCGCGCCGCAATCCGATGCACGGCGCCGATAAACGCGCCCTGCCCGCCGCCGACCATGCCGAGCCTGAGTCTTCTTTGTGGCATCGCGTTCACTCCGTTGCGATCTGCTTCATTCGCTTCATGGTCAATTCGCAGTCAACTTGCAATCAAGACGCCTTCAGATCGAAGTCAAATGCCCAGCACATGTTTTACCTGCGCCGCATCCACGCCACTGCCCGCGAAATCGTCGAAGGCATGTTCGGCCACGCGGATGATGTGCCGGCGTATGAACTCCGCGCCTTCACGCGCGCCGTCCTGTGGATGCTTTAGCGCGCACTCCCATTCCAGCACCGCCCAGCCCGGAAAATCGTATTGCGCCATCTTCGAGAAGATCGCGCCGAAATCGATCTGCCCGTCGCCGAGCGATCGGAAACGCCCCGCGCGTTCGACCCAGCCGCTATAGCCGCCATACACGCCTTGCTTGCCGTTCGGACGAAACTCAGCGTCCTTCACATGGAACGCCTTGATGCGCTCGTGATAGATGTCGATGAAGGCGAGGTAGTCGAGTTGCTGCAGGATGAAATGGCTCGGGTCGTAGAGGATGTTCGCGCGTGGATGCTGCTTCACTGCGTCCAGAAAGCGCTCGAAGGTCACGCCGTCGTGCAGGTCTTCGCCCGGATGCAGTTCGTAGCACACATCGACGCCGGCTTCGTCGAACGCATCGAGAATCGGCGTCCAGCGTCGCGCGAGTTCGTCGAAGGCGGCTTCGACCAAACCTGCGGGACGTTGCGGCCAGGGATAGAGGTAGGGCCACGCGAGCGCGCCTGAAAATGACACATGCGTATTCAACCCCAGTCTCTGCGACGCCTTTGCCGCCAGCTTCATCTGCTCGATCGCCCACTGCGTGCGCGCAGCAGGATTGCCGCGCACCTGCGGCGCCGCAAAGCCATCGAACAACGTGTCATAGGCCGGATGCACGGCGACGAGTTGCCCTTGCAGATGCGTCGACAGTTCGGTGATCGTCACGCCCGCATGGTCCGCGATCTCACGCAATTCGTCGCAGTAGGTTTGACTCGCCGCGGCCTTTTCGAGATCGATCAGGCGCGTATCGCACGGCACCTGAATCCCCTTGAAGCCGAGACTCGCCGCCCAGCCCGCCAGATGCGCAAGGCTGTCGAACGGCACCTCGTCGCCCATGAACTGGGCGAGAAAGATCGCCGGCCCTTTGATGGTTTTCATCGTACGGTTCCTCGAACTATGGCGCCCCTGTCATGCCTCTTCGACAGACACACGGCAGGCGCGCTCCGGATGCCCAGGATCAGAACGGCGAGTCAGGAAAATAGAACTGCTGCGCGTTTTCCTTCGTGATCAGCACCGAGGGAATGATCGTGGTCGGCGGCAGTTTGTCGCCCTTCAGACGCGCTTCGGCGGTGAGCTTGATCGCGTCGTAGATGAATTTCGGCGAGTACGATACATCCGCCTTGATCATCGGCGCACCGTCCATCACGTTCTTCACCATGCCCTTCGAACCCGCGCCGCCGAACACGATCTTGATGTCGGTACGCCTGGCCTGCTCGATCGCTTTGATGACACCCACGGCCATGTCGTCGTCGGCGGCCCAGACTGCGTCGATGTGCTTGAAGCGCGTGAGATAGTCCTGCATCACCTTGAACGCGTCGTCACGATTCCAGTTCGCATACTTGCCGTCGAGGATCTTCATCTCCGGATAGTTCTTGATCACGTTCGTGAATGCGGTCCAGCGTTCGTTGTCGAGCGTGGTTGGAATACCGCGCAGCGCGACGATGTTGCCCTTGCCGCCCAACTCCTTCGCCAGATACTCGGCGGGGATTTTGCCGAACGCGGTGTTGTCGCCCGCAACGTAGGCATCCTGTGCGCTGGTGTCCGTCAGGCCGCGATCGACCACCGTCACGTACACGCCCTTCTTCTTCACCTGCGCGACCGGTTGCGTGAGCGAGGCCGATTCGAACGGGAAAATCACCAGTGCGTTGATCTTGTTCACCGTCACCAGATCCTGCAACTGGTTCGCCTGTTCGGGCGCGCCGGCCGCGGTCTTCACGATCACTTTCAGATCGGGATGCGCTTTCTCCAGATCGGTTTTCGCCTTGTTCGCCCACCAGACAATGCCGCCCGTAAAGCCGTGGTCGGCTGTCGGAATCGCGACGCCCAGCGTGACCTTTTCATCGGCACGGGCAACGCCTGCCGTGCCCAGCATTCCCAACGCCAGCATGCCGGCGCCAACCGCTCGAATGACCTGCTTCATGATTCTGTCTCCAATTATGAGGCGTTCATGCGCCCCGATTCTCGAACTTGCCGATGTATTCCTTGAAGCTCAACGCTCACCAGCTACCGCCGTCCACGTTGCACAAACGCGACGAAGATAATCACCATGCCCTGCACCGCCGCGTTCAGATACACGCTGATGATGCTGGTCAGATTCAGAATATTGGCGATCACCGAAAGCAGGATGGCGCCGATCACCGTGCCGATCACGCGACCTTCGCCGCCCTTGAGCGCAGTGCCGCCCACCACCACCGATGCAATCGCTTCGAGTTCCCAAAGCAAGCCCGTGGTCGGCGTTGCCGAACCGAGCCGCGGCACGTACAGGACCGTCGCCACGCCGACGCAGATGCCGAGCAGGACGTACGTGACGATCTTCACGGTATCGACTCGAATCGCTGCGTAGCGCGCTACCTGTTCGTTCGAACCAATCGCCTGCACGTGGCGGCCGAACGCGGTGCGATTGAGGATCAAAGCGCCACCTGCTGCAACCACCAGAAACACCCAGATCGGAACCGGTACGCCAAAGAAGCTCGCGTAGTAAACCGGACCGTATAAGTCGGACAATGAGTTATCCAGGGTCAGCGCGCCGCCATCCGCGAGCCACGTCAGTACCGCGCGAAAAATCCCCAACGTGCCCAGCGTGACGATGAACGGCTCGATACGTCCTTTGGTAATCAGCAGGCCGTGCGCACAGCCGAACAAACCGCCGAGCACCAGCGCGAACACAATGCCGAGCGTCAGAATCAGCAAGGGTGCGAGCGTATGGCCACCGACACCGGCAGCGAGTCCGTTCATCAGCCAGATCATGCTGCCCGCGATCAGTGCCGCCATCGATCCGACTGACAGATCGATGCCGCCCGAGATAATCACAAAGGTCATGCCGACCGCGATGATGCCGATGAACGATGTACGCGTGAGCACGTTCATCATGTTGTCGACCGTCGCGAAATCGCGATTGAGCAGCGTGCCGACAATGCACAGCACGATCAGCCCGACGAGCGGCCCGAGCGCATACAGACGATGCGCAAAGCGCAACGCGCGGCCGGATTGGACGGCTTCAGTGGGTGCCGGTCGCATGGGCGATCAATTCCTCTTCGGTCAGATGCTCGAGCGTGAGCGTGGCTTGCAGGCGTCCCGCACGCATGACGGCAACGCGATGGCACAGGCCGATCAGCTCGATCAGTTCGGATGAAATGACGATCACCGCGCGGCCCTGCGCGGCGAGACGATGAATCAGGAAATAGATGTCACGTTTCGCGCCGACATCGACGCCGCGAGTCGGCTCGTCGAGCACAATCACGTTCGGATCGGGTTGCAGGAACTTGGCGAGCGCGAGCTTCTGCTGATTGCCGCCGGAGAGCATGCGCGCGCGGCTCGACAGATCGCCCGTGCGGATGCCGAAGTCGCTCACTGCCTTCGTCAACGCCGCGCGCCCCGCTTTCATGTCGAGCAAGGGATGCGCGTAGCGTTCGAGCGTCATCAGCGTGACGTTGTCCTGCAGGCTTAGATTCACATGCAGGCCTTTGCCTTTGCGGTCTTCGCTCAGATACGTGAGGCCGCGACGCATTGCATCGCGCGGGCTCTTCAGATCGGCGCGGCGGCCGGCGATTTCGATGCGGCCCGACGTGCGTTTGCGTAAGCCGATGATCGCTTCGAACGCTTCGGTGCGGCCTGCGCCGACCAGCCCTGCAAAGCCAAGCACTTCGCCGGCGCGCACGTCGAAGCTGAGGTCTTCGACCCAGTCCGGCACGGCGAGGCCTTCCACTTTCAATGCGATCGGCGCGTCAGCGGGCACCGTGATCTTGTCCGGGAACATATCCGACACGTCGCGCCCCACCATCAGGTTCGCCATCTGCTGCCGCGCGAGCCCCGCAGTTTCGCTGCGCGCGACAAAGCGGCCATCGCGCATCACGATCACTTCGTCGGTGATGCGCTCGACTTCATCCAGTTTGTGCGAGATGTAGACGATGGTCACGCCGTCGGCTTTCAGCTTCGTCATCAGCGTGAAGAGGCGTTCGGTTTCGGACGGCGTCAGCGTGGCGGTCGGTTCATCCATGATGAGCAGACGCGCGCGGCGCGACAGCGCCTTGGCGATCTCCACCATCTGCTTTTCCGCGACGATCAATTCGCGCACTTTTGTATCCGGCGGTTTCTCCAGGCCGACCTGCGCGAGAAAGCGCGCCGCCTCGGCACGCATTGCGGCATCGTCGACGAACCAGCCACGCTTTTTTTCATGGCCGAGATACATGTTCTGTGCGATCGTCAGATGCTCGGCGAGATTGAACTCCTGGTGAATCAGCACGATGCCGGCAGCTTCCGCGTCGCGTGAACCGACGAACCGCTGCACGTGCCCGTCGACCAGCAAGGTGCCCGAGGTCGCCGTTTCGTAGCCGGCGAGGATCTTCATCAACGTCGACTTGCCCGCGCCGTTCTCGCCGAGCAAACCGTAGATGCGCCCGGGCGCCAGTTCGAAGCTCACGCCGTGCAGCACGCGCACCGGCCCGAAGTCTTTGCGGATATCGTCGAAGCGAATGGCGAGACTCATGACTTACGCGCTCCTGCGGATCACGAGCCGATGCGGCAACAGCACGCCCGGCACGTTCGCCAACGGATTCGCGAGCCGTTGCAGCAGGAGGCGCGCGGCGGTTTCGCCGAGTTCGCGCATCGGCTGTGCGATGGTGGTCAGTGGCGGATCGATTTGCGCGGCAAGCGAAATATCGTCGAAGCCGACCACCGCGACATCGTCCGGCACGCGCTTGCCGACGCTGCGCAAGCCGTGGATCACGCCGATCGCCAGCGTGTCGGACACCGCGAAGATCGCGCTTGGCGCCGCGTCAGGTGCATGAGACTGCTGCATCAGCAGGGCTGCAGCCGAAGCACCCGCTTCGTAGTCGAGACTGTTCAGGTTCATGCGCCAACGCTCGTCCGGCGTGATGCCCGCTTCCGTCAACGCGTCCAGATAACCTTGCTGACGCTGCCGCGCGTACAGGTAGTCGACATCCGAATTGATCAACCCGATACGCCGATGCCCGCGAGCGAGCAGATGCCGCACGGCGTCGCCTGCCGCCCGATAATTGTCGATGCCGACGTACGGCACGCCCATTGCCGGATCGAACTCGCAGCACGCGACCCACGGCAGCGCGCTGGATGCCTCGCCCAGCGCCTGCTGGATGGTGGCGGGATCGAGGCAGATCGCGCCATCCGCGCGGCGGCGGCGTAGCAGATCGAAATAGCTGCGCTCGCGGCCCGGGTCCGCGCCTGTGTCGCATAGCAGCATGAAATAGCCGTGCTGGCGCGCCACGCTGTCGATGCCGCGCACGATCTCCGCGTAGAACGGGTTGCCAACGTCAGGCACCATCGTCAGCAGCAGGCGGCTTTCGGCGGTGCGCAGATTGCGCGCGAGTTCGTTGACGCGATAGCCACTGGCGTCGACGGCCGCCAATACCTTGTCGCGCGTGGCGGGCCGCACGTTCTCGTGGCCGTTCAGCACGCGCGACACGGTCGCCACCGAGACACCCGCCTGCTCCGCCACCTGGGCAATCGAAAGGCCTTCGGCCGGCCTCAGTGACCGAACCTCGGGCTGCGGGGGCGTCTTCGACTTCGCGGGGGCCGCTTTGGACAACGACTTGGACAAGTGAATCTGCCTTGAGAATGTAATCGATTACATTTTTGCGCCATGCAAGCGGGAATCGCAAGCACGGATCACTAGGGATTAACACGGGGGCGGGCGGGCGCGGCGAGATCCGGCTCAAGGTGCGGGCCGGCGGCGGACTGCCCCCGACGGCGTGGATTCGCGCTGTCATTTGGTACAATCCCGCAGTTACCCTGCCGCGGCCTGCTTACCAGGACGTACCCCGGCGATATACCCCGGAGTTGCGCCCCAAGGCTGTACCCCGAGGCCGCCAGTCAGGGGCAAAGAATTGCAAACTCGCCAAACCATACTGCCGAATCCACCATGAACATCGAGCAAGCGCGTTTCAACATGATCGAACAGCAGATCCGCCCCTGGGAAGTGCTCGACCAGGACGTGCTGAATCTGCTCTCGATCGTCAAGCGTGAAAACTTCGTCCCCACCGTGTACCGCGATCTGGCCTTCGTCGACTTCGAAGTGCCACTGCCGGCCGGCCAGCACATGCTGGCGCCGCGCGTCGAAGCGCGTGTGCTGCAGGAACTGGCGGTGAAGAAACACGAAAGCGTGCTCGAAATCGGCGCCGGCTCGGGTTACATGGCTGCTCTGCTTGCGCACCGCGCGCAGCACGTGCTGACGGTCGACATCGAACCGGAACTGGCAGAACTGGCGAAGAACAACCTGATCGCCAACGGCGTGCTGAACGCCGAAGTCGTCACCGGCGACGCCTCGCGCGGCTGGGCCAACGCTGCACCGTACGACGTGATCTGCGTGTCGGGCGGCCTGCCGGTGCTGCCGCAGGAAATCCTCGAACATCTGAAGGTCGGCGGCCGTCTGGCGGCTTTCGTCGGTACCGCGCCGGTCATGAAGGCGCAGATCATCACGCGTATCGACGAGAAGCAATACCGCATCGCCGACGTATTCGAAACTTATGTCGAGCCGCTGATCAACGCCGTGCAGCCGCCGCGCTTCAAGTTTTAATTCGCACGTTTATCTGTACGGCGGCACGCCGCCGTCCTCTGAACTGGATGTCCTGTAGATGCAAAATCTGACCGCTCCCGCGCTCGCCGAATGGCTCGCCGATCAATCGCGCCCAGCGCTCGTGCTGCTCGACGTGCGCGAACCGTGGGAAATCCAGACGGCGTCGATCGCCGGCGCCGTGTCGATTCCGATGCGTGAGATTCCCGCGCGCAGCGAAGAACTCGACGACGACGCGCAAATCGTCTGCGTGTGCCATCACGGCGCGCGCAGCGCCCAGGTCGCGATGTTCCTCGAATCGCGTGGCCACACCAACGTCTTCAATCTGCAAGGCGGGATCGACGCGTGGTCGCGTCAGGTCGATCCGGCCGTTCCTACCTACTGATCCGCACGGCCGCGATGATTCGTGAGCGAGTGCCGGTACTCGCGGCCGCTCTGGCGCTTCATTGCGCCGTTCTCGCGTTGTTTCCGCTCACGGCGCACGCCGTCGGCCTCTCCCAGCTTTACGACGAAGCACTCTCGAACGACGCGCAGTTGCAAAGCGCGCGCGCAGCGCTCGCCGCCAATAGCGAAGAGTTGCCGCTGGCCCGCGCCAAACTGCTGCCGCAAGTCTCCGCATCCCTTACCGCAAATCGCCAGAGCACCGATTTCGGCGGCGGCTTTCCTGCGTCCTACGGCAACAGCAACGGCTACACGATTTCGCTCACGCAGCCGCTGATTCACGTCGATAGCTGGTACGGCTATGCGCAGGGCAAGCTCGCGGTGGATTCGGCGCAGGCGTCGTTTGCGCAGGCCCGTCAGGACCTGATCGTACGGCTTGGCCAGGCTTACTTCGACGCACTCTCCTCACAGGACAGCCTCGCGATTGTGCGCTCGCAGAAAGCGTCGATCGCGCAGCAACTCGAATCGGCCAAACGTTCATTCGAAGTCGGCAACACGACGATTACCGATACCAACGAAGCCCAGGCTAAATACGATCAGGCGATCTCGCAGGAAATTGCCGCGCAGAACGATCTCGCCGTGAAACTGGCGGCGTTGCAGCAGATTGTCGGGCACTCCGTCGAGCAGGTGGATGGACTCTCCGCCGGCGCACCGCTGCCACCACCCGTGCCCGCCGACATCAATCTGTGGGTCGATGCGGCCACCGATGGCAGCTACCAGGTCGTGCTGAAGCAGATCGCACTGGATAGCGCGCAACGCGAGACCTCGAAGGCGAAGGCCGGCCATCTGCCTACCGTCGACCTGGTGGCGAGCCGCTCGCGCAGCAGTCTTGGTGCGGCCGGCGCGGGTAATTTTGGCGGCAATTTCGGTGGCGGCTTCGGCAGCGGCGCGAACACACCTGCGCCCGGCACACCGGCGCTCGCCGCCGAACTGGGCAACCTGGGGTCGTCGTACACGAACAGCACGATCGGCGTGCAGGTCACGATTCCAATCTTTGCGGGCGGCGCGACGCAAAGCCGTGTACGTCAAACGCTCGCACTCGAAGACCAGGCGGCCGCCGATCTCGATACCGCCCGGCGCAACGCGGCGCTATCGGCGCGGCAGGCGTTTCTCGGCGTGGTGAGCGGACTCGCACAGGTCCGCGCACTGCAGACGGCCGAGCGATCGGCGAACACCTCGCTTGAATCAAATCTGCTCGGTTATCAGGTCGGCGTGCGGATCAATATCGACGTGCTCAATGCGCAAGATCAACTGTTTTCGGCGCGTCGCGATCTGGCGAAGGCGCGTTATGACACGCTGATCAACAGCCTCAAGCTGAAGGCGTCGACGGCCAATCTCACTGATCAAGACGTGCTGCAGTTGAGCGCGCTGCTGTCGCCGGTCGACGATGGTTCGTTGACCGCGCTTCCGCAGGTACCCACAGTCCCGCATCCGGGTGTCGCCGCGAAAGGCGCTGCGGGGAAGGTTGGGCGGCGGGCTATGCCGAATGCGGCGGGGTCAGGCCCAGCAATAGCCATAGTATTCCCGTTCACTTTTTCTACAGTTCAGGGTTTCCGCCCTTGCATTCAGCGTAGGGGGTCATCGCGATCGTCCGTCGTTGTCAGTAGCCTTGTCTTATCCAAAGCCTTGTTCTGCCTAATAAGTTAGGATGATTTAAGACGAAATTGACGCGATTCTTTCGTTGAGACACTTCTCGTCATCATCTCGGAAGTTTCTTATGGTTTCCTAAACACCTCACAGGCACCATGCTCCGATTATTTTTTCGGAGCGAGTGATGAGACTTCTGAGGATCGCGATGCTGGCCGCAACACTGTTTCCGCTCGTATCACACGCAATGCTGGGCGGTGCGCCGGGTGCTGGCACATCTTCCTCGCCGACAACGCTGCGCGCCACGCCCCAGTCCTCCATCGGAACAGTCGCGGCTAAAACGGCAGCCGCGGTGCCCTACACCATGCGCGAGTCGCGCGACGCCAACGGCGTCACGATCCGTGAATACGTGCTGCCCAGCAACGTCGTGTTCGCTGTCACATGGAATGGTCCGATCCGCCCAGACATGACCGCGCTTCTCGGCAGCTATTTCCCCACCTACGTCAGCGCCGGCGAAAGCCGCGCGCGCGGCACTGGGCCGCTTGTCGAGGGCAGTGACGACTTTCGCATCGAATCGGCTGGCCGCTTGGGGCGCTTCACGGGCGCAGCCTATCTGCCCCGCCTGATGCCTGCCAACGTACACCCGGGCGACCTCCAGTGAGACCTACGTCGAGTACGGAAAAATCAAAATATGAAAACTTTTAAGAAGAGGCTGTGGGTCATCATGGCAGGGGCAAGCGTCGTCCTTGCCGCGTGCGGTGGCAGCGGCGAAGGAAATGGTCAAGGCAGCGCCCTCGGCTGGAACGCTACGCCCGACTGGATCAACACACCCGGCGGCTCAGGCAATACGGGTAACGCAGGCAACACCGGCAACACGAGCAACACGAGCAACATCAAAACCGACAAGAACAATACGGTACCGATTCGCGTTGACAACTCAATGGGCGGCGTCAACATGCTGTCCGCCTCGATCAAGGTGTGCGTCCCGGGCACGCCGCAGGGCGCGAGCCAGTGCGTGACTGTCGATCGTATGCTGGTCGATACCGGGTCAACGGGCGTACGTATCACCGCCGGCGCGATTCAGGCGTTGAATGCCCAGTTGCTCACGCAAGTAGGCGCAGTCGACGACAAACCCGGTGGCAGCTACATAGGCGGCGCTTATCCGATCGCCGAATGCATGCCGTTCGCCTCCGGTTTCACATGGGGCTCGGTCAAGCGCGCCGACATCACAATCGGCAGCAGAACGGCAAGCAACATCCCGATCCAGGTGATCGGCGATAGCGCGTTCAATACGCCGTCGGATTGCGTTGCGCACGGCGGCGCCGACCTCAGCACCGCGCAAAGTCTAGGCGCCAACGGTATCTTGGGGATTTCGAACTTCACGTCTGACTCCAAAGACGCTCTCGACAACGCGCTGCCAGGTCTCTATTACTACTGCCCGTCGCAGAATTCATGCATCAGCACGCGCATGACGGCCGCCAAGGAAGTGATGAACCCTGTCGCCGCATTCGACGCCGATTACAACGGGACGGTCATCCGCCTGCCGGCGGTGTCCGCGAGCGGAGAGCCCGGCGTCGCCGGTCAGTTGATATTCGGTGTCGGCACACAGCCGAATAACGTGCTGCCAGCCAATGCCAACTACTTTGCGGTGGATCAGTACGGCAGCATTACGACCCAGTATCAGGGGACTGTGTTCAACATGAGTGCCATCGACAGCGGCACCAATGGATACGCTTTCCCCGATAACTCGATACCCACAACCTCGGGCTGGTACACACCAACGAGCACGCTCAACCTGGAAGCAACGATGGAAGCAACGAACGGCTCCGGTACGCCTTACAAGTTGACTTTCCCGCTCAATAACGCCATCAACCTGATTTCAAGTGGCAACGCTGCGTACAACAACGTGGGGTGGAAGCTCTCATACAACCGCATGTTCCTCTGGGGTCTCCCGTTTTTCTACGGCCGCAGCGTGTACACGGTAATCGGGACCAACAAGATCGGCACTCGTACTGGACCGTTCGTCGCGTTCTAACGATTTTCAGATGTGACACGGGAGGCGGCGCCGCGAAGCGTCACCTCCCGTCGTCGTTTCTGACTTTGCATTGGGAATTTTCCCCCACTCTCTTTAATAGCCCGCAGGCAACATGCTCCGACCTATTTTTGGAGCAATGTGATGAGATTTGTAAAGATCGCGCTGGCTGCTGCGACACTATTGCCGCTCGCGTCGTATGCGGCGTTGGGCGGTGCACCGGGTACGGGCTCGGCCCCGCAAACGTTGCTCCGCTCAGCCACCCCTAATTCCTCCCCTTCTGCGGCTTATACCGTGCGTGAATCGCGCGATGCCGACGGTGTCTCGGTCCGCGAATACGTGCTGCCAACCAATGTCGTGTTTGCTGTCACATGGCAGGGACCCGTGCGCCCGGATATGAGCGTGCTACTCGGCAGCTACCTCCCCAACTTCGCCTCGGCGGGTCAGGCACATGCGCGCGGCACCGGTCCGTTGATCGAACACAACGGCGGCTTTCACGTTGAATCAGCGGGCCGACCTGGGCACTTTTTTGGCAAAGCGTATTTGCCACGCCTCGTCCCCGCCAACGTTCGCATGGACGAACTGCAGTGAAGCGGCGCATCGATGCACGGAATACAAACATGAAAACTTTTAACAAGACGCTTTGCTTCGCGCTTCTGACGGCCAGCGTGGCGCTATCGGGCTGCGGCGGCGGTGGCGGCGACAACAACGGCGACCCGAACGCGACAAAGAACAACGACAACCCGGCGCCGGTTACGCCTACGCCGAGTCCTGCCCCGACGCCCTCGCCTGCTCCGGGTCCGACTCCTGCTCCGAGTCCGGCACCGAGCCCCACACCAGCGCCGGCTCCGACTCCCACGCCGACGCCTACTCCGAGCCCGGTGCCTACTCCCACTCCGAGTCCCACACCCACTCCGAGTCCGACGCCCACGCCCACGCCCACGCCCACGCCCACACCGACTCCGACTCCCACGCCCACGCCTACGCCTACGCCGAGTCCTACTCCGACGCCCACCCCAACCCCGGTCCCCGACGTCAACACCGTCCCGATCACCGTCGAACGTTGGACCGGGAATTACGCCAACATGCCGTACGTGAGCGTCACGCTTTGCATCCCTGGCGTACAGGGCAGCACGCAATGCGCAACCATCGACCACATGCAACTGGATACAGGTTCGGTCGGTGTGCGGGTACTGGCAAGCGCACTGGGCCCGGCACTCGCCGGCCGCCTGCCTGCACAATCGGGGGCCACCAATGATCCGACCGGCAACGCGCCGATTGCCGAATGCGCCGTGTTCGGCTCGGGATACACGTGGGGGCCGATCAAGCGGGCCGACGTGACGATCGGCGGCAAAACGGCAGGCAATCTGCCTGTGCAAGTGATCGCCGACGGTACGTATGCCACGCCGACGGATTGCGTTTCGCGCGGTGTCAACAACCTCGGCACTGTATCCGCGCTCGGCGCCAACGGCGTGCTCGGCATCGGCCCGGCACAACGAGACTATCCGGCCGCGGCACAAACCGTCTTACCGGCCGCCTACTATTACTGCACGTCCGCGACGTCGTGTACGAACACGCGCGTACCGCTCGACACACAGGTCATGAATCCGGTGGCTAACTTCACCTCCGACAACAACGGCACGATCATTCGCCTGCCTGCGTTGCCCGCGGGCGGTCAGTTGAGTGCCACGGGTGAACTGGTATTTGGCATTGGCACCCAGTCGAACAACGCGATGCCGTCGAACCCGAATATCCTGGCGCTCGATCAGAATGGTTTTTTCCAGACCACATACAAGAGCCGCTCTTATTCGAGCGCCATCGACAGCGGCTCCAATGCGAACATCTTTGCGGATTACACGGTTCCCTATTCGGGCGACTGGTATACGCCGTCAACCACGCTCGGCCTGTCCGCCATCCTGACGGGTCTCGACAAGGCTGCCATGCCGATCACCGTGCCATTCTCACTGGCCAACGGCTGGAGCCTGCTGGCGAGTCAGTACGCGGCCTATGACAGCCTGGGCTCGCCATCGGCGGGAATGTTCCTCTGGGGGTTGCCATTCTTCTTTGGCCGCAACGTCTACACGGCGCTCAACAACGTGACGATCGGCAAACAGGCGGGACCGTTCATCGCTTTCTGATCTTCGAGAGCAACATCCATGCGATAAACAAAAAGGTCGGCTCCGTCAGGGAGCCGACCTTTTTTCTTCCACCGCGTCGTTGGTCTTTCAGCGTAGCCAGAGCACGGCGCATGCACAAAGGCGCGGCGGTCATGCACCGTCGCTGCCCGTTGGCCGATCGACACGCTTCGTTGCGGCGCGACACGCACCTGAACGAGGCGCACGTCCTGCTCCTGCACCAATTCTGAGCCGCGTTACGCATAACTTGTGTGGCGCATCACCGCGTCGTAGCACGCGATGGGCAGACTTCAAGTCGAAATTGCCACATGGCATGTGCCTTGCAGTACACAAGCGGCAAGTCATGCAGGATAAGCCCTGCTGGCTGAAATCGACGCCCATAAACACTCACCATCAATGGCAAGGGGATGCACATGAAACGTCGCAGTCTGTTGAAATTTGGTTCGATGTCGGGCGCACTGGCGCTGGCCAGCAAGATCCCATTTGCGAATGCTCAGTCGGGCAGCGGTCCCATCAAGGTAGGCGTTCTACATTCCCTGTCTGGCACGATGGCGATCTCGGAGACATCGCTCAAAGACACCGCGCTGATGACCATTGCGGACATCAACAAAAACGGCGGCGTCATGGGCCGCCAACTGCAACCTGTCGTCGTGGATCCGGCGTCGAACTGGCCATTGTTCGCCGAAAAAGCGCGCCAGCTGATCACGCAGGAAAAGTGCGCCGTCGTATTCGGCTGCTGGACTTCGGTGTCGCGCAAGTCGGTGCTGCCGGTGTTCGAAGAACTGAACGGCCTGCTGTTCTACCCGGTGCAGTACGAAGGCGAAGAAATGTCGCGCAACGTGTTCTACACGGGCGCAGCGCCGAATCAGCAGGCGATTCCGGCAACCGAATACCTGATAAGCACGGAAGGCGGCGGCGCCAAGCGCTTCTTCCTGCTGGGTACCGACTATGTGTATCCCCGCACGACCAACAAGATTCTGCGTTCGTTCCTCAAGTCGAAAGGCGTGCAGGAAGCCGATATCCAGGAGGTCTACACACCGTTCGGCCACAGCGACTATCAGACCATCGTCGCGAACATCAAGACCTTCTCGCAGGGTGGCAAGACCGCGGTGATCTCGACCGTCAACGGCGACTCGAACGTGCCGTTCTACAAGGAACTGGGCAACCAGGGGCTGAAGGCGTCCGACGTGCCGGTCGTCGCGTTCTCGGTCGGCGAAGAAGAACTGCGCGGCATCGATACAAAGCCATTAGTCGGCAATCTCGCGGCATGGAACTACTTCATGTCGTTGCGCAACCCGGCCAACGAGAAGTTCAAGAAGCAATGGGCCGCATGGGTCAAGGACAACAACCTGCCGGGCGGCACCAAGCGTGTGACCAATGACCCGATGGAAGCGACTTTCGTCGGCATCCATATGTGGAAGCAGGCCGTCGAGAAAGCGAAGAGCACGGACGTGGACAAAGTGCGTGTGGCGATGGTCGGTCAGACGTTTGCGGCACCGTCGGGCTTCACGCTCGAAATGGACGGCAATCACCATCTGCACAAACCGGTGATGATCGGCGAAGTGCGTGCCGACGGTCAGTTCAACGTGGTGTGGCGGACCAAGACCGCGATCCGCGCGCAGCCGTGGAGCCCGTTCATCGCCGGCAATTCGAGCAAGCCGGATGTGGTCAGTTCGATTCCGGCATTCCTGAAGCGTTCGCGGGTTGCCTGACAGAACGGATCGCAGCGACAGCGTGGTTAGCCGCCGCCACGATCCGACATGATCTCTCGGTGGAGGGTCCAGCCGCGTCGTGCAGTTGGACCGTGAATCTCGACTTGGGGTCTGGCGTTATCTGGGCTCACGGCAACAGATCGCCGGCGACCGACCCACGGCGTGACATCCACGCGCAGCAATTCGACGGTGCGGCAGCGGCTCTTTCGCACGATGCCGCGCCGCCTCGCCGGTTTTTCTTCAAAGGCCATCATGGCGTTTTCATTTCCGAAATTCGCACGACGCAGCATCAGCGGTCTCGCGCTCGCGCTTATCGTTAGCGCACCGCTTACCGCCCTTGCGCTCACTCCGGCCGATGTCGCGCCGCTCGCAGGCGACGACTTCGATGCAAAAACCGCGGCCGTCGACAAGCTGATTGCAAACCACGACAAAGAGTCGCTCGCCGTCCTCAAAGCGCTTTCCGAAGACAGCGCGCTCGCCACCGATTCAGGCGCCGTGCTGCTGCAAGACGGCGACACGGCTCGCGATGCCGTCACCGGCAAAACGGTCGCTGCGGGCGACGCCCAACCGGTCACCCTGAACAACCTGCTCCGCTCGAAAGTGGCTGGCGCGCTCTCGGGCCTGCAACTCGATTCGCCCGACGCCGCCACACGCGACGCCGCCATCACCGCACTGCTGCAAAACCCCGATCCGTCGATCAAACCGCTTGTCGATGCGGCTCGCGCGAAGGAAACCGACCCGGCGCTGAAGAAGCGCCTCGACACGCTGTGGGCCATGACCGCGTTGCACGACGCCGACCCGGCCAAACGCCTCGAAGCCGTGCAACTGGTCGCCGCGCGCCACGATCTCGACATGAACGAACTGCTGCGTCCGCTCGTCGCGAAGAAGCCGGACGGCACCTTCAACGAAGCCGATGACCGCGTGCGCGCCGCCGCACAAAAGGGCATCGACGAACTCGATTCGATCCAGCGCCGCAGTCAGATCGCCGGCACGCTGTTCGCGGGCTTGTCGCTCGGCAGCGTGCTACTGCTCGCCGCGCTCGGTCTCGCGATCACGTACGGGTTGATCGGCGTCATCAATATGGCGCACGGCGAGTTCCTGATGATTGGCGCCTACGCCACTTACGTGGTGCAGAACCTGTTCCAGCGTTTTGCGCCGGGTGCGTTCGACTGGTATCCGCTGCTCGCGGTACCGGCGTCATTCGCCGCAGCCGGACTGGTCGGCATCGTGCTCGAACGTCTCGTGTTGAAGCATTTGTACGGTCGGCCGCTCGAAACCCTGCTGACCACCTTCGGCGTCAGCCTGATCCTGATTCAGGCGACGCGCATGCTGTTCGGTGCGCAGAATGTGCAGGTGATCAACCCTGCATGGATGAGCGGCGGCGTGACCGTCCTGCCGAATCTGATCCTGCCGTACAACCGGCTGGCGATTCTGGCGTTTTCGCTGATCGTCGTCGGGATTGCGTGGGCCGTCCTGACTAAAACACGCCTGGGCCTGTTCGTGCGAGCCGTCACGCAAAACCGGCGCATGGCGGCGTGCGTCGGTGTGAAGACCGCGCGCGTCGATTCGTATGCGTTCGCATTCGGCGCGGGCATTGCCGGCCTGGGTGGCTGCGCGCTGTCGCAGATCGGCAATGTGGGTCCGGACCTCGGCCAGAGCTACATCATCGATTCATTCATGGCGGTTGTGCTCGGTGGCGTCGGCCAACTCGCCGGCACGGTGATCGGCGGCTTCGGTCTCGGGCTCGTCAGCAAGGCGATCGAGCCATTCTGGGGCGCGGTGCTAGCAAAGATCGCCGTGCTCGTGCTGATCGTGTTGTTCATCCAGAAGCGTCCGCAGGGCATGTTCGCCCTCAAGGGCCGTAGCGCGGAGGCATGAACATGACATCTGCAACTTCATCGGCTCACGTCGGCGCAGCAAGCAGTAGCGCTGCTGCCGGACGCGAAGCGCAGTCCGGCTTCGCGCTTGGCTTGCCGCCGCGTCCCGCATTGCTGTCGCGCCGCGCATGGCTTGCGCTGATCGCACTGATCATCGTGTTCGGTCTCGGCGTGCCATTCGCCACCCTGGTGGTCCCGGAGACGAGCGCGTTCCATCTGTCCGCGTATGCGATGACGATCACCGGCAAGTTCATGTGCTACGCGATTGCCGCGCTGGCACTCGATCTCGTGTGGGGCTATTGCGGCATTCTGAGCCTGGGACACGCGCTGTTCTTTGCATTGGGTGGCTACGCGATCGGCATGTACCTCATGCGCTCGATCGGCCATGAAGGCAAATACGGCAGCGACCTACCCGACTTCATGGTGTTTCTCGACTGGCACCAACTGCCCTGGTACTGGCAAGGCACACAGCATCTCGGTTATGCGCTGCTGCTGGTAGTGCTGGTGCCCGCCGTGGTCGCGTGGGTGTTCGGCTTCTTCACGTTCCGCTCGCGGGTGAAGGGCGTGTATCTATCGATCATCACGCAGGCGATGACGTTTGCCGCCATGCTGCTGTTCTATCGCAATGAAACGGGTTTCGGCGGCAATAACGGCTTCACCGATTTCAAGCGCATCGGCGGCTTTCCGATCACGCATCCGGGCACGCGCACTGTCCTTCTGCTGATCACGTTTGCCGTGTTGATTCTGGCCTTCATCGGCGCGCGGGCAATCGTCACGTCGAAGCTCGGCCGCGTGGTCACGGCGGTGCGCGACGGCGAAACGCGTCTGATGTTCCTCGGTTACAGCCCGCTCGCGTACAAGCTGTTCGTGTGGACCGTATCCGCGATTTTGTGCGGGATTGCTGGGGCGTTGTATGTGCCGCAGGTCGGCATCATCAACCCGGGCGAGATGTCGCCAGGCAACTCGATCGAGATGGCGATCTGGGTTGCGGTGGGTGGGCGCGGCACCTTGATCGGACCGATCATCGGCGCATTCGCGGTGAATGGCGCAAAGAGCTTTTTTACGGCGAATTTCCCTGAATACTGGCTGTTCTTTCTTGGTCTGATTTTCGTGCTGGTCCCGCTGTTGCTGCCGAACGGCATCATGGGGCTGATCGACATGGTCACGCGCAAGAGGAACCGCTCATGAACGAAAACCCGATGGTTCCTGATCTTGCATTGCCTGAAGAGCCTGCTGAACGGTCGTTGAGCGGCGTCGCGAGCATGGGGCACGTGGTGGTGCCGGGCGAGATCGATATTTCGCACGGGACGATTCTGTACCTTGAAGACGTGACCGTGAGTTTCGATGGATTTCGCGCGCTGAATGCGTTGACCTTGTCGATCAACGCGGGCGAATTGCGGTGCATCATCGGTCCGAATGGCGCCGGCAAGACGACGATGATGGATGTCATTACCGGGAAGACTGAACCGGATTCCGGGAAGGTTTTTCTTGGGCAGTCGATTGATCTGACGCGGATGAATGAGCCGTCTATTGCGCGTGCGGGTATTGGGCGGAAGTTTCAGAAACCGACCGTTTTTGAGCAACATCCTGTGTGGGAGAACCTTGAGTTGGCGATGAAGGCTGACAAGGGATGGTGGGCTTCTTTGCGCGCGCGACTCGATCGTGAAGCGCAAGCGCGGATTGAAGAGACGTTGGCTTTGATTGGTCTTGAAAGTGAGGCTCGGCGGCTTGCTGGTGAGTTGTCACATGGACAGAAACAGCGGCTCGAGATCGGGATGTTGCTGATGCAGCAACCGGCGCTTCTGTTGCTCGACGAGCCTGCGGCAGGCATGACCGATGACGAGACCATGCAGTTGGCTGAGTTGCTGAATCACCTGCGTGGGACGTGTTCGATGATGGTGGTTGAACATGATATGGAGTTTGTCGCGGCGTTGTCGGGTGAGAAGGGGAAGGTCACGGTGATGGCAGAAGGGCGCGTTCTTGCGCACGGCACGCTTGATGAGGTGAAGAGGGATGAGACGGTGATTGAGTCTTATCTTGGGAGGTGATTTTTTTGTTTTTTTTGCCGTTGGCCTTTTCTTGATCTGGGTTCTTTGGGCTTTCCTTGAACTGGCGTCTTTGGTCTTTCGTCGGTCTGGCTTCTTTGGCCTTTCCTTGCTTTCTTAGTGGTTTATTAGCGTTTGCCCCTGTGCGGGGCGGCACTTACTTTCTTTGCCGCCGCAAAGAAAGATAAGCAAAGAAAGCGGCTTCACACCGCTAGCTCATAAGCGGGTCCCCTGGCTTGGAGGGGATTGTGGTGCATCTGGAATCCGTGCTCTCGCACATTCGGCGTGAGCGACAAAGGGATCATCAGCTCCCACTCCGCACTGCGTGCGTCGCGGAGGGGTTCGCATGGGAAACCCGGGGCTTCGGTTGGGGGTGTTGGGGGCTCATCGGCTTCGCCTCGGCGACGGCGGCGTTGCCTGGGAAACCAAGGGCTTCGTTTCGGCGTGGTGGGAGCCATCGGCTTCGCCTCGGCGAAGCGCCGAATGGAGGGCGAGTGCGAAAACACCGCAATCGGTTTTAAGAAGCGCGCTTCGGCGCGCGCAGCGCCGCCGGAAGTATGACGCCCTTGTCACTGACGCGGAGTGTGCGAGAGCACCGATTCCAGATGCACCACTACCGCAACTGCGCGAGGGACCCGCTTAAGAATTAGCGGTGTGAAGCCGCTTTCTTTGCTTATCTTTCTTTGCGGCGGCAAAGAAAGTAAGTGCCGCCCCGCACAGGGGCAAACGCTAATAGACCACTAAGAAAGCAAGGAAAGGCCAAAGCCCAAAGAACCCAGACAAGAAAAGCCCAAAGAACCCAGATCAAGCAAAGTCCAACCCCGCAAGCACACAGACGAACAAACGCCGAGCAGGCAAAAAACCACAGCTTCAAAGGAACACCCAAATGCTAGAAGTTGAAAACCTGAACCAGTACTACGGCGGTAGCCACATCCTCAGAGATGTGAAACTCACCGTACCTGACGGCAAGCTAACCGTCCTGTTAGGCCGCAATGGCGTGGGCAAGACAACGCTGCTTAGATGCCTGATGGGTGTCGTCCAGACCAAGAGCGGTTCGATTGCCTGGCGCGGCACACCGATCACCAAACTGCCGACCTACTCGCGCGTGGAGAAAGGCCTCGCCTACGTTCCGCAAGGCCGTGACATCTTCCCCCGCCTAACCGTCGAAGAAAACCTCCTGGTCGGCGCGGCCAGCAAAAAATCCCCGAAGAAGATCCCGGACCGCATCTACGAACTGTTCCCAGTCCTGAAGGACATGCGCAGCCGCCGCGGCGGCGATCTCTCCGGCGGTCAGCAACAACAGCTCGCGATCGGCCGCGCGCTAATGAGCGATCCGCAATTGCTCATCCTCGATGAACCCACCGAAGGTATCCAACCCTCGATCATTCAGGACATCGGCCGCACGCTGCGTCAGCTGGTCGAAGAAATGGGTATGACCGTGCTGCTCGTCGAACAGTATTACGACTTCGCCAAAGAGATCGCCGATCGGTATTGGGTGATGAGCCGCGGTGAAATCGTCGCGGGCGGTGAAGGCGCCAACATGGATACGGATGGCGTGCGTGCATTGATCGCCGTCTGACCGGCACAGCAGTACTAGCAGTACAAACAGCACAAGCGGCGCCGCGTGCTATTCTCGCCGCATCCTGTGGCAACGCGGCTCGTCGTTGCCTAACGCGTGCGGGCACCCTGCACATTGACGCGTCTGCTGCCGCGTCCGTTACTGTGCCCAATACCGCGCCCAGCCGCTCATTCATTCGCAAGTCCGCTCGCATGTCGCTTCACGAAAACCACGCTGCACTCGCCACCGCGCAACCCACTGCGCACTCGCAATGGCGCGCGCGCCTCGAACTCGGCTTCGTCAAAGACGGCGAACGGGCGACGCTCAAGCATCGGCTGCATGATGGTCCGTTGCGCGTGCAACGGCCGCTCTATCCGGAAGGCCACGCGATCTGCCACGCAGTGATCGTGCATCCGCCGGGCGGGATCGCGGGCGGCGATCAACTCGATATCGACGTGGATGTCGGCGACAGTGCGCATGCCGTTATCACCACGCCCGGCGCAACCAAGTGGTACAAGTCCAATGGCCGTGCGGCACGACAGAATATTGCGGTGCGCGTCGGTCCGCAGGCGAAGCTCGACTGGCTGCCGCAGAACAATATCGTTTTCGATCACGCCAACGCGATGCTGGATTTTTCGCTGACGCTTGGCGAAGGCGCTACCGCAATTGGGTGGGATGCGACTCAGCTTGGGCGGCAAGCAGCAGGTGAGCGATGGTCGAACGGGCAGTTGCGGGCTGTGTCGCGGATCGTTGGGGCGAATGGCGAGGCGCTGTGGCTCGAGCGGGCGAGCCTCACCGCGGAAGATTCATTGCGGGATGCCGCGCAAGGGCTTGCCGGGTTTCCTGCGTATGGGACGCTGTGGGCTGTAGGGGCGGCCTGCGATGATGCGCTCGCTGAAACGCTCACTGCCCAGTTGCCGTTTGACGATTCGATTCGGGCGGCGGCTTCCTGTGTCACTGAAGGTGTTCTGCTCGTGCGGGCGGTTTCGCGGTCGATGGAAACGCTGCAGCGTGCTTTGACTCAGTGTTGGCTTCAATTGCGGCCCATTGTGCATGGGGTTGAGGCCGTGCCTTTGCGGATTTGGGCGACGTAGTCCTGGATGGGCGTCTGCGGGGTTGGACTTTGCTTGATCTGGGTTCTTTGGGCTTTTCTTGTCTGGGTTCTTTGGGCTTTGGCCTTTCCTTGCTTTCTTAGTGGTCTATTAGCGTTTGCCCCTGTGCGGGGCGGCACTTACTTTCTTTGCCGCCGCAAAGAAAGATAAGCAAAGAAAGCGGCTTCACACCGCTAATTCTTAAGCGGGTCCCTCGCGCAGTTGCGGTAGTGGTGCATCTGGAATCGGTGCTCTCGCACACTCCGCGTCAGTGACAAGGGCGTCATGCTTCCGGCGGCGCTGCGCGCGCCGTGGTGGCACGTCATTCTCGAGTGTTTTATATGCTGCTTTGTGATGGCTTTGGCTGCCTTTCACCTTCGTAAGACGGTGATTGCACCAATTTGGGCCGCGTCGACGCATTGATTTGGTGCACGGCATCCCCTGTTGGTCCGCCCCGCCATGCTGCACCGCCATGGCACACACTTTGCATCGAATCTCCCACGATGCTGCCGCGTCCTGACCGCAGCCGACCGCTTCTCGCCACCACCGCTCACACAACATGATCCGATCGACCCTTCGCCCCGCGCGTCGCGCCTGGCTCGCTGCACTGCTGCTCTCGCCCGTCCTCGCAATCCATGCGCCCGCCGCTCACGCGGATACGCTCGACAACATCGCCAAAGCCGGTGTGCTCAAAGTCGCGGTTCCCGAGGACTATCCGCCGTTCGGTTCGGTCGGCGCCGATATGAAGCCGCAAGGCTATGACATCGATACCGCCGCGATGCTCGCGAAGTCGATGAACGTGAAGCTTGAACTCGTGCCGGTCAATAGCGCAAACCGCATTCCGTATCTGCAAACGGGTAAGGTCGATCTGGTGATCTCGTCGCTCGGCAAAACGCCCGAGCGCGACAAGGTCATCGATTTTTCGACGGCCTATGCGCCGTACTACCAGGGCGTGTTCGGTCCCGCCGACATCAAGGTCACCAGCCCGGCCGATCTCACCGGCAAGACGGTCGGCGCCACGCGCGGCGCGCTCGAAGAAATCGGTCTCACGCAAATGGCGCCGAATGCCACCATCAAACGCTTCGAGGATAACAACGCGACCATCGCCGCGTTTCTCTCAGGTCAGGTGCAGTTGATCGCCGCCGGCAATATCGTCGCCGCAGCAATCAATGCGAAGAATCCACCGCGTCGTCCGGAGCCTAAGTTCGTTATAAAGGATTCACCATGTTTCGTCGGCATGAACAAGAATGAAAGCCGGCTCCAGGCGAAGGTCAATGCCGCCATCGCCCAAGCGAAGGCGGACGGCACGCTCAACACGATGTCGAAGAAGTGGTTCGGCGCGCCCTTGCCGGCCAATCTGTAAGCGGGTCGTTAATTCAGCTCGATATCTTTGTAAGCTGATCTGGCAGTAAGCTTGTCGCGGTTTGTTTCGCGTCGCATTTCGAGCGGCCGCAAGAGCGCACAACGAAGCGCGACCCCGATCGCATCCGACGCCTGTCCTCGCTGGGACAGGCGTAACCCAACCTGACATCCGATGAAGCTGACACCTCGCGAGAAGGACAAGCTGCTGATCTTCACCGCCGCGCTGCTCGCAGAACGGCGCCGCGCCCGCGGCCTCAAACTGAATTACCCGGAAGCGATCGCTTTTATCAGCGCCGCGTTGATGGAAGCGGCCCGTGACGGTAAAACCGTCGCCGAGGTCATGCACTACGGCACCACGCTCCTCACGCGCGCCGATGTGATGGAAGGCGTGCCGGAAATGATCCCCGACATCCAGGTCGAAGCCACGTTCCCCGACGGCACCAAGCTCGTCACCGTTCACCACCCGATCCCGTAAGGCGGCCCATGATTCCCGGCGAACTCCTCATCGACGACGGCGAGCACGAACTCAACGCGGGCCGCGCCACTGTCACGGTGGTCGTGTCGAATACCGGCGACCGTCCGGTACAGATCGGCTCGCACTATCACTTCTACGAAGTGAACGAGGCGCTCTCCTTCGATCGCGAAGCGGCACGCGGCTTCCGGCTGAACATTGCAGCGGGAACCGCGGTGCGCTTCGAGCCCGGCCAGGAACGCACCGTCGAACTGGTCGAACTGGCGGGTGACCGCATCGTCTACGGCTTCAACGGCAAGGTGATGGGCAAGCTCTGACGCCCCTTCGAGCGCCTGTGCTCTGACCACCCTGCTCATTTCCGGACCCACACCATGACATTACGCATTGGCCGCCGCGCGTACGCGGAGATGTTCGGCCCCACGACCGGCGACCGCGTGCGCCTCGCCGATACCGAGCTGCTGATCGAAGTCGAGCGCGACTTCACAACCTACGGCGAAGAAGTGAAATTCGGCGGCGGCAAAGTGATTCGCGACGGCATGGGCCAGTCGCAACGCGTGCATGCCGACGTGGTCGATACCGTCGTGACGAACGCGCTGATTCTCGATCACTGGGGCATCGTCAAGGCCGACATCGGCATCAAGAACGGCCGCATCGCCGCGATCGGCAAAGCGGGCAATCCCGACATCCAGCCGAACGTGACGATCGCGATCGGCGCATCCACCGAAGTGATCGCCGGCGAAGGGCTGATCGTGACGGCGGGCGGCATCGATACGCACATTCACTTCATCAGCCCGCAGCAGATCGAAGAAGCGCTCGCGAGCGGCGTGACGACGATGCTCGGCGGCGGCACAGGTCCGGCAACGGGCACAAACGCGACGACTTGCACGCCGGGCCCGTGGCATCTCGAACGCATGCTGCAAGCGGCCGATGGTTATCCGATGAATCTCGGCTTTCTCGGCAAGGGCAACGTGAGCCTGCCGCAACCGGCGCTTGAGCAGATTGCCGCGGGTGCGATCGGCCTGAAGCTGCACGAAGACTGGGGCACGACGCCGGCTGCGATCGACAATTGCCTCTCCGTCGCCGACGACACCGACACGCAGGTCGCGATTCACACGGATACCTTGAACGAGGCCGGTTTTGTCGAAGCGACGGTAGCCGCGTTCAAGGGCCGCACAATCCACACGTATCACACGGAAGGTGCCGGCGGCGGCCACGCTCCGGACATCATCAAGGTGTGCGGCGAAGCGAACGTATTGCCCTCCTCCACCAATCCGACGCGCCCGTATACCGTCAATACGCTCGAAGAACATCTCGACATGTTGATGGTGTGTCACCACCTGGACCCGTCGATTGCGGAAGATATCGCGTTTGCCGAGTCACGTATCCGTCGCGAGACGATTGCTGCCGAAGACATCCTGCACGACCTCGGCGCGTTGTCGATGCTGTCGTCGGATTCGCAGGCGATGGGACGCGTGGGCGAAGTGATCATCCGTACGTGGCAGACGGCGCACAAGATGAAAGTGCAACGCGGCGCGCTGCCTGAAGACAACGCGCGGCACGACAATTTCCGCGCGAAGCGTTACATCGCCAAGTACACGATCAATCCGGCCATCACGCACGGCATCTCGCATGAAGTCGGTTCGATCGAACCTGGCAAGTGGGCCGACCTGGTGTTCTGGGAGCCCGCGTTTTTCGGCATCAAACCGTCGTTGATTCTGAAGGGCGGCATGATCGCGATGGCGCAGATGGGCGACCCGAACGCGTCGATTCCCACGCCTCAACCCGTTCACTATCGCGAGATGTTCGCAACGCGTGGCGGTGCACTGGGGCGCACTTCCCTGACCTTCGTTTCGCAGATGGCGGCGGATGCGGGCGTCGGCGAACGCTACGGCCTGAACAAGCGTATCGTTGCCGTGAAGAACTGCCGCAATATCACGAAGGCAAACATGATTCACAACGCGTGGCGCCCGGTCATCAGCGTCGACCCGGAAACCTATCAGGTGATCGCCGACGGTCAATTGCTGACCTGCGAACCGGCCACCGTGCTGCCAATGGCGCAACGCTACTTTCTGTTCTAAGCCATGCGCACTATCGACAAACTGATTGCACCGCATCTAAAGCTCGCGCCCGTGCTGGTGAAGCGCGCGCCGACCTTGACGCTGGCTTTCGACGACCGTCGCAAGAGCCGTCTCGCGGCAACGCTCGATAACGGCGAAGAAGTCGCGCTGCTGCTGCCGCGCGGCACCGTGTTGCGTGACGGCGATGTGCTGGTCGCCGACGATGGTGGTCTGGTGCGCGTGGTCGCCGCTCCCGAAGCGGTGCTGGTTGTCCGCGCGAAAGACGCGTTGACGCTGACACGTGCCGCGTATCACCTCGGCAATCGCCACACGCCGGTCGAAGTCGGCGCGGATTATCTGAAACTCGAATACGACCCGGTGCTGGCCGATATGTTGAAGCGCATCGGCGTCAGCGTGGATCAGGTGTCGATGCCGTTCCAGCCGGAATCCGGCGCGTACGGCGGCGGTCACAAGCATGGTCACGACGAGACCTTCGCGGAAGACTACGCGCTCGCGCAGCAGGTGTTCGGCGAGCATCATGGCCACGAGCATTCGCACGATCACAACGACGACGATCACGTCCACGACGAATCGTGCGGCCACGGACATCATCACCACCATGCGCATCGCTGAACTCACGGCGCTGCTGCATCTTGCGTCACCGGCACTACCGATCGGCGCGTTCAGCTACTCGCAGGGTCTCGAAGCCGCAATCGAAGCGCAACTCATCACCGACGCCGATTCCGCACGCGATTGGATCGCGAGCGGTTTAACCGATGTACTCGCGCGTGGCGAACTACCGTTTCTCGCGCATCAAATGGAACGCTGGCGTGCACACGACGCAGACGGCTTAAAGGAAGCGAACAGCGAATTCCTGGCAAGCCGCGAATCTGCTGAACTGAGACGCGAAACGGAACAGATGGGCTGGTCGCTGCGACAGTTGTGCGTCTCGCTGGAATGGGGCGACGCAGAACGACGTGTGACGCTGGCATCGCTCAAACCCTTGGCCCAACCCACGGCTTTCGCCTTCGCCGCGTACGCCCACGATGCAGCGCCCGACGCCGCGCTCGCCGCTTATGCCTTTAGCTGGGTGGAAAACCAGGCCGCCGCCGCATTGAAGGCCGTGCCGCTCGGCCAACTCGCCGGACAACGCATCATCGTCGCCTTGCGGGAGCCGATTGACGCCGCCGTCACGCGAGCCTTGGCCACTTCACCCGAAGACATCAACACCTTCGCGCCACAATTAGGCATTCTGTCGGCGCGTCACGAGTCGCAGTATTCGCGGCTCTTTCGCTCATAAAGAAAACCATCATGAACGCACCTCATCACCCCGCTCACTCGCCTGTCCGCACGAAGAAACTGCCGCCGCTGCGCGTGGGCGTCGGTGGCCCGGTCGGCTCGGGCAAGACCACGTTGCTCGAAATGCTCTGCAAGGCAATGCGCGAGCAGTACGACCTCATCGCGATCACCAACGACATCTACACGAAGGAAGACCAGCGTCTGCTGACCGTGGCGGGCGCGTTGCCGGCCGAACGGATCATGGGTGTGGAAACGGGCGGCTGCCCGCACACGGCGATTCGCGAAGACGCGTCGATCAACCTCGAAGCCGTCGACCGCATGCTGACGCGTTTTCCCGATGCGGACATCGTGTTCATCGAATCGGGCGGTGACAATCTCGCGGCGACTTTCAGCCCGGAACTGTCGGACCTGACGATTTACGTGATCGACGTGGCAGGCGGTGAGAAGATTCCGCGCAAAGGCGGCCCCGGCATCACAAAGTCAGATCTGCTGATCATCAACAAGACCGACCTCGCACCAATGGTCGGCGCGAATCTGGAGGTCATGGCGTCGGACGCGAAGAAGATGCGCGGCGAGCGGCCCTTCGTGATGTGCAATCTGAAGGCGCTCGACGGACTGGATGTGGTGGTGAAGTTTATCGAGAAGAAGGGGTTGTTGAAGGTTTAAGCGCAAGGGGCGCGCACCGGAGGTTTAAAGTCGGGGCGCTTTCGCTGCCCCTCACTCCGGCAACAACGCCATCAACACGTCGACAGTCCGTGCCGTCGCGCCGCGATGGCGCGCGGCGAACGCCGAGGCCGCGCCGCTCATCGCCAGCCGTCGCGACTTGTCGCCGAAGAGCTCGCGAAGCGCCCGTGCCAGATCGGCCGGATCTTGCACCTGCACCGCAGCACCCGCCGCGACCGCGTCCGCCGTCGCCTGGGTGAAGTTGAACACGTGCGGCCCGATTAGCACCGGCACCCCAACTGCGCATGCCTCAATCAGATTCTGCCCGCCCAGCGGCAGCAAACTGCCGCCGATAAACGCCAGATCCGAAGCGGCATAGTAAGCACCCAACTCGCCCATCGAATCGCCAAGCAGCACGTTCACGTCTGAAGACAGAGCGGGTACACCCCCCCCTGCCGTTGAAGCAGCGCCCGATGCCACGGTCGCCGCGGGCGCCCAAGCCGAACGCCGCTCAAGACGCAAACCCGCCTTCTCAACCAACGCTGCCACTTCGTTAAACCGTTGCGGATGACGCGGCACCAGGATCAGCAAAGCATCGTCGATGCCCAACGCCGCGAATGCCTGCAGCACCCGCTCCTCTTCGCCTTCGCGCGTACTCGCCGCGACCCACACAGGCCGCGTGCCGATCGCCGCACGCCATGCATGACCCCGCGCCGCCAGTTCCGGCGGCGTACTCATGTCGAACTTCAGATTGCCGAGCACCGCGGCGTTACGCGCACCGAGCGCAGTAAGCCGCTCAGCATCCGACGGACTCTGCGCCAGCACCCGCGCGAAGCCGCCGAACACGTCCCTGGTCGCATTGCCGAACTTCGCCGCGCGCTTGTACGAACGCGCCGACATCCGCGCATTGGTCAGCACCAGCGGCACATCCGCGCGACGGCATTCGTCGATCAGCGTCGGCCACACTTCGGTTTCCATCACCAGACCGAGCGACGGCCGCCACGTCCGCAAAAACCGCCGCACGGCATGCGGCATGTCGTACGGCAGATAGCTGCGCAAGACACGGTCGCCGAAAATCTGCTCGCCGGTGGCGCGGCCACTCGGCGTCATATGCGTCAAAAGAATTCGCGCGTCGGGACGCGCCTTGATCAGCGCTTCGATCAGCGGTTGCGCAGCACGCGTCTCGCCCACCGACACCGCATGCACCCAGATCAACGGCGCATTGTCTTCCGGCAACCGGCCGCGCGAGTAACCGAAACGCTCGGCGATATGCTCGCGATAACCACGCTCCTTGCGCGAACGGATCAGCAAACGCAGCACGGCAAGCGGTGCGACGATCCACCAGAGCGCGTTATAAATCGCCCTCAGCATCGGGACTCCGCATTGATTGGCGCGGATTTCGACGCACGTGCCGTCTCGAATGTCAGCGCGAATGTCAGCTCGAGTTTCAATGCAAAGGGGGCCACACGCGCAGAGGAGACAGGGGCGGAGACAGCGGCGCTCAAACCAGCGCCCTGCCCTTCAGGCGCTCGAGAATACCGAGCGGTGCGCAGTCCGGCTGCGCCATCGCCTTGACCGGCAGGAAGAAGGTCTGCTCCAGCATGAACTGGCCGGACATGACCGCATGCGAAGTCTGGTCGGAGAAACACACCCACACGCTGCCCGGCGGAAACGGCATGGTCTCCTGCGGGCTCGACTTCTGATACTCGAGATCGGCCTTCATGCCGTCGTGCAGATTCAGCATCAGATGGTCGTACTCGCTGCGCGGCGATTTGGTGACGTGCAGCAGGTTCAGCAGCCACGCCGAGCCTGGCATCTGCGGTTTGATGCGCGGCAGGAAGCGCTTAGCCATATCCTCGAACGGTTCGCCGACGCGCCACACGCGCGGCGCCCCGTGCAGATTGACGTTGGTGAACACACGCAAAATGCGCTCGCCGTAATTCGGCCGCGATGGAAATGCATCGACATGCAGACGGCTATCGTCTTTACGCCACGACGTTTCGCGCCCTTCCACCTGATGCAGCCGCAGGCTCGTCGGCGCAACGCGCAGCTTGCCGTTGTATTCGGGAAAGAGTCCATCGACCAGCGTGCGCGCATTGGCCTGATAACGCGCGATCAACGCGCGCACCGCCGATTGCGTGACCGCGTCGCCCGCCACGCCATGCAAGGCGCCACCGTTCGGCTCAAGACTGATGTTCTTGCGGTTCGGATCGGCCAGTGCGGGATCGAGTAAAGCCTGTTCGCCGCCTTCGATCGCAAAGCGCAGATTTGGGAAATACAGTACTTTGCCGCGTTCGACGCCGGCCAGCAGCATCTCGCGCGGCACGGACAGATTGAGTCCGTGCCAGTCAGCGTTCGCTACTTCGATGATCTGGGTTTCGTTCATGGTCGCCCTTGAAAACGGATGGAGCGTAAGGCGAAGCGCGCCGCGTCACACCATTACAGCAGGCCGAAACCGGCCAGTGCGGACTTGACTTCCTGCAGCGTGGGCGGCTTGCCGGCCGTGCCGAGATTGACGACGTTCGGCGACCAGTAGCCGCCGGTACGCCACGCGGTGGCGAAATTGTACAACTCGACTGTCGGCCGCTTCAGCGCCGCGGCAATGTGAACTAGACCTGTGTCAACACCGACTGTCGCGACGGCGCCTTCGATCAGGCCGACCACCGCCGGCAACGACAGCTTGGGCGGCACGATGGCCGCAGCGCCGAATTCCTTCGCCAGACGTTCGCTGGTGACGCGCTCTTCCTCGCTACCCCACGGCAGCACGATCGAGGCACCGCGCCGCACCAGTGACTGACCGAGTTCGATCCACGCGGTATCGGGCCACTGCTTGTCGGCGCGTGAGGTGGCGTGCACGAACACCACGTAAGGCACCGGCAGGTTCAGATTCGCCTCCGACAAAGCCAGCGCCGCGCGCCCGGTGTCGAGGCCGAAGTCGATTTCATCGGTGGGTTGGGGCTGCGGGTCGTCCAGCGCCGCGGCCACCAGTTGGCGCGTGCGCTCGACCACATGGGTACGCGGTTCGATCGGCACCCGCTTGTCGTAGAAGAAGCGCACCGGCCATTCGAAGCCCGCGCCGTCGGTACGGTTGGCGAGGCCGACCACCGGTCCGCGCGCCATGCTGGCGACCCACGCGGTCTTGATGAGCCCCTGGCAGTCGATCACAAGGTCGTAGTTCTCGGCGGCGAGCGCGCGGCGAAACGCGCCGATCTCGCGCCAGTTATCGACCGAAAAGAGACGCTTGCGCCAACGCCGCAGCGACACGGGAATCGCCCGCCGCACGCCGCTGACGAGCTCCACGAGCCCCACGAAGCTTTCCTCGACGAGCCAGTCGATCTGGGCATCGGGATGGCGGCGTCGGATGTCGGCGATCACCGGCATGTTGTGAACGACGTCGCCCAAAGACGACACCCTCACGATCAGTATCTTTTGCACGCTCAAGTGTGGAAAAACCGGCTATCCGGCCCGAAGATGCGTTGAGAGAGCCCCCAAACCTGTCGCATTCGCGCCAGGCCCCCCGAGGGGGGGTGAGAAAACTTGGGGCGGCCCTGCGTTTTCTCACGAGGACGGCAATTCTATCGCGCCACAGCTAAGTAGCATGAAAAAACGCGGCGCGGTCAGTGAAACCCGCGCCGCGTTCGACGGCAGCCGCGGTTCATGACGAACCACGGCGCCGCTCAAGCTTTTAGAACGGCAGCTTCGCGTCCGGCTTCTCCGCCATGATCACGCGGCGGAAGTCTTCCTGGATGCGCTTGAGCGCCTCGTCGCTATCGGCCTCGAAACGCATCACCACCACCGGCGTCGTATTCGACGAGCGCGCAAGGCCGAAGCCGTCCGGGTACTCGACACGCAGGCCATCGATCTTCACGACCTCGTCCGCGCCCGTGAACTTCGCGTTTTGCTGCAAACGCGCGATCAGTTCGAAGTTTTCGCCTTCTTCGAGCTTCAGTTGCAGTTCCGGCGTGGAATTCGAGTTCGGCAGCGAGTTCAGCAGCTTGCTCGGATCCGCCACGCGTGTGAGGATTTCCAGCAGACGCGCGCCCGTGTACAGGCCGTCGTCGAAACCGTACCAGCGGTCCTTGAAGAACACATGGCCGCTCATTTCGCCTGCCAGCGGCGCGCCGGTTTCGCGCAGCTTCGCCTTGACCAGCGAGTGGCCGGTCTTCCACATCAGCGGCACGCCGCCCTTGTCCTTGACCCACTTGGCCAGATTGCGCGTGCACTTCACATCGTAAATGATCTGCGCGCCCTTGTTGCGCGACAGCACTTCTTCGGCGAACAGCATCAACTGGCGGTCCGGATAAATGATCTGGCCGTCTTTGGTAACGACGCCGAGACGGTCGCCGTCGCCGTCGAACGCGAAACCGATTTCAGCGTCGGTTTCCTTCAGCGCACGAATCACGTCCTGCAGATTCTCGGGATGAGCCGGGTCCGGGTGATGATTCGGGAAGTTGCCGTCGATCTCCGTGAACAGTTCGACCAGTTCGCAGCCGAGCTTCTTGAAGAGCTTCGGCGCGAGGCCGCCAGCCACACCATTGCCGGTGTCGACCACGATCTTGATCGGGCGTGAGATCTTGATGTCGCTGGTGATGCGATCCAGATACGCATCGGCAATATCGTACTCAGTGTACGTGCCGCTACCTTCAGAGAAATTTTCGTCGACGATGCGCTGATGCAGCGCGAGGATCGTCTCGCCGTAAATGGCCGCGCCGCGCAGGACCATCTTGAAGCCGTTGTAGTCAGGCGGATTGTGGCTACCCGTCACGACGATGCACGAATCGACGCGGCGTTCGCCGCCGTCGAGCTTCAACGGCACGCTGGCCGCGAAGTAGCCGACCGGAGTCGGCACCATGCCGACGTTCACCACGTCGACGCCAGCCGCACGCAGACCGTCCGACAGCGCCTGGATCAGCTCGGGACCCGACAGGCGGCCGTCACGCGCGACCACCACGGCGTCGCCGCCTTGCGCCCGCACTTCGCTGCCGAATGCGCGGCCGATCGAACGTGCTGCGTCGGCGTCGAGCGTCTTGCCGATGACGCCGCGAATGTCATACGCCTTGAAAATAGATTTGGAGATCATGTTGGCTCACTTGCGTGCAATGGAAAATTTTGACCGGCGCATTGCCGAGGGATCGGTAAAACTATCTGAAACCCGAGCGACGCGCCCTTGCCGGAAGCGATCCGGTTCCAACTTATAATTGCGCCTTCCGGACATGCCCTAATAGACGCCCATTCTAATGCTTAGACGCCCTGCTTTTGCAATGTTGCCGCGACAGCCGGCCAGGTGGGCTGTTACATATAGCGCCCTGGCGCACGTTGCGCCCCTCGTACAACACCTACAACGCGTGCAACCGCATAGGCGAGTGTCCACAGGATGCTGACGCTCAAACGCTTCGCCAATCCTGACGTCACGCGCGCCTTCACCAATATCGTCTGGCTAGGGCTGGAGCGGCTTACGCAGATCGGCGTGGCGATCGTGATCAGCGGCATGCTGGCGCGCTACTTCGGGCCGGACACCTTCGGCAAATGGCAGTACGCGAACACGCTGCTGCCGGTACTTTCGCCGATCACCTGGGTATGCGGCGCGGAAATTCTGGTTCCTACCATCGTCGGCCGGCCGCCCACCCAGCTAGGCACGGTGCTCGGCAGCGCCTTCGCGCTGCGCTTTTCGGTTTCCGTCGCGGCGCTGCTGCTGACCTGGATCGGCATCGCTTTGCACTTTTTCGACCCGCTGGTGGGCGCGATGCTCGCCGGCCTCGCCGTGACAATGCTGTTTCGCGAGCCGTTCGTCGGCGTGATCAATGCGTGGCTGCAAAGCATGACCTACAGCAAGCCGCAGTTGCTCACCAGCATGAGCACTGCCGTGCTGAAGGCCGGCTTCGTCTATCTGCTGGTGCGCGCGATGGCAATGCCCGCGCGCTTTGGCTGGCTGTGGGCCGCCGAATCGGCGTTGATCGGCGCGGTTCTGCTGATCTATTACATGCGCCGGCATGGCGGCAAGCTTGGCTGGCATGTCGACCGTTCGCTCTTCAAGCACTTCGCGACTGCGGGCACGGTGTTCTGGCTCGGCCTGATCTGTATGTATCTGTTCCTGAAACTGGACAGACTGATGCTCGAGCGGGCAATTTCCTTCGCCGACCTCGGGCGCTATTCCGCCGCGCAGCAGTTGAACGAAAACTGGATCACGCTCGCGCTGATGCTCGCGCAGACGATTGCGCCCGCCTTTGTCTACCGCGTGCAGGACGCCGCGCAATTGCGCCGCAACGTGTGGCGGCTCACCGCCATGACCGCCGCGCTGATGGTGAGCGGCGCGCTCGTGCTGGATCTGCTGGCCGGCTTCATTATCCGCCGCGTGTTCGGACCGGACTTCGAAGGCGCGATCGAGATTTTCCGTTGGGCCGTGTGGCTTTCCGTGCCGGCCGGCATCGAAGCGATCGGCAATCTGATCGTGCTGAAATATCAAGCCAAATTCGTGTTGCTCTCGAAGTGGCTGCTGGCGCTGGCTGTTGCGTTCATCGTCAATCTGCTGGCGATTCCGCGGCTTGGCGCTTACGGTGCGCTGGTCGGTCTTGCGGGCGGTTATCTCGCTGCCGCGTCAGTTAATCTTTATTACATTCGTTTCAAATTGCGCCCATGACGAATTCATCCGCCGCAGCGCATTCCCTCGACGACGTCGCGGTCCTGATGCCCGCGTACAACGGCCAGGCCGACGTCGATCTCACGCTGGCTTCGTTTAGCGAAAGCGCGCTGGTTCACGTACTGATCGTCGACGACGGCAGCACGCCGCCGATCGTCGCGCCGGCGATCTCGAACATGAAGATCGAAGTGCTGCGTATGCCGCAGAACGGCGGCATCGAACGCGCACTGCAAACCGGCATCGACGCCCTTGCACAGCGCGGCTTTCGCTACGCAGCACGCATCGACGCGGGTGACCGCAGCGTGCCGCAACGGCTTGCCAAACAACGCGTGTTCATGGAATTACATCCGCAAGTGGCCGGCCTCGGCATGTGGACGCAAGTTGTTACGCGTGAAGGCAAACCACTTTTCATGCTGACGCCGCCCGCCGAACCGAATGAAATTCGGCGTCTGCGCTTCTTCCGCTCATGCCTCGCGCATCCTTCGATGATGCTGCGCATCGACGCGGTCCGCACCGTCGGCAACTATCGCGCGGCCTATCCTTCCGCCGAAGACCTCGATCTGTTCGTGCGCCTGATGGAGCGCTATGACTGCGCGAATCTGCCGGAACTCGGGCTCTACTACGAGCTGAACGAAGGCGGCATTAGCGCGACCAAACGGCGCCGTCAGGTCAACTCGACGCTGCGACTGCAACTGCGCTACTTCAACGCCGCCAATCCGTACGATTGGCTGGGCCTCGCGAAAAATCTGCTGCATCTCGTGACACCTTACCGCGCATTGCAGCGGGTCAAACGCACGCTGCTCGCGCCGCGTGCGAGCCATTGATGCCGTTCCGTCAGTCACCCGTCATTCACCCGTTACTCACCGTCGAGCCCGTTCCCGCATGAAGCCTGCCTTGAAGTCGACGCCCGCGCTACGCATTACACTCGTCTGTAACACCGCCTGGGCAATCTATACGTATCGGCAAGGACTGATCCGCATGCTGGTTGGACGCGGCGTCGATGTGACGGTGCTCGCGCCGCGCGACCGCACGTTCGAGCTGCTCACCGCGATGGGATGCCGCTGCATCGAATTGCCGGTGGCGTCCAAAGGCACCAACCCGCGCGACGATTTGCGCACACTTTTGTCGTTGTATCGTTTGTATAGAAGCATTCGCCCGCATGTCGTGTTCCATTACACGATCAAGCCGAACATCTACGGCTCGGTCGCGGCGAAACTGGCGGGCGTGCAGTCGGTGGCGGTGACGACCGGGCTCGGCTACGTATTCATCCAGCAGAGCCGCGCTGCGCAGGTCGCCAAAAAACTGTACCGTTTCGCCTTCCGCTTCCCGCGTGAGATCTGGTTTCTGAATCGCGACGACCAGGCCGCGTTTGTCGAGCAGAATTTGTTGGTGCATCCTGAGCGTGCGCGGCTCCTGCATGGTGAAGGCGTCGATCTCGAACAGTTCGCCTTCACGCCGCTGCCGGAGCAGGCGGAGTTCAAGTTCGTGCTGATCGGGCGGCTCCTGTGGGATAAGGGCGTCGGCGAATATGTCGAAGCGGCGCGGCGTTTGCGTGAACGTTACCCGCAGGCGCGGTTCCAGTTGCTCGGCCCGGTCGGTGTCGATAACCCGAGCGCGATCACACGCGAAGAGGTGGCCGCGTGGGAGCAGGAAGGCATCATCGAGTATCTTGGCGAGGCGCACGACGTGCGGCCTTTCATCGCCGCGGCAGACTGCGTTGTCCTGCCGTCATATCGCGAAGGCGTGCCTCGCACGCTGATGGAAGCCTCTGCGATGGGCCGGCCGATTGTCACGACGGATGTGCCTGGCTGCCGTGAAGTGGTGGCGGACGGCGTCAACGGATTGTTGTGCGAAGTGCGCAATGTAGAGAGTCTCACGGCGAAGCTGGCGCAAATGCTCGACATGAGCAGCGCCGAGCGCCGCGCAATGGCTGAACGCGGTCGACAGAAAGTCGCGCAAGAGTTCGACGAACGTGTGGTCGTCGAAACGTATAAAGACCTGGTGCAGAAAATGACGGGCGTTTTACTTTAACGGAGCAACAGCATGACCACGAAGGGTACGATTCTGGTAACGGGCGGTGCAGGATTTATCGGCTCGCACACATGTGTCGAACTGCTCAACGGCGGTTACGACGTTGTGGTAATCGACAATCTCGTGAACAGCAACCGCGAATCGCTGCGGCGCGTGGAGAAAATTACCGGCAAGGCCGTGACCTTCTACGAAGCCGATGCGCGCGATGAAGCGGCGCTCAATCGTATTTTCGACGCACACCCGATCACCGGCGCGATTCACTTTGCCGCGCTGAAGGCGGTGGGCGAGTCGGTCGCCAAGCCGATCGAGTACTACAGCAATAACGTCGGCAGTTTGCTGGCGCTGCTCGGCGTGATGCGCGATCGCAACGTGAAGCAGTTCGTGTTCAGCTCATCGGCGACGGTGTATGGCGTGCCGGAGAGCTCGCCGATCGACGAATCGTTTCCGCTGTCGGCAACCAATCCTTATGGCCAGTCAAAGCTGATTGCCGAACAGGTTTTGCGTGATCTGGAAGTGGCGGATGCTTCATGGCGGATCGCGACGCTGCGATATTTCAATCCAGTGGGCGCGCATGAGAGCGGGTTGATTGGAGAGGATCCATCGGGTATTCCGAATAACCTGATGCCGTACGTGGCCCAGGTGGCTGTCGGCAAGCTGGAGAAGCTGCGCGTGTTTGGTGGCGACTATGAAACACCGGACGGCACAGGGGTGCGGGACTATATCCACGTTGTGGACCTGGCGCGTGGACATCTGGCCGCATTGGATGCGCTGGTTAAACGCGATGCCAGTTTTGTGGTGAATCTCGGGACGGGCCAGGGGTATAGCGTGATCGACGTCGTCAAGGCGTTCGAGAAGGCTTCGGGGCGCCCTGTACCCTATGAGATCGTGGCTCGCCGGCCGGGCGACGTGGCTTCGTGTTTTGCGGATCCGGCGGCGGCTTTGGATGTACTCGGATGGCGCGCGGAGTTTGGGATCGAGCGGATGTGCGCGGATCACTGGCGCTGGCAGTCGGCGAATCCGCAGGGGTTTAGCGCCTAATTTTTGCCACGGGCCGCGGCGGGGTTGTCTGTTTGCCTAGGGCAAACAGACAACCCGATACCGTGTAAGCAACCAGTTCAGGATCAGGACGCAGCAAACGCAACAGGCGCGCCAGCCAACCTGGCGTTGCCCGCCGCTACGTGCCTCTCCTGTTTCGCCGGCGAATCATCAACCCTGAACACCGCTACAGCTTCCCTTAAAACGGCGGCCTGCTCCTCGAGCGACTTAGCCGCTGCAGCAGCTTCCTCGACAAGCGCAGCGTTGTGCTGTGTGACCTCATCGATCTGGGTGATCGCTTTGTTCACCTGCTCGATCCCTTCGCTTTGCTCCAGCGCGGCTGCCTCGATCTCGCCCATGATGCCCGTCACGCGTTCGACCGATTGCATCGCCTCATTCATGGTCCGGCTCGCTTCCGCCACCAACGAGGCTCCCTGCTGCACCTGAGCCGCCGAATCGCCGATCAACGCCTTGATTTCCTTGGCCGCCGTGCCGGACCGCTGGGCGAGGCTGCGCACTTCCGAGGCCACCACCGCGAACCCACGCCCCTGCTCGCCGGCCCGGGCCGCTTCCACCGCGGCGTTCAACGCCAGAATGTTGGTCTGAAAAGCGATCCCCTCGATCATGCCGATGATCTCCGCCACCTTGCGCGATGACTCGGTGATTCCGTCCATCGTTTTGGTGACGCTCGACACCACGGTACCGCCGCGCGTCACCGTATCCAACGCGCCATGCGCAAGCCGATTGGCCTGCTTCGCGTTGTCCGCGTTCTGCTTCACCGTCGCCGACAACTGCTCCATGCTTGCCGCGGTCTGCTGAAGCGCTGCCGCCTGCTGCTCGGTGCGCGCCGACAGATCGGCGTTGCCCGAGGCAATCTCGTTTGCACCTTGCGTAATCGCCGTCGTGCTGCCGCGCACCTTCGCGACCGTCTCGACGAGGCCGTCGCGCATCTTCGTCAGCGCGCTCAGTAACTGGCCCATCTCGTTGCGCGACTTGCTTTTGATTGCGATCGTCAGATCACCCGCGGCGATGCGCTCAAAATGTTTGATGGTCGCATTGACCGGCTTGACCACCGCCGCCGACAAACCGATCCGCGCCATCACTCCAATCACAATGGCAATCGCACCGATCGCCGCGAACAGCAGCGTCGCCATCTGGAATTGCTGGGCCGCCGAATCGGCCTGCTTGCGCTGGCTGTCCATCTGCAAGCGCTGCAGGGCATCGATGGCCTTCGAATAGGTGGCGTAAAAGGCGTTCGCCGTTTCGCCCTGGATATTGCGGAAGGTGTTGAAGTCGAAGTCGTTCAATGCCTTGAACTCTGGCTCGATTGCCTTATCGACGAGCGCGGAGCGTGCCTGCTCGACGCTCTGCGCCAGCTTCTTCTCAGCCTCGCTCGCGAACGGGCCGGCCATGTAACCACTGAAGTCTTTGTTCGATTCGACCAGCACCTTATGCGCGGCCGGCAACAGGTCGTCCGTTTGCTTGCCGACGCTAAAGAGTGTCTGATAGGAGCCGAGTGCGAGCTGCACTTGCAGCAGCTTCTCCGAGCTTGCCTTCAGATGCGACAGCGCCACGGCATTATGCTGCGTTTCGTCGAGGCTGCTGTTCGCGAGCTTGAGCGCGCCATAGCCGACGCCGATCACAATCAGCAGGAAAGCGACGAATACGCTGATCACCAGCGTCAGGCCGCCACGAATGGTGAGGTTGTTAAGCATTGGGTCTCCGGAACGTCTCATTGATCGGCGGCGAACCCCGCGATGTGCCGGCGACCGTCTTTTCGCCTGCAACTTATACTTCGCCGCATCCAGGTTAACGGCCTCCCAAAGACCTCGTTAAATAGGTGAAATCCATGACGGGCACGGGTTTGCGGACGCCTCGGGCGTCACTATCTGGGATTTCCCGTGCAATTGGCGCAAGCGTTGCTTTTCAGGACGGCATGCGTTTCGTTTGTATAATTCGGCGTCTTCGCTCAGGCCCACTTTCATGCTTAGTTTCGCGCTCGGCTTTCTCGTTTCACTGCTGATCACGCTGTTGATCGTGCGCTATGCGCATCTGCATGAAAAATTCTCCACCGATACCGATCTGGCCGGCGTGCAGAAATTCCATGTGCGACCGGTGCCCCGCATCGGCGGCGCCGGGATTCTGGTCGGGCTGATCGTGTCCGCCGTGCAACTGCACCATGCCTATCCCGCCGTATCGGGCGGCATCCTCGGGCTGATCGCGTGCGGCATGCCGGCGTTTGGCTCAGGACTGGCCGAGGATCTGACCAAGCGCGTGTCGCCGCTCGCGCGGCTCGTCTGCACCATGGCAGCGGCCGCCCTCGCCTATTTCCTGCTGGATATCGCCGTTACGCGCATCAGCGTGCCGCCGCTCGACTTTCTGCTCTCATATGCGGTGATCTCCTGCGCGGTCACCGTGCTGGCCGTCGCGGCGCTCGCCAACGCGATCAATATCATCGACGGCTTCAATGGCCTGGCCTCCATGGTCGCGTTCATGATGTTCGCTTCGCTCGCTTACGTGGCGTTCCAGGTGTCCGACCCGATCGTGCTGTCGGCGTCGTTCATGATGATGGGCGCAGTGCTCGGCTTCTTCATCTGGAATTTCCCGGCGGGGCTAATTTTCCTCGGCGACGGCGGCGCGTATTTCATTGGCTTCATGCTCGCCGAGCTGTCGATCATGCTGGTGATGCGCAATCGCGATGTGTCGGCGTGGTATCCGGTGCTGCTTTTCATGTACCCGATCTTCGAGACCTGCTTCTCGATCTACCGGAAGAAGTTCATTCGCGGGATGTCGCCGGGGATTCCCGATGGCGTGCATCTGCATATGCTGGTTTATAAGCGCTTGATGCGCTGGGCGGTCGGCACCAGAACAGCGCGGGAGTTGACGCGGCGGAACTCGCTGACCTCGCCGTACCTCTGGTTGCTGTGTCTGATCGCGGTCGTGCCGGCGACGTTGTTCTGGCGGCATACGCTGCATCTGTTCTGCTTTGTGGTGGTGTTTGCCCTGACCTATGTCTGGCTTTATGTGAGTATTGTGCGGTTCAAGTCGCCGCGGTGGATGGTGGTGAGGAAGGGGAAGCGGTGAGCCGCGCGCATGAAATCGGTGCTTGGGTTGCCTGGAAGCGGTGGCGACCAAGGCCACGACTACCGCGGCACCGAATCCTTGTGCGGGTTTTTGATTTTTGCTGCGGTTCTGGCTAGCTTGGTGAATGTGTCGCGGTAGTAAAAAAGGCGCTTGGAGCGCCTTTTTTAATGTGTGACAGCAACAACGGCGGGGAGCCGTGCCGCGAATGAGTGCTAGGAAACGCGTGTCACTGGTGTGACGTTGCTGACGCTGCGCAATGCCGGTGCAGTGGCCGGTTGATATTCCGGTACCCAGCGGCGTAGGTCGCGGCGAACTTCGTCGTCGCTTAGTACGCGGTGCTGCATGAGCCAGGGCAACAGATTGTCTATGAAGCTGTCCGGCACTTCACGCGCCCGTGCGATGCGCAACTTCGAATGCGGCGTACGGGTGGTCGTTTCGTCGTCTGCCAGCAATTCTTCGTACAGCTTTTCCCCCGGGCGCAGACCGGTGAACACCACACGAATCTGCTCTTCAGTAAAACCGTAAAGACGGATCAGATCATGCGCGAGGTCGGCGATTCGCACCGGCTTGCCCATGTCGAGAATGAAAATTTCGCCGCCATGCCCCATGCTCGACGCCTGCAACACCAGTTGCGATGCCTCCGGAATCGTCATGAAAAAGCGGGTGATTTCAGGGTGCGTAACCGTCACCGGACCGCCGCGCGCAATCTGCTCCTGAAACTTCGGGATCACACTGCCGGCGCTGCCAAGCACATTGCCGAATCGAACGGTTTCGAACTGCGTGCGTCTTGCGCCCTGCTGCAACGCTGAACAAGCCATCTCCGCAAGGCGCTTGCTTGCGCCCATGACGTTGGTCGGATTGACGGCCTTGTCGGTGGAGATCAAAACAAAGTGGGCGACGTCGTGACGGATTGCCGCGCGTCCCACCCGGTACGTGCCGAGCACGTTGTTGCGCACCGCCTGCCAGCTATTCACTTCTTCCATCAGCGGTACGTGCTTGTAGGCCGCAGCATGAAAAACGATATGCGGACAGTAACGCCCCATCACCTGGTCGAGAAGCAACGAATCCTTCGCATCGCCGATGATCGGAACCACCGATACTTCGGGATATTTATCACGCAGCTCTTCGTTGAGGCGGTAGATCGAGAACTCGGAGATATCGAATGCCACCAGTTGCACTGGTCCGAAACGCAGGATTTGCCGGCACAGTTCCGAGCCGATCGAACCGCCTGCGCCGGTCACCATCACGACGCGGTTTTTGAGCAGGGCTTCGACGTGCTGCGTGTCGATCATAACCGGATCGCGGCCTAGCAAGTCCTCCAGATCAATCTGCCGCACGCGCGACAGGAAAGCCTGGCCTTGCGTAAGCGGCGTGAGCGCCGGCAGCGTCATTGCGCGTACGCCTGCGCGCACGCACAGCGTGGCAATGCGGCGATGCGCTTCTACCGAAGCCGAAGGCACCGCAATGATGACGTGCTCGACCTTTAGTTCAGCGGTGATCTTCTGCAGATCGCTGATAGCACCCAGCACTCGGTAGCCGTATATTTCGCGGCCCTGCTTGACCGGGTCGTCGTCGAGCAGACCCGCGAGACGCCATTCGCCCGAGCGTTTCAGCTCACGCACAAGGTTTGCGCCTGCGTTACCCGCACCCAGCACCAGCACAGGCTTGCCCTGCCCGACGAGGCCGCCGTAGCGATAGAACTCCTTCGCAGCCCGGTATAGCGCGCGCGAACCGCCCATTCCGAGGAAAAGCAGCATCGGCGAAACAATCAGGACAGAGCGTGGCACGACGGGGGCTGGCTGCAGCAGTGCCGAACCGATAACCACGACCACCGCGCCGACGCCGATCGCCTTGGCGATTCTCACGAGATCGGGCAAGCTGGCAAAGACCCACATGCCGCGATACAGCCCGTAGCTGCGGAACATGACCGCGTAGACCAGCAGCACCCAGACCAATGCGTGCAGACCACTCGACCAGAACGGGGCGGGCACCGGTCCGTTGAAACGGATCACGTAGGCCAGCATCCAGGCCAGCGCCACCGCGCACAAGTCGAACGCAAACGCACTGAACGAAAGCCATCGGGCTTTGAATCTTTTCATTGCGCAGAACCTCAGGATTTCCCGGAACGGGACACATGGCGCCGCCAGTAGCGATCAATGAAAAGCCCGGCGAGCACAAGCACTGCAGCCCATGCGACGACAACAAGCCATTGATAAACCACAGCAAAACTCAGTACCCATAAAGCAAGCATTATGCCCGCGGCCATGAAGAAATACCAAATTCGTGCCGTCGACGCGTGCCCGAAACCGCCTTGCACCAATCTTTGATAGTAGTGTTCGCGGTGCGCTTGCCAAAATTTTTCGCCACGGAGCAGTCGTTTGAGCAGGGTAACCGAGGCGTCGCCAATGAACGGAGAAAAACTGAGCGCCGGGAACCAGATCGGCCAGACGCTTTCGCGCCAGCCCCAGTAGCCAAGCGCGCCCGCTAGAAAGCCCAAGGGGACCGATCCTGCATCCCCGAGGAAGATCCGTGCGGGATGAAAGTTGAACAGCAGAAAACCCGCTGCCGCCCCCGCCACCACGAGACACGCCAGCGCAAGCTCAGGGGCCGGATGGGTCGAAATGGACGCGGCGATCGCGTAGCCGCCGAAGCCGAACAGAGCCATACCGCCGGCGAGGCCGTCCGACCCATCCATGAAATTGTACAAATTGACCAGCCAGACGAGTAAAAACGCCAGTGCCGCCAAGGCCCACCAAGGCACATCGGCCGGGTAGACGATGATCAGCGCAACCACAGCGGCTGCATGACCACCGAACCGGACCCGCGCGGGCAAACCACGGCGGTCGTCGATTTGCGACAACGCGGCCAGCAGCGCCGCCAGCAGCGCGGGCAACCATAGCGCCGGGGCGGCGAGCCAGATCAGGATCACGACCACCGGCACGATGCCCCAGCCGCCGACGCGCGGCGTTGGGCGCGTGTGCAGCGAACGGTCGTTCGGGATGTCGGTGGCAAGACGCCAGGCAAGGCCGCTCCGGAGCAGAAACCACAGAACCGCCGCGCACGCACACAGCGCTGCGACGCCCCAAAGGAGCAGGTGCACGGCGGGGGAGGCAAGGAGCGAAACGATCGGCATTGAGAATGGGTTCAGTGCGGTCAGTGCGTTGAGCGATACCAGGCGGCTGTCTGCAGCAAGCCATGTTCGACTGTGTGAGGCGGGTACCAGCCGAGGCGTTCGCAGATGTGCGAGCTGTCGAGGCGCAGTTCGCCGATTAGCCGGTCGATCTGGGCCGAGCGACCGGTCAGCCGGCCGGCAACGCGCAGTAAGCCGACGGGAACCGGTACGAGGCGCCCGGGTGCGTGCAGTTGCTTCGCGAGCGCACGAGCAAGTTCCGAGACGCTTAAATCGCGACCGTCAGTGACATGGAAGGTCTCGCCAGCGGCGCGCGGGTCGGTTGTGCAGTGCACGAGCGCGTCGGCCAGGTTGTCGACGAACACAAGGCTGCGACGGGCTGCGATTGAGCCGAGCGGCAGCGGAATGCCTTTGGCGATGGCGCTCATCAATTGCAGGAAGTTGGCGCGCACACCCGGGCCGTAGACCAGCGGTGGGCGCACGATCACGATTTCAAGGCCCGATTCACGACCGTATTCGATCAGCGCGCGCTCGGCTTCGAGCTTGGAGATGCCATAGGGGTCGGTGGGCGCGGGTTCGTCTGCTTCGGTGATAGGGCGGCCGGCGCTGGCTTCCCCAACGGCCTTGATGCTGCTGACAAAAACGAAACGACGCGCGCCCTTGTGGCGGGCTGCTGCGGCGACACGCAAGGCGCCAGTGACGTTCGTTGAGCGGTACGCAGCAAGCGGGTCCGCCACTGTATCGTTGAGCAGATGGACACGAGCCGCGAGATGAATGACGCAGTCGAAGCGCGGAGATTCGGGCCAGGCAAAGTCGAGATATTGAAAGTCGTCATGATCGACGACCCATTCACGCACGCCTTCACCTAGACCACCCGAGCGCCGCACCAAGCCTGTGACGACATCGCCGCGTTGCCGCAGCGCACGCGACACCGCCCGACCGACAAATCCGTGGGCGCCGGTGACGAGGACATTCTGACTCATACGGTTGCTGGCAGGCGAGGATCGGACGTCGACTGGGACAGGCGGTCGGACACGCCAGGCATGGCACGGCGATGGGCAGGTTGTGAGGTACGGTAAAATTCGACCATCGGAAATCGAGTGTGGTTCTGATGCACCATTGTAAGGCTGATCGAACGGCGCTCCGAAAATCGGCAGATTTCCACTGTATCATTCAAGGTTACCCGATCGCGAAGCGCCGCGGGAAGATCGAAAACAGATTCGTGGCCTGCTCTACCGCCCTCCCGGCGGGGATTTGCTGAGCCGTTGCCGCGGACCGCGCCAGAAATTCGAGAACACCACCGGCATCCGTAAGCTTTTCGTCAAGTTACAGAACTGAGCCGCGCGCGCGCCGGCTATGAGTCCGTCACAGAAGAATTTTTATCTGACCGCCTTCAACGGCGGCAATTCGGGGATATCGGTGAATCGCCGGCATCCTGCACCTTAGGTCATACGTAGAGCAATTGATATGAAAGTGTTGTTCGCCACGTATCCGATGGCTTTCCACACTCCAGGCGGTGGCGAGATCCAGTTGCTCGCTTACGAGAAGCACCTCCCGCAACATGGCGTCGAGGTGAAACTGTTCGATCCATGGAAGCCGCGCTTCCTTGAACACGATGTCGTTCACTTCTTCTCGTGCGTAGGCGGTTCGTCGCATTTCTGCGCGTTCGTCAAGCGCCTCGGTCTGCCGCTGGTTGTGTCGTCCAGTCTATGGATTACGGAAGAAACGAAGCATCTCTATCCGATCGACGAAATTCGCGCTCAACTCGGCCTTGCCGACCGCGTCGTCGCCAACTCGGAGATTGAGTGCGATACGCTCGCCAGCGTGCTGAATCTGCCGCGGGACAAATTCGTCACGGTGTACAACGGCGTTGACGACGTTTTCTTCGAACGGCCAGGACCCGACCTTTTCCGACAGCACATAGGCAACGATGCACCGTTCGTGTTGAACGTCGGCAACATCGAACCGCGCAAGAATCAGCTGCGCCTGGCGCAAGCAATGAAGTCCCATCCGGACCGGAAATTGCTGCTCGTGGGTCACGTACGCGACGAAGCCTACTTCAACGAAGTGATGCAGGAGGCCGGTTCGCAGGCAACCTATATCGGGCCCCTGCCGCACGACTCCGAACTGCTGCGCTCCGCCTATCAGGCCTGCTCACTCTTCTGTCTGCCGAGCACGCTCGAAACCCCCGGTCTCGCGGCGCTCGAAGCAGCCGCACAGGGCACCCCGCTGCTGGTCACGTCCGAAGGCTCGACACGGGAGTATTTTGGGGACTACGCGACCTACGTGAATCCGAACGACAGCCACGATATCGCGCAACACATCGCGCAAGCGCTTTTGAAAACCGGCGCTGGCCACGACCGTGCAAGCCAGCGTGCAGCCAGTGCCTTGGGTAAGGAGTTTTCGTGGGCCACCACGACTGCGCGCCTCGCCCAAATCTACAATACGTTAGTGAAGTGACGAAGGGAAACGGAATGAACTTTTACGAAGACAAAATTGATCTGGTAAATCAATACATGCAGGATCGATTCGATCAGGCACAGGGTATCAAGGGATGGAACGTCAGATACGTCCCTAAGGCACTTGATTTTGTCGACGCCGAAGCGTTGAACATCAAAGCCATTGCCTTTTATCTTCCGCAATTTCATCCGATTCACGAAAACGATCTGTGGTGGGGCAAGGGCTTCACCGAGTGGACCAACGTCACGAAAGCGGTACCGCAATTCGTCGGCCATCACCAGCCGCACCTGCCAGGTGAACTCGGCTTCTACGATCTGCGTATTCCTGAAGTGATGCAGCAGCAAGCCGAACTCGCCAAGCATTACGGCATCACCGGCTTCTGTTTCCATCACTACTGGTTCGGCGGCAAGCGCCTGCTGGAAAAACCGCTGCAAAACCTGATCGAGCACAAGGAAATTGACATCAAGTTCTGCGTGTCGTGGGCAAACGAAAATTGGTCGCGCCGCTGGGATGGGCTTGAAGACGATATCCTGATCTCGCAAAACCACAGCCCCGAAGACGACATCAACTTCTTCGATTCGCTCGTCGAAGCATTCCGCGACGAGCGCTACATCACGGTTGACGGCAAGCCGGTGCTGATCGTCTACCGCGTGACCCTGCTGCCCGATGCGCGCGCCACGGCAGAGCGCTGGCGTGCGCGCGCACTCGAAGTCGGCCTACCTGGCGTCTATCTTGTCGCTGCGAAGTCGTTCAACATTACTGACCCGACTGTATTCGGCTTCGATGCCGCCGTCGAATTCCCGCCGCACCAGTCGCACGCGAAGGAAATCACCGAACAGCACGTCATCATGAATCCGACGTACAAGGGCAAGATCTACGACTTCGAGGAAGTCGCGAACCGCCTCGGCAAGACCACGTCCGAAGATCACCTAACGTTCAAGACGGTGATGCCCTCATGGGACAACGAAGCGCGCAAGCCGGGCGCAGGTTTCTCGTTCGTCAAGTCCACGCCGCAAAACTACGCGAAGTGGCTGAACGACGCCTGCCAGACGACGATGCAGCACGAAGAAGACAAGCGCCTCGTGTTCATCAACGCGTGGAATGAATGGGCAGAGGGCGCTCACCTGGAACCGGACCGTTACCACGGTTATGCGTATCTGCACGCAACGGCGAACGTGTTGCGCGGCTATCGCAAGAAAACGGCTGCCGACAACTTCTACAACGAACACAACGCGAAGTTCGCCAAGAAGAGCAATACCGCCGTCGTGTTGCATTTGTACTATGAAGATCTCGCCGACAGCATGATTTCGTACATCAAGAACATCGGCAATCCCGATGTCTTTGTAACTTTCAAGCAAGGCGTCGACCGCGCGTATCTGGACAAATTTATCGATAGCGGCCTGAACACGTATCTGCTGCCGGTCGAAAACATCGGTCGCGATATCCGGCCGTTCCTGATCGCTTATGGCGAAGTGGCCAGCCGCGGTTACGACTACTGCTGCAAGCTGCATACGAAGCGCTCGCTGCATCGTGTCGATGGAGATACCTGGCGCTCGTCGCTACTGGGCTGCCTCGCCGGCTCGGAAAGCTGCGGCAACAAGGTCATCGATTATTTCAGTAGGAACAAGGAAGTCGGTTTGCTAGCGCCGAAAGGCTCGATCACGGACCTGTCCGTACCCGAGATCCACGCAGGCAATATCAGTTGGCTCGACGCAATTCTCGGCAAGATCGGCGAAGACTCGCTGATCGGCAACTACAACGTCCATTTCCCGTCCGGTTCGATGTTCTGGTTCAAGGTCGACGCATTGCAGAATCTGCTCGATCTGAAACTGGAGAACGAAAGCTTCGAACTGGAAACTGGTCAGTTGGACGGCACGCTGGCCCACACGATTGAACGTCTGTTCGGCGTCTTCGCGAGCAAGAAGGGATATCAGATTCAAGAGATCGACGTTGCCAGCCTGTGATGCGAGCGGCCAGTGGAGGCAAGCGTGATTTCCAATAGAAATTTTATCGACTTGGAATTCGGGCGGGACAATGGCATCCGCGAAAAGGCCTTTTCCCCGGCCCTTCTGCACGTTCTCGACATCGTCAATCAGGGTTATACGGTCGTGCGCGGCACCAGTGCCGTGCCGGCCAGATGCGACGCTGCGCGTGCAGCATTGGCTCGCTTCAAGCAAGCCAATGCCCAAGCGTGCGCCCTGCATGCGAACGAGCACGGCTATCTGCCGCCGCTTGCGAACCTGCACTGCGGCCTGCCTGAATTGATCAATCTGTTCTCGACGCACGCGCTCGTCGCGGAAATTGCGGATCACTTCCTCGGGGAAGCGGTGGTGTTCTCGTCGTCATACACGGAACAAAGCTCAACGCACGATGCCGAGCGCGATGCCCCGAAGTTTTGTACCGAACCTGAGCATCTGCACATGGGCTTGTGGTTCGCACTCGAAGATACGGACGATCAGAACGGCCCGTTGACGCTAGTGCCGAAGGCGCACGCACTCCCCGAGCTCGATCGAGAAAAAATTCTGCGCTCCGTCTATCAGCCTGGTGACGAGATCGACCCACATTCGCTGGAACTCTGGGACACGTATCAGGCCGAACTGCGTAAGCAATGCGAACAGGCGGGACTCGCCGAAGAAGCCATATTGGTCAGAAAGGGCGACGTCGTTGTCTGGCATCCGGACATGCTCCATGGCGAAGCACGTGCGGCAGATCCACTGCGCACGCGCCACGCACTCGTCATGCACGTCACGCCAGCTGATATGCAGATCGGACTTCAGGACGTTTTCTACGGTGGTCGCAAGCTGCCCGCAGAGCAAGTTTCGTGGCAGTACAAAACGGCTGGCACGCGGCGCTACGTCGATCATCACGCGGTAGGGTTTGGGCAGCAACCGGATCACCCAATCTCTGATCTTTCGTTTTAATTAGGAAAAACTATCGACACAGTGACGCCGATAGCTCAGATAAAGAGATAAATATCAGATGCATCGAACCGACTGGCTTGAAGGTTTTGGCCACCCGTCCGCAAGCGTTGATTTTTCGCTCCCCAACGGAATCTATTTCCTGTTGGAGTTCCTGCCCGAACTGCAGCAATACAGCGACAAGTCACTGCAAGACCGCCTCGCCCTCTATTTCTGGTGGGAAGCCATCGGTGCGCGTTGCTATCCGGATTTCAGGTGGATACTGCGTGAACAGGACCGCGCCTGCCTCGACGCGATCGACGACCCGGTGCTGTGCGGTTCCTTCACGAAAGCGATCGGCTTCTGGCTCCGGCACACGGACTCCAGCAACCTTGAGCGGTCCAGCCTGATGCAATTGCTGCTGAGTCCGCCCGCGGAAGACAAAGACGAGCAGATCAAGCTACCCTACTTCCTGCATGTGCTTCGGCAAGATCGCGACGACTTGCAGCGCGACTTCGATCTCGGAACGCCCAGCAGTCGCCTCGCCTATTTGCGCTGGTGGGAAACCCATGGCGCGGTCGAATATGCCCGCATCAACTGGTCGACGAGAGATATCGTCGATGAGTTGTCGGTACTCGAGGTAAGCGATGGCGCGCCGCTCGCGCAGCCGCGCATGCTCAGCGTGGTCTGGCGCCACCGGACAGGTTTGCGGCAAAACTACGCGATCCATACTCTCGCTGGTCAATTAGCCTATCTGGGCTGGTGGCAAGAACACGCCGCGGATTACCCGGCCCTTAGCTGGTCGCCGCGCGATGTCTTCGACAGACTGCTTAAGCTCGAAATTACTGAAGGCACGGCGCCGCTCGCACTGCCACATTTGCTGAATCTCGTCTGGCGGGAACGGCAGGATTTGCACACGCATCTGGACCGCGCCACGTTCAAAGGCCAGTTCGCTTTCGTTCACTGGTGGCAAGAAGAAGGTCAGGCGAACTACCCGGAAATCCAATGGTCCGCCGACAATTTGTTCGAAAAACTCACCGCGCCGAAGGCGTCGGAGTACATCGAAGGGATCGAGCTGCCTTATTTCGTACAGCTCGTGTGGAACGAACGCGACGATCTGATCCAGGCGTTCGACCGCAGCACACTCGAAGGCATTCGCGGCATGATCCATTGGTGGAATCAAGCCGGCCCGCACGAGTATTCGCTGTTGCGCGACGCGTCGATCGAGCCGCAGGCAAGCCCGGACGGCACAGTCACCCGTTTTGTCATCCAATCGAATCTATTGGCTCGCGCCTATCCGTTTGGTGTGAATATCATCGGCTTTCCGCAAGGTATCCTGGGGCTGGCCGAAGACGCACGCATGATGGGTCATGCGCTGCAACTCGCCGCTGTGCCGCGCGCGTTTATCAACGCGCCGATCGCCGGGCCGACCAAGGTCGACACATCTGTCACGCGCCTGCTGACGCTTGAGCCGAAGTACCGCGTCAGCGTATTTTGCCTGCCGCCTCCGGAAATGATGCGCCTCGCCCTCGAGGGCGGGCGCAAGTTGATCGATAGCGCCACCTACAAGGTGGGCGCATGGCCATGGGAACTGCCCCAGTGGCCTACCGCGTTCGGGCGCGTTCATCAGTTCGTCGACGAAATCTGGGCGCAAAGCCGTTTCGTGCAGACCGCCTTCCGCAAACTGGGCGACACGCCGGTTCATCACATGCCGATGGCCGTCGACATCCCCGCTCCCACACAGCGCGTGCGCGAACGCTTCGGTCTGCCGGAAGACGACTTCCTGTTCTATCTGATGTTCGACGGCAATTCGTGGCTCACGCGCAAAAATCCGCTCGCGGGCGTACAGGCGTTCCAGAAGGCTTTCGATGCATCGGTTAGCGGTGTCGGGCTCGTTATCAAAGGAATGAATATCCGCGAGTCCGATCCGATCTGGAAACGTATTCGCGACATCGCCTCGCGCGATCCGCGTATTCACGTCGTGTCCGAAAAGCTGACGAGGCAGGACTCGATCAACTTCATGGCGTCGCTCGACTCATACATCTCGCTACATCGGAGCGAAGGCTTCGGCCGCGTCATTGCGGAAGCCATGTTGCTTGGACAGCCGGTGATCGTCACGAACTTCTCGGGCAATGTTGACTACTGCGACGCCGAGACCGCGTTCCTCGTGGACGGCGAACTGGTGCCGTTACGCGCCGGCGACTACCTGTTTCACGAAGGGCAATACTGGTGCGATCCGGACGTTGCGCAAGCTGTGCAGCAGATTCGTCGAGTGTTTGAAGACGTTGAGGCACGTACACGGATTGCCGCAGCCGGGCAGCAGCGTCTGCGCCAGGATTACTCGATCGACGCCGTGTCGCGTCGTTACGCCGCGCGCATAGCGGAAATCGAAGCGGGAACACAAAACAAATGAAGCTATTCATTTACGCACCCGATATTTTCGCTGGCGATGCCGTCGGCAATCACTGCTTTGGCATAGCCAGATCGGCGGTGCGCAGCGGCCTAGACGTCGAGCTTTTCGGCCAGCGCTTCGACTTGTCGGCGCGCACGGTCAGTCAGGTCGACCAGTTGTTCGCGAGCATAACGGCAGACGACATCCTGTTGGTCAGCTATTCGATTTACGATGACCATCTCGACCGGCTACTGGCCCTGCCATGCCGCAAGCTGTGCTATTTCCACGGCATTACCGATCCGGAGCTATTGCGCGCGTTTGAACCGCGTACAGCCGAGCTATGCAGCGCCGGCATCGCACAACTCCCCAAGCTCAAGGCATTCGACGTACTGGTCGCCAATTCGCGCAGTACGGCCGCGGAACTGAAGTCACACACCGGCAGCGCTCAGGTAGCGGTGGTTCCGCCGGTATTTGCCGATATGCCGGCCTTCCAATACGAGGCAGCGCAACGCGACTTCAAACGCCGCTCCCTTAATCTGCTGGTGGTGGGCCGTGTCGTCCCGCACAAGCGGCTTGAGGACGTCCTGGTCGTCGTGGCTGAGGCGAGAGCGCAAGGCGCCAACATCACACTGACCGTGGTCGGGACGATGCCGAACTACGAATATTCAAAGTATCTGTTCAACTTCGGCCGCCGGTTGGGTGCACTAGAGCATGTGAGCTTTGCAGGCATGCTGGACGACGGCGATCTGTTCCACTGCTACGACAAGGCCGATGCGCTCCTGTCGATGAGTCTTCATGAAGGATTTGGCGTGCCCGCGCTCGAAGCAATGTATTTCGGATTACCGGTGTTCGCCCACAGCGGGACGGCCATCGACGAAGTCGCCGCAGGCGTTGGGGTATTCCACAAGGACGAGCCGCTGGCTGCGTTTGCGCACAGCTTGTCGGAACTGCTGCTAGACAACGCGTGGCGCCAGCGCCAGGAGGCCGCTGGCAAAGCCCGAGCGCTCGAGTTGCTGGAACAGGCCAGCGATAACGTCTGGTCCAATCTTTTCACGCAGGCGACGAAGACGTCGAGCCGCATATGACGCGCACTTCACTGGTTACCGGCGCGACTGGGGATTTGGGCTTCGCGATCGCTCAACGTCTGCTGCAAGACGGCCATCGGTTGGTACTGCATGCCCGCGACGCCGAAAAGGCGCGAGATAGCGTCGAGCGACTGAAACCGCTGGCCGGCGGCGGCAAAATCGTTCCTGTCGTAGCCGATATCGACACCGCAGCGGGACGAGCGCATCTCGCAGCAGAAATAGCCAAGGCAGGAATTCATATCGACGTGCTGGTCAACTGTGCCGGTGGCGGAGGCGCTCACGAATCGTGGTGGGACACCAGCGACGAAAAATGGGAAGCCTGCTTCCGCCTGAACGTAATGGGCACGGTGGGACTTTGCAAAGCATTCGTTCCAGCGATGAAGCAGCGCGGCTGGGGTCGCGTAATCAATATCGCAAGCGTCGCGGGTTCGAAGCCGCTCGCCGTGGGCCCGGAATACGCCGCTGCGAAGGCCGCCGTCCGCAGCTTGACAATAAGCCTCGCGCTCGAATGCGCGAACTCGGGCGTGACGGTGAACTCGGTGTCGCCCGGGTTGTGTATGACAACCAAGGTCGAAGGCTTCCTTGAGCCGCATGTCAAAACGTCGGCCCACCCCGAACAAAGCCTCGACGAATTTGCGTCGCGCAATATCTTTCCGAATTTGATCGGACAGCTTGCGCGCCCAGAAGATATTGGTGAAATGGTGTCGCTACTCGCTTCAGAGCGTGGCGCCAGAATGACTGCGCAGGATCTCGTCGTGGACGGCGGCTATTTGTCCGTGACGCCGGGTTAATTGCGCACGTAGTCAGCAATGAACGAAATATTTGTGCGTATCGGCTCTTATGCAAGCGCATCAAATTCGCTCTTTTGAAATTGAGATTTAATATGATAGTTGGCGCAAGACGTGTTATTGCATTGTTTCTTGTCTACGGACGCACCTTTACTGACGAGGGGATCTCGCATATCCGCAAGATTGTCGACAGAATGTTGCCCGACAGTGAGTTACGAATAATCGTCATAGACAACAAGATCGATCAACCGTCCGCAAACACGGATAAGCCTGTCTGGGAAATTTCTGGCGACAATACGCTAGGAGAATTCACCGGCTGGGACCACGGCTACAATTTTGCCAAGCGCGCGCTAGATCTGAATACCGATGATCTGATTCTGTTCGCGAACGATACCTTTTTCCGCCGAAATTATCGTGACGGCGGTGTCGGCTATATGGATTTCTTCGATCGCCCGTTGATTGAAGATCATGATTTGACCAAGGAATGCATCGGCTATCTTGACGATTTTCCTCGCGACGTCGAACTGATGGGCATCCCCTATACAAGCTGGATCAGGAGCAACGTTTTCTTTTTACCGTTTGACGTGTGTGAAAAACTCGGCAAATTAACTTTCCCGTTGCAGGAAGAAGAAATATTTGCACCGAGCCACAAAGCGTTCTGGGGGCATACGGATAAAATATCGGATAACTGGAAGGCTTATATAAGCAGCTGGCTTTTTGGATATTCAAATCCGGAATTCCCGGAATATCAGCTTCACTGGCATAGCGCCCGTCAACCTGATCAGCAGAACTTTGCATTCTTCAAGAGAAAAGCACGGGCGATTCTCTCGGAACACTATCTGACGGCCCGCCTGCACGCGATGAACTGCCCGATCATCGACACCAATCTGTTCCCGCGCCTGCCGGATCGCCATACCGCGCCCTATTACTCCTGAGGGCGTAGGAGCTGAATGGCGACGGCGACCCAAGCGGCGGCCCACTGCTGTACACCGATCTCATAGGGGTGCAGCCATGCCCGCGGCCAAGCGTGGCCGCCATGCGCGCCGGATACTGTATAGTGCTCCCCAACCCTAGGGCGTGACGGCTTGCCTGCCGCTTTTCGTCATATCTGCAACTGATCAACTCGGGCCACGGCACAAGCACGTGAATATGCATGGATAATCCAAGACTTCTGATCACTACGTACTACAGCGCCTTTCTCAACCCCGGTGGTGGAGAAACTGAACTGCTGACCTTGATCGAAGGTCTGCGTGTACTCGGTGTCGATGCAGATCTTTACGGCCCGTCGAGCAAACCGCTGTCGTCGTATTCGTCCGTGTTGCACTTCTCGGTCCAGGCGGACGGACTTGTCATGTTGCAGCGGGCTAAATCACAACAGAAAAATATTTTTCTGTGGCCTAATCTCTGGTGGAACTCGGCTCCTACATCAGAAGAGCGCGAACTCGTCGCTAATTTTTTCAAACTTTCTGACAGGATAATTTTCAAGTCCCGTTCTGAAATAGAAAACATTCGCCAATACGTACCGATTAACGACGAACAGATTCTTCACATTCCTGTACCCGTCAATTCGAAATTTTTTAATGTTTCGAATCCGGGAATATTTAAAAAGATGTACGGACTCGACAAGTACGTGCTGTGGGTCGGCGTACTGAATCGAACCAAAAATCAGCTAACGGCAATTAAGGCACTTAAAAATCTTGTTATTCCGGTCGTCTTTATCGGGCACCCGAACGACGAAGAATATTTCAATGAGTGCCGCGCAGCTGCACCGGAACACTTCATCTTCATCCCTCAGATGCCGGCCGCCTCAGAGATCCTCTGCTCCGCCGTGCAGAGCTGCGCGCTGTTTCTCGAAGTCCCGCTCGAGCCACCCGGCACGTCCGCTCTGGAAGCCGCGCTGGCGGGACGGCCTTTGGTACTGTCCGAAGGGCCATGGACCAAAGAGCACATGGGTTCGCACGCACGCACCGTCAATTCGCGCAGCGAAGAAAGCATCCTGAACGCCGTCAAGGACGTGCTGCGTTCGCCGCCGCACGGCGAGACACTGTCAAAAGAGATTTTGCGGCGCCATCTGGCGCCGCGCCCCCTCACGCCCTTGGTCGAATTGATCAAGCGCAGCGCACGCTGATACCTGGATACACAGCATGGCTCATTCAGGTCCGGCGGATACCGCCACATTCGATTTTTCGGTCGTCATTCCCTGTCACAACGAAAGTGGCTACATCGAGAACCTGTTGCACGATTTATCGGCACAAACGATCGGGACGGAAAATTTTGAGGTCGTCGTAGTCGACAACAATTCGTCCGACAACACGAACGAGGTTGTCTGGGACTTCGCTTGTCACATGCGTAAATTGAACGTTCGCCTGGTTCACGAATACGAACCCGGCGTGTCATGCGCGCGCAACTCAGGAGCACATATCGCGAAAGGCACCACGCTGATCTTTCTCGATGCAGACAACCGCGTCTCGCCGACCTTTCTCTCCGATATTTCTTACACCATGCACGCGAAGAACAGTGTAGCCGGTACGATCCGCACCATGCCGGACGTCGCGGAAGCACGGGCACTTTTTGTGTTCTGGATACTCGAGCTCATCAAAGTCTTTCTGCGCCGCCCCTTCGGAAAGAGCTACGTTCATCGCCGTCTCTATGACAGCAGCCAAGGCTACAACGAGCAGATCGTGCTGGGAGAAAATCTGGACTTTCTGATTCGCGTGAAAGCCCTGGCGAAGAAGGAAGGCAAGGTGTTTGGGCACATTCGCCGCCCAATCTATTGCTCGCTTAGACGCTTCAACACTCAAGGCTATGCGCGCGTGCTAATGCCGTGGTTCGCGGCTTATTGCGGATTCTTCAATCTGAAATACCAAACGATGACGTCGATCAAAGGGCAGGACGCTGCATAGACGGACGTAGATAGTTGGCTGTCATTCTCGTTCAGCCAGCAGCGCGACAAAGATCACGCACAGATCCCTAACGAAATGCGGCCATCAACCACCGAATAAGCGCAAGACGACGGTGTCCGCTATTAATGCGCCGCCGCAACAGAATTAGCAGCGGCATAGACTATCAACACGCCAAACATCCAATCGAAATCCATCTGGTCGTTTGCGCGGCTGCCCCTATAACATCGACTGTCATTGTGACCAGTATGCAGAACATGCCAGGCATGCGGATCATGTGTCCGGATTGGGCCGGTGCAGATCTGAGAAAGGGACGAGCAGCACTAGGCGAACGGACGAGGATTCCATGCATGCGCAGAGTCATTACATGGCTTTCGAATCACGAATACTTCGTTGAACTCCGCATCTATACCTTTCGAACGATCCACGAGCCGGTGTGTTTCGACTGGGACATAACCTGCCCACTCGCAGAGTAGTAGTTCGAAATCGTAGCCGTATTCCCACGTTACTAGCGAGCGCCCACCATTCGCAGCGGAGTGATATTGCGGCTCCAGCAAGTGCTTGATTTCACCATCGATTAGCTGAGCGCACTGCCGCGTATCGGTGATCCATTTCTGCTTCGGGGCGGTGAAGATGTGGGCACCGCCTGGGCGTAAGACTCGCATAATTTCGGCGATAGCGAGATCCGGTCGAAAGACGTGCTCCAGAATGTCCTCGGTGATGAAAAGATCGAACGATTCACCCGGGAAGGTCATCGCTTCAATATTTTCGCATCTGGCACCATTACACATACCACCCAACTCTACGCCGGGCTCGTAGACCGATCGCGTGTACCGCTTTGCATACCTGGATGTAAAGTCGTTGACCGGCGAACACTCATGGACTTCAGCGCTTTCCCATCCCAGGAATTTGGTGTCGAGAACCATGTGGAGATGCCGGTTTCTCGGGATCGAATGGCATTTGAGACAATGATAATTGTCACGCAACCAGTCACTTTCCGATCGGAAAGTAACTGCAGATCGGCAGCAATGACAGTAGCCCGCGTTCTCCAGAAAGGGCTGGTGCCCCGCCAGATCTCTGTCCATGTACATCTCCCAAGTAATTTTTGGTGAGGCAACGGAATGTATATAACACGCGTTTCGGCGAAACTTATTCAACTAGGGTCATCACCGACGCGCTCGCGTTCTCCAGCGCTCAGCCCCCCCCCGAATCGACTGACGACATGGCCGCCATGTGTTTTCGCGGTGCCGTGTCGACAATCCTGTTTCCGCTTACGCAACCTTCCTTATCCAGAAACTACCGCCCGTATTTTTCATGAACAGCGGCATCTTTTCGTGGAAAAACGCGCCGTGAAACATCCCCATGAAGGCGTTCATGAGCACAACCTGAAAGGTCTGGTTGTATTGGAGGAACGCCCGCAGGAGGTACGCTTCGTTCCACGCCCGACCTTCATAGATCCACTGCGGCGGATATTCGAAAGGTAGGAAGATGTCGTGGAAATGGATGTACACTCCCTTAGCCAGCGACGGCAGAATTTCGAAGAATAATCTGTTCACATCGCTGCCGATCTTGCTCACGTGAGTTGAATCGACGAAGAGAATGTCGTTTTCCTCAAGTGTCGAAAACACGCCTAGATCGACATCCTGCACGCGGGACTCGACAATTTTTGCCTTACCCTGATCCTGCTGATTGATCAGCGAGAGTAAACGCTCATTGTATGGCTCAATAAATGTTGTCTGAATCTGACCATCGAAGAATAGATCGTTAGTGTCCAGCGCGACTGCCGATGAAAACCCAGAACCCACTTCTACAATCCGCCGGGGCTTCAAATGGCGAATCATCGAATAAAGTGCAATCCCGTCGCCATAGGAAAACATGGGGTTTTCGAAATAGTAGCGCAGGTTGTCGACCTTATGCGCATGGAACGGCATATCGCCATAAAAGCGCTCCGCGAACTGCTCCAGCAACCGAAGCTGTTCCTGTTCACGCAAATTGACACCGGACATCACCTTCTGAGTCGTATCGAACAGTTTGGCTTCCTCCTGCCGTACTTCATCGAGTGAAGGTATTGGCGAGTAGAAATGTCCCGGTGGGATATCACCCAACGCAACGAAGTGCGGCACGTAAGCCTGAAGTTTCGCCTTATACCGGTCCCGCTCGGCAGCCAGCTCTCTAACTTCTGGATGTCTTGCGATTAGCAAACTGAGTTCATCCGCGCCCGACATGGTCATCTCCGTCATTGATCAGATATTGAGTGCTGCATCGTTCCGCAGCGTACCCTCTTCCAAATCGAGTCTTCTCAGCCAGCTAGCGCACGACCTTGAATCTCAGCCAATCCTGACTCAAGGAGGGCGCCGGCTTCAGTGTCCGATTGAGCGGCAAGTCCAAAGCCTCATCTGACTTCACGGTTACGTACTCAATCGGAAGGCGACTAAAATCAAAATGACGTGCGTCGACCTTCACGCTGATCACGTCACCCTGCGGAACGGTGACAACAGGGTCCGCTGCCCCCTGAAGATCCGCTACCTTAAAGAATAGATGCTGATAGCGGTTATATGAAAACACGTTTTGCTTCTTCGGATCGAGAGCGTCCCACAACTTCATCTGCGGATAGTAAGAGACTCCGTTAAGCACAGGGCAACCGGAAGCCATCATCGTCATCGCAGGAACGTTCGAACCAATAACGAGCGTACGCCCTTCTCCAACGTCACAGTTCATGGTCACGTGACCGCTAGCCACCGAAGGAACAGAGAGGGCAACCCACGGATTGAAGGAAGCCACGGAGAAGAGAAGGAACGCTAAGAAGGACAGGAAAAAGCCCGTGAAGAATCGGGCCGCAAGAAGGTATGAACACCATGCAACAGCGGCCAGCATGCCGAGCACGGCCGTGGGGCTCAGAAGCTCATGAATAACTGCGGGCGCAGACTTTAGACTGAACCAAACGAACGCCGCCCACAACAGGGCCACAACGATCGCGGCTATCTGTCTCGCCCGTTGCGATGTTTCGACGACATCCGTGTTGGGATCTCGCGCGAAGGCCGTGCCAATAAGTGCAATCGCTGCAAGTCCCGTTGCGATGTCCACGCGGGTCGGGAATGATCGGCCCCACAGACTCGATTGCGCTAGTTCTACAGGGAAACCCACGAACTGGTACCAGGTTGCGAGTGCCAGAAAGGCGATCAGCGCAAAAAAAACAGGACGATTCTTTCGTTGGTATTTCCAGTTAGCGATTGTTCCGCAAATGGCTGGCAATGTGAGGTAAAGAAACGACGCAACCTCGCTCTGATTGGACGCATCCTTGAGGTTCGCATTAAGGGTCGTAAAGTTCGAAAACCCTCGTGCAAAATACCAGGAATCTATGGTGCCGCCTGGCACCGCAATTCGCTTTCCCGGATAAACGGTGGCAAGCATCGCCGCCACGGCGTCCTTAGCCTCCATCCACCAGAAGCCCACAATTACGCCGGCCAGCATCAAACCGGCGGCGATCCAGATCAACCCGCCTAGCGACCAGATGATCGACTTCCGGTCACGGATAACAATGGCCGCAAGCAGCATGACAAACAGGTAACCAAGCGGTACTTGCCACGCCGGGTATAGGGTAAGCACGAAACCAGAGGCCGTGATACCGAGGAGCACAGCCAGCAAAGGTTTCGTCCACCTCGTGGATCCTCTCAACAAGACAACGAAAGCCGAGAATGCGGATGCGGCGAACATCGTTACATAGGCGGGCCAGTAAGACCAAGCAATCACATACGGCGAAATGACGAAGCAAAGTGAAAGGCAAAACGCTAGACGCCACTGAGCCCGAAACAACAACGAGAAACATGCCCAAAGCGCGAGAAGGCACCCGAAAGCCGGCATCCACCATTGCCATGCCAATGCCTGCGGCAACGGGAGAACAAAGTAGCCCCATGTAGCGGGGCGGCCCAACGCTGGCACGCCAAGTACCGGAACGGACGTCATTCCGGGAATCAGCATGTTATGCCCGTTGGGACCGAGGTTCCGATTGACTATTGGAAACGGCGGCACGTGGCGAGTCTGTCCAATCGACATGGGCGTGAGAACGCGCCACTCATCGCTTCTGATTTGCTCATTATGACCGGCCAGCACAGTTGTCTGAATGCCGTCGATGGGAATATCTTCGTCCGTGATGCCCAAAGACGTGCCGGATACGCCGAGCGCAACGAACGTCGCGAAACCGGCAACGATTCCGACTGCCAAGGGCGCTGCCGGAGCAACCGCGCAGCGCATCCACGCTGACAAGGCCTGACTGATGCGGGATGCGAACACAAAGCACAGCACGAGCAGGCCGAGTCCCACGACAACGGTCAGCTTCGTCGCCGTGAACCGCCCTGTATCTGCATGAACAACCAGGGAAGTGAAAGCTGGGTTCGACGGCACGCAATCGACCTCACCGTCATGCTCGAACTGAACTTTGACGCGCAGGCTTCGCGCGCCCCGCGGCAGCGAGGCCGGGATGGGAACGTTGGCGGTCCACCCCGAATCGAGCCAGTCACGTCGGCCGGTCGCCGCTGCGACGTCGGGCCGCGCATAGCGGTCAACCTGCCCTGTCGCAACCTGCTCATGGCCGATAAACACAAGAAGCTTGAGATTTCCAGCGGTGCCGTGGGTTGACTCAGCCCAGCCAGATAACGTGATCGTACGAGCGTGCGCGTTGACTTCCACCCTATCCAGAAACGCTCGCGAAGTTTGCGAGGAATCGTTTGCCGCATGCGCCGGCGACAAACCAACGCAGGCCACTAACAGGCAGATTGTTTTTAGAATCTTTCGCATCTTGGTCGGATAAAAGTGTTCTTACGGCGCGAATGGGAGTCTACGTCACACACGCTCGACAACTTCGGCGCACTGCCATGAACTCTCACACTGATGCGGCCGGCAAGCCGACCGTCAGGGGGACATCGCCTACTCAGGCGTGCCACTAACCAAAGCGGGTCGCGATTACCAAACCCAAAACCACGAGGGCAGTGCCTACCGCATATCCTGCCGTCACCGTCTCCTTGAACACAAAGTGGCTAGCGATCGGCACAATGATGAAGCACAGCGCCATGAATGAATAAGCCTTATTGAGATTCACGAATCTCAACAGGTTAATCCACAGCAACGTAGCGATTGCATAGATGGCAAGAGCGAAAAAGATCGTCAGCACAGCACGCGGAGAAAACCAAGTGCCGGCACTCTGCACTTCCATACCTGCCTTCTTGAAGGCGATTTGTCCGATTGCGATGATGCAGGCGCAGGCGATGGCCCAAATTGTTTGAAGAGGCGTCATTCTCGTAGGTTGTAATTCAATCGTTGTGAGAGGAAGCACATCAGCGCCCCACGCCGAACGCCTGGGGCACTCATAAGCTGCATTATTCGGATCGCTCTGGCTTCTCGTCGTTCGAGCGTAACTCCACACGCGCCTCGAGCGGGTTGAAAGGCAGGAATTTGCTTATTGGACGGGACGGGACGTTCGCGACGTCGAAGTTTAGAAATCCCAACAGGAACTGCAAACCAATCAGCACCGGCAATGCCGATAGCATGATCGTTCCCAGAGGTGTCGGGGTTGCGGACGCCAGAGCACTGATCCAATGAACAGTACCAAAGCAAACGCCAAAAATGAACAGAATCAAGCCGATGATCAGTTCAAATGTAGCGGCGGTCATGTCACGCAGGAAATAGTTATAGAAAATCCGCTTCGTGAAATTTTTTGCGTGTTTACCCATAAACTCAAAAAGAACGCTCGTTATTTTCAAGTTGGATTTTTCGTCTCCGTACACCGCGTCCATCGGAATATCCGCGACAACTGCTCGCAACGTGTTCAGGCGAAACAGCATGTCCGTTTCGAAAAAATAGCGCCGGCTGATCCGGTCGAAAGGCAAATGCGCGGCCGCGCGCGCATTGATTGCCGTATAGCCATTCGTAGGGTCGAAAATGGTCCAATAGCCGGTGGATATCTTGGTCATGATCGACAGTCCGGCATTACCGACGAGGCGCATCGCCGGCATTCTGGTGATATGCGTCAGATCGTAAAAACGATTGCCCTTGGTATAGTCAGCCCAGCCATCGACAATCGGCAACACAAATTGTGGCAGTAGACCCGGGTCCATTTGACCGTCACCGTCCACCTTGACGATCACATCCGCTCCGCCGGCAATCGCTTCTGCATACCCCGACATCACCGCCCCTCCGACGCCCTGATTCACCGTATGCCGGACGACGCGGACGCGCGGGTCTGTGCAATTGCTCGCAACGAAGTCGCCACTACTCTCGGGGCAGCAGTCGTCCACCACATAAATCCGGTCGACTTCCGGCCCGATCTTCGCGATCACGCCAAGAATGTGCGGGCGGACTTTGTAGCACGGGATGACGACTGCAATCGACGAAGGCTTATTCGAGATACTTGAGTTCATGTGTGTCGTGTGTTTGTCATGCCGAACCGGAAATACAAGCGTCAGCGGACCGTACGGCAAAAATGCGGGGCGCCAAGGCACGTCTATTCGCCAGTGATCGGCATTAGCAGTTATGGGCAAAAGCCCTCGCAATGCAGCGAGTAGCCTCCATGGGGAGGTCATCCACACGCCGTTGTAGCGTGCCTGCCCGTCTGGCGCCGGAAACGCCACAGTATACGCGTCCCATAGCGGCAGTGATTGCCCTCAGGTCGTCGGCCGATAGAGTTCTCCGCTGCGAGATCGCCGATTCGTCGTAGAAATAATTCGCTAAGACAGGCCGCGCACTGCCGTTCCGCTTTCGCCCCGCCGGCGACTTCACCGCGCAACGTCGTCATACAGCGTGCTATACGCCTTACCCAATGCCTCGCCCGAAAACAACGCTTCATATCGCCGGCGCGCCGCTGACCCGATATGTGCCACCAAGGCATCGTCGCCAAGCAAGGTATTCATCGCCCGCGCCAATTCTCGTGGCTGTTCTGGTGCGACGACAAAACCCGTCACATCGTGTTGATTGACGTAGGACGTTCCGGATCCCACCTCGCAGCACACCATTGGCTTGCCGAACATGGCGGCCTCGACCAACACCATGCCGAACGCTTCTGAGCGCAAGTGCGACGGTAGCACCATCGCGCGACATCCCCTGAGCAGAGCGACCTTTTCTTCGTGCGTTACCTGTCCCGCAAACACGACATTCGTGGCGCCGGCTTGCTGCGCCTGAGCCGCCAGACGCTCCCGCTCCGGCCCGGAACCTGCGATCACGATTTTCGCATCGACCTGACGTGCGGCGTCAATCAGCGTGTGCAGACCTTTGTAATAGCGCAACACGCCGAGGGCAAGAAAGTACGGTTCGTCTGCTGCAAGACCGAGACGGTTCGCTATGTCGCGTTGCGCATCCACGGGATACGGCGCATCACGGTAATCAATGATGCCAAGCGGAATAGTCTTCAGCCGCTCCTTCGTCACGCATTCCGTCAGTGCCTCACTGGTCTGCGCATAGGCAGGCGAAGTTGCAACCACGGCGGACATGCTGCGCAGCGTGCGCCGCATCAACGGTCCGTACACGGCACCAAGCGCCTTCTGTCGCACGATGTCCGAATGGTACGTCATCACTGTCGGTTTTTTCGTGCGCCCGAGCAGATGCAATACATCAGCGAACGGCCACGGAAAGTGGAAATGCACGACATCGGCCCAATCGACCATCTGTCGATACTTCATCAAGGCACCCGGACCGCCCAGATCACACGATGCAGGCGCCGCCCATGATTTCTCACGTACGACGCGCCCCTCAGGGTAGTCGATCTCCGTTGGCCTGGGCGTCGGCGACAAAGTCAGAATGCGCGGCTCGACGCCGCATGCGCGGGTCGACAGTGCGATCTGGCGGATCGCTTCCTGCAGGCCACCTGGCGGATCGGGGAAGTAGGTGCGGTAGACATGAACCACTTTCACGTGCGCACCTCCGCGCCGCGATGGTGTTGCACGCCGCCGTTGCCCGATCCACGGCCCCTGAACGTGATCTGCAGCATCTTGTCCAACCGCCGCTCCCACGTGTTGTCGCCCACCGCCGCCCGCGCCTCATCCACGCTCAGCTTGCCGCGCGCAAGCTGTTTTTCGATCGCGGCAATAAAGGCATTCGGGTCACCGCCCACTTCGAGCCCCGCACGCGGCTCCTTCGCAAAGTCCAACGGCGTCGACACCACCGGCAAGCCAGCGGCCAGGTATTCGTAAAATTTCATCGGAAACATCGAGCGCGTGTACTCGTTCAGCAAGGTCGGTAATACGCCGACCTGCATGCCACGCAAGTACTGCGGCAAAGTTTGATAGCTGCGATAACCGAACAGATGCACGTTCGGCAAACGCGCAAGTTGCGCCAGCAGACCACTGCGCTGCCCTTCACGCTCTTCGCCAATGATGATCCAGTGCCATTCCGGCCGCGTTTGCGCAGTCTGCAACAGCAGCGGGAAGTCGATCTTGAAGTCAGACAGCACACCGTGATAGACGAGCCGGGGTTCCGGAATCGCCGCGAGTTCCGCCGGCACCGGGTCAGCTTGACGAAGTGCCTGCCCGAAGTGCGCGTCGTCCACCACGTTGCCGAAGTAGTGCGTATTCGGGTTATACGGCAGGCAGGTCTCCTGCAGCGATTTCGCAGTCGTGAAGACTGCGTCGCAACGCGCGAGCAGTGCCTGCTGTGCATTATTAAACGCTGTCACATCGACGCCGGGAATCGTCGCGATATCGTCGACGCAGTGATACACGAGCGGCCCGCGCGGCAGCGTCGCAATTGCATCGAGCATGTACGGGTGATAAGTCCAGACGACGGGATCCGTGAAGCGCCGCGACTTCGCGAAACGGGCCACGGAAAAACGCAGTAACGCCTGGTTCAGCGCGCGAACGAACGGCAGGTGGTGCCCGGCCGGCACCATCAGCGGCGACAGCACCCAGACGTTTTCAGCGCGCTGCGGCGGCCCGATCACGAGCGACTGCATGCCGCGCCACAGACGGCGCCACAGGCGGGCCCAGTCGCGCCCGCTGCCGACTTTGGGCGAGCGAAAACCCACGCTCTCCACGTAAAGCACCCGCCAGCCGCGCGCGGCCAGAATGCTCGCCGTATGCTGTTTGTTCGTCCAATACGGTTCGTCCCAGTCGGCGGTAGAAAACAACACGCAGTCTCGCGCGGCAGGCGTCGTGTCCTTGCGTTCAACCACTGAATACCTCGACCGGCCGGCCCAGCAGACTATCGAGAATGCGCTGCGAGGCCAACCCGTCCCCGTAAGGGTTCGCGCGATTACGCAGCGCCGCTCGACGCGCCGGATCGTCGAGCCAACCCACTACCGCGCGCTCGATATTGTCCGACGCCTGCCCAGCCAGCGTTGCAAAGCCTGCGTCAACGCCTTCGCGCCGCTCAGTGTGATTGCGCATCACGACGACCGGCACGCCGAAGGTCGGCGCTTCTTCCTGAATGCCGCCGGAATCGCTAACGACGACCGCACTGCCGCTGATCAGATAGAGACTGGTCGGATAATCAACCGGTTCGATCAAAGCAAGATTAGGGATGCCATTCAGTTCACGCAGCACCGGCTCACGCACGGCCGGATTCAGGTGCACCGGGAAAATCCAGCGGTAATCGCTATAGCGCTGGCAAAGATCACGCAACACGCGACAAATGTCTTGCAACACGTCACCGAAGTTTTCGCGCCGATGACAAGTAACGAGGATGTGCTGCTGCTCGGTGCCCGTCCATGGCGGCAGCGGACTTTCCGGGGGCGTAACGCCCCAGCTTCGGCGCACTTCGGCAATCGCATCCACCACTGTATTGCCGGTGACGACGATTTTTTCCGCAGCAATACCTTCGCTCAACAGACTTTGGCGCGCGAGCTCGGTTGGCGCGAAGTGCAGTGCGGTGATGCGGCTCAGCAGGGTGCGATTCGCTTCCTCGGGGAACGGGCTCTTGAGATCACCGGTGCGCAATCCGGCTTCGACGTGGCCAACCGGAATCCCACGATGAAAAGCGGCAAGACCAGCGCAAAATGCCGTGGTCGTATCGCCTTGCACGATCACCCAATCCGGGCGCACCTGGTCCAGCGCGTGATCGAGCGCCGACAAAAGACGCGACGACAAAGCGTTTAGCGATTGCCCGGGACTCATCGTCTCGAGCGTAATGTCCGGTTCGATGCCGAAGAACTCAAGCGCTTGCGCAGCCATGTCCTTGTGCTGACCGCTCGCGCAGACGACGGTATCGACTTCGGCACGCAACGCCCGCACGACCGGCGCCAGCTTGATGACCTCGGGCCGCGTGCCCATTACGACCATGACTTTCATTGCAATCGTTTCCCTGACTCGACTTGCTCACGGGCTCCGCGAAATTCGACGCCGAGCGAATAGGGTGCTGCCGTGCCAGTGGGCGCGAGGACGTGGAACCCACCGTCCTCCTCGATCACCTGCGTCTGCGCCTTGAACTGGAGGAAATCGAGCGCGCCCGCCTCTGTCATGAAGACCGGCGCTTGCGCGCGGTTGCGGATGTACGCGATGAATTGCTCGTGTGCTTCAATACGCGACGCTTCGTCTGTCCAACCGTATTGGTAGCGCGGCGAAAACGGATGATCAAGATAGCCGAACAACGTGTGCGTGTCGTACGCGAGATCGAAAGCACGCTTGAATACGGCAAGCGGATCGCCCGCGGCGAGCATGCAATCGCCGTGCAGCATGCATTGCTGGCTGTGACCGACGAAGCCTTCCGGCAAGCCGGCAAGCGTTCCGCCGCGCGCCAGCACGAACTCCGGATCGTTGCGGATGATGCCTCCGATGCAGCCTTCATAGCCGGCGTCAGCCAGCGCACGCAACGCATAGGGCGGCGACTGGTGAAACGGTGATACCGCATAGCGCACCGGATTGCCCGTCACGATCTGCAGCGCTTGTGCCGATTGACGGCCTTCTTCGAGGGCGGCGGCGTAGCTGCCGCCCCAGTTGGGCGCGTGGGTCGCTGTATGCGAGAGCACCGCGCCCTGCCCCTGGTCCACCAGCAGCTCCCACAAGATCGGGCGTTCCTCAGGCCGGGTCAGATTCTGCGTGTGCACAGCGAGCGTGAACGGTACGCCGAGGCGCTGGTACGCCTGCCACAGCGGGCGCGCTGCCTCGACGCTTTCGTCGCAATCAAGCCGCGAGGTAATGGCTGCGTCGTAACCCCATGGAATCTCGCTCAACACCGGCTGACACGGTAGTGCTTGCGCGCGATAGGCCGACAGGAAATTCTCGACCATGCGCCATTCGAACGAATCGCATGACCCGACTGGGCGGTTGATCCACAATATGCTTGCTGCGTCCGCGTCCCAAAGCGCCGCGTAAGAAAAACGGCGGCCGCCCGGGACATGTACCGACGCCAGTTCCACGTCGCTTGCTACCTGGCCCGCTTGCGCGATCGCCCAGATCGAGCCGTCGTGCCGAATGCGCCCGTAGCCGAGGTTGTTCCATTCGTCCGAGAAATCGAAGCGCTCGAAGGGCCGGTCCCACGTGTGCCCGCCCAATGCTTCCGCCAGATGCGTATAGCGCACCACGGCACGACTCTCTCTCGCTTCACGCGACGGCGCGGCTTCGCTGCGGCTATCGGCGGCCAGTTCCGGCGGCCACGCTTCCGTTTCATAGTTCAGATGCCGTGCGAGCGCGGCTGGCACGCGGCCGAAGAGAATCAGCTTACGAGGCTGAGCGCGCAACCATTCGAGCAGATCTGGGCTCCACTCGTCCGGCACATCGACCGCAACGATCACGGACGGCGCGATAGAGCGCAAAGCACTGCGCGAAATCGGCAGCGCCTGGGTCACGCTGACGGACCGCCGCACGGCGGCCAGCACGTATTGGCCGGCCGTCGCCGAAGCGTCTGCAAACAGAACGCCAATCATGCGCTCACCACATGACGAAACTTGGCTCGACTGCCGACGCGCACCAGATCATCATGCCCGACGAAGGTAATCGTGAAAGCATCCTGCCAATAGTGGCGCAGCTTGCTGGTTGTTTCGTCCGGATTCGCCCAAGGCTCGAGCACGATGCGCAATGTCGGCGGCGTCGTCCGCAAATCGATCTGAAATTCCTGAATGCCGCCGACCCGGTGATCGAGCATGTCCTGGATATGGTGCGTGGGGTGCGCTACACCGTTGATCGGCACGACATCATGAATCCGCCCGACAACATCCGCCAGGAAAAAACCTTTCGCGGTTTCCTCCACACGCGCAAGGTCGCCCGTGGCGTAGCGGATCAACGGCATCAGCCGGTTGCGGAAACCGGTGAACACAAGTTCATGCGCACCATCGGGATTGCCTTCCGACACGCGGCTTTCCGGCCACCCTTCGGATTCGAGAATCTGAAAGCCGTCTTCGTGGCCATCGAGTTCGTAGGCCATCACGCCGAGTTCGGCAAGACCGTAGCGATCGATCACCCGGCAACGCAACGCCGACGCAATCACTTCGCGCGCGTGCGGTTCGAGCAATTCGCCACTCGACTCAAACACCTGGAATGCGTTGCCGCCGCCATACTTGCGCTGCACGTAACAAGCGAGCGCATACATAGTCGACGGATGCGAATGCGCCAGATAGGGTTTGCGCCGCTTAAGCGTCTGCCACATCTCCTCAAGGCCTTCGTCGTCGATCCGATCGAAGAAGATATTGCTTCGATTCATCGCGAAGCATTTGAAGTCTTCGCGCGACGGCCATTCCGGAATAGCCTGATCTGGGAAACGACAAGCAAAATGAAGTTCGGAGCGGTGACGCAATTTGCCGATGCGCTCGCGGGCGTAGAACGTGACTGCCGATGAATAGTCGGCACCGTCCTGATCGTAGTAGATCGTGCACGACAGGCCTGTCGACCCGCCGGTTTTGCAGACATGATGCCGCGTTTGTTCGAGCGGCGCCGAATACAGTCGTACGCCCTGCTCGCGGATAATGTCTTTCGTCAGATAAGGAAGCTCCTCCAGATAACGCGGGTCTTGTTTGACCTTCGCAGGATCAAATTGCTTCGCCTGGAACAGATCACGGTAGTACGGCACCTGCGCGCCGGCGAATTTGAGGATGTCGACCAACCGCTCAAGCGCGATGCGGCGACGCTCCGGCATCGGCAGCACATAATGTTGGCGCAATTCTTCGATTTTCGGACGCACGCTGCGCTTTTCGCGGCTCTCGGCAATCGGATAGGCGATATAGCCACCCGCGAAGCCCTTGAGCGCGCGAAACGGCTGTCGCACGAGCAACGACTCGGAGTACCGCAGAAATGGATGATTAGCTCGCATCAAATTCAAACCTTGTTGCGCCTTTGTCGCCTGCGCCGATTGCACTGCGCAGAACCGCGCACGCTTTCAGCGTTATTGTTTGGATTCGGCGCGCCGCCCCCCGATCGAGACGCGGCGGCCGGCGCCGTATCGCCGTCTAAACGCATGCATCGAGCGGTGCGGTGACCCTAAGACCGTGGCCAACCGCCCGTTCCCGTATCAGTGCGGTAATTGCGCCGATTTGCTGACCAGGGGTTCCGAGTCAGGCTCAGGCGCGACGATCGGCTCGTCGGAGATCATCTTTCCGTGCTCCATGGAAATTTTGCGGTTGCAGACCCGCGCCACCAGCTTCGGATCGTGCGAAGCAACCACCAACACTGAAGCCTTGCCGACCAGGCTCTCGAGACGCTCGGCCGCTTTGATGCTGAACTCCGCATCACCCACGCTCAGCCACTCGTCCATGATCAGAATGTCGGCTTCGACGCTGGTCGAAATGGCAAACGCGAGACGCAGCATCATCCCGCTCGAATAGGTGCGCACCGGCAGATTCAGGTAGTCACCCAGTTGGCTGAAATCAGCGATTTCGTCGATCTTGCTGCGGATGCGCGCTGGCTTCAGACCGTCCAGAATGCCGCGTAGATAGATGTTTTCGAAGCCCGTTGCGTCCGGGTCAAGGCCCATCGACACGTCCAGCAGTGAAGCAATCTTGCCGTGCACCTTGAGCTCGCCGCGCACCGGTGCGTACACGCCCGAGAGTGTACGCAGCAGCGTGGTCTTGCCCGAGCCGTTGTGACCGATCAGACCCACGCGATCGCCTTCGGTAAAGCTGAAGGTGAGGTCGTCGATCGCTCTGACGATCGCATGACGACCGGCATCCTGGCCGATCCGGCCACCCGTCGTGAGATTGAGCACCGCTTTTTTCAGTGAGCGATGGGAGTTCTCGTAAATCGGAAATTCGACGGAAATGTTACGAGCAACAATCGATGAAGAACTCACGGTATCAAAGCCAATAAGGAACGCGATTACGAAAACGCTGCATCAGGAATTGCGCGAAGGCAAAACCCACTACCAACAAACCAATCGACCAAGCCCACGATTCCCAGTGCATTGGGCGACCGGTCAGCGGAGCGCGAACTGTTTCGATCAGATGATAAAGCGGGTTGTATTCAGCGACCCACGCACGGTTCTTCAGAATTTCCGGCGACCACATAACGGGCGTGAAAAAGAACACGACCTGGACCAGATTCGTGACGATCGGCGGGATGTCGCGAAAGCGCGCGCACAGCACGCCGAGCGTCACACCGACCCATACACCGTGCAACAGCAGCATCGCCAGACCGAACGGCACCAGCAGGAATTCCCAGCCCGGCCATTTGCCGAATGCCAGCAACAACACGACCACCACGGGAAGGCTGTGCAACATGATCACGAAGTTGCGCCAGGCAATCCGGCACACGTGGATCGTCAACGGCAGACGGATCTGCTTGATCAGATAAGCAGATCCGATGAAGGCCGCACACCCTTCATTGGCCACCGAGGCCAGATAGGCCCACACCACGAGCCCGACGGCGAGGTACGGCAGATAGTCGGAGATTTCCTGGTGTAGCAGCGTCGAATACAACGCGCCGAGCACCAGCACCATAATGACGGTGCTCAAGGTAAACCAGAACGGACCGATGACCGAACGACGATACCGTTGCCGGATGTCGTGCCATCCCAGCGTGCCCCAGACCCGCACCGACTTCATCCCGACGATCAGATCGTCGTTCTGAGTATGACGAGTGAGGTCTTCCGTATCATTGACAAAACTAATATCCATCTCAAGTACGTCCGTAAATGTCTTCAAAGCGGACGATGTCATCTTCGCCCAGATATTCGCCGCTCTGCACTTCAATCATCACGAGCTCGACTACGCCCGGATTTTCGAGGCGATGTTTATGACCCGCGGGGATGTAGGTCGACTCATTGGTCGATACGAACAGTTCCTGCTCACCGTTCACGACCTTGGCCATGCCACTGACCACTACCCAATGCTCGTTGCGATGATGATGCATCTGCAAGCTGAGACTCGCGCCCGGCTTGACCTCGATGCGCTTGATCTTGAAACGAGGGCCTTCTTCGAGCACCGAATAAGTCCCCCAGGGCCGGTGCACCGTACGATGCACCTTATACGTTTCGTGACCGCGCGACTTGAGTTCGGCAAAAATCTGCTTCACGTCCTGAGCCCGGTCCTTATCCGCGATAAGCAGCGCGTCCGGCGTATCGATCACGATCAGGTTCTCGACGCCCACCGCGCCAATCAGCCGATCGCCGCCACGCAAATAGCAGTTCTTGACGTCGAGCAGCAGTGCTTCGCCTTCGACACGATTTCCGCTACCGTCCGCCGGCGAGAGATCACTAAGTGCTGTCCACGAACCGACGTCCGTCCAGCCAATGTCGCAACGGACCACCGCGGCATGCTCACACTTCTCCATCACCGCATAGTCGAACGACACCTCCGGCACTGCGCCAAAAGAGCCCGGCTCAAGACGAACCTGTGCACCGTCCTTGCCCTCGGCTGAGGGCGACTTCTCCATGCACTCGACAGCCGCGCTGAGAATCTCAGGACAATGCTGCTGCATTTCCTTCAAAATCGTGCCGGCGGTAAAGCAGAACATGCCCGAGTTCCACACGAACCTGCCCGAGGCCAGGTACTCACGGGCCTTCTCGAGCGACGGTTTCTCGACAAAGCGCACCACCTTGTCGCCATCAGCCTCGATGTAGCCATAACCGGTCTCGGGCGTCTCCGGATGTACGCCAAACGTCACCACCCTGCCCGCCAGCGCCAGCTTCTGCGCAGCCGCCACAGCGACGGCGAACGCCTGCTGGTCGCCAATCAGGTGATCGGCTGCCAGCACCAGCATGACCGTCTTGTCCCCGTGCACTTTCGCCGTATGCAATGCCGCCGTGGCAATCGCGGCAGCCGTGTTGCGACCGAACGGTTCGAGAATGAACGAGGTCGCACAGCCTTTTGTGTTCACCTCGCGGAAATCGTCTTCGGTCTTGAAGAACAGATCGCGGTTCGTTACCGTGAGCACTTCCTTCACGCCCGGCAGCGCAACCGCGCGCAAGAATGCCTTTTGCAGCAGGCTCTCGCCATCCGCGAGGCGGATGAACGGTTTCGGGTGCGACTCGCGCGAGACCGGCCACAGTCTCGAACCCGCCCCGCCACAAAGAATGATCGGTAACAAACTCACAGCGTCCCCTCAGTACCGTATTTATTGCGGAAGTGCCATGACCACGCATAATCAGCACAACCCACAAAATCACTGGGTCGCGCAACCGTCCGTGCGCCCTGAACAGCAACCCGTTTGACCCAGATAACGGAACGGCGCAAGTCTTTCAGACCGAACGATATTCTACCCCTGCCCCCTTTCACTATCGTCAGACAGCCAACCCACCGCGCTCCGTGGCGTAGCTTCGGGCAAGGCGCGTCCTTTGCGTTAAGAACGCGCGGCAGGCGACCGCGGAAAGGCGTCGGTCAGGCACAGCCTCAAGGCATCGCGCCAATGCGGCGCGGCAAGCCCGAACACCTGCGCCAGTTTTTCGTTCGACATCCGTGAATTGGATGGGCGCTTTGCCGGCGTAGGATAGTCGGAAGCCGGAATCGGCAGTGCCTTCGGTTGGTTTGGCAGATCCGCGAGTTCGAAAATGGCCGACGCGAAGCCGTGCCACGAAGTTGCGTCGCCAGCGCACAGGTGATAGATGCCTGAGCGCTCATTCCACCAGGTCGCACTGTCTTCCGCGGCAAAAGCCTGTGCGCTCAGATGCGCCGTCAGCGTCGCGATCGTATTGCTCCAGGTCGGCGCGCCGAACTGGTCGGCAACGACCTTCAACTCGGGCCGATCGGCGCCGAGCCGCAGCATGGTGAGCAAAAAATTCTTGCCGCGGGTGCCGTAGACCCAGCTCGTACGGAGCACCAGATGATTCACGCCGGTTGCAGCGATTGCCTGCTCACCCGCAAGCTTGGTGCGCCCGTACGCATTCTGAGGATCCGTAGGATCGTCTTCGACGTAGGCACCCTCTTTCTCGCCGTTGAACACGTAATCGGTCGAATAGTGAATCAACGCGGCACCGAGCTTTTTCGCCTCTTCGGCCAGCACGCCCGGCGCTTCGCCGTTGATGCGCATGGCGAGATCGAATTCCTCTTCGGCCTTGTCGACCGCGGTGTAGGCCGCAGGGTTGACGATCAGTGCAGGCCGCACGTCTCGAACAACCGCGCGGACCTGATCCAGATTGGATAGATCCAGCGTGGCGCGGTCAACTGCGACCACGTTGCCGAGCCCTTGCAACGTACGCGCGAGCTCGAAGCCAACCTGGCCATTTACACCGGTGACGAGAATCGTCCGCGTGGCATCATGTGCGCTCATGCGGCAACCCCTCACGCGAAGTGTTCAGCATCGGCCAGCCGCTTACCCGCCGCATCCTTGGCAGCCAGCAACGGCTCGAAGTCGATCGGCCATTCAATGCCAATCTCCGGATCGTTCCAGACAATGCTGCGCTCATGCTCAGGGAACCAGTAGTCCGTGGTCTTGTACAGAAACTGCGCAGTCTCGGACAGCACAACGAAACCATGCGCAAAACCCGGAGGCACCCACAACTGCCGGTGATTCTCTTCCGACAGAATCACACCCACCCACTTACCGAAGTTCGGCGAACTCTTGCGGATGTCGACTGCAACGTCAAACACCTCGCCTTCCACGACGCGCACCAGCTTGCCTTGCGCATGCACGATCTGATAATGCAGACCGCGCAGCACACCCCGAGCGGAACGCGAATGATTGTCCTGAACAAACTCGACGCCAGCTTCAACATGTTCGGCGAACTCACGACCATTGAAGCTTTCGTAAAAAAAGCCGCGTGCATCACCGAACACTTTCGGTTCGATGATCTTGACTTCAGGCAGCGCGGTAGCGGTTACTTGGATGGCCATGCAACGTGGTCCGTAAGAAGGTTTTGCAGATACTTGCCGTACGCGTTCTTCGCGAGCGGCTTGGCCAGCGCAAGCAGTTGCTCACCGTCGATCCATTCCTGCCGGTACGCGATCTCTTCCGGACACGCAACCACCAGACCCTGGCGCTTTTGCAGCGTCGCGATGAATGTCGCCGCTTCGATCAGCGAATCGTGCGTGCCCGTGTCGAGCCACGCATAGCCACGCCCCATGATTTCGACATTGAGCGCGGCGTTGGCCAGATAACGCGAATTGACGTCGGTGATTTCGAGCTCGCCACGCGGCGAGGGCTTGATGTCCGCCGCGATATCGCAGACCTGCTTGTCGTAGAAGTACAAGCCGGTAACAGCGTAGTTCGAGCGCGGCTTGACCGGCTTCTCTTCGATCGACAGTGCACGGAACTGCTTGTCGAATTCAACGACACCGTAACGCTCCGGATCGTGCACGTGATACGCGAACACCGTAGCGCCTTCATCTTTCTCGTTAGCGCGTTCCAGCTGCTTCGCGAGATCGTGGCCGTAGAAAATGTTGTCGCCGAGAATCAGCGCCGACGGATCATTGCCCACAAAGTCGCGGCCGATGATGAACGCCTGCGCAAGACCATCCGGCGAAGGCTGCACCGCGTACTGAATATTCATGCCCCACTGGCTGCCGTCGCCGAGCATGGCTTCGAAACGCGGCGTATCTTGCGGCGTGGAGATGATCAGTACGTCACGAATACCCGCCACCATCAACGTGGACAGCGGGTAATAGATCATCGGTTTGTCGTAGACCGGCAGCAACTGCTTCGATACGACGTGCGTAATCGGATACAGGCGCGTGCCCGATCCGCCCGCGAGAATAATGCCTTTGCGCGCCATGCCGTGCCCTTACGCGCGCTGCGCGTAGTTAGTCTCAACCCACTTCCGATACTCACCCGAAGCCACTTCGTCAGACCACACCTGATTGTCCAGATACCATTGAACCGTCTTGGCGAGACCGGTCTCAAACGTCTCCGCCGGCTTCCAGCCGAGTTCGCGCTCGAGCTTGCGGGCGTCGATCGCATAACGACGGTCGTGGCCCGGACGATCCTTCACGTAAGTGATCTGATCGCGGTACGAAGCGCCCGCCTTCGGCCGCAACTGGTCGAGCAGATCGCACAGCGTATGCACGACGTCGAGGTTCTTCTTTTCGTTCCAGCCACCGATGTTGTACGTTTCGCCCGGCGTGCCGCGCGCAAGCACTTCGCGGATCGCGCTGCAATGGTCGCCGACATACAACCAGTCGCGCACATTCTGACCGTCGCCGTACACCGGCAGCGCCTTGCCGCCGAGCGCGTTGGCGATCATGAGCGGAATCAGCTTCTCGGGGAACTGATACGGACCGTAGTTGTTCGAGCAGTTCGTGGTGAGCACCGGCAGACCATACGTGTGATGGTAAGCGCGCACCAGATGGTCGGAACCCGCCTTGGTGGCCGAATAGGGGCTATTCGGCGCGTACGGCGTGGTTTCGGAGAATTGCGGATCGGTAGCGGACAACGAGCCGAACACTTCGTCGGTCGAGACGTGCAGGAAACGGAACGCGGCCTTGTCGGCCTCGCCGAGTGCATTCCAGTACTGACGGGTGGCTTCGAGCAACGTGAAGGTGCCGACCACGTTGGTCTGCACAAAATCCGCCGGGCCGTGGATCGAACGGTCCACATGGCTTTCAGCGGCAAAATGCAGCACGGCACGCGGCTTGTGCTCGGCGAAGAGCGCGTCTAGCGCGGCACGATCGCAGATATCGGCTCGCACAAACACATGCCGGGGATTGGCCTGTTGCGACTTGAGCGTACCCAGATTGCCCGCATAGGTCAGCTTGTCCACATTCAGCACCGCTTCGTCCGACGCACCGAGCCAGTCGAGCACGAAATTGGCGCCGATAAAGCCGGCACCGCCCGTTACCAGAATCATGAAATTCCCTTCTAGATGTTGGTGGCAGATCGGAATCAGCTCGCCGATCTGCCCACCTCGCGTTGTGGTATCCGATTCTTGTCAACGCTCGCCGCCGCCCCTCACACCGCAGGCAGGCGCTCAAACGCCAATCTTATGAAGCCCTGATTATAAAGCCGCCCGGAGCAAAAACTAGAACCCTAACAACTTGAAACAGCTTGACAGGTTTGGTTTCCATTGATTTCCGAGGGGGTGGTTTGACGGCGAGTGCCGCCACCAGCGGGCGTGTGCGCAAGGGGCCCGAACCGGCCCGCTGCCCGGGTGGATAGCCGGGTTACGGCACGGGCGACCTGCATGAGGCACGACGCCGCGCGACGCCGTTGCCGCTTTTGGCCCCAAGCGGGCCGCCACGCATACCTGCTGCGCGAGATAGCGGCAGATGCCCCCCGATACCGCCGGTTGCGCGCGTTAAGCCGCCAACATCCAGCGCAGCGTATCCATGAACGGAATCGACTCGACCGTTGGCACCAGCGAGCGTAGCTTGGCCGGCGACCCGGCCAGCATCTTCACGTCGGTTTGTCGGACGAAAGCGGGATTGATCTGAATCTCGAGTTCGTGCCCGGTCAGTTCTCTTGCCGCCGACAGGATCTCCCGCAGCGTATAGGGCGTGCCGGTACAGACGTTGACCGTTTCAGCAGCGGCCGCCGAATCGAGCAAAGCCTCGTAGGCGCTCGCCACGTAGCGCACGTCCGAGAAATCACGCGCCACGTCGATATTGCCCAATTCGATGGTTGGCTCGCGCCGTGCGAAATGCTCGACGATCTTCGGCACGAGGAAATTCGATGCCTGGCCGCGGCCCGTGTAGTTGAACGGCCGCACGATCAGAATCGGCAACCGGTCGAACCAGGTCCGCACCATCGTTTCCATGGCCGCCTTGCTGGCGGCATAGTGGTTCACCGGCGTGACCGGGAAGGTTTCGTCGATGGCGTCACTGGTGACATTGCCGTAAACATTCGCGCTGCTCGCAATCAACAGCTTGCGCGGCGTATGGCCGACAGCCGCGCAGGCCTCCAGCAGATTCAGCGTGCCAATCACGTTGACGCGGTAGAAGTCGAGCGGGTCGTTATGGCCCACGAAGCTGATCGCCGCCAGATGAACAATGTAGTCGGGCCGCGTCATTTCGATCACACGGCGGCAAGCGTCGGGCGACGTGATGTCGAGCCGCAGCCGCGTCGGCGTTTCCAGCTCGTCGCGGCCGCCCACCGTTTCGATCACGGTATGGCCATGGCCAAGCAGGTTCTCCACCAGATAGCGGCCCGTAAAGCCACTCGCCCCCGTAACGAGGGTGCGAATAGGTTGCGTCGCATGGGCAGACGACATGCTTTCTCCGTTCACGAGGATCTTCCTGTTGTATTGCAATAATGCACGCGCCTTTGGCGGTCGTGCTGGCTAGCGGCCTCTGACGGCGCAATGCCCGATACGCGTGCTTCAAACCGGATATTATGTCACGCTAGCATGTTGCACCGCCCAACGCGGCACGTCTCGTGCGTACCCGCGTGTATCGATTTGCACCGACTCCCCGATGACAGCACCTACAGCCTTCACTTCCCCGACCCAGCCGCGCCCGTTACCGCTTGCCTTCGGCGACCTGCAAGGCTGCCGCACGCCATTCCAGGCGTTACTGGCCAAGGCCGCGCCGCCCGAAGGCACGCCGCTGTGGTTCGCGGGCGACCTGATCAACCGCGGGTCCGAATCGCTCGCCACGCTGCGCGACATCATCGCGCTGGGAGATCGCGCGGTGCCGGTGCTGGGTAACCACGACCTGCATCTGCTGTCGGTATCGGCGGGAATTCGTAAGTCGAAGAAAGGCGACACGATCGACGACATTCTCGCCGCGCCGGATGCGGCCGACCTGCTCGAATGGGTCCGCCACCGCCCGCTCGCGCATTTCGACAACGGCATGCTGATGGTGCATGCAGGTGTACTCCCGCAATGGGACGCCGCCCTGACAATGGAACTCGCCGACGAACTGCAGCGGGCTTTGCGCGCGCCGAACTGGAAGGAAACGCTCGCGGGACTCTACGGCAACGAGCCGAATCGCTGGACGCCCGGCATCAAGGGCATCGACCGGCTGCGCCTGACGTGCAGCGCATTGACGCGCATCCGCTTCTGCAATGCCGAAGGCGCGATGGATTTCAGCAGCAGTGGTGGCCTGAATTCCGCGCCGCCGGGCAGCATGCCGTGGTTCGACGTGCCGTCGCGCAAGACCGCGGACGTCACCATGGTGTTCGGCCATTGGGCCGCGCTCGGCTTGACCTTGCGCGACAACCTGATCGGTCTCGATTCCGGATGCGTATGGGGCGAGAAACTTTCCGCCGTGCGTCTTGCGCAAGATCCTGCGGAGCGCACGCTAACGCAGGTTGACTGCGAAACTTGCCGCGCGCCAGGCGGCGGCAACTAAGCTGCCCCGTTAAGCCGACCGGCCGGACTGATCGACCGGTTCGATCAGCACCGGTGAGGCGTTGGAAGCATCAGACGCGTTCGGCGATGAAATCGACGCCGCAATCGCCGCACCGGACCTCGTCATACCGCCCTGCATCTCCCGCAACGCCGCCGCAATCACCCCTTCTGCCTCCGCCGCCAGCGTGCGCCTATCCGCACCCGGCGCAAGCGGTGCGCCGACATACACGTGTGCGGTCAACGGACCGCCGCGCAGCACCATATTCAGCGAATCAGCCAGCGTCAGATCGTCGATATACGCAGGCGCGGTGGATTGCCGTCCCTGCGCATCTTCATACATGATGCAAAGCGGCTGCACCGGCGCCGAGGCCGACACGGCGGCCTGGAACATATTCGCGTGAAACGGCAGCAGCGCCAGACCGTTCGACGTCGTCCCTTCAGGAAACACGCACATCAGTTCGCCGGCGCTCAGGCGGTCGGACAGTTCATGCATGATCCGCTTTGCGTCGCTCCGCTTCTCGCGCTGGATGAACACTGTGTCCAGTTGCTGCGCCAGCCAACCGACTACCGGCCACTGCCGGATCTCGGCCTTCGACACGAACGGCGTGGGCCGCCACGCATTGATCACGTAGATATCGATCCACGAGATGTGATTGGCGACCACCAGCGCGCCGCGGTCGAGCCGCGCGCTGTCGTTATGCACGACGAGCTGCATGCCGCACAAACGCAGCATTTTCAGCGACCATTCGCGGTTGAGCGTCTGTCGCCCATCCGCGCCGGCCTTGGGGAAGCGTGTCGCGACAATCCACATGCCGTGCAGCAGATGCGCGATGAGACGGGCCTTGCGTAACGCGAGCTTCATAATCGGAGCTTTCCGTAACTGGGCAATGCCGCGGATATTAGCGCTGTTCGAACGCAACGTGACCGGACACGATGGTCGCTCGCACGCGCGCCGGCAGTTCATAGCCGAGGAACGGCGTGTTGTGCCCCTGGCTCTTCAATGCACGCGGCTCGACGCGCCAATACGCGTTGCGGTCGAACACGCAAAGATCGGCGACGGCGCCCACGGCAATGCGTCCGGCCGCCTCAAGCTTCAGCACGTCGGCGGGCGCCGTGGTGATGCGGTTCAGCGCCTTGGCCAACGGCACACGCGCTTCGTCGGCCCATTTGACCGTCAGCGAGAGGAATAGCTCGAGGCCCGTCGCTCCCGGCGTGGCTTCGGCGAACGGCAGGAGCTTTTCGTCGTCGTCGACCGGCGTGTGGTCAGAGCAGATTGCGTCGATCGTCCCGTCGACGAGACCCGCGCGTATCGCTTCGCGATCGCGCTGCTGGCGCAACGGCGGATCGAGCCGGAATTGCGCATCGAAATAGCCGATGTCGAGGTCGATCAGGTGCACGTGGTTCACGGTGACATCGCACGACACCGGCAAGCCCTCGGCTTTGGCCGCGCGCATTAACTCAATGCCCGCCGCCGACGACACATGCGACAGATGCACCCGCGCGCCCGTCACGCGGACCAGTTCGAAGATCGTGTGCAGCGCGATCGTCTCAGCCGACACCGGCACGCCCGAGAGCCCAAGCCGCGACGCCAGCGCACCACTCGCGGCCACACCGCCTTTGCCGAGATACGCATCGACCGGACGCAGCCAAACGGTGTAGTCGTAGGTCTTCGCGTACTGCAACGCCCGCATCAATACCTGCGTGTCAACCACTGGCACGTCGGCCTGCGAAAAACCGATACAGCCCGCTTCGGTCAGCTCGACCATCTCGGTGATGACCTGGCCTTTCAGACCAACAGTCAACGCGCCGAGCGGATACACATGCGCCTGGTTCAGATTGCGCGCGCGGAACTTGAGCATCTCGACGAGGCCCGGTTCATCGAGCGTCGGATCGGTGTCCGGCGGACACACGAGACTCGTCACGCCGCCCGCGAGCGCGGCGGCCATTTCGGATTCGAGCGTCGCCTTGTGTTCGTAGCCCGGCTCGCGCAAGCGCGCGGACAGGTCGACCAGGCCCGGCGCGATATGCAGGCCTTTAGCGTCGATTGTCTTCACCGCGGTGAAATCAGCCGGCGCGCTGCCGATGGCGACGATCTTGCCCGCTGCGATAAAAATGTCCTGCTGCTGTTCGGTGCCCGCTGCCGGATCGATCAGCGTGCCGCCTTGAATATGAATCTTCATGCGCTGCCTTAATGTTTAGCCAAGCGTTCAGCTAAGTTCTGCGTGTCTTGTCGCGTGCGCGGGTGCGTGGGTGCGTGTATTGGTGCGTGCCGCGGCGAGATCAATCGTGATTGCCCGCGACGATCCCCATCACCGCCATGCGCACCGCGATACCGAACGTGACCTGGTTCAGAATCACCGATTGCGGGCCGTCGGCCACCTGCGAATCGATTTCGACGCCACGATTCATCGGGCCCGGGTGCATCACGATCGCATCGGGTTTGGCGAGCGCGAGCCGCTCCGGCGTCAAACCCCAACTCTTGAAGTACTCCTGCGCCGACGGCAGCAGCGCGCCGCTCATCCGCTCGTTTTGCAGGCGCAGCATGATGATCACGTCGACGTCTCTCAGGCCTTCATCGAGGTTATGGAATACGCGCACGCCCATTTGCTCGAGACCGCCCGGCAGCAGTGTGCGCGGACCGATCGCGCGCACTTCCGGCACGCCGAGCGTGGTCAGCGCATGAATGTCCGAACGCGCGACCCGCGAATGCAGAATGTCGCCGACGATCGCCACGCGCAGATTCGTGAAATCCTTCTTGTAGTGGCGGATCGTGTACATGTCGAGCAGACCCTGGGTCGGGTGTGCGTGACGGCCGTCGCCGGCATTGATCACGTGCACGTGCGGCGCGCAGTGCTGTGCGATCAGATACGGTGCGCCGCTCGATGCATGACGCACAACAAACATGTCGGCATGCATCGCCGAAAGATTGTTGATCGTGTCGAGCAGCGACTCACCCTTGCTCGTCGACGAAGCATTGATGTTCAGATTCAGCACGTCCGCCGAAAGACGCGTCGCGGCGATCTCGAAGGTGGTGCGGGTGCGCGTCGAGTTCTCGAAGAACAGGTTGAACACCGACTTGCCGCGCAACAGCGGCACCTTTTTCACTTCGCGATCGGTCACGCTGACGAATTGATCAGCGGTATCGAGAATGTGATTGACGATCGCCTTCGGCAAGCCCTCGATCGACAACAGATGTTTGAGCTCGCCGTTTTTCGTGAGCTGCGGATTGCCCTTCAGGAAGCCATAACGGAAGCGCTCAGTGGCGCTGTCGGCTGGATCCTGGGAGGCCTGGGTGGCGGTGTTCATGGTGTACCTGCTTCAAATACGGGCTTCAACGTGGACGGCGTCGATGCTGGCTGCGTGTGACAGTTCAATCTGCGCGTTCAATGCCGCAGCGCGTGAACCGCTTTGCTGGATATGCGGAGTCGCGCTCAGTCAACGCGTGCTTCAGTGTGAAACGTGAAATGCGGGTTGCCATCGGCCCCGCCTTGTTCGCGGGCAAGAACAAGCGTCGCATCGGGCGGCACATCCACCACGCCGCCGACAAACCGCGCCGCCACCGGCAGCTCGCGTCCGCCACGATCGGCCAACACCGCCAATTCGACCGATGCCGGACGGCCGTAGTCGTACAGCTCGTTCAACGCCGCGCGAATCGTGCGGCCGGTGTACAGCACGTCGTCCACCAGCACGATGCGGCGCTTGTCCACGGAAAACGGCAGTGAGGTTGGGCTCGCCTGCGAGTGCAGGCCTTTTTTCGCGTAGTCGTCGCGATGCAGCGCGACATTCACCACGCCGAAGCTCGGCACCCGCAGGTCGCGCGCGAGGCGCTCGGCAAGCCACGCGCCGCCGCTGTAGATGCCGGCCAGCACGGCGCCTTCGGCATCGTCTTGCCCGGCGCAGAGCTTGTCACCATAAGCGGCACGAATCTGTTCGAGCAAAGCGCTGTAGAGCGCTTCGGCGTCAATGAAACTCATGGTCGTCGGAAAGTCCGTCTAGATATTGCTGGAGGATGATACTGGCGGCCTGGGCGTCGAGCATGTCGGCGCGGCCGTTCCCGGCGCGGATTTCCGCCTTCGCCTCGACCGACGAGTAGCGCTCGTCGACCCATGTCACGGGCAGATTGAAGCGGCCATTCAGCTGATTACCGAAGCGCTTCGCGAGTTGGGTCATTTCGTGCGGCGTGCCGTCGGGATGCATCGGCAAACCGACCACCAGCACATCAGGCTTCCACTCAGCAATCAACTTGCCGACCGCCTCGAAACGGTATTCGCGACTGCGGTTCTGCACGATCACGAGCGGCCGCGCACTGCGGGTAAGCGAATTGCCCACCGCCACGCCAATCCGCTTTTCACCATAGTCGAACGCAAGCAGCGTCGCCTCACGTCCGGCCGACAGGCTCATGCGTGACCTGCTTCGCCCGACAGCATCGACAGTGAAATGCCGAGCAGCGCGAGCGCCGCTTCCAGACGCTCTTCTGCGGGCACGTCGAAAACGATTTTCGGGTCGGCTTCAACGGTGAGCCAGCCGTTCTTCGAAATCTCCTCTTCGAGCTGACCCGCGCCCCAGCCGGCATGACCGAGCGTCAGCAGAAAGCGCTCTGGGCCCGTGCCGCTTGCGACAGCTTCGAGCACGTCTTTCGACGTGGTCATCTCAAGCCCGCCTGGCACGGACATGGACGACGTATAGGCATTGCCGTCTTTCGGATCGTGCAGCACGAAGCCGCGCTCGGTTTGCACCGGGCCGCCGAAATACACGGGCACATGGAGAAGGGGTTCGATCTCGAGCTTGAGATCGATGCGACTGAAGAGCGCTTCCAGATCGATGTCGGTCGGCCGGTTGATCACGAGGCCGAGCGCACCGCGCTCACTGTGATCGCAAAGGTAGACCACTGTTCCTGAAAACGTAGGATCGGCCATGTTCGGCATGGCGATCAGGAACTGGTTGGTCAGATTGATGCGATCAGTACTGTTGGACATAGTTCGGATTTTAGCAAAGACGATGCAGGATGGCGGGCTTTGAGCGCGGGACCGCGATGTGTGCGATGAAGTGCGCCGCGAGCCATCGACGGCGAATCAAGTTCCACTCTATCACGCACGCAGGCCTTGTCCACGGTGCGGGTTAGCGGTGTTTTACGACACGCATATCGCATGCCTCCGGATTCCCTCATTGCTACTCGCTGCTACTGGCATGAGGATGCGTGCCTGCGCAGGACGTACTGCCGCTAGCGCTGCAGATCAGGCGCCGCCCTGTTCGATCGAACGCGTCAATGCGGCCAGCGCGGCGCCGCTGCCTGTTGGCGAGACGCCTGCAGCCACTTTGTGCAGCATCGCGCGCAAAGCTTCGGCGGCCTGCTCGAGCGTGCTCGCCGCCGGCGCGCCCACGATGACGTGGGAACGCACTGCCGGCGTCGATACGCCGGCGTGTGCGCGGCGACGCCACGCAAGCCCAAGCGCATCGGCGACCAGCGCGATATGGCCGAGGCCCAGCGCGCATGCGGCGGCGCCGAGCCGGTAGGCGGCGTCGCCCGCCTGCAGCGCCTCGCTCGGATCGGCTTTTTCGGGCTGATCGGCCGCACGGGCATGCTCGGTCAGCGCCGAAATCGAGGCATCCGCCGTCTGCAGGAAATCTTCATAGGCGTGCGCGTTGACGGTCAGCACGCCCAGCTCACGCGTCAGCGCGCTGCGGGTTGCACTGATCGCCTGTGCCTGCATGGCGCCAGCTTCCCAAAGCATTTCGGATGCCTGGGTGCCCGCCACATGCCAATCGACCGTCAAGCCATAGTCGTGCAGCACCTCGACATGATCGGCGTCTTCCGCTGCAGCGCCGAACAACGCGTAATCGCGCCACAGCAGCGCCAGCGTCGCGCGCACCAGCGAACGCGGCGCGCGCTCGATGCCGCGCGCGTGATCGGCCAGCGCGAGGTTGCAGCGCGCATAGAAACGCCGTGCGTCGGCTTCTCCGGTGGCGCGGCCGCTGACGCGCAGCGCCTTGGCACAGGCCTTGGCGAGGCGCCAGAAATCATAGGGATCCGGGCCGGTGAGTTCGGTGAGCACTGCGTCGAGTTCGTCGAGCGCCGCGTTCGTGAAAGCGAGCGCGGCGCCGCTGTTATCGGGCTGCGAGCGCAACACGGGCAACAGCGCGCGTTCATAGCGCGCCCGCAAATGGGCCAGTTGATCCACCGACTGGGCATGCAGCGATACCGGTGGCACGGGGCGCGCGCTCAGGGCGAGATCTTCGAAAGCGACGGTCGAGCCAGGCGTGTGCTCCGACAAATGGGTACAGAGCGCGCGATAGTGATTGAACAGTGTGGGCGAGCAGGACAGCTCGCGCAGATTGTGACGCTCGAGCGCTGCGCGGAAATCGTGCAACGCGGCGCCGAACACCGCCCGCGCGCTGTTCGCATCAGCCAGATCACCCTCGCTCTCGGCCAAAGGCGAAAGTCGCACCAGCGCGTCCGCGAAACGCTGTGCGCTCAGCCAGCCGGCCTCGCGCAATGCGTGCGACGCACGCAGCAGCGCCGAGGTGCTTTCGCTGTGTTGTTCGAACGCTAGCAACGCCTCGGCCAGCGCCAACTCGGCGGAACGGACTGCGCCGCCGCGCGGATTCGGCAAGGCATCGAAGGAATCGGGTGCAGCGGATCGAAGAGTCATGGGCAGGCGACAGAAAGCTGACGGACCGCCGCTCAGCGTCGCACGAGAAACTGATCGGCTAACGCGCGAACTGGCGACAGGACAATGACAGACTACCGCTGCGACACGGTGCAACCGGGGACGCTCCGCGCCGACGCGTTGGGGCTGTGTTCCGAGAGCATGAACCGCATTCGCTCCGGCCGACGCTGCCTGCAAAACGCCGCGCCGCAATCACACGGCATGACACTCCGCTGGACACCGCCGCTTGCCCCCGAACCTCAGATCTGGACCATCTCGAAGTCTTCCTTGCGCGCTCCGCATTCCGGGCAGGTCCAGTTAATGGGAACGTCCTCCCAGCGGGTGCCCGGCGCAATGCCTTCGTCCGGCAAACCGGCTTCTTCGTCGTAAATCCAACCGCAAATCAGGCACATCCAGCTTTGATATTCCATTCTTGTGTCGCGTCGTAGAGTCCGTGGAAACGGGAGCCATGATGGTACCGTGTTGCCGCCCCAATGCCTAGCAATCAGAAACGCCCAATCGCAGCGTGCGGCGGCCTTTGGCTAGAGGTTTGCGTCGGTTCCCGCCGTGCTTGCGGCGTAGTGCGGCTGCATTGGCTGCCGCTTACATCGCTCTTGCTTGCGACAACAAGCCGAAGAATGCGAAAAACCGCCTTCACAACGGTTTAGGCCGCATAATTGAGTCGATTGCGCACTCTCTGCGCCTAAATACAGCTCCTTTTGTAAATTTTCATGCCCAGCGACACACCCCCGATCGTCCTCACCTTCGGCCTTTCCGATCCCACCGGTGGCTCCGGACTGCAAGCCGACCTGATGACCCTTGCCAGCATGGGCTGCCATGGCGTTTCCGTGCTCACGGGCTATACCGTGCGCGACTCAGCAAGCTGCGACGAGGTCACCGGGCTCGACCCTGAAGTGGTCGCGACCCAGGCCCGGATGCTGCTCGAAGACATGCCGATCGCCGCGTTCAAGGTCGGCGCATGCACGCGCGCGGAAGTGGTGAGCGCGATTGCGGAGGTCGTCGCCGATTACGACGATATCCCGCTGATCCTCGCCCCCGACTTCACGCTCGACGACGAACACGTGCTCGCCGCCGACGAACTACGCGAAGCGATCGCCGACCTGCTGGCGCCGCAAACCACCTTGCTGGTCGCCGATTCGGCCACGTTGCTCGCCCTCGCCCAGCCGGATGGTGACGCCGAAGCGCCGAGCCTCGATGCAGCGATCTCGCATCTGCTGTCACAAGGCTGCGAGTACATTCTTTCGACGGAAACCGGGACGCACCGGCTCGTCAACACGCTGTTCAGCGAAGACGGCCAGCTGCGTCAGGATATGTGGGACCGCGGCAGTCACCGGATCATGGGCATCACGGATACCCTCGGTGCCGCGATTGCCGCGTTGCTGGCCAACGGCCAGGAACCGGCGGAAGCTGTGCGCGAGGCGCAGGAGTATCTGTATCAAGCAATGCGCAACGCATTCCGGCCGGGAATGGGCGCGTATCTGCCGGACCGCTTCTTCTGGGCCCGCAGCAGCGACGACGAAACGCCACCCGCGGCCGGCAAGGACGCGGCGCCGGGTGAAGCACGGCATTAAAAATCGACGCGAAGCGTCTGCTGCTTCAGCGGCGGGCGCCCAGCGAGGGTTTCCGCTTCTACCTCAACAAAACAGCGCCCATAAAAAAACCCGCATTTCTGCGGGTTTTTTCTTTTGGGAAGCACGCCTCGCGGCGCACTTCCCCATGTGTTTCCAACTGAGCCTCAAACGAGGCCCAACCGAAATTACATGTCCATGCCCATGCCGCCCATGCCGCCGGGCATACCGCCGCCCATCGGACCATCTTCCTTCGGCAGTTCGCAAACAGCTGCGTCGGTGGTCAACAGCAGGCCAGCGACCGAAGCTGCGTTTTGCAGCGCCGTGCGCGTCACCTTCGTCGGGTCCACGACACCTGCGTCAACCAGGTCGACGTACTCGCCGGTTGCTGCGTTGTAGCCGTAGTTGCCCGTGCCAGCTGCAACAGCTGCCACCACGACGCTGGCTTCTTCGCCACCGTTCGTGACGATCTGGCGCAGCGGCTCTTCCATCGCGCGCAGCACGATCTTGATACCTGCGTCCTGATCGGCGTTAGCGCCCTTCAGACCGATGATGGCCGAACGTGCACGGATCAGCGCGACGCCGCCACCAGCAACGATGCCTTCTTCCACAGCTGCGCGCGTTGCGTGCAGTGCGTCTTCGACACGTGCCTTCTTTTCCTTCATTTCGACTTCGGTCGCAGCACCGACCTTGATCACTGCAACACCGCCAGCCAGCTTGGCGACGCGTTCCTGCAGCTTTTCACGGTCGTAGTCCGACGTAGCTTCTTCGATTTGCGTGCGAACTTGCTTCACACGTGCTTCGATGGTTGCAGCTTCGCCAGCGCCGTCGATGATCGTCGTGTTTTCCTTGCCCACTTCGATACGCTTCGCTTGACCCAGTTCAGCCAGCGTTGCCTTTTCGAGCGTCAGGCCGGTTTCTTCAGCGATGACTTGACCACCGGTCAGGACAGCGATGTCTTCCAGCATGGCCTTACGACGATCGCCGAAGCCCGGAGCCTTGACAGCAACCGTCTTCAGGATGCCGCGGATGTTGTTCACAACCAGCGTAGCCAGCGCTTCGCCTTCGACGTCTTCTGCGATGATCAGCAGCGGACGGCCAGCCTTGGCAACTTGTTCCAGTACCGGCAGCAGATCACGGATGTTCGAAACCTTCTTGTCGTGCAGCAGCACGAACGGGTTTTCGAGCACAGCAACTTGCTTGTCCGGGTTGTTGATGAAGTACGGCGACAGGTAGCCGCGGTCGAATTGCATACCTTCGACAACGTCCAACTCGTCTTGCAGCGACTTGCCATCTTCAACCGTGATCACGCCTTCCTTGCCGACCTTGTCCATCGCTTCAGCGATGCGGTCACCGATCGACGAATCGCTGTTTGCCGAAATCGCGCCAACTTGAGCGATTTCCTTGTTCGTCGTGCACGGCTTGCTGATCTTGCGCAGTTCTTCGATAGCGGCCGTCACAGCCTTGTCGATACCGCGCTTCAGATCCATCGGGTTCATGCCCGATGCAACGTACTTCATGCCTTCGCGGACGATCGACTGAGCCAGAACCGTTGCGGTCGTGGTGCCGTCACCTGCGTTGTCGCTGGTCCTGGAAGCCACTTCCTTGACCATCTGCGCGCCCATGTTCTGGAGCTTGTCTTTCAGTTCGATCTCTTTCGCGACCGAAACACCATCCTTCGTGATCGTCGGGCCGCCGAAGCTGCGTTCCAGGACAACGTTGCGACCCTTCGGGCCCAGCGTGACCTTCACAGCGTTCGCGAGGATGTTCACGCCTTCAACCATCTTGGCACGGGCGGAATCACCGAATACGACGTCTTTAGCTGCCATCTTCTAACTCCTTGAATTCTTGGGATATAGCCGGGGAAGTAGCGACCAGCGCTTACTTCTGCACCACGGCCATGATGTCTTCTTCACGCATCACGAGCAGTTCGTTGCCGTCGACCTTAACGGTCTGGCCTGCGTACTTGCCGAACAGGACGCGGTCACCAATTTTCACGTCGAGTGCGATTTGTGCACCCTTGTCGTCGCGCTTGCCCGGGCCGACTGCCAGAATTTCGCCTTGATCCGGCTTTTCTGCTGCGGCTTCGGGGATCACGATGCCCGACGCAGTCTTGGTTTCTTGATCCAGACGTTTGACGATCACGCGATCATGCAAAGGACGAAGGTTCATACATACTCCTCTCTTGATTGAGACTGAAGAACGCTGAGAAAACCCGGCTGGCTGAGCCAACCGGCGATGTTGTTAGCACTCTCGTGCAGCGAGTGCTAATTATATGGACGGGTGGTGACAAATTCAAGAAGGGATCTCGCTTTGGTTGTCGAGATTTGCTTAACGCCAGGTTTTGTTCGCCTGAATTCGGGCCCGGCGCTCCTGCAAAGCCTTGACGAACCGGAACAATTCCCTTTTGAAACAGGGACGTACCCGCAGATTTCTGCTTCGTCACGCGGGATCAAGCGGGACGTCGGTCACTCACGAACAGGCCGCCCGACGACCCGATTCCCCAAATTTTCTTCGCCACCGTCCGCCCAGGGAAATCCCTTGATCCCCTGGTAACTGAGAATATTTCGCCCCACCTGGACGGGGCACGATGACCGCACGGTTCGCGTCACATGGCCAGAATGGCCTCTATCTCCGCAACAGCGGTTGCTGTCCCGGCTTCATGCGCCATTTGTTTTCCTAATGCGGCAGCCCGCTGCCTGGTCTCAGCAAGCCGCGCGAATCCGATCGCCTGCTTAACCTTCTCCCGATCCAGCTTGCGCGTTGATACCGCGCGGTCAGCTACGCCGAGGCGATTCAGTTGATGAGCCCAGAACAACTGGTCCCCCGCAAAAGGCAACACGACCGACGGCACCCCTGCACGGCACGCCGAATGGGTCGTGCCGCTACCGCCGTGATGGATAACCAGCGACGTACGTGGGAATAGCCATTGATGGGGTGTTTCATCGACGACGAAGAAATTTTCGGGTAGCACCCGATCAGGAATACCAGCCCAGCCTGGATACAGGAGCACGCGGCGCCCCTTCGCTGCGTCTATAAAAACATTCAGCACTGCTTCCCGGTCGAATCCGACCATGCTGCCGAATCCCAGATAAACCGGCGGTTCGCCCGCATCCAGAAATGCTTTAAGTGCAGCGGGTGGTGTCCAGGAATCCGCAGGAGCCAGCCATTGCCCGCACAGTCTGGTATGCGCGGGCCAGTCCCGCGGTTCGGGCACCAGAGCAGGCGAGACACCGTAGAGCATGGGGTGCGCCGTCCATAGCTTCCGGCGCGGTGGAAGTCCCAGCACACTCCGTCTCGCCTGATTTATCGCTTTGCGGAAAGCGTGCCATAGCAACCCATTCACTGCTTGATGGCTTGCCCGGTTTAACACTGAGGGGATCCAACGAGGAGGAAGGAACGGCGAGGCAAATGCATCCGTCGGGGAGATGGGTATCAGGCCGGCGCCGATGACTCGTATGCCAAGATGCTCGGCTACCGATAAGCCCACGAAAGCGGCCAGGCCCGCTGCGATCAGCCCGTCACAGCCTACCGCAGCGCGGGCTGTCTGCTGCATCCAGCTGTGCGCCTGGGCGTTTGCGATACGCGCCAAACCCGCCGCCGTAGCATTAACGCCCTTGCCACTGGTCACCAGGGCAGCCAACTCGTCTCTCATGTTTCCGCTCAACGCTGCATGGGGAACCCCCAGTGCGCGAACACTCCCCAGCGTTGCCCCGTCGGCAAGCAGAGTCACTTCATGTCCTGCATCCATCAAGGCGCGGCACAGCACAGCCAGAGGTCGCGTGTCGCCTTCGGTGCCGTAGGTCAATGCCAGGAGTTTCATCTGGACACTCTCTTTATTGTTGACTCGGCATCCGGGCGCTGCCCTGCAGGAAAACATCGATCGCCAAGGCGAATTCATGGCGCAGTTCAAGATCTGGCAGTGCCAGCCAACGCATTAGCGCGCCCAGATAGAGATGATGGAATAGCGTGGCGAGATGCACGGCGCCCAGGTCGGAGCGGATTTTTCCAGCACGCTGGCTAGTGCGTATCATCTGTGCGTACAACGCCACCAGCCCCTCTCCGCCATCGGCCGTCATGGACGCCTGCATGCCTTGAAAGCAGAATTTCAAATAGGGTGGTAGCAATTCCCTGTGCGCTGTACACCACTGGGCGGATAGATCCAGTAATCGCGGGACTCCATCCGCAAACTCCATGTCGGCGTTCATGTCAGACGCGAAGTCCTGCAAATCTCGCGCAAGTTCCTGCTGTATCCAGGATGCCAGTACGGCTTCCTTGGTTGGAAAATGGTTGTACAGCGTACCCCGAGCGATATCCGCTACCTGTGCGATCTGTTCCATCGTCACAGACTCGTACCCGTCCCGCTGAAATAAATCTCCGGCAAGACTCGCCACACTTTCCAGCGTGCTTTGACGTTTGCGAGCCCTGCGTCCAGTCATATCGGCGACGGCCATACGTTTCGATTAATTTTGAACAATGTTCAAAATTGTACGTTGTCCAATTTTCATGTCAAGCTTCATTCGCACTGAATGTCACGGCCGCTCGGCGGGCACGCTCCAGCGCATGAGCGCGTACGCAATGGGCGACGGTAGAGTGGGAAATGCACGGGTCGGAAGTGACCACGCAAAAGATGAATCGCCTTCGGCAGACGTGCATTATTTTAATTCATTGCCTCACGCGCAAAGCGAGATTAAATTGCTACTTGATGAGTGCCCGGAATCAAGATGCGCAAGTTCAAGATACCTAACATGGGCGCGTTGCTCGCGTTCGAAGCAGCCGCCCGCCACGAAAGTTTCACGCACGCGGCGAAGGAACTCTTCCTGACTGAGAGCGCGGTGTCGCGCCAGATTGCAACGCTCGAAGCCAATCTCGGCGTGCATCTGTTCGTACGCGCGAAGCAGCGCGTCGTGCTCACGCGAGCAGGACGTATCTACGGAACGCAGGTACGCCGCTCGCTCGAACATCTGGATCGCGACACGCTGTCGATCATCGCGCACGGCGGCGGGGGCGGTTATCTGGAACTCGCCGTGCTACCCACGTTCGCGTCGCAATGGCTCATTCCGCGACTGAAAAACTTCTACGACCGCACGCCGGATGTGCGCGTCAACATGGGTGTGCGGACCGACACCTTTTCGTTCGTGGAATCGCACTTCGAAGCCGCGATCCATTACGGCAAGCCCACCTGGCCGGGCACGTCGTGGGACTATCTGTTCGGCGAGGAAGTCGTGCCGGTCTGCGCGCCGTCGCTGCTCGACAAACCCATCGCGAAAGCACACGAACTGCTCGCCTATCCCTTGCTGCATTCGACCACGCGCCCCGACGGTTGGGCGCACTGGTTTTCGAGTCTCGGCGTCGAGGACAGCAGCACCATGCAGGGCGTACGCTACGAATTGCACAGCATGCTGATCAGCGCTGCGGCGGCAGGACTCGGCATCGCACTGGTGCCGAAATTCTTCGTCGGTAACCAGCTGAAGCAGCTCGGCCTCGTGATCCCATTCGATACCGCCACCACAGTCGACTCCGCGTACTACCTCGTCTACCCCACCGAACTGAGCCATGGCAAACCGCTGGAGCTTTTCCGGGCGTGGCTGCTCGAACAGGCGAGCGCGTATAGCGCGGAAACGGCCTCACCACACTGTTGAAAGCGTTGTGAGCGCAGCCGGATACGGCCGGTGTCGAGCCGACGTTGCCATGCGGCACTGAGTCGTGACGAAATCGCATCATGCAGAGAACCGTGGCGCCATCTGCGCGCAGCAATTTCGTCCAAAACAAAACGCAAAGGCTTACCGTCCAGGCTCCCCCAGCCGCGCAACCCTGCGCACCTGACGCGGCAAGACGACGTACATTCCCCACACAACGAAGAGCAGCCACGCGAAGCACATCGGCGACACGATCAGGGAAAGGAACGACTGCACTGGCGATCATGAGGCTGCCGGGCAAAGACCACACAAACGTGGTCAAGCCGAGCAACGTCGCGCGGCCGACATTAAACCGCTTGGGACCAGGCAGTGCGTGTGAGGCAAGTCCGCTTCGTACCGCGTACTCCACGAGCGGCAGACTCAGCAGCGTGTAGATTAAAGCGGCCAGGATGATCGGCATCGCGCCGATCGCAAGAGCCAGCATGGCCGAAAACATTCCCGCGCCGGGTTTCATCAAGCCCGCCGACAGTTTCATGACAGGCGCGGCTGCCTTCCGATACAGAAACAGGAAAGCCACCAGACCGATAATGGCTAGCAGGATATTCGCAAGCCACTGCCGCCACGCGCATGACCACCATACATACAGACGCTGCCCGAGAGGCATTCGTATAGCGAACCTGAAGACAGCCCAGCGATCGCGAAAAGCAGCGACGCATACCAGCACCACGAACAGAGCAACCGGAAGAACGAACGCGTAAGGATTCCACAAGAACATTGCCAGATGATGCCCGGCAGCGATCGAGCTCGAGGCTGGTACCGGTGAGGACGGGGCAAAATTATGCAGATGCTGCGCGACGTAGTCCGAAGGATTCATCGCGCCCGAAGGTTCATGTATTGCCGTATCCACTGAGTAAGGTGCTATCCCCATGAATGCTCAACGGAAACTCGCAAAATGAGAAGTGCAGTCTAGGCGATAATTTTCTGTTTCGCGAGCACGCATGGCGCGCGGGCGGAGGAGCCTGTTGCCTCGCCAGTCGGGTAGCGACTGAATCCGGGCAGCGACGAGTTCGGCAGCGGGCTCGGCATGCGCGCTGGCCGCGTTCTTCAGGCGAACGGCGCCTCCTGGTCGCGGACAGAACGCGCCGGGCCAGAACGGCCGCGGCGATGGCTGACGTAGGGCAGCGCGAACAGGCAGAGCCCCGTCAGCAGCAGCAGGGCCAGGGGCAGCAGCGGCGCGTAGGTGATCCAGGGTGGCGGCGGGCCACTTCTCTGAGCCATGGCGACGAAGTTGCCGATAACCGTCAGCGTGAAGGCGATGGATACCCAACGATGAAACCGACGAATCCAGGTGCTGGCATTCATGTCGTGCTCTTCGGGGCCTGGATCATCTTCCAGCCGTTACCGGCGGGGTCGCGAAAACCGGCATCGACGCTGCCGAAGCGGTCTATCGGCTCCTGGGTGAATTCCACACCGAGGTCTTTCAGCTGGGCGTAACTGGCACGACAGTCGGTCACGGAAAGGACCAGGGGTGGCATCGCCCCCTTGGCGACCATCGCGCGCAGGGTTTGCGCGGTAGCCTCGTCGTGGATGGGCGGGCCGGGTGTGAACAGGCCGAGCTGGAACGAAGGCTGGTCCGGATGCTGGACGGTGAGCCAGCGGTAAGGACCGTTGCGCACATCCGTGTGGACGCGGAATCCGAGCTTGTCGACGTAGAAGCTGAGCGCTTCATCCTGGTTATCGACGTACAAACCCACCACATTGATACCCTGGTTCATGACACCTCCTTGGTTAGTGGCCGGACTTTATCCTTGGCCACGCGCCGGCGCTTCTCCAAAACTGCGATGTTGAGATCGGGACGCTGTGCGGCCTTCAGGACGCAGGCGGGCACACGGTCGAGTCGAGGCATATTGGCCTGGGCCTCAAGTCGCATGGCGCTGGGGCTTTGGCCGGTGATGTCGTGGAAGATGCGGCCGAAGGTGCCAAGACTCTCCCAGCCGGTGGCGAAGGCAATTTCCGTGATGCTGAGCTCGGTGTCGCGCAGCAGGGTGGTGGCCTGCTCGATGCGTCGGGTCAGCAGGTAGCGGTGCGGCGGAAGCCCGAAGGCCCGCTTGAAGGAGCGCGCGAAATGGGCTTCGGAGACGCCACTGACTTCGGCCAGGCGTTTGACCGGCCAGGCTTCGTGCGAGGCGGCGTCCATGCGGTCTTTGGCGCGTAGCAGGCGGCGCAGCAGGGCCGGGTCCTGCAATGCATCGGCGCCGACCGGCGCGGGGGACGAGGCAAGCGGCTGGCCTTTATGGTCTTCGCTAGGGGGCATAAATTCCCAAGGGGCTGGCAATATGCGGGTAGTTTAGGCTCAACACTGTGACCCGCATAGCGGCGCACCGGCGCCCATCAAGGCGATAGGACTTGTCCGTTGACAGCCAGATTCGGCGCCCGTCCTTCCTGATGGCGTCGTCAGCAAGGACGGGAAACTGCGTGTACTTTCGTTACCTTAAGCCGTAGTCGACACCAGGCTGCCAACCGTTTGCATATGCGAGTGTCCCTTGAGATTGTTCGCGAGCGTCTGCACAAACGACTGCAACGACGTGCCCGAACTGCTATCGCCGAGTGAGCTCAACAGCGCCTGGAAATCCGTCTGCAGCGTCGACGTCTGCGAAGACGAAGAAGAAGCATCGCTACTTGTACCCGAAGTAACGGACGCAGCACTCGAACTCGTCGTGCTGCCGGACCCGAGTTCCTGTGCGAGCGCATTCAACGCCCCGCCAATATCCCCATAGGACGAAGTCGCGATCGAATTCGTCGAACCGCTCGTGCTATTAGACGTGGAGGCGTCACTGTTGCCCGATTGCTGAAGCGACCCGAGTGTCTGAAACAGCGCCCCGAGAAAGGCCTGCAGCGCGCCGGAAACCGAACTGGTTGACGACGAATCGCTCGTGGACGAGGTGGAAGAGACTGCGGTGCTGGACGAGCTCGAAGAAGCCGCCGTACCCGACGTACCCGACGCCGCCGTGGTCGACGACGTGCTGCCAATCCCAAGCGCCGACAGCGCCGCCTCGAGTGCCGACAACAGCGGGTTCGAGTCCGTCGAACTGGTCGACGAAGACGAAGACGACGAGGACGACCCCGCTTTGCAACCACCGCCGCCCGAGTGGCGAGTGGCGCCGACAGAAAGCAGGTCAGTGCCGGTTTGCGAGCCGCTTACACTTTGTATGCTCATGATGCTTGATCTCCTTACGGGTTGAGCACTCAGCGTAAGCGATGAAAACATTTCCAAATGCCTGGTAAGGGGTAGGTTTCCGGCCCATCTCGGCTATCGGTAAGGCGCGGAAAGTTTTCGCTCAAAACCGGGACCCGTAATCCGCAGCCCGGCGCGCGGCGTTCAGGGAATTCCCCTACGCTTTCACACTATTTCCCGCCCTCTCACACCGAAGTGTCTTGATTCGACTGCAGGATGGCGTTTTCGCGCGCTATGCGGCTCCTTCCGTCGACAGTGCCAGGTGTTACGCTGAAGAAAGCAGCCTTCGCGGCAGTGAGCCGCCGTTCAGCGGCACAATCAGCAACCACGAGAACGTACCGCGAAGCGCGATTGCCGGCGAACGGCGAAACATCGCTGCGGGAGCGACTGCGATGGGAATCAAAACATATACGGCCTTGACGTTATGGGTGTTTAGCAGTGCTGCCTTCGCATGGCAGCCGCTCACCTATCCAATCCGAAGTCAAAGCGCCTATCAGCGCAGCATCGACACCGCGATGTGTTACGCCACGGCCAACAAGCAAACCAAGGTCAACATCGCGCACGAATCGCAGCTTCCGCCGCGCAAACCGGCGGCAACCAAAACGTCGTCGACCGGTGCGCCGTCGCGGCCACCTTTGCCTCCCAGCAGTTTTTCAGCGGCGCCCGCGGGCGCAAGCATGCCCGCCAATGCGGCCGCGGCCGCGCCTGCTGCAAGTGCCCCCGGCGTAAGCACAGCAACAGCTAACGCAACGACCGCTGCGGCAACAAAGACAGCCAGCTCAACCACGGCGACAGCGGCAACCCCGGCAAGCGCGACGACTACCGCGTCCACCAACCCGGCATCGGCGACCCTCGCGGATAACGGCGCCTCGGAGACGGCGGCAGCGGGCACGGCATCCGGCGTGAAGCTGCCGCCGCTGCCGGCACCCGAACCGCCTATGACACAGTATTGGGCCGCGTATGGCGCGTGCATGCAGGCACGGGGTTACGTCGTCACACAGTAACCCGCTTGCAGGCCTCGTTGCGGTGCCTTGTTCTTCCTGATTGTGGCGCCGGCATTCGGCGCCCATTTGCGACACGGCAATGCTTAGCGACGCTACTTCCGATCAGCATGATTACCCCCAATGCGAGCACTGCGGTGCGCCGCTAGCCGGTCGCTTTACGCCGTGCATCGCGTGCAATGCGCGTCCGCTCGATTCGTTCGACGCGCGTGCCACGCCGCCCTCCTCCCTGAACATGCCGCTCGGCGACGCCCAACCGATGCTGGCAACCCGCCTGACGACGCCGCGAATCTGGCGCCCGTCCTCACGAGATTTAACCGATCCGTATGCGGTCATTCTTGAGTCGCAGGTTGCCGTCCCGGTCATGCAGAGACTGCGCCAACCGATAGCGCTCGGCGTGTCGGTATTGGTCGTGGCGTCGGCCGTGTACCTGGGCTTCATACACAGCAACGACTCGGTCGACGGCACGCCTATCGCGGTATCCGGCAAAGTGAAAACCCAGAACGTCAGACCGCCGGTTGCCGTCGCTCAGCGGTCGGCGCCCGTGTTCGTCGCTCAAAGGCCGGCGAAGCTCGCGCCCGTGCGATCTCCCCCTATCCCGCCACCGGTTGCTACGCTGCCGGCTCCGCGGCGCACGGTGGTGGCATCAACTGAGACGAAGCACAACCCAGGCGGCCAGACCAACAGCCCGCCCGACAGACCTCGTGCGGATGCCTCGAAGCAGATCAGGGCCGCCCGCGCGAATCTGCAGCAGAACAATCTGTCGGCGACGAAAGTGCGGTTGGCGGCGGCTATCGCGGCACAGCCGGATAATCCCGACGCACTGCGCATGCGCGCAACGGTGAGCGAACGTGAACAGCAGCGGGACGCGCTGCTGAGCGTGGCGCGAGGGTGCGGCTATATGGCACGATGGGCATGCGTCTGGCGCAAGGCCGGCGACGCGCTGCAGGTCGATTCGAGCAGCAAGGAAGCTCAGCGCCTGGTGACGATCGCGATGCACGAATCCGAGCTGGCGAGCACGTGGCAACCAACACCCGCGCCCGAGGCGACACCCGACGAACGCGGTCTCGCCATCAGTCACCATTGACCTCGATGTGTCACGCGCAAAGGCGCTGCCAGGGTAAGCTAACTGATCGAGACGGCCAGACGGCCGGCGCTGACTTGATGCGCGATGGCCCGATAGCGGGCCGCTGTATCCCTGAGCGTCAGGCCGGCAAGCGAGCGTTGCGCCCGCGCCTGCCCTAATGCCGCGACAACGGCATCCGCATAGCACGGCAAATTGTCGGTATCGACCAACTGCACGCCGGGAAATCCGCTAGCGAAGGCAAACGGCTGAATCTTGCTCGCGACGATCGGGATACCGGAGGCCAACGCTTCGAGAAACGCCACGCTGTGTCCCTCGAAGCGCGAGGGCATGACGAACACGTTCGACTCCGACAATACGCTCGCCACATCGCTGCGCGGACCGGCCACCATGACACGTTCCGTAAGCCCCAACTCCCGCACGAGACCCATGACCGTGCGGTGGTAATCCGGATCTTCGACCACGCCGTGCAGCACGAGGCGTGCATCTCTCACCCGCTCGAGCACTTTGGCGAAAGCGCGCACCGTCAGAAGCTGATTCTTCACCGACGTGTACCGCCCGATCTGCACAACCTGAGGCGCACGGCCGCTATACGCCACACCGTCGGTGAACGCGAAACGCCCGAGGTCAACACCGTTTGGGACCACCGTCATCGAAGGATGCGGCCCGACCGCCCGCACGTAGTCGGTCACGCCTTGCTGCGATACACCGATCACCATCCGGGCACGTCCCGACAGGATGTGCTCGACGCGCCGGAACAGCGGTCGCTCGAAATCGTTAGTCGCGGAATGCATGACGTAGACGACCGGCACGCGCAGCGGCAACGCGCGCGCATAAAACGAAGGAATCGTGGCGTGCGCGAAAATCACATCCGGGCGAAAGCGCCGCACCACGAAGAACAGATTCCACAATTTGCCCGCAAGGCGGTGACGCCGCGGCGGAAACCAGCACTGCACACCGTGTTTCTGCAGTTCGTCCTGCAAAGGCATGAACTCGGCATGTACCGGTAACAGCGAGGCCACGCACACAGCCATGCCCTCGGCGCTCTGATCGATCGCGAGATCCTTGGCGAGGGTTTCGGCGCCCGACAAACGCGGCGCCAGAACCAGATGTAACACACGAATCATGGCGTCCTTGCAGTCAGCGTTCTGAACAGCATCCACGCCGCGGCGCAGCCAAGGCCAAGGGTCATGGACCAGGCAATGCCCGTCACGCCCCACCAGTGAACCGCCGGCGGCGCGCTGACCAGCAGCACGACAACCTGAATCAGCGACGCATGCACGGTCGCCTTCGCATCGCCCACCGCGCGCAGATAAGCAACCAGCACGGCAATCAACGCGCCAATCGCCATGTTGATCACCAGAATTCTGAACAGCGGCACCGCAGGCAACCAGGCCGCGCCGAGAATCAGCGAGAAGAGCGGCTCGGCGATCAATCTCAGCACCTCGACAAATCCCGCCAGCCCGATCGCGATCACGAGAAGATAAATCTTGATGAGCCGCGACGCCGATTGCGGATTGCGCCGATGACGCGCCGCGAAGGTGGGGAAGAGATACTGCGACATGGCAATCGCGGCATCGGCGAGCAGCATCTGCGCGAGCCGCGACGACATCTGATAGCCACCCAGTTGAGCCGGGCCGAGCAGCTTGCCGACTACAACCTTGTCGAACTGGTTGAGCAGCAGATTGATCACGCTGCTCGCCCAGATCCAGCGGCTGAAGCCCACGTAGTGACCGATGCCCGACCACACAGCGCGGATCGGCGGCCGCGGGTTCATCGTCGCCCAGGTCAGGGTACTTTTCAGGCTTTCGCCGGCCACGAGGCCGATCAGCACCGAGGCCGCACCGGCACCAAAGTACGCGAGCCCCAGCCCGACCGAACAATCGACAAATGCCGCCGCAATCTCGACGCCGGCAATATGCTGGAAGCGCCGTTCGCGCTGCACAAGGTAATACGTTGGCGATGCCAGTCCGCGCAAGAGCGGCAGCAGCGCGGCAAGCTGAATCAGCACCAGTGAACCGTTCAGATGAAACTGGTTGCTCAGCAATGGCGCGAGCGCCACCAGCAGCAGCGAGATAAGCACGCCGCGCGCGGTTAGCGTCGTCCATAGGGCGCCGAGTTGCGAACGTGTCGGCGGATGTTCGCCCTGGATAACCGCTTGCGCAAGACCCGTGTCCGATAACGCCTCGGCAATCGCCACCGCGAGCAAGGCCACGCTCACGCTGCCGATCGCGGCCGGACCAAGCAGCCGGCCAATCGCCAGAAACTTGACCGCTACGAGTCCACGCACGGCGAACTGCTGCAATAGCACCCAGGTCGCCGCGCTCGCGCCGAAGCTGGACGCCATTGAGAGCGCCGGAAGCCTGATCGCCCGCAAACTGTATCTCCGTCGAATCGGAACGCCGTTGAATCGGCCGCACACAGCGATTGAATGCATCGCTGCGAAACGCCGCTGGCGCATAAGTAGTTAGGTCGCACCAGCGAACTGGCGAGCTTTTTCATCGAACGCTATATATGACCTTACCGCGAGAGAATCGGCAACAACCGCCATCAGCTAGGCCAGTTCAGCCGAAGCCATGGCGCGCTAGTACGTTTACCCACAGAACGGGTCAAATAGACAGGTCCCCTCATGTCGCCGATGCTAACGTTGTTCAGTTAGCGCTCCAGACAGCGGGCGCGAGCTTGCTTTTCCACAACGCATTCGACCACCGCGGACCACTGAATCGATGGAACAAGACTACGTTCTGATTGTGGAACCCAATCTCACCGGACATCGCTGGCGCTATGTCGAATGGACCATGCAGGCCTGCACGGAAGCAGGCTATCCATGCATCCTCGCGACAGAATCCGCCAACGAAGACCATCGGCTCGCCAGACAGATCGTCGCCGCGAATCGCGCGGATCTGCAGATCGCGTTCGTCGATCCCGAAGAACGGCCACGCGGGCTGCTGCGCCAGTCGAACCAGTACTCGCGCTTTCACCGCTATTTCAAGCGCGTCTGCCGGATCGTCGGCCGCGCGCAGCCGATCAGGCTCGTGGTCGTGCCCTATGTCGATTACTTCTTCTACGCGTTGCCGTTTCTCGGCTCGCCGTTCGGCAAGACCCCGTGGATCGGCATCACAATGCGCTCGACTTTCCATCATCACAAGGTCGGCATCAAGTCGCCTGATCGACCGATCGTGAATGCGGTCAAGGCGCTGCTTTTCAAGCGCGCGATCCGGACCGCCGGACTGCGCACACTCCTGACGATCGATCCCACCTTAACGGAGTGGGCGGCACGCAGCGCCTCGAAGACCAGCGCCGCCATCGCCTATGTAGCAGACCCATTTCCCGACGAGCGTGCGGAAAACCCGGTACAAGCCCGCGAACGACTCGGACTGGACCCCACACAACGTTATCTGCTGGTGTACGGTGCGATCACGGAACGCAAAGGGATCTACGAACTGGTCCACGCGTTGACCCGCCTGGAGCATGCGCCCACGCTGATCGTCGCGGGTGAGCAGGACGCGGGCACGCGCCATTTCATGCGCAATCATGTGCGCGGCCTCACGCCCGCGCCGCTGGTACTCGATTCGTTCATTGCGAACGACGTCGAGCGTGATCTGTTCTCCGCCTGCGACGCAGTCTGGCTAGGCTACAAGGGACATTACGGAATGAGCGGCGTGCTCGTGCAGGCCTACCGTTTCGGCAAGCCCGTGATTGCAACGGAAGACGGACTGATCGGCTGGTTCAGCCGGCGCTGCGAATTGGGGCCGATCCTGAGCGACCTCAGTTCCGCCTCGATCGGCAAGGCGATTACCGAGACGATGACCTCCTGGCCGCATGCGCCGCAGGCCACGCCGTCGACACGCGAAGATCTGCTCTCACGGCATACGCTCGGGCAATTCAAGCAGACCTTGCTTCAGCAGATGGCCTGATCCGGAAAATCGGAAGGTCAGGACAACTGGCCGCCCGTTACAGGCACCTTCGGTACTTCTGCTACTTCCGGCACTTCCGGCACCTCTTCGCGCACCGCACTATTGCGCTTGGCCGGGAACAGCGCGTTGCGCATCAGCAGGAACGGATACTCGATCGCGCGCGTGGTCACATAGCCGATCGCAATCGCGAAAGCGAACTGCGCGGTGAGCGCCACGATCCAGATTACGCTCGGCGCGAGACCCATGGCGGTCATTTTGCGAATCAGCATGTCGCCTGGGGCAAGCGCGAGCGAATGCCATAGGTAGATGCCGTACGAATAGAGGCCAATCCACGCGACCCCGCGATACACCCACGACGAACGCAGCGATCCGGAATACTCCAGCACGAACACGATCAGCGCGGCGAAACCGAGCGCCTGAATCGTATAACCAATGCTTTCGTCGAGCGCGATGTGTTTCGTCGCAAGGGCGAGCCACGCGCACAGCAGCACGATGCTCACGATAAGTAGCCACTTGTGCTTCGCGATCTGTTGATAAACGGCCGGTTTCATCCAGTAGATCGCGGACAGAATCACACCGACCAGCAGACTGTCGATGCGATATTGGGTATACGCGAAAGCGCCCTCCAGGTCGCCGCCCGCCACCGCGAAACAGCGCGCGGTGAGCACCACCGCGCAGATGGCGGTCAGCACGCTGACAATCGTCCACGCACTGAGGCGCCAGCGCGCGAATAGCAACAGCAGCGCCGGCAGAACGAGATAAAAGTGTTCTTCGACCGCGAGACTCCAGGTCTGGGTAATCGAGGTGCCCAGATAGTTCTGCAGGTGGGTCAAATTCTGAATCAGAAACGTATTCCACGGATGGCGTCCGGCCAGCACATGAAATGCGATCAGTACGTAATACGCGGGCCAGATGCGAAAAATCCGCCGGACGATAAAGCGCTTTGCGTTGATGTTACCGGTTTCGGCGTACTGTCGAAGCAGCAGGCCGCCAACCAGAAAACCGCTGAGTGTGAAGAACAGATTGACGCCTTCCCGCCCGAAACTCTTCAGAGGGTACTCGATGATCTGGATCAGGAAGTTGTCGGTATGAACGGCATGAAAATGAAAGCCCATCACCATGATAATGGCGATGCCGCGCACGAAATCCAGTTCGATGGCCCGTCCGGCTGTTACGGATCTCGCCCCGCCGAATAATTTCATGTTGTTCTCCCCTATCGCCATTCACGGGCGCATGTCCCTTTTTGCATCTTCGGTGGCGTAAGGCGCACGTGCGCGCCAACATCAAGACATTGGCCGACAACATGAGCAAGTGTGCGCGCGTCTTGCAGGGGCCGCCCTTGCCCCTGTCGCCAGAACCCAGGCAATGGGCGACGAAACCGCAAGCGCGGAATTGGCAAGCGAGGATATTCCCGCACAATGACCCGATGCGAGACCGTCCGCTATAGACCGACGGCGGATCGACAGCACGGGGAGGAATCAGCAATGCGCCATCAGTATGCGACGCTATGGATATGGTTTTTTCTGTTACCGCTTGCGCTGGACTACAAGGCGACCAACGCCAACGTAGGCCATTTCGCGCAGTCCGGACTCGTGATCCCGGTAATCGCTGCGGGGCTCGCCCTCGTGCTGATTGCGCCGCGCTTTCGCGACCGCTCGCGGTTGCGCTCGATCGTCACCTTTAGCGTGCTGCTGTGTGTGCTCGGCAGCATCGTCGCCCAGTTCATTCAGGACAACGACACCGGCAATTATCTGCGCGTTCTGCTCCCCTTCGTGCTGTTCGCACTGGGCTATCTCGTGGCCTGCCGACCGTGGAGCGAATACAGAATTTCGCAGTTCGAGAAAGCGCTGTTTTTCGCCAACGTGGTCAGTCTCGTGTTTACCTTCGTCTATGGCATGGCGACTGGAGGCGATCTCGACGACGTCCGCTACCGCATCATCTCCGTGACGTTGCTTGGACTGCAAGCCGTGCTGCTGCACGAATTCATCGTCGCGAGGCGTTTTTCCTTTTTCACCATCGCTGTGTTCGCCGGCAGCGTAATCATCGAATTGCTGAGCGTCACACGCAGTTTGCTGGTTGGCACCGTATTGCTGTTTCTGATTGCCATGGCGCTGTCCGCGCCATCGATCCAGCAAGTCTGGCGCGCGGCCGCGCGCACGGTGATCGTAGGCGCCGTACTGGCCGGCGTGGCCGGCATCGCGGCGCTGAGCTTTCCGACCGTCGCGGAGCACTGGACGCAGCGCATTTTCGCGTCGGAAGAAACCGTTACCGGCAAAGATCCGACCACCATCACCCGCCTCGCCGAGATGCGCGATCAGTATGACCAGGTGACAGCGTCGCCGGAAACACTGCTGTTTGGTGCAGGCTACGGGCACTACTATCGCTATTCCCCTGCGTATCTGCCGGACCTCGCCGGCCAGATCAGCGAGAAAGACTTCTACGCGATCAATGAATGGGCTGCGGGTCACAACTTCTGGATCTATCAACTGTTTGCAGGCGGGCTGTTGTTCGGCATCGCCATGCCTTTGGCGACCCTGGCTGCGCTGGCGATCTGCTTCTTCTCGTATCGCTACTGGCGCTCGGTCGTTCCCGACGCGCCCATGCTGCCGGTGCTAGGACGCGCCATCATGCTGTTTGCCGCGTTGCCGGCCACCTCGATCGGCGGCAATCCGCTCGGGCCGCGTTTCTCAGGGCTGATATTCGGCATTGCCCTCGGCTTGATGATCGCCACGCACGCGCGATTGCAGCGCGCGCTGCCGGCGCGAGTGAGGCGCGCGCCCACTCCCCCGCATTTGCGCCCGGCCGCCATGCCTGAATTGCCAGGCAGAATCCGGCCCGGCATGGGCCGCGCCGATCTCGCGACGGCGCTCGGCATGTCACGCGCGGCAACCGCTGCGCCCGGCTCCAGTCACTTCGGCGCCCTCGTGTCGCGCACTACGTCGACGCGCCGCACCAATCGATCGAATATCGTCCGATGAAAATTCTCCATCTGCTTGCCAGCATCGACCCACGCGCGGGTGGTCCGGTTGAAGGCGTTCGCCGCAGCGGTGTCGCGATGCAGGACGCCGGACACGAAATTGAAGTGGCCACCTGCGATGCGCCGGGCGACGCCTACCTCGCGGCCTTCCCGTTTCCGGTTCATGCGTTCGGCCCCGTCAATAGCCGCTACAGCTATAGCGTGCAACTCGCACCGTGGCTCGCCGCCAACGCGAACCGGTTCGACGCTGTCATCGTGCACGGTTTGTGGCAGTACCACGGCTTCGCGGCGTGGAAAGCGCTGCGTCGAAGCGGCGTGCCCTACTACGTGTACGTGCACGGCATGCTCGACCCATGGTTCAAACAGGCTTACCCGCTCAAGCATCTGAAGAAGTGGCTGTACTGGCCGTGGGCAGAATACCGGGTGCTGCGCGATGCGCGCGCCGTCATCTTTACGACCGACGAAGAGCGCACGCGCGCCCGTCAATCGTTCTGGCTATACCGGGCGCATGAGCGGATCGTGCCATACGGCACGACCGTGCCGCCGCTCGAAGCCGAGCCCTTGCGCGAAGCATTCCTGCAAGCCGTGCCCGGTTTGCGCGGCAAACGCATCGTGCTATTTCTCGGTCGCGTGCATGCGAAGAAAGGCTGCGATCTGCTGATCGATGCGTTCGCGCGCGTCGCGAGCCGCGACCCGTCGCTGCATCTCATGATTGCCGGTCCCGACGAGACCGGCTGGGTGGCAAGTCTGCGCGCCCAGGCCCAGGCGGCCGGCATCGCGCATCGCATCAGCCTGCCAGGGATGCTGCAGGGCGATCTCAAGTGGGGCGCGTTTCATGCAAGCGACGTGTTCATTCTGCCCTCGCATCAGGAAAACTTCGGCGTGGCGGTTGCCGAGGCGCTCGGCTGCGGACTGCCGGCGCTGATCTCCGACAAGGTCAACGTGTGGCGCGAGATCGAAGCGGACGGCGCGGGGATGGTTGCCGCCGATACCGTCGACGGTACGGAAAAGAATCTCGTGCGCTGGCTCGAACTCGACGATACCGCTCGCACGATCATGCGCGCTCAGGCGGTCAGCACATTTCAAACCCGCTTCCGGATTGAAACCATGGTCAGCGCGTTGACGGCTCTGCTGGAAACGAAGGGCAATGCCAGCGAAACGCGTGAAAACGCGCACACCACGCTGCGCGGGGCGACTCAACCGAGCACTCAACCGACCCGGTGACGGTGCGCCGCCTGGCGTCCACCATCACCGGCTGTTCTTCGTTGCCCCTTCATCAACGGCGTCAAGTTCGAAACCGCGATCGGCAGGGTTTCGATGTGAGGCTACCAGGAAACGGGCCGCAGGTTGCCGTCGAACCTCGCCGTGCCGTTCTCGGGTATCGCGACCGCTCGCGAAGCGTTACCGTAGAACAGGTTCGTCCGCGTCCCGCCTACGCTGGTGAGCTTGACGGAAGACAACGCCCCACGGCTCCACGCGAGATCCACCGCAAACCCGCCTTTTGCCCGCAGCCCCTTGACGCTTCCCGTGCCCCATTGCGCCGGCAAAGCGGGCAGCAGCGTGATGCGATCCATCCTGCTTTGCAGCAGCATTTCCAGTATCGCCGCCGGACCACCGAAGTTCGCATCGATCTGGAATGCCGACGAATTGCTCGACAGCGCGTAGGCATCGAACATGTTGGCAAACGTGCCATTCACCCCATCGTTGCCTGCCGAGTAGTTCAGCAGCTTCGGAATCATCGAATAGCAGGTGGCGGCGTCGTGGAAATGCGCCCAGCAGGCAATTCGCCATGCCAGCCCCCAACCGAACGAGTTGAAGCCGCGCGCGGTCAGCAACGCCTTCACGCCGGCTACGAGCTTCGGATCGCTGTCGAGCGTGATGCGCTCACCTTCGAACCAGCCGATCAGCGGCGACAGATGCCGGTGCCCGGTTTCGCCGACAACACTGTCGCTCATCCATTCCTGAAGCTGCCCGGTCGTCGGACTCACTTTCGGTAGATAGAGCTGCGCCTTCATCGTCGCGAGCGTCTGCGCGAAATCTGCATCCTTGCCGAGCAGTTGGCTTGCGGCGACCGTGTTGGTGAACAGATCCCAGACGAGTTCCTGCGCATAGGTAATGCCAAGCTGCTGGTGAGGACCCTGCTCCGGCGACCAGTCCTTGTCGTCGATCAGCAGCCCCGTCACGGGGTCGCGAATCAGGCGCGCCTGCCAGAACTCGCAAGCGGACTTCATCACGGGATAGATGTTCGCCAGGTAGCGCTTGTCCAGCGTGTACTGATAGTGATTCCACAAGGTGCGGCAATACCACGCGCTCGCAGGCGGGCTCCAATCCCAGCCGATCGAACCGTAGATGCCGGTCGAAATCGCCACCGTCCAGCCCGCCACCTTGCCGTTCGAATTGCTGTAATTCACGTTGGCGGCATCGTTGAAATGATTCCGCGTGGACTGGACCCACGACGGAAACTGCCCGGTGACGTAATCGGCAAACGGCAGCTGGCACTCAGGCAAACCGGCGCGGTCGGCGAGCCAATAGTTCATCTGCACGTTGATGTCGGTGTGGTAATCGGCCATCCACGGCGGGTTGTTCGTGGTGCTCCACAAGCCTTGCAGATTCGCGGGCATCGAGCCGCGCGACGACGAGATCGTGAGGTAGCGCCCAAACTGCACGTACATCGCTTCGAGTTCGGGATCGGCCACAGCGGCGTTCGCCCCGCGCGCCTGCAGGCGGGCCGGGATCGGCATCGCCTTCTGCGCGGCGCTCGAGGTGCCGAGGTTCAACTCCATACGCCCGAAGAGCCCGCGATAGTCCCGCACATGGCGCCACAGCAGATCCCAGTAGCCTCGAGCCGAAGCGTTCGTCACGTCGGCGATCGTGGCGCTGCGCGGGTTGATGCCTGTCAGGTAACTGTCGACGTAGCGCCCGGTGTAGTCGGTACGCGCGGCGAAGATGATCGTGAGTGCCGGACAGTTCTGCAGCGTGATCTGCGCATTGGCGGAGTCGAACCGCGCGGTGCCCGCATCCGGAATGACCGACAGGTATGAGGCGTACAGCTCTCCGCTACCGCTAACCGAACCCGAAAACGACATCGCGTGATTCGACTCGCCGATGGTCTGGGTGCCCTGCCCGTCGATGAGCGAGACGGTGCCGTTATAGGTGCCGCCGTCCGAAGTAAGCCGCACGACGATCACATTGTCGGGAAAGCTGCTGAAGATCTCGCGCCGGTAGGTCCTGCCGCCGACGCTGTACTGCGTGCGCACGAGTGCATTGCTGATGTCGAGCGAACGCTGGTAGCTCGTGGCACCGGCATGACCGGGCAGATCGATATAAAGCTTGCCGAGCGACAGATAGGTGCCCATGCCTGTCGTCGTATAGGACAGGTCGACGACGTCCTTGCTGCCCGACCACAACGTAATCTCGTTCAGGTAGAGCGCCTCCCTCTCGCTCGCGCCGCCTGCCAGCGCACCCAGACGGCCGTTTCCGACCGGCAGGCCCTGAAACTGGATGTTGGATTCGACGGCCGGCTGATCGTATTGGAACAGCAGTGCCTGATCGGCGGAGGTGAGCGGTGAAGCAGCTTGTGCGGAAGCGGAAAGTGAATCGGTGGTTGGGGAGGTGCCGGGCTCGCCGGCTTGTGCCGAACGTATCGCGGCATGGTTGCCGGTGCCTGTCACTGGCAGGATGGCGGCTACACCGCCGAGCTTGAGGAGCCTGCGACGCTTCTGGTTGACGGAGATTTTCATCCTGTTTCCTGGTTCGCGAAGTTTCCCCGAAAATCCACCTATGAATAGTTTGTGCAAATATGCACTTCACCGGGATTCTCCAGACATTAGGTCTTTCCCTCGGTACGCGCGCAGCAAAACGGCATCAGGATTCGGCTACTTCCCCGACGCGAAGACGCACGGCATACGCCCGGCGAGGGTTTTGTGCATCTGCAAATCGATGGGCGGGGCGCGGGAGGGGACGCAGAAATAACAGAGCGAAGCGAGGGGGCGTCAGGCGGTATTTCCCGCTATGTGAGCGGGACAGCAATGCGTGTGTGCCCGTGCGCGACATGCGCGAGACGCCCGAGCATCGAGCCGATAACAGCGCGCCGTCGCGCGCGCACCGTCACCGGCTGTTCTTCATTGCTCCTTCATCCACGGCGTCAAAGTCGCGGCTGCGATCGGCAGGGTTTCGACTTGAGGTTGCTGCGGCTGCATCGATATCAGCGAATTGTTGGCGGCGTCGCACCGCATGTTGCCGACGATATCCGGAACGTCGAGTTGCCGCACCAGATGGCCGGCGAGGCGTAGCGCAAGCGCGGCAATCGTGATGGTCGGAAAGTTGGCACCGACAGTCGGAAACACCGAACTCCCCGCCACATAGAGATTGCTTATCCCATGCACCTTGCAATCGCGATCCACCACGCCTTCACGTGGTGAATCGTGCATGCGCGTGGTGCCCATGTGGTGCCACGTGCCCTCCAGCTTCGCCGGCCAGCGCCGGCCTTCCAGCGGCGCGTCGAGTTCGACGTCCGCGATGCGGGCCATCTTCAACTCCTGCGCGAGCAACGCGAACGTTTTGTCGAAGGTGCGTTGCACCTGTTCGCCCAGACGCCACTCCACCTTCACGCGCGGCATGCCGAACCGGTCGCGTTTATCTGACGACAACGTCACGCGGCTATCGGGATCGGGCACCGCCTCGACGATCGCCTGCAACGTCACATCGGTGATCAGCGCCGGCCATTGCAGGAGCCGCGTTAAGCCATAACCCACGGTATGCAGCGGATGCGCGATCATCGTCGCGAGATCGGTTTTCAGGCTGCGCCCCGGCTGGTCTTTCTGCAACAGCGCTTCCTTGCAGTGGATCAGTGCCTCGGACCCTGCAGTGCCTTCGCCGTACCAGCGCGAATAGAGCCACACGCGCGAATTCAACAACTTCTCGCGCTCCATCAACTCCTGCTTCGGTGCGAACTGTGAGGATATCTTCGTGCCGTGTGCAGACACCGCGGCATTCTGATAGTGATACTTGATGTCATATAGTTTATTGCGAGCGTTGCCCGGACGAAAACGCACCTTGCCGGACATCATTCGCGGATGATCCATGAAGTAGCGGCCCACCAGATCGTTGGCATTACCGAGGCCCGTCGTCTGCACGTTATTCGAGGCGAGCAGGAGGCGCGCATTCTCGATGCCGCCCGTGGCCAGCACGAAAATCCTGGCGGTCACCGTCATCTTGCGTCCACTGACGGTCGCCACCTGAAGTCGCGAAATGGACGTGCCCTGAGCGTCGGCGTCGATATTCTGGACATTCGCGTACAGAAACACGCGCACCCGCGATGAGCGCGACAACTCGTCGCGATACGCCTTGCCGAAACGCACAGGGGGGCTGAACTGCGCGACCGTATCGCGCATATCGCCAGTCGCAAGCGGTATGCGGCGCACGTCATGGCGGCCGATTTCGCGTTCCCAGTAAGCAGGGTCGAAATTCTGCGGACCGAGCTTCAGCAATTCATGTGTGCGCGCGTAGTACGGCGCCAGTTCGTCGAGGCCGAACGGCCAGCCGCTGTGCGGGATCCAGTCGCGCTTCTCGAAGTCCCACGGATCGAGCGGACGGCACCAGCCACCCCAGCAGTTGCTGCTGCCGCCGAAGTAGCGGCTACGCGAGCCGTCCGCGAAAGAATAGGGAAGCCCAACGTTCTCGCCGCGATAGAGGTCGCGCGTTTCGTCATCAGGCCCAAAGCCCCCGCTCTCGAGCATGCAGGTGTCGACTCCCGCCCTCGACATCTCCAGCGCAAGCGTAATGCCGGCGACCCCTCCGCCGATGATGCACACCGCCGTTTCGACGGCCGTGTTGTGTTCAACAGTGCGAGTATCGATGAACATCCCTACTCCCCATCTTCATCATGCATCTCTGAGTGCGTCAATCCGGCTACTCATCCAACCGGGGCTGGCAAGCAAACCACGCACGCGTCGTTACCGAACACCTCATCGGCATCGCCGCGAGTGTCGATTAAAGAATCGATCGACAATCCCATTGCGGCCGCCGACATGCCGGCTTGTCAACGACTTGGCCTCCCCAGCGTATAAACGCTGCGGTTTTCTCTCTGTGCTTCAGGTCACGGAATCGAAACGGTTCCGGATAAAACGACACGGGTTGCCGCCATACACGCCCTCTGGATCGAGCGAACGGTGCACGACGGACAAGGGCGTCACCACGGCCGACCGGCCGATCGTCACACCCATCTGCACAACACACTTCGAGGTGATCCAGACACCGTCCTCGATGACGATCGGCGCGACGCGCAAATCCATCGTGGTGCTCATATCGTGAGACCCGGCGCTCAGGAACGTGCCTTGGGAAATACAGACGTTCGAGCCGATGCGGATCAGCGCCTGGTTGTAGATCCAGACGTCGACGCCGAACCAGCAGTTATCGCCCACTTCCAGATTCCAAGGCGACTTCACGCGCAGCGGATGCACGAAACGGCACCCCATGCCAATCTTCGCGCCGAACAGACGCAATAGCCCAACCCGTACCGACGAGAGAGGCAGCAACTTGTTGTTGATCACGCACGCTTCAACGACAAACCAGATGAGCTCGATCAGGGCACCGCGCTTCGCGCGATAGTTGCCCTTTCCGGCCTGGCTGAGATCGATGACGCGGACATCCTCGCGGACGCCTTCGACTTTCGGCGTGCGCCCGATCTGCGGATCGTCGGCAACGTTACCCATCAGCTTTCTCCAGACCACGAACCTGAATCAACACACCGTCGCACCACGCTTACATTATGTTTCGACTCCTTACTGAAGCTGCCTTCATGGCCGTACGGGCAAGCGTTTTGGCGGTTCCCCACGTGCTGGTTGGCGCACGATAGCTCTATTGAGACCGCATCTCCCCGGGGCATACGATGACCACCCTGTTTCGGCATACGACAACCTCGCTGCTTCTCGCCATCGCCACGTGTGCCGCACCGGCGCTCGCGCAGAACGCGCCCCCCGCGCCCGCTGCACCGACCCTTGCCGCCACGGCTGCGACCGCCTACGGCACCCCCACCCCAGCTGCGCGCGCCGACCCGGGCGCTGCGCGTCGCAACAGCGAAGCGCAGTTGCTTGGCGCCCCGCATGAATATGGTTCGCCAGACGCGCAGCAAGGCAATACCGCCGATGCCCAACAGGCAGCGCTGCTGGACGAACAACGCATGACGGTGTTGGGCGGCGGCCAAGGCGTCCAGCCCATCGTGGGCAAGGGTCAGCGCAATAAGGCGCAGGCCGCCGCCAATGGCAAGGTGCGCGTGGCCGGCCAGCCAGGCGGTCCGAATGCGGCCGACGGCTTGATGCCCGAAGGCGCAGCGAAAGCCACTTACGCCGATCCGTACGATCCGGGCAAACACGCCGTCTATCGATCCCCGTGGTGACATTGCATTCATGAGATGGCCGCGTACCGGATCAATCCGGCGCGGCTTCCTCCCTTGTAGCCGGCTTGCGTCGCTGGCCCGCAGCGGTTGAAGGTCGTGGGCCACCGAAATACGGCACCTCCACCTCCGCATGCTTGCCACGTGACTCACGAACCAGCGCCGCGAGCCGCGCTTCAAAAGTGGCGATCGTCGACTCCGGCGATAGGGCGCGCTCCGCATAATTGCGTGCAGCCTTGCCGAGCGCCGCACGGCGTTCGCGATCGCTCGCCAGCACGGTGATTGCCGCCGCCAAAGCCTTGACGTTGTCCGGCGGCACCACCACGCCGCGTGGCGACACCGCCTCGTAGAGACCCGTGCCGCGCCGCGCCATGGCCACCACCGCACGTCCGCTTGCGAACATACCGGTGAGCTTCGAAGGCATCACCAGATCCGCGGCATCGCCACGTTGCGGCAAAACGTGAATGTCAGCGAGGTTGAGCAGTTCGTTCAGACGATCCGCCGGTTGCAACGGAATGAAAACGCAGTTCGTCAATCCCGCGCAGCGTTCCAGCAAACTCTCTTTCGCCGCGCCACTGCCACAGAAAACGAAAGTGACATCGGCACGTGTGACAAGCGATGCCGCGGCATCCGCGAGCGTTTCGATGCCCTGTTTCGCGCCCATGTTGCCCGAGTACAGCACCACCTTCTGGTCAACCGGAATGCCCAGCAAACGCCGGTAATCGCTCGCGTGTGTCAACGGGAAGATGGTCGACACATCCACCCAATTGGGCAGGCACACAACCCGCGACGGTTCGACACCCTTCGCCACCAGACGCGAGCTCATCTGTTGCGTAATCGACGACACGGTATCGAAGCGCCGCAGCAGCGTGCTTTCGATCCAGCGTGCCACTCGGGCCGCGCGCGAGCTTTTCAGAAGACCGAGGTCGAAAGCTGCATCGACTTCGAAGTCCTGTATATGCAGCCAGGCTCGTGTGCGAATCACGCGCGCGAGCGCTAGCGCGGCAGGCGCGCAGATCAGCGTCGGCGCGATCAGCATCACGGCATCGGGGCGCCATAGCACCTGCCGGGCGAGCAGCGGCAACGAGCTCACCGCGAAACTCGCGAGATGCAGCATCCGCTTCAGGCCGCTGGGACGCGCCGGCACCCACAGCGGCGCACGCCAGATCGTCACACCATCGCGTATCTCGCGCTGATACCGCCAGGACACGTAGCCCGCAGCAACACGCCACTCGGGGTAATAGGGCGGCGCGCACACCACGCGAACCTCGTGGCCGCGGCTGGCCAGAAGCGCAGCCATTTCCGCCGTGTACTTACCCACCCCGGTCAGTTCAGGTGCGTAGTTGAGGCCGTAGATCAGGATCTTCATTGTGACTGCCAGAACGTGTTAGAGCTTCGCAGGCGCGACGGGCCGTGAGGCGCGTCAGTCGCTCAGCATCAGCGCGCAGCCACGAGCGATATTGGCGGCTGCAGAAGGCGGATCGAAACGACGGATCACATCCATACAACGGTGCGCCGTGCCGCCCGCGTCGGCGAAAGCCTCCATCGCCTTGAGCATCGTGCGCTGCAATCCGGCGACATCGCCCGCCGTAAATGCATAGCCGCTCACACCGTCGATCACCAGCTCCGGCACACAACCACAACTTTCGCTGACCACTGCGGGGCAGCCGTGCGCAAGCGCTTCGTTGACGACGAGTCCCCACGGCTCGCTATAGCTCGGCAGCACCATGCAGGTCGCGCCGTAGTATTCCTGAGTGAGCGGCTCGTCCTGCAAACTGCCGGCGAACGTCACCGCTTCGCCCAGTTCGAGTTCAGCCACTTTCGCGTGCAGCATTTCCGCCATCGGTCCCGTGCCGACAATGCGCAGCCTCGCTGCGGGAATACGCCGCCGCAAACCGGCGAACGCCTCGATCAGCGTGCCAATGCCTTTCTCTTCCGAAAGACGGCCCACGTAGAGAAACACCGGCGGATTGCCGGCGCGCGCGGCAATCCGCTCGACCAGCGCACGCTCCGGCGAGAACGATCCAGGCAAGGCGGCGGCCTGGCACGGCACGAAAATCTTGTCGCGTTTCGCGCCGAGTGAAAGCAGATACTCCCGGCTGCGCTCGCCGAAACCGAAATAGCCGTCGCAGAGCGAAAAGAACACGCGTTTCGGAATCGAAGTCAGCAGCTTCTTGGGCCGGTCGCGCGCGGTCGAATCGCAGAACACCGCGCGACGCTTGCCGGTCACAATGCACGCCGCCAGCATCGCCCAATATTCCGGACGGTGGTAGCCCGGCAGAACGATCAGATCCGACTTGGTCCGCAACACTTCCCACGTCAGCCGCGCGATCATCTTCATCGTGGGCACATCTTCGTAGCAACCGTCGAACAGCTTCTGCATCGGATAGCGATGGTACGAATAGTCGACATCTGAAAAACCCACACGGTCGTGCTCGGTATCCGCAATCTGCACCATCGAGTAGCGGATCGCGCCGGACGACGAAATGTTATGCAAGGCAGAGAACACGACGCCCTTGTGACGCGACCATACGACGTTGTGGAAGATCGTGACTGACGCGGTCATTTTTATGCCACTCCTCGAAAAATCGTCCTTGTGTGCGTTGCACGTCACTCGCGCGAAACGCCCCACGCATTCCCTCAATTCCAGAACCGCGCTCAACGGCTCTTTAGTGCGCGCTTATGCATGCAGGGCGGCGACAGACGTCGAGCCGGCGTGTAATTCAACGAATTCCCGATACGTGGACGCGATGCCCTCCTCGAGACCAGTGGTCGCGTGCCAACCCATTTGCGCGAGCCGCGATACGTCGAGCAACTTGCGCGGCGTGCCGTCGGGTTTGGACGCGTCGAATACGAGTTCACCCTCGAAACCCACCACCTTGCAGATGCATTCGGCCAGTTCGCGAATCGACAGGTCTTCACCAATCCCGACGTTGAACAGGCCTTCTGTCACGTTGTGTTCGAGCACGAACAGTGTCGCCGCGGCGAGGTCGTCGACATGCAGAAACTCGCGGCGTGGCGTGCCCGATCCCCACACCGTCAAGGTCGCGGCGCCGTTCACCTTCGCTTCGTGCGCCTTGCGCAGCAGAGCCGGCAAGACATGGCTGCTGTTCAGGTCGTAGTTGTCGTTAGGGCCGTACAGATTGGTCGGCATCAACGAGACGTACTGCGTGTTGTACTCGCGGTTGTACGCCTCGCACAGCTTGAGACCGGCAATCTTCGCAATTGCATAGGCGTCGTTGGTCGACTCGAGCGGCGACGTCAGCAGATACTCCTCGCGGATCGGCTGCGGACACTGCTTCGGATAAATGCATGAAGAACCGAAGAACACCAGCCGCTCGACTTGCGCGCGATACGCAGCATGAATCACGTTGGTTTCGATCATCAGGTTTTCATAGATGAACTCACCCGGCTGCGACGCATTGGCGAGAATGCCGCCCACGCGCGCGGCCGCGAGCAGCACCACGTCGATCTTCTCCCGCTCGAAGAAGCCGTTCACGGCAGCCTGATCCATCAGGTCGACTTCTGCCCGCGAACGCGTAACGACGTTGTGGTAGCCCTCGGCATTCAACCGCCTGACCAGCGCGGAGCCCACCATGCCACGGTGGCCCGCGACGAAAATGCGTGCTTGTTTGTTCATCGCCGTTACTCGTGATGTTCCAACGCCGTGAAACCGGCCAGCGTGACAAGTGCGTCACGTCGTGCAATCTGATAATCCGCGCGCACCATTTCCTTGACGAGCGCGCTGAACGGCGTGGTCGGCTGCCAGCCGAGCTTGGCATGGGCTTTCGACGGATCACCCAGCAGCGTCTCGACTTCGGCGGGCCGGAAATAGCGCGGATCGACACGCACGATCACATCGCCGGGCGACATCTTGACCTCACGCCCTTCCACCTTCTCGACGACGCCGATTTCATCCACGCCAGTGCCTTCGAAACGCACGGTGACGCCTAGTTCGGCCGCGGCATGCCGGACGAAGTCACGCACGCTGTACTGCACGCCGGTGGCGATGACGTAATCCTCCGGTTGCTCCTGTTGCAGCATGCGCCATTGCATCTCCACGTAGTCGCGCGCATGGCCCCAGTCGCGCAACGCCGACAGATTGCCGAGATAGAGTATTTTCTGCATGCCCACGGCAATCCGCGCCACGGCGCGCGTGATCTTGCGCGTCACGAAGGTCTCGCCGCGCACCGGCGATTCGTGATTGAACAGAATCCCGTTGCAGGCATAAAGCCCGTAGGCTTCCCGATAATTGACCGTCGTCCAGTACGCGAACAGCTTGGCAACCGCGTATGGGCTGCGCGGATAGAACGGCGTGGTCTCCGACTGCGGGATCTGTTGCACAAGGCCGTACAGTTCCGAGGTCGAAGCCTGATAGAAACGCGTCTTGTGCTGAAGCCCGAGAATCCGGATTGCTTCGAGAATCCGCAGCGCACCGAGGCCGTCCGCGTTAGCCGTGTATTCCGGCTCCTCGAACGAAACCGCCACGTGGCTCTGCGCCGCGAGGTTATAGATCTCGTCGGGCTCCACACGCTGGATCACGCGCAGAATGCTGGTCGAGTCGGTCAGGTCCGCGTGATGCAGAAAGAGTCGCTGATCCGGATCGTGTGGGTCGCGATAGAGATGATCGATACGGTCTGTATTAAACAGCGATGACCTGCGTTTGATGCCGTGTACGTCGTAATCCTTGGCGAGCAGCAGCTCGGCGAGATACGACCCGTCCTGTCCAGTGATGCCGGTGATCAGCGCGACCTTGCGTTTCATGGAACTTTCCCCCTCGTTAATCTTCGATGCCAGCGCATAGCACAATCAGGTGATCGGCCCCGTCATGAAGCCGCCACCTCAACCGGCGATGCTGTCGTATCCGTAATAACCGCCCTGGTAGCCCGAACCGAGGAAGGCGCCTTCCTGCGGCACGTCGGTCAGCAACACGCCTCTGAGCGATACGCCGCCGTTGAGCAGCCGCTTGGCCGTCTCGGCAATCTCGTTCAGCGGATGGCGGCCGTGGCGCACCACCAGCAGTGTCGTGGCGGCGTACTTGCCGATCACCGTCGAATCGGTCACGGCGAGCACCGGCGGCGTGTCGACAATCACGATGTCGTAGTGCGATTTCAGTTCGTCGAGCATCGTTTCGAAGCGCTTGCTCATCAGCAATTCAGACGGATGCGAGGGCAGCGTGCCCTTGGCGAGCACGTCGAGTCCGGGCAGCACATCGCGCTGGATCATCGCCGTGAGATCGCCGCCGCTCAGCACGTCCGAAAGCCCCGGCTGATGGCCGATGCCGAAATGCGAATGCACGTCGCCGCGCCGCATGTCGCCGTCGATAATCAGCACCCGCTTGTTGGCCGACGCCACCAGCGCCGCCAGATTCACCGACAGGAACGACTTGCCGGAGTCGGGCCGCGAACCCGTGATCATCACGACGTTGTTCTCGGCGTGATCGAGCGATAGTTGCAGCGAGGTCCGCAGATTGCGCACGCCTTCCACCGCGATGTCTTCCGGCGCCTGCTGCGCGAGCACGTGAAGCCCGCGGCGGCGCAGCATGACGTTTTCCTGCAAACGCAGCTGCATCTGGCTGCGCGGCACGATCGCGAACACCGGTACGCCGAGCACCGCTTCGAGCTCGTCCGGACGTTCCACGCCGCCGTACATCGCGCGCTTGAAGAAGGTCAGCATGATGCCGATCAGCAAGCCGCCGCCGAGCGCGATCAGGATCGCCAGCACGCGCTTCGGGCGCACCGGCTCGTCAGGCGTTTCGGCGAAGTCCACCACGCGCACGTTGCCCACCTGGCCGGCTTTCGCCACCCGGAGTTGCTGCGCGCTATTCAGCAGATTGGTATAGAGCTCCGTATCGACGTGCACGTCGCGCAGCAGACGCAACGCCGTCTGCTCGGTATCCGGCATCACGGCGACGCTGCGGTTCATGGTGGCCGCCGCGCCTTGCAATGCCGCGATTTGCGCATCGAGGGCTGCTACCGCCGGGTGATTCGCCGTGAAGCGCTGCGTCATCTCCGCGCGTTGCTGCTGCAGATCGAGCAGCTTGGTCTTGTTGTCGACAACCTGCTGAAGCAGCAGGCGGCTCTCTTCACCGAGATCGACCGTACCGTGCGCATTACGGAATTTGTTATAGCGTTGCTCGGCGTCGTCGAGTTCCTTGCGCAAACCAGGCAGTTGCTGATCGAGGAAGGCCAGCATGTGCTCCGCCTCGGTCGAACGGCTTTCCACATCCTGACGCACGAATTCACGCGCCATGCTATTGACGATCGCCGCGGTCAGCGCGGGGTCGCCGCCTTCGAGACTGGTGCGAATCACGCCGGACTGCAGCGTGGTCTCCGCGACTACGAGCGCCTTTTGCAAGCGATCCACGGTGCCGAGCGTCGAGGCGCGCTGCAGTTCGAAGCGCGAGCCAGGTGCGCCAACGAGCTTATCGACGTGCAACGCGATCGGCCCGTCGGCAGTATCGGTTTCCACGGTCTCACCGACATGGCCGGAGAGAATCGCGATACCGTTCTTGTCGCGCAACACGTACGAACCTGCGTCGCCCGCAATCAGCGTAAAGGTCGTGTCGTAGAAGTCCTTCGACGTGTCGAAGCGCGATACGGCAATGCTCTCGTCACCCCAAGCGTAGCCCGACAGGTTGATGAACGATGGCAACTTGAAACCCCATTGCCCATTCATCAACCCCGCGATCATCCCGCCGATCAGCGGCAAGGTGCGCGGCGACGCCGAAATGTCGAGGTGCAGGTTCTTGACCGTTTCCTCGGTGACGAGACGCGACTTCAGCAACTCGATCTCCGCGGCCGTCGAGGGCTTGGTGTCGAACATGCCGGTAAGCGGCGGCAAGGAATCCTTGCCATTCGCGTTGGCATTCGCCGTCTTGTCCTCGACGTGGAACAGCACGTCCGCGCGATACGTCGGCGGTGCGAGGAAGGCATACGCGCACCCCAGCGCGAGTGCGATCAGCGTCACCATCACGATCGTGCGCCAGCCCCTCACGATCGTGCGCAGATAATCCGACAGATGCAGCTCGTCCGGTCCGGACACGTCGGTATAGCGGTTTTCGAAGTTGATTGCCATTTTCTTCACCCAACAAAGCCCGGCGGTTCAAGGTCACGTTGCACGGTTGTTATTTCGCAAGAACGGCACCCGTCACAGCCGCATTGATCGCCGGCAGCAGCAGGTTCAACACACGGTTGAAGCGAACCAGTCCGCCTTGCCCGACATACACGACGTCCTTCGGTTGGAGTTCGAACTGATTGGCAAGGATCATGGACACCGGCGAGGTCGCATCGAGGTGATAGACCTGCGGTGAGGCGCTTGTCGAATTGCGGATCACGAACAACTGTCTGGCCGCTGCCGTGTTCGAGTCGAAGCTACCGCTGTCGGAGATCGCCTGCGAAAGCGTCAGCGAGCCGTTACGCATCGGCATGATGGTCGCGGGCTTGTTGACCTCGCCCATCACATACACGCCGCTGTCTTCGCGCGAAGCCACCCGCACCATGTCGCCGGCTTGCAGGTAGATGTCCGACGGATTGCGGCCACGCTTGATCAGGTCGTCCACGTTGATCGGATACGTGACACCGTTGCGGATCAGCTCAACGCGGCTGCGATCCGCATTCGCGCTGAAGCCGCCGCCCTGGTTGATCACACTGGTCAGCGACAGCGGAATGTCGGTAACCGACTGCGCGCCAGGCGTGCGCACTTCGCCGTCGACGTAGACCTGCGCGTTCCGGAACGAAGCCACCCGTACCGTCACCTCAGGCTTCTGATACACGTTGCTCAGGCGCCTATGCAGTTCCCTCTGGATCGACGCAACATCTTTGCCGGCCACATGCACCGTGCCCGCATACGGAAACTGCACGTCGCCGTTCTCGTCGATCAGAAAACCAGGCGCGGCGTCCGACGTCTTCGCGTTCTGCGCGGGCTGGCCAAGCGCGGCGGCGAGTTCCGGGTGATCCCACACGACGATCTGCAGCACGTCGCCAGGACCGACCTTATATGCCGTCGGTTTGCCGAACAGCGCGGTCGTCTCCGGCGGCAGTGTCATGGCCGTCTGCGCCGCGTTCATCTTGCGCAGCAGCGCGAGATTGATATCGGTAATCGGTATCTGCTGTTGCTGCGATGCTTCGGTGCTGTAGTCCCCACCCGTGTCCTGAAGCGCGGCTGGCGTAATCATCTGTTGGCCCGGTACGATCCCGCAGCCGGATAGCAGTGCTGTAACTGTGAAAATCACGAGACTTCCCGTGCGTATACCAAGCGAGCTCATGGTGTTTCCTCCTTGTGCCAGGAAACTGTCCTCGGGGGAGGGAGCGCCCAGCGTGCTTGTTAACTACTTAGTAAGCGTTTCGATGCACCAGTCCGGCAACGATCGTCGCGCCGATAATCCGCATATCGAGCGCGAACGACCAATGTCCCAGGTAGTACAGGTCATGTTCGACGCGACGCTCCATCTTCTCGATGCGGTCGGTTTCGCCACGAAAGCCGTTGATCTGCGCCCAGCCTGTAATGCCCGGCTTGATCCGATAGCGATTGATGTAGCCGGCGACCACTTTCTGATAGAGGTCGTCGTGCTCGAGTGCATGGGGACGCGGTCCGACGACCGACATGTCGCCACGCAACACGTTGAAAAACTGAGGCAGTTCGTCGAGGCTCGTGCGGCGTAGAAATGCGCCGACTCTCGTGACGCGCGCATCGTTGCGCGTCGCTTGCCTGAGCGTGCCTTTGGGCTCGGTATGCGGTCGCATCGAGCGGAATTTGTAGATCGTGAAGACGCGGCCGTCCGCGCCTTTACGCTTCTGCTTGAAGAGAACCGGGCCGCGCGACGAGAGCTTCACCGCAATCGCAATGCCGAGCAGGATCGGTGCGAGACCAATCAACGCCCCGGCGGCGAACAGGCGGTCGAAGATTTCCTTCTTCAGCATCGAACTGGCCGACAGGGGCGACGCGACGAGGTTGATTGCCGGCACGCCGAGCAGATCGATCACGCCGCTGCCATCGAACAATGCAATGCTGCGCACGTCCGGCATGAAGCGAATATTCACCAGATCGTCGCGAAACTCGCTGATCAGCTTGCAGATCAGCGGCTCTTCGGCGAGCGACAACATGAGCCAGAGCTCGTGCACGTCATTGCTGCGAATGTAGTCGGCAAGCGCATCCACCGTCGCGCAGACAGGCACCCGTGCGCTGGTTACGGCAGACACGTCCGGGCGCGTGTTGTAGACGGCCGTGGCGCGAAAGCCTGTGCCGGGCGCCGAATCGATCCGGCGGATGATCGCGTCGCATTGCGAACCGCTGCCGACGATCGCGACCTGATGCAGATTCAGTCCGGCACTGCGCGCCCGAGCGAGCACCGCATGCGTGATCAACCGGTAGGCGATCAGCAGGCCGCCCGTCACCGCGGTCCAGTACGAGAACCACAGCCGCGACACGAAGTCGATGCGGTGCAGCGAATACATCAGCACAAGCGCACTGCCCTGCACCATCAGCCACGCGAGCGACACCTGCCCGGCCAGCGAGAGTTTGGAGCGGCCGCGCCATGATTCATAGACGCCGAACGCCGGAAAGATGGCCAACGCAAAGGCGGCGGAAAACATGACAAGCGCCCAATAGAACCCGGATTGGGCGAGGTAGTCGAAGCGGATCTGCGACGCCACCGCCGCCCCCGCGAGCACCAACGCGACATCGAAAACTCGCGCGAGCAAATCCTGAAACTTGCGCATTTTGCTTACCTCGTTCTTGCCGTTCGTTCTTTTTCCGCAAATGATTCCGGACGTGCGGTTAGGAGCAGCGCCCGTAGTTGTCGTTGAACCTCACAATGTCGTCTTCACCGAGATAGGTGCCTGACTGGATTTCAATGATTTCGAGCGGCACTTTCCCGGGGTTTTCGAGCCGGTGACGTGTGCCGAGCGGGATGTAGGTCGATTCGTTTTCGCTAAGCAGGAACTGCTCTTCGCCGCGCGTGACGAGCGCCGTGCCGCGCACGACGACCCAGTGTTCGGCACGGTGGTGATGGAGTTGCAACGAGAGCTTCGCGCCCGGCGTGACGACGATGCGCTTCACCTGGAAGCGTTCGCCGCGGTCGATGGAATCGTAGAAGCCCCACGGGCGGCGCACCTTGCGATGTGCATCGGCCTCGGGGGCGTGCTGCGCCTTGATGCGCGACACCAGGCCCTTGACGTCCTGCACGTGCGAACGGTCGACCACCAGCACGGCGTCCGCTGTTTCGACCACCACCACATTGGTCGTGCCGACACAGGCAACGAGCCGGCCTTCAGAATGCGCGTAGCTCGACACCGCGCCTTCGAACGTCACGCGGCCGCGCCCGGCGTTACCGTTAACGTCCTTTTCCATCGCGGCCCAGACGGCGTCCCAGGACCCGAGATCCGACCAGCCCGCATCGAGCCGCACGACGACGCCTGATGGATTCGCACCGGCCGCTTGCGGGTCCGCGCCGCAGGTCGCGGCTGTCTCTTCCGTCGCGCTCAGGTCGCTCGCATCGCTCACGTCAGTGAGGCGCTCCATCACGGCATAGTCAATCGAGTCAGCGGGTGAACTCAGGAAAGCGTCCACTAACGGACGGAAATACGCGCCTTCGGTGCGGCCGTTCGCAAATGCGCGCTCGCAGGTTGCGTGCATCTCCGGCTGCAGGCGTTTCAGCGTATCGAGCCACACACGTGCCCGCACGACAAAGATCCCGGCGTTCCACCAGTACGTGCCCGCGGCGACGTACTGCGCGGCGATTTCCTCCGCCGGCTTCTCGACAAAGCCGTCGATTGCATAACCGCCATCAGACAATTCCGCGCCGATGCGGATATAGCCGAAGCCCGTATCGGGGCACGTGGGCGGCACGCCCAGTGTGGCGATCAAACCGCGTTCTGCGTACCTGGCCGCACGTTCCAGCGCACCTTGCAAAGCCGGTACATCCGCAATCGAATGGTCGGCCGGCATCACAATGAGAATTGCGTCGTCGCCGTCCTTGCACGCGAGCGACGCCGCGAGCGTCAACGCCGGCGCGGTATCGCGTCGCGCGGGCTCGACGATCAGACGCGCGTCCACGCCGTTTTCAAGAAGCTGCTCGGCAATCACAAAACGGTGTTCTTCGCCGCACACGATGATCGGCGACACATCCACGTTCCAGCCGGCGGGAAAGCCGTCCATACGTCGCGCGGTCGCCTGCAACAGCGAGTCGGAGCCGACGACGTCGATCAGTTGCTTAGGATAGTTTTCACGCGACACCGGCCACAGCCGCGTGCCCGAGCCACCGGCAAGAATGACCGGGACGATGCGCGCGCAATGCGCACCGGCTGTCCCGGCGCTCGCGCTGTCCGGGTTCACCGATGCGGCGCTCACAGTTCCCTTGGTCAACATATTCGCATTCCTTAAAGTTTTCTGAAGTCGACGAAATACTTACCGAAGTGCTGCACCAAAATATCGCGTGGCAAGCGCGCTCAGCCGCCTCGCGGCGCGTACGCTATCCGCCGACCATGCGGCGGCTTTGAATCCGGAACTCAGTGGGGGAAATTCTCATCCGCTTGCGAAAGACCTTCGCGAGACGATCGCCGTTACCCATGCCGGTGCGCCGGGCAATCTTGTCCACCGGCAACTCCGACTCGGTCAGCAGGCTGCAGGTCACCGCAAGGCGCTCATGCAACAGGAAACTCGAGGGCGTGATACCCATTTCCATCTTGAAGCGACGCAGGAAGTTGCGCTCGCTCATCGCGGCGAACTGAGCCGCGTCGGCGATCGAAATTGACTGCTGGCAATTCTCTTGCAGCCAGCGCGCCGCCGCGCGCACTTTGTCACCAGGGCTCAAACCGCCGTCTTCGCCAAGCAGTGGCGCGAGGTTCGAGCACGAATCGGCGAGCAGGCGCTCGGCCACTGTGCGAGCGGCCGCACCGCCGAGGTCGCGCTTGATCATGGCGAGCGCGCTTCTCATCGATTCGAGCCGGTCACCCGCATCGCCGTTCTGCTCGGTCTGGCGCGACGGCATCGGTTGCTGCTGGCGGAAATCGCTGCCTTCCTTGCCGTCCGGCACATACGCCGCTTCGAGTAGCGCGCGCCCTTCCGCGATCGGCCGGATCATGCCGGTATTGCGGCGAACCCGCCGTAACCAGGCGATCAGCCGCTCGTCGCCGGATGCGGCGAATGCGCCTTTGCCGCCGGCTACATACAACGCGTCGAAGCCGCCGTAATGCCGCGCGTCGAGTCCGTCTGTCCAGACCCGCAGCGCCGATGACGAGGTCACCATGCCGCCATCAGCGGATAGGAAGGAAACGTCATACAACCAGCCGCCCGAACCGGACGATGCCAGTTCATTCGCGGCCTGGAATACTTCGGCGACCACGCCCGCGCCCTGCAGCGAGCAGTCGTTGAACATCAGTATTGCGATGCGCCGCATTCCCTTATTCGGTGCGTGCACCCAGCGCAACATTGCGGACTCGAGACTCGCGCAGGTCATAGTCATCCTCTCTCACCAGAAAACGGATCTACTTTTAAACCTTGAACGCCCACACAGCAGAATGCTCTGTGCAGTGCATCATAGCCATCTGCAATCAAGCATTTAGCCGCCATGACCGAAAGTGCAGACATGTTGGCGTTTCGATATGGTGGCCGGCCAGTTATTCCCGGAACAATTGTTCCACTACTATTTTTTCAATGAATTAAATACCGATTCAACATATGAATGAATTTACGTTTCGCGAATCTCAATACAGATTAATACGATTTTTCGTGTGTTGGCGCACATACAATCGCCACTCGAAATGCTTGAGTTGCAATTTGATCCGCCCGACGTTCCGCGGATTTGAAGTGACTTATTCCTGTCACATTGTCAGAATGAGTGCAGCCGCCTTACTTGCACCAGCCATTGTTCTAATGGATTCCAGCGGGACTTTCTTCTGACGATATGCCCGGCAAGCCGGGATATCTAAAACAGTCTCCAATATAATCACTTTCGCGCTGGGCAAAATTATTTAATTCGTTGTTATTAGATCGAGAGAATATAAACAGGACGATTAATGTTTCAAACGTGAAACACAGCAATAAGACACTTTTATCTCGCCCGGCAATAGACGGGCCAATGGCGGATTCTGTCGGATGAGAGCCGGTGCAATTCCGCCATCGAATTGCGGAAATAGCCTATGCGGTTTCCGCAACAGATCGCGATACGAGGTAGCCTGAGGCGGGTCTGGCCTGGTCAACTAGCGATTCAGCGACGCGTTGTCGCCGGAACATGTATGTCGAACGACACGGGAAACACATGTCGAATGTACGCGAATATCGCGCGCCGCGAACACTCGCCAGCGCCTTTGCGGCTCACGGGTTAGTCCTGCGCGCCGCTGCCTCGACGGCAGCATTCATCCTGCTGGGCTTCGCGACTTTGCCGTGCGGCGCGGCGGGTACTTCAGCCGGTCCTGATAGCGCAAGCAGTGCCGATCTGACGGTCGACGGCAGAAAGTGGACGCCGTGCGCAGCGGAATACGGCACGTGCCGCTTCAACGGCACACGTGACGTGCTGTACGGCACAGCAGAGCAGCATGTCGTAAAGACGTTCTCGAACAGTGCCGATTGCAATAACGGCGTGTTCGGCGATCCGGCACCCGGCGTAGAGAAGCGCTGCGCGGTTGCGGTCACCGCGATCGCCGCAGCCGATGCGGGCGCACCAACGAAAGCGGCCCCGGCTGTCTCGGCGAACAAAGACACCGCGCCGGAATCGGCAGCCACCGTACCTACTGTATTGAAGGCGCCGCCCGGGCAGGGCCTGCGCTGCGCCGCGCCCTCTTCACAGGTGCGCGTGCCCGCAAACGGCGACCTGCTGGAAGCGGACACGCCGAGCGATGGCACGCGCCTGTTCGCAGCGGACAAGCCTTTCGCGCTCCTCTTCACAACACGTCCAACGCAAAACGACACACTCAACTGGCAGATTCGCGACAGCTGGAATGCCGTGCGCGCCAGCGGCCACTTCCCCGTCGCGGCGGGCGCCACGCTATCGACCCTCAGTTGCGCGTCGAGCGTTGCCGGCTACTTCGCCGTGTCCGCTTCGCTGGAACAGGCACACGGTCAACTCGAATCGCGCGGTACGCGTCCTGCGGGCATCGCCACTTTCGGCGTACTGCCCGACACGTCCACTGCTTTACCAGCCGTACGCTTTCCTTACGAAGACCTGCATCGATTCGGCGGACAGGGCACCGCCTATCTTGCGCCCGGACAGCATTGCTGCGACGGCGATGGCTACCGGCCGGTCTATACGGCGCTCGGCCTTTCGTGGGCCAACGACAACCGCAACTGGTACATGGAAGAGCCGAAAAACGCGGGCACGTTCGATCCCGCCAGCAAGCAGTTACTCCCTTACTTCCGGCGCGGCGACATCATGCGTTTGATCCAGCTCGACGGTATTCCTCAGTGGGCCAGCCCGACCGGCAAAGAGACGCACAGCTATGCACCAACCTCGCTCGCGCAAATGAAGGACTACATGGCCAAAGTCGGCACCGAGTCCAACCGCACGCGGATGACCTACTTTCCCAAACAGCGCGACAACTACTATCAGGTGACATGGGAACCCGACGCGGATGGCGGACTGCCCTGGCGCGATTCCGACGCGAATTTCATCGCGATGTATAAGGCCGTGTGGGAGGGCATTCATCAGACGGACCCGCATGCCGTGGTGATGGGGGTGACGTACGCGTCGGTGCAGGCCAACGTGACGTGGATGCGCCGCCTCGGCCCGCTCGGCATCGGCCGCTATATGGACGGTATGACCATTCATGGCTATTACGACATCGGCACGACGCCGTCGCATCCCCCAGAGCGCGTCGCCGACCCGGGGAATCTCGGCACCGTGCCAGGCGCGCTACCTGCCGCGATGCGGGCGCTGCGCCATGAGATGCGTCAGTACCTGAAACCCGGCGCGCCTCTGTTCGTCACCGAAACCGGTATCAGCTACGACATCGGGCAGGCGTACAGCAAGAACTATCCAGGCGCGAACGTGCTGTACGCACAAGCGGCGGTCGTCGCGCGCACGCATCTGATCCTGCTCGGCGAAGGCGCGGACATGACCTACGTGTTCTACCTCGCGGACATGCCGGACGCCGCGCCAGGCTACGGTCTCTTCTTCGAACTCGACCATCCGGAAGGCGCCTACGGCGCCGCCCGCATCAGCCCCAAACCTGCCGCGCTCGCCGTGGCGGCGATGACGCGGATCATCGACGGAACAGATACGCTCGGGCCACTCAAGGGCTTGCCCAAAGGCGTCTACGCGTACGCATTCCGCCGGCTCGGCGGCGGCAGGATCGTAACCGCGCTGTGGACGCACGATAACGACGCATGGAACGCCAAAACCGGCTTCAGCGCGAGCCAGAGCGCGGACTATCGTCTGCGCGTCGATGCCCCCGGCACGTCGGGCGACGTCACAGTGTTGGACATGATGGGCAACGCATCGACCCTACCGTATCGCGACGGCGTGGCGAGCCTCAAGCTGTCGCCAACGCCGATCTATGTCGTCTCCTTCAACGCCGGCGTGTTCAAGGATGCGGTCACGACCCCGGAGGGTTACGTTTCCCGCTAGATTTGCCGTGCATGGTGCGTGTAATGACCGCGGCGGGCGCTTCCTTGATTAGACACCGCTGGCGCTGTCGCGATGTGCCGATACTTCGGCGTGATGTGACAGGGCAGCGCGTTGTCTGCGCACGTAGAATCCAGGCGGGTGCTGGTTCGCGTGCATATCAACGCGCTGGAGCCGAGAAATGAGCGGCCTCGCATGGACGATGCTGGTGCTCGCCGCGATGGCCGGCGCGTTTCTCTTCGCCACGCTCGGCGCGATTCTGATCGCATTGCTGCTCGCGTCCGTCTCTGAGCGTCTCACCCGGGACGATGAGCATCATCGCGACTACTAGCGCCTTCAGGAATGCCTCACGATCACCCGCGCTTACCCGCGCTTACCCGGCGCACGCCCCGCAGGAGATGACATGCTGACCGAGATCGATTTCCTGGACGTGGTGCGTCTGACGCCGCTGGTCGCGATCGATCTGATCGTCAGCGATGCCGAGGGCCGCGTGTTGATCGGTCATCGTCGCAATCGCCCCGCTCGCGGCACCTGGTTCGTTCCTGGCGGGCGCATTCATAAAGACGAAACGCTCGACGCCGCGTTCGCACGCATTGCCGACGCCGAATTAGGCATAGCGAGGCTGACGCGCTCGGCCGCACGCTTTGAAGGCATATTCGAGCATCACTACAAAGACAACTTCGCAGCCGAGCCTGACGTGTCGACGCACTACATCGTGCTCGCCTATGCGCTGCAGTTCGCCAGCACCGTCTCAGTCGGCCGGCTTGATCAGCACAGTGAATACCTCTGGCTCGCGCCGTCGGCGCTGCTCGCGCGTGCCGATGTTCACGAGAACACCAAGGCTTATTTCCGCTAGCGCCAGCTTCGCCGCTTGTGCCAAGGCTACCGTCGGCGCCGACAACTCCAGCGCCTGGATGACCCATAGCCGGCACGTGAAAGTGCCGCCAACTGTGAGTTCGCCAACGTGGCGGCCCATGCCGGTACAGTATGATCGAACTCTCCGTCAGGGTTCGGATCAACATGCGATCATCGGCAACCAGGCTCGTTCGCGATTCATCCATTGCCTTTCTGGCGCTACTCTTCTTCGCTCTCCTGCCCGGCTCGGCGCAAGCGGCGGATTGCGGCGCCGGTACGCTGGTCACGGTCGTCGCCCACCTTGATGACGATCTGCTCTTCGTGGACCCAGGCATCAGCGAGCGGCTCGACGCCGGCTGGTGCATCACCACCGTGCATCTGATCGGCGGCGCCAACGGTGCGGATTTCGCTTACGTGCAAACCCGCGAGCGAGCCTCGCGGCTCGCTTATGCGCGTATGGCGGGGGCACCTGACGAATGGATCGAAACGAATATTCCGATCGCCGGCAAGCTCGTGCATCAGATGGTGTTGAAGGCGAAGCCGCAGGTCCGTCTGCTCGAACTCCGGCTGCCCGGCGGTGCCGTACGGGGTGGCCGCGTGCCGCTCGGCCTCCTGTGGGAACAACACGCCACGCTCGCCACCTATCCCATGAACGCCGACGGCTCAGTGCGCGTGCAATACGATCGGGCCGCCTTGTCAGCCACGCTGAAAGCGATACTCGCCGAGGCGTCGCAGATCTACACGCTCAATCCGGACACCGTACCGTTTCTTGAGCATCCCGATCACATCTACGCCGCGCGCATCGCGCGCCACGTCGCCCAGACGCTGAACAGAAGCGTGCCGATCGAATACCACGTCACCTATCCGACCGGCGACTGGCCCAGCAATGTTCCGGCGGCTGAAGTTCAGCGCAAGCGCGATATCGTCGCCAGCTATTTTTCCGTCGACGGCAATGAGTTCGCCCATGTATTCGGCGAGTTTCAGTGGGATGGCAATTGGGTCGCGCGCCGCTATGCATTGGGCGATCGCAGCGATCATCGCATTGCGGATTTCAAGTCGCGTCCTATTCAGCTATTCAATGCGGCGACGAGCCGCTGTCTGACTGCCGCGGGCAGCGACCAGACGCCGGCACTCGCCGCGTGCACGGGCTCCTCCTCGCAACAATGGCGCTGGGACCCGCTGACCGTCTATCCGGGCAATACGCGCAACGCCGCGCTTGTCAGCGTCGCGACTTCGCAATGCATCGCCGAACGCGACGGCTATCTAACCTCCGAGACCTGCGATCAATGGGACATGGCGCAACGCTGGACACCATGGGACTTCGGTCTCATCTATACCCCGCAGCGACACTGTCTCGGCGAAAACGACGGCAAGCTCACCATGCGGGGCTGCACGCAGCTCACCACGCGCTACCGTTGGGCGACTACGCAACACACCCAGGCAACCGATCTTCGGCTCGCTACTGCAATGGTTGGCGACATCGACGGCACCGGCGAGCAAGCCGCGGTCTATGTGCAGCGACAACACGACGGACCCGGATTCAACGTGTATATGGCGTCGCTCATGAAAGCGTCGCGTCCTGCGCTTTGGTACGCGAGCACCGTTCCATTCGATCCTCGCGCCATGGCGCCGAGTTGCGCGAATGACAAGCTGTGCTTCGACAGCGCACGCTTCCTGCTCGGCGACTTCGACGGCGACGGCAAAGCGGACTTGATGGTCATCACCGCGCGCCGCGGCGGCACAGCGTTCTGGTTGCTTCGGAGTACAGGTGATCGCTTCGAAGCGCCACGTCTCTGGCTCCAGACCAGCAACGCGTTCAAGCCTGAGTTGACGCAGCAATACGTGGCAGCGGATTTTAGCGGAACGGGGCGCGCCGGCGTGTTGATCGCGCAGAAGCGAGCCGATAGCGGGCTCGACCTCTGGATAGCGTCTTCCACGGTCTCATCGGGTTCATTGGGTTCAGCGCCGGCGCTCATGGCACAGGCGAAAACCTTGCGACAGAACGCAAATCTTCTACCAATCCAGGAACCAGGGTCACGTGCGTCACTGGTCGCGATGGATACCACTGACGGTCGGCTCGCGATGACGCAACTCGCCAACGACGGCACACGCATGACCATCGGCGAACGCAAACTATTGCCGGCGAGTTTCCCACCTGATTTCGTCAAAGTGACGGTAGGCGCCGTGCGGGGCAACGCGAGCAATACGCTGATTCTTTTGACACCGCATCTCGATGGAACGAACGAGGACGCGGCCATCGACATTGCCACGCTCGACACGACTGACGCGGCGAGCGTACCGGCCCACGCGGCGACATTGCACGGCATGTCGTGGTCGGATGTTATCCCGGCTTTCGTGCGTGACAAGCGTAATGCGGAGCTCGTGCTTTATCGAAGAACTGACGCGACGCTTGGCGATTTCTATTTCACCGGCGGCGCACCGGCGCTGACAACTTATCCGGTAGGCGTGGGTTTCGCCCTGGGCGCAGCTCAGGATCTTGGTGAGCTACCGGGCCGGTTCTCGGAGACGGTGCGGATCGACCGATTGGCACAGTAGCGCGATCCCGTCGATCCGAGGCGGTTCATGCTGAGACTTGCATCGGCCGGACGAACTGCCGCGCGATCTTCATATAACGATCTGCCGTGTCATGCAATGTGTATCCCGCCAGTTGCCGGTTCGCGCGCGGCATATCCAGTGCCCCGAGCAACGCACGGCCGTAGGCCTCGGGATCGGCCGTATCGACGAGATTGACACCGGCGAATCCACTGGCAAAGCCGAACGACGGAATCCGGCTCGCCACGACCGGAATGCCCGAGGCGAGCGCCTCCAGAAAACCAATGCTCTGCGCTTCGAATCGGGAAGGCATGGCAAAGACGCGCGAGGAGCGAAGGATCGCGGCGACATCCGAGCGCGGCCCGCACACCGTCACGCGGCTGTCCAACCCAAGCTGACGAACGAGCGACAGCACCGCCTGGTGATAGGGAATATCTTCGACGACACCACACAGCAGCAAACGCGCCTCGGGCTCGCTCTGCACGACACGCTCGAACGCGCGAACCGTGTCCAACTGACTTTTCCCTTCTATATAGCGGCCCAGTTGAACAATCTGCTTGGCGGGCACTTCGATATCCAGTGCCGACGTGCCGCCGTCCTCGGCGAACAGTGACGCGTCCACGCCATTCGGGATCACGACCATAGCCGGATGTTTGCCGATCTCTCGCAGGTAGTCGTCAATATTTTGCTGCGACACACCGATGATCGCTCTCGCTCGCCTGGACAACAGGCGCTCGGCCCGCTTGAGCGCGCCGTTCTCGAAGTCGTTGACGCCGGAGTGCATCACCCAGGCGATCGGCGTGTGCACGGGCAGAAGACGCACGTAGAGTGCGGCGAGCGTGGCATGCGCCACGATAAAGTCGGGGCGGAATTGACGGACCACGCGATACAGATGCAGCAGTTTGCCCAGCCTGCCGTAGTGGACGCTCGGGAACAGGCAGGTGACGCCCGCGGCCTGAAGTTCAGCGCGAATGTCGAGGAAATCGTCCTGCTGTGGAAGCAGTGATGCAATGCAGACCTCATGGCCGCCGCGCTGATGATGAATCGCGAGCCCCTTTACAAGTACCTCAGCCCCGGATAGTCGCGGTGCGTGAACCAACTGAAGAATTCTCACGATTTATCTCTCTGGACAACCGCCTTTTTTGCGCAGCGGATAAACATTCCAACCAGCAAGTACCGGCCCCAAAAAACCTCGCTCCTCATCATCGTCTATCTGGCGCGTCTCTTTCGCGAGGCGCGACCTCATCTCCGTAAAACAGCGACAGTTCCGCCGCGAAGTCACTATCGCGAGGAAACCTTACACCGAAGGCCCAGCACTTTTCCGCCATCTCCAAGTTTTCATCCGCTATGGAATGAGCGCTATCGCCCATTACGCTGCGGTTTACACCAATTCGTATAGTTAGGTATCCGCTGCAAATCTTTTCGACCCCACTTCTGTTTGGCGGATAAAGACTGGTCTCACCATACATATGCTTTGATGTGATCAATGCAATTAGTACTGCATTATTGTTCATACGTAACGACTCGTTACTTTTTTTAAACATACTAATGCGTATTGTGGCGGTCGAATCTTCCCATTTGAGCCTGCTTTACTTACAGAACAGAAAATAGTTCATTGGCTTGCGCCATGAATTCACGTACTGCGATGTGAACCGCGCTGTTCCCCGAAATTTTTGTTGTTTCGTCGTACGTTCCCCGGTCGTTCGATTCCGCCAACCCGCCAGCACGAGCGGCACGGATTCGCATGACATGAATTTCTCTGCAGAGAAATGCGTTTGGGGCCGACAACCCGGGAAGGCATCACTCTCGCGCAACGAACCCGTTGCGCACACAGGACGGTCAGTGCCGAGGCCTCACTCATCGGCTGGCTTGCAATTGAACCCGGATGTTCGTTCCGCCTCCGGACGCGCTTTGCGCGAAGAGGTGGACGAATGTTCAGCTAACGCATTGGTTACAGATTGATGAAATCGCAACTACTCGTACTCTCGACACTTTCTCTGGCACTAGCAGGTTGCGGCGGCGGCGGCGGTGGTAGCTCCGGCAGCACCGCAGCAACCCAGGCCAACGGAACCGCCGGTTCATCCAGTTCGACTGCGGCAGGAAACAGCAGCACCGGCGGGACCGCCACGGTGAACGGCGCGGGCAACACCGTCGCGACACTCAGCTGTACATCGCCGGCCGTCACGGCAGGCTCCGGCAGCGCTACCATTTCCGCCGACACACCCAGCTCGGACGGCACACGCATCTTCGCCGCCGGCAGCGCTTTCCAGCTTGCCTTCACCACCAACGTGCCGAACGCCGACACGCTGAACTGGGCCGTCACGGACACCTTCGGCAGAGTGGCAGCGAGCGGCAGCACGGCCGTACCGAGTGGTTCGAGGACCGTCACACTCAACTGCACCTCGACGCTCGCCGGCTATTTCGCCGCGACCGGCACGCTCGCGCAGAACGGTGGCCAGTTGCCGCAAGCCGGCACGCGCCCGGTCGGCATGGCGACCTTCGGCGTGACACCGAACCTGTCGGCCGTCATTCCCGCTGTCACCTATGCGCATCAGGAACAGCACCGCTTCGGCATGCAGGGCGCGAACGACAATGGTCCGCTGCTTGCGGATCTGGGCATCTCGTCGACGATCGACGACCGCCAGCTCTCAACGATGGAACCGAACGGAGCGAACACGTTCAACCCCTCGGCAAACAATCTCGATCCGTTCTACAAGAGCGGCAACGTGATGCGCCTGATCCGTCTTGACGGCATCCCTGCGTGGGCGAGCAGCACCGGTGCGTTCCAGGACGACACGAGCGTACCGACCAATCTTTCGTACTACCAGAACTACATGAGCCGTGTCGGCACGGAATCGAATGCGATTCGCGCGGCATACTTCCCGACCCAGTCGGCGAACTACTATCAGGTGACGTGGGAGCCTAACGAGTTTTGGACCGACACCGATGCCAACTTCATCGCGCTGTATCAGTCCGTCTATCAAGGCATCCACTCGACTGATCCGAACGCGGTGGTGATGGGCCCGACCGATGCGTTCCCGAGCCTGACCACAACGCGCCTGAAGCGCCTCGCGCCGCTCGGCTTCGGCCAATACATCGACGCCGTCTCTACGCATGGTTACTACGACGCGGGCACGTCGCCGTCGCATCCGCCGGAGCGCTACGACAGCGACCCGTCGACCGCGGACGGTTCGTTGCGCGGCCAGATGCGCGATCTGCGCGCGGAAATGGCCGCCGATTACCGTCCGGGCATGAAGCTGTTCTCGACGGAAGCCGGCATCAGCTACGATCTCGGCACCTCGTACGGTCCGAATTACCCGACCGCGAACGTGCTGTATGCGCAAGCTGCGGTTGCGGCGCGTATGCACATCATCACGCTCGGCGAAGGCGCGGATCAGACCTACGTGTTCTACGGCGCGGACTATCCGGGCGAAGTCGGCTACGGCACGTTCTTCGACCTGAGCGATGCGCAAGGCGCATTCGGTGCGACGAACATCAGCCCGAAACCGGTTGCCATGGCGATCAGCGCGATGACGCACACGCTCGACGGCACCCATACGCTCGGACCGGTGAACGGCACGCCAACCGGCATCTACGCCTACGCGTTCCAGCAGGTAGGCAATGGCGCCGTGATCACCGCCTTGTGGGCGCACAACAATAGCGCGTGGGACGCGAGCGTCGGCTTCAGCTCGACTTATAGCGTGCCGTATAGCCTCGCGGTGGACGCACCGGGCACGAGCGGCACCGTGAAGGTCATCGACATGATGGGCAATGCGTCGAGCGCGAACTACACCAACGGTACGCTGACGCTCAACCTGACTGAATCGCCGGTGTACGTGGTGTCGAACAACGCGTCGGTCGCCAAGGGCAATGCGACCGTTCCGGTGGGATACACCGGTATCTAACTGACGAACAGGACGCCACGCAGTAGATGTGAAAACGTCAGCCGGCTCCAGGGCCGGCTGACGATATTTTTTCAGCCATGAGTGGCGGCAACTGGCCGCCCACTCGTTGAGACTCAGCTCTCCCCCAGTTGCCCCTCCATACCGCTCAGTTCCCGTTCGCGTTCCTTCGACACCTTGCCGATCGGCGGCCCCGCAAAGCTCTTGCGTACGCCCGCGCCGTACCAGATCGCCAGCAACACCGCGAGCAATCCGACAATCACGTAGACCACTTTCTGATTCGGCGGCTGCATGCCGACATAGGCGAGCACGAGTGCACCGAACACCGCCGCCACCGCGAACGGCTTCGACAGCATGCCTAACTGGAACGGGCCCTTTTCTTTCCACGTGCGGCCTTCGGCAAAAATTCCAGCCGCAATCGGCATGGCGTACGAGATGAACAGGAACACTGCGCTACCCGCGCTCAGCACCGTGAATGCATCGCCGTACAACGTCACCACGATCGCCAGCACCGCTGAGGTCCAGATCGCAGCGCCAGGCGTGCGGTGTGCCGCATTCACTTTGCGCAGCCACTTCGAGCCGGGCAAACCACCGTCGCGGGCAAAGGCGAACATCATGCGCGAGGTCGACGTGACGGCCGCGAGACCGCATACGTAGTTGATGAAGAACATCAGCAATTCGATCAGGATGCGCAGCGGTCCCGGAATCGGCGCAAGGATCGCTTCGAAGAAGCCGGTGCCCTGCTTCACCCCCGCAGTGATATCCGGCATCACCAGCACGAACGCGCACACCATCACGTAGCCGAACGTGGTCGACCAGAACACGGAGCCGACAATGCCGCGCGGCACATTGCGCGCCGCCTGATGCGTCTCCTCCGAGGTATGCGCGGAAGCGTCGAAGCCCGTAATCGTATAAGCGGTCAGCAGCAGGCCGGACAGAAACGCCATGGCGATGGTCTGCTTGGGCCACGCGCCGCCATCGACACCTGTGAAGTTGGTGAACGTGTAGAGCCGCGACAGATCGATCTTGACCGGCGAATACACCAGCAGGGACACCACCAGCATGACCGTCACCACAAAGATCAGATAACCCGACAGGTCCGTGATCTTGCTGGTGATACGGATGCCGCGATGATTCAGGAACGCTTGCGAAGCGGTGATCACCGTCAGAAAGAGCGTCTGCTGCCACCAGCCGAGCGAATCGGGACTTACACCGAACATCGGCGCGATCAGCGTGCGAAAGAACGGGTCATAGGTACCGTAATTGATCGCGGCGACGACGAACACGAGACCGAGCAGATTCATCCACGCGGTGAGCCAGCCCCACAATTTGCCGCCGAGAATCGAACTCCAGTGGTAAAGACCGCCGGCCGTCGGATACGACGACGCGATTTGCGCCATCGCTGCCGCCACGATCAACGCGAACAGCGAGCCAAGCGGCCAGCCGAGTCCGATCGACGCCCCGCCCGCTGCCGACAGGCCCATCTGAAACGACGTGATGCCGCCCGACAGAATGCAGATCAGGGAGAACGACACCGCGAAGTTCGAGAACGCCCCCATGCGCCGGGACAATTCTTGCGCATAGCCCATCTTGTGCAACAGCTTGACGTCGTTGTCGGCGGGGTCCGCCGGCGGCACGGCCGTGTTGATGTCCATGACACGATCCTTTGAACAGGGTTATGACGAAGCGGCTAAGCGATGCAGAGGCGTGACCGCGCGACGGAGGACCGGCTCACGCAGCCGTAAAGCAGTTGTCGACGTACAGGTGCGCACCGTTGACGAAACTGGCGTCGTCGCTGGCGAGAAAGAGCGCGGCGCGTGCGACTTCTTCCGGCGCGCACAGACGGCCCTGCTGAGCCGACAGCGCCGCCTCGCTCGCATCGAAGCCATACTTCGCAAGCGCGCTGATTTCGCGGCGCCCGTGCGGCGTATCGATGAAACCGGGGCACACGGCATTACAGCGAATGCCACGGTCGCGATACTCGACGGCAATTGAGCGCGCGAACATGGCGCACGCGCCCTTGGTCGTGCAGTACAGCACTTCGAGCGGCGTGGCCGCCACCGACGAAATCGACGCCGTACACACGATCGAACCGCCGCCTGCCATGAGCATGTGTGGCAGTACCGCGCGCGTCATCATGAACATGCTTTTCACGTTGACGTTCATGAGCCAGTCGTAGTCTTCGTCGGTGGTATCCACGAACGGCTTCACGACGATGCTGCCGGCGTGGTTGAACAGCACGTCGATGCGCCCGAAGCGCGCGACGATGTTCGCCACGGCGGCGTCCACGGCTTCGCGCTTCGACACGTCGGCGGCAAACAGTTCGGCCGTGCCGCCCGCCGCGCGAATGCGCGTCACGACTTCCTCGCCCGCATCGGTATTGATATCGACCACGGCGACCTGCGCGCCTTCCTGCGCAAACAGCAGCGACGCCGCGCCGCCCGCGCCGGTTGCGCCACCCGACACGATTGCGATCTTGCCTTCCAGCCTGCCTGCCGACCTGCTCATGCGTGACTCCTGTTCTAGTGCCCAATGCATTGCATTGCGTTGTGCACAAGGTAGGTGCGGCAAAAAGCGGCGACTATCCAAAATTGGCAAAAACGTAAAAATCCCGTAAAAATCCGGCATGCTGACAAATGCATTACATCTGGGCCTGAATGCTTGCCGTATCTGGCAGCCGTCGTGTTCGCGATCTATGCGGACACGGGCCAGGAAGCCGCGTGTGTGCCCTGGATGGGTCGCTCCAACACAGCGCCGCAAATTTTTTTTCGCATACACTGATCGGCACGAGGCTTTCGGGGAGCGCCAACAGAATCGGGAGAAGCTATGCAGCCGGTCAATCAGACAAGCAGCGCCGTCGAGATTCACTGTTGCCGGAACATCGACGAGCAGGCGATGTTGCTCGACGCGTGGAACCAGAGCTATTGCCAGATTTCGCGCGGCCCCTTCGACGGCTCCGTGAGTTCGTTCGTCGCGGGCGGCGTGCGGGTGCTGGTGGAACGCCTGAACCGCACCGTCTATCAACGCGGCCAGGTGGCGCTATCCAAACTGGCGGTGGGCATTCCATTTCAACTCGAAGGACACGCGCTGTTGTGCGGGCAGACGAGCCATCGCGACGGCCTGCATGTGTTTTCCGGGGACGGCGGATTCGAGTTTTTATCGCCCGACAAACACGTCGTGGTGAATCTGGAGATCGAGCCTGCTGCGATTGGCGATGAACTGGTGCGCTCGCAGCTCGACGGGATCAGGTCGCTGCTGGGCGCGAGGCCTGGCGTATTGAATGTCCATCCTGCGAGATTGCAGGGCTTTCGCGAGGTACTGAAGCATTTGCTCGACGCGGTGGCTGCCACGCCGACGTTGCTCGATGACGCGGGCGTGGCGGCATCATTTGAGAAATCCGTGATCTTCGGACTCGCCGAGGTATTGCCGGACATGCACGATGTGGACCCGCACGGGAATGTCGAAGCGCGTACCGCGCGGAACTGGCAACTTGTGCGCGGTGTTCGTGAAGTGGTGGAAGAGTCGCCGGATTGCCCGCTGTCCGTGGCGGAGCTGTGTGCGCGGTTTCGCGCGAGCCGGCGAACTTTGCAATATGCGTTTGAGGATACCCTTGGGGTGAATCCTTCAGCGTATATACGGGCTGTTCGGCTTGATCATGTGCGGCGCGAATTGCGTGGTTCCGCTTCGGTGACCGAAGTCGCTACGCGGTGGGGGTTTTGGCATTTTGGGAATTTCTCCAACGAGTATCGGGGGCAGTTTGGGGAGTTGCCGTCGGAGACCTGGCGGCGCAATAGGGGGCGTGCGCGGTGATTTTGGGGTTTGCTTGTTTTGGTTGCCTGCGCGGCGCTTATTGTCTGGTTGCCCGCGGTGTTGGCCTTTCCCTCTTTTGTTTGCCTGCGCGGCGCTTATTGTTGTGTGCCTGCTTCTTTGGCCTTTCCTTGTTTTCTTATTGGTTTATTAGTGTCGCCCCTGTGCGGGGCAGGCACTCACTTCTCTTTGCCGCCGCAAAGAGAAGTAAGCAAGAGAAAGCGGCTCAAACCGCTAATTCTTAAGTGAGTCCCCTGGCTTGGAGGGGATAGTGGTGCATCTGGAATCTGTGTCCTCGCACATTCGACGTTCGTGACAAGGGCGTCATACTTCCGGCGGCGCTGCGCGCGCCGAAGCGTAACTCATCCCCTCCGCTACGTCTCGGCCCACACGTTTCAATACCCACACTCGTCATTACATCGCCACCGCGGCCACAATCAAGACTGTGGCTGTGGCTGTGGCTGTGGGTGCGACACATCAACATTTCATCCGCGGTGGGGTTCGTCCATGAGTGGGGCCTCGCTGTGCCGAGGCGAAGGCGATGATCCCACCGCGCCCAAACGAAGCCCCGGGTTTTCCTGGCAGACCCGTCCGCGACGCACGCAGTGCGGAGTGGGAGCTGACGAATCCTTTGTCATTAACGCTAAATGAGCGAGGACACAGATTCCAGATGCACCACTATCCCGTCCGAGCCAGGGGACCCACTTAAGAATTAGCGGTTTGAGCCGCTTTCTCTTGCTTACTTCTCTTTGCGGCCGGCAAAGAGAAGTAAGTGCCCGCCCCGCACAGGGGCGACGCTAATAAACCAATAAGAAAACAAGGAAAGGCCAAAGAAGCAGGCACACAACAATAAGCGCCGCGCAGGCAAACAAAAGAGGGAAAGGCCAACACCATAAAAACACAGACAAACAAAGCGCCGCACAGGCAAAAAACAACAAAACCCCACCCATAAACCCCAAAACCAGCGCACACTACAGCCCTACTGCTCCCTCGCGGAGCGACAACGCCAACTGGGGGTCCATCATGGCAAAAGGTCAAGTACGCAGTAACCGCGAAGCGAAGAAACCGAAACAGGAGAAGAAACTGAAACCGGCAACTTCACCCTCGGGCGCGCCGCCGATCCGCGTAGCACAACCCGCATCGACAACACCGAAGAAACACTAAGCACGCACTAAGCGAGTAAGCCCGCCCCGCCAGGCGGGCATCACCCATCCGCAAAGCACTACCTCGAAATATCCTCCAAGGCGACACCCCGCGTCTTCGGCCCAAGCGTCCCGATAGCAAGCATTACGATCACCATCGCTCCCGAGATAAACACAAACACCCCATTCACGCCAAACCGGCTCAAACACCCCGCAATCACAAACGCGGAAAACATCGCCGAAATCCGGCTCCACGAATAAACAAATCCCACTGCCCTCGCCCGAATACTCGTCGGAAATAGTTCGGCCTGGTAAGCGTGATAGCTATACGAAATAATATTGCCCGCCAGCACAAGACATACGCCCAGACTCACCAGCAACACCGTCTCACGCGCCTGGCTGAACAGCAACCCGCACACCACGTTCACCGCCGCCATGCAGATGATCACCGTCTTACGTTCGAAGCGGTCCGCAATCAACATCCCCAGCAACGGTCCCAGCGGCGCGGCAATCGCAATGATGCTCGCGTACATCAAACTCGTCGTGACGGTAATGCCCTGCTTGATCAGCAACGTCGGAATCCAGTTCGCGAAGCCGTAATAACCCATCGTCTGAAACACGTGGAAAATGATCAGCATCAGCGTGCGCTTTCGATACGGCGGCACCAGCAGATCGCGAAACGCCGCGCGCGCGCGCACCGGTTCGGGCAACGCCGGCTCCGGCAAAGGCCGTCCATATTCTCGTTCCACACGCGCTTCGAGTCGCTTCATCACCGCGTCGGCTTCTTCGATGCGGCCTTTCTGTGCCAGCCAGCGTGGACTCTCCGGCAAACGCAGACGAATCCACCACACCACGATCGCGCCCGTCACGCCGGTCAGCACGACCAGACGCCAGCCATCGAGGCCAAAGTAACGGTGCGGCACCAGCAAATAGGATAGAAATGCGACGATCGGCACCGCGCAGAAACCAACTGCCTGCGAAAAGGCCGACGCGCGGCCCCGCACATGCTTCGGCACGAGCTCGGAGATATACGTGCCGATCGTCACGATCTCCACGCCAATACCGATCCCCGCGATGAAGCGCCAGAGATTGAGCCCAAGCGCCGTGTCCTGGAACGCCATGATGATGTTGGCCGCGGTGTACCACAGCAGCGACCACGTGAAGATCGCGCGCCGGCCAAAGCGGTCGGCGAGAAAGCCGCATGCCGCCGTGCCGATAAAGAGGCCCGCGAACAACGCCGCGATGAAACTCGCCACGCCGCTGGTGCCGAACAGACCATGCGTCGTCGCGGTGAGAATGCCGCTGCGCACGAGGCCCGGCGCGATGTAGCCGGAGAACATCAGGTCGTACAGTTCGAAGAACAAGCCGAGGCTCAGCAGCATCACCAGTTGCCAGATCGAGCGCGTGGCGGGCAAGCGGTCGAGCCGCGCGGAAATGCGGGCTCCCTCCAGCGCTATTGCATCAGCGCGAGCGCCTACCGATGTATCGGCGTCCGAAGGCACACCACCCAGCGCGCCAGCATCGCCGACCGCCGTCGCATACACCACATGATTCGACGATTTCATCGTCCGTCTCCATTGTCGATCGGAGTTAGCGCTTTAACTGTCGACCAGAGTTCGCGCGTTAGCGCGTTACGCATGGTCCCATGCAAAGCAGTTGCTCCGAGCCCGTGCAAAATGGTTGTTGAATGCCGGTCTGACGCCGGATGAGATTTGATTGACTACGTTCAATACATCGAGCCTCCGCAACGCAGCGGCGCTACGCCCATCATTTGCGCAGGCGCTTTTTAGGTCGCTGCTCGACGTCTCGTTAGCCGAGACACTCATGCGGCTTTGGCTACCGCCCCAGGAACCGCTGCGGTCACGCCGCTTCCCGCGGCGACTTCGTCACGCCGCCGCCCAACGCCGCGATCTGCGCTTCGTCGTAGCCCAAACCGCGCAGCACGTCAGCGGTGTGCTCGCCGATCTTTGCGATCGGCTGGCGCGGTTGCAGGCGAGCGCCATCCATCGAAATCGGCAGCAAGGGCATCGCGGTTTCGCTTCCGTCATCCAGCGTCAATCGAGCAAGACCACCGCTCTCGTTCAGATGCGGATCGGCGAACAGGTCTTCGGGTTTCGTAATCGACGCGAACGGGATGTGGTCACGTTCGAACAGCGGCACGAGCGCCGCGCCTTCGAAACGACTCAAGGTTTCGCCAAGCGTCTTCAGCAACCATTCGCGCGCCAGCACGCGCTCGTTGTTGGTCGCGAGGCGCGGGTCGGCCAGCAGATCGGCGCGGCCGAGAATCGCGCACAGCGCGCGCCACTGACCGTCGCCGGTCGCGGCGATAAACATCTGTTCGTCGTTGGCAAGCTGGAACACGTCGTAGACGGCCCATGCGCTGATGCGTTCGGGCATCGGCGCAGCGGGCACGCCGGTCGCGGCGAACTGCTGCATGTGTTGCGCGGAGAGCAGCACACAGTTTTCGAACAGGGCGCTCTGCACTTCCTTGCCGCGTCCACTCGTATGCCGTTCGTGCAACGCGGCAAGCACGCCGATTGCGCCGAACATGCCGCCCATAATGTCGTTGACCGAACTGCCTGCACGCAACGGACGGCCTACCGGTCCGGTCATGTAGGCGAGGCCGGCCATCATCTGCACGACTTCGTCGAGCGCGAGACGATGTTCGTATGGACCGTTCAGAAAGCCCTTGTGCGAGACGTAGATCAACTTGGGATTGCGTTCGCGCAGCGACGCGTAATCGAGACCCAGGCTCGCCATGCGGCCCGGCTTGAAGTTCTCGACGAACACATCCGCGGTATCGACCAGCTTGTGCAGCGCGGCCAGTCCCGCTTCGCTATCGAGGTCGAGCGCGACACTCTTCTTGTTGCGATTGAAGGTGCGAAAGAACCCCGCACCTGTGCCGAGCAAACGGCGCGTACCGTCGCCGCGCGGCGGCTCGACCTTGATGACTTCGGCGCCGAGATCGCCAAGAATCATCCCGCAGGTCGGCCCCATCACCATATGCGACAACTCGATCACCCGGATGCCCGCAAGCGGCAACGCGCTCCGCTGCTCCGCCGACGACGCAGGCGCAGATGAAGCGGAAGATGCAGATGCAGATGCAGACGTGGAAGCAGACGTAGAAGAAACCGGATTCATTGCAGCACCTGTGAGTCGGAAGATTCAAAACGTAGCGCAGCGGCACTGAACTGCTTCGGCAAACCGGCACGCGCCAGATAGCCGTACAACGGCTCGCCGGGCAAGCCGTCGGCGAGGACGTCGCGCGACGCGATGAGTCTGATGAGATCGATGCCGGTGTCGTAGCCCATGCTGTCGAGCATGAACACGAGGTCTTCAGTGTTCACATTGCCGGTCGCGCCCGGCGCATGCGGGCAGCCGCCGAGGCCGGCCAGCGACGCGTCGAATTCGCGGATGCCATGCTGTAGCGCTATCAGCGTATTCGCCAGGCCGAGGCCTCGCGTGTCATGGAAATGCAGCGAGCGCAGCTTGCTGCCCGCGACCTCTCGCACCAGTTCGATGATTTCGCCGACCTGGCGCGGCGTCGCTTCGCCGGTGGTGTCGCCAAGCGCGATGACATCGGCGCCTGCCCGCAACGTGGCGCGCGCAATCGCGGCGATGTCGGCGTAAGGCACCACGCCTTGCAACGAGCAGCCGAACACCGTCGACAGACCGGCGATCAATTCGACGCGCCGCGAGTTCGCACTCGCAGCGCTATCGATCAGCTCGCGCATCGCGGCAAATGACTCGATCATCTCGGCGGGCGTCTTGCGAACATTGGCAACGCTATGCGCCGTGCTCACCGAAATCGGCGCGACGATCCGGTGCACGCCGGAGTCGAGCGCACGTTGCGCGCCCTTCAGGTTCGGCACCAAGGCCGTCACGATGAGATCGTCGTAGGTGAGCGCATGGGCGATCACTTCGTCGGCGTCGGCCATTTGCGGCAGCAGCTTAGCCGGCACGAACGACGCGACCTCCATATGCCGCACGCCGGCAGCATACGCGGCATCGATCCAGCGCCGTTTGAACTCGGTAGGCATTGTGCGAGTAATGCTTTGCAGGCCGTCGCGCATGCCGACTTCGGTCACGACGACGCGCTCCTGGGTGTCACTCATGGTCTTGAATCCCGGTCTTGAACCTTGCGTGGAATACGGGGATGAAGCAGCTGTGTGACAGCGTGCCCGCGTGCGGTCGCGCAGCAAAGTCTGCGTTGACGACGTACTCCATCGCCGCTCGCGATGGCGGCAGACGCAATCGGGACGGGCGTGCGCCGTCGCAAAGGGAAAACCCTTAAGGGCTTTTCAGAGGATGCCAAGAGCACGTTGTGAGAGCGTGCAAAGAACGGCGGGAACGTCAGAGAGGCCTTCGGGCGGATGACCGTAAAACGCTCAGCAGGCGTTCAGAGGGCGTCCCGGCTACACCAAAAAGCAAACCGCAGCCGGCACTCAGACCGAGCGCAGCAAATGATCGAGTAAATGCGACGCCGCCAACGTCAGCGCATTGCGGTCGCGCATGCAGATCACGAAGCGCCGCTCTGCCCATGCTTCCTGCAAGGGCACGGCGACGATGCCGTATTCGTCGGCGGCATGCCTGGGCAGCGCTTCGCTCGGCAGGATTGCGACGGCGAGGCCTGCCTGGATAAACCGATAGGCGGCATCGAAGGTCGATACGTAGGTTCGATAGTTGAGCTCGCTGCCTTTTTCCACCGCAATGCGCTGCATGAGCGCGTTCACCGACGCGTTCGATGCGAGCCCGAGATGATCGAATGCCAAGGTCTGATCGAAGCTGATTGCGGCCTCACCGGCCAGTGGATGATCGCGCGGCACGATCAGCGCGAGATGATCGGAGCGATACTGCAGCACGTCGAGACTGCCCATCGGCACCACATCGCGGCAGATGCCGAGATCGGCTACGCCCTCTTCCAGACCGCGTACGATCTCGGCGCTGACACGCTCCTCGACGTCGACACGAATCTGCGGATTGGCTTTAAGAAACACCGACAGCGCCTCGGGTAAAAACTCGACCATCGACGACACATTCGCCAGCACCCGCACATGACCGCGCGCGCCGGCCGCGTATTCGCTGAGCTCCGCCTGCAAGCGTTCGTGACCGCGCATGATGAGCCGCGCGTGCCTGAGCAGCGCCTCGCCGGCCGCGGTCGCGCGCACGCCGCGCTGGCTGCGCGAGAGCAGCGCGACGTCGACCAGTGCTTCGAGATCCGCGAGCCGCTTGCTGACCGCGGACGGCGCGATGAACTCGCGTTCAGCCGCGCGCGCAATCGTGCCTTCTTCGCAGACGGCGATAAACAGGCGCAACGTCACCTGATCGATTTGCCACATGGACGGGCGTGCCCCGATGTTTGAAGTGGGAAAATTATGCCCGAGGAAGGCGGCGGGCGAGTCCATCCCAGGGTATCCACGACCGGCACGCTGGTTTGCGCGGTCAATCGGGTGCTGAGTTGCGAGGGCCGATCATGTGCCGAGCGGCGTAGTTTGCAGGTGTGCCAGGTTGTGCTGCCGGATCCTCGCAGCCTTGCCCGGGATTTTCGGTCTGGCTATGCTTGAGGGCGCGTCGGCCGGACGCCCGTCGACAAGCATGCGAAAAGCACAGCGCGCGACGACCTACGAAGCAGAACAACCGATAAAGGCTTTGCCATGTCCACCACCAGTCTCTTCATCACCTCAGCGGGTGTCGGCCTCGCGATTGCCGCGCCGGTCGGGCCGATGGGCATGCTGTGCATCCGCCGCACGCTGACCGGCGGTCCGCGCGCGGGGCTGGCGATCGGGTTCGGCATCGCGAGCGGCGATGCATGCTACGGTCTGATCGCGGCACTCGGGCTGGTCGGCATTTCGCAATTCATGCTTGCCTACGACCGGCCCCTGCATCTGATCGCCGGTGTGTTTCTGCTGTATCTCGGCGTGCGTACGCTATTGCAGAAACCGCCCGCCGACGCCGCAGACGGCAACGGCGATAGCAACGGCAAGCTCGCTCAGGTGGGCCGCGCCGGCGCGTTGCGCGCGTATGCGAGTTCGTTACTGCTCACGCTGACCAACCCGCAGACCGTTATCATGTTCGCCGCATTGTTCACGACGCTCGCGCCGCGTGGCGCGTTTTCATCGAGCATCGCGTTGACCACGGTAGGCGGCGTGTTTTGCGGTTCGATCGCGTGGTGGTGTTTTCTCGTGACCTTGGTGTCGCTCGCGCGTCATGCGATCGGCAGCAAGCTGCGCGTGGCGATCGACCGGATCGTCGGGTTCACGCTGGCGGCCTTCGGCATCGTCGAGATTCGCCGCGCGCTGTGAGTGGGATTCAGACGCTGGCGTACGCAAGCCCGGCAGTTTTGCGACAATAGCGGCTTTCGCCGCGCCGCGAGGGGCCTGTCGCCGACATTCGCCGACGCCCGACGGCAAGCGCGCGCCGGCCTTGCCGCCTAACCTGTCCAACCCACCCGACCGTCAGCGGTCTGCTCAATGGCTCTTCCCCACATCGATCTGCTGTACTCCGTCTCCGGCCTGTTCGTCGGCTTTCTGGTCGGATTGACGGGCGTTGGCGGCGGCTCGCTGATGACGCCGATCCTGGTTCTGCTGTTCAATGTGCATCCGGCGACCGCGGTCGGTACCGATCTGCTGTACGCGGCCGCCACCAAGGCGACCGGCACCCTTGTGCACGGCCTGAAAGGCTCCGTCGACTGGCAGATCACACTGCGCCTCGCGGCCGGCAGCGTCCCTGCGGCCACTATCACCTTGATCCTGCTGCATCGTTACGGGATGGACACCCCGGGCGCGGGCCGGGTGATCCAGATCGTGCTCGGCGCCGCCCTGCTGGTGACAGCCGTGGCGCTCATATTCCGCCCGCAACTCGCGGCGCTCGGTGCGCGCCGTCAGCGCGCGCCGAGGCAGGGGCGCACGCTCGCGCTCACCATGCTGACCGGCGCGGTGCTGGGCGTGCTGGTGTCGCTGACGTCGGTGGGCGCGGGCGCCATCGGCGTGACGGTGTTATTGCTGCTGTATCCGTTGCTGCCGACCACGCGCATCGTCGGCTCCGATATCGCACATGCGGTGCCGCTCACGCTGCTGGCGGGCGCGGGGCACTGGCTACTGGGTTCGGTCGACTGGTCGATGCTGCTGTCGCTGCTGGTGGGATCGTTGCCGGGCATCGCGATCGGCAGCTATCTGTCGTCGCGCGCACCGGACGCGCTCCTGCGCAATGTGCTCGCCGCAACGCTCACGCTGGTCGGCGTGCGCCTCGTGCTGGCATGAAGCGGGAATCCTGACAGACGACTTTGGTACGCAGCTTGAAGTGCCTGCCTTGGGTAGCTGCCTGTGGCATTGGCCTTTGGGTGCCTGACTTTGGCGCCTGCTTCAGGCGCCGGCAAAAACGCCAGCGCTCCCCTTCCGGGCCGTCTCTATTTGAAAAACCGACAGGTCAGATCGGTCTCGAACTGCCTGACCCATTGGCCGTGATGGTCGTGATAACACTGCGCCCAGCCGCCGCGTCGAATCGTGACGAGGCGTTCGCGCGCGGTGTCGCCCGGATCCAGGCAGGCGCTGATGTCGAAATGCGCCGGCGCAAAACCGTGCCGTGCGCACACCAGTTCGAAAGCCGCCCGATCGCCGATCGGCAAATCGGTATAGCGCAACAGCGTGGTTTCCATGGCGTTGACTCCGGTTCCACTTGCATCACAGTACGCTTCGCGACGCGTCAATTGTGTGTCACAGCGTACAGACGGACCGTTACGGTACCAGGGTTCAGCCCACAACGGGTCTGAACCATCATCATCGCTTCAAAAATCGCCGCTACGAAAAATAAAGCGAAAAAAAAGGGCTCTGGCTATTCGCCGGAACCCTTGCGCTGGCATGCATCATGTTGGCGCATAGCGATATCGAATCGCCCGCACCTCCGATGCAGCCCTAAGCGCCTGCCGGCGCCTCACGCGCCTCCTGCAAGCCGCTTGATGGCAGGCCGCTTATCGCGGCCTGCTCACTCCCGCCGTTTTACTGCTGAACAACGGTCAGCTTGTTCGCCACCGACGTCACGCCGGCGACGCCCTTGGCCGCTTCACCGGCAGCGTCGATCTGACCTTGGTCAGGCACTGAGCCCGTCAGCGTCACCGCACCGCCACGCGCACGCACGGCGATGTTCGAAACGTCGATGCCTTGCGCCTTGGCGAGCGCGCTGCGCACCTTGCGACCCAGTTGGCTATTGGCCTTCTTGCCGGCCTTGGCGCTTGCAGCCGGCGCTGCGGTCGTGCCCGTCGCCGTTGCATCGCTTGCCTGAGCGTACACATTGCACGCCACCACCATCGCCACGACTGAGCCCAGCGTTTTCAGAAAACCGACCGATTTCATAGTTTCTCCTTAGCTACACATTGGACCGCATGTACAAGCGGTTTCGTTACGACTACGGGCGACCATGCTGCGGACGCGGCAAAGCGCGGCCCAGCGACGGCCAACTATGGCTGCAACACGGTGTGCGAGAGGCGAGAGAGGCCGGCCGCCGTGAATCGCACGATGCCACGCATGCGATGCGGTACGAGAGCCGGCAAGCCGCGAAGTCCGCTGGCGCGCCCGGTTCTTGTCAGTCTTGCCGGGTCACGCCGCGCAAACGTCTGATCGCGGCAGCGATCCACAATTTAATCTAGCCGCGCCAGAAGCGCAAAGGGTTTAGTCATACCGCGAGGTGCGTGCCGGCTGCCGTGGGGACTTGTACCGTGTTTTTTTCATGCGTCGTTCATATTTAGGTCGGGGCGTGGTTCATCCGCCGTTCACGAGGGGTTCAGCCCCCGCTCATGGACCGTCACGCGCCGTTCACGCGCCGTTCACGAATTGTTACGGGTTTGACGGCGCCCGCCCCAGCCGGACACTGCGCCGCCGCGCGATTCTCAGGTACCATCGGCGCGACATGCCCTGCCGCGCGGCTTGTACGGCTTATGCGCATTTCGCCGCGGCCAGCCCGCACAGCGCAAACGCCTCGACCCGGTTCGCGCGCCGCAGAGCGCCGCCACCCTGTTCACTTTCGACCGTAGCCGTCACGTCCCTGATGAAGCCAGCCACCGGCCGCAAACGCCCTCCCCGTCTCGTCGCCCGTTTCGTGGCGATCTCCTGGCGCGATCTGGCGGTCTCTTTCGGGCCGATCCTGCTGATCGCCATCGCGGCGATCTGGGTCGCCGTGCGCCTGATCCAGCCCGCCCCACCCAATACGCTGACGATCAGCGCCGGCCCCGAAGGCAGCACCTTCTGGAATGCAGCGCAGAAGTACAAGACGATTCTGGCGCGCAACCGTATCACCCTGAACGTGTTGTCCTCGGAAGGCTCGCTGCAGAATCTCAAACGGCTGTCAGACCCGAACTCGAACGTCGACGTCGGCTTCGTGCAGGACGGCGTCTCACCCGGCCCGGTGAGCGGGGACCTGATGTCGCTCGGCAGCGTGGCATATGTACCGCTGGCGATCTTCTATCACGGACCGACGGTCACGCGCCTCTCCGAATTCAAGGGCTTGCGGCTCGCCGTCGGTGCCGAGGGCAGCGGCACACGTGAGCTGGCGCTCGCGTTGCTCAAGGCAAACGGCATCGTGCCGGGCGGCCCGACCAAACTGCTGCCCCTCTCGGGCGACGACGCCGCCCAGGCACTCGTCGCCGGCAAAATCGATGCGGCTTTTCTGGCCGGCGATTCAGCGCAACCGGCGGTAATGGGCAAGCTTTATCGCACGCCGAATGTGCAGTTCTACGACTTCACCCAGGCCGATGCCTACACCCGTCGTTTTCCGTATCTGACGCAGCTCGAGATGCCGATGGGCGCGTTCGACCTCGGCAAGAATCTGCCGTCCGCCCCCATTCACATGGTGGCGCCAACCGCCGAACTGGTGGCGCGCAACTCGCTGCACCCCGCGCTTTCCGATCTGCTGATCGAAGCGGCGCGCGAGGTCCACGGCAAGGCGAACGTCATGCAGCGCGCCGGCGAATTCCCCGCCCCGCTCGCACACGATTTCCCGATCAGCGACGACGCTGCCCGCTACTACAAATCAGGCAAGAGCTTCCTCTACCGGGTCCTGCCGTTCTGGCTGGCGAGTCTCGCGGACCGGTTGCTGGTAGTCGTGGTGCCGTTGATCGTGCTGCTGATTCCGGCGCTGCGTCTCGTGCCGGCGCTGTATGCATGGCGGGTGAAATCGCGCATCTACCGCTGGTACGGCGCGCTGATCGCGATCGAACGAAGCGCGCTCAGCGAGTACTCGGCCGCCGAACGCGCGTCGCTGATCGAGCGGCTCGATACGATTGAAGAGTCGGTGAACGGTCTGAAAATGCCGCTTGCCTATGCGGATCAGTTCTACGTGCTGCGCGAGCATATCGGTTTCGTGCGCGAGCGGCTCACGCATAGCCGCGAGGCTCAGCGCGACGCAGCGGCCGAACCCGGCGACGGGCCGCAACCGCCCGAGGCCGGGCGCGCAGCAGAAGACGGCGACACCACTGAATCACCTGAGGAGCGGGGAGCCGCCGAGGCAGACGAACCGCCGGCTGGCCGCCCCGCCTGAGGACTCAATATCGACAGCCTCCCGCGGTCGGCGCACACGTCTGCTGGAGTGGCTGCGTCCGATCTGATTTGACAGCGGCCGCCACGACGGCGCAGCAACCAGGCACGATGTCCGCCGTGCCGTCCGTCGTCGGCGAGAAACCAAACGGTGCAAGCGGCGGCCGCACCGCGTAAGATCATTACAATTCCGACGGTCCAGCAGACGACACCGTGCGGAACAGGCAATTCGGGAGACATTTATGACCGTTGGCATCGACGCCAGGCAACCGCTGTGGTTTTACGACTTTGTCTCACCGTTCACTTACCTGTTGCTCGAGCAACACGACAAATGGCCGGGCTTCGACTTCGCGTTCACGCCGGTCGTGCTGAACGACCTCTATCGCCACTGGGGCCAGCGGCCCGCTTACAGCGTGCCCGCCAAACGCACCTTCCTGTATCGCCACGCGCTGTTTCGCGCGGAGCAACTCGGCATTCCGTTCAAGATGCCGCCGGCCCATCCGTTCGAATCGATGAAACCGCTCCTGCTCGCCACCGCGGCGAAGGGCGACATCGGCTTCGTGCGCGAAATTTTCCGTTTCATCTGGCGTGAAGGCCGCGATCCGTCGAGCGATGCTGCGTTCGCCGAACTATGCGAGCGCGTGGGTATGCCGGACGGCCCGGAACTCATCAAGAACGAAGAGGTGAAAGCGCAATTGCAGCGCAACACCGCGGATGCGATCGGTCTGGGCGTCTACGGCGTGCCGACCTTCTGTCTGAACGACCAGTTGTTCTGGGGCGAAGACGCGTTGCCGATGGTGCTGTATTGCGCACGCACGCCGAACTGGCTCGAGTCGAAGGAAGTGAAGCGGGTCAGTTCGCTACCTTCAGGCTTGGCGGACAACTGAACGAAAGCGAGGCGTAAGTTTCGTGCAAACAGGCACGCCGCGCTTGCGTCTGTGCATGTCTTTTCAGACGTGATTGCGCCAAAAAGGGCGTCCTGATGCCGGCCATACCGTGCCCGCTATGCCGCCACACCGCAAACGGGCCTAAGGTTATAACCTTTGCGCCCCGCTCTCGCGATCTGACTCGCGGGCGGCTCCGACCGACGCTTCATCCGGGCCCGACCTGCTTGCATCGCCTCGCCTAAACCATGGACGATTCCGCCGCTTCCCTCGATATCTGGCTCGTGCGCGTGCTGCGCACGCTGATCGTCGAGCGCAGCGTCACGCAAACCGCACTGCGTCTGAATCAGACCCAGCCTGCCATCAGCACCGCGCTGCGCAAACTGCGCGAGACGCTGAACGATCCCATCCTTGTGCGCGGTAAATCGGGCATGGTGCCGACCGAATACGGCGAATCGCTGCTGGCCTCGGCGCAACGCGTGTTGCGCGAAGTCGATTTCGTGGCGACACCGCACGGTGACTTCGACCCCGGCCGCTCACGCCGTACCTTCCGCGTGGCCGCGCCGGATTATCTGAATGACTTCTTCATGCCGACCGTGATCGCGCAGTTCCGCGAAGCGGCGCCACATGCGCGTCTGGAAATCGATTCGCTGAGCCCGATGCTCGACCATTCGGCCGCGCTCGATGCGGGCGAACTCGATCTGGTGATCGGCAACTGGCCGAAGCCGGATCTGCGTTTTGAGCGCAGCGACCTGTTCTCCGACACGGTGGTGTGTCTGATGCGCGCCGACCATCCGCTCGCGCGCACACCGATGACGCGCGAAGCGTATCTCGCCGCGCCACATCTCGCGCCAACGGCATACAGCGGCGCGAGCGGCGGCGCCGTCGATATCGGATTCGCGCGGGCCCGCGCCGAGCGGCGTATCGTCGCCACGCTGCCCTACTTCGGCCTCGTACCGCAAACGCTGCTCCAGTCGGATCTGATCTTTACGACGACACGCCGTTTCGCGATGCACTATGCGAGCATCCTGCCGCTCGCGGTGGTCGAAGTGCCGATTCCGTTTCCACGCATCAAGTGTTATCAGCTATGGCATCCGCAGCCGGACCGGCCGAGCGATGTCGGCTGGCTGCGCGCGTTGATGTCGCAAGTGTCGGACGGGTTGATCGCGCAGAAGGTGCGGCGCGCGAAACGGCCGGCAAAAAAAGAAACGTCAGCCGCGGAGGGCTGACGTTCTGGTTTGGTGCTTGACGTTACACTTGGCTCTTGCCGCTTAGACGCTTGCGTAAAGCTTCTGCGTCACTGCCTGCGCCGCGGCCTGCCGTGTACGGATCTGTAGCAACTCAGCGCATACCGCAACCGCGATCGCCGAAGGCGCTTTGTCAACAATGCCGGTCACGCCGATCGGGCACGTCATCTCCACCAGCCGGTCCAGATCCACGCCGCGATCCAGCAAACGACGCTCGAATTTCACCCGCTTCGTCTTCGAACCGATCATGCCGAAGTAGGTGAAATCGCGCCGCCGCATGATGCGCGCAGCGAGCGAAAAGTCGAGCGCGTGGTTATGCGTCATCACGAGAAAATACGCACCGGGTGGCGCCGTATCGACGATTGCGTCAGGCGTGTCGGTCGCTTCGATCTGCACGTTGGCGGGCGTTTCGTCGGGGAACAGTTCGTCGCGCTCATCGACCCACTGAACCACGCACGGCAAGCGGCCAAGCAGCGTGACGAGCGCATGGCCAACATGCCCCGCGCCAAACAGCACGATGTGCATCGGCGCCGGGCGCGGTGCTTCCACGGCGCTGCGCCGGCCGATCTGAACGGAAGAAAAGTCGTTCATGGCGATCAATCCAGTTGGTTTCGATATTTGCACGATGGCTCTGCCTGACGGTTTCTGACGGCTACTGCCGCGCCGCCGCGGTTGCTGCGCGCACTGCGCCGACTGCCTTGAGGATTTCCTCGCTGGTCGCGGGCGCATTCAGCGGCGGGTTGACCTTGTGGTTACCCACGGCCGACACGGCATCGCGCACGGCAAAGAACACCGAGAACGGCAGCAGCAGCGGCGGCTCGCCGGTCGCCTTCGAACGATGGATGCTGTCCTCCGCGTTGCGGTTCTTGAACAGGCGCACACGGAAGTCCGGCGGCGTATCGTTGACCGTAGGAATCTTGTAGGTGGACGGCGCGTGCGTCATCAGCTTGCCGCCCGCGTTCCACCACAGTTCTTCGGTCGTGAGCCAGCCCATGCCCTGGATAAACGCGCCCTCCACCTGGCCGACGTCGAGCGCCGGGTTCAGCGATGCGCCAACGTCATGCAGAGCATCCGCGCGCAGCACGCGCATTTCGCCGGTCAGCGTATCGATCACCACTTCCGACACCGCCGCGCCGTACGAGTAATAGTAGAACGGCCGGCCCTGCAGCTTCGATTGATCCCAGTAGAGCTTTGGCGTCGCGTAGAAGCCGTCCGACCAGAGTTGGACACGCGCGACGTAGGCCTTCGCGATCACTTCTTCGAACGGCACGATCATCTCGCCGACCACCACGCGGTCGTGCACGAAACGCACTTCCGAAGCAGACACCTGCCCTGCGCCGAAACGCTCGGCGGCGAAGGCCGACAGACGTTCGCGCAACTGGCGCGCGGCATCTTGCGCCGCCTTGCCGTTCAGGTCCGAACCGGTCGATGCAGCGGTCGCCGACGTATTCGCGATCTTGCTCGTGTCCGTCGCCGTGACGCGGATGCGGTTAAAGCCGATGCCCAGTTCATGTGCGACGACTTGCGCGACCTTCGTGTTCAAACCCTGGCCCATTTCGGTGCCACCGTGGTTCACCAGCACTGAACCGTCGGTATAGATATGCACCAGCGCGCCGGCCTGGTTGAAGTGGGTCACGTTGAACGCGATGCCGAACTTGACCGGCGTCAGTGCCAGTCCCTTCTTCAGCACTTCGTTGTTCGCATTGAACTCGTTGATCGCTGCACGGCGCGCGCGGTATTCGCTGGTCGCTTCGAGCTCGTCGATCAGTTCGTGAATCACGTTGTCTTCGACCACCTGACCATACGGCGTCTGGTTGCGCTCGGTCTTGCCGTACAGATTGCGACGGCGCACATCGAGCGAATCCTCGCCGACCGAACGCGCGACGTTGTCCATGATGTACTCGATCGCGAACGCGCCTTGCGGGCCACCGAAGCCGCGGAACGCGGTATTCGACTGCGTGTTGGTCTTGCCGCAGAAGCCGTCGATCGTCACGTCGGACAACCAGTACGCGTTGTCGAAGTGGCACAGCGCACGCGTCATCACCGGACCGGACAGGTCGGCGGAGAAGCCGCAACGCGAGGTCATGTCGACCGTCACACCGTCGATCACGCCCTTGTCGTCGTAGCCCACTTCATAGGTGTAGTGGAAGTCGTGACGCTTGCCGGTGACCATCATGTCGTCGTCGCGGTCCGGACGCAGCTTGACCGGGCACAGCAGCTTCCATGCAGCCAGCGCCGCGCAGCACGCGAACAGACCCGATTGCGATTCCTTGCCGCCGAAACCACCGCCCATGCGGCGGCATTCGATCAGTACGTTGTGCGATGCCACGCCCAACGCGTGCGCGACCATGTGCTGCATTTCAGTCGGGTGTTGCGTCGAACAGTAGACGTGCATGCCGTCATCGTCCTTCGGCACCGCGTACGAAATCTGGCCTTCCAGATAGAACTGTTCCTGGCCGCCGAGCAGCATCTCGCCGGCTTCGCGATGCGCCGCACGGGCGATCTTCGTACCGGCTTCGCCGCGCGCGAGTTTCATCGGCGGCAAGACGTGTTGATTCGCGGCGCGGGCCTGTTGTGCGGTGAGAATCGCGGGCAATTCTTCGTAGACAACTTCGGCGCGGCGTGCAGCGAGACGCGCGGTCTCGTGCGAGATCGCGACCACGATGAACATCGGCTGGCCGACGTACTGCACGAGGCCGTCCGCGAGAATCGGATCGTCGCCGTGGATGATCGGACCGACGTCGTTGACGCCGGGGAAATCCTCGGCGGTAAAGATCGCGACCACACCCGGCGTGGCGCGTACTTTGTCGAGCGACATCGACACGATCTTCGCGTGCGCTTTCGGCGACAGGCCGAGCGCGGCGTGCAGCGTGCCGGCGAGCGTCGGAATGTCGTCAGTGTAAGTAGCGCGGCCGCTCACGTGCAAATGTGCGGACTCGTGCGGACGCGAGACGTGGACCTGGGTAAAGTCGTCGAGATCCTGAAGGTCTTTCAGGAACGGTTCAGCATGCTGATTCATTCTTGTTTCTCCGTATCCTTTTAAGAAAACGCTGGGCCACCCCAGGTTTTCCGCCCCGCAGGAAGTCCCCTTCGGGACCTCCCCCTAGGGGGCCTGGCGCTTAGCGCCGGGGTTGGGGGCGCTCTGCCCCGTCTCAGGCGCTCTCGCCGACCGGGGCGCACGCAGCGGCAACCGCGCGAACATCCAGCGCGCTCTTCGGCAGCGGATTGCTCGGACGCGTTTCGAGCCAGAAGCGGTACAACGTGTTCTTCGCCGCTTCGAGGCGGTAGTTGCTGGTCGCGCGCATATCGCTAAGCGGCGCGTAGTCAATGCCGAGCGCGAGCATCGCGGCCTGCGCGGTCGCTTCGTGCCATTCGGCGTCGCGCAGCACGGCTTCAGCGTGCGTCGCGCGCTTCGACGTGGCGGCCATGCCGCCGAACGCGATGCGCGGCTCGCGGATCACGTTGCCGTCGGCGATGAAGGAGAACGCGGCGCACACTGCCGAGATATCCGAGTCGAAACGCTTCGACAGCTTGTAGGTGCGGAACTGCAGGTTCTTACGCGCACCGGTGCGGGTCGGCACCTTCAGGCCGACCACGAACTCATGCTCTGCCATGTCCTTCTTCTGATACGCGAGGTACAGATCCTCGAGCGGCATTTCGCGTTCGATCTCGCCGCCGCGCACGATCACATGCGCGCCGAGCGCGATCAGACCGGGCATCGAATCGCCGATCGGCGAGCCGTTGGCAATATTGCCGCCGAGCGTGCCAGCATTGCGGATCGGCAGCGACGCGAAGCGTTGCTGCATCTCGAACAGTTCCGGGTACTGCTTGACGATTTCCGTGTAGCCCCGTTCGACGCTCACACCCGCGCCGATCTCGATCCACTCGTCGTTGGTTTCGAGCTTTTGCAGCTCGGCGATCTGGCCGACGTAGACGATGTTGCCGAGCTCGCGCATCATCTTGGTGACCCACAGGCCGATGTCCGTGCTGCCGGCGAGAATACGCGTGGCCGGTTCGGCCTCCTTGATTCTGGCAAGCGCCTCAACCGTGCGCGGCGCGGCGAATTGCTGGCCGGCGTGCTGGTAGTGAAACGTGTCCTTGCGCTCGAGCGTGGCGAGCGTTTTCGACAGCGCTTCGATGTTGACCGGCGCTTTCGGTGCCGGCGCTTCGAACATGCGCACGGCGGCATCGACGATCGGACGATAGCCCGTGCAGCGGCACAAATTGCCGGTCAGCGCGTTGCTGATCGCGTCACGCGACGGCACGGTCCGGTTCGCGCAGCTATGTTCGTGGCCGTGCTTTTCGTACAGCGACCACATCGACATCACGAAACCCGGCGTGCAGAAACCGCACTGTGAACCGTGGCACTCCACCATCGCTTCCTGCACCGGATGCAGCGAGCCGTCCGGCTGGCGCAGGTCTTCGACGGTGTAGAGCGCCTTGCCGTCTAACGTCGGCACGAACTGGATGCAGGCGTTGACCGCCTTGAAGTCGACGCCGCCCGCCTCGTTGCGCTCACCGATCACGACCGTGCACGCGCCGCAGTCGCCTTCAGCACAGCCTTCCTTGGTGCCGGTGCAATGCGCGTCCTCGCGCAAATACTGCAGGACGGTGCGGGTGACGGGCGCATCCTTGATCTCACGGATCGCGTTGCGGTGGTAGAAGCGAATCGGCTCAGTCATGTCTCGTTACTCTCAATGTTCTGTGTCCGTGGGGACGTGCAGCGATGATGATTCGAAAACTATCACCGTCAATAAATACAACCCATAGCAGGGATCGCATGCGGGACATATCCGCGAAACGATATAGAGATAGTTTTGAGGCGCGGTTGACTTATGTTGATGTGGCTGTTTTGCCATATTTTTATACAAAAAATAGTCTAACTGCCATTATCGATCACGGTCATTCATCCAATGCGCATGGGAAGGCCGCTCGCGCAGGGTGAAAAGTGACCACTATAGAAATCCGGCACCTTTATTTGGGCACCCAAACTATTAAGCAACCCCTGCAAGAGAATCGGTTCCATGGGAAAATCACGCCTTTCCGCCGTTTTCAAGTCTCGTTTTCCCCATGTCCACCGACTCAGCGACACCTCGCAGCGAATTTTCGACGACCCTGCAGATCATTCCGGTCGTCTTTTTCACGTTTCTTTGCTATCTGACGATCGGAATTCCGCTCGCGGTGCTGCCTGGCTACGTCCATGACGACCTGGGTTACAGCGCGGTGCTGGCTGGCGCGGCGATCAGCGTGCAGTACCTGGCAACGCTGGCATCGCGGCCGCTGGCCGGCCGCTCGGCCGACACGTTGGGGCCGAAGCGAACGGTGTCGATCGGCTTGCTGGGCTGCGGTGCGAGCGGGATTTTGTTGCTGGTGGCCGTGTTATGCGTGCGCTGGCCGGTGTTGAGCCTCGGATTGCTGGTGTGCAGCCGTCTCGTGCTCGGCTTTGGTGAAAGCCTGTGCGGCACCGGCGCAATTTTGTGGGGCATTGGCCGGGTGGGCACGAGCAACAACGCCCGGGTAATTTCGTGGAACGGTATCGCGACTTATGGCGCGCTCGCGATTGGCGCGCCGCTCGGTGTAGCCATTGCGCACAGCGTTGGGTTCGCCGCGTTGGGCGTTCTGGTGGTTCTGCTGGCGGCACTTGGCTTTTATCTGGCGCGGCCTATCGCGCCGGTGCCGATCGTGCATGGCGAGCGGATGTCGTACCGGAGCGTGTTCACGCGGGTCCTGCCGCATGGCATCGGGCTGGCGCTCGGCTCGGCGGGCTTTGGGTCAATTGCGACGTTCATCACGCTGTTTTATGCCGCACGGCATTGGCCGAATGCGGCTTTGTCGTTGACTGTTTTCGGCACGCTGTTCATCGGCGCGCGCCTGTTGTTCGCCAATACGATCAAGGCTTACGGTGGATTTCGGGTCGCGATTGCTTCGTTTTCGTTTGAATGTGCAGGGTTGTTGATGTTGTGGTTGGCGCCTGAGCCGCATATTGCCCTTGCTGGGGCGGCGTTGACCGGGTTTGGGTTTGCTTTGGTGTTTCCTGCTCTCGGCGTTGAAGCGGTTGGGCTCGTGCCGCCTGCTAGCCGTGGCGCGGCTTTGTCAGCCTATTCCGTGTTTCTCGATCTCTCGCTGGGGATTACTGGGCCGTTGGCCGGCTATATCGCTGGGGAGTTTGGCTATGGTTCGGTGTTTCTGTTTGCAGCGGTGGCTTCCGCAATGGCGGTCGTGCTGTCGACGATGATGTATCTGCGCAATTCGCGAGTGCCGAATGTGCCTGCGGCGCTGTGATTTTTTTTGCCTGCTCGGCGTGGTGATTGGGTGGTTGCCTGCGGCGTCGGTTTTTGGTTGATCTGGCTGCTTTGGTTTTTGGTTTTTTGGCCTTTCCTTGAATTCTTAGTGGTCTATTAGTGTTCGCCCCTGTGCGGGGCGGCACTTACTTTCTTTGCCGCCGCAAAGAAAGATAAGCAAAGAAAGCGGCTCACACCGCTAATTCTTAAGCGGGTCCCCCGCACAGTCGCGGTGGTGGCGCATCTGGAATCCGTGCTCTCGCACACTCCGCTCTCGTGACACGGGCGTCATACTTCCGGCGGCGCTGCGCGCGCCGAAGCGCGCTTCTTAAAACCAATTGCTGTGTTTTCGCACTCGCGCTTCATCGGCATTTCGCCGAGGGGAAGCCGACGGTCCCTCCACGCCCAAACCAAGCCCGGGGTTTCCCATGCAACTGCGTCGTCGCCGAGGCGAAGCCGACGGCCCCACAGCGCTGAACCGAAGCCCCGGGTTTTCCTGGCAGCCCCATCCGCGACGCACGCAGTGCGGAGTGGGAGTTGATGAGTGCTGTGTCACTCCGGCTGAATGTGCGAGAGCACGGATTCCAGATGCGCCACCACCGCGACTGTGCGGGGGACCCGCTTAAGAATTAGCGGTT